>CAVQRT010000036.1:0-29272 GCA_963715195.1 Thermodesulfovibrionales bacterium | reverse complement strand
GCTCGGACGAGAGTTGGTCATTCGTGGCAACCAACTCGTCCTAGCGACTGCTGTCCGGGATGAGGCTCTTGCGTCATCGATTGACGAGCGGTTTGGCCCCATCGCCTCTTCGCAGTCGCTGACGAACGCGCAGTGGTACAAGCTGGACCGGCTCTGTACTACCATCTTGCGTTCGGAAGAGCTGCGAAGGCAGTTTCAATCGGCCAGCATTGCCTTTCAGAGCCAACGGAGGCAGACCGCGACTACCTTTCTAGAGTCGGGGTGGCAACAGCGGAGGCGCTCGCCGCAGCGGGCGACCTTGAACGGGCGGCAGCGCTCGTTTCGAAGATTGCGACCGGGCATTGCGGAGAACTGCCTGAATTCATCGCGGCCACTCAGCGCGTCAGCGGTCGACTCTCGACCGATTCGCGGCCGGCAGCATTTGAGCACTACGCGCGTTCAGCGCGCGTCTTCGGACACATCGGTCACATCATCGGGCGCGGCGAGGCTCTTTACAACGCGGCCGCGCTTCGCGCTTCCCTGGCGGCCACAGCGGGGCCGGACGGGGATGTTCCCCACATCACTACGTTCTACATGAGGCCGGATGCGTCGTTCGGCCGGGTGGACGTTCCGTCCGACGCCACGCCGGCGACGATGCCCGAGGCGATGGCGGCCACTGCCCGCGCGGCAGCGGCGATGGTGGATCTCGCTTCACGGCCGACGCTGGCGGGTTACGAGCTGCTGTCGATGGCCGCCTCGACGGGGGCCGCCGCCAGGGCCGTGATGCTCTGCCGCAAGGGCGACTCGGCAGAGGTCGCAGGTTGGGTGGGCAGTGACCAGGCCGACGCCACCCTGCTCCACCCGTCGGACGACTGCGTCACAATCGAGCTCGGCGCTGAAGGCGACCGCGAGGTCTCCCGTCGTCGTGCGACCGCGCAACCAGCAGTCGGCGAGGACGACGCTGCTGGCCTTGCAGCGACTCGTCGGCAACGGACTGACCCTGCATCGGGCGGCCGTCGCGGAGAGCGAAAAATCCGCCATCTGGCCGGAGCCCCTGCCGGAACAGCAACTTGGCTTCGTGTGCGTGTGCGAGTCCATGCTTGAACTGCTGCGCGTCACGCGACGCGTGGCAGCGAGCAACATCACGGTGCCATCACCGGAGAGACCGGTACCGGCAAGGAACTGCTGGCCCGGGCCGTTCACAATTGCTCGCCGCGGGCGAAGAAGGTCTTCCTGCCCTTCAACTGCACCGCGGTGCCGCGCGAGATGCTCGACGGAGTCAGCTGTTCGGCTACCGACGCGGTGCCTTCACCGGCGCGCACGACGCCTTTCCAGGCGTCATCCGCGGCGCCGCCGGCGGCACCCTGTTCCTCGACGAGATCGGCGAGATTGGGATGGATGTGCAGCCCGAGCTGCTCCGCTTTCTCGAGTCGAGCGACGTGCACCCGCTGGGCGAGCCGGCGCCGGTCACCGTCGACGTGCGAATCGTCGCGGCCACCAACGCCGCAACCTCGACAAGCTGGTGGCCGAGGGACGATTCCGCGACGACCTCTTCTACCGCCTCAATGTCGTGAAGCTGACGATTCCTCCGCTGCGCGAGCGACGGGAGGAAATCCCGCTGCTGCTCGATCATTTCCTCGAGCGCAGCCAGAAGGAAGGCGGAAAATCGGGCATCCGGATCGGCGACACCGCCGCCGAGTACCTGCTGCTCTACGACTGGCCGGGCAATGTGCGAGAACTTGCCAATGAGGTGCGGCGCGCGGTGGCGCTGGCTGAGTCCGGCGCCGTGCTGATGCCGGAGCACCTGTCGGCGCGCCTGGCCGCCTCGAGACGCACGGTGCCGGTCGGACAGCGGCCGCCGGCGCCCACCGAGCTGCTCGTCCGTCGCGATCAGCCGCTGAACGCCGCCGTCGAGCATGTCGAACGTGCGCTCATCCAGGACGCGCTGCGCGTGCACGGCAACGTCGAAGGCGCCGCTCGAGCGCTCGGTCTGTCGCGCAAGGGCCTGTATCTGAAACGGCAGCGGCTGAACATCGACGAGGAGTGACGTCGGCTAGTTGCCACCGCCGCCCAGCGGCGGCCCTGGAACTCAGGGGAAACCGCGAACGCGGGCGGGCGCCCCATCCCGGCGCGATGAACTTCGGAGCATTCGCCGCCGGATCCTGCAGGTAGCGGGCGATGTCGGCTTCGGCCTGGCGCAGGTGCGCTTCCGGCAGGGGATCGGGGTCGTGCCGCGTGGCGAGCTCCTGGCCCAGCCGCCGGAGCTCCTGCAGCACCACGGCGCGGACTTCAGGCGTCGCGTCAGGGTGCGCGCCAAGCATCATCAGCGCATCGAGAGCCGCGCGCTCGCTCACCCGCCGCAGCGACTGCTGCCGCGGCGACTCGGCCGCATGCGGGCCCCACGTCGCCTTGAACACGTCGGCGATGACCTCGGGTAGCGTGAGCGCGTTGGCCTGGCGGTCAGCGAAGGCTACCAGCCGCGCCGCCCGGTCTGGCTGCAGCAGGTCGCCGAGCACCATTGCTGACAGGATGCGGGCCGCGCGCAGATGGTCGAAGGCATAATCGCTCGACATGTCTTCGAGGTTGCTGCCAGGATGCGGCGTGAGCTGCGCCAGGAGGGCTTCCGGCAGCTCCAGTGCCGGCGGCGCAATCGCCGAGAGCAACAGCGCCAGCACCTCGCGCTGAGTGGCCGCAGGCACGATCTCGGTTGGCGGGCCGGCGTCGCCCTTGATGTTGTAGGTGTGGAACATGCCGCCCACGTAGCGCTGGCCCGACTCGATCGCCCAGCGGTGATGCAGGTACGTCATCCACAGGCGGGCGTCGCGCAGCGCGCCGACCGGCTCGCCCGGTCGCAAGATGTTCGGTCCGTACTGCCGGATCATGATGGCGCGCGCCGCCATCGTCTCTCTCAGGTACTCCTGCGGGCGGCGCGGTCGTCGTACCACGACCACCGCGGATCGGTCTCCGGCAGGTAGTGCAGGCCCTTCGCCCGCATCTCGCGGATGACGCCCTCGAGTCCTGCCTGCTCCTGCCCTGCCGGGAACACCGTGTAGAGGTACTTGGCCATCATCTCGTCGTAGGGGCCGATGGCACGCTGGAACGCGTCGCTCAGGTCGAGCCGGCCGTTGGTGACCTTGACGCGCGGCGTCGGGTATTCCAAGGTCGCCGGGAAGCTCAGGAAGTTCAAGAAAAAGATGGCAGAAGAGGTGGAGAAAAAGGCGCAGGCACTTCATCGCGGATGAGAGTGCACCTTGACTGTTTTCCCTGTTTCCTCCGCCAGGCATTGATTGCCCTCAGGCTGGGAACCAAAGATCCAGACCTGCAGGAGCGCATACTGAAAGATACGCTCGCAGATATCCGTCGCGCGGATACACGAAAACCCCCTGCGATTACGACCACATTCATCCACAGGACAATAAGGGAGATGCTTGGCGAAGACCCGTTCAAAACGATAAAGAAACGTTATAACAGGCTTGCGCTTGAGTTGCTTCCCCCTCTCAGCGATCTTGTCGAAAAGGGAGAGGATCCGTTGCGGACGGCGTCGAGACTTTCGATCGCCGGAAACGTGATCGATTTCGGGATATTCACCTCAATAGATATCGAAGGCACAATCGCCCGTTCCCTGAACGGACCGATTGCGGTTGATCATTATGATATGTTCAGGGAGGCGGTATCCGCAGCAGAAAATATCCTTTTTCTTGCAGATAATGCCGGCGAGATAGTCTTTGACAGGCTTCTGATCGAAGTCCTTGTGAGTCGTGGCAGGGAGGTGACCGCTGTGGTGAAAGGGTCTCCGGTCATCAATGACGCGACGCGCGAAGATGCCGGGGACACCGGACTCACGGAGATTTGCACGGTAATTGACAACGGGTCTGACGCGGTCGGCACAGTCCTTGAGTGGACGTCCCCGGAGCTCCAGTCCAGATTCCGTAAGGCGGACCTTATCATCAGTAAGGGACAGGCCAATTTCGAGACACTCATGGGGCAGGATGCCCCTGTGTTCTTTCTTTTTCAGGCCAAATGCGATGTCGTCGCAAAGGAACTCGGTCTCCCGCGCGGGGCCATGCTGCTGAAGCAGCACAAGTGTAATGCCTGAGAAAAATTCTTTCAGAGAAAGAATTTAAAACCGCTTAAAATACTCTGCCTGCGCATTTATGTGATAAAGAACTATGGGATGGAACGCTATAAGGAAGGGTTCTGGGAGGTGATATCCTCGACTGCCTCTCTCGCGATGGTTCTCACTGCCTCGTTTTCGTCGTGTGCTATTTCTTCGAGTATGGGGAGCGCTTCGGTTGCCCCGAGTATCCCGAGAATATTTGCCGCATCACCTCTGAACAAAGGGTTTTCACTCCTCAGTATCGGCAGGAGAAACGGGACCGCCCTGCCGACATTCTCCGGGTCTTCGATTTTGAGTGTCTCGAGCAGAGCGGTCACGCCGATTCTTACCCGAAGCCTTTCGTCTGTGAGCATATCCCCGGCATATGCATACAGAGCTCTGTCATGCTTGAACATATCAATAATATTGTCGAGCAGCCCGTTCTCCATGTAATCTGCGAGCATGGTCTTTGTGTCCGGGGATTTCGGGTCTGCGTTTTTCATAGATTCATATCATAGCACATGTCATGCCGTATGCCAGGGAAGTATCCCCTGCGCTTTATACAGGCAGAGGATTCATATGAGAAAAAAGGAAACATAAATTATTGTATAATTCCTGTACGCAAAACAAGGGGTCAGGTAGTCATATGAAGATTTTCAATACACTCAGCGGCAGGAAAGAGGAGTTTGTTCCGCTGCATCCCCCCAGGGTAGACATGTACGCGTGCGGGGTGACCGTCTATGATCACTGCCATATAGGCCATGCGAGAAGCGCCATTGTCTTCGATGTGATACGCAATTACCTGAAATACAAGGGCTATGAAATGAACTTTGTGAGGAACTTCACTGACGTGGACGACAAGATTATCAACCGGGCAAGGCAGGAGGGCGTGGCTTGGGATGAAGTCGCCGCGAAATATACGGAAGAATTTCATAAGGACATGGACGCGCTCGGGGTCGGGCGGGCGGACAGAGAACCGAAGGCAACCGAATATATTTCTGAAATGATAGAGATTGTGAAGAATCTCGTTGAGAAGGGGTTTGCATATCAGGCTGACGGGAGCGTCTACTTTTCAGTAGACAAGTTCCCTGAGTACGGCAGGCTTTCCGGGCGCAATCTCGACGAAATGATGGCGGGTGCGCGGGTAGGGATTGATGAAAAGAAAAAGAACCCCCTGGATTTTGCCCTCTGGAAGAATTCGAAGGAGGGGGAGCCTTTCTGGGAGAGTCCCTGGGGACGGGGAAGACCCGGATGGCATATTGAGTGCAGCGCAATGTCCATCAAGCACCTCGGTGAGAGCTTTGATATTCACGGCGGGGGTGCGGACCTGCTTTTCCCTCATCACGAAAACGAGATCGCGCAGTCCGAGGCATATACCGGAAAACCCTTTGCGCGTTACTGGGTGCACAACGGCTTTATTACTATTGATAAGGAGAAGATGTCCAAATCACTTGGAAATTTTTTTACGATCAAGGAAGTCCTTCAGAAATTCGACCCGGAGGTCGTCAGGTTTTTCCTGCTCTCGACACACTACAGAAGCCCTATCGAATTTTCGGATGAGCAGCTGCGTGAGGCAGAGGTGAGCATTGACCGCTACTATACCACTATCTTGAGAATACAGAACTTCATCGAAAGGGTAGCAGGCACGAAGGGATCGCCCCATGACGGAGGAAGTCTTGCCGACTGTGTTTCCTCGTTCCGGAAGAGGTTCGGGGAGGCGATGGACGATGATTTCAATACTGCTCTTGCACTGGGACATATGTTCGAGCTTATCAGGGAGGTGAACAGGTTCCTGGACGGAAACCCCTCTTCGGGCGAGGAAAAGGAACTGCTCCTCGAAGCGCAGCAGATGCTGTCTGAGGCCGGGGGCATTCTGAATATATTCCAGAGATCATCCCGCCAATGGTATGTGTCTCTCATGCACGTGAAAAATGTCGGCCTTTCGGAAGAGGATATCCGGGCAAGGCTCACCGCGCGACATGAGGCGCGCATAGCCAAAAACTGGGAGATGGCTGACACGATAAGGAAGGAACTTGAAGCAAAAGGGGTCATTCTTGAAGACAAGAAAGACAGAACGGACTGGAAGATCAAGGCCGGATAGCCGGTGGATTTATGGCTTAAACCCTGTGCGGGAGGCATTCAGAGGGAACAGACAGATCAAGGCCGTGTTCGTGTCAGAGTTACGTCACCGGGTCCTCCGGGAAATGAAAAAAGAGGCAGAGGCCCGGGGCATCCCTTTTCACATCGCTGGGAGGGATTTTTTTAATCTCCATTTTATGAAGGGTCACCAGGGGGTTGCGGCAGAAGTCGCTCCAAAGGGCTACACCCCGATTCAGGAGTTGCTCAATATCCCCGTGCAGAAGCAGGAGAACCCTTTTTTCCTTGTCCTCGACTGTATAGAAGACCCGAGAAATTTTGGCGCAATTCTGAGGGTTGCGGATGCTGCCGGTGTACACGGCATCGTGATCCAGTCCCGTCGTTCCGTCACACTTGAGGCGGATGTATCGAAAGCGTCGGCAGGGGCGGTTGAGTATGTCCCCGTATGCATGGTCCCGAACATCAAACATGCATTAAGGGAAATGAAAGAGGCAGGCATCTTCATCCTCGGGGCAGACGAAGACGCTGAACGCAATGTGTGGGAGACAGACCTTGCTGTCCCTCTTGCCATGGTCATGGGGTCTGAAGGGAAAGGGGTGCGGAGGACGGTAGCAGGCTTATGCGACCTGCGTGTAAAGATCCCCATGCAGGGCGCGATTCACTCGCTGAATGTGTCAGTGGCCACAGGAATCTTTGCTTTTGAGATATTGCGCCAAAGATCGCAAAAAAGCTAATAATAATGAGAATATCAAACAAAACATATATTATTTCTCGTTTTCTGCAATTGACGTCTATCTATTGAAAATTGTTAAATTTATATTTCAGAAAAAAGGGATTAGTGTTGCCTTTTTCTGTCTCATGCAATGCGTGGACAGGAGAAGCCACCGTAGCTCAGCAGGCAGAGCAGCTGATTTGTAATCAGCGGGTCGGGGGTTCGATTCCCTTCGGTGGCTCCAGGGAGAGGTTCCCGAGTGGCCAAAGGGAGCAGACTGTAAATCTGCCGGCGAAGCCTTCGGAGGTTCGAATCCTCCCCTCTCCACCAGAAGAGTTCGCCGATGAAGGCTTTGATGGAACGAGACGTACAGTCTTTCAATATTTTTTGCGGTGCGGGAGTAGCTCAGTGGTAGAGCGTCAGCCTTCCAAGCTGAGGGTCGCGGGTTCGAATCCCGTCTCCCGCTCCATCGATAGTGAAGGAGCAGGCGATACGCAGACAGGACGCAATATCAAGAGTCTCTGGTGCATGCTGCCTGCTGAATCGTGTGCCCATGTAGCTCAGTCGGTAGAGCACATCCTTGGTAAGGATGAGGTCACCGGTTCAATCCCGGTCATGGGCTCTGTTTCACAGAAGCGAGAGCTGACCCGTATTTTTTATTAATGAAACATATACACGGAAATATTAACAGACAACTGAAAGTGAGGAGGAGAAATGGCAAAGGCTAAATTTGAGAGATCAAAGCCTCATGCAAACATAGGGACGATCGGGCATGTCGACCATGGGAAGACGACCTTGACATCGGCGGTGACGAAGGTACTGGCGATGAAGGGGGGGGCGGATTTCCGTTCATTTGACAGCATAGACAACGCGCCTGAGGAAAAGGCGAGGGGAATCACGATCGCGACGGCGCATGTTGAATATGAGACGGACAACCGGCATTATGCGCATGTAGACTGTCCCGGGCATGCGGATTACATAAAGAATATGATAACGGGAGCGGCACAGATGGACGGGGCGGTGCTGGTGGTATCAGCGGCCGACGGACCGATGCCGCAGACGAGGGAGCACATACTGCTGGCGAGGCAGGTAGGGGTGCCGTACATCGTGGTGTTTATGAATAAGGTAGACATGGTGGATGACCCTGAGCTGCTGGACCTGGTGGAGCTTGAGGTACGGGAGCTGTTGACGAAATACCAGTTTCCCGGGGACAAGATTCCGGTGATACGGGGGAGTGCGCTGAAGGCGATGGAGAGCCAGAGCACGGACTCTGAGGCGGAGGAGTACAAGTGTGTGCATGAGTTGATGGCGGCGATAGACAGCTACGTGCCGACACCTGACCGACCGATCGACAAGCCGTTTCTTGATGCCGATAGAGGATGTATTTTCGATATCGGGCCGTGGGACGGTGGTAACGGGGAGAGTAGAAAGAGGGATTGTCAAGGTTGGGGAAGAGGTAGAGATTGTAGGCCTTGGGGAGACGCGCAAGACGGTGGCGACGGGGGTAGAGATGTTCCGGAAGCTGCTGGACGAGGGTCGAGCCGGGGATAACGTAGGGGTGTTGTTGAGGGGAGTAGGGAAGGACGAGGTGGAGCGTGGGCAGGTCCTGGCGAAGCCGGGGAGCATCACGCCGCACACGAAGTTCAAGGCAGAGGTATATGTACTGACGAAAGAAGAGGGCGGGCGGCACACGCCGTTTTTCAAGGGGTACCGGCCGCAGTTTTATTTCAGGACGACGGACGTGACGGGAGTGGCACAGCTTCCCGAGGGGGTGGAGATGGTGATGCCCGGGGACAATGTGAGATCTCACTGGGGAGCTGATCGCGCCGATCGCGATGGAAAAGGAGCTGCGGTTTGCGATCAGGGAAGGCGGCAGGACTGTGGGTGCAGGTGTCGTGACCGAGGTCCTGGAGTAAAACGATATGAGAACGATTATCCTGTTTCAGTGTACAGAATGCAAGAATAGGAATTATTCAAGCATAAAGAACAAAAAGAATACTCCTGACAAGCTCCAGCTTAAGAAATATTGCAGGCACTGTAGGAGGCATACGGCGCATAAAGAGACAAAGGCATAGGCCAGTAGCTCTAACGGCAGAGCATCGGACTCCAAATCCGAGGGTTGGGGGTTCAAATCCCTCCTGGCCTGCCACTGAGATGAATGCTGGCACGCGCAACAAAAGGTTGATCGGACAAAGCTATGATACAGAAAATTAAGGAATTTCTCAGAGAAGTCAAGCTTGAAGTAAAAAAGGTCGTGTTTCCTTCAAAGGTTGAGCTTGTTGGATCTACGTGGGTTGTCATCATTACGGTCATTGTGATCTCGTTATTTCTCGGGATCGTTGATCTGGGCCTTTCAAAACTAGTGGGGATTGCACTGAGATAATTATGGAAAAGAACTGGTATGTAGTGCATACGTATTCAGGGTTTGAGGAAAAAGTCAAACTCAGTATCGAGGAAAAGACAGAGAAGCTGAACATGACCGAAAAAGTTTCGCGCATCCTTATCCCGACAGAGCGTGTCATTGAGCTGAAGGGGGGAAAAAAAGGGAGAGCGACAAGAAATTTTATCCCGGCTATATCCTTATAGAAATGGAACTCGACGATGAGACATGGCATCTTATCAGGAACACCCCCCGGGTGACAGGATTTGTCGGTGGGGCACAGCCTGTTCCCCTTTCCGAGGAAGAGGTTGCAGTAGTACTTCAGCAGGTAGAGAAAGGCCCTGTCCCCCAGGTGAAGACGCAGTTCCAGAAAGGGGAAAGCGTCAGAATTATCGACGGACCTTTCACCAATTTTATCGGAGGAGTCGAGGAAGTCGATATAGACCACGGGAGGCTCTGCGTGATGGTGAGCATTTTTGGCAGGCAGACCCCCGTAGAATTGAATTTTTTCCAGGTCGAAAAAGCATGACGGAAAGATAAACTCTGAATGCTGAATTCCAAATCTTATGTAGGGTGAGACCCTGAGGATTCGGAAAGCAGTATTCAGAGTTTAAGAAGGGAGGATATATGGCAAAAAAGGAAGTAATCGCCCAGGTGAAACTCCAGATTTCAGCCGGGAAAGCGAATCCCGCACCCCCGGTCGGTCCTGCGCTCGGTCCGCACGGCATAAATATTATGGAGTTCTGTAAAGCGTTCAATTCGCAGACCCAGGCACTCGGGGATACCATTATCCCGGTAGTGCTGACCGTGTATGCAGACCGTTCATTTTCGTTCATTACAAAAACACCTCCGGCGTCTGACCTCCTGAAGAAGGCGGCAGGAATTATCAAGGGTTCAAGTGCACCGAACAAGGACAAGGTCGGGAAGGTGACATCAGCCCAGATCAGGGAGATTGCGGAGAAAAAGCTCCCGGACCTGAATGCGTTTTCCATTGATAAGGCGGCGGATATCATCAAGGGCACCGCGAGAAGCATGGGTATCGAAATAACAGATTAAAGAGGTTTAACATGGGCAAGAAGTTACACGCAGCACAGGAAAAAGTTGAGCAGGACAAAACATACTCGCTTGAGGATGCAGTAAAACTGGTCAAAGAGGCAGCCTATGCAAAGTTTGACGAGACGGTTGATCTGGCTGTAAATCTTGGCGTTGACCCCAGAAAATCCGATCAAATGGTAAGGGGAACCGTTGTGCTCCCGCACGGCATGGGAAAGCAGGTGACCGTCCTGGTATTTGCAAAGGGAGAAAAGGAAAAAGAGGCGTCGGATGCCGGCGCTGACTTTGTCGGGTTGGATGATCTTGTTGAAAAGATCACCAAAGGCTGGCTTGACTTCGACAAGGCCGTCGCGACCCCTGACGTCATGGGTACGGTCGGAAAACTCGGAAAGATACTGGGCCCCCGGGGACTGATGCCGAATCCCAAGCTCGGTACCGTGACCTTTGATGTGGACCGTGCAGTGAAGGAAATAAAGGCGGGAAAGGTCGAATACAAAACAGAAAAGGCCGGGATTGTGCATATCCCAGTCGGACGGGTATCGTTCGAGGCCCAGAAACTTATTGATAATGCAAAGACAGTTATTGGGTCCATAGTGAAGGCAAAGCCTGCCACAAGCAAGGGGAGATACCTGAAGCGGTTATCGGTCTCCTCGACTATGGGGCCCGGGATCATAGTAGATCTGGCTTCACTGGGAAAGGGGGTATAAACTGAAAAGGGTAGAAAAAGAACAGCTTGTCAAGGACCTCAAAGACGGCTTTGATAGAGCGAAGGCTGTAGTGTTCACCGATTACAGGGGCTTGACTGTTGCTGAAATTTCCGAATTGAGGAGCCTCCTGAGAGAAGGCAGTTTTGAGTACAGGGTAGTGAAAAACACCCTCGCCAGGATTGCCAGTGAAGGTACGTCTGTCTCTTCTGCAAAAGATTCTTTCAAGGGGCCGGTGGGGATTGCGATCAGCTATGACGATCCCGTCACGCCTGTCAAGAAAATCCTGGAATACTCAAAAAAGAATGCAAAACTCAAGGTAGGTATCGGTGTTATTGAAGGATCAGTCTGCACGGCGGATGAACTGAAGTCAGTTGCGGAAACACCACCACGGAATGTCCTGCTCTCGATGCTGGCAGGCGGCATGCAGTCGCCCCTCAACAAGCTGGGCAATGCATTGCATGCGACATTAATTAAATTTGCGTATGTGGTGGAAGCATTGAAACAGCAAAAAACCAAGGCTGAAGGAGAAAACAACTAACTCTATGCCATTTAGCCTTTCTGTTTTTAACTTAATTTTGCAAAGGAGGATTTAAAGAGATGGCTGTGACAAAAGAAGAGGTATTTGAATTTATTGACAACATGACGATTATCGAGATGTCAAAATTCATAAAGGATTTCGAGGATAGGTACGGAGTCACTGCTGCAGCTCCGGTTGCCGTCGCGGCAGCCCCCGGAGCAGGGGCAGGTGCAGCCGCACCTGAAGCAGAAGAGAAGACAAGCTTTGACGTGATTCTCACCGGGGCAGGTGAAAAGAAGATTCAGGTGATCAAGGTGGTAAGAGAACTTACTGCCCTTGGACTGAAGGAAGCAAAAGACCTTGTCGATGGAGCTCCGAAGCCTGTGAAGACAGGCGTGTCAAAAGAAGAAGCCGACTCAATCAAGGCGAAACTTGAAGAGCAGGGAGCGGCAGTAGAAATAAAGTAGTCCCCGTGAGAAATCGTTTCCTTGCGAGGGAAAAGGAGACATATGACAAGGGTTTTGAGCACAAGACTAAACTTTGGGAAAGTTCCCCACTTTCTGGAAATCCCGAACCTCATAGAGATCCAGAAAAAATCATATGAGAAGTTTTTGCAGAGGGATGCGTCGTGGGATACACGTGGAGATACTGGGCTGCAATCCTCTTTTCTGAGTGTATTCCCGATTGTCGATTACAATGAGACCGCATCAATAGAGTTCGACGGATATACCATAGGGGAGCCTAAATTTTCGATCCGTGACTGCCTTCAGAAGGGGAGCACCTATGCCGCCCCTCTTAAGATCAAGGTAAAGCTGAACCTGTGGGAATTTGAGACAAAGGAAAACAAGAGACTGAAGGAGTCCCGCGAAGAGGACGTATATATCGGGGAGATGCCTCTCATGACAGATACCGGTACCTTTGTAATCAACGGTACTGAACGCGTGGTCGTGAGCCAGCTCCACCGTTCGCCCGGTGTGTTTTTCAGCCATGACAAAGGAAAGACTCATGCAAGCGGAAGGCTGCTGTACTCGGCACGCGTAATCCCCTCCCGGGGATCCTGGCTGGATTTCGAATTCGATACCAAGGATATCCTTTTTGTGCGTATCGACAGGAGGAGAAAACTGCCTGCGACCATCGTGCTGAAGGCGCTCGGGTACTCAAATGAAGACCTGCTGAAGATATTTTATCCGATAGAGGAAATTGCCATACAGGGAAATAAATTTACCAGGCAGGTGAGTGAGATTCTCATCGGGACGAAATCCGGCCTCAATATCATGTCCCCGAACAAAAAGGAGCTGTTCGTCAAGGAGGGCGGCAAGATCACCCGTGCGGCAGTCAGAAAGATGGTTGCTTCCGGGCTGAAAACGATTCCGATTTCGAAAGAGGAGATTTTTGGGAGGATTACCCTAAAGGATATTATCGATCCTGCAACAGGAGAAATCATCCTCGAGGGAAACGAAATCATTACAGAGGATTCGTTCAACAAAATCCTCTCCCTGAAGATCAATTCCCTCAGCCTGCTCTTCATCGATCATGTGCATTATCTGCCTTCACTCAGGGATACCCTGCTTACGGACAAGGTCAGCACCCAGGAGGAGGCCCTGATCGAGATTTATAAAAAACTGAGGCCGGGCGAACCGCCCTACCATTGCCGCTGCGAAAGATCTCTTCAACGGGTTGTTTTTTGATCCCAAGAGATATGATCTCTCGTCGGTGGGACGACTCAAACTGAACAAACGGCTCGGCCTTGACGTGCCGCTGGACAACGAGGGTGCTCACGGATAAGGACATCGTAGAAATCCTCAGATACCTCTTTGACCTGCAGAGCCGGAAAGGGTGAAGTAGACGACATAGACCATCTCGGCAACAGGAGGGTAAGACGCGGTTGGAGAGCTGCTCGAGAACCAGTTCAGGATCGGTCTCGTAAGAATGGAGAGGGCGATAAAGGAAAAGATGACCCTTGACCGAGCTTGAGACCGCGATGCCGCATGACATCATAAATGCGAAACCCGTCATCGCGGTCATAAAGGAATTTTTTGGTTCAAGTCAGTTGAGCCAGTTTATGGACCAGACAAATCCGCATGTCCGAGATTACGCACAAAAGGAGATTGAGCGCCCTGGGTCCGGGTGGTCTGACAAGAGAGAGGGCGGGTTTTGAGGTCAGGGACGTACACCCGACACACTATGGACGTATATGTCCGTAGAGACACCTGAAGGGCCGAATATCGGCCTGATAACCTCGCTGGCTTCGTATGCGAGGGTGAATGATTTCGGCTTTATCGAGTCACCTTACAGGAAAGTCACAAACGGAAAGGTCACAGAAAAGATTGACTACCTCTCTGCGATTGACGGTGAAAACTATGTCATTGCGCAGGCGACTTCGCCCATGGATGACAAGGGCAACCTTACAAGCGAAACGGTTTCAGCGAGGGTAGGCGGAGACTTCAAGCTGGTCATCCCCGAAGGATGTGCAGTATATGGACGTGTCACCGAAGCAGATTGTGAGTGTGTCTGCGTCTCTCATCCCGTTTCTTGAAAATGATGATGCGAACAGGGCCCTGATGGGATCGAACATGCAGAGACAGGCTGTTCCGCTTCTGCAGCCCGAGCCCCCGAGAGTCGGGACCGGTATGGAAGTTGTGGCTGCAAGGGACTCAGGTGTGGTGGTGACTGGCAAAGAGAGAGGGCACTGTAGAAAGTGTCGATGCATCACGGATTGTGATCCGTACTCTGATCACAGACGGAGGGGTTGACATCTACAATCTTATTAAATTTCACAGATCAAACCAGGCCACATGCATAAACCAGAAAACGGTCGTGGATCTCGGGGAACAAAGTAAAGGCAAGCGACAGTCCTTGCTGACGGTCCTGCACGGACATGGGTGAACTTGCACTCGGGCAAAAACGTGCTGGTTGCCTTTATGCCATGGGGTGGATATAACTTTGAAGATGCGATTCTGGTCAGTGAGCGGCTCGTCAAGGAGGATGTATTTACTTCGATGCATATTGAAGAATTCAGCGATAGAAGCGAGAGAGACCAAGCTTGGTCCTGAAGAAATCACACGGGACATCCCGAATATCGGGGAAGAAGCATTAAAGGACCTTGATGAAAGCGGCATTATCAGGACAGGGGCCGAAGTGATACCGGGAGATATTCTCGTCGGGAAGGTCACCCCGAAAGGCGAAACACAGCTGACGCCCGAAGAAAAACTCCTGCGGGCTATATTTGGTGAAAAGGCCGAAGAGGTAAGGGAAAGCTGTCTCTATGTGCCTCCCGGTATCGAGGGGACCGTTGTGGATGTGAGGATCTTCTCACGGAAGGGAACCGAAAAAGATGACAGGGCCAAGAGCATAGAGGAAGACGATATCCAGGCCCTCCAGCGGGACCTTGAAGAAGAAGTGAGAATAATCAAGGAGGAGAAAAACATCAAGCTGCGGTCGCTGCTTACGGTCAGACCGTTACTGAGGATGTGAAGGGATCAAAGTCCAAGGAGGTAGTCTGCGGCAAAGGGAAAAAGCTTACTCAAAAGCATCTTGAAAGGATAAAGGATGAACAGCTTGCCCGCATAAAGATAGCGGATAGTGCGGTTCGGGAAAAGATAGAAACCTTGAATCATGAGGTGAATCACTATGTGCGTCACCTTGAGGCCCGGTATGATGAGAAGATCGATCGGGTCAAAAAGGGAGATGAACTTCCGCCCGGGGTGAACAAGGTCGTGAAAGTATATATCGCCATGAAGAGAAAGGTGCAGATTGGCGATAAAATGGCCGGCCGGCATGGAAACAAGGGGGTCGTTGCAATGGTATTGCCTGAAGAGGATATGCCCTATCTGCCGGATGGTACCCCTGTGGACGTTGTCCTGAACCCGCTTGGCGTTCCTTCCAGAATGAACGTTGGCCAGGTGCTTGAGACGCATCTCGGATGGGCTGCGAAAAACCTGGGGATTAAAGTATCTACCCCGGTATTCGAAGGGGCCAAGGAGGCGGAGATCAAGGATCTGCTCAAGAAGGCAAAGCTGCCGGCGACAGGACAGATCACCCTTTATGATGGCAGAAACGGCAAGGCGTTTGATAAGCCCGTCACAGTCGGGCAGATGTACATGATGAAACTCCATCACCTTGTTGATGACAAAATTCATGCCCGGTCAATCGGGCCCTATTCTCTTGTTACCCAGCAGCCTCTTGGCGGTAAAGCCCAGTTTGGGGGTCAGCGACTCGGGGAAATGGAAGTCTGGGCACTCGAAGCGTACGGGGCCTGCGCATACCCTGCAGGAATTCCTCACCGTGAAAAGCGATGACGTAAGCGGCAGGGCACGAATGTATGAGGCGATTGTGAAAGGTGACGCGACCCTCGAACCGGGTGTTCCTGAGTCTTTCCATGTATTAATAAAAGAACTCCAGAGTCTCGGGCTTGATGTTGAGCTGCTGGAGAAAAAGAGCAAGGGGGAATAGCTTGACAGAAGACATTTATTCTATTTTTCAGAGGCCGAAAGATCCAACAGACTTTGAAGCCGTTCGCATAAGAGTTGCCTCACCGGAAAAGATCAGGGAATGGTCCTATGGAGAGGTAAAAAAGCCTGAGACAATAAACTACCGTACCTTCAAGCCAGAGAGAGACGGCCTTTTCTGTGCAAAGATTTTCGGTCCGATAAAAGACTGGGAATGCATTTGCGGTAAATATAAAAGAATGAAGCACCGCGGGGTCGTCTGCGACAAATGCGGGGTTGAAGTAATACAGTCGAAGGTCAGACGTGAACGGCTGGGACATATTGAACTGGCAAGCCCGGTTGCGCATATCTGGTTTCTGAAGGGGTTGCCGAGCAGGATCGGTACGCTCCTTGACATGACGATGCGGCAGCTTGAAAGGGTCCTTTATTTTGAAAATTATGTGGTGATTGATTCAGGCGATACGCCACTGAAAGAAAAGGAACTCCTCTCAGAAGACGAGTACAAGAAAAAGACAGCCGAATTCGGTTCGCGCTTCAAGGCCGGGATGGGGGCTGAGGCCATACGGGAAATTTTGAGGAGAGTTGAGCTTGAAACCCTCTATGTTGAGCTGAAAACGAGAATCAGCGAGGCGGTCTCGATCGGGGTCAAGAAAAAACTAACCAAGAGACTCAAGGTGGTCGATTCCTTCAGAAAATCCGGCAACCAGCCGGACTGGATGATCATGGATGTCATCCCGGTTCTCCCCCCTGATCTCAGGCCTCTTGTTCCCCTTGAGGGAGGCCGCTTTGCAACCTCCGACCTGAACGATCTTTACAGGAGAGTGATCAACAGGAACAACAGACTCAAGAGACTCATGGAGCTGAAGGCCCCGAGCGTCATCATAAAAAATGAAAAAAGAATGCTGCAGGAAGCGGTTGACGCGCTCTTTGACAACGGGAGGCGGAGCAGGGTCTTAAAGACGACCACAAAGAGACCCCTGAAGTCCCTGAGTGACATGATCAAGGGGAAACAGGGCAGGTTCAGGCAGAACCTTCTCGGGAAAAGAGTCGATTATTCAGGAAGGTCTGTTATTGTTGTGGGTCCCGACCTTAAACTGCATCAGTGCGGGCTTCCCAAGAGGATGGCGCTCGAGCTGTTCAAGCCTTTCATTTTTAACAAGCTTGAAGAACAGGGATATGCGACCACGATCAAGGCAGCGAAAAAGCTTGTCGAGAAAGAAAGTCCTGAAGTGTGGGATGCACTTGAGCAGGTGATCAGTGAGCATCCGGTGCTCCTGAACAGGGCTCCCACCCTCCACAGGCTTGGCATTCAGGCATTCGATCCGATCCTTGTTGAGGGAAAGGCCATAAAACTGCACCCGCTCGTGTGCACGGCGTTCAACGCTGACTTTGACGGTGACCAGATGGCTGTGCATGTTCCCCTCTCGATTGAGGCACAAATTGAGGCCAGGGTACTGATGATGTCTGTCAATAATATTCTGTCCCCGGCCAACGGGAAGCCGATTGTGGTTCCCACCCAGGACATGGTACTCGGTATCTATTACCTCATGAAGGAGAGGAAAGGGGCTCCCGGAGAAGGGAAGGTGTTTGCTGACCCTGAAGATGTAAGGATTGCGTATGATGCGAGAGTGATAGACGAGCATGCAAGGATAACCGTGAGGCTTGACGGTGAAATGGTTGAGACGACCACGGGAAGAATGCTCTTCAAGGAGATTCTCCCTGACGGCATCCCGTTTTCGATGGTCAATAAGGAAATGAACAAGAAGGAACTTGGAAGGCTGATCGAGCATATATACAAGAAATCCGGCAAACGGGATACCGTGGTCTTCCTCGACAACATGGAATCTCTTGGCTTTAGGTATGCCACAAAGTCGGGCGTTTCGATCTCGATGGCCGATATGCATATACCTTCAAAGAAAGCCGAGCTTATACGCAATGCTGAGCAGCAGGTCATCGAGGTGCAGAATCAGTATGCCGACGGTCTCATCACCCATGGCGAACGATACAACAAAGTGATAGACATATGGGCAAATGTGACCGAAAAGGTCGCTGACGAGATGATGAAGGAACTCGGCGCTGAAGAGGGGCAGCCCCTTTCCGAAGAAGAGCTCCAGGAAAGAAGGTCGTTCAACAGCATTTTTATGATGGCGGACTCCGGTGCGAGAGGCAGCACCGCCCAGATACGTCAGCTTGCAGGAATGAGGGGACTCATGGCAAAGCCCTCCGGCGAGATTATCGAAACTCCGATCACTGCAAACTTCCGTGAAGGGCTCACCCCGTTACAATATTTTATTTCTACACACGGAGCGAGGAAAGGACTTGCCGATACCGCGCTGAAGACAGCGAACTCGGGGTATCTTACAAGAAGGCTTGTTGACGTGGCACAGGATATGATTATTTCTCTGGTGGACTGCGGAACGACAGACGGTATTACTGTCACCTCGCTCGTGGAAGGCGGTGAAATTATTCAGCCCCTCGAAGAGAGAATCCTCGGCAGGATTACCGTTGAGGACATCAAGGATCCTATCACCAAGGAAATGATTATCAAGAAAAATAATGAGATAGATGAGGAATATACCCGGAAGATCATTGATGCGGGTATCGACAGGGTCAAGATACGGTCGGTCCTTACCTGCCAGTCAAAATTCGGGGTATGCACGCAGTGTTACGGCAGGGATCTTACCTGTGGAGATGTGGTCGGCATCGGGGAATCTGTCGGGATCATTGCGGCTCAGTCGATCGGGGAACCCGGTACCCAGCTTACCATGAGGACGTTCCATATCGGCGGAGCTGCGTCGAAAGTGGTCGAGCAGACGATTCTCGAAGCAAAGAACTCGGGCGCGATAAAATTTATCAACATTAATACGGTCAAGAACAGAGAAGGCCTGCTGATTGTCATGAACAGAAACGGCAGCATTGCCATTGTTGATGCAAAAGGCAGGGAAAAGGAAAAATATTCTGTTGTCTATGGTGCCAAGCTCATGGTGAAGAACGGGCAGAAGGTTGAAATAGGACAGAAACTGGTGGAATGGGATCCCTATTCGACCCCGATTCTTACAGAGATAGGCGGTAAAATTGCGATAGGCGATATCATCGAAGGTGTTACGGTGAAGGAAGAAGTTGACGAGGTAACCGGTCTTTCCCATAAGCTTATTATCGATTATCCGGCGAATGTGCGGCCGAGAATCTCAATAAAAGATATGCACGGGAAAGCAACGCAGAAAATTCCCGGGACAAATGCCCCGGCAAGGTACCTGCTGCCTTCAGGAGCACATTTCCTTGTCGACAAGGGAGACATAGTCCACCCGGGCGATGTGCTTGCAAAGATCCCGAGGGAGACGACAAAGACAAAAGATATTACCGGGGGTCTCCCGAGAGTTGCAGAACTCTTTGAAGCGCGGCGTCCGAAGGAACAGGCAATCGTGACGGAAATAGACGGAATGATTGAGTTCAAGGGGCCTCACAAGGGCCAGCGCGTGGTAATGGTCAAGGGAGGCGACGAGAGCAGGGAATACTTTATCACAAAAGGAAAGCATGTGAGCGTCCACGAAGGGGACTGGGTGAGAGCCGGTGAGCCGCTTATGGACGGTGCGGTGAACCCCCATAACATTCTCGATATCCTCGGGCCCCAGGAGCTCCAGAGATATCTTGTGGACGAGGTCCAGAAAGTATACAGGCTGCAGGGTGTGACCATTAATGATAAGCATATTGAGGTCATCGTCAGGCAGATGATGAAAAAAGTGAAGATCGAAGACCCCGGTGATACAGATTTTCTTATCAGCGAACAGGTTGACCGCCGGATATTCCAGGAAGAGAATATGAAGGTCAAGTCTGAAGGGAAGAGGCCCGCACAGGGGAAACCGCTCCTGCTGGGAATCACCAAGGCGTCCCTTACCACAGACAGCTTTGTGTCCGCAGCATCTTTCCAGGAAACCACAAGGGTCCTGACCGAGGCTGCAATCGGCGGTGCCGTGGATGAACTGAAGGGACTGAAGGAAAACGTCATTATGGGGCGTATCATCCCTGCGGGAACCGGGATGCCGAAATACAGGCAGACCTTCGTGAAGAGAGAGTTTGAGCCCCCGGCCATTCACGAAGAAGTTCCTGAGCCGGAAATGGCTGAATAATACACAGCTCATAGGAGCCGGTTGTGCGCTTTGTCGCAGACGCAATGCTTGGACGGCTTGCAAAGTGGCTTAGGTTCCTTGGATATGATGTCCTCTACCATCCAGACATACGCGATGCGGAACTGATCCGGATTGCCCGTGAACAGGACAGGTGCATTCTCACCAGAAATACCCGCCTTGCCCGGAGAAAAGGAATACCCCGTTGCCTTCTTATCTTCTCGAATGACCCCCCGGGACAGCTCAGAGAAGTAAAAAAGTCGTCGCTGCTTACAGGCGCTGATCTCGTCGGCAGGTGTGTTGCATGCAACGGAAGCCTTGTTGCGGTCGGGAGCAAACAGGAAGTAAGGGATCTGGTGCCTGAGCATATCTTCCTCTCCAGGACTGTCTTTCACAGATGCAGCGATTGTGATAGAATTTACTGGCAGGGAACACATCAGAAAAGATTCAGGGATCAGCTGAAGGAAATGTTACAGGAAAACGGTGATTGAGACATGGAGTTTCCGGGAATTGTACTGAACATGGAGACCTTCTCCGATGTCCGTGCACCGGCACTGGATAGCGTGTACGACATTCTGGTCATTGGAGGAGGGGCTGCTGCAATGTGTGCAGTGGTCTATGCCGCACGCAAAAGGCTTTTGCTTGCGGTCATTACCCTTGATTTCGGCGGCCTGATGAACGAGACATCCCTGATAGAAAACTACCTGGGTTTTCAGAGCATAAACGCGAGAGAGCTCGTCTCACGGTTCGAGGAGCATGTCAAGAGCTATGATATCCCTGTGAGCGCAGGGGTTCGGGTCAGTGAGATACGTAAAAATGGTGACCTTTTCACTGCCTCTCTTGAGGACGGGAGAGTATTTTCCGGACACACTGTCATTTTTTCGACAGGAGAGCATCACCGGGAAATTTCAGTGCCCGGGGCCCGGGAATTCATTGGCAAGGGAGTTTCCTACTGCGCGACGTGCGATGCCCCTTTCTTCAAGGAAAAGAAGGTGATGGTAGTCGGGGGGGGCAACTCGGCATTCAGCACCGCCATCGACCTTATGCGGTTTGATGCTGAGATTATCCTCCTGAATTCACGTAAAGGGTGGCAGGCCGATGAGATATTCCGTCAGAGACTGGCACCTTATGGGAAACACACGCTCCTCGATTCCCACGAGCTCCTCCGTATCGGTGGTGATGAAACAGTCCGCACGGCAGTAATAAGAAACAGTGAGACCGGGCAGGAGCAGGAAGTTTCACTGGACGGGGTGTTTATCGAGATTGGGCTTGTGCCGAATTCAGGCCCGGTCAAGGATCTGGTCGATCTCAATGAACAGGGTGAAGTGGTCATAGACTGCCTGTGCAGGACGAGCCTTCCGGGGATGTTCAGCGCCGGGGACGTCACCTCAATTCCGTACAAACAGATCATTGTTTCAGCAGGAGAAGGAGCAAAAGCGGCACTGTCCGCATATGAGTATCTCCTGCAGACATCACAGTTATCATAGCGGGGGTTATAGTATGGGCCTTATTCCTGAGAAGGACCGTGACAAGCTGACAAATATTTTTGAGGTTCTGCAGAACGACGTAAAGCTGCTCTTGTTTAGCCAGGAGTTTGAATGTGAGCACTGCAAGATATCAAGGGGGCTCCTCGAAGAAGTGGCAGCACTTTCCGGAAAAATTACCCTCGAGGTGAAGGACTTCGTCAAAGACAAAGACGTTGTGGAGCAGTATAAGATAGACAAGATTCCCGCAACAGTACTCCTGGGGGACCGTGACTATGGCATCCGTTTTTTCGGGGCGCCGTCCGGATATGAGTTTACCGCGTTTGTTGAGGACATCCTCGATGTGAGCAAAAGAGATGCCGGGCTTCAGCAGGAGACGATACAAAAACTCTCGGCCATTACCCAGCAGGTGCATGTCCAGGTGCTCATATCCCCGACCTGCCCTTATTGTGCACAGGCCGTACGCATGGCTCACCGCTTTGCGATTCAGAGCGACCATATCAGGGCCGACATGGTAGAGCTGACGGAATTCCCGCATATTTCTAGCAAGTACAATGTGCAGGGGGTGCCGAAAGTAATCATCAACGAAACCCACAGCCTTGTCGGTTCTCTCCCTGAAAATGATTTTGCGGAAGAGATTCTCAAGGCCCTCCGCACGTAGCATACCGTTTCCTGAAGCTGCCCGGTTTTCTTGACAAGTAAATTGTCTATCCCCCATAATAAATATAATAAAATATAAATAAAATCTAAAATATTAGGAGCTACAATGCCAATATACGAATATATCTGCAGAAAATGCACCGAGACTTTTGCCCTGCTGCAGTGGAAGAGCAATCAAGAGGAGACAGCCAAATGTCCCAAGTGCGGGTCAGAGGATCTGAAAAAGCTGCCTTCCGCGTTCAGCTGTCCCCTGCCCGGTGATGAGGGTTCTTCGCCAGGAGGGTCTTCCCCAGGCTTTTCAGGCGGCGGCTGAAGGCCGTCATTCTGCTAAACCTTGCGTTTAGCCAGCTTCTTAAAAAACATTTATAAAATCAACTGATTCACATGAGGCATGGTTCTGTTCATCACAATAACCATGAACCCATGCCTTGTTTCTTTTTGTGTCGTCATCCAAAGTCTCTCCTTTTTTATCTCTTCGACGAAGAAAAGAAAGTGGTAAAAGTAATTGCTCATTACACATAGGAGTCAACATATCGACAATTCCTGACTCCTGCTGATTACCAAAAATAACTTACAATACACTGTTTCAAGTGATAGGGTGAAGAAGGATTGCTGATACACATGGTCTCTGATACAATATTGATATCAAGGGGGTAAGAGTGGGCAAAAAGAAGACTGTTTCCATCAAAAAGGGATCTTCTGTGTCCAAAAAAGCCTTGCCTGATAAGGAAACTGTAAAAAAAATTCCTTTAAAACGTCGAAAACAATCTGATCGGCCCACATCAAAACCCCTTTCTGCAGAAAATGTGACCAATGCGAAAAAACCTGTTTCAGGTTTCCCAGTTGTCGGCATAGGCGCTTCGGCAGGCGGGCTGGAGGCACTTGAACTTTTTTTCACCCATATGCCGCCAAAAGCATACATATCCTTTGTAATTATCCAGCATTTAGACCCGAAACACAAAAGCATCATGGATGAACTTCTGAAGAGACATACCACAATGAAGGTCTTACAGGCAGAGGACGGGGCGACACTTGAACCCAACTCCGTGTATCTAAACCAACCTGATAAAGATATCGGTATCTTCAACGGCACGTTCCAGTTGACAGACCCGGTGGAGACCCACGGGATCAGACTGCCAATTAACCACTTTTTCAGTGCTCTTGCTGAAGATCAGGGCAAGAATGCTATCTGCATTATCCTTTCCGGAAGCGGTTCAGACGGAACCATGGGACTCAAGGAGATAAAGGGCGCAGGTGGTATGGTTATGGTCCAGCAGCCTGAACAGGCACGGTATGACAGTATGCCCGGGAGCGCAATAGAAACAGGTCTTTCAGACTATGTTCTGCCGGTGGAAAATATGCCGAAGGAACTCATCAGATATATAAAACAACCCTATGTGAGAGGATACAAGATAAGTATCGGTACCGTACACCTTGACGCTATCCAGAAAATATTGATGCTGATACGGTCCAGAACCGGCAGCGATTTCAGCCATTACAAACAAAACACCATACACCGTAGAGTAGAACGCCGCATGGCCCTCCACAATCTTACCGATATTCAGAACTATGTCCGATATCTTAAAGAAAACCCTGCCGAAGTGGATGCCCTGTTCAAAGACCTTCTTATCGAGGTAACCAGTTTTTTCAGGGATCCCGGGGCCTTTGAAGTCCTCGGCAATAAAATTATTTCGGCTATAGTGAAACAAAAAGAACCTGATTCCGCAGTGCGGGTCTGGGTCCCGGGCTGTGCCACCGGTGAAGAAGCCTTCTCCCTTGCCATGCTTTTTCAGGAGGCCATGGACAGGCTGAACAAGCATCTGAATGTCCAGATATTTGCCACAGATATAAACAAAGAGACAATAGAGCAAGCCCGTACAGCCCAATTTCCCGAGGGTATTTCAGCGGATATATCAGAAGAGCGGTTAAAACAATTCTTTATAAAAGAAGGCAAGGCATACAGGGTCAAAAAAACGATCCGCGACATGGTCGTCTTTGCTGTCCAGAACCTCATCTCAGACCCTCCATTTTCAAAACTTGACCTGGTCAGCTGCAGAAATGTCCTTATCTACATGGATTCAGTGCTCCAAAAGAAGGTAATCCCCTTGTTCCATTACACCTTAAATCAGAACGGCTATCTGTTCTTAGGTACATCAGAAACCGTAGGGGAGTTCAGCAACCTTTTTTCTCCTGTTGATACAAAGTGGAAAATATTCAAGCGCAAAGGCATATTTGCCGGAAAGATGCCGGATTATCTGCATGCCCCCCTTGACGATGCCCATCCGGCATACCTGAAAACACTGGAACAGCCTGTTCTCAAAGAGACAAATATACGGGATATGGCAGAAAAAATTATTCTTGACGAATATGCTCCTCCCTGTGTGTTCATCGATGAAAGATATAACATCCTCTATTTCCATGGCTCAACTGACCGTTACCTGACACACCCACCCGGAGAGCCAAGCTTTAACCTCATCACAATGGCACGCGAAGACCTTCGCTATCAGCTCAATGCAGTGCTCAATAAAGCAGTCAAACAAAAAAAGGCTGTTGTCCGAGACACGCTTCAGGTAAAACAACAGGAAGGGTATCAGAATATTGGAATCGCAGTGCGCACAATACCACAATCATCCCTGAAACAGAAAGTACTGATGGTCGTATTTGAGGAAAAATTACCTCTTGCGGAACAGTCCACAAAGAAGAAAAAGACTGTTGGAACTCAGAGAACGAATCTGAGAGTAACAAGCCTTGAAAAAGAGCTTCAGTCAACAAAAGAGTATCTCCAGGCAACCCTTGAGCAGATGCAGACATCCCACGAAGAACTGAGATCGGCAAATGAGGAGATGCAGTCAACCAATGAGGAATTGCAGAGCACCAATGAAGAACTGGCAACATCCAAGGAGGAACTGCAATCGACCAATGAGGAACTGGTGACCGTAAACTCAGAACTTCAGGACAAGATAGAGGCTTTGGTGCAGGCCAACAGCGATATCAATAACTTGCTGGCCAGTACTGATATCGGGACCATCTTCCTGGATAATGATCTCAGGGTCAAACGGTTCACGCCGGTCATGACGCATTTCTTTAACCTTATCCAGGCAGATATCGGCCGTCCGATCGGTGACATTACTTCAAAGATGCCGTTTGTCAATATTTCTCAGGAAGTCCGGGCAGTGCTGAAGGATTTACAAAAAAGGAAGTTTGATATACAGACCAAAAACGGCAACTGGTATTCCTTGCACATCCTTCCCTATCGGACAATTGAAAATATAAACTTCGTTTAGGCTAATCCTAGACTATTTTTTTCGCATTCATAACCCCACTACCATGAATCGTCAGGGCAACGACATAGGTTCAAGCTATCGTTCTGCTATCTTCTTTCAAAATGAACCAGAAAAGGAAATTGCCGAAGAAATAATTGGAATAGTAAACACCTCTGGGAAATGGGAGGGCAAAGTAGTCACGACCCTCGAACCTTTTACAAAATTTTGGCCTGCGGAAGAGTACCATCAAGACTATCTGGTCAAAAAACCTCATGGGTATACCTGCCACGCTGAAAGGTTCGGAAGTTTTGTCTGACCGCTTGATGTATTGCGCCCATTGTATCAGCTCTAAAAATGCTGCTTCTCCCATTAGAAAAAAGCATTTTCACTGGAATGGTTGTCCGCTCACCATCCTTATGTAGCGAGCACTAAGTGGCTGCATGAACCTGTTTCAAATAGAAAGAAAGCTAAATCGCAATTTAAACGGCACGCTTTTGCGCTGACATCCGCTGTCATAGCCCTGAGGTCTCTGTTTCTGGTTTAACCCAGCCAGCGATGAGGCAGATGCTTTCATTGGTCTATGATCCCATTTCGCATTTTTTAATATCAGGAAGGAAGGATTTGGAAAAGGGGATGTATACCTAAGTTTTAGGGATGCGACCGAAAATTGTACTCCAGTATAGATATGGGTAATTCAGTTAATACGGGGCATCATGATCTATGTCTTGTTGCATTCAAACATTAGATTTCTTTGTACCAGTAATCACGATATTTATTGAGCAAGTAGCGAAATAGTCAAAGAAGGTCGGGAAAGAAGTTGACAATCCCTATGAAGAAAAGAGACTCTGAGAAGAGAAACAGAGACTGCGACAAAAGGTGGCGTGATCAGTATTTGTTAATTTTGGAATTAGCCGTAAAGATAAATGATATATAGCATGTTAAATATGGTTCGATTGGAAGTAATGAAAACGGAAATCATATACCGTACAAAAATTCTTTTAATTATTTGCGCTTTATCAGTGTCTGCTTGTACTGAATCACCAGAAGTCTTGTCTGGGCAAGAAGTAAAGACGGCTATGAAAGCGGCTACTGATTTTATGATGATAAGGGCTGGGGTGAATAGAGGTGGATTTGTGTGGAAATATAGTGCTGATCTCTCAGAGCAGTGGGGTGAGGTTCCCGCGCGGAAGCTCGCAAATTTGGGTTCAACCCCCAGGCACGACCAGTGTTGGCGCGGTGATGCTCCAAGCCTTCCAGATGACCAGGAATGATCACTACTTGAGATATGCTGAGCAGGTTGCCGATGCGCTTATTTGGGGTCAGCTCCCTTCAGGAGGATGGAATTATCTGATTGACTTTGATTCGTCCGGTCTTCGGCAGTGGTATGAGGATGTCGCAGCCAAATGCTGGGGGTGGGAGGAGTATTATCATTATTATGGCAATGCGACCTTCGATGATGATGTCACGACTAGCGCTGCCCGATTTCTATTGGGCATTTATCTTGCCACCAAAAATGCGAAATATAAAGTACCATTGCTCAAAGCACTTGATTTCGTTTTAAAGTCCCAATATTCCAATGGTGCCTGGCCACAGCGATATCCGATTAAAGAGGACTTTGATCACAAAGGGCATCACGATTATACTCCTTACTTTACCTTCAACGATGACGTGATCCATGGCAATATTCTGTTGCTTTTGGAGGCCTATCAAAAACTTGGCGACGAAAAATACCAAGAGGCAGCTGTACGTGGTATGGATTTTTATCTAATTTCTCAGATTGCCCCTCCTCAGGCCGGCTGGGCCTTACAATATGATTTGGAATTCAAAAGCTGGCTGCGGCCCGCTCTTACGAGCCCGCGGCCATTGCTTCTGGACTAACGGTGCGAAACATCAATGATCTACAATACTTTTATAAAATGACCGGTGATCGAAGGAATCTCTGCACCAATTCCTGACGCCATAAGCTGGCTAGTATCTTCGGTTATCAATACCGACTCTTCCAAAAAATTTACCCATGCAACTTTTTATGAGCTTCAAACCAATCGGCCCCTTATGCTCACCGGGAAGGTACCAACATTGAAAATGGGCGTTATTGGGTAGATCATTTGCAAGAGAATTTTCCCGGGCACTACGGCATGCTTGGAACTATTGCAGTGCAGTCGCTCAGAGAGGAATATAAACGTGTTGCCTCGTTGACCTCAGCCGAGGTACAAGATGAATATTTGCATTCCAGGAAAGATGAGATGGACCCAAAGCCAATAAATACTCAGGAGATTCAGCACATGATCAAGACCCTAGATAGTCGTGGCGCCTGGCTTAAAGATCTGCAGATACCGCACTATCCGGATGTCGTAGGACACCCACGCCGAATCGTGAAAGGAATAAGCACCCAGACCTACGTGGATAATATGGAGAAGTTCATTAACTATCTTTATCAATTAGAATTAGAAGATTAATACAACAGACCAATTAACCAACTGAGTATGTCTGTTTCCAAAAGAAAAATCGAGATCATCCATGACCAGGTAGGCATGGTCGATTGATGAAATTTGTCCAGCCTTTTTGATTTTATCTCGTACTTAAATGGTGTAGATTTCCTGAGTAGGAAATTCTTCTTTTTGCCTATCCATCACCTTCTGCGATGGATTTAACCTCAAGCACAATTATATCCTCACTTGCTCAAGGTGGACAGTTGGGAAAAAGGAATGCAGGAGAAGATCCAAAAATATTTGGTTGCTAGATAAATTAAGACTAAATCCCGAATTATTTCTACATTGGTCATGCCACAAGCTTAGGAAGAGGGGTATGAAGGCCCAAGCGATAGGGGTGCGGTGAGACGCTAAAGTCTTCAATTGGCGGTATGACTAGATTAGAGAAAATAAAAATAGTCAACTCAATATGAAAAAGAACTAAGGTGAAACCGAAGAACTGCATCGTACACTAGGATTTACAACTGCATTGGCGATTGGCGTTGGAACCATGATTGCGGCCGGAATTTTTACACTTTCGGGATTGGCAATCAGAAATGTAGGTTCCAGTGCAATCATCGCCTTTCTCCTGGCTGCAATAGTGTCCCTGTTTACAGCGCTGACCTATTGCGAATTTGTTTCTATCTATCCAAAATCAGGAGAAGGATATCTCTACGCCCGGAAAACGTTCACTGCGCCCCTGGCCTACCTTGTGGGAGTTGCGCTCTTTTTGGGTTACGTAAGCAGTTGCTCATTTTACCTATCGAGCCTTTCTGCCTACTTTCAGGAATTTATCTGGCACGCCCCTTTCGAAAAACTGGCAGGTGTGGTGTTCTTGATAGCTTTGACTTTTTTGAATGTAAAAGGTACAAAGGAAAGTGGCGTGTTTCAGGTCGTCGTCACAGCTGTAAAAATCATCTTGCTGATATGGTTAGTGGCGGGTGGCTTACGCTTTTTGACGGTTCAGGATTTGATCGACAAGTTCAACAGCAATATTACACAAATATTACAAACGTCAACCTTGGTATTCATAACCTTTTTTGGGTTTTCGGCTATTGCTGCCACAGCTGGAGAAGTAAAGAAACCTGTAAAAAATATTCCCAAAGCCATCTTTTGGTCCATGGGTATTGTCTCTGTGCTATACGTTTTTGTAGTGCTTGTCATTCTTGCCTCTAATCTGACGGAGTATAATGAGGCTTCTCTGGGCATAGCGGCCAAGAAATTTTTAGGCAGTATTGGCGGACTTGTCATAGTGGGCGGAGGTATATTCTCCATGATTTCTGC
>CAVQRT010000035.1:0-63325 GCA_963715195.1 Thermodesulfovibrionales bacterium | reverse complement strand
GCCGACGGGATGAAGCTCAGGGTTGATCAGCCGGGCACGGTGAAATGAAACAGGCAATACAGTGGATGGCACATAACCATGTGGCCGCCAACCTGCTGATGATGGTCTTCATTGTCGGGGGACTGGTGATGGGTTTTTCCGATCAAGCAGGAGGTCTTCCCGGAAATATCGCTGGACATGGTGAAGGTGTCGGTAGAATACCCAGGGGCCGGCCCCGAAGAGGTGGAAGAGGGCATAATCCTGAAGATCGAGGAAAACATCACGGGTGTTGACGGGATCAAGGAGATAAAATCGGTTGCGGCGGAAGGATTCGGTACTGTCACGGCAGAGCTTCTGGAGAACGAAGAGATGCTGACCGTGTGCTCCAGGACATAAAGACCGAGGTAGACCGCATCGACACATTCCCCGCGGACGCTGAAAGGCCGGTCATCACGGAGATACTCGCCAGGTACGGGGTGATTTCGGTCGTTGTCTACGGAGAGGTTTCCGAGCGTGCCCTGCGTGAGCAGGCGGAGGCTGTTCGGGATGAACTGCTGGAGATCCCACAGATTACCCAGGTCGATTTAGGCGGGGGTCCGTCCCTATGAGATATCCATTGAAATCCCCGAGGAGAACCTGAGACGTTATAACCTGACGCTTGATCAGGTGGCGAACCGGGTGCGGAGGGCCTCACTGGACCTGCCGGGAGGAAAGATTAAAACGGAAACAAGCGAGATACTCATACGGACAAAGGAACGGCGGTATACAGGCGATGAATATAAAAGGATTGCGATCATTTCCCGCCCTGACGGGACAGAGGTGACCCTTGGGGAGATTGCCGAAGTACGCGACACTTTCCGTGATACCGACCTGCGCGCACGTTTTGACGGGATGCCGGCCGCAACGGTGCAGGTCTTCAGGGTCAGCGATCAAAAGCCGACACAGATATCCCGTATCGTGAAGGAATATGTCGAAAGAAAGAGACTCGAACTTCCCGGGTCCGTGCAGATAGCGACTTACAGCGATATGACAGAACTTTATGAAGGCAGGAAGAAGCTGCTCATGAAGAACGGATTGATCGGCCTGATCCTGGTATTCATTGTGCTCAGCATGTTTCTGCGAATACGCCTTGCCCTATGGGTAATGCTGGGTATCCCGATCTCTTTTCTTGGCGCGCTTTTATTCATGCCCGCAATGGATGTGTCCATCAACATGATGTCACTTTTCGCATTCATTATGGCCCTTGGCATTGTTGTTGATGATGCCATTATCGTAGGTGAGAATATCTTTGAGCACCGGCAGAGGGGAAAGCCGTTTATCAAGGCGGCAGTCGATGGCGCGTTGGAAGTCGGAAGACCGGTCACCTTTGCGGTGCTGACCTCGATTGCAGCATTTCTCCCCCGATCTTTGTGACCGGGGTAGAGGCAAATTATCAAAGTCATCCCATTGATCGTCATCAGTGTCATCGTTGTTTCGTTGCTTGAATCCCTTTTCATCCTTCCCGCACACCTGTCATTCGGGAAACATCCGAAAAAGGGGGAGAATTCCCTGGGGGCACTAGGCCTTGCGCGGGAAGGGTTTGTGCGGAGGATGGAAAACTTCATTCAGGGTCCCTACAACAGGCTGCTTGAACTCTGCCTGAGAAACCGGTATGTGACCATTGCAATTGCAGTCGTCAGCGTGCTTATTACCATTGGGCTTATACAAGGGGGGGGGATGAAATTTCATTTCATGCCGGAGGTTGAAGGAGATGAAATTATCGTGAAAATCCCGGAAATGCCGAGGGGCACACCGGTTGAGAAAACCGCACAGGCACATGATCACATTGTGGGCAAGGCAAAGGAGATCGTTGCGGAATATGACAGGGACCGTCCAGGGGGGATTCGGTGATGCGCCATATCTACTCGCTTATAGGCGGGACAATTGCCGAGGCAGGGGCGCTTGGTGAAGAGGCAGCGTCAGGTTCTCATCTTGCCAATATCGTCCTGTTCCTTACCCCGAGCGAACAGCGGGGGATATCTGCATCAGAGATCAATCAGAAATGGAGGGCATCGGCCAGGTCTATCCCCGGGGTCTGATTCTCTCACGTTCAGGGCAAACATTGTGCATCTCGGTGATGATATCAACATCCTGATCGCACATGAAGATTTCGCGGTCCTGGAAAAAGCGGCAGAAGAGATAAAAGAGACGCTGCAGCATTATCCCGGGGTCGGGGATATCGTCGATAACTATGCAAGGGGGAACAGGGAACTGAAGATACGGCTGAAACCCGAAGCGCGTACACTCGGCATTTCCGAGGAGGACCTGGGGAAGACAACTCAGGGGTGCGTTCTTTGGCGCCGAAGCATTGAGGTTGCAGCGCGAGCGGAACGAGGTGAAGGTCATGGTCAGGTATCCGGAGAAGGACCGGAAGAGCCTCTGGGACCTTGAGTCAATGCGTATTCGGACGCCAGATGGCGGGGAGGTTCCTCTGCTCACTGCCGCACATGTGACCGAAGGGAGGGGCTTCAGTGAAATCAATCGCACAGACCGCAAGAGGGTGATCAATGTCACCGCGAGTGTGGACAGCGGCATTGCGAATGCGGAAGAGATCATTCAGAACATGAAGAGTACCGTATTGTCTGATCTCATGATGAAACTATCCCGGGCTTTCCTACAACCTTGAAGGCGAGGCAAAAGAAAGCAGGGAATCTTTTGAGAGCATGAAGACCGGGTTCATACTTGCATTATTCGGTATCTACGCCCTCCTGGCTATCCCCTTCAGAGCTACACCCAGCCGCTCCTGATCATGTCAGCAATTCCGTTCGGCATGGTCGGCGCTATCCTCGGGCACCTCCTCATGGGGTTTCACCTGACCATCCTGAGCATGTTCGGCATGGTCGGCCTGGCGGGCGTGGTGGTGAATGACTCCCTCCTTCTCATAGTTACACCAACCGTGAGAAGGGAAGGAGCCGAGCTTTTTCAGGCGATTGCAGAATCCTGCAGGAGGCGTTTCCGTCCGATTCTCCTGACGTCTCTGACCACATTTTTCGGATTGACACCGATGATACTGGAAACGAGCGTCCAGGCGCAGTTCCTGATCCCGATGGCCATAAGCCTTGCATTCGGTGTCCTTTTTGCAACGGGCATTACGCTGCTTCTGATTCCGGCCCTCTACACTGTTCTGGAAGACGTCCGTTCTCTTATGGGGCTGGGCCCGTCACACGCGAATCACCCGGAAATCTGAGCTGGATTATTCATGGAAATGGGGATCATGGGGTCAGGTCTCAACATTTGACATTCATGACTACGCCTGTTTCATCAAAAAAGCTTTGAATGTCAAATGTTGAGACCTGACCCCATGGGATTGAAGCACTTGCAAGGGCGTCTTGACGGGAACGGGGAAGCGTTGCGATTCTCTGCGGGAACGGGCTCAGTGCAACGCAGATGAATTGTCCTGTTACAGGGCCGCCTGACTTGACAAAAAGCATGCAACAGTTTAACTTTAACATTGTTGCAACATTATTTTTTGCCGGTTCCCGGATTTTTTTCTGCGCGGAAATCTCATTAATCAGGAGAGAGTAACAGTGCCTACACTTGATGAAAACCGTAAGATGTTTGAAACGTTTGAGTGGGCAAAGGCCGGGGACGAGTGGTCATCCGAATGGGGGGGCACATCGTATCTCTGGTACGGTACGGTATTTCCCCGTATACAGGCCTTTCTGCCGACCGGAAATGTGCTTGAAATCGCTCCCGGTTTCGGGAGATGCACCCAGTATCTTGCCCCTCTCTGCGATGAGCTTACTGTGGTTGACATCTCGGAGAAGGGCATCGATTACTGCAGGAAACGCTTCGAAAAGTATTCCCATATACGTTATTTTGTGAACGATGGCAAAACCCTGGAGATGGTGCCGGACGGTTCAATAGATTTTATCTTCAGCTGGGATTCTCTTGTCCACGTGGAGAGCGATATCATGAGCCTCTACGTGCCTCAAATAGCCAGGAAATTGAAAGAGGGGGGATTCGGGTTTATCCACCATTCAAACCTCGGTGCCTTCACTGACCCTGAAACCGGGGAGCTGACAGTGGCCAATCTCCACTGGCGCGCGAAGAGCATGTCTGCCGAACTTTTCAGGAGCTACTGTAAAGAATCGGGACTTAAGTGTCTTTCCCAGGAAATTATTAACTGGGGGGGCGGCCCCCTCACCGACTGTTTTTCGCTCTTCGCCCGTGACGGCTCATCGGCCGAATCCGAACCTTTCATTGTTGAAAACCCCGAGTTTATGAAAGAGGCCTACAGAATGGCGCACGTCGCACACATGTTCAATCCGTCACACCGGCCCGTGAAAACGATGCCTCCCGAGGGTGAACCGCAGACAATTCTTGAAAAGCTCGAAAGAGACAACCCCATGTTTCACGATGACGGCAAAGGAGGGCGTATTACCTGGTATTCGAATAAGAATTTACTGGCCCTCATCGAGCACTACCTGAAGCCCGGCATGAAGACACTCGAAATAGGCGCCGGGTACAGCACCGTGATTTTTCTCTCACGCAAGTGCCAGCATACCTGCATCGTTCCGTCGAATGATGAAGTTGCGCGTATCAGGGAGTACTGTACAGGATCAGACATCGCACTTGATACGGCCGAATTCATAATCGGGCAGTCTTTTGAACACATTCCGTCACTGCCGGGAGAGAGTTACGACCTCATCTTTATTGACGGGGCTCACCGATTTCCCTTCCCGATCGTCGACTGGTTTTACTGCGCGATGCTTTTAAAGCGATTTGGTCTCGTGATCATTGATGATACCGACATAATCAGCTGTCATATCCTTTTCAGGTTCATGCTGAACGACCCGCACTGGGAATGTGTTGAAAAGAGGGAGAATTTTGCACTTTTCAGAAAAAAGGGAAACCATGATTATCCCTTCGACTGGCAGGGACAGCCGTTCGGAAGGGAGAGGATTGAGTACATCGAGGACCTTGTCAAGTCCTTCTACCCGCGCGAATACCTGCTGGAGGAAGAGTCAACCTATGCCCTCGCAATCGAGGAGGTTGAAGGGATTATGCGGCAGATCAGGGATGAGAGCCTGCAGATTGAGGTGCTCGCCGACAAACTAAAGAGGGCTGCCCGCCTGATCGAGACATGCAGGATGAACCTCAGAACTTCTGAGAAAGGGGTAAAAAGGCTGCTCTCCGAGATTCAGGGAGGCCGGGAGGCACCGGGAAGCACTGAAGACAAGGAGGGGGGCATCTGAAGGGGCTCCCCGGGGATTCCCACACAAGATGAAAGACACCTTTTTCCCTGTTGCGAGCATCGGTTCACGCGAAGCCTACGGGGAACATGTTCAGTCAAGGGATTCTGAATACGCGAAGAGACAGGAGTACGAACGAAGCCTTCTCGAGGGTCACCGTTCGTGTGCTGTCACGGGTTACTGCTATCCATGCCGCAGAGCAGTGCCTTTTTCATTTGATTATCTGCTCTCCTGTACCATACAAGGCCTCCTGACTCCAAACTGGAGGGAACGCCTCATTTGCCCCGTATGCGGACTCAACAACCGTATGAGAGCCTGCATTCACCTTTTCGAAATGCTTCTCAAAACTGACAGGGAACACTCGGCAATCTATATAACCGAGAGAGTTACTCCTGTATACGAGTGGCTCGCAAGGCATTATGTGAACGTGACCGGAACAGAATATTTCGGGGGAAGCGTACCGTCCGGTATTCACAGAAACGGTATCAGAAATGAGAACCTCACAAAGCTTTCATTCTTCGACGGTACGTTTGACTTTGTGCTGTCGTTTGATGTGTTCGAGCATATCCCCGATTTTCAGACGGCGTTCAGGGAATGCCACCGAGTGCTGAAGCCCCGCGGGAAGCTCTTTTTTACGGTGCCGTTCGACACGAATCGCGAGGAGAACCTGGTGCGGGCGATCATGAACGACCGTGATGAAATACAGCATTTGCTCCCTCCCGAAATACACGGCAATCCCGTGAATCCGGACCACGGGTCCCTTTCTTTTTACGTGTTCGGGTGGGAAATGCTTGATCAGCTGAGAGAGGCCGGATTCAATGATGTGTCCGCACATTTCTATTGGTCGAAGAATTTCGGGTACTTGGGGAGAGAGCAATACGTGTTTATCGCCACCCGGGGATAGTTCCTGTTATTCACCTTTCCATCCTGTCCGATGTTTCCCCACAAATCCTGTTGAAATCTCCCGGCATGTTGGCACGGGTTAGCCCGCACTATCTAAGGCCGGACATCTCAGGGAACAGGCGCGCCAGGCTGCTTCATCCTCCGGCTTACGCCGCACCATCTGCCAGGGGCGGGGTTTGAGCGACCCGAAAAAAGGAATATCCCCCGTTACACTGTAGTACACTCTGTCACACCCCCACATATATTCAAATGCTCTCCTGAAAAAGATTCTTCATGAAGTGAATGAAGAGGCGTATTCGCTCAAAATACTATCATTTAAAAATAATAAAAAGATAAAAATTTGAAATACTATCGTTTTGATGCTATACTGTATTCCGGGTCTGGAGAATGGTAAGGGAAAAATTGACATTTGCAAGGAAATCATTCGGTTTCAGGCTGAAGGTTGACCTGGTGAAAAAGCTGAAGATACTCGCGATTCATAAGAACAGCGCGGTGAACGTGCTCATCGAAGAGGGCATAGAAATGCTCCTGAAAAAATACGGGAACAAGAACAAGGGCTGATGAAGTCCGTTGCATTGATCTCGACCCTGCTGCTCATCTTTATGGCGATCAGTGCCTCAGGGGTCAGTGTACGGCCTGCTGAGGGAGAAATAAAATCCCTTGTTTCATATATCGATGAAAAGACAGATGTATACAAGGAAAACGGCAGGAAGAAGGAATTCAGGTGTTCATCCATGCAAAGGGCTGTGTCCGTAGATGCTGGAGTATTGATGCAGGCCATGGCAGGCCCCCGGGAGATCGAGATTCCTGTCCCCGGTTCAGGGCCGGTCACCTATCGTCAGCAGCATGTCGACACCTATGAGAACGGGTATATAAGCTGGGTAGGTGAGCTTCCTGATACCCCGCATGACAGGGCATACCTGACATGCGATGCCGATGGCCATGGGTTTTACGGCGTGTATACCTTTGGGGGAAGGCAGTTCCGGATCGCCCCGGCTCCGGAGAGTGATTCCTTCATACTGACCGAAGTCGACCCTGCGTGCGAGGTATCCCCGGATGACGGGATGGATGTGGAGGTAGATGTCTCCTGGCCGGCTGCGGCAAAAAAGCCCCTTCTTTCACGTGACGATGGTTCAGTGATTGATATCCTTGTCCTCTATCACGAGGACTGGTTAAGCAAATATTCCAGGGAAGAGATGGACGTTATGGTTCATTCACTCATCTCACAGGCGAACCAGACGTTTCTCGACAGCGGAGTTGAGACGCGGCTTGAACTGGTGCACACGCAAAAGATCGGAAAAAACTGCGGCAAGACGATGCAGAAGACGCTCTGGGAACTCAGCCAGGGAACCGGGGCCTATGCCGAGGCACAGCAGCTGAGAGAAGACTACAGGGCAGACCTGGTGACGCTGATCATGTGGTGCAAATCCGGATGCATGTCCTGTGAGGCACGCGGGGTGGGACAGCGCTACGGCCCGTATTCGATCATCACTTCTCCTGAGAACGCACGTTGTTTCATCCACGAAATTGGCCATAACTTTGGATGCGGCCATGAGGAAGGAAACAAAAACGGTGACGAAGGCTATTTTGAATTTTCTCATGGATACAAGTCGAAATGTGCACAGGCACCAAAAGGAAAACTCGCGACAGTAATGTCATACAGCGGAATACCACCCCAGACATTTTCGAATCCCGACGTCTCTTTCTATGGCTGTCCTGCGGGCTCAAAAAATGCTAACAACGCGTATACCATTAATTTTACAAAGGGGGATGTCTCACAGTTTATCGAGAGCGACAGTTCGCCGGTCAATTTCAGCGCCGGCCCGACATATGGCGAATCCCCCCTTACGGTATTTTTCAACGACAAGTCGAGGAATTCTCCGTTCTCCTGGGAATGGGATCTTGACGGCGACGGGATCATAGACAGCACGGAACAGCATCCAAGTCATACCTATGAATCTGAAGGCACCTACACAGTGAGTCTCACCGCATACGGTTCCGGCGGGACTGATACGGCAGTAAAACACTCGTACATTACCGTGACGGGTACAGATTATCTCCTGACTCTTAATATTGAACCACCTGACGGCGGAATCATTACAGGTGCCGGGATTAGCTGTTATTCGAGCTGTTCTGAGAAGTATTTTTCCGGCATGGGCGTTATGCTTACCGCACAACCCAACGAGGGCTATATTTTTGCAGAATGGAACGGCTGTGACAGTACACACCAGAGGAACTGCTCTGTAGAGATGGATGCGGACAGGAGACTGAACGCGTTTTTTCAGGAGGATATTGATTTGCAGGGGCGGTGGTACTCTATGGAAGAAACATGCGCGTATAAAAAGGATTCCGGGAAATGCACTCTCAGGGGACAGTTCAGTGTCGAAAACACCGGCACTCATCATGCAAAGTCTTCTGTCATCCTCTTTTTTCTTTCTGATGACGGTGTCCTGGATACCAATGACAGAAAAATAAAAAAGGCGAAAACGGGGAACGTGAAGGCTTCGGGGTCGAACCCCAAGGCGTATTCATACAAGCTCCCTCCGGGGGAGACTGCGGCGGGCAGGTACTTAATCGCGCTGATTGATGCAGATGACACTGTGGAAGAGACGGATGAAACCAATAACATTGTGGTATTCGGGCCCATGCCCGGAAAAGAAGAGTGAAGATTCGATATCTCGAATTTCTGCGGTACTACGGGCAGACCCCAGTCGGAATGCAGAGGTGTGAATGCAAGGAAAGGTAAAGAGAAGAGCACACGGGGGACCCGGCCTGAGATGACCCGTAAAAGGACGGCGGGGATCATACTGATTCTGCTCGGGATGGGGCTGCCGCTTGGTGTATTGCCTTTCACGTCAGCATACGACGTAAAGGACTCCCTCTTCGGGAATGTACTCAGAAACGCGCTGTCAGGAGAGGTGATCTTAAGGGAGAGCGTGATCGAGATGGTGCCTGACAGGGATGAGCAGCTCTTCTCTGATCTGCAGGAATACACGAGGACACAACTTGGCCCGGAAGGGACTCCCCGGGCGGAAATCGTCGAGCGCTTTTATGAAGAGCGTTACAGAGGGAAAATGCCGAAAATGGAATTCAGGCTGAAACTCGAAAAAAAGAAAGTAGTGACCCATAAAGGCAGGATTGATATCCCTTACAAATACATCGTTATTTTCAGTCTCCTCGTTTTCTTTACCGGTGCAGGACTGATCGTTCTTTCAATTATAAGGAAAAGAAAAAAGAAAATGATGAAAGAGACATGAACCCTTTTCGCACGTCAGGCACCGGACACAGGCGTGCAGTGGGATCTTTTTTTTCATGATGTGATTTCGATCACTGTGTCCCCTGTTTTATTATTGTATTGTGAATGTAACTCCTTATCATCTCCTTACAGCATCCCCCGAGTAACCTCCTTCACCTTTGCCGGGGGGTGTTTTTTCTGATTTCAGCGGCGGAGTTCCCCCGATTTTATCACCATAACTGCTCCTATATGCAAAAATTTTCGTGATTACCTCTGCACATAAATGGTGTAAGATATGTCAATAGTGTGGAGGCAAAATAGACTGATCGTATACTGCAGAGCCCCCCGGTGATTCATGTCCATGTATTTTAATTTTTTCAGGGACACCCAGCTCCCCAGACTCGCATGGGTGGCGATTGTGCAAAAAAACCGGCCAGCAGTGAGTGTTGTTCACGGAGAGTGGGTTGAAACAGGGAAAGATTTTTTCTTTGAGGGAACCTGGAATTCAGCATTTATTGCAGGAGACTTCGACAGGTCTAGTGTGCTCAAAGGTTCGGGAGGGAAACTAAAACAGCACGGACTTACATTCTGCCCCCCGTCACACACCCTTGCAAGACTCCACATTATAAGAAGAGATGATACGCTTTTTGTTTCAAATTCCTTTCCTTTCTGTCTCTCCGCCTCAGGGAACAGGCTGAAGCCTGACTATTCACTTTACTTCAGGGACTTCCAGTCAATCATAAGGGGAATAGAAAAATATAAAAAAAATATTCCTTTGGAGCAGGGAAGTGTCGCACTGCGCTACATGGACAATGTACAAGTGAAAAATGATCTCTCATGGAATACTGTGAACAAACCACTACCCCCTGCATTTTTGAATTATGCCGAATACTATAATTATCTTGTCGAGACCCTTGAGAAGATCAGAGACAATGTTACCTCACCTGCACGTCGTATCCAATACAATTTTCTTGTAACTATCTCATCGGGGTATGATTCTACCGCCGGTGCAGCCCTCTCAAGAAGAATCGGGTGTGCGCATGCGATTACCTTTCCTGAAGCACGAGTCAGACCATTGAGCGACTCCGGGAGGGAGGCAGCCCAACATCTTGGATACTCGGTGGTAGAAGCCGAGCGTCTTGAATACCAGAAGCTTAAGACCTGCCCGGAGGCAGAATTTTTTGCCCCGGGCACTGCAACCAACGGGGGCGACATTGTATTTGCCTGTAAGGAGGAACTTCTTCGCCGTAAGGTATTTGTGACGGGATTCAACGGCGGTTACGTATGGGAGCTCAAAAATCGTCCAAATCGCGCAATTCTGCGCACTGACGCAAGCGGTTCGCTAATGGAGGAATTCAGGTTGCGGGTGGGTTTCATTCATTTGCCGGTCCCTTTTATCGGGGCCGTTAGGCAACCAGAGATTCTTGCGATATCCCGTTCACCTGAAATGAAACCGTGGGTGCTTGGGGGACATTATGAAAAGCCGATTCCCCGGAGAATTGCAGAGGAGAGCGGCATCCCCCGCAGTCTGTTCGGACAGTCAAAAAAGGCAATCGGGGTCCGCATGTTCGACCACTTCATACAAGGGCCCGAAGACATGAGGATTTTCATGTGTCCCGATTCCTTTAAAGATTATCAAGGGTATTTTATGAGGAAATACAAAAAGAGCCAATATGAGAAATATGATAAAGCTGTGGGCGTGTTCAGCAGAATCATCCAGCTATTTTCATTCATATACGTGAAAACTTTTCCCCACTCTGGGCAGCCAAACTTCCTCTCCGGATTACGACACTACCTCCACAGGATTGGGCAAAACTGGGTCCTGTTCCATTGGAGCATAGATAAAATTATCGGCAGATACCAGACACGCATTACCAGTAATCTGACCGAAAAATACAGCCCGCATCTCCCCCCTGAACTGTGAGGGATTCATCAGAACACTTTGGTTCTTCTCTTCACTGAATAAAAACAAAGAGGCATTGGTACCCCCTTTTTCCTGTCTGCTCTGTTCTGTTTATCGTGGTGCTCCGTAATTGCAAAATATCTTGACTCATCCTATAATGCACATAAAGTAATTCATACAGCGAAGAAAGGAAGATGCGCGTGCGAAAAACACAACTGCTGAAGACCGTCCCCTGCAGGGGGGCAATCTTTTTCTCACAGCTGGCCATTATCGCGGCGATTGTTGTGATCCTTATTTTTCTCCTGCCACTCGGACTGCCTTACGTGAAAGATGCACGTTCATTCCCCTATATTGAAAAGGCACTGCTCTGGGAAAAGTCACTCTCTTCGTTTGTCCAGGGGGTTGTGCCCACCAGGATTTCCGGCATGAACATGACACGCTGGATAGGGATCGGGTGTGCAGTTGTCCTTGGCATTCTGTCAAGCAGGATACGGAGCAGTTGCAGGATGAAGCTCAGTAATATCAGGATCAGGGACGAATATGAGGAATGGAAAGTGAGGATGAAGCTCTCTGATGATGCAAAGGTGATCATGCCCCTGAAGGAGAAGTTCGAAAGGCTTGGTACCGCGCCGAAAGGTGAGAGGGACGAGCTTCTTAAGCTGTTTGCGGACACGAAAAAGAAGCTCGATACAATGGGAAAGGAACTCGCCTTTCTCTCGATCGGGATCGTTGATTCAACAGGTCTGAAGGAAGGGGAGGAAAGCGCAGCCATAGAATATGATTTCAAGGAATACAAGAAATTTGTGGAGAACAAGCTCAGGATGCAGGGAGCGCTTAAATTTGCATGGACCCCGGAGGGGGTGATGAGCTGTTTCCGGACTGTTGAGGCGGCCGTAAGAACAGCGCGTGAAGTTATAGACGGCCTGGAATCCTTCAATGCGCATGTGAAGACGATGAGAAAAGACTTCAGGGTAAGATGCGGCATCAATGCGGGACTTGTCTATTTTGATGACCAGGTGCCCATGGAAGAAATGACCGACCGTGTAATTGATGTAGCCGGGCACATGCAAAAGCATGCGGCTCCCAATACGATCTGTCTCGCGAAGAACCTCATAAAGCCTATACTGGACCCCACAGGGTTTGTCCCGATAAGCAAGATCATAGATGGCTATGAAGTATACGTATGGAATAAGGAGAGATAGGGTCTGAATTCCGCGCGATAGCTTTGATCTCGCTGCATGGCGTGTGTATCTTGCTGGTTAATGCAGGGGATACATGCTGAAGATATTCTTGGTGCTTATCGTGATGCCTCTCACTTCATGAATTTTTCTGAGCTGATCAAGATATGAAGAGACTGTCTGGGGAGATTTTTGGTAAAAAGCGAGCCGGTAGAGGGCCTTTACATGGTCGTTTTCGACGTTAAACATCTCAAGGTTTGTGTTTTTAAATACTGAGGAGATCGCGTGGGTAATGCCTGACACATCGTCTGTCTCTATCACCATATAAATCTGGCTTTCTATCTGCTTGGTTTTTCTGAGCTTGACCGGAAAAATACGCTCCTCCGGAAAATCCTTGATCTTCTGGCAGTTCCCTGAATGGACTATGAATTTGGTATCTTCAAGGACCCCCCTGTGGGGCCCGTTGTGGAAGGTGGGGATGCAGTAGGGACACGGCAGGTAATGAATATCCATGAAATCGACCTCTACGGGCAGACCCTTCTGCCCCACCGAGAAGATATTCAATATCCTGAAGAGCGATTCCCCTTTTTTCCGGTATGCAGAGAGAGCCACCCCGTCAATCAGGTTAAATTCAATAAGCAGATTTTCGATATTGTGGACGTCATGAAGCGTCCCCAGTACCCTGTCCAGTATTTCCCTTTCGGTCGGACATGCCTCATGCAGCTTTTCCCAGAACATCTTGGAATCCACATGGAAAAGTGAAAGATTCTTTTCCAGATACTCTTTTGCAAGATTGAATACCGCATCTATGCGGGCAGTTTCGAAATACTTCTTCAGGACCCTGTGGGCCTTGGGGGTCACGCACTTTCTCAGATACTCCTCAGTTGCGGTCGCCTCGTTTTTTGTATAGACACGCACGATATTTCCGTTCTGTAATTGGTGACGCAACCCGACTCTCGCTCCGTCGACGACACCGTAATCTGCCCTGAGCCCCAGGTCCGAATGTATCTTGAATGCAAAATCAAGGACGGTTGAGCCTTTTTTGAGATCGATCATGGTCTTCCCGTCTTTCGCAAAGACCTGTATTTCGTCTTTTTCGATGAATGAAGTCAGGGTCTTTATGTCGAGGAAATTGCTTTCGTCTGTCAGGTATTCCTGCAGGTGTTTCATAAATTTCATGTTGATTTCGGTATCATTGCTGAAACTGCCGTACACAAGGATTCCCTTTCTGTTAAACTCGTTGAATGTGTCAGTCGTGATGAGCAACGGGATTTTCACCCCTTCAACAATCACGGTATACTGAATGCCCCTGAAATTGTTGAACCTGGGAACCGAGATGCTGTCTTCAATATCCCCGGCAACCTTGTAGCTTGTATTCAGGACCCAGAGCATTTTGTATGCGTTTTCGACAGAATTGACAACCAACTTAAACAGAAGAACACCGGGGACCTGCATGAGTTCGTAGTCGGGGATATCGAGAAAGGGCTTCCACTGCACCCGGATTTTTCTTATTTTCACGTCGTTTTCATGACATTTCTCCAGGACGTTCATCTTGAAGCTATTGATGATGTCTCCCGACCATTTCTGAATTTGCTGGAGGCGGGCGGAAAACTGATCGAATTTATCGGGATAGAGAACGGGGGCGCACAGGCTCTCTATCTCGTTTGCGATATCGGTAAGACACAAGCGGATGCAGAGCTTATGATATATTTCCATCGATTCTTCCGCGATGATCACCTGTTTCGAAGGGGAATGAGGCCATAATGTCCTGAGGTTGTGGAGCCGGTCAAATATTTTTATATAGGCTACCCTCGGATTATTGACGGTGTGGGAAAAGAATTTGTCATAGGATTCGGCCTTATGCATCCTTATTTTTGTAAGACCCTCGACAATCTCGGCAACTTCCTCCCCGAACAGTTCCGATATTTCTTTCCTGCTGACCCCACCGTCTTCAATCACATCATGAAGCATGCAGCTGTCAATCGAGATCTTGTCGACCATGCCGTTCTCGGCAGCGATCAGTGCAACGTGCATAGGGTGGAATATATAGGGCTCCCCGTTTTTTCTAATCTGTTTTTTATGGATGCGTGCCGCGTAGTCGACCGTTTTCCTTACATCCATGTAAATCTCGGGATAAGTCCTCTGCCCCTGGACCACGGTGCGCATTTCCTGCTCGATAATGTTGAACGCGATCTTTTCGATCAGTTTTTTCTGTTTTGCCAGGTTTTGACTCATAGGATGCCCTAATAGTATTTTAAGAAAAACGAGGTGTTTTCATCTGAAATAACTCTGTGCCCGCTCCTGTCTTCCCCTTACTTGCTCAAGTCCGGGCTCCCTGGCCTGATCATTTTTCGGCAAGGACAACCCCGGTGAAAAGAAACAGTCTCCCATCACTCCTTCGGCCTGATTTGCTATTTATTTAATATATACCATACAGTTTCTGCAACAAAAAAATGACTCCGGCCGGATCAAGGCCCTACCCATCGAGCCATCTCCTCGTACCCACGTGACATCCCCGCAGAATTGCGAGGTGCAGCATCGCGGAGATTAAAAAGTGCGGTACCCTCGCAAAAAAAAGGGAGTAAAGAGGGGGATTGGGGTAAGTCCTTGAAAAATATGGTGGGCGATACTGGTTTCGAACCAGTGGCCTCTTCCGTGTGAAGGAAGCGCTCTCCCGCTGAGCTAATCGCCCGAAGAGTATATAAAATAACATGGAGTCTGTCATAACTGTCAACCCAGTTTTTGACCCCCTGTGAACAGCTCCAATCCGACATATGCTCTTTTCGGAAAGACGCATGGCTCATGTCTGAATTCTCTAAGTGAAAGCACACTCCCCTCCCCAAGTAGGATTGACTTCCTTCTTTGAAAAGTGAAAATTACATATAGAGGGACAAAAGTGTATGTACAGTTACATTGGTGTTCAGGCATATAGCACAGACATGTTCTTACAGATGAAAAAGGACCGGGTCCGGTGAAAGAAAACAGGCGACATCCAAGGTTCTCTGTGGATTTTATGAATATCCACGGAAAAATACTTTTTTCAAACAATGTGAAGGTACTCAATATCAGTGGCGGTGGCATTGCCTTTATGACAGAAAAACAGCTGAATACCGGGGGGGTGTATGTGCTCAGGCTTGAAAACAAAGGCTGCATCCTGCATTTAAGAGGGAAAATTGTCTGGTCCACGCAGCAGGCTGGCACCGCGAAGGAGGGGGAGGTCCCTCAGGCATTTACGGTTGGCATGAAGTTCCAGAATATTTCAGACACGCGCACAAGAGAGATTGAAAAGTTCATAAGGGACAATTATATCGATTATCAGCCGGTAGGCGGAGGGGCTCCCCTGATGAACGGAATCAGGATTCATGTGAGGTTCACAATCCATGACCCGGAGCGGGCAACGGTCCGGTGCGTTGAGAATTACACGGTGAAAAGGTTAAGTAAATGCGGTATGCTGATAGAGAGTGATTTTGTATTGCCGGTTGAGGAAATGGTCCCGATGGAAATGACCCTTTCGAAAAACTATGCAATTGCCCTATGGGGAAGAATTGTCACATGCAGGCCGGCAGAGATTATGACCCCGCCGCGATATGAGATAGGGATTGAGTTCATGGACATGTCTGAAACTGATATGGCGACACTCGAGAGGTTTGTATCCTCGCTGGACAAAAAGACGGCGAATTGAGACGCTGAAGAAGCACCTGCACGAATTCGTCAGTACACACGCAGAGATTTCGTGAACAGCTCTCAGGAGAAAGTGTGACACGATGATCCATCCTCGCATTCCCAGTGAATACAGGCATTCAGAGGTGTTTCGGAAAACAGGACTAAAGAAAAGCCCCGTATGACAAAGATTCAGCGCCCATAGAGGTCATGCTCCAGGAAAGAATGCGAGAGAAAATTGACAAGGGCATGTTTTTGCGCTACATTTAGGCTGCCTAATTTATATGCAAAGAAAAGAAGACCCTGATATCTGTAAAGCCGGGATGAGTTTTACACACCTCTATCCACAACTTCCTCACATGCATTGTTAGTTTCTCCTTCAGGTGAATTTCTTTATAAGAAGATGAAAAAGGTATTTACCCTGGGGACGAGCAGGAGAAGCGAAGAGGATTTTATAGAAATTCTCAAGGCGTACGATATCCGGTCATTGATTGACGTAAGAAGTTTTTCCAGTAGCAGGATCAGCATCTTCAGCAGGGAACTCCTTTAACCCTTTCTCGCCCGCGAAGGAATAGCGTACTATTTCCTTGGAAGAGAATTGGGAGGGCTTCGAAAGGGGGGGTACCTCTCCTATAAAGCTACAGAGGATTTCCTGGAGGGGGTGGGGTTGATCGAACCGATTGCATTGCGAAGCCCGGCGGTGATTATCTGCGCCGAAAAATTTCCCTGGAAATGCCACAGGAAATGGATTGCGAAAGAACTCCGGAAGAGAGGATGGGAGGTGATACATATTATAGAAAAGGGGAAGGTGTGGGTGCCCACATAGCGATGAGAACAGAAAAGGGGGCCAGGGTCACGGAACGTGGTGGTCATGAGGCAAAATGAGTGGCGGAGGGGGAGGGATTCGAACCCTCGGTGGGGTTGCCCCCACAACGATTTTCGAGACCGTCCCATTCAACCGCTCTGGCACCCCTCCGCATCAAGAATCAACAGACATGAGCATTCAGCAACAAATGATAGTTTAAATGAAATGATTTGATTAATACAAAAGCAGAAATGTACGTTTTCCTGAACGCATTTCTCAGGGAAGCTTTTCCTGCCTCCGTTCCCTGAAAAATTTTTTCAGCACCTCTGCGCACAGGTCAGCAAGGATGCCTGAAACAACCTCGACCTGATGATTCAACCTCTCATCTGAAAGGATATGGTAAAGACTGTCGACTGCCCCGCCTTTTTCGTCCCCGCATCCGTATACAAGCCTTCCCAGCCTTGCATTGATCATGCCTCCTGCACACATTATGCATGGTTCTTTCGTCACATAAAGCGTGGTGTCTTCGAGTCTCCAGCTGTCACCGCCCCCTCCGGAGGCCCGCATAATAAGCATCTCTGCATGGCCTGTCGGGTCTTTTGATGATTCCCTCCTGTTGTGTGCCCTTGCGATGACTTCGCCTTTCCGAACGAGAACTGCACCAACAGGGACCTCAGCCTTCGATATAGGCAGATTCCGCCTCCTGGAGGGCGAGTTTCATAAAGCGGGCATCAGCTTCGGCCTGGTCCATTTTTTTATTCTATCGGAAGAGACGGAAAATATCTTCAGAGTTGCAGAGGGAGTTTTTTTTCTGCGGGACAGGGGATCGTTCACTCTTCCCCGAAGTCCCAGTACTTCCACTTCAGGTATTCTTTGATTGCGGATGCTGCCTTCCTCCCTGCGCCCATCGCGAGGATTACGGTCGCGGAACCGGTAACGATGTCCCCGCCGGCAAATACGCCCTTGCGTGAGGTCATCCCCGTTTCTTCATTTGCGATGATATAGCCTCTTCTGTTTGTCCGGAGGCCTTCCGTGCTGTTCAGAAGCAGGGGGTTTGATCTTGTGCCGATTGCAGGGATACCTACATCTATCTCGATCTGGAATTCGCTCCCCTGAACGGGGACGGGTCTCCTTCTCCCCGAGTCATCGGCTTCGCCCAGTTCCATGCGGATGCATTCCACTGCACAGACATTTCCGCTGCCGTCGTCTATGTAACGCAGGGGATTGGTCAGAAACTGAAAATCTATGCCCTCTTCGTGGGCGTGGTGTACCTCTGCCTTCCGGGCTGGCATCTCGGCTTCGGACCGCCTGTAAATGAGAGATACCTTCTCTGCGCCGAGGCGCAATGCCACCCTTGCAGAGTCCATAGCGACGTTCCCGCCGCCGATGACCGCCACATGCTTTCCCCTCCTGATAGGGGTGTCATATTCCGGGAAGAGGTATGCCTTCATAAGATTGGCCCGTGTGAGAAACTCATTCGCCGAATAGATGCCGTTCAGGTTTTCCCCGGGGATGCCCATGAATACGGGCAGGCCTGCTCCTGTCGCGACGAAGCATGCATCGTATCCCTGAACGTCCAGCAATTCATCAATCGTATGGAGATTTCCAATGACCGCATTCACGACAACTTTGACCCCAAGTTGTTGTATATAGGCAACTTCCCTTTCAACGATCGCTTTCGGAAGCCGGAATTCGGGGATGCCGTAGACGAGCACGCCCCCCGGTTTATGCAGGGCCTCGAACAGGGTTACCTCATGACCTGACCTGATCAGTTCGGCAGCACACGTTAACCCTCCCGGACCAGAGCCGATGATTGCGATCTTCCTGCCGGTCTTCCTTGGTATCTTGGGCACCTGAATCTCTCCCGCCGCTGCTTCATAATCAGAAACAAACCGTTCGAGATTCCCTATGGCGACAGGTTCTCCCTTTTTCCCAAGGATACACATTGATTCACACTGTATTTCCTGGGGACATACCCTGCCGCATACAGCAGGCAGCGCGTTTTGCTCTTTCACGCTCCATGCCGCCTCGATAAACCTGCCTTCCTTGATCAGTTTAATAAAGGAGGGAATATCAACCCGTACGGGGCAGCCGTTCCTGCATGCGGGCCTTGTGCACCCCAGGCATCGCGAAGCCTCATCGACCGCTTCCTCGGGTGAATAGCCGTGGGGGACTTCCATGAAATTTTTCGCCCGTTCCCGCGGATCCTGCTCACGCATCGCTACTCTGGGTTTCTTTTTCTTCTCATCCATAATTACTCCCCTACGGTAGATGCCCTGTATTGTGCAAGCGCAGATTTTTCCTCGTCCAGATACATTCTCTGCCGCGACATAAGCAGGTCAAAGTCCACCTTATGCCCGTCAAACTCGGGGCCGTCCACACAGGCAAACCTGGTTTCCCCCCCGACTTCGATCCTGCATGCGCCGCACATTCCTGTGCCGTCGACCATAATGGAATTGAGGCTCACGATTGTTTTTACATTATATTTTTCAGTGGTGATACAGACGAATTTCATCATGATGGCAGGGCCGATAGCGGTTACCTGTGCCACCTCTTGCTTTTCACGGAGTATTTCTTCCAGCGGGACCGTCACGACACATTTTCTGCCGTATGAGCCGTCGTCGGTCGTGACGATGAGTTCATCAGAGACCTCCCGCATCTTTTCTTCCCAGAAGAGGAGGTCTTTTGTGCGGGCCCCGATGATCGAAATGACCTGGTTCCCCGCTTCTTTCAGTTCCCTCGCGATAGGATACACCGGCGCGATCCCGACCCCGCCTCCAACACAGATAACCTTGCCAAACCTGTCTATATGGCTGTGCATGCCGAGGGGTCCGGTGACGTCGGAGAGGATATCCCCTTCCCCGAGTTCATCAAGCTGAAAGGTTGTCTTCCCGATTTTCTGGAAAACGGTCGTGATAGTGCCTCTCCCGCTGTCAAAGTCAGCAATGGTGAGCGGGATTCTCTCGCCACGCTCATCGATTTTGAGTATGAAAAAATTTCCGGCCTTTGCTTTCCGGGCAATGTCAGGCGCTTCAATATCAAAGAGTGTGACGGCATCTGAGAGAGTCTCTTTTTTGAGAATTTTAAACATAAAACCCCCTTTTTAAGATACCCCTGTCCATTTTCAGCCTTTCGCGAATATCCGAAAAATTTTTACTTGACAAGAGGTGGCGCTATTCAGTATAACATAAGCGCTTATGCCTGGAACATATTTGCCATCAGAATATTTACCGGTTCTTATCTTCATTTTGATTGCATCGGCATTCGGTCTCGGTGCACTACTTATCGGCATGATCTTCAGACTGAAAAAACCCTATTTTGAAAAGCTCATGCCATACGAATCAGGCATTACCCCGACAGGAGAACCACGCTACAGATTCTCGATAAGGTTCTATATCATTGCCATGCTCTTCGTCGTCTTCGACGTGGAAGCAATATTCCTTTATCCCTGGGCTATAGTTTTCGACAAGATCGGCATTTATGCCTTTATAGAAATGGTTATCTTTATAGTGATCCTTTTGATCGGCTACCTCTATGCATGGAAAAAAGAGGCGTTTCAATGGGATTAACCTTCATGGAAAACGGAGGGTAGAAGAAGGTGCTTGACACATCGACAGTCGGACTTATACAGGTAGAAGAAGACACCAGGATATTGCCTCCGAACGTAATCATCACGACATTCGACAAGGTCATCAACTGGGGAAGACTGTCTTCGATATGGCCAACCACATTCGGGCTTGCCTGCTGCGCGATCGAAATGATGGCGGTAGGTGCGGCTCACTACGATTTTGACCGGTTCGGGATAATATTCAGGGGGTCCCCCAGGCAGGCGGACTGTGTGATTGTCGCCGGTACGGTGACAAAAAAGATGGCCCCTGTGGTAAGACGGGTATATGACCAGATTCCCGAGCCGAGGTATGTAGTCGCGATGGGAAGCTGTGCGTGTACCGGCGGGGTATTCAGGACATACAGCACGGTTCAGGGATGCGATACATTCCTCCCTGTAGATGTATACGTCCCGGGCTGCCCGCCCAGGCCTGAAACACTCTTGGAGGGTATGATGATGCTTCAGGAGAAAATCAGAAACGAAAAAGCGAGGTGGAGCCCATGGCGGTAACGTCATTAAGACTCTCGCTTCCCCCGGCAAGCATTGATCCGAACGAAATTGCGGAAAAGATCAAGGAGAATTTCCCTGAAGAAGTGGTCGAAGTCACAGAGACGATGGGCCAGGTCTCGGTGATCCTGAAGCGCGGGAGAATCCTCGATATCTGCAGATTTCTTCATGACGATCCCCATCTGCTGTTTGACCATCTCCAGGATCTCACCGCGGTCGACTGGCGCGGAAAAAAGGAACCGCGGTTTGAAGTCGTCTATAATATTTATTCCATACGCTATCGCCACAGTCTGCGCCTGAAGGCACAGGTGCCAGAGAGACCCGGCCATCAGGTCGGTCGTCCCCCTCTGGGCGGGTGCCAACTGGCATGAGCGTGAGTGTTTCGATATGTTTGGCATTCAATTCACCGGCCATCCTGATCTCAGGAGAATCCTTATGCCGGAGGATTGGGAAGGGCATCCCCTGAGAAAAGACTACCCCCTCGCAGGTCCTCCGTTGGAGCAGGACTGGCCAGGATTTACCGACACGCTCAAGAGGTCTGAGGAACTGAAAGAGTTCGAGTGGGAAGGATAATATGGAGCAGTTAGAGAAGATATTCGAAACAGAGAGAGCTGAATGTAAACATGGGGCCGCAGCATCCGGCTACACACGGTGTTTTGCGCCTTGTGCTCGACCTTGATGGAGAAGTGATCGTGAATGTGACCCCCTACGTCGGATATCTCCACAGGGGGATTGAGAAGCTCAGGGGAGAGCCTCAGTTACTTCCAGGCCCTTCCTCTTACTGACAGGATGGATTATGTGTCAGCGATGTCAAACAATATCGGGTATGTCCTTGCGGTCGAAAAACTTTACGGGATAGAGGCCCCCGAGAGGGCTAAGTTCATACGGACGATCCTCGGTGAACTGTCAAGGATTGCAAACCACCTTCTCTGGCTCGCAACCCATGCGCTCGACATAGGGGCGATGACGGTATTTCCTTTATTGTTTCAGAGAGAGGGAATGGATTCTCGACTTGTATGAGAATATCTGCGGAGCGCGGCTCACCGTCACCTACCCGAGGATAGGCGGGGTGAGGAACGATATCTCGCAGGAATTCATCGATAGTGTCTGGAAGTTTACCGATGAGTTCCCTTCAAGGATACTTGAATATGAAACCCTGATCGACCAGAACAGGATCTGGCTGAAGAGGACGGTTGATATCGGGGTGATCTCGGCTGAAGAAGCGGTGAGCTGGGGAATGACCGGGCCCACGTTGAGGGGGTCGGGAGTCTCATATGATATAAGGAAACACATGCCATATGACGCGTACGACCAGGTCGAGTTCAGTGTTCCGATCGGCACCAAGGGAGATACGTATGACCGTTACCGCTGCAGAATGCTCGAGATGAGAGAGTCAAACAGCATCATAAGGCAGTGTCATTGACAAGCTGCCTCCCGGACCGATAATGGCCGATGCACCCAAATTCGTACTCCAGCCGAAAGACAAGATGATGGCGATTACACATCCGATGAAGGACGTGGCGTACCTTGTGGATGAGAAAGCGTGCAAGGGATGCGGCATGTGTCTCAGGGCATGCCCTGCAAAGGCAATCACTGGGGAGAAGAAAAAGCCGCACAAGATCGATCAAAGCCTCTGCCTGAACTGTGCAACCTGCTTTGTCACATGCAAGTTCAAGGCAATGAAAATAGTGCCGGGCGGAAAAGGACAGCCCGAGGACAAGCTGGTCGAAATGTCCAAAGCCGAGCTTTCGGAGGAGATGAAGACGGCCCAGCAGCACCTTGTCGAACACTTTACGTTTATAAAGAAAGGTCCGAAGGCGCCGGCAGGGGACGTCTATGTTGCAACCGAAGTCCCGAAAGGGGAACTCGGATTCTATTTCGTGAGCGACGGAACAGGAAAGCCTTACAGAATGAGGGTGAGAGCGCCGTCTTTTATCCACGCAGGCGTATTGCCCCGGCTCTGCAAGGGACATCTGGTTGCCGACGTCATTGCGAACATCGGTACAATCGATATTGTGCTTGGAGAGTGCGATAGATAGCCAATGGATACATTGAACGGCATATTAAATAACCTCATGCCGCCTGCAGCCCTGGGTGCAGTGATTCAGTTCAGCATCGACGTCATCATTATTATAGTGAAGATTGCGGTTGTCCTCGCAGTGGGGTTGCTGCACGTTGCATATGCAACATATTTCGAGCGCAAGGTAATCGGTCATATGCAGGTAAGGATGGGCCCTATGAGGGTCGGCCCGCACGGGCTCCTGCAGCCTTTTGCTGACGGGCTCAAGCTCTTTTTCAAGGAAGATATCATCCCGGCACAGGCGGATAAGGCAGTCTTTTATCTTGCGCCGGTCATTTTCATGGCATCGGCAATGGTCAATCTTTCCGTGATCCCGTTTGCAGAGAATTTTGTGATTGCCGACCTTAATATCGGTCTTTTATTTCTCTTTGCCATTGCCGGTATCGGTGTCTACGGGGTGTTTATTGCAGGCTGGGCATCGAACTCCAAGTACGCCTTCCTCGGCGGACTCAGGTCCTCTGCGCAGGTCATCAGTTATGAGATTGCGATGGGACTGAGTCTAGTCGGGGTGATGATCATGGCGGGGTCGCTGAATCTTGGAGAGATCGTCAGGATGCAGGAACAGTCTGTCTTCGGGGTGTACGCCATACCCCAGTTCGTTGCGTTTGTCGTCTTTACCATCTCTGCGGTTGCGGAGACGAACAGAACCCCGTTCGACATGCCGGAGGCAGAGAGCGAACTCGTTGCGGGATACTTTACTGAGTACAGCGGGTTCAGGTTCGCGCTCTTCTTCCTCGGCGAATATATTGCAATGTTCATTATTGCCTCACTTTCCGCAGTCTGTTTTCTCGGTGGCTGGACACTGCCATGGTACGTGCTCAAGGTATTCCCCTTCCTTTCCCATGTGCCTGGGATAGTGTGGTTCCTCATGAAGGTGTATGCATTCATATTCTTCTACTACTGGATACGCGCGACGCTGCCGAGGTACAGGTATGACCAGGTGATGGCGATAGGGTGGAAGGTGCTCATTCCGGTCGCACTCGCGAACATACTTATCACAGGACTGGTGAAAATCATATGGTAAGGAGCAAATAGGTGACTGTCAGGCAACTTGTCAAAAAGGTCTTTTTCATCGAGATTCTCCAGGGAATGGCCCTTACCCTGAGCAGGCTGTTTTCCCGTCCTGTCACTATTCAGTACCCCAAGGAAAGAAGGAAGATCGCTGCAGGATTCAGGGGACAGCATGCCCTCGCAAAGAACCAGGCTACCGGGCAAGCAAAGTGTGTCGGGTGCGGTCTCTGCGCAACGATCTGTCCGGCGCAGTGCATCAAGGTGACAAGGTCAAAGGGGCAGGTGACCGGATATGAGATTGAGGTATTGAGATGCATCTACTGCGGGTTCTGCGTGGAGGCATGTCCGTACGGGGCGATTGTCCTCACAGAGAACTATGAATATTCTGAATACGCGAAGGAACGGCTTCTTATGAATAAGGAAAAGCTGCTTGCAAACTGGGACAAGTACATGCCGGGGAACAAGGGCGAGTATTATTTCAAAAAGTTCTGGAGGCCTATGTCTGAGGACTTTGAGACACCTGCAAATCAGCCGAGGGGGAAAGACGCATGATTCCTGAACTCTTTTTTGCGTATTTCGCCTTTGCGATCGTCGCTCTTTCGCTGGTGGTAGTCACCCGGAAGAATCCGGTACACAGCCTGCTCTGGATGCTGCTCCTGTTTTTCCATATCGCGAGCCTCTATCTCTTCCTGAATGCCGAGTTCATGGCCGCGGTACAGCTGATTGTCTACGCAGGAGGCATCCTCGTGCTGTTTCTCTTTGTCGTGCTCCTGATGAACCTCAGAGAGGAACTCACTATCGGGCGGTTCATCGGGGCCTGGTCGGCCGGGTTCACGTTTGCCGTTGCTCTTTTCGTGCTTGTCATTCTCTCGCTGAGGTCGTTTATCCTCGCGCCGCAGGGAACTACTCGATCGACCTCATTCAGCAGGAGACCCATACAAAAGTGATTGGAAAGGTTTTATATACAGAATATCTTTTCCCGTTTGAGATCGCATCGCTGGTCCTCCTTGTGGCGATTATCGGTGCAATAGTCCTTGCGAAGAGGAGGCTGAAAAGTTAATATATGGTTCCTTTAAGCTGGTACATGGTACTCAGTCTCGCGGTATTTACCATCGGGGTGTTCGGCTTTCTCACAAGGAAGAATATCATTCTGATGTTCATGTCGATAGAGCTAATGCTGAATGCGGTGAACATCAATCTTATTGCAATGAGCCATTACATGCAGGACGTGAGGGGGCAGATACTCGCATTTTTTGTGATCGCGGTCGCAGCAGCCGAGGCAGCCATAGGATTGGCGATCGTCATAGCCTTCTTCAGGAACAGGGCAACCGCACATGTGGACGAGGCGAAAGGGCTAAAAGGATGATTTTGTACACACTCTATGAATGGGCACAGGGCCTGAACTGATGAAATTATATTTATTGATACCGTTTTTGCCGCTTGCGGCCTTCATAATCAACATCCTCCTTGGAAAGGAGATTTTGCGGACGAAGGCCCACTGGCCTTCATGCCTTGCGATTATCGGTTCATTCATTGTATCGGTCATAGCCCTTTTTGATGTGCTCGGGGGCATGATAATCAATGAAGACCTCTACACCTGGATCGTGTCAGGTAATTTTCATGTATCGGTCGGTTTTCTGATTGACCAGCTCTCCGCGGTCATGCTCATTGTCGTCACAGCCATCAGTACGCTTATTCATATCTATTCGATAGGCTACATGCATGGTGACAAGGGATACTACCGGTTTTTCGCCTATCTCAGTCTGTTTATGTTTTCGATGCTGATGCTCGTCACTTCGAACAACTTCCTGCAGCTCTATTTCGGCTGGGAGGGTGTCGGTGTCTGCTCGTATTTCCTCATCGGCTTCTGGTACGAGAAGAAGTCAGCAGCCGACGCAGGGAAAAAGGCATTCATCGTGAACAGGTTCGGCGATTTCGGGTTCGCACTCGGGATTTTCATGATATTCCTCACTTTCGGAACGATACACTATGCGCCGGTTTTTGAGGGCGTCAAGGATTTTGTTGGGCACAGAGTTAATTTCCTGGGGTATGACGTTGATTTGATTACCCTGATTACCGTCCTTCTTTTCTGCGGCGCAGTCGGTAAATCAGCCCAGATACCCTTGCATGTGTGGCTCCCTGATGCGATGGAAGGCCCGACACCGGTCAGTGCACTCATACACGCGGCAACCATGGTAACCGCCGGTGTATTCCTCGTTGCGCGTTGCAATTCCCTTTTTGTGCTTGCACCGTTTACGATGAACATGGTGGCCGTGGTCGGAGCGGTCACGTCGGTATTTGCTGCAACAATCGCCTGCGTGCAGAATGACATCAAGAGGATCATCGCGTATTCGACGCTTAGCCATCTCGGGATGATGTTCGTTGCGTGCGGGGTAGGGGCATTCGCAGCCGGAGTGTTCCACCTTTATACGCATGCGTTCTTTAAGGCATTGCTCTTCCTCGGGGCGGGGAGTGTCATCCATGCGGTCGGACATAATGACGTGCAGAGGATGGGAGGGCTCAAGAAGTATATGCCTGTCACATACATTACCATGCTGCTCGCAGCGCTCAGCGCGGGAGGTATCCCGGGGTTTGCCGGATTTTTCAGCAAGGACGAGATTGTCTGGTCTTCATTTGCCGCCCACAGCGGGGTCGGGACTTTTGTATGGCTGCTGATGACCAGTATCGCGTTTTTTACCCCGTTCTATACATTCAGGCTGATGTTCCTCACCTTTCACAGTAAATTCAGGGGTACGCACCATGAAGAACATCACCTCCACGAATCGCCGAAGGTGATGACAATTCCCCTGATGATACTTGCGATTGGTGCGGTTGCATGCGGCTGGATCGGTATTCCCCCGGTACTTGGTGGGGGTGCCCATTTCGCCCATTTCCTGGAGCCGGTGGTCGGACACCCTCAATTTCACGGGACTCATGCACAGGAACTCGGAATTATGAGCCTGTCCACCACAATTGCATTTATTGGTCTTATACTCGCCTTTATATTCTATCTTAAAAAGACACACATCCCCGTCAGGATGGGAAAGAGTTACAATCTCTTTTATCTGATACTTTATAACAAATATTATGTTGACGAACTGTACAACATTATCCTCGTGAAGCCTACCATGTGGGTGGCGAGGAAGATTCTCGTCGGATTCACGGATGCAAAGATCATAGAAGGAGTTGTGAACGGGGTGCCTGGCCTGATCGGAAGTTTCAGCGGAAAGCTGAGGAGGATTCAGACCGGCCTTGCGCATCACTACGGCATTTTTATGGCTGCAGGGGCTGTATTTATTCTCCTGTATGTCCTTTTGTGGCGTTCGTAAAAAACAGTTAGAGGAGAAATATGGAAGAACAGGTCATAATGAATCAACTTGGATACCCGATACTCTCGACGTTGATATTCCTGCCTGTTCTCGGTGCCCTTCTGATTCTTATCAACAGGAGAGGATGGGAACTCCTTACAAAATGGATTGCGCTGATTACCAGTTCAGCGACGCTGCTCTTTGCATTGCCGCTTTTCCTCAATTTTGACAAGACCACCCATAAAATGCAGTTCGTCGAGAAACATCCGTGGATATCGCAGTGGAATGTGAATTATTTCCTTGGGGTCGACGGTATCAGCGTACTCTTCGTGCTCCTTTCCTCTCTTACGGCGATCCTCTGTGTGCTTATTTCGTGGAACTCCATCAAGACAAAAGTAAAGGAATTCTATATATCCATACTCCTCACGACCGCAGCGATGATCGGGGTCTTCTGTTCGCTCGACTTTTTCCTGTTCTACATATTCTGGGAGGCAATGCTTATCCCCATGTTCCTCATCATCGGCGTATGGGGAGGGCCCAACAGGGTGTATGCCGCGATAAAATTCTTCCTGTATACTCTCGTCGGGAGTCTCCTGATGCTTATCGGTATCATCATGCTCTATCTTTATGCCGGAAAGACGTTTAGCATACTTGAACTTATGACAAAATCTTATCCCTACACAATGCAGATGTGGTTATTCTGGGCATTCTTCGCTGCGTTTGCGGTGAAGGTGCCGATGTGGCCTGTCCATACATGGCTTCCCGATGCACACACAGAAGCGCCAACCGCAGGAAGTGTCATCCTTGCCGCCATACTTATCAAGATGGGCGCATACGGATTCCTGAGATTCTCTCTGCCGCTCTTCCCGGAAGCCTCAGTCGCCATGACACCGGTGATGCTTACCCTGTCAGTTATCGCGATCATCTACGGTGCGGTCATATGCCTTGGCCAGACAGACCTTAAGAGACTTATTGCATACAGTTCTGTCAGTCACATGGGATTTGTGACACTCGGTATTTTTGCACTGAACAGCCAGGGTATGGAAGGAGGAATCCTCCAGATGATCAACCACGGGGTGGTGACAGGTGCTCTCTTCCTTTCGGTAGGAATCGTCTATGAGAGAACGCATACAAGGAAAATTGCAGATTACGGAGGCCTAGCGACCGTGATGCCAATGTATGCCGCGTTCTTCATGGTATTTACCATGGCATCCATCGGTCTCCCCGCAACAAACGGTTTTATCGGAGAGTTTCTCATCCTGCTCGGTGGATTCACTGCGAACAAGCTGGTCGGGGTACTCGCGGCAACCGGTGTGATCATCGGTGCGGCCTATATGCTCCTGCTCTACCAGAGGGTGTTTTTCACGGAGATAAACAAGAAGGTGATCGGCCTGCCTGACATGGATATCAGGGAAATGATCACTCTTCTTCCTATGCTTTTTCTTGTCTTCTGGATCGGCGTGTATCCGAATGCACTCCTCAGCTTTATGCATGTATCTGTTGAGCATCTCCTTGAGAGGGTGACCACAGGAAGCGGTGTGCAGGAAGTGAATATCGCAAAAGCAATCATGGAGGTAGTGTTGAAATGAACTTCCAGCTTCCCGACCTCAGCCCCTTGATGCCTGAGCTTGTCCTGACGGGACTCGCCCTCATCATATTACTTGCAGACCTGCTGATAAAGAGAAAAGAGATCGTTGCGCTCATGAGTATCGCATCTGTGTGCGTTGTTGCATATTCGCTCATCGGTTCGTCCGGCGAGACATTCGGGGGAATGTTCATTGCTGACGGGTACAGCACTTTCTTCAAGATCATTTTTCTTGTGAATGTCGTCCTCTCCGTACTCATCTCGATGAAGTATATAATTGTCGAAAAGGTGAATTACGGTGAGTATTACAGCCTGATTCTCTTCTCGACGATAGGGATGATGCTCATGGCATCTGCCGGCGACCTGATTGTGCTCTACCTGGGGCTTGAACTCATGGCGTTGAGCACCTATGTGCTTGCAGGGTTTATCAGGCATGACGGAAGGTCCAGCGAAGCGGCACTGAAATATTTCCTTCTCGGGGCATTTTCCTCTGGATTCCTGCTCTATGGCATTTCGATTGTCTACGGCCTTACCGGGACGACAAACCTTCAGCATATCGCTTCTTATATCGCGGAGAACGGTCTTGCAGGTAATCCGTCATTGCTCCTTTCGGCAATGTTCCTCATTGTGGCATTCGGGTTCAAGATCGCACTTGTACCATTCCATATGTGGGCCCCTGACGTGTATGAAGGCGCTCCTACTTCAATCACCGCGTTCATGTCAGTCGGTCCGAAGGCAGCCGGATTTGCGGTCCTCGGCAGGGTCTTCATCATTGCATTTGCTTCTGTGAAGGTTGACTGGCAGACTATTCTGATTGTCCTTTCGATCCTCACCATGGGTGTCGGGAACATCGTTGCACTCTCACAGTCGAACATCAAGAGGATGCTTGCATACTCTTCGATTGCCCATGCAGGATATGCCCTTCTCGGGATTATTGTTGCAAATCAGGACGGGATCGCAAGCATGATGAACTACATGATGATCTACGCGTTCATGAACATAGGTGCCTTCGGGGTTATCACCATGCTCCGGAGTGAAGGATTCAGGGGTGAGGATATCGATGACTATCAGGGTCTTTCGAAACAGCATCCTCTCGCAGCGGTGCTTATGCTGATTTTTATGTTTTCCCTGACAGGCATTCCTCCTACGGCCGGTTTTATCGGTAAGCTCTATCTCTTCCTTGGCGCAATAAACGCAGGTTATACGTGGCTCGTCGTCATTGCAGTAATTTTCAGTGCAATCTCGGCATTCTTCTATCTCAGGATCGTCATGTATATGTATATGAGGGATCCTAAGAGAGATGTCACGCTGACCACATCCGCATCGACAAACGTCGCTCTCGGGATCGCGGTTGTCGCCGTTCTTTTTATCGGTATTTTTCCGTCGTATCTCCTCGGTTTTGCGAAAGCAGCAGTCGCAGGCTTCTGAGCGCGGGATTATATCCGCAAAGGACTTTTTCCCAACTTGTTACCAATTCCATGTGTATTTTGCCGCGTAATGCCCTGCTTTTATGTATCCGAATGGAATGAACGCTATCCAGCCCCGCGATAGTGTACACGAATATTATTTCTGAATGCGCGGCAGTACCGATGAGAGAATGATCATTGCCCGTCAAAGAGTTTCTGTGATAACATTGGAAATCAAAATTATCCTTTACGGAGGGGGATCGTGAAATCACCGGATGGTGCTTTTGTGCTGACTGAGACGTTGGCCACAATAAGAGACAGGCACAGCGTGAGGAAATTCCAGAACAGGGACATATCCGAAGACCTCATTGATGTGCTTCTTGATGCGGCAAACCAGGCCCCTTCCGCGCACAACCAGCAGTCCTGGAAGTTCATCGTGATCAGGGGACAGAAAAAAAAGGACCTTGCCCGACTCGTGACCTCCAGGTCCGCAGGCTTTCCCAAGCCGTCTTCCACGCTCCTGCGAATGGCGGCAAGAAGCATCCAGAGTGCGCCGGTCGTGGTTGCAGTGGCAAACACAGGGGAACTGATAGGGCATGGGTCAAAACTCTTCAAGGTTGAGAAAGAACTCGCGAGGGATTTTTTCCGGACCATGGAAATACAGAGTTCTGCTGCAGCGGTTGAAAACCTGCTTCTTGCCGCGACATCACTCGGTCTGGCAACGGTATGGCTCGGGATTCTTTTCATGATCAAGGATGATGTGCTCAAGTTCCTCGGTGAGCCGGAAGGTGAGTTCATGGCCGTAATCCCTGTGGGATATGCTGAACGGCGGTCAAAGGGCCCCCAAAAACAGCCGGTTGAGAAGAAGGTCAGATATCTGCAGTAGATGCGCTCCAGTTGGAGCGCAGTCCATTTATATTTTCATAAAACCCTGATTTAAAAGTATTATTGTTCTGTGACAGCTTTGTGCGCTCATAGATATATTTACTATAATAATAAAATTATTTATAATAAATAATATGAAAACAAAAGCCAAGAAAACAGAAAAATTTCTCGTTACGGAGAAACCTTACTACCGTGAGGTGGAAAATGAGGTGAGTCTTTTTGAATCTGCCTATAGAAATCATATCCCTGTTCTTCTGAAGGGGCCTACCGGATGCGGGAAGACACGTTTTATGCAATATATGGCATGGAAGCTGGAACGGCCTCTGATCACAGTATCCTGTCATGACGACCTTACCGCGTCAGACCTTGTGGGAAGATATCTGGTGAAGGGAGGGGAAACGGTCTGGGTTGACGGGCCACTCACAAAGGCTGTGAAGGCAGGGGCATTCTGCTATCTTGACGAAATTGTCGAGGCGAGAAAGGATACGACCGTTGTAATTCACCCACTTGCAGACGACAGACGTATCCTCCCGATAGAGAAAAAGGGGCAGATACTGAAGGCAGCCCCCGAGTTTATGCTCGCAATATCATATAACCCGGGATACCAGAGCGTACTGAAGGATCTGAAGCAGTCAACAAGGCAGCGTTTTATGGCAATAGAGTTTTCCTATCCTTCAAAAGAGGTTGAAAGAGAAATTCTCATCCATGAATCGGGAATCGAAGAGAATCTTGCAGAGAAACTGGTATATTTCGGAATGAAGACGAGAAACCTCAAGGACAGGGGTCTCACAGAGGGGGCAAGTACTCGCCTGCTCATCCACGCTGCAAAAATGAATAGTGCTGGGATTGATATGAAGAAAGCCTGCGAGGTGGCTGTTTCATCCCCCCTTACCGATGACCGTGAAATGCTGGTTGCACTCTCTGAAATTGTGGTTTCCGTTTTCTGAGATCCAGGCCGGGTATTCTCAATGCTGACAGCAGCAAAAAGAGCAAAAGAAGAACTATGGGAGGATCTTGTTCAAAACCTGACCTTTGACCTTTTCGAAGACGAGGAGGTGGAAAAGGTCTCCCGTGACATCAGGGCTTTTGACCAGCGTTACCGTCTGAAGGCCCTCGCACTTTGTGCCTCGCTTTCAAAGTCAGCATCAGGCCTTGTCCCTAACCTTATCAGAAGGATCAATACCGCATCAAAAAGTCTCTCCCCCAAGGAGATGGAACTCTGGATAACCCATGCCTTTGATCTTCTCGAAGCACAGGGCATGGATGCCTTTTTCCGTTTTCTTTCTAGGATTGACGAGGAAGAGCTTAATAAGTTCAAAAGACAGGATGGCCTTTCTCTGCAGGCGGTGAGCGTGATTCTTGAAACCTACCTGTGTGGAATTTCAGGCATGCATCTGAGGATTGTGCCTGATGATCAATCCTATACCGATACCGAGAGTATTTTTTTGCCCCACCATGTGAATGAATTTAAGGAACGGGATAATAATTTTGTCCTTTACAAGTTAATGGCGGTTTACCAATGGGCCCGGATCGCCTGGGGAACTCTCACTCCTGATCCCTTGCACCTGAGGAATGTGATAGGAGAAGATCGCGTGGCGCGTCCTGATATCGCAGACCTGTTTCACACGTTCGCGCATAAGGCCCTTGCGGTAGATCTTTACGCCGTTATAGATGCATTCAGACTGGAGCGTCATCTTCAGCAGGAGCTGTCGGGTCTCATGAGAGACGCACAGGTGATAAAAAAATGCTTCTTTGAGAAAAGGCCTTCGCTCTGCGTAATTTCGGAAAAACAAGCTGCAGTTGAAGGCCTCTATCAGGTATTTCTGACCGGTGGTACAAAGGGAGGGAATACCAGGTTTATTCAGGCAGCACTTCCCTTGATTCACAGGGTAAGGAAGGCAGGGGAAACATTGGAAATTCTGGATGTCCTGTGTGCTCTTTACTCCTTGGCAGAAGGGCTGAAAGGTGAATACCACGGAACGGACATGGGATATCTGGGAAGGATACAACCGAAAAAAGTGTCCGCACACCTGAAAGAGAAGACCGCACAGAAGAAGAAGAGACTTGAAAGCGTTATCTCGAAACTTGTGAATATGCCAAATGCTGAAGTGCACCCTTTCCTGCACAAGATATCCCGGAAATCAACGCTGGTACAGAGATTGCCGAAAAAGGACGCGAAGTATCTTCTGGTAAAAGGAAGGCTTTTCGAAGTAGATCAGGAAACAGAAGATATCCTTCAGGAAGTCAGGATTGTATCGGACGGAATGCTTCTCGATGGGAGTTCTTCACTGGATTCGAAAGTGATATTCTCATTGAAGGATCTCATTGAAGAAGAGGAAGAGGAAGGTGAGGAGGGAGGCATAAGATATGATGAATGGGATTTCCGAAGAAATGACTACAAGAAGGGATGGTGCAGTCTTTTTGAGAAAGAAATAAATCCGGGTGATGAGCCGTTCGTTGATCTGACGCTGAAGCGCTATGGAGGGTACGTCACAACACTCAGGAGGAAGTTCGAACTCCTGAAGAAAGAGCTGAACATCATGAGGCGTCAGAAAGAGGGTGACGATATAGATATCGATGCGATTGTCGAGGCTTTTGCCGACGCCAGGGCAGGACTTTCCCCGAGCCAGAACCTCTTTACGAAACTTGACCGCCAGGAGAGGAGTATCGGTGCCCTTTTTCTCCTCGACATGAGTGGTTCAACCAAGGGGTGGGTGAACAGGGCAGAGAAAGAGGCCCTCGTACTTATGTGCGAGGCGCTCGAGGCTTTGGGTGACCGGTATGCGATTTACGGTTTTTCCGGGGTCACAAGAAACATGTGCGAATTCTATAAGGTGAAGGGATTTGATGAGGGATACGACATATCCGTGAAGAGGCGAATTGCAGGTATTGTCCCGAAGGACTATACGCGCATGGGCCCTCCTATCCGGCATGCAACACAGATTCTTAAAAAAGTTGATGTGAAGACAAAGTTGCTTGTGACACTGAGTGATGGTCATCCGGAGGACCGCGACAGTTACAGGGGTGACTACGGGGTCGAGGATACAAGGAAGGCCCTTATCGAAGCCAAGGAGCAGAGGATTCAGCCTTTTTGTATTACCATTGATAAAGAGGCGCGGTCATACCTCCCGCATATGTTCGGGGAAGTAAGTTATATTGTTCTCGACGATGTACGGAAGCTTCCGAACAGGATTACCGAGATCTATCGTACGCTTACCACATAAATGCGGCACATACCTGCAAGTGTGTCTTGCCGGGCGTATTACAGGGAGCTTTTTGAGATGAGTTTGCCCCCGTTTCAGTCATTTGCATTTTTTCAGGAAAGACATTATTCTATATCAATTTGTTTCCTATAAAACCAGGATGAAAGGAGGGACGGAGTTGAAGAAGATAATAATGTCTGCGGGCGTCACTCTTTTTCTGATTGCATTTATTGGGATAAACTGCTTTGCAGCACAATCTGCAGGGGATAATGCGATTCAGCTGTCAGGAGGTTTCTTCCATGCGCAGGACACTGATATTGGTACGGCCACACTGAGCCTGTCTTATGGATATTTTGTCACAAAACCGCTGGAAGTTGGGGTAAATCAGTCGGTAAACTATAATTTTATAGACGGGGGGGACGATACCTGGACAGCATCAACTGTTCCCTTTGTGAATTACCATTTTCTTGGATTGTCCCAGGACGATATGTTCCAGCCATTTCTCGGTGCCTTCATCGGTGCTGTTTACAATGACAATGACTCTACCGGAACGGCTGGCCCGAATATCGGGTTCAAGGTCTTTCTGCATGAAAAGACATATCTGCTCACGGCGTACCGGTATGAGTGGTTCTTCGAAGAGATGGAGCTCAGTGACGTCTCAGACACAAGCTCGGGCAATCACGTCGTGACACTCGGCCTTGGAATTCTCTGGTAATTGAACCTGCGGTGGCAATAAATGAGTGCAGAAAAATGGAGCAGGGGGAGCATTCTCATCCGTTCTCTCACTGCTTCTGACACCGCATTTTCTTTTTCCCCTGGCAGGTTATGGAGAGTCAGGAAGGAATGTATCAGTGCCGGGATCAACGTATATTTTATAGAGTGCCTCACTCAGGGGAAGTTCAGGGTACCTGACGGTTGCTTTTATTGCATCGGACAGGGGATAGTCGACAAACTGGTCTTCAGAATACACAATTCTGATAAAGCGTCTCTTTAAGAGATAACATCTTTTCTTTCGGCCACTGTGGTCTGTATACGGAATAATGACGTGCTCGGGATCTTGTTCAAGACCATAGAGCCTGATTAATTCAGCAATTTCCTCCAGGTATCCCTTTTCGCTTTCCATGCCCGTACATTTCCCTTATACACAAGAAAAGATGGGATTCACCCCCGGTAGTCGGGGATTATTCGACTTTGACCATAAAATCAAAAAAAGAATCTGACCCTGAAACCTTCAGCATAGTTCAATTGTACCATATGCCGCTCTCGCTCCCCCAGCTTCTGGTCATCAGACGGATTTGCAAATGGGGAAATGCCGGAAGACTATTTAATTCTTCTTGAGAGTGCCTTGAATTCTTCTGTCCCCGCAATTTTCAGTATCTGGAACAAGACGGTTTCCGTACAGGTGATGACAGCCCCCGCGTCACGCAGAAATCCGATGCCTGTTTTCCAGTTCTCTTTTGCACGGGAGCATACCGCGTCTTTTACGAGATGCACATGGAACCCTTTGCGGAGCAGTGAAATCCCTGTCTGCAGGACGCACACGTGTGTTTCCATCCCCGTGAGAATAATGTGTTTTCTGTTCAGTCTCCTGAGCTCGTCAAGAAAAGACTGCTCCTCGCAGCAGCTGAAAGTTAGTTTTTCAACAGGCCTGTACCCGGGAACCGCGCTCCTGATCTCCTCCACCGTTGGTCCAAGGCCCTTGGGGTACTGTTCGGTGACAAGCACGGGCATATCGTATGTCTTTGCGACCTCGACAAGGTGTACGCAGTTTGCAACGACCGTTTCCTTCACTTTCATTACCTTTGCGAGTCTTTCCTGCACGTCTATGATTAACAGTGCGGTGTTGTTCTGTTCGAGAAAGAACTTTTCCATACAGCCTCCTTTCCATGTGCGGGATATTTTTGTGTGCCCTGTTCCTTTGTGCAAGTATACTTCAGTTTAAGAGTGGCAATCAATAGGTTGAGAATCCTTAGATGCTTTTTTATCCAAATAGTGAGAGCCGAATTCATTATAGGCCCTTGTTGAGGGCGGGACATCGGGAGGTCATACATTGCAGATTGCCTGATTTATAGTGCATTCTGTTATAATTTCAAAGCCTGAGCGGATTCCATGACATCACAGGGTCTTTCGAAGAAAAAATCCTATATAGCCGGCACCAGGCTTCCTTTTGTATCAGCCTCCGTGCTCCCGGCGGTGCTCGCTGCTGTGTGGTGCGGTGTCTACGGCACAGAATTTATTTTCCTGAACGTCTTCTTAGGAGTGCTCGGGGTTTTCTTTCTCCACCTCGGGGCAAATACCCTGAATGACTATTTTGACTGGGAGGAAAGTGACAGGATTAACAGGTTCGCCACTCCTTTCAGCGGTGGAAGCAGAAGCCGGCTTGAGCATATATTGTCGAGACGGGCATTTTTGCATATGTCGGTAGTGTTTTTTATAATGGCGGCTGCCGCAGGTGCAGTGCTGTTTTTTGCAGACCGTCCCCATGTAGTGCTCATCGGGACTGCCGGAGGGCTTTGCGGCATCATCTACTCTCTGAAGCCGTTTTCTTTTCAGTCAAGAGGCCTTGGTGAGCTGATTATCTTTTTCTCGTTCGGACCCCTCATTACACTTGGAATCGGCTATGTGAATTTCGGCATGTTCAGTCCGGAGTTCCTCCTCCTCGGGGTCCCCAACGGGTTTGCAGTCGCAAATATTCTGTGGATCAATGAATTTCCGGACTACGAAGCGGACAGGGATGCCGGCAAAAGGAACCTTGTGGTGAGAATCGGCACAGGCGCTGCCAGGTACGGATATGCAATCCTGATGATACTCTTTTATCTCTCTGCCCTTTTCCTCATCATTTACGATATCTACCCGCGGTGGTCTCTCCTTATTCTCCTGACCGTGCCGGTTGCAATCAAAACAACAGTACACATGTGGAAGACTCACGCTGATCCGGTCGCGATAATTTCTGCACAGGCAGGGACCATTCAGTTCCAGATGCTTTCTTCACTCATTCTCATTGCCTCTTTTATTATTGATAAGATAGGGTAGCGTCTTTTTATGCCTCCTGGCGATTTGTGAAATACAGAGTATCCGGGTGTGTTTTTTGGAAATATGCCGGGATGATATTTTCCTGAAGTATTGTATGGAAGGGCTATCTTTTGCAGGCAATATTTCACATGTAAAAACTTTTAAAATATTTTAATTAAAAAGGTGCAGATTTTTATCGGAAAAAATAATTCTCTAATATCACATTTGTTATAATCAAACAGCAGGATTATATTGTTTTGTATGGCTCTGAAAATACCTTTAAGGTGAAAAGTGCTTCAAAAGTGGTTTAATAAGACGTATGGATAAGATAGTACAGTAGGTGAAAAATGAGATCATTCAAGGAAATTAAAGAAGGGTATAGCTTTGCTGCAGATGACGAACGGAGACTCGCTCAATTGAGGTCTGTTATGGCAGAGCATGTCGAAGATGTCGCTAGTGCGCTTAGTTCTTATATCATGAGCACAAAAATAGGTATGCGACTCCTCAATGAAGAGACAAGACGTGTACATTTATTCGAATCGCAGAAGAAATGGTTTTTAGCGATGTTTGAGGGAAAATATGATAATGCATATTATGACAGATTAATAAGAATCGGTATCGTTCATGTCAAGAATGGGATTGATGCGCACTATTTAAACAGGGCTGTGAACATTATTAGGACCCTCTGTGTCAAAATAATTTGTGAAGCAAAAGATGATGAAGAGGAAACAATTGCTGACATTCTTGTCTTTGATAAGATTCTCGATATCAATCTTGATGTGATGACCTCATCATATATTGAAGAAGAAATACGAAGCTATTCTTCCATGTATCGAATCAAAAACACGATGATAGATTTCTCAGAAAAATTCCTCCAGAGTGCAAATCTCATTCTCGTATTTGCGTTGATAGGACTGACAGTGGGTGCCATAGGTCTTTTTATTTCCGACGTACGACAACTTTTTACGGGCGATCTTGAGAAGGGCATTATCACCTCACTTGGTTCACTCCTCATCATATGGGTCATGATAGAGCTTATGAACACGGAGATATCACATCTCAAGGGTGGAAAGTTTCGCATTAGCATATTTGTAAGTGTTGCACTTGTTACGGTAATCAGGGAGACGATGATCGCAACAATGAAACATGAACAATCCGAAATGATGGTTTATCTAATCGCATCAATTTTAGTGATTGGCTTTGTTTACGAAGGCCTTTGCAGAATGCCCCGTGTCTTGACACGGGGATGAATGCATGCCTTTCGCAGAGGGTTATAAGGGAGACGCGAAGGCTCCCTTATCCTCAAAGGCCATTGGGTATGCCCATGGCCTGCACAGCATCTTTAAGCTGTGCCTTAGATGCCCCGCGGCTTGCCGCGTGGGAGTTTCACTGGCTTGTTATAAAAGGCGAAGAACGTCTGCGCTAGCATCAGTTGACAATTAAGTTACTGTCAAAATCTACACATACTACTACATAATACTAATAAGGCCAAGGTTTTTCTATCGGAGGATATGCGTTTTTTCTGCCTGCCGATTTCATGTGAATAATATTAATAATTCATTATGATTAAGTTTTCTTTTTCATTTAGTGCGATAGGGGAGACGCTCAATGTGCCCTCTCAGGATGTTTGGGACATCATAACTGATACAACGCGCTGGCCGAAATGGGGACCATCAATCATTGCTGTCGACTCTGTTGACAAATATATCAGAAAAGGAACTCGCGGCAGGGTAAAAACACTTTTCGGAATATGGCTGCCATTCGTTATAACTGATTTTGATGATCAAAGGTACTGGTCATGGAAAATTTGGGGAATCCGTGCAACCGGTCACAGGATAGAGCCAGTTGATGAATTCAAATGTAATATATTCTTCGAAGTTCCTTCTATCGCATTACCCTATCTTTTTATCTGCTGGATCGCTATCAAACGAATTGAGGCTAGTCTCCAATATGCAACATAAAGCATTATTTCCCTTTTTACAGTATAATCCACTGAACATTTTCCTTTGCAGCAAGACACCGGCTGCTCTTTATGCAAGACGAAAATGGTTACAGCAGCATGAGACACCTAGATGGAGAAACGATTTTCGTGAAACAGTCAGTGCCTTGTTTTCAGGACAACTTGCAGATGGTTCATGGGACGACTCCATAATACATACCATTCACAAGTTATTTGGGTTGCATCTTACTATCAGGCATAAAGATGTACGGATTGAAAAAGGTCTCGATTGGCTGCTTTCACAGAAAGCCTTTACCGAAGAAAGAAGGATATCACTTGTGCAGCCTGAAAGGGTCTCTATCCGAAATCTGCATAGCCTTCCCTTTTCTGCTGGTTGCCCTGACCATTTCGTAAAGGGTGCTTCTCTTTTCCTTGCAACTATTTTCGGTTTGGGAAATGATTCAAGAGTGATTCGCGTATATGAAATGCTCCGCAACATCGGAGAAAAAAGAAACGGCAAATGGTGTACGTGGTCTTGTTCCAACAATATTCTGAGGGCATTTGTTGTACACCCGGAATACGCAAAGAGTAGAGTAATCAGAATGTATGTAACAAAACTAGGAAAAATGCAGAGAACGGATGGGTCTTGGCCCAAGCAAATACCTTTTTACCAGACAGTCAATGCTCTTGGTCATCTGAATTTTAAGCAATCAGACGCATCATTGAAACGGGCATTCGTTTATTTAAAGGAAAAACAAAACAAAGATGGTACATGGGGAAGAACACAAAAAGAGTGGAATACATTCCTGATTGTCCATGCGGTTACAAGAAAAAGGTCTCTATTCTCAATGGAGAAGAAAAAGAAATCCCCATAACCCAAAGCCAAAAACAACATGAAGTACCATCTGCTCAAGCCACGTAAGAGAACCTAATTTTCTCCCGACGAATCCCTGTCCTGCTGTCGGAAGCGCCACAAAAAGCATCGAGAGCCAGAGAATAAACGTATAAACCACAATCAACCATCCATTGAGCAGATCAAGTTTGAAAATGGTTACAGGAATTACATATCCAATACCAAAGGACATGCTGGTGATCAGGTGAACAGGAATTCCGAAAATCACAGCTTGTGTTGCTTTGGGTTTCAGTCGTAGGATGTGTTGAACAAAAGTACCGTCAATGATGAAAAGGCTTGATTTGAATATGCCAACTTTGAAGCCTACATGGGATATAAGACCCATCAGGGATCCTGCTGCTAATCCGGATACAACGCCTTCGAATAAGAGCATGAACATCTCCTTATCGATCATGTTAATACAGCTTTCAATGCCTCATTCAGGTTGCCGTGGACAAAACGGAACTGAATATTTTGCAGTTTTATAGGTAATATCCTCTGGCTGTTTGTCAACTCATCAGCAAGTTCTTTTGCAAAAAGCCTGAACACGGAAACCGGGAAAGGAATGATAACAGCTTTGCGACATTGCGTGATTTGGTTGAGCAGTGAATGAAATCGGACTGGCTCGGGTGAACAGGCATTCACAGGACCTGAAAGGCTCTCATGAGTAATTGCTGCCTCGTAAATACTGATGAGGTCCTTCATATGGATCCAGGGAAACCAGTTCTTTCCTGATCCAAACTGTACGGTAACCCCGAATTTCATAGACTTCAGGAGCTTTTCGAGAAAGCCGCCTTTGTTATCAAGCACGGGTGCCGTTCTCACCTGAACAGAACGCATTCCCAGCGTCTCTGCACGGAGTGCTTCTCTCTCCCAGGCAACACAGACATCTGCCAGGAATCCCTTTCCGTTTTTTGCATTCTCATCGACCTCGTTTTCTCCCTTATCACCGTAATAGCCAGTGGCAGAAGCCGAGATAAAAGTCTTTGGCCTGTTATCTAAAGAAGAGAGAAAATCAACAAGATGCTTATTGACGGTGACACGGCTTTCCCATATTGCTTTTTTGTAATCTTCTGTCCAGAGTTTAAGGACATCCTTCCCGCTTAAATTGATGACCGCTTCTATATTCGAAAACCATTCTTTTTTAAAAAGGGTTGGTTTGAGAAGGTCAGCTACAAATGATTTTAATTTTGGAGATGATATCCTTGATTTATTTCTGTCGAGAATAATGATTTCGTATCCCTTATTAAGAAGAAATCCCGCAAGACGCTGGCCGATAAAACCCCCACCGCCGCAGATCATTATTTTCATGGCTTCATTATATCAGGAATGAGGATTAGATGGGAGTTTCCTCTTCAATGTCCCACTCGCCCACTCAGCGATACGAAATGCCCGATATGAGAAAATGTCCCGGAGTTGCTTTCTGATTATTGTGCCGAACAAGATGTTACCGAAAAATCCAAAAGGAATTCGATAAGTAACAAAATCCCTTAAAAGTGTTCCCTCAGGAACCGGTTCAAAGGTGTGAAGATGTTTCCATAGAGCATAGGGTCCCCTGACCTGCACATCAGTGAACATCTCAGGACGACGGTATTCTGATATGTTCGTATGCCATTGTATTCTTATCGCGAACCATCTGATCGTATAATCAAACTCTGCACCTTTATATGTTTTACTTTGAGCGCCTTTCATCTTGAATCTGAAATTCAGCCATTCAGGTGTGATCTCAGGGAGATTTTCCGGTTTTTCAAAAAAAGAGAAAGCTTTTTCTACCGGGATGGGAATAATCTGTTGCGTGCTGAGCAGAAAGGTATGCCTATCTGTCTTATCGAATCTGATGCTAAATTTCTCAGGAAGGGTATATTTACCTTTCATGTCCCTATTATAATTAATAGGCTTTCAAACCTGGGAAAATTTTACAAAGTGTGCCTTCCACATAGAAGTCCGTAGTTCAGAATATTCTTAGCGACGCGTATTTGTCACCCAAACACACAGAGTCGATTGCCTTTTTTAAGCAGACAATATTGCCTTTGGAAATACTCAGAACAAGATGCTTTTACATAATGGAGCCTCTTTCAAGATTACAACTTAACCTGAGTTATTAACAGAATCAAAGTTAAGGAATTAGACTTTTTCGAGCACTTCTTTCGTTATGATATAATTGACACTGAAAACGATGTTACGCCTATTGAGAAAATTGTATGTGGGTGATAAGAGTATAAAGCAATCAACGATGTATCAAACAGACATCATTGAGATAAGGTATATCTGGAGAAATCTCTCGCAGTTTATTCTTCTTTTCTGTATTTTCTTTGGAATTTTATATGCAGAAGTAGCCTTTGCGCAGCAGCGGCAATTTGTCCGCCCAGACGCTAAAGCCGGGCCAACGACTGTTTCTGTTGCTATCTGGGTACTCGATATCGACAACATTGACAGTGCACAACAGAATTTTGTTGCCAACGTATTCGTAGCCCTGAGATGGAAAGACAACAGACTGGCATATCGGGGTAGCGATTTTCGTAAATACAAGCTTGCAGATATTTGGGACCCCCGCGTTCAGATCGCTAATGAGATCGGCCTGATAAGAAAGACAATGCCCGAAGAAGTTGAGGTCAGTCCCGATGGGACGGTGACTTACCGGCAGAGATACGTGGGGCCTTTTTCCCAGCCCCTGAACCTACATGATTTTCCGCTTGACACGCATGTCTTCCAGCTGCATCTTGTAGCTCCAGTATATACGACCGACCAGATACTTTTTGTAACTGACCAAAAGTTTCTTGATATTGGCTTGGAGTATGGCGCCGGCATTGCCCAGAATATCTCCCTCCCTGACTGGGAAATTACCGAGTTTGAGACGAAGGAACTGCCTTATACCATAATCCCCGGGTATGATGTTGCCGGGTATGCCTTCGAGTTCACAGCTAAAAGACACATACAATATTATATTTGGAAGATCATCCTCCCGCTCGTGCTGATCGTTTTGATGTCATGGTCGGTCTTTCTCATCGACCCAACGAATGCCGGGACGAAGATTGGGGTAGCCACCACCGCCATGCTGACGCTGATCGCCTATCGGTTCGTTGTCGAATCCCAAGTGCCCCGAGTACCTTACTTGACTCGTCTGGACATCTTCATCTTGGCTGATACGTTGCTTATCCTGTCATCTCTTTTCATGGTGACCATGACATCATTTCTCGTCCGTATTGAGAAGGAAGCCTTAGCACGCAAGATTGACCGCGTCTGGAGGGTGATGTTCTTAATTGTCTTTGGGATTATCTTGGTGAAAACACGTTTCCTCTAAAATCAACAAGCAATTCAATTCCCCCTATTGGAGATTGAAGATTGTGTAGAGCACTCCGGATTTCTCATAAAAAAACTCAATTGCATCTTGATGAAGAACTTACACATAGAAATCTACACCCTTGCAATTTCCGAAAATCGTTTATTTCCAGTTGAAACATGCACAGCATAACGCATTTTCATTGTTACGATTATATTTGGAAATGGGGATTTCTTTATTGTTGATATTAAATAAACAAGATCTTAATGATTGAGCTATTGATCGGGATATATTTTGAAGAACAGATTTACGATAGCATACGGAATCATTATTGTGACAAAATATCAGTCAGTTTGATAAATATATTTGATAACAAATTATAAAAAGCAGATACTTAATGTAAATCTATGAACTGGTATCGGTCAGAAATAGAAGAAGTATTCGGCAATCTTGACTCATCACATGAAGGTCTTAGCGATGCTGAAGCTAAAGTTCGCCTTCCAAAATATGGTCCAAACAAACTTGCAGAACATGAGCAGATAAGTAGACTGAAAATACTCATCCATCAATTTACCAGCCCGCTCATATATATTCTCCTTATCGCATCATTTGTTACTTTTCTGCTCTCAGAATATATTGACATGGCAGTTATTTTGTCAGTTGTAGTCCTTAACGCGGTAATTGGATATCTACAGGAATATAAAGCTGAACGGAGTGTAAGAGCTTTAAAGCAGATGGTGGTACCGAAAGCACGGATTCTCAGAGATGGAAAAGAACGGGAGATAGACAGTGAAGAATTGGTGCCCGGAGATATTGTGCTCCTAAGCTCTGGATCTAAAGTACCGGCTGACCTAAGGCTTTTTCATACACTGGAATTAAAGGTTGAAGAAGCAATGCTGACCGGTGAATCAGTTCCTGCAGAAAAAAAATCACTATCCATTCAAAGTGCAAATCTTACCCCTGGTGATCAGACAAATATGGCCTTCATGGGAACAATTGTAGTGACTGGCAGGGGAAAAGGTATCGTTGTGAATACGGGAACAACAACCATCTTAGGGACAATTGCCCAGGAGCTTAAAGGTGTACGTCCTGTAAAAGCTCCAGTACAGGAAAAGATTAATAAGTTTTCGAAACAGATAGGTTTGCTTGTTTTGGCAGCTTCTGTTGCTGTTTTTATTTTTGGGATACTTACAGGAGAAAGTATAAAAGATATGTTTATGACTGCAGTTGCTGCCGCTGTTGCAACTGTCCCAGAAGGGCTTCCAATTGTAGTAACGATTGCAATGGCTGCCGGGGTAGCACGAATGGCTAAAAGAAACGCGATCATACGGAATCTCCCGACCGTTGAGACCTTAGGAAGTACAACTGTCATATGCTCTGACAAGACAGGTACTCTGACTAAAAATGAAATGACAGTCTTGCTTGTATATGACGGAGAGCATACCTATGAGATAACCGGTAGCGGTTATGAACCGCAGGGAGAAATACTTCACGACAAGATGCCTGTGGAACCAAATGAATTAGTTACGCTTCTGCACGTGTTTCGCATAGGGTTGCTATGCAACGAGTCTGACATCTATGAAGAAGAGGGTCAGTTCAGGGTCGATGGTGATCCTACAGAAGGCGCGCTCATCGTCTCTGCCATGAAAGCCGGGCTGAACCCGGAAGCAGAAAGAGAGAATTATCCAAGGCTTGGTATCATCCCATTTGAATCTGACCGAGGATACATGGCAACCCTGCATGAGTATCAAGGCAAAAAGATCATTTTTGCCAAGGGCGCAGCTGAAAAACTTCTTGATATGTGTACAGCCTGCCTTATAAGTGAACATCTTATAAGAAAAGATTTCATCAAGTTTGCAGATACATTGGCAAAACAGGGTTTGCGAGTTCTTGCGATGGCATACAAAGAGATGCCTGACGATACAGAAGCGATTACACACCAGGATATACAATCCGGTCTCATCCTGACTGGGTTACAGGGCATGATCGACCCGCCGAGGGAAGAAGTAAAGCATGCAATTGATGGATGTAAAAAGGCTGGCATAAGGACAGTTATGGTTACAGGAGACCATGCAATCACCGCAGTAGCTATTGGAAGACAGCTTGGAATCGTACAGGAAGAGGAAACCAACGCATTGATAGGGAAGCAGCTTGAGGCTATAAGCGATGATGAACTTTTCTATAAAGTGCAACAAACATCAGTTTATGCCCGTGTAGCTCCACAGGATAAACTGCGTATTGTTCAGCAGATGAAAAAACATAATGAGATAGTGGCAGTCACAGGTGACGGCGTTAACGATGCACCAGCACTCAAGGCTGCCCACATCGGAGTTGCTATGGGCAGATCAGGTACAGATGTTGCCAAGGAAGCTGCTGACATGGTGATTGCAGACGATAATTTTGCAAGTATCTTCCATGCAGTAGAGGAAGGCCGGATTGTGTTTGAAAATATTAGGAAAGTAATCTTTTTCCTTATTCCAACTGGCATTGCTGCAATATTATCCATCATAATCTCACAACTGCTAAAACTTCCCCTCCCGTATCTTCCTTCACAGCTACTTTGGATAAATCTGGTAACAAACGGCTTGCAGGTTCTTGCCCTCGCATTCGAGCCAGGAGAACAAGGGATCATCAATAAACCTCCAAGATCGCCACAGGAAGGACTTATGTCTAAGCTCCTTCTCCAGAGGACTGTTCTTGTGGGTTCTATCATCTCACTTGGAGTTATCGGAAACTACATTCTTGCACTAAGATCAGGAGATTCTCTGGAACAGGCCAGAACTGTTGCGGTTACCACGATGGTCTTTTTTCAGTTTTTCCAAGCATGGAACTCTCGTTCCGAGACAAGATCGATATTCCGTATGAGCCTTATAAGTAATCCCTTTCTTTTTTATGGTATGCTTGCCTCCATCTTTGCTCATCTTGCTGTCCTATATGTGCCTGCTCTTCAGTGGGTATTCAGAACCGTTCCTTTGGCAATGATTGAGTGGGGAGAAGTGCTTGTGGTATCGATGATAATTATTTTTGCAGTAGAAATTGATAAATGGATTAGACGAAAAGTGTGAGTATAAAAGAAAAATAATGTACATTTCGTGGGTTTTCAAAAATCTTAATACTGATGATTTGAGCAGAAATAAATAATAGTAGCTTTCTTGATTAAAACAACCTTCACATAGGAACACGCACCATATAAGGTTTATGTCCTCTGTTTGCTTCTTACTGTACTCTGCAAAAAATCAATTGGACAAGAATATGTAGCTTACAAATGGAAATCAAGAAAAAGACAATAGATACAAAGCAAGTCGGACAATATACCCCTATGAATATGGTATTTTGCCCGAATAATGTGCTCTCCGTAGTATATAACTCATTGATAAATAGTATTTCTTACTCTGGTATTATTATTGCTTTAGGATAAATGGATTTAAGTGTGAACAGCGTAAATACATCAATATTTTTCAAAGGCAGGAGATGAAAAAGCCACTGTTTGAATAAAAAATAAGGAATAAAGAGACGGGAAAAAACAACCAAAGATAAGGAGATTGAACAATGAACAAACAAGAGGGATTCAAGATGTTCCGAGTGTGTCTGTTTTCTTTGTTTGCAGTTATGCTGACACTAAGTATGTACTCTCAGGCAAATGCAGGTGCAACAGATATGGATTGGGACCCTGGTATGGAAACTACATTGTCCCATACTGTGGGTGAGCAGGAGGCGAAAATAGCTACCAAACTCGGCTTGGGAATAGGAGTAATCCCGGATTATGAAGGATCGAACGACTATACCGCTGTGCCCATCCCCTTTGCAAGAATAGACTCGAAAACTGGCCAGTACATCGGGTTGCTGGGCACGACAATAAGAGCGAACGTTCTTGAAAGTAAGATGTGGAGTGTAGGGCCGGTTTTACGGTATCGAATCGAGCGTAATGATGTTGAAGATAAGCAGGTTGACGATCTTCGTAAAGTTGATAGCGCCTTAGAGGTGGGAGCATTTGCTGGAATAAAGATTGACCAATGGACCGCGATGATTGAAGCGGCACAGGATGTGGCTGATGGGCATGAAGGTCTGCTCGTTACCCTTGTGACCGGATATTCAATACCATTGGATACAGGACTCATGCTCTCGCTCAGTGCTTCAACAACGTATGCCAGCGATGATTACATGGAGGCCTATTTCGAGATAGACAAAGATAACGCGGCACGAAGTGGACTTGATGTGTTCAAGGCCGACTCTGGTATCAAGGACTACGGGGTGCGGGCAGGCCTTAATTATGTGCTCAACAAACAGTGGAGCTTTATTGGTGCACTTGGGTACAAACGACTCGTGAGCGATGCAAAGGACAGCCCGGTCGTAGATGACGAAGGTGATGCGAACCAGTACCTTGGGGGTGTTGTTGCTGTCTATAATTTCTAAAAGAAACAGCGCGCGTTAACACTGGCTGTTTCCAGATATCGGGGCGAGGTAAATATCTCGCCCTTTTTTTGCCTGTTTCTACCAATAATCGACACTCCCTGCATGTTGTCAAATTTGTTGACTTGTAGGTGTAGTTCGCAAACCAAGAGAGACACCTGAAGTGCGTATTTATTGAAGTAGTGTTGAATTTTACGGTTTTCAAGCTTGGAAAAATAAAAACTGCGTATAACACATAGTAAGCCGCACATTCTTAGATTGCTTCCATCTGCGAACTACTTCCTGAAGTCCTCACCGTTAGAACCTGATATAATTGCAAATAGTTCTACTGGTAATAAATAAGGTATGAGAAAATCGAAACGTTAGTAGAAAACTCACCTTATATAGCACTCTTTGTTATGCTTATTCTCGGGGGTGTTGGGATGCCCTTCCCCGAAGATGCTACATTCATCTTATGTGGATTCTTAATTCAACGCAATATGATCAAAGCGATACCCGCCCTCCTTGTCATTTATATAGGAGTGCTAATAGCAGATTTTATCATTTACCTTTTTGGCAGAAAATTTGGTCGTATGGTTGTATATCACAGATGGTTTCAAAAAATATTATCCCCAGAAAGGCTTGCCATGCTCGAAAATAAATATCAGAAGAAAGGAATCTTCTTTATATTGCTTGGAAGGCATGTTCTTGGTCTAAGGGCACAGATCTTTCTTGTATCTGGGGTTATGAGAATGCACCCGTTGAAATTCCTCTTAACAGATGCTATTGCAGTTACCTTTACAATTGCTGTAATGGTTTCGATAGGGTATGTAGGGGGTCACAGTCTGAAAGATATAGGCATTGATACAAGTATGATTAAATATGTCGTTTTCTTTTTAGTCATTACTATTTTTATAAGTTATGTAGTTTTAAAATATATTAGAAGTAAAAGAAGACACTGATTTTAATCATGAAGTATATAGTGAAGATTACTTCCTGTACTCGTTAGAAGCAATCTTTGCTAAAAAGGTGCAGATTTCTATCGGAAACTAATGTGCCTGTAGGTTTTTGATATAATTGATGTATTCAAGGGATACCTTTTCATAAGGTGTCAATTCTATTTGAAAGGGAGGTTAACGCAATGAAAAAGATTTCATGGAAAAATTTTCTTATCGGTGTACTTTCGGCAACTACTGTTTTCATGCTTCTTGGTGCAGCGACAACGGATAATGGCGCAGGGAGATATGCAGTGGCAGTCGGTGGTGGTGGTATGACCTACAGTGTTTGTGTTACCGATACATATACTGGCGAGACAAAGTGCCAACAAGGCGGCGGACCGAAAACGCACTCTTTTTCGCCAAATTTTTAAAGGAGACGGTAAAACAGTAATATCTTAAACTAAAAGGGGTGAGTTTACTGCTTACCCCTCCTTTGCATATTCCTACCTGTAATCTTTACCCTTTGAGATGTGTCGGTGTGTTGACTTGTAGGTGGACTAAATAATCACACGCATTTCTTCAAAGTGTTCAATACACATAGTACTCTGCACATCTCATGTTTTTATTCCCTGTTGATTCCTGCATGAAACACACTCACAAATAAACTCAGGGAAATCTATAGTTCAGCCAATATGACACATAATAATGGTTTAAAAAACAGGTTTGCTCTTGTGTATGGTTAATTTAATTGGTATTATGTTTTTATGAAACAAGATAATACCGTATTTAAAATAAGTCAAAAAATTAAAAATATGACAACAAAATGTCATTGCGATTTTGAATGTATGGGGAACAACCATTGGGATACATGTTCTATTGATTGCAAGTTAAAGAACAAAGGTCTTTTTATAGAAAAGAAAAGTAATAGAAATAACTGCGCCTATAACCTTTCTTACGGCAAAACAGATATCTGTCAATGCCCTAGTCGGTATTCAATCTACCAACACTATAAACGATAACACATAGAAGTCAACGCATCTGAAATTTATCAATGCTATCGATTATTTACAGGAGTAAACAACTGCAAAATCTGCTACAATGAAATAGCTTTGTAACGATAAGAAACAGTTTCAGCCCCACGATAAGGAGGCTTCCATGAATTTATTCATAAAAACGATTATCTGTCTTGTAATGCTTTCATGTATAGGATGTGTTATTGACAAAGTTCCTAAATCCAGGGACAAAGTTGCTATATGCCATAAAGGAAAAACTATCCATGTTGATGAGTCAGCGGTGAAAGCACATTTAAAGCATGGGGATTATATAGGATACTGTAAATAAAATTAGTGCCCTCTGTAAAAAGTATTGAGTTTGTTTCACATAGTAGTTAATACATCGAACAATTCTGTCTCCTGTAGATTACCAGAAATAACTGGCATTATCCCTATACTATGCTTCGGTCATAACTCCCTCTCGATTCAGGCAAATTGCCCACTTTGAGTATCCGTTTCTTTCCTCATATTTCTTTATATTCAATGACTTGCCTCCTGGTACGGGTTTTGCTTTTTAATCAATAACATGACACAAAGTTGGGACTGTAGTTGCCGGGAAGGGGGACATAAATGCTTTGGACGATCTTTGGGATACTTGTGGTGCTCTGGCTTTTGGGAATAATCAGCGGTCATACGATTGGTGGATTCATTCATATCCTGCTTGTCATCGCGAATCGTTGCGGTGCTGATCAGAGTAATTTCAGGACGTAGAGCTTTGTAAGTGTCGGAATAAAGGAGGGACGGATACAAAAGGGGTGAGAACAAGAAAAGATGCTTTCTGGTTAAGGAGATGTTGTAAAAGCAATAAAAATCATGAAGGAGGTGTAAAGATGCACACAATAATTGCAAAGAGAGTGATTATTGTCATCATTGTTGTACTCTCCCTGAGTTTCCTGATCGGATGCGGCGGGAGGATATATGCACCGAAAGAAGGAAGTGCCATATGGTACTACCATCCGGAGTTGCCTGAAGCGGACAACACGGTGGAAGATGCACGTAATGACGGCAAGGACAAAAAGTGTCCGGAGGAATTTAAGGCTGCCCACGAACTGAAGGAAGAGGCCTATCGATGCATACTGGTCATGCCGTACCGATGAGGCGATCGCTATGGCAAAGGAGGCAACTGCGAAAGCGAAGGCACTTTGTCCGCCTCCTCCAACATGCGAGTTGACACGCGTCTCCGACACAGATTGAAAAGTGTAATTCCACAACACTCAAACTGACAACATCGGGCAAGGTGGAATCTGCTGTTCTGGACGGAGCACAGATAGAATCGACATGTGATGGAACGAATACTGTAAGTCCTGCTTCGACAACAACATACACTGTAGAGGTTATCGGTTCCGGAGGGTCAAGCACCTGTAGTGCTACTGTGAAAGTCACTGCCCGCCTCCATATGTCCGTCCGCCCCACCCCGCCTGCAGAAAAAGTCATCGACCGGCTGACAATCCATGTAAACTTTGATTTTGATGAGTCAAACATACGCGAGGCTGATAAAGCCGAATTGCAGAAGGCCATTAACTTTGTCAGGAAATACTCTGGCGCCAAGGATAAAACTGGAAGGACATACTGACAGTAAGGGAACCGAAGAATACAACCAGAAACTTTCAGAAAGACAGGGCGGAAGCAGTAAGGCAGTACCTCATTAAAGAAGAGGCTGTTGAAAAAGCAATGATTTCTGCTATGGGTTACGGTGAGTTAAGAGCCCATTGCCCCTAACGATACACAGGATGGCAAAGATAATCCTGAAGGAAGGGCCGAAAACAGGAGAGTCGAAATTCTTATCCTCTCTGAATAGATTTATCTGAGGGAGAACAAATTCACCGGGGAAGGACTTTATGCTCCTTCCCCTGAAGATGGTTTGTTTACACAGTAACGTTGCAATCTGATGATCGCACATATAAAGACAGGAGAGAGAAATGAAGAAGGTTATTTTGTTGTCAGTGCTAGTGGTTTTCGGATTGGCCTTGTTTTCGGGCTGCGCCTCTATAACGGGCAGAACGACAGGCGAATATATCGATGACTCAAACATTACCACGCAGGCGAATGCGATAATCATCAAGGAACCGGACGCCGGTTATTGGAAGATCGATGTTTCCTCTACACAGGGGAATGTTGTTCTCGATGGGTTCATACATGACAAAAAGGCTGAGGAGCGGATCGTAGCAAAGATCAGGCAAATCAAAGGCGTGAAATCCGTCAAGAGCAACTTGAAGGTGGAAAAGAAAAAGTAGATGGATAAGGGGCATTCCGTGAAAGCGCTCCTCATTTATCCTGAATTCCCGGATACCTTCTGGAGTTTCAGGTACGCCCTGAAATTCATTCACAGAAAGGCGAGCAGTCCACCCCTCGGGTTGTTGACCATTGCAGCAATGCTTCCTGAAACTGGGAGAAAAGACTGGTCGACATGAACGTGAAAAGCCTGGAAGACGAGGCCATAAAGTGGGCTGACCTCGTTTTTATAAGCGCGATGTCTGTCCAGAAAGAATCGGTAAAAGAAGTGATTCAGAGATGCAAAACCGCTCGGCGTCAGGATTGTCGCCGGAGGTCCTCTTTTTACGACAGAATATGAAGCGTTCGGAGAGGTAGACCATCTGGTGCTGAACGAAGCCGAAATCACCCTGCCCCGTTTCCTTAACAGATTTCGAGAAAGGGGATGCAGGTCATTTCTATACCACTGATCAGTGGGCAGACATACCGAAGACACCCATTCCGCTCTGGGGGCTTATTAACATGAAGCACTATGCCTCGATCAATATCCAGTATTCCCGGGGCTGTCCCTTTAACTGCGAGTTTTGTGATATTACCCTGCTCTGCGGCCGCACGCCGCGCACAAAAGACAAGTACCAGATTATCAGGGAGATCGAAAGTGTGTACGCAACAGGGTTCAAGGGCCAGGTCTTCTTCGTAGACGACAATTTCATCGGGAACAAGAAAAAGCTGAAGGAGGAAGTCCTCCCCGCCATCATCGATTGGATGGACATGGAGAAAGCATCCCTTCTCCTTCAATACGCAGGCATCCATAGAACTATCCGACCATAAAGACCTGATGGAGATGATGGTAAGGGCAGGATTCGATGTCGTCTTTGTCGGCATTGAGACCCCCCATGAGCAGAGCCTGGCGGAATGCAACAAATTCCAGAACAAGAACCGCGATCTCCTCGCCAGTGTCAGGAATATACAGAAGTCCGGCCTCGAGGTGCAGGGAGGATTCATTGTCGGTTTTGACAACGACCCCCTTACGATTTTCGATACCCAGATCAGGTTCATCCAGAAAAGCGGCGTCGTCACGGCCATGGTCGGCATTCTCACTGCCCTTCCGCGTACACAACTCTACGAGAGACTGAAGAAGGAGAAGCGGCTGCTGAAAGAGACTTCAGGCAACAACACGGATTTCGCGACAAACTTTATCCCCAAGATGGACTATAACCTGCTGATAAGCGGCTACAAGAAGGGTCCTCAGCACACTGTATTCACCAAGGCACTACTATGAAAGGCTCAGAACATTTCTTAGGGAGTATATCCCCTCCCAGTAAAAAGAAGAAGGCCTTTCGGTTCCGGCCGCACTATTTCGGAGCGTTCTTCAGGTCAATTGTCGTTCTTGGGTTAATCGGGAAAGAGCGATTCTACTATTGGGGACTGCTGCTCTGGACTCTGATCAGCCGTCCCCGCCTTCTTCCTCAGGCCGTTACCCTCTCTATTTATGGGTTTCATTTCCGCAAGGTCTTCGAAAAAAATCTTTCCGGGGGTAGACACTGACACAGTACACACTTCAGAAATATCTTGAAGCCGGGCTTGAATAACCATGATAAACATGAAAGGAGATAATCTGTGCCTCTCATTCAATGAGTAATTGTTTTGGTTGTTATTGGTGTGGCCTCTGAGTGATTAACGGCTACATACCAATAGGGGCTTAAATAAATTTAACCTGAATCATTTGATTAAGGTAATTTTTGGTACTTTGGCTTACAGATGTCAAGGAGGTTAGGGATGTCAATTTTAAAGAAAATTATTTTAGTTGTTTTCAGCAGCATGATTATCGTTTCTTTCACCGCCTGTAAAAAAGAAGGTCCTGCCGAGCGTGCAGGAAAGAAAATAGACGAGACCGTAGAAAAAGCCGGCGAAACGATAAAAGAGTCAGCTGAGAAAGCAGGTGACAAAATTGAGGAAGCGGGAGAAAAAGTGAAGGAATCTACTGAAAATTGAAAGGGATCAAAGGAAGAGAAGCCACAAAGCAACGTTCCATTAAATACTTAAAAGGAGGATAAGAACATGTATCGAAAAATTATTTCCATCATCGTAATTCTTACGTTTTTCGCGGGAGTGTTAGGATGTGCAACTTTTGGAGAAGAGCATAAGGGTGCAACAACAGGAGCCGGAATCGGCGCAGCAACCGGCGCAGCAGCCGGTGCGCTCTTGGGATCAAAAGGGGCAAAGACAGAGATGGCAATACTGGGAGGTCTTGCAGGAGCCCTTGCCGGAGGCTTAATCGGGCATTACGCATATGACCAAAAAAGAACAAAAGATGAGACTGCACAACAATATAACTATAACTCTTCCCAGGGAAAGTTGCTGCGCATTGAAGATGTTTCTGTTGTCCCTGCAACAGCCAGACCGGGAGATACCATCGAAATGACAATGACCTATGCGCTGCTTGGTGTCGGCTCCGGTAACGAAGCAGAGATTACAGAGATACGGGAAATAAGATACGGGGGTGAGATTTATGGGAAGCCTCAGATAAATGTGTCGCGTGCAGATGGAACATATTCTACCAGTATACCCATAACGTTGCCATATGATGCTAAAAAGGGGAAATATAACGTTATCACGACAGTGCAAAGTTCTTATGCGAGCGACTCAAAAGAAGTGAGCTTTCAGATAATGTAATGGTAACCCTTAGTTGACCGGGTCGGTATATTGCCGACTCGGTTTCCACTCAAACAGTAATCGAATTCCCTGGTTTCGAAGTGTTCAAGAGGGAAGTGCAAATTATTTTACAAAAAACAAAGGGGTTCATATGATCACATTCATAATCATGGTCATCATCATTGCAGTGGTGACGATCTTTTCGGTACAGAATGCGAGTACCTGTTGTAATTTCTTTTTTCTTATGGAAATTCGAGGCTTCCCTTGCACTCGTTTTATTTCTCACTGCGGTGGCAGGTGCGGTTATTGGAGTAAGTGCAGTATCTCTCTTTAGGATGAAGTTGTCCAAGAATAAATAAAATTCTATGAACCGAGCAAAGGCACATTTGAACAGTAATAGGTCACATGGTTTCGAAGGGATGGACGTGGGCTGAAGGATTCTCGTGTAACTGAGTTAACAATCAGGAGGTTTTATGGATAAATCAACTCCCTATATCAAGATGTGTGAAAGTGCAAAAGTGATACAAAAGCAGTGGAAACCTGAGCTTGGAGACTTTTTTGTCTCGATGTCATTAGGCCTGACTTCACCATGTCAGCCAATTACAAGTGATCTTGAGAAGAAGCGGTCTTACTTAAAAACAATAAAGGCTGTCTGGCTTCCAAGACAAGACCAGCTTCAGGAGATGGTAATCGAAAAATATGCAACGCCCTGGGATTTAGCCATAGCATTCAGTAATGTTTTGATGGGCGACAAGGCATCATACTTTCGATAAATTTGATAGCATGGAAAAACTATGGCTTGCTTTTATCATGCTTGAAAAACGGAAGAAGAAATGGAAAGAAGGAGAGTGGATTGCAGTATGAATCGATATATTGAAAGACCTCCATACTTCTATGAAAGGGAAGAAGAGCGTATTCAATTTTCTGAGTGAAGAAGATCTCACAAATCTAATTGCTTTTTTTGAAAGCAAGCATATCCCTGCAGGTGAGACTCTCTGGAAAAAAGAGGACCCTTTCGATTATATCGCATTTATTGCTTCAGGAAAGGTGGAAATAAAGAAAGAAGCGGCATTCGGGGACATGAATGTGGTTATGGGCATATACAGCAAGGGGGCATTATGCATTCTTGATGACAGTATCAGGAAAGTTACAGCGGTAGCACTTGAAGATGTCTCCCTCGCGATTATTACTCAGGAAAGCCTTGATAGACTGATTGCCACAAATCCCTTATTGGGAGCAAAACTCCTGAAGGGGATGCTCCGTACAGTATCAGATCGTTTGAGAAAATCATTTGATCGCATTGTAACGTTCTTCTGATCTGTATCCTCTCGTTGACTCACTGGATTACAGTGAATGTGTTTGCCCCTTATTTTATTAAGAGTTACCATGAAAGGTGAAGAATGAACTGGTACCAATTAACAATTAAGGAAACATTCGAAAAGCTTAGTTCCTCAGAGAGTGGACTATCCGATTCAGAGATCAAAGATCGTCTCCTGCAGTTCGGACCCAACAAATTCATTGATGAAGAGAAGATAAGTAAACTCAAAATACTCCTTCACCAATTTACCAGTCCACTTATTTATATCCTGCTCATCGCCGGTATGGTGACAATATTTCTAAATGAGTATATAGACTCGGGTGTAATCTTTGCTGTTGTAATACTGAATGCAATTATCGGATATATACAGGAGTACAAGGCAGAAGAGAGTGTCAGGGCCCTCAAAAAAATGGTAGTTCCAAAGGCTAAGGTTCTGCGGGAAGGAAGGGAGAAAGAAATTAACAGTGAAGAGCTTGTGCCCGGAGATATTGTCCTGTTGGCATCAGGAGCGAGGGTGCCTGCAGATCTCAGACTGTTTAAAACAATTGAACTGAGGGTTGAAGAGGCAATGCTGACCGGAGAGTCCCTGCCTGCTGAAAAAGTGACTCCCCCGATCAAAGAAGCAAACCTGACACCCGGCGATCAGAAAAATATGGCCTTTATGGGAACAATTGTCGTAAGCGGCAGAGCGAAAGGCGTTGTTGTTGAGACAGGACATAGCACGGTCCTCGGACAGATTGCCACCGAAGTCAGGGAAGTAACAGTGGTAAAGACCCCCCTTCAGTATAAACTTATGCGGTTTGCGAAGTTAATAGGAATTCTCGTAATAGCCTTTTCTGCCTTGGTCTTTGGATTAGGAGTATTGTTGGGAGAAAAGGCTTCCGAGATGTTTATGATTGCCGTGGCCACAGCAGTATCAGCAATTCCTGAAGGGCTTCCGGTCGCTGTAACGATAGTGATGGCTATTGGTGTTGCGAGGATGGCAAGGCGAAATGCCGTCATAAGGAAATTGCCTGCGGTTGAGACTCTCGGAAGCACAACTGTTATAGGGTCAGATAAAACAGGTACCCTCACAAAAAACGAGATGACCGTAAGAGTAGTGTACGATGGGGAAAAGGCATACAGAATAAGCGGAATCGGTTATGAACCAAAAGGGGAAATCCTCTATGAACTGGAACCAGTCGATATCAAGGCATCTGCGAACCTGCTCATGGTCTTTAGGATAGGGATGCTCTGCAATGAATCCAATGTGTATGAGGAGGAAGGTGAGTTTAAGGTAGATGGTGATCCCACAGAAGGGGCATTAATAATTTCTGCAATGAAAGCAGGTCTTAACCTTATAGATGAAACGAGACACTATCCTCAAACAGCAATAATACCATTTGAGTCTGAGCATGGATATATGGCAACCCTTCACAGACACGACGGAAAAAAGTTTATTTTTGTGAAAGGTGCTCCAGAAAAAATACTCGATATGTGTACTGAATCTGCAGTAAAGGATAGGATCGAGATAAAAAGAAATACTGAATAAAGCCAACCTTTTTGCCAGAGAAGGCATGAGGGTACTTGCCATGGCTTATAAGGAAGCACCTCATGATATCGATGAGATAACCCACCATGATGTTGAGGAAAATCTTATATACGTTGGCTTAGAGGGAATGATTGACCCACCAAGAACGGATGTTATGGATGCAGTGAAAGGCTGTAAAAAATCTGGGATTAAGGTTGTGATGATCACGGGAGACCATGCTGCTACAGCCTCAGCAATAGCAAAGATGCTCGGAATATCAAGTGAGGAATCCGGAGTTATGACTGGCAAAGAGATAGAAGCAATGAGTGATGATGAACTCTTCAATAAGGTCAAAGACATTTCTGTCTTTGCAAGGGTTTCACCCAAGCATAAACTCAGGATAGTTGAGCAGCTGATGAGATACGGAGAGGTCGTTGCCGTGACGGGTGATGGAGTAAATGATGCACCGGCACTCAGGGCAGCACATATAGGAATAGCTATGGGGAAGTCGGGAACCGATGTTGCAAAAGAAGCATCAGATATGGTTCTTGCAGATGATAACTTTGCCACTATTTTTGCTGCAGTTGAAGAGGGAAGAGTTGTATATGACAACATAAAGAAGGTTACCCTTTTCCTTATATCATGTGGTTTTGGAGAACTGATTGCTATCATCGGAACAATAGTCACGGGATACCCTATTCCATATATCCCTGCACAGATTCTCTGGCTTAATCTCGTAACGAATGGACTGCAGGATGTTGCTCTTGCCTTTGAGCCAGCAGAAAAAGGTCTATTAAACAGACCTCCAAGGAATCCAAAGGAAGGCATTTTATCAAGCCTTATGATCCAGAGAACATTATTAATGGGAATAACGCTGGCTGTCGGAACACTGTTTTTATTTATCTCAAACCTTAACGCAGGGGTACCTCTTGAAAGGGCTCGTACAATTGCCCTCACAACAATGGTCTTTTTCCAATTCTATCAGGCGTTCAACTGTCGTTCAGAGACACGATCCGTTTTCAGAATGAGTCCAATAAGCAATCCATTGCTTTTTATCAGTATGATTGCTGCATTCCTTGCCCAACTGTCGGTAATTTATGTTCCGGCATTCCAGTGGGTCTTCAGGACGGTACCGATTACAATAAACGAGTGGGTGCAAATATTTATGGTCTCCACTACAGTCATACTTGTAGTTGAGATGGATAAATGGATAAGAAGGAGAAAGCGAAGTCGTTAGTTCTAGTGCGGCTGAAAAATGTTTAATAAGATAATATATTGCTCAATTATACTTTCTTATCTACCATACTTGGTCACTTGTTTAAGAAAATAGCATCCTCTTCAGGCATGGAAGGATTTATACTTATACCAGAGCCAAATTCAAACCCAGCTTGAGTTATAAGCCGGGGTCTAATTTGGAGATACCAATGTAGTTGTGGCTCATCAGATCTATACTTGGATGAAGTATTAATGATATAGTTGTAGTCAGGGTCATTCAGTTTTCCATATAACCTTCCTAAAGTTTCTCTAAGAATGATTGAAAAATCTTCTTTTTCCTTATCTGATATAGAACCGAAATCTGCATTATGTTTTTTGGGCAGAATCCATAATTCAAAAGGAACTTCAGCTGCGAATGGAATAAATGCCAAGAAAGATTCATTTTCCATAATTATTCTTTGTCGATTCTTCATCTCAAACTCTAATATATCGCAATAAACACACCGACCCCATTCGTCATAAAATCGCTGAGCCACTTCTTCTCTCCATCGAATGTGTATTGGAACTATTTCCGTAACAATTATTTGACTATGTGGATGTAGTAATGAAGTGCCAGCAAGAATGCCATGATTTCGAAAGATAATAGTCATCATGTTGTCATGCTCTTTCATGAGATCCACATAGCGCTTATGATAGGTTTCAATAATCATATGTATATCATCATTTGACATTTCATTTATATGTTGATTATGAAAGGGGCTCTCAATGATAACCTCGTGACGTCCATATCCTTTCATGGTTACATAGATACCGTGAGTGAATCGACTTGTATCACCATGTGGCATTAAGGAAGGGTACTTATTTGGAACTACCCGTGTCTGCCAATTGTATTGATTCTTGCCATGTGTCTCCATAATAATTCGAGGTAGCTTGTTTTCATTACCAGGACAGAAAGGGCAATCCTTATCAAAAACAGGTAATCTTTTCCTTCGTTTTCTAGTAGAAAAATCTCTGGGACGTTTTCCCCTATAAGGGGCATATATAACCCATTGCTTAGTAGCTTTGTTTTGTCTTATTTCACTTTCATTCATGACTCATACTTGATATTGTATTGAATATTTATAAAATAGCCAAGAGCATCAATTTAGGAACATAAAATAGTGCACAAACATTATTCTATTATAATATTGCGGATTTCCAGTTCTGCTCTGCACTTACTGAAAAATATTCAGAGTGTGGTAGGATGAAGGACTCCACCCCCGGCCTGACATTGTCTGCCAGGTCAAGTGGTGGCAACTACACTTTATGGCAGGTCCCCTTCGGGTGCCGTGTCTGTTTCATGAAGCTGAATCTGCACGCAGGACTCGTCCCGGAACTTTTTGAGATGAGTCTTTAATTGCTCATTCAGTTTTTTCTCGATCAGATACTGGTCAATTTCCTCCCTCACTTCCTCAAATTCCCTGCCTTGAAATTCTTCCGCATTCTGCGTATAAAAGTCCTTCAGTTCTTCGTCCTGAAGACGAATGAACGCCCTGATTTTCAGGTCAATGTATTCGCTCAGCAGTTCTTCTTCAGAGGGCGCTTCAAGCTTCAATTTTCTGGCTTCCCTCAGGAGAATGGTCCTGCTGATCATCGTTTCCAGAACCTCCTCCCTTGTCACATTAGGGATGGTCCTCAGGGTATCAGCATACTGGATCTCGAGCTCGCTGAGCATAATTGCGGTATTGTCGACGTATGCAACAACACGGTCTTTTATCTGTCCGAGAAGCGGAGAAGATTGTACAGACATGAAGAAAAGAAGGAACGCCACAGTGCAGGAAAACACCAGCACAGCGGCTGAGCCTCTTTTGCGTGTCATAATGTTCCTCCCTCAGAATGCATGGCCGATGCTGAAGTGCACTTCACCGCTGCTTTCCCCTTTCTCTTTATCGAGCTTGTAACCGTAATCAATTCGGATTGGTCCGACCGGTGTGTTGTAACGGAGGCCCATCCCGGTGCCATGAACTTGAAGTCACGCAGCTTTATGCTTTCTACATCTGTCCATACGTTTCCTCCGTCGAGGAAGGCAACAAGGCCGATACCTCTCCCCAGATATGTCCTTATTTCAAAATTTTCCATGAGGAAGGAGTTCCCCCCTGTGGGATCCCCGTCTGATCCCTTAGGGCCGAGCGTGTCCTGTTCATAGCCCCTGACAGTTGACCTTCCGCCGAGGAAGAACCTTTCCACGAGCGGCAGATCGGTGGTATCATTGTAGCCTTTTGCGAGCCCCCCCTGAACGAGGTAGCGAGCACAATTCGCTTCGAAAGGGCATGGTACATATTGTAATAGAATGTCAGTTTCATAAAGTCGGTTTCCGAGAAGAGGAGAGGAGTGGTCACTTTCAGCGACAGGCCTGTCAGTATTCCCTTCGTCGGATAAAAAGGGTTGTCCCTGGAGTCATAGATGAGACCAGGACGAATCCCGCTAATGAGCGAGATTCCCGTGTCTTCTTTGCTCAGGACAACATCTGGTTGGACATTGTAGGTATCCACATGCGAAAGCTCATAATAAAATTCAGCTTTTATGTTATTTGCAAACTTTTTTTCTATGCCGGCAGTTGCAGTATAACGCTCGAGTTCGTACCGGGTATCCCGGGAATCGATATTGATGACCCTTTTATCTTCACCAAGCAGAAAGGCCCTGAACGGAAGATTCATGTCAAGAAACCAGGGCTCATAGTATTGGAGGATGCCTCGTTTTTCAAGCGTGCTCATTTCGAACCTGAGAGAGGCCTGCCTGTTCAATCCCCACAGATTCCGGTACCCTATGTCAAAGAACCCCTGAGCCTCTCGTAGTCGCCGTATCCCACCCCGAATTCAACTGCCCCTGCGTTTCCTTCGCGTATCTGAATGAGTACGTCCCGTATCTGGTTGCCGCGGTCGATGATTTCCGAATCGACATCGCTGAATATCCCCAGCTTGTAGAGCCGCTGCTTCTGTTTTGTGACAAGGCTGTAATTATATGGATTCCCTTCTCTCTGAAGGAGTTCCCCTCCTGATGACCCTGTATTTTGTCAGATTATTACCTGTCACAATGGCTTTGAGAAAGTACCCGGGGCCCCTCGTCTATAGTGAACGTAATGTGAGTTTTCTCTCCTTCAAACACCCGTGTAAGGCTGATATCGGAATCAGGGTATCCTTTTTTACTGTACAGCTCGATCAGCCTGCTAACGTGCGTCGGAGATATCGACCTCGTTGTACGCATCCCCTGAGTGGATACTGAGCGCTTTCCTTATTCTCCCTTTCGGGAACAGTATTCATTCCCGTGACATCAATCCGGCCGATAGTTGTCTGAGGGCCTTCATGAACGACGATATGTATATCTGTTGTTTGTGTGTCTCCGGAATAATCCGTCCTGAATTCTTCAACCGCCAAGCCAAGATATCCCAGGGCATGGTAGAAATCCAGGAGCAGAGAGCGATCTGTTTCCAGGAAATCAGGGTTGTATTTTTTGCCTTCCTTGAGAGACATGACCTCTTTGAGGCTTTTTCCCTGAAGGGTTGTTCCCGTCAGGGAGATCGTCCGACCCAGACCGGGGGTCCCTCAAAGACAAAAAAGGTGAGATGAATCCAGTTTTCGTCCTCTTCTGTGGCGACCGGGGCTATCTGTGCAAAGGGATATCCCTCTGCATGATATACGGAAAGAAGTCTTTGCACAGTCTCTTCGATAATATCTTCATTAAAATCTTCGGTGTCAGAAGAAAGGGACCTGTTTGAGAAGCGCTTTCCTCGAAACTTTGTCATTCCCCTCAAGGGCAACCTTTAAACGCTTTCCAGGATGAACGGTGATGGTCAGCACCCCTTCCCTGAAAGTGTAAGATTCTATTACAGGCCTGTAATACCCATCCTTTTTTAGTGAGCTCTTTATTTCTGCAATGTCTTTTTTCAGGAGTGTCTGGTCGTACACATCCCCTTCGGACAACTCCATGTCATCCCTGAGTTCTCTGTCAACTCCTGAAAGGGTTATTCCCAGGATGATTTCCGGTTCGCCTGTATGCACAGAAAGCAACAGATTGATCCTGTATGGCTCTTTCAGGTGTTCAATAGTGCTCCGCACCGTGGCCTTTTGATATCCATGCACCGCAAGCTGTGTTCTCAGGTCTTCCTCTGCCTTCTGCAGCAGGTTGCAGTGCAGGAACTGCCCCTTCTTGACCCTGAACATTTTCTTTATTGTTTTTTTGGAAAACGCAGAAGAGCCTTCAACAGAGATATCGTCTATGAAAGTTCTTTCTCTGACCCGGACGATGATCTGCGGGGCGTCATCTTGCGTTATCTGGTCCAATGTATTCGAATATACCCTTGAGAAAAGCCCTCTTGATCCCTGTTCTTACCCGGGCTGCGGTGAGTTCCTTCTCAGGGTCAAGATCGAGGAGATATAGCAGTTCTTC
>CAVQRT010000034.1:0-30914 GCA_963715195.1 Thermodesulfovibrionales bacterium | reverse complement strand
GTGCTTTCACCGCTTCCTCGGCAGAAGCGAATGTCTTCTGCTTTTCTGCCGCGAATGAAGCACCAGCATGGGTCAAGATGATCACTACGGCAACGGCAATCACAAAGATGCCTATCGATAAGGTCTTTCTATAATGCATTCCCGGAAGTATCATTCCTTCCTCCCTGAAGAAGTTATTTGTTGTTAAATCCAATTTTGGCATGTCTACCTCCTTCCACCGCCGCGACCGCCGCCGCCGCGACTGCCGCCACCGAAGCCGCCGCCACCGCGGGACATGCTTTGGCGGCTGGAACTTCCACGGCTGCTGAAGTCACGCGTCGCGCTGCCTCCGCGGTCCATACCTGAGAAGGCACTGCCTTTCTGGCCCGAAACATCACGCCCCCCTGCAGCCTGGCGTCCTTTGAACTGGTCAGCTCCGCCCCGGGCAATATCCTGCCTTCCCTGTTCGGCACGTCCGCGGAATGCCTCGCGTGACTTAACGGATTCTGCTGAAGCTCCTCTGTTAAATTTCTGGGCAGTGGCATTATCTCTGTAGGCAGCTCCCTTTCTGTTTTCGGGGTTGTGCTGCCATTGCTGCCTGCCACCCTGACCTCCCTGCTTCTGATAATGGCTAACCCGGTCTTTGCTGTAATTGTTTTTTGTGAAATTATTGTTGCGGTTGATATCGATATCTACATCGCCATGGCCCCAGTTGCAGCTTCCCCAACAGCATCCTGATGAGCCTACCGCAACTCCGGCCATGAACCCGAATGTCGCTGCTGCCATACCGTACCCCGGTGGATAGTAGGGATAAGGCGGATACGCCGGATATGCCCATGTCCCGTATACAACCGTGGGGTTATACGCCGGAACATATATTACCTCCGGGCTTGCAGATTGAATAATAATCGTCTCCTTTTCGACTACCACAGTCTGCTCTTTCGTGGTTTTCAAATTGCCTGCCTCATTTGCCTTATTCCGAAGTCGTTGCACAGAATCCATAACGTCCTTCTGCTGCGCAAGGAAGGCATCTCCAAGCTTTGTTGTCCAGTCGAGTTTTTCGCTCATCATGGCAATAACTTCGGGAAACTGAAGCAAGGATTTTACGGTCGGATCCCAGTCCTCATTCTTTGCTGCCTCTAAAAGCTTATCCCCTTTGAGATCCTTGTTCTTCTTTGCGAATCTGTCTGCCTGAACGATTTCGAGGGGATATGTCGATGCCATGAGTACCTGGGCCATGAGTGAATCGGGATAGAGCGCTACAGGCGCAAGCATCTGGTCGAGTTCCTCATTCGAAAAGACTTTTTTCCCTGATTCCTGGGCAAGGCCTGCAACAGGGATGAGGAGTAATATGACCATCAGCCAGAAGATGGTACTTCTAAACTTTTTTCTCACTTTCATAACGCCTCCTTCGTGTTACATGCGTGTGATAGAAACTATGTATGTGATTTTATGAACACCTGATACATTTACTTTAATATGTAATCAAAACAATCTCCTGTCGCAGCTCCATAAAGCTATTTTTTCAGAACTTATCTCAAAATAGTAACTTTCCGAAGAATCCGTCACCCCCGAGAAGCCTGTCCTCGAAGTTCTCAATCGGGGAGCGGAGGTCCATTTAAAGCCTTCAAAAACGTGGATTCCCACCGGAGTCTACCCTCGTGAAGACGGGGGCGGGAATGACGACTGGTTGAGAATCTATGTTGAGAAATAATTTTGATATAGGTTTTAATGAGAATCTACCAATGATGTTCTGGGACTAGGAATTTCTTCTTTTATTGAATAAAAATTATATATATCTTAAGATGACGATAGATAGAACACTGTAAAGAAATATTTTTATTATCTCAAGTCTTTCAGGAACTGGCACTACGAACCGGAATTCTCAATAGAATAGGCCGGAGTCTTTGACTCCGGCCCACAAAACCGCCAATTTAGAACATCATGCCAACTTGTGCACCGAGTCTCCAGTTGTCTGCACTGGTGCTTGTATCGATGTCATTTCCCCGTGCTTCAAACGAAAGATCTTCGGTGAACTGGTATTTCCCGTTGATACCGATGAACCACTGGTCGCTCATCTTATAATTGATATCCGCGAACACCTGACCTCCAAATACCCAATCGTTTGCATCCGCATCTATACGGTTTGCCTCGATATCAAAATAACTGTAGCACATACCGGCTCCGAGATCCATAACCCAGGTCGGAGACAGTTCAAATGCATACTTGAGGTTCAATTCAATTGGGATGTATTGCATATCAATATCAACTTTAACTTTCCCGAGACCGTCGACATCGATGTCATCATCATTCTCTGACCCTGCCCAACCTACCTCCATCCCGAGATAGAGATTGGGATAGATTGCGTAATATCCTTCAATCCCTACATAGACACCGCCTTCGAGATCAATCTCGTCAAATACATCTTCGGTAAAGTCGATGTAGTCAACCTTAAGTGCGAAGTTGCTCATACCCAGTGCATATTTCTCAGCAGCGTAAAGCGATGTCGATGCGAAAACCAACGCAAACACAAGTACCAGTAAAACTATCTTCTTCATAATGTATCCTCCTTTTTATAACGTATTAGACTATAGAGATCTTCTTTATCCCCCTATAAGTTGATCTCACCTCCTCTCAATGAATTTCACTCATCATATATTATCCCCTCATCGTGTCGAAAGAAGGTCAACACGTGAATTATGGTCATCCGCCAAGAGAGGGGATATTTTAATTCACTAAACTACCACGCGTAGGCAACAGCAAGTCCGTATATCCACTGATTGGCATCGCCACGATCATCGACAACAGGGCTGTCTTTAGCATCGCCAAGCAAACGAGCGTAACGCACACCAATACCGGTATGCCACTGGGGGCTGAAGTGCACAACAACCGCGGGAATAACGCGCACTTCTCTGAAGCCTTCCCTTGCGTTGAACATCGAAAGCCCTGACCTATCCGAATCTTTCTCGCTCACTCCGAAGTAGGTTTCCATATAATTGTTATCGGCAAAGGTTGTACCGACGTTAAGGCCGAGATCGACCATCTTGTGCACCGGATACCAGTAGCGGGCAGAGGCAGATATCAGGTATCCCTTATATTCGTTGCCTACGTCACCGAGGATATCCAGGGTAATGCCCCACCGGTGGAGGGGATTCTGGCTATCCTTCCACTCATACCCAACAAATGCACCGGCCTCAACGGTCCCCTCTATCTCTTCCATCTTCTTTACAGCCTTATCGTCTACATCATCATTACGCCCAAATCTGTAGTTGATTGTAGGTCCAAAACGGATTGTTGGATGATTTGCCAGATTTACATACATTTGTGTTGCGATAAGCATCACATAGTATTCAGTATTTTCGGGGGTATATTTGAAAAACGGTGCTGCCCCACCCATGTAATCATCCGAACCTAAATAGTCCGGCAGCATACCGCCACCTATGCCTACGATGTTGGGTACGTTGTCGATTCCGAAAGGCATGTCCTGCGCCTGTGCGGAATGTGCGACCAGGAATGCACATGCAAATGCAAGGAATACAACAAAAATCTTTTTTGTGTTACTCATGTGTCCTTTCCTCCTTTTACACGATATTTTTGTGCATCAATCTTATAACTTTTTACATCACAGAACAGACTTCATTGACAGTTACTTATCTCACCCCCTTTTCGAATCACAATATAATAGCATATCCATCTGTCAGAACGGCCTGCCGAGATAAAAGTAACCGGCATTATAACCTCCGTCAGCATGCCCAAAGGCTAAGTACAGAGGGCCGAAGATCGTATCGTAACCGACGAACACGCTTCCGGCCAGGCGAAGGTTAGTGAGATCAAAGTTCTTCTCGTCCTCCATCCATACATTTCCGCTTTCGAGTGATCCGCCAAAATAGAGGTCGCCGATGAACGAAGAACCCACTCTATGATAGGTAATCAGCTTTCCAATCGCCATAGTCTGACCACGGAGCTGCCCGGTAGATAGCCCTGAAAGGTTAAATATCCCGCCAAGGGTAAACGTATCATAGAATGGGAGATCATTGCCTATGTAAGTGCCTGCTGTGAGGGATGCAAGGATCGTCTGCTTCCTGAAGGTGAAGGCGCCCAGGATGCTTCCCTGAAGCTTGTTGTATTCGTCATCCGAACCCAGGGCTTTCAGTGATGAGATGGATCTGAATTGTGCCCGGTACCCGTTATTGGGGAAATTCACATTATCAAGTTGATCAAGCCGTGCCTGAACAACGATGGCCCCGCGTGTAACATCGTCCGTCGGGAGATCAATGTCACCGCTTATCGAGCTCTGCCCTGAAATTTCCGAATTGAAGGCCGACTCTTGCCTCGCCATACATCCATGGCTGGATGCCAAAGTCGATTCCGCCCTCATAGCTCGTTATGCGGTACTCGGCGACCCGTTCGTGCCCGTCATAGACATCCACCGGATCCTGCTTCCATTCAGCATGCGGGGATATGAAAAAAAGTCGATTCACGGAAAGGGGCTGGTAGAATTCCGAGTAGATACCGCTCGGAGAACCCAAATTGACCTGTGTCTTCCATTCAGCGCCCAGGCTGTTCATCCATCGCCGGGTGTAATCAACAAGGATGTTGTAGCTGCTCGATCCCTTGAAGTCGCTTTCGAGGGCTATGCCGACACGGAGGTAATTCGGCCCCCAGGACTTTTCCTTCGCCTTCACGATAAGGTCATAGCCGTCCTGCTGCCTCTTCATATGCAGGTCCACACGCTCGAAATCGCCTGTGCCGTATACTCTGCCGGCCTGCTCTTTCATTTGCTCGACGTCAACAGTGTCACCGGGCTTGACCGTCAGCCTGCTGGCAACGTAATCCGGCGATATCTTGCTCTCACCCTCCATCTCGATCTTCACGGCAGCGACCTTCACCTCTTTCACCTGCTCGCGGTGATGTCGGGCAGCAAAAGCCGCATACTCGCTGTCTGAAACTGAATATCTCTTCAGGCTGTCGATCTTTTCCCGGGCGGCCTTTTCCCCGAGACGGGCAATCTCTGCAGCCTTGTCAAAGTCTCCTGAGCCGAGTTCGCCAAGCTCCGGATTGATGTAGACATCCTGCGGGCCAAGGGTTTTGACCTGCTCCTTGACGTTCTTTTTCATCATGATGTCGATCATCTGGTTCAGGATTGAAAGGCTTCCACCGAGGTCTTTTCTCGTCGCCATGGGCTTGTCGACATCGACGCAGATGATAATATCTGCACCCATTTCCCGCACGATGTCGACCGGGACATTCCGGACAATGCCGCCGTCAATCAGAAGCCTGCCGTTCAGCTCGATAGGGGGGAATGCGCCCGGCACAGACATGCTGGCCCGTGCAGCATCTGCAAGCCGCCCTCCCTTGAGCACGACCATCTCGCCGGTCTCGAGGTCTGCAGCAACAGCCCGGTAGGGGATCGGCAGTTTGTCGAAATCATCGATACCCGAAGTGTGGAGCATGAGCGTCTCGAACAGCACATTCACCTTCTGGTCCTTGATGAGGCCCTTGGGCGTGACTACCTTGCCGTCCTTAATGCCCACCGATAGCCTGGTAAGATTATCGTAGTCTTCCTCGTTTCCGCCGGTAGTCGATGTCCCGACGGTCCGGATCACCCGAAAACACATCTTTCCAGTCGATTGCGGTGATCACCTTCTCGAGTTCGCCGGCAGTAAGTCCTGATGCATAGAGAGCCGCCAACAATCGCTCCCATACTCGTCCCCGCGATATAATCGACCGGTATCTTCTGCTCTTCCAATACCTTCAGCACCCCGATATGCGCTGCCCCCTTTGCTCCGCCGCCGCCCAGCACAAGGCCAATCTTCGGTCTCGTTGTTTCTTCGGCAAAAGACGAACCGGGGGAAAGAATGCATAATAAAAAAAGTATGGCAAAAACGACCGTTACTGTTTTTGTTATCTTTTTCAAACTGGCCATAATTTCACCCCTTTGTAATGAGAAGAAACAATAATAAATATCCCTCCATATGACATAGACTTTATATGGTTAATATATGCCATTGAATTATTGTTAATAAACATACCAATATTATGTACTTTTGTCTACTTAAGAACCCTGCGCCAAGAGCGCAGGGAGTTCTTGCTTGTTCCTTAAATTTTGTGCAACAAAGGAGAGGGATCCCCCTCTTTTCACCACCCAGACTAATTCGCTAACGTGAAGAGGAAGAGGCGAAGAAGAAAGCATGGATATCACATTTTGCATCTCTTCCTCCTCATGCTATTTATTTTTTTTAGAGACAGCCTTAATTTCCTCCGCAATATCCCGGCTGAGCTTCTCGAGTGCTCCACTCATTGCGGAAACCTTTGCAGAATACGTTTGTGCGCTCATTGATTCAGTAATAAATGATTCCCTCATACGGACTATCTGCGTTCCCTCCTTCCCGATAATAGTCCATTGTGCGTTCAGCAGAATATTCCCTTCCGGCATGGCATCGAAGCGCCTTATGTTGATGGTTACCTGGTAGTCGCTCACAATACCCCTTCCCCACGGTGAGACAAATACAGAGTTTTGTGATAGGAGATTCGTGAGATTTTCAGAGAGGACGCGCACGATATCATCCTTCAGTGAACCTGCCCACCTGTCGAATTCTGATAGAGAGAGTTCATTTTGGCTGGTGCGACTGACAATCTGGGGGCGGTCAAGATAGTCGGGGATATCTACCGGCCCGATAGAAACGGAAATGTTGTAATCGGCTGGAACCGATTGGTTTCCTACCTCATGATTTCCAACCGAGTCGAGTGTATAAAACCGTGACGGCTGGGTGCTGCCGCATCCGCCCAGTACCAGAAGAAAAAATATGCCTGAAATTAGAAAACGATAACCATAAGAGTTCTTCATGTCGGTCTCCTCTACTTTTGTTTCTTGCCCGTCAGCAGGGCTTCAGGATGCTGTTCAAGATATTCTGACAGAAACCGCATAGAGCGCGCGGCCCCCGACAGCTCGCTGAGAGTAGTATTTAGTTCATATACGAGACGCGAGTCACCGGAGAAGGTAGACAGAGTCTTCTCAGCCTGCTTCAGCGTCGCCTCAGCAGTCTCGATGGTTTCCTTCGTTGACTGCATGAGTTCTTTTGCATCACCTTCTATTCCAGTCATCGTGTTTTTTGCCTGAACGAGCGCAGCATTGGCAGCGTCAGAAGTCTCTGTAAGACTCTCCATCAGCGGGGTAATCTTTTCGTCAACATGCTGCACAAGTTTCCGGGTATCTTTTAATGTTTGATTGAGCGACTCTATGCTCTCCTTTGTTTCGGGAGAATTAACAAGCTTCTGAATACCGTCGATTGTAAGGTCCAGCTTCGTTACGATGTCCTTCAGGGGAAGTTGTTCGAGCGTTTTGGCCACTTCTTGAAGGCTGGTAGGGATAGTAGGAACTTCCGGATACTTCTTGTCAAGGCCGACCATTCTGACCGGTTTCTCGGGATAGAAATCAACACCGATCATTAATTGTCCTGTCACAAAGCTCTGTGTCTGAAGCTGAGCTTTAAGACCCTTTTCTATGAGCGGCTTCAGATATACATATCGTCTCATCTTTTCAAGTATCGATTGTTGCATCTCACCAGGGATTGTAAATTTCTCTGGATCGATTTCAACATAAACCGGGATAACGGCAGATAGCTCATTGGGATCGTAAAGCAATTTGATACTCGTAACTTCACCAATTTTCACACCCTTGAACATAACAGGGGAACCTACATTAAGTCCCTTCAGCGATCCATCAAAAAACATCACATAGGTGTTCTTTTTCGAAAAGAACTTTCCCGAGCCGAAGACCATCACCGCCGCTACAACAAGAGCCACGGCACCCAGGACAAAGGCACCGATCAGTGTTTTGTTCGCCGGTTTGCTCACGTTTTCCCTCCTTCTGTTACTCTCTCAAAAAGCATTACTGCCTTGTTTTTTCGTTTTAAATTCATCAACGCGTTATTACCGTATCTTCTTTCCCCCTTGTTAAGAAACTGTGGACTTTCGGATCCTTCGACTCCGCAAGGAGTTTTTTGGGATCTCCGCCGGCGATCATCGTCTTTGTCTCCGGATCGAGAAAAACCGAGTTGTTTCCTATGGCAAAGATGCTCGCAAGTTCATGGGTGACGACTACCACGGTTGCACCGAGACTGTCCCTCAGTTCAAGGATCAGGTCATCAAGCAGGTGAGCACTGATCGGATCAAGTCCCGCAGAAGGCTCATCGAAAAAAAGTATTTCGGGGTCAAGAGCCATAGCCCTCGCCAGACCTGCACGTTTCTTCATGCCTCCGCTGATCTCCGATGGATAGTATTCCTCAAAACCTGCAAGCCCGACAAGTGAGAGTTTCAGAGAAATAAGTTCGCTAATCTGTTCAGACCTCAGGTCAGTATATTCCTGCAGCGGAAGAGCCACATTCTCTGCAAGAGTCAGGGAGCTCCAGAGCGCGCCGCTCTGATAGAGGATTCCGAAGCGCTTCATGATTCGCTTGCGATCCTCCGGTTCCGTGTCCCAAAAACTCACTCCATCGTAAAGTACCTGTCCTTTTGCAGGCTGCTGGAGGCCGACAAGGTGACGCAGCAGCGTGCTCTTGCCGCAACCGCTTCCTCCCATGACAATGAAGATATCCCCCCTGTTGACCGTGAAAGTCAGGTCGCGCTGGATGAGGAAATCACCATAGGCCATGGTAAGGTCCTTTACGATTATATGAGGTTCTGATTGTTGATTCATGGTATCTATTTAAAAGGGTTCAAAGTTTCGAGGATTCGAGCGTCTATTCTCAAAAGACGTAATAATGCGGTCATTAGCAAAGCACCGTTCAGCATCCATGTCATTCCGGCTTGTCCGGAATCTTTCTTTGTTTGCAGAAGGATTCCCGACGCGCTTCGCTTGCGGGAATGACAACTTATTTGGTCTCACTTATGACCTTGTTCATAATAAGAGCTTGCACTTGACCCCTTGAATCCTCGAACCCTTCTTTTCATTCAGATTCCCAATACATTAGTAATGATGGTTATAATTGCTGTAGCCACAACGATACTCACAATGCCGGTAACCACTGCAGAGGTTGTCGCTTCACCGACTGCTGAGGCGCTTCTGCCACACTGCATTCCCCGGAGACACCCGGCAAGCGCCACGAGGACCCCAAAGACCGCGGCACTGAAAAGTCCGACCCAGAAGTCATTCAGAGATACCGACTCACGTGTCTTATTGAAGTATTCTATGAACCCCAGATCAAGCATCGACACACCGATGAATAACCCTCCTAGAATTCCCATCAGGTCGGCATAAAGACTCAATAAGGGCATCATAAGAAAAAGGGCGAGCATTCTCGGCAATACCAGAAATTCCATGGGTGAGATACCAAGCGTTTTCAGCGCATCTATCTCTTCGTTTACCTGCATAGTTCCGAGTTGGGCGGCGAAAGACGCCCCGGTGCGGCCGGCCATGATAATGCCGGTCATCACTGCTGCAAGCGCCCGGACCATTCCGATACCGACAAGGCTGGCGACATAGATTTGCGCACCGAAAATTTTGAGCTGTATTGCCCCGATAAAGGCAAGGATAAGACCCACAAGGAGACTGATCAATGATACAATGGGCAAAGCCTGTGCCCCGGTTTCCTGTATAATCAGGAACAGATCTGAACGCCGGAAACGGGCTTTGCCTCTGAATAGATTTGAAAAGGCGATAGATGCTTCACCGATAAAGGTTAGCATTTCGAGCAATGAACGCCATCCGCCGATTGATATATCTGCAACCCGTTCTAAAAAAGGAGTTTTTGACACGCCTCTTTTGGCCCCTTTTCTTTCTGGAACTGCAGAGGCAAGATGCAAGAGCCGTTTCACCCCCTCCGGCAGGCCATCCCGCTCGACAGGGATGTTCTTCTTTTCGCAGATATCAATAACCTTTGTCAGGAATACGAGGAGTCCGCTGTCCCAGCCCTTAAGGTTTCCTGCATCAAAAACAAGGCGCTGAATACCTGTGCGGCTTTCGATATGCTTCTGCAACTCATCTGAGGAAGGAAGCTTTTCCTGAATGTTCCAGTCGCCGGATAGCCGGACGGCAATTGTATCACCGGAGATTTGTTCAAAGGTTATCTGTGGCAATTCTGGCATTACTCACTTCACTTTTCTTTCTTCCTCTCCCCGGACAAGAGGAAGGTAACACGCAAGCGTAGGAGCGATTATGCAGAATATCAACTCCGGGAATAGATTCTCCCCCTCGCGCATGCTATCACCGATTTCTCCTTAAAGCGGTGTGCAGGCACCGAAGATAATGAAAGATGCATCCGATCCAGCGAAGGTTATTCTCATATTGCCAGTAACACGATTAACGGCGAGAGTCCAGCCCAGCCCTATCTCGTATCCCTGAAGAACGATCTGGTCGTCATCCTTCTCCATCGAACGAATCTTCGTTGTCCTCAAAGGTCCTGCAATTTCATTTTTTGTAAAATCGATCCGCAAGAATTGCGGGGCACCCATAATCTCAGGGATACCTCTTTCACATGTCACCCCCGGATCACAATCAAGGGCCTCTATGCTTGAACAAAGGAGGGGCTTTGTGCCGTCAAAGACATCTCCAGCAAATGCCGGAGAAACAGTCACGAATAAACCGAATAATATTAAACTTACAATTATTCTCATTTGTATTTTCTCCTTATTTAACCGCATAGCCCCGGCCGTCCATACATGCACTGAACGCATTGTTGAATTGCTGAAGTGTCCCGGCTTTTGCCTGCTCAGCCTGCTGCTGCTGAGCTGCCTTGTTCTGCCTCGCCTGCCTGCCGCCGGCCATGGTACCAGCAACTGCGCCGATGCCTGCGCCCTTTCCGGTATCACCTGCGATGGCACCGATCGCTGCTCCTCCAAGTGCGCCGCGCGCAGCGCCACGTACCCTCTCACCACCACCCGCTGCCGGACCAGGCTGCTGAGTAGGAGTACTTGCCACTGCAACCGGGTCGATCCCGGTCTGCTGCTTCGCCCATGCATAGCATTCACCTTCATCTTTGTTCTGTTGCTGAGCAGACTGTCCCTTCGAGGGATACGGTGCAAGCCCGAGGGAAGATGAAATCGACTGTGCTGAAGCATTTCCCATCACTGTGATGACCGCGAACAGAACGATCACCAAACTAAACATTATGCTGATAACTGCTCTTTTCTTCATATTTTCCCCTTTCTCCTAACTTAAACTTTCTGTGTTCTATTTCTGAGCAACATCCTTTATCGCCTGTTTGCAACGGTTGCTGACCTTTTTCATATTCTTGTCAATACAATTGATGAGCCGTCCTTCACCGGGCTTGACATCCGAACAATATGCCTTCAGATCGTCCCTGCATTCATTAACGAGAAAGGTGAGCGCGGCAATAGCCCGCTCAAGCTGGGCAGCAGCATCATACAGTGCATACTCACAACGGTTCGAAAGCTTGTCCTGATATGCGTAGAGACATGCGAGGATGCGCCCCTCTCCGGGCGTCACATTTTTACAGTAGGTTTCAATATCCTTCTTGCATCCGTCAGCAACAATTTGGACCAGCCCCTTTTCTCCGGCAAAAGCAGAACCCGCAATAAGCACCACTACACATAAACTCAAAATCACAACCAACATCTTTTTCATCTTTCTTTCCTCCCTTGAATGATTATTAAGATACCCACGGGCAAGCTCGTGGAACTCTGATATGGCGTTAGATTCTGTGTATAAACTTATATTTCGTCATCCTCCGGCTTGACCGGGGGATCCATTCCCGAAAACCTTCGGGATTGAATAAATTGGATTCCCGCCGGAGTTTACCCTCGTGAACACGGGGGTGCGAATGACGACACTCTGTGAAAACCCTAGTTAATACACAGGAACTAATGATCCGCCCACACCTTGCTCGTTCTTATTGGTTAATTATCGTATATTTTACACCAAGCCTGTCGCACACGTTATGAATGATACGCAGCGCCAGCTCCTTTTCCTGTTCCTTTTCATACTCCTTTTCCTTGCCCTCAACCTTCGGAACATCTGCTTTCACGATAACTGCTGTTTTATCCTGGCTGATTGACTCAGCTTTGAAAGAGGCTTTCTGTATGTCATCCGTCACTTCAAGCAGGAGTTTTGCATCATCCCGATTCAGTATTTTCACAACGGGAGCTCGTTCTTCGGCCAGAGTGATGGCTGCAGCATAGACTTTCTCTGCCGGTGCCGGTATTTCTGCCTCTGCGACATACCCTTCCTTGCTTTTCGCATACTTGATTGCCACCGGAATAGCGGCAATACAGCCCAGGAACGACGTTATCAAGAAAACAACAACGCATACACGAATAGAATTCCATACCGCTTTGTTTTTGTTCATTTTATCCCTTTCTATCTCAATAATTTGGTTATAGATATTTCCACCCATGTTTCTTTAGAACCGGAACTTTACCCCGACCATTGGACCGTTGATGTAAAGATTGTCGAGCACTTTATTATCATCAAACTTCCAATACAGATAACGCCATGCTGCTACCACATCCACCACCCTGCTGACCTTGCAGCCGAAACCCGCCATCCACTGCCAGGTTAAGTTGCTCTCACCGGTACCAATGTCAATGTAGTACGGAACATACCAATTCTTGTCCAGGTTCAGATTGCCCCTGATACCAACAATGCCATCCCACACATCTCCCGAATCAGAGATATGCCTATCTCTTGACTTCAGTGGACCGGTAACATCGAGGTCCAGTTCCGGCTTCAGCCAGAGATAGCGCGCACCGGCGAGAACTTCCATCCTGACCTTTTCAGTCTCGATGAAGCTGTAGCCGACAGCAGGTGTTACGACCCAGGACTGGAGCTTCACCGTGGCATCAACCTTGAGACCGCTCCCGTCAAGCACGGTCACTTTGCGATTGTTATCTTGCTCAAGATTCATATAAATGATATCCGTTGTGAGATGCCATCTACCGTTGCGTGCCTCAATACCACCCATGTAGGTAAATTCAAGGTCTTTGAGGATGTCATCAAAGTTTATTTCGATGGTATCCCCGCTGGCAGTTTTCCCGCCGATAGTTGGCATCCACATATAAATATTTGCACCGAATTGCCAGCCATCCTTCTGTGCTGTCTCTTCCGCTGTCGCACTGGCAGGCATCACTGTGACAAGCATGAGGAACAGGAAAACAAAAAGAGCCAACCTGCTCAACATCCTCGTGCCTGCAGATACTTCGATCGCTTTCGTTTCTGGTATAACTCATTAATTTCATTCTCTTCCTCCTTTTAGTCCTTGCTGTATTATTTCGATTATTGTGTTTGCTTAGATGCGCCTTTTTTAAGGATGAATTTCTCGGGATCGAGGCTATAGGTCCAAGGTGCCGAGTTTTTCCAACCGTTTCGCATCCGCTTCCCAAAAAAGACGCTTCCGGGATCGTCCACCTTGTCCCCTTCCATCCCGTCAGTGATGGTGTAAACGTTTTTGAAGCCGGCTGCCGCGAGTTGGTTGACTGCCATGGCAGAGCGGTCACCTGACCGGCACATGAGCAGCAGGGTATCGGTCGGCCCGGCTATTGTTTTTACCTCGGTGACAAAATCCGAATTGAGTTTCACGCTGTATTCAATCGTGCCGTCTTTTCTCTGATAGGTCACAAAGGCAAAGGGAATGTTCCTTGCCATCTCCGGGTGGCCGATAAAGGCAAACTCCTCGGGGGTCCGCACGTCGATCACCTTCACCTTATCCGGCGCGGCTTTCCACATTTCATAAGCTTCTTTGGCCGTCACGTAGAGGCCAAGGGTGGTTTGTTTCCCCTTGGGAAGCTGGCGGTTCACGGCCACGGAAGCGGGCTTCCCGGTCTCCGCTCCAACAAGGCTTGCAGTGGCCGCGAAGCCGATGACGGCAACCAGGAGCAGGGACACCAAAGCCCGTTTGCCCGCGAAACAGTTCCTTAACATTTCTGCATTGAGTTCATTCATATCCAGCTTCTCCTTCTATTGTGTGTCCCACTGCACTATAGCCGGTGGTTAGGGGAGGGGGCACCCCCCCTCTAAGCTTTCTCCTGACTACCCGAGCCTTTCCCCGGATCCCAGCGGTGCAGCTGCCTCAGGAAGTTTTGAAGTGGTCCTTTTCTTCCATTCTTCTTCCAACAGTTCCCTTGACGCCTGTTCAAGGAATTCCGGCGCGGCCCACTTCTGCACATCGAAGTCGTTCTTGATGTAGCCGTGGCTCAGCATGAAGTCCTTCCCGATCTCGACAGAGGCCAGGTTCTGGGGCGACAGGTTGGGCACCATGTCGATGTCCTTGATGCCTCTGTAGGTATGCTCGACGTCCAGGTAGAACGTCTGCTTGTCGAGGATCGCCGCCGCGGCGTGCTTGTGCTCGTTGGCCCAGCGTCCCACCTTGATCATGCCTTTCATGAACGTGACGGCGAGCTCGGGGTGCTTCTCGGCCATCACATCGGTGCAGGTGATGGCGGCGGGGATATTGGCCACCTGCAGGGTCCAGTCCGGATACCGGGACAGGTCCTCGATCGCCTTGAACTTGCCCGTCGCCTCCTGAGAGCTGCTGCAAAGGCTTGCTTTGAGTATAGATCGCATCGATCGATGCCCTTTTCCAGTGCGGTCTCCAGCGGACGGAAGGCCAGGTCGTGCTTGTGGTCACGCTTGAGCCACAATTCAGACGGGTTATCCATGGGATCCAGCATCTTCGGGATTGTTGTACCAGTCATCCGGGTAGGGGAACTCCACAATCTCCACGTCCTTGCGGGTCATGCCGTTCATCCTGAGCATCAGCTCGATGCCCTGTTCCTCCTGGATGCGCCACCAGTCGTTCTTGATGGTGTTCAGGCTCTTCGAGAGGCCGATCTTCTTGCCTTTCAGTTCGGTCATCCGGTAGATGTCGTCCCTGGAGCGCACCATCATGCAGCCGCCTTCGTGTGGTGCGTGCGTCAACCCCAGGAGCCTGGTCCTGCGGATGTCCGCCTGAACGTGGATGGGGGGGAACAAACCGCCGAAGCGGATGAGGTTGTCGAGGTTGTGGATGTAGTGCGGATACCAGTCGTTCTCGCGACGGGAGCGGAGAAAAGCGTACTTGACGCCGATCTTCTTGTACTCCTCTCTGGTCCAACCCAGTTCCTGGTCGACATTGCTGGCGGACACGAGGGGACAATTGGTGTAGTACACCTCTTTCCAATTCAACGGCACCGTGCTGAGTTTCTTTTTAGTCTCAGCTGCCTCAGCGATGCCAGTACCAATCCCTGCTGCTGCCGCTGCCATTACAATGCTGCCTGTTTTTAGAAATCGCGACGGGTAACTAATGATGATTTCTCTTTCTTGCTATCCATGATGATCTCCTTTCTTTTTTTGGGTTCTATAAAAGAACCATAGGTTATATAGCGCTTTATTTATTAACTAAGCCCGGCCGCCTTGATATAACTGTTTGACCGTTAACCCTCAAAACTTGATCACTGTGCGGAGACCGGAAAAGACGGCCGTGTCATCTGCCAGACTGGGTTTGATTACCTGCAGGTCTGCGCCTACGGTGAGCCATGGTGTCACAGTGAAGTTGTAAAAAATCTCCCCGCCTTGTTCGTCCCTGATTTTCAGGATGCGTGCAAGCGAATCCTTCAGATCGGTGCTCGGGGCAGCGTAATAGTAGCCGACGCCCCAATTGTCCCGGCTTCTGCCCGGAATCAAGCCGGTACCGCCCAAGCCCACATGGGCCGACCAGTAGAGCCTGTTGGGATTGCCGTCCGAGATGCCGAACTGTCCAAACAGCCCAACGCCTTCCCTGGGATTCTCTTTCGACTGATAGAGATACTGGTCGAACGTATACGCGAAGTAGTAACGATCGTTCTTGATGCCAACGGAGAGGGAACGGGGAAGAAGAATGCCGTCAGAAGTGTCCGGAGCATTGCCTTTTTCGGTACTGTATAAAGCGACAAATCCCTGATGGCCGCTGAGGCCACCAATGGTGACGGGGAATTCAACGCTCCCGCGGAACGTGACATCGTTAAAGGGATCTTCGAAGCCTGTCTTGTTCGTAGCATCAACCGGGTCATAGATCCACAAGCCGAAAGTGGCGGTCTCGGTCCGCACGCTTAGTAGGGCACCAAAAAGGTAAGGCGGTACAGTGCCGCTGGGCGGGGCAACGAAGACGACATTCCAGAATGAGTCAATGCCGGCGCCGCCCGCGAATGGTCTGGCACCCGAGAGATCGATCATGTTCATCTTGCCGAACACCAGGGAAACGGAGTCGCCAAACCTCTGCCCCAGATAGACGCTCGAAAGGTCAGAGCGATCCCAGCCTTCGATTCCCGGAAAGTACAGCGCGGTATTGGCCAGCGCTATCGTGCCACCACGTCCATTGACGCTCTCGCCAAAATTGTATTCAGCATGGACGGTCAAGGATAACCCCTTCCAAAAACCGAGCTTGCTGAGGTCGGCATTAAGCAGGAGGTCAGCCTTGCCGCCGTATTCAAAGTCGTGATCATCATCACCGGAAGTCATCCCCTGATAGAACTGGGTAAGCCGGGGCTTGAGCGTGATTCCACGTTCTTTCAACCAGGGTCGGGCGCCGCCCCAGTCGCCGGTAAGTGTATCGCGCTCGAAAAATCCTGTATTGATGATCGGCGCCGCCTCCTCTTGAGCAGCAAATGCGCTGAATCCGGCAGCAAATGTCATTACTGCCACCGCAAGGAATACCTGCGATGACTCTTCTTCTCATGTTTAGCTCCTCCCGGATAATGTCTATTTCTTTGTCTGTTTCTTTTTCTTCGTGTGATCCGTGTGGCACATCAGGCAGTCCATATGCCCCTGCTGACTGTTAAGACTTACCTTTTCATAAAACATATCGTCCGATCCATGGCATTTCCAGCAGTGTGCGATTTCTGGCTTTGGCTCCCATTTGGGAGGGGTCCATTTGCCGTCAAAGTAATCATTGAGATGGGACACTACCTGATAGACGACCTCACCCGCCACCTTGGCACAGCGATCCTTTTTGCTTTTAGAATCCACTTTGACTCCTGCGACGTTAACCCATTTGGATACAGACGTATGGCAAAGGGGTGTCATTGCCTTGGCCTTAACCTGCTTGGGAAAATGAGATATGTCATCAAAACGATTCAGTAGGAAATTCAGTCTCAGCGTACCCGTACATCAGTCGATCTATGAGTGGTGCATAGCCTCCTTTGTCATCGTAGGCGACCATGTTGATAAGGTAAGAACTGACACCAAGAGTACCGCAGAGTGTGCCATGTCCGGCGTAACCGGCTCCTGCATGTTCGAACATATAGTCCGGCAGCGTTGTCCATGGATAACCAACTTTCTCTTTTAAAAGGCTGGAGACCCCCAGCCATGTACCATTCCCTCACCCTTTGTGCTCAAGGTAGGCGCGAAAGGCACGCCTGCCGGCTTCCAGCGGATCGAGCTTGACCCATTTCCATGGAAGGGGCGGTGCTGCAGCCACGGTTGGGGCCGGCGTCGATGCGAAGCTGGTACCATGCCCTGCTATTCCTCCTGCCAGAAAGATGCCCACTTTTGTTATGAAATTACGGCGGGAAAATAACGATGATTTCTCCTTCTTGCTATCCATCATGATCTCCTTTCTTTTTTCGTCTCTCTCAATCGTGAGAACATAAAATTATACCTCGAGGAGCGATTAATTGCTTACACTATAAAGAGTGGTCGGCGTACAGAGTAGCTTCGGAAATCTTTAAATATCAAAGAAGACCAAAGATCAACATTACCATGTGGACATCACACTTTTGGTGATTTTCGGGGCTCGAAATCCCCTTGACGCTCAATTTCTTCATCAAACACGCAATTCTGATACCTTAGCAAGTAATTATTGTGCCCAGCAGCCTTGAGGAGCTTTTGAGTAAATATTAGCCTGAAGATCACAGAGTTCTTTTTCGAGTTTGGCAGCGGTCTCTACATGTTGTATGCATTTCTGACAAAATCAGATATCAAACTTCATACCCAGCCCATTTGAGTCTTACTTTCCAAGACGCTTGGTTCTCGGGTTCAAGAGGATTTCCCATTCCGTCATGATTGCCGACGGTCACTTTCCCTATTGGAATATTTCCCTCCTCAGTCTCAATAGAATCCCTTGGCCCGATAACATTTTTCCCATTGTCAATAATGACCGGCAGATTTTGATAGGATTGTGGGTGCCTTGTAGTAGCCCAATATTTACCTCTCCGATTGTTCGACAAATAAACGCGAACTTTCATGTCATTACCACCTTTCTTTTATTGCTGAATCTCTCAGAAGAATCTTTCATACATGTTTCATTCGTGATTTTAATATTAGGCGTTTAGATCAAGAAATCAATCCTACATGAGTAGGAGAAGCAACTTTTCTTCTGTTTATTTTCCGCAGAACTATTGACTCTGAGGAAGAAATTGAAAAATCTCTCTTACAGGATGATATCCGCATCGTGAACCTTCCGTCTTTGTAATAAAGGGTGTAATTCACGATGCAGTATATCAGTAAAATACAAGGAAATCTAACTTATTTAACTGCTTCTTTGAGAGATTTCTTAGCTCAGAACCTCGGAACCTTCGCTGCAAAGATGATTACATGTTTCCTGAGGCCGATTAGATTGTGGTGCTCTGCCTTTTCTGGAGATGCCGACCGGGAGTAGTCCGTCCAAGTGTCACTCCCCGGCAACGATATTAAGTTTTGGAGAGTTTTCCTCTATTTTTTATTCTTCTTTTCTTGATACTCATATGCCTCTCTGCAACTCTTTTGCAGTGCGTGATATCCTTCCTGCAGAAATCGAAAATCTGTATGAAAAGATCTGTTCTTTCTTCTATTATGAATTTGAGCCGGTACCAACAAGAAACCGCGTTGATTGAAGACCTTTGCCCCCTTATGATTCTTTCTTGCGAAATCGTTCTTATGAACCTGTCCAGCAACACCCTGTCTGCTCTCTGATAGATAAGGAGTTGAGGGTCGCTGATCCTCTGGAGTACAGGCCATTGGCAGCTCTCCTCAAGTCTTAGAAGCTCCGGCCATGACCGTCTGCCCGAGAGTCGCAGGATGATCGATTTTCTTACAGAGTAGTAGAACTTTTTGAGATCTCTTCCAGTGAAATCAGTACCTGTGAAAATGTCTGAAAATTCCCTAAACCTTATCATACCCTTATATCCTCACATGTCTCGTGCAATGCTTGTCAAATATTATTTTGAGTAAACCCGTGCGTATGAGTCATACCGTACTTCGGCCTTTTGTTCTTTGCGTTCTTCGTGTGGTGGGATATTAGAAAACCAGGCCCTGATTTCCCAGGGCCTGGTTTTAGGCTTTATAGCCTTACGATGTTTGATGCCTTTGGACCTTTGTCGCCTTCGACGATGTCAAAGCTTACCGAATTGCCTTCTGCTAAGGTCTTAAATCCTTGTTGGGACTCAATCGCTGAGTAGTGAGCAAAAACATCTGGACCGTCTTCCGGGGTGATGAAGCCGTAACCCTTGGACTCATTGAACCACTTTACTGTTCCTTGTGCCATAGTGACATACCTCCTTTTTAAATATTTGAAGTGTTAAGGAAGTAATGTCATAAGAAAACCGCAAAGCGGGAAATATTGAGGTTATAAGTACAACAAGTGCTCCATTAAGCTTCTGCTAAAGCATAACAGTTCCATCAGGTATTGTCAATCGTTCGTTGAATTTAGGAAAATCGTCAATTTAGGTTGCGGTAACCCTTGTTGATTTCCAAGTGACATATTGTATTAATAAACCTTCCGGAAGGAACGGAATCGAGGAAAGATTGGGCTGACTCAAAATAGTCTGCCGCAATCCCTCTGGCGTTCAATAACCGCTTGAGTGACCTGCCGAAAGACCGGTCATCATCGACAATAAATAAGTTTGCCTGCTGGATATTCATAGTGGTTTTTTATCACAATCATTTTCTCAAGAAAAATGGAAGCTGTCTATTGGACATTTGTCCAATACCCTAACCTCATAGAAACTTGACTTTTCTCTTCTTTGTCTTTATATTTGGAATAACTGATTCCATTTTTAGACTATATATGGAAACAATAGACAGATTCCTCACATCAGAAAAACAGAGCTTTTTTCTCTTCGGCCCGAGAGGAACAGGCAAGTCCACCTATGTCAGGAAGGCATTCCCGGATGCATTCTATCTGGATATGCTTCTCCCCGATATCTTCAGGAGCTACAACGCGCGTCCTGAAAGATTGAAGGAGGTTGTGCATGCGCAGAAGGGGGAAAAGACCATCATTATCGACGAGATACAGAAAGCACCTCAACTCCTCGAGGTTGTGCACAGCCTCATCGAGGAAAAAAAAGGGTTCCAGTTCGTAATGACAGGTTCGAGCGCCAGAAAACTCCGGAGAGCAGGGGTGAATCTCCTTGCCGGCCGGGCTCTCATGAAACATATGCACCCTTTCATTGCATCAGAACTCGGAAGCAATTTCGAGCTTGCACGAGCATTGAAGATCGGGCTGATACCTCTTATTATGAACAGTGAAGATCCCCATGCAGCCCTTCATGCGTATGTCGACCTGTATCTGAGAGAAGAGGTCCAGATGGAGGGGTTGACGAGAAATATCGGCAACTTTTCGCGCTTTCTCGAAGCCACCAGCTTTTCGCATGCCACAACGCTCAATATGAGCAATGTATCCCGCGAATGCGAAGTGGAGAGAAAAGTCGTGGAAGGGTATATCGGGATACTCGAAGACCTTCTTCTTTCTTACAGGATTCCGGTTTTCACGAAAAGGGCGAAGCGGTCAACCGCTTCCCATCCCAAGTTTTACCTGTTTGATGCAGGACTTTTTTCCGCACTGCGGCCGGCCGGACCACTTGATCGTCCTGAGGAATCGCAGGGAGCTGCGCTTGAAGGTCTCGTCGCGCAGCATCTCAAGGCCTGGATCAATTATCGCATGCCGGGTTGCGGCCTTCACTATTGGAGGACAAGTGCCGGTTCAGAAGTAGACTTCATTGTCTATGGAAAAAATGTCTTCTGGGCGATAGAGGTGAAGAACTCGTCTGCGATTCATCCATCGGACCTGCGGTCTCTGAAATCGTTCGGACAGGATTATCCTGAGGCGAAAAGATACCTGATTTATCTTGGTACGGAGCGGCTGAAAAGGGACAATATCCTGATTGAACCCTGCTCTGATTTTCTTTACGGGCTGAAATAGCGCCGTCAACCTAAGCTGCGCAATTTATGCATTCAACATGTTTGTACAAAATGCGGGAAGGTGATGATCAATCTGCCGGGGGGATATTGACTTTCTCAGCCAAACGGACAAGCTCTGCTACGGATGAACACTTGGTCTTTTCCATGACGCAACCGCGGTGGACCCTAATGGTTTTCTCGGTTGTTCCCAATGTATATGCAATCTGTTTATTGAGCTTGCCGGTAATGACCCAACGTAAGACTTCCTTTTCCCGGGGAGTCAACGTATTAATTCAGGAACGTTATATCCTTTTTTGATGAGTTTCTGTTGAAGGCGAAGGCCATCGACATCAGGAAGGTATACATCTAAAAGAAGGCATGGATGACTATTGTGTTGCGGGAGGGAGGACTGTAGCTTTGGTTTACACGAAAAAATGTCTCATCTTGAGTTTGTGCTTTGTTGCTCTTTTATCAGATCAAATTCTTTGAGCTGTTTAGCTAATTCTTCCCGTGAGATGGCTTCTATTTGAACCAATGCCTCACCAAAGAAAATATAGGAATCATTTTGTTCTTTCAGAAGATCATCTACTTGTTCTTTTGATAAGTATTTCTCCTTAATTGCAATCTCACCAAACTTTTCCTTGGTCTCTTCCTGTATTACTAATATCCTTAAAATGTCTTCATGCGAGAGCAAGCCTTTTGTCAGTGCAAGTTCTCCAATCATTCGATTATTTTTTCTTTGAAGTAATCTTGCATCAATCACATCTGTCATGGTTATGATACCTTTTTCTAAAAGGTATCTTCCAAAGAGGTACTTGTTCATTATTCGCTATCCCGAAAGTATGATATCATTGGTTTGATCGCCAAAAGGACAGCTATGATGATAAATATCCAGACATAGCGCTTTGTGAAATCTGAAAAATATGCCCCTGCGATCATACCTACGAGAATACAACACCACTTGAGACACGCAACATCAATAGGAGACCATACTTTTGACTTGAACAGTTTGATTTTCATCCTATTAGATGTTTAGTCGTCAAGATGTCTCAACCCTTTATTCTCAATTGTATGCCACATCATTTTAGCAGATTTCATAGGTATTGAAGAGGAAGGAGGTTTGCTTGAGTGTTTCCAAAGGTAGTCTTGACTACCTTAATAAGCAATCAGACCTGATTGTTTGAACAGGAGATACGCATCGTTCAACTATTTCTGAGGTACACCTTTCTATTCGAAATGGAGATCTCCTGATCCTATATCCTAATCTACACAGTAAAGATTATGACGTAGTATTAATGTGATCAGTAAATACGAACCTTCATCTTTCCATTTCTCAGTCTCTATTAGTAACAGAACCGGTATCAGGTAGTCTCAGGAGGCCGAAACACGATAGATTCATCCACACTGCGCAGGTGCAGATCACGCTGGGGAAAAGCAATCTCGATATTTGCTTCCCGGAAACGCCGGTCAATCTCCTGGTGAAGATCACTTATTACGTGTAGCCGGTTATCAACATCCATTACCCAAACACGAAGCTCAAAGTCGAGCGAACTTTCTCCGAAACTCAGAAATAGCACCTGAGGTTCAGGCTTTTCAGCAGTCATTGGGTTTGCCTTGGCACACGCCGTCAGTGTTTCTACTACCAGGGACACGTCGGAGCCATAGGCTACTCCCACCGGGATAATAAGCCGCACCCGGCGGCTACTGAGTGTCCAGTTGGTGACTTGGTTGCTGATCAGATCCGCGTTGGGGATGATGACATCTGCATCATCTACAGTCCTGACTATTGTGGATCGAAGGCCGATCTTTTTGATCTCGGACCATTTTCCGCTTAATTCGATAGAGTCACCCACCCTGACCGGTCTTTCAAAGAGCAGGATGAGCCCGCTTACAAAATTGTTCACTACCCCCTGCAGGCCAAAACCGATTCCAACGCCGAGGGCACTCAGCATGATGGTGAGTTTTGTGATCTCGATCCCGAGTGTCGAGAGTGCCAGCAAGAAGCCTGCTAATATGAATCCATAGTGCATCAATCGTCCTATGGCTAACCTTGCCCCCTTTTGTATCTGACGTCTCACAAGTACTTTATCCACGATCACCTTTTGGAAAATCCATGATATGAGAAATGAGCCGTACAGGATGCCCGCTGAAGTAATAAGCACGCCTATACTAATCCGTAGTGAACCAATAGTGAACCCACGTGCCAGCACACCTTTCACCGCCATGTCGAGATTCCCGTAAGCTCCCCAGATCATAAGAACCCCGGGAATTAAGATCATCATTAAGATGACGAAATATATGAATCGAACCACTGCTCGGATTATGGCATCGGTATCGTCTGCATTCAAAACTGCGGCTCGACGGAGAGGAGAGATGCGGAAGATCCATTCCACGCCCCCGTGAATCATGTGCATGAAAAACACGAAGACAAACACCATTGTCGCCGATTGGATCAGAGACACAAACAGATACGTGGGTAGGTTAGTTTTCCCCCATATCTCTGTAATCAAGATGGAAGCAAACAAGAGCGAACCCAGACGAAGCCATACCGCATAAAAGCCCGATTTCTCATGACGGCCGCTTTCCCGAGCCCATCGCCAACAGAAGAAAAGGCTGGCAAGCGATGCGAAAACGAGATAGAGGCGAATAAGTGGAAATGGCAGGTTGATTACATATATGAGTTTGTTGACGATAAAAATAGTTATTAATCCATACACAAAATGCCGTTTCCATGACGCTGCAATAAGGCATCCGAAAAGGAGGACAAAGGAGACACCACCAACAAGAACAGTTGCAAATTCCCATGTAGCTGGCATCCTCTCATCTCTGTAAAACAAGAGCGTCGTCATAATTGCTATAAAGAACCCAGCAGCAATAGGCCGTGCTGCAAGAAAACGCCAGCGATCCGATTCGTGTAACACCTGCCTGTTGCGGTAAAGGGCGATGATCACCACGAGAGAGAGAAACACCTGAAAGAAACTGATCCATCCATGCCGATCAAGGAACCGCTTGCCCGGCCATTGGATTTCCTCGATGCCTCTTTGTGCTTCGTACCACAAGGTGCTTCCGAATTGAGAAAAATATTGGGGGGAGAACATCGGGGGTGACACGTTAAGCAGGAAGCTACGCTTCCTGCTTAATATCATACCGTCCAATTCGGCGGTTAGAGATTTTATCTTTTTCTGGATAGTGCCGGCCTTCTCCTGGACCGTCAGCATCTCCTGCAGCTTCGGGAGGATAAGATCCAGTGCCGTGTCGATATTCTCATGCGTCTTTGCGAAGATCGGTTTGAGATAACCGAGATCTCGCTCTTTGAGCAGTGCAGACTGCCATTCACCCCAGAGTTTTTTCTCCGCCAGCCATTCCTTTCTCCACATTCCAAGCTGACTGATTGATTCGTTCAGGGGTGCGCTGAGTTTTTCGAGCACTTCATTCTCTTGCTCGATTTCCTCCTTGAGTTCAACTAGTTTTCTGTATCTGAAAACCTTCGAATCCTTGAGTTGCTGCAATTGATCGATAGGAACCTTTAAATTCGCCTCGATCTCGTCATACTTCTTCTGAACTTCCGGGACATTCAGTACACCCGTAATGGTATTTTCAAGGACCGCCAAACGTCCGTACAATTTCGTCGACAAAGGGATAATATCGGCCAACCCCGGCAGAGCATCGGCCAATTCTTGTTTTTCACTGGAGATCTGATCACTCCGGACTTGCTCATGTGCCAGTGCGTAGCTTGACATCAGAAGTACAGCCATTAGCAGTACAACCAAAAAGATTTTCTCTGCAAAAAGTCTCATGAGCAACCTCGAGAAAGAAATATATTTCTTAACAAGATATTCTTATTCCCCTTCTCTAAAGAAGAGTTTACCTTAAAAAATTGCACCAAAAAAACTCTCGGTTCTGCCATGATTCTTTATCACTGATTCAAACCTCTTCCAATTTATACCAAAATATATGTTTCGTTGCAATCGTAATCAATTAGTAGAATAATTTCTTAAAGCACTTTGTCTATGTGGACTTTTGCTATCTCTTATGCTCCAGAGAGGCGTTGAGTTCAGAAAGGAATGTTGCTTATCTGACCTCCCTGGAATACCGTGTTTCTTTCGTCCCGAAAGACGCATAGAATTTTTCTCACTGTCATTTGCAAATCAATTTTTTTAATAATACAAAATTCTTCTCAGCTAACTTCATCAACTAAACGTCCTTCAAACTGAGTGTTTAGTGCGGATGTCAGCCACAAAGAGAGAATTACAAGAAGCCTGAAATGATATTCAATCCTTAATCAAACATGCGCTTTAGCAATTCTTTATTCAGTGCGTATTTCAACCCGATAAAAATGTTTTCTTAAATAAAATCGGAGCAACCGTTATTGTTAAGTCCGGGGTTTTGGCCTCTTGTCCCTTTTACTGCTCGTCAAGCTTTATTACCAGTGGGCCCTTGACAGCATCCATGATATATGATGCGGGAAGACCATTTTCAAGTAATTGGGCCATAGCACGCAGATATTTCCGAATATGGAGAAAGAACTTCTTATATCCTTCACATAGATAATGAAGCCCCGGTTCGTTGTAGTGAGTCATTTTAAAACGATGCTTCGGACATCCGCCCTGGCAGGCAGCCAGCACTCCGCACTCCCTGCACCATCGTGGCAGTTCAGTTTCCTTGGTAAAGCCGAACCCCGATTGCAGAGATCGTTCTACCATGTCTGATAGCTTTTCAGTTTTGATATTCCCAAGCCTGTAATCTGGGTACACGCAGTGATCACAGGCATAGACGATACCGTTATGTTCAATTACGACCGAACGGCCGCACGTCTTTGCATGAATGCAGACCGGTGATGGATTACCTATCCAGGCATTAAGCGCCCACTCGAAGTTCATTACAAAGACTTTACCTACATCGTGGTGCACCCAATCTTCATATATGGCGATGAGAAAGTCGCCGTATTCTTCGGGGACAACAGTCCATGGAGTGATTTGAGTCTGCTCTTTCTCTTTGTTTAAAGAAACCGGACCGGCAAGACGCAGACCTAACTGTCTGCTTGATGAATCGGGCATACGCTCTACTATCGGCGAGAACTGGATGAATTCTACTCCTTCATCTTTCAAAAACCGGTAAACCTCAAGCGGATGTTTTGCTGTTTCTCGGGCAATGCAGGCCAGCACATTGTATTCAACTTTGTGTTTTTGCAGGATTCTTAGTCCCCGCATAACCCTTTCGAAGGTACCGTTGCCTTTGCGGTCATGTCGGTAACGGTCATGAATTTTTTGCGGACCATCAAGGCTTATGCCTACCATGAAATTGTGCTTCTTCAGGAAGGTACACCACTCATCGGTAAGCAGTGTCCCATTTGTCTGGAGTGAATTGGTTATGGTCTTAGTCCCGGCAAACTGCTTCTGAAGTTCGATCACCCTCTTAAAGAAATCTATCCCCACAAGAGTCGGTTCCCCGCCCTGCCAGACGAATTCTACGATAGGGGTGGATTGCGAGGTGATGTAGTTTGTTATAAATGCGGAGAGGACGTCATCGGACATCCTGTAATTTTCGTCAGGCCCGAAGAGTGCCTGCTTTTCAAGATAAAAGCAATACTCGCAATTGAGATTGCAAAGAGGACCAGTGGGTTTTGCCACGACATGAATGCCTTGTCCAGCGCATTCATGGAGTGCTATTGAATTATCCTTTTTAGTAGTCATCTTATTAACGGTCATTTCTCTGAGAATCTATCATTGCTCCCTTACAAACTCGACATCAAAAGTTTCGCCATAGAATGCCTGAAAATATGTGCCTTTCAATCTATCTGTCTTTGAGTCGTACTGCAAATTGTATTTTGAGCCAGGGTAGTTGACATCACGCAGTTCAACGAATACCGTAATTATCCCTTGCTTGCGCTTCCATTCCGCCTTAAAGACCTTGATCGGCCGGGGATTAAAGTAAAACGCTTTCAGATTGCCGTTTTTCTTTATATCCCTGAGTTCAAGGATATACCCTCCGTCGGGTCTTACCCAACGGCCGATGAAACGTTGTCCATTGATTTTCTTTGTAGATTGTTTCGTATCGCCAGCAACAACCACTGTCTGAGTGGAGAGGCACATAGAAGCATTCAATAGTAACAGCAGGGTGAATGTTGAAATAATTCCTTTTACATTATGAAGAAAAGAATAAATAACGCACTATCCTTCCGTTTGATTATAGGAGTTTTTGAATCTTAAAGTAAAAACTGTTTCTGCCCTTTTCAGGAAGGAAAGGGAATGTCTTCCTTTCCTTCCTAATCAACGCTTTCCGCTCAGTCAGACATCGCTTTCTTATAGGCAGCTTCCTTAGCCGGCGCAGCGGCTTCCGCCTTGATCGCTTCTCCCATGGGCTTCACATCGACGATAACCTTGAAGATCTTGCCCGTGAAGGCATTGTCGCGTTCCTTGTAGTCGGCCGTGACCGGCGTGGCGTCATCCTTGCCAACCGCCGCCGTCTCGTCGGCCGAGAAGATCATCGCCTGCGTGCGTTCGATCCGGCCGCTGGCGACCTTCTCTCCGTTGACCAGAATGGTGGCCGTACCGCCCTTGCCGACACCGCCGCCGTCATAGTCGAAGTTCATGCGGATGGTGGCCTTGCCCGGTGCCACCGCCTTCGTGGCGGCGACCTTGAATTCCTGCAGCCCGATGAAGTTGTAGCAGTATGTCGGCTTTCCGTCCTTGAGATACAGGCTCCAGCCGCCGAACCGTCCGCCCTGGGCCAGAATCACGCCATTCGCGCCCCCTTTCGGGATCTCCACGTCCGCCGTGATCGAGAGCGACCGGTTCTTGATGTTGATGAACACGTTTTCGCTCATCGAGTCCATACCCTCCGAGAGCGTAAGCGACGTGCGATCGCCCATGAGGTCCGGCCGGCCCGCAAGCTTCGCATTGACGCGTTCAACGACGCGGTCATCGATGGGCAGTGCACGGTTCTTGATCGCCTCCTTCATGAAGACGTCCTGCAGTTCCTTGAGCTTCTTCGGATTGGTCGCAGCCAGATCGTTGACCAGGCTGAAGTCGTTGCGTGTGTCATAGAGTTCCCAGATATCCTCCTGCAGTTTCCTCCGCGGCTTCATTTCCCAGGGTGCCCGGTGAAGGGTGCCGGCAAGCCAGCCGTCCTGATAGATGGCACGATTGCCGAACATCTCGAAATACTGGGTCTTGTGCGTGCTCTTGGCTTGAGCATTGTCAAAGGTGTAGAGCATGCTCACGCCCTCGATCGGTTCCTGGACCGTGCCGTTGACGCTCTTGGGCTCGGGCAGGTGCGCGGCTTCGAGCACGGTGGGAGCAACGTCGATGACGTGGTGCCACTGCGAACGGATCTGGTTCGTCGCTTTGATGTGCTTGGGCCACGAGACGATCATCCCATTGCGGGTGCCGCCGTAGTTGGAGGCAACCTGCTTGGTCCACATAAAGGGCGTGTCGCCCGCGACGGCCCAGCCCGCGGCCATGTGCGGATAGGTTGTAGGCCCGCCCCAGTCGTCGTAATGCTTGAGCATGTCCTGAACCGTCTCCTGAACGCCGTTGAAATACGTCATCTCGCTGAACATGCCGCTCATGCCGCCCTCGGCGCTTGTCCCGTTGTCGCCGAGGATATAGAAGATCAGCGTGTTGTCGAGCTGACCGGTCTCGCCGATAGCTTCGAACAACCGGCCGATCTCGTGATCGCAGTATTCGCCAAAGCCGGCATACACTTCCATCTGGCGGGCAAAGAGCTTCTTCTCGTCGGGGGTCAACTTGTCCCAATCCTTGATGGCCTCGGGCTTGTTGGCCAGTTTGGTGCCCGGCGGCACCACGCCCAGCTTGATCTGGCGCGCCAGCGTCTGTTCGCGCAGCTTGTCCCAACCTTCGTCGAACTTGCCCTTGTACTTTGGCAATCCATTCCTTGGGCACGTGGTGCGGAGCGTGGGTGGCACCCGGGGCGAAATAGATGAAGAACGGCTTGTCCGGCGTGAGCGCTTTCTGGAACTTCATCCAAGAAATGGCCTGGTCAGTCATGTCCGTCATGAAATTGTAGCCTTCGTAGTGCGGTGTGGGGACTCGAGCCATCCCGTCATAGATCGTGGGATTCCACTGGTCGGTCTCGCCGCCGAAGAAACCGTAGAACTTGTCGAATCCCGAACGGGTCGGCCAGCGATCGGTCGGCCCGGAGACGCTGACCTCCCACGGCGCCGTTTCATGGTTCTTGCCGAAGAAGCCGGTGCTGTAACCGTTCAGGCGCAGCATCTCCGCCAGCGGTGCGACGTTGTTCGGTCGCTGTCCCGTGTTGCCCGGGAAGGCAGTGGCCGTTTCGGTGATGCCGCCCATGTTGTTCATGTGGTGGTTGCGACCGGAGAGCAACGCAGTCCGCGTTGGCGAACTGACCGCGGTGGTGTGGAACTGATTGTAGCGCAGCCCGTTTGCGGCAAGATCTTCGGCTGCCGTCATGCGCACCGGCCCCCCGAAAGCACTGGGCATGCCGAAGCCCATGTCGTCCACGAGGACGATGAGTACATTCGGCGCCCCTGCGGGCGCCTTGACCTCAAAACGTTGCGGCGGTGTGGCATCGCGGGCGTCGAGCACTGTGCTGTGCGGGTAGTCCGGTTCGGGGATGGGCAGCACGGTGCGGTCCGGAACCATTTGCGCTGTAGCCGTTGCAGCACATGCCGTACCCAGCGCAAGGCTGAATACGCTATACATAGTTTTACTCTTCATGTTTTACCTCCATTCCTTTCAGAGTTATTTTCATCGTTCTTGCGCCCTTAAGTTTTCATAATTTTTTCTTTATCTTACTTCGGGAACAGGAATGTCACGGCAAAGCGCAAACCCCAATCTGCTTCGCCCTCAGGCTTTTCCGCGAACCAGCGTCCTCCCACCTGAAACTGTATTGGCATTCCTCCAATCTTCAAAAGTTGTGCAGCCATGAGATTTACAGGCACCCTCCATTCGTTGCCTTCCCAATCATACGTAGATTCCGTGTTCAACGTGAAAGTTGTGTATGTCTTTGTGGTAAAGCCGACAAAGGGCTGAAGAAACGTAGCATTGATATCTTGCTGGCCGGGGCCTGAAAAGGACCAGATATGGTTTGCCAGAAGGCCATAAGTCCAGCCGCTCTCCTGCTTCAGCATAACTGCGGTGGGCCCTGCACCCCACTTCCGGGTGCTGAGTCCGTCAGTACCGCTGGGATAGAGGAACACCGGGCCTGCACCCCAGATCCAGCCACCACTGGTCGGGGCCTTCGGCGAGAAGAAGAAACTCTGCACGATATCTCCAAGACCGGTTCTGTCATCCAGCCCTTTTACCGGCGCTTCCGCATAAATGACCGGCACGATCTGCCGAATGATGACATTCCAGTCCTTACTGATCGATATTGGAATAACAGGCTGAATATTCAACGTATAGCGCATTGCATTCTCCGGGCCGCGACCAAAGTCCCAGTTGGACTGCAATGGCACACTGATAAGTGAGGCTATCGGGTTTTGGAGTTTCTTTGCAAGTTCTGCCTCATCCTGTGCCCAAAGGGGGGCAGCCATCATAGCCAGGGCCATGAGAGTTATTAGTAACATCTTTGAAGTTTTCATCATTGGTATTCTTCTTTCCTCCTTTTTTAACACGTATATTATCCTTTTTTTATATCGCATGCAATGTCTTGTGATCCGGCATTCATTTTTATTCATTCTTTACTGCCAAGGGGCCCTTTATTGACGTGCAAAGTTGATTTGGAATTCTTTAAATATCAAAGACGATTAAAGCTAAACATTTCTATATGGACATCACACTTTTGGTAATTTTCGGGACTCGAAATCCCCTTGACGCTCAATTTCTTCATCTAAACACGCATTTATTACATATTGGGTTGGGTGCGGCTTTGAGACGAAAAA
>CAVQRT010000033.1:0-53245 GCA_963715195.1 Thermodesulfovibrionales bacterium | reverse complement strand
GAGTATCAGGTGCACTATTGACCAGAAAAGATAGCCGATTCCTGCAACGTTCATGAAGAATTTTTTTGTTCTCACCCTGAAGAAGCTACTTCTTTTTTCGAGAAACTTTTTCCTGTGGTTCGACCCCAAACCTCTGATCATTCATCTTGACTGCCTCAACGATATCGGAAGCCAATGTTTCAAAATCCTCCGTTGCTTCAGGCAAATATAGCCATTTTTTCAGGACAGAATGTTGAACGACATCTCTGAACTCTTTCAGAATAGCATCATGAAACTGATGTTCAGTTGGGATCAATAAACCATCCCATGGTTCTTCTCCTGACGCAAGAACAAGCATAAGCCTCCCATGCAGATAAATCCCAAGACATCCAAACATGGGTTTTGCTAAATAACTTGGTACTTCCATCAGAGATTCAACAACCCAAAGGAGGGGATGGTCTTTGGCTTTCTTTTTCGATCGGGAAGTCATATGGAATTTTACTTTGAGTTCATTCTCTTTTGAACTCTATCCCAACCTTATAGGCAACCTCGCTAATATTTTGTTGCCATTTGACGGTAGCCCTCTTTGAAGATGGCATGATACGGTGATTGACAATAATTTCTTGCCCTTTTTCAATAGCCCGATTCGTTATTAGGCATAATCCTGAATTGCTGTAGTCTTGTATCAATCCCCTGAAAATGGAACCAGAAATGTTCGGCAAAGGAGCACAGTTTAAAACTTCCATCAGGTCATCTCGTTGATGTTTTCTTCTCTCTAACATATTTCTCTCAGATAGGCTTGCTCTAACTTGCAGTAAGAACAGGAGCTTTGTCAACAGTTTCGCCATAGAGCATTTAATATACGAACTTATGCTCCAAGAAGTTGATGCTCACGGTTCGATTTCTTCCTAAAGCAGACGTCCCGTAAGGTCCTGATAGAAGGAAGATCCCCATATGTTTGGTGATTTTTATCACGGTACTCCTTTCTGAATTATGGCAGCATTGAAGTAACGATGGTTCGATATCCTCAGATAGTTTTTCTGCTGAATATCTGAAGGTTAATGCAATTGAATCATAAGGGAGAATGGTCATGTCATGGAAATGTCCATCATGTAGTCGCGAAAATCATGACCCCTTTATCAATTGCGAATGCGGCCAATCCAGTAAAGGGGGTGTTCTCATGAAACAAGAACTGAAGGACTATCAACATGCTTCGGGAGATGTTGAACAGTCTGTCGATATCCCATCGGGTTGCACAAATGATCAAACTCAGTCCTTACTGAGTCAATCGGAGAGTCATGATGTACAGCCCAGGGACAATAACACCTGCAGCCATAGGCATGATGAAGAAGTGATCAAAGAGATTGATTCTTGGTTGTTTACCCTTTCACAGAGAGATGGCTGTATATCGATTAGCACACCAGCGCTTCAGTCCTTCAGATTGAAAATATCAGCGGAAGACCTTGAGGACTTGCTGGAAGTTCTGTATCAAAAGACTGGCAACGAAAAGACAATCCGGAGACTGAACCTTTCGGCAGCAGATATAATAGGTGTCATTGATAAGGTGGATAGGTTGATCGATGAAAAAAAATCAAAAATCTCCATTAACTTTACCAGCGATGAGCTCCAGGAAATAACTGATTTTATTAATGTGCAATTAAAGATATAAACCATATTACGTCTTATCTGAAATCGTCCGTAGTATTAATTACCTGTAGTAATGCGTACCGATGGGAAAGTCGTCGATGTGAGTATTTGAAGGACTAAACGCCTTCGAAATACCTCAGACTGCTCTCAGAATGTTAGCGAAATCAAAAAATTACCCCGGAGCTTAAAAAGGGAAGAACTTTATTGTTTACGAATGTAAGGACTTGGTTGTCTTTCACCCGAAAAATAAGAACTTTATCCTTTAGGACGAATAACGGGCTCTTTGAGAATCAATAACTTAAATCTTCTTTTTGTTAGAACTTTTTTGTCTGCAGATACTGTTGCCTGCTTCGTTTTTTTTCATACATCAGTGCATCTGCCTGAGCGAGCATCTGTTCGAATGAGTTCTGCGAATCTGATTCAAATCGGGCTATGCCTGCACTGATGGAAAGTTCATACGGCACTGTTTTCATATTGTTGGCTACCTGGATATTTTCCTCCAAACGTTCGGTAATAACCTCTGCAGTCGAGGTATCATCTTCCATGATACAAACTGCAAATTCGTCGCCGCCGATCCTTCCGAGGATATCGGCATCACGAAATGTTTTTTTTAAGATATCGGCGGTTTTAATTAGTGCCTGATCACCCGCTTCATGGCCAAAGGTGTCGTTAATCTTTTTCATGCCGTCAAGATCAGCAATAACAAACAGAACCGATCTCTTCATCCGTTTTGCAAGTTTTGTGTGTTGCTGAGCAAGAAGAAAAAACCCACGTCTGTTGTTGAGGCCGGTGAGATAATCCTTCAATGACTGCTTGTGCAATTCAGCGAGGAGACGGTGGCGCTCGACCGCATAGCGTATTGAACGTGCAAGCCAGTTTTTATCCAGCTGACCTTTTGAAAGATAATCCTGTGCTCCTTCCTTGACTGCCTCCATGCCCAATTGGTCGTCATCTCGTCCGGTGAGCACGATGATTGGTACCTCTAAATTATGCACAAGCATTTTTTTCAGGGTGTCCATTCCACTGCTCTCGGGCAGTCCGAGGTCAAGGATCACGACATCAAACTTTTTCTCGGAAAGACGGGCGGTACCAATTGAAAGGGTACTAACGGTTTCGATATCGAAATGAAGAATATCGGAATCTTTCAGCATGCCCTCCATGAGGCAGCAATCTGCACGGCAGTCTTCGATCAGCAATATGTTAATAGTTCGGTTATTATCCACCGGTGTTATATAAAGGGTTCAAATAATATTTTATATGGTCAATGGCGGAGAGGCAGGGATTCGAACCCTGGGTGGAGTTGCCCCCACAACGATTTTCGAGACCGTCCCATTCAACCACTCTGGCACCTCTCCACTGTAAAATCCTAAATCCTAATATCTAAATTCTCAATAAAAATATCAAAGCTCACAAATGTTGTCTATATTTTTGTGCTGCGGAGATTTTATTATAATACCTCGTGAGTTTTACACTCTGCGGTCTTTGCCGCAGTTCCATAGTGCTGTTATTCCTGTTTGGCCGGAATCTTTTTTCACGATTGCAAATAGTCGTAGGGATTCCCGACAAGCGGGAACGCCAACAAAAACGAATATTCAGTTCTCTTAGAATTTAGGATTTTATACTCCTTATCTCTTCTCTCGAAAAAATCTTGTCAGTATTTCCGCACATTCTTCTTCAAGAACTCCTGAAACAACATCAACCTGATGGTTCAGTCTTTTGTCTGAGAGCAGGGTATAGAGACTGTCAACGGCACCGCCTTTTTCATCCCTGCAACCGTATACAAGTCTCCTTAACCTGGCATTTACCATTGCCCCAGCACACATGATGCACGGTTCCTTCGTAACATAGAGCGTTGCATCCGTCAGTCTCCAGTTGCCAATTTCACATGCTCCGGATTTGAGTGCAAGGAGCTCTGCGTGTCCTGTCGGATCTTGCAAACACTCTTTATTATTATGTGCTTTCGCGATTACCGTATCATCTATCACCAGGACTGAACCCACAGGGACTTCGCCTTCGGCAAATGCGATATGTGCTTCTTTAAGAGCCACTTTCATGAATTGGATGTCTTCTTCCCCCATGACGATTACTATTGTATCGGAAGAGTGGGAAGCTCGACAATGCGAAAAAGCAGATGTAGTATATCAATATCGCACCCTTTGGGTTGCAAATCCTGTTCGCAAGCTGAAGCCCGCGATTACCATGGTTAGAAAATCTTCTCTGTCCCGGGCTTTATCAGAAACCTTTCTGCACAATGGGCTGAGTGGAGGTACTTATTAAAGAATGACATATCAGGATGTGCAATATTTTAAAGAATGGTTCGCTGATTACTGCAAATCATTCTATTCACCGAATGCAGAAGACCAGAAGAACATCCTGCTGAAGGAATTACACACATTCAATGTGTGTAAAAATATTCTTTATTTAGCAGGTGACCTCTCTCTGAATGACAGCCAAAAATTATTGGCAGAGACTGTTGCACTGTTTCATGATATCGGAAGATTTCCTCAGTATGCCCGGTACAAGACATTCAAGGATAGCATCTCGGTCAATCACGGATTCCTCGGGGTCGAAATACTTATCCAGGAAAAGATACTCCTTCAACTCCCTGAAGATGAACAGAGCATTGTCATAGAATCGGTCAAATTCCATAATGCCTTCTCAGTACCAAAAAAAGAAAATGAGGTGATCAAGTTTTTTATCAGGCTGGTCAGGGATGCCGATAAGCTGGATATATGGCGTGTGTTCCTTGAATATTATGAAAGCCATCAAGAGGGCAAAGCCTCTGCAGTCGGGCTCGGACTGCCAGATCTCCCTGAATATTCAACAGACGTTCTTTCATACATATATAAAAGGGAGATCATATCGCTTGCCAAGATAAGAACTCTGAATGATTTCAAGCTGCTCCAACTCTCTTGGATATTCGACCTGAATTATAAACCGGCATTTCGGTTGCTCGGTGAGAGAAATTATATAGAAAGGATTATTGACAAACTCCCGCAAACAGAAGAGATACTGCAGCTGTCACTCTTTTTAACAGAGTTTGTACAGCAGAGATTGTCGCTGGAGTAAAGCGTCTCCGAATCGCCGGAGACGCTTTCCCCTTGATCAGTTTATTTTTTCTTGTGGGTATTGCAGAACTTTGATTTACCGGTTGCCGTGTTCTTGCACTGTTTCCCTTCTTTGGTCTTTGCAACACATCTTGCTTTCTTTGCAGTTGCCATGTCCCCTCCTTAGAGTAAAAAATATGTTTAGATACAGTATATCACAAAAAATTCAGATGCATACACGAAGGAAAAAATATTTTACGATTATTCCCATCTGTTTCCCAGTTGCGATAGTATAATAATGTAAGAAGGAATATCATGGGTAAGAAAGAAACCATCGAAAAGGTTATAAAAGTCTCCGGTGCGGTTGTTAGAATGTTTATTGGGGCCGGGGCAGCGGCCTTGGTCTTTTTGGGGTTGCGACAGAGATGGCAGAAATAATGCTATATCATTTCACGAATTTTCGCGTATCCCAGAATTTCCATTTGAGGTAATCATTAATCCCCTGTGCTGCTTTTCTTCCGGCCCCTAGTGCAAGAATGACCGTTGCAGATCCTGTAAGGATATCTCCGCCGGCAAATACCCCTTGTTTTGAGGTCATACCTGTCTTTTCGTCCGCAATGATATAGCCTCTCTTGTTCAGTAAGAGGTCCGGCACATTTCTGATAAGGAGCGGATTTGACCGTGTCCCGAGCGCGGGGATGGCAACGTCGATCGTGATCTGAAATTCACTGCCCTGAACAGGGACAGGCCTTCTTCTGCCGGAATCATCTGGTGCACCCAGTTCCATTCTGATACATTCAACAGCGGCAACATTTCCTTTTCCGTCATCGATAAACCGGACCGGATTCGTCAGCAGGTTAAATGCTATTCCTTCTTCACGGGCGTGATGGACTTCCGCCTTGCGAGCAGGCATCTCATCTTCTGAACGTCTGTATATGAGATGTACTTTCTCTGCTCCCAAACGGAGGGCAACCCGTGCAGCATCCATTGCAACATTCCCGCCGCCGATTACCGCAACATGTTTCCCTCTCTTTATGGGTGTGTCGTATTCAGGGAAAAGATATGATTTCATGAGATTCGCCCGTGTGAGAAATTCATTGGCGGAATAGATACCATTGAGATTTTCACCGGGTATGCCGAGAAATAGCGGCAGTCCGGCCCCTGTCGCAATGAAGCATGCATCATATTGGTGTATGGTCAATAACTCTTCGATGGTATGCAGCTTCCCGATCACTGCATTGACGAGGACCTCCACGCCGAGCTTTTTGATATAGTCAACTTCTTTTTCGACAATTACCTTGGGAAGTCTGAATTCCGGTATTCCATAGATCAGGACGCCGCCGGGCTTATGCAGGGCTTCGAACAATGTAACCTGATGCCCTGATTTCGCGAGGTCGGCAGCGCAGGAGAGTCCAGCAGGACCTGAACCGATTACCGCGATTTTTCTGCCTGATGGGGCCGGCTTATCCGGGATCTGGATCTCTTCCGATTCCCTCTCGTAATCAGAGACAAAGCGCTCCAGATTCCCGATTGCGACGGGATCGCCTTTCTTTCCGAGAATGCACATGGATTCGCACTGTATCTCCTGCGGACATACCCTGCCGCACACGGCAGGAAGTGCATTCTCCTCCTTGATTTTCCATGCTGCCTCGATAAACCTGCCTTCCCTGATCAATTTGATAAATGAAGAAATGTCTACCGAAACAGGGCATCCGTTCCTGCAGGTCGGCTTCAGGCAGTTCAGGCATCTCGATGCTTCTTTCATGGCTTCCTCAGGTGTATAACCGTAAGGAACTTCCATGAAATTCCGCGCCCGCTCGAGCGGGGGTTGCTCCCTCATTACCACCCTGTTCTCCGTCTTCCTGCTCGCGCGTTTTTCGTCCACTACCTGTCTCCCGGTCTTTACCCTAAAGTGTTCCATAGCTTCTTTTTCCTCGCCTATATACATCCTCTGGCGTGACATGAGCAGATCAAAATCAACCTGATGGCCGTCAAATTCCGGGCCATCGACACAGGCAAATCTTGTTTCTCCACCCACTTCCACCCTGCATGACCCGCACATCCCGGTCCCGTCAACCATGATGGAGTTGAGGCTGACGATCGTCTTTACCTTGTGCTTTTCTGTTGTGAGACAGACAAATTTCATCATGATGGCCGGGCCGATAGCATATACAAGTTTTACGTCTTTATGGTCCTTGAGATGCTCGTCAAGCGGAACGGTGACCACAGCTTTTCGCCCATAGGAGCCGTCATCTGTCGTGACGATGAGTTCATCAGAGACGCTGCGCATTTTTTCTTCCCAGAAAATCAATTCCTTCATCCGTGCCCCTATAATCGAAATAACGGTGTTGCCTGCCTCTTTTAATGAACGTGCTATCGGATAAACGGGTGCTATCCCGACGCCGCCCCCTACACAGACGACCTTCCCGAAATGTTTGATGTGAGAAGGCATGCCGAGGGGGCCGGCCACGTCAGTAAGGAAGTCACCCTCCTTCAACGTCGCCAGGTGGTTTGTTGTCTTGCCGACTTTCTGAAAGACCGTCGTTATCGTCCCTCTTTCCCTATCGAAATCAGCTATCGTTAACGGAATCCGCTCTCCCTGTTCATGTATCCTGAGCACAAAGAAATTCCCTGCCTTTGCCTTTTTTGCGATCTCGGGGGCTTCTATCTCGAACAGGATTACGAAATCGGAAAGCACTTCCTTCCTCAGGATCTTATACATGCAAATCTCCTCCCAAGAGAACAACAATTTTTTTGCTTGACAAGCATTAAGGCTTTTCAGTATAACATAACCGCTTATGCCTGGAACGTATTTGCCATCAGAATATTTACCGGTGCTCATCTTCATCCTTATCGCCTCGGTATTTGGCCTTGGCGCTCTCCTCATCGGTTTCGTTTTCAGACCCAGAAAGCCATATTATGAGAAGCTCATGCCCTATGAATCGGGCATCACCCCAAAGGGAGAGCCACGTTACAGATTCTCCATCCGCTTTTACATCATCGCGATGCTTTTTGTGGTGTTTGATGTTGAAGCGATATTCATTTATCCATGGGCTCTTGTTTTTGATAAGATCGGTATTTATGCATTCATCGAGATGGTTCTTTTTATTGCCATACTCCTGGTCGGATACATCTATGCCTGGAGAAAAGAAGCTTTCGAATGGGATTAACCTAATTACAGGGGGAAAGAGATGTTGATCGAAACATCTGCAACGGGTCTCGTCGAAGTAGAGGAAGGCGTAAAGGTATTACCACCCAACCTCATCGTTACGACATTCGACAAGATCATCAACTGGGGAAGATTATCCTCGATCTGGCCAACGACCTTCGGACTCGCTTGATGCGCCATTGAGATGATGGCCGTGGGCGCATCACATTACGATTTCGACCGGTTTGGCATTATTTTCCGAGGCTCACCAAGGCAGGCTGACTGTGTGATCGTCGCCGGCACCGTTACGAAGAAGATGGCCCCTGTGATAAGAAGGGTATATGACCAGATTCCCGACCCACGGTATGTTGTGGCGATGGGAAGCTGTGCATGCACCGGTGGTGTATTTAAAACCTACAGCACCGTTCAGGGATGCGAAACTTTCCTGCCGGTCGATGTCTATGTGCCGGGATGTCCCCCGAGGCCAGAGACCCTGCTCGAAGGTATGATGATGCTCCAGGAAAAGATTCGAAAAGAACGTGCGAGGTGGAGTCCATGGCGGTAACGGAAGTAAGGCTTACCTTAGAGCCCTCAGGACTTGCACCAATTGATATAGCGGAGACAATAAAGGGGAAATTTCCCGACCAGGTAATTGAAGTCGTTGAATCCAGAGATCAGGTCTCTGTAATTATAAAGAGGGATCAGATTGTCGCGATTCTCAGGTTTCTTCATGATGACCCGCTGCTTAGTTTCGATCATCTTCAGGATCTCACCGCAGTCGATTACATCAAGAAAAAAGAGATACGGTTCGAAGTGGTGTATAACATCTATTCGATCAGATACCGTCACAGAATCAGAATTCGGGCTCAGGTACCTGAAAACGATCCGAAGATCGACTCTGTTGTATCCGTATGGGCTGGTGCAAACTGGCATGAACGGGAATGCTACGATATGTTCGGAATTAACTTTGTCGGTCACCCCGACCTCAGAAGGATCCTCATGCCGGAGGACTGGGAAGGGTATCCGCTGAGAAAAGATTATCCGTTGAAAGGACCGGAGTTCGATAAGGATTGGGCCGGTTTCACTGACGTCGTCAAGCGTTCGAAGGAACTGAGAGAGTTTGAGTGGGCAGGATAAGATGATTCAGAAAGAAGCAGAGAAGATATTCGAGACAAGAGAACTCAGTGTCAATATGGGGCCACAGCATCCGGCTACCCACGGTGTTCTGCGGCTCGTCCTTGATATTGACGGTGAAACGATTGTGAACGTTACCCCATATGTCGGATACCTGCATAGGGGTATTGAAAAGCTTGGTGAAAGTCTGAGCTATTTCCAGGCTCTCCCCCTCACCGACAGAATGGACTATGTCTCTGCGATGTCAAATAACATCGGCTATTGTGTGGCTGTCGAAAAACTGTTTGGAATAGAAGCTCCCGAGAGGGCAAAATTCATCAGAACCATCGTTGGGGAGATGTCGAGGATCGCAAACCACTTGCTCTGGCTTGCAACTCATGCCCTTGATATCGGTGCAATGACCGTATTTCTCTATTGCTTCAGAGAGAGGGAATGGATCCTTGATCTCTATGAGATGATCTGCGGAGCGCGGCTAACTGTCACCTTCCCGAGAGTAGGCGGAGTTCGAAACGATGTCCCGCAGGAGTTCCTCGACAGCCTGTGGAAGTTTACCGATGAATTCCCGTCGAGGATTCTCGAGTACGAAACCCTGATTGACCAGAACAGGATCTGGCTTAAAAGGACAGTGGGAATAGGTGTTATTTCGGCTGAAGAGGCGGTAAACTGGGGAATGACAGGTCCAACGCTGAGAGGTTCCGGTGTCTCCTATGATATAAGGAAGCATATACCCTATGATGCGTACGATAAAGTTGAATTCGATGTGCCGATCGGAACAGAGGGCGATACCTATGACAGATACCGGTGCAGAATGCTGGAAATGAGGCAGTCGAACAACATTATCAGGCAGTGTATCGAAAAGTTGCCGGCAGGCCCCGTAATGGCGGATGAACCGAAATTTACGATGCAGCCCAAGGACAAAATGATGGCCATTACGCATCCGACAAAACAGCACGCATATTTTATTCTCGAAAAGGCATGTAAGGCATGCGGCATGTGCCTGAGGGCTTGCCCTGCAAAGGCAATTGTTGGGCAAAAGAAAGTACCCCATACAATTAAACAGGAGCTCTGCGTTAGTTGCGCAACCTGCTACGCTACCTGCAAATTCAAGGCCCTGACGATTGTGCCCGGCGGGAAAGGGTTGAGCGATGAAAAACTTGCGGAACTCGCGGTTGCTCCGAATGAACTACCAGACGACATAAAAAAAGCCGGAGAGTATCTTGTCAGGCAGTTCGAATTCGTCAAGAAAGGCCCGAAAGCCCCCGAAGGTGAGATTTATGTTGCGACCGAGGTTCCGAAAGGGGAACTCGGTTTTTATTTCGTGAGCGACGGGACAGGGAAGCCTTACCGGATGAGAGTGAGGGCCCCGTCATTTATACATGCCGGCTGTCTGCCAAGGCTCTGTGCGGGCCACCTGGTTGCTGACGTCATCGCAGCAATCGGTACGATCGATATCGTTCTCGGAGAATGTGACAGATAACCATGAATGTCGGGAATATCATATCACCTGAAATGCTTGACGGATTAATAGCATTCGGGATCAATGTGCTTATCATTGTTCTTAAGATTGTGGTTGTTCTCGCCGTTGGATTGCTCCATGTTGCATATGCAACATATTTCGAACGGAAAGTCATTGGGCATATGCAAGTTAGGCTTGGCCCCATGAGGGTAGGGCCGCATGGACTTTTGCAGCCTTTTGCCGACGGACTGAAGTTATTCTTCAAGGAGGATATTATCCCGGCTCAAGCGGATAAGGCCATGTTCTATCTGGCTCCTGTCATTTTCATGGCATCTGCCATGGTGAATTTATCGGTCATTCCGTATTCGGAAAACTTTGTCATCGCAGATCTGAATGTCGGACTTCTGTTTCTTTTCGCCATCGCTGGCGTCGGGGTATACGGGATATTCCTTGCCGGATGGGCTTCCAATTCAAAATATGCCTTTATCGGCGGTTTGCGTTCATCTGCCCAGGTGCTCAGCTACGAGATTGCGATGGGCCTTAGCCTTGTCGGCGTTATGATCCTTACCGGTTCATTGAACCTTTCTGATATTGTGAGGGCCCAGCAGGCATCGATTTTTGGGGTATACGCGATACCACAGTTTGTGGCTTTTATTGTCTTTACGATTTCAGCTGTTGCCGAGACCAACAGGACACCGTTCGATCTGCCCGAGGCAGAGAGCGAACTGGTCGCAGGATACTTTACCGAATACAGCGGGTTCAGATTTGCCCTCTTTTTTCTCGGCGAGTATATCGCGATGTTCATTATGGCCTCAATCGCAGCGGTATGTTTCCTCGGGGGATGGACATTGCCATGGTATGTGACAAAGGTACTGCCATTCCTGAACCTTGTGCCCGGTATTGTCTGGTATCTGATAAAAGTCTACGCATTTATCTTTTTCTATTACTGGATCAGGGCAACAGTACCGAGGTACCGGTATGACCAGCTTATGAAAATCGGCTGGAAGATACTTATCCCGATAGCACTGGCAAATATTCTCATAACGGGTTTAGTAAAACTCATCATATAACCATGAGGGAATGGAAAGTGACAGTTCGGAACATCGTAAAAAGGTTTACCTTTATCGAGATATTCCAGGGTATGGCCCTGACCCTCCGGAAGATGTTTTCCCATGCTGTTACGATTCAGTATCCCAAGGAAAGAAGGCATATAGCTCCTGGCTTCAGAGGGCAGCATGCCCTTGCAAAAAGCCAGGGCAAGGCCAAGTGCGTCGGCTGCGGACTCTGTGCAACGATCTGCCCGTCCCAATGCATAAGCATTGTCGCGCGCAAAGGGACAGGTAGAAAAGTACGAGGTCGACATCCTGCGGTGCATCTATTGCGGATTCTGTGTTGAGGCATGTCCTTACGGTGCAATTGTGCTCACGGAAAATTATGAATATTCCGCATACCGGAAGGAGGACCTGCTCCTCAAAAAAGACAGGCTCCTGGAAAGCTGGGATAAATACATGCCTGGCAAAAAGGGTGAAGAATATTTACGCAAATTCTGGCGGCCGATGTCCGAGGATTTCGGTACCCCGCCGGGCCAGGCAGTCTCCCGGAGGAAAGGCTCATGATCCAACAGGCATTTTTCGGGTATTTTGCATTTGCGATTACGGTTCTCTCGCTCCTCGTTGTCACGAGAAGGAACCCGATTCACAGTGTTGCCTGGATGCTCCTGCTGTTTTTCCATATCGCAAGCTTGTACCTCTTTCTCAATGCGGAGTTTCTGGCTGCTGTCCAGGTTATTGTATACGCAGGGGGTATCCTGGTTCTGTTCCTCTTTGCTGTGCTCTTGGTGAATATCCGGGAAGAACTGAAAATCGGCAAATATATCGGCGCCGGGGCAACAGGCTTTACCTTTGCAGTTGCACTCCTGGTTGTTGTTCTCATGTCGATACGATCGTTTATCGCAGCTCCGCCCGGCATCTACACGGTTGATCTCATACAGCAGGAAACGCATACGATAGTCTTGGGGAAGATACTGTATACGGAATTTCTCTATCCCTTTGAAGTGGCTTCATTGATACTTCTCGTTGCGATCATCGGGGCAATCGTCCTCGCGAAAAGGAGGCTGAAAGGGTAATGGTTCCGTTAAGCTGGTATATGGTGCTCAGCATCATTGTCTTTTCGATCGGAGTCTTTGGATTCCTGTCGAGGAGGAATATCATCCTCATGTTCATGTCCATTGAGTTGATGCTGAACGCGGTCAACATTAATCTCATCGCCATGAGTCATTACCTTCAGGACCTGAGAGGTCAGATCCTGGCGTTCTTCGTGATAGCTGTTGCTGCTGCCGAAGCCGCGATCGGACTTGCGATTGTCATTGCCTTATTCAGAAACAAGGCGACATCCCACGTGGATGATGTGAAGGAGATGCACGGATGATGCCAAGGAAAGATGAAGCTTTAGCAGTGGAATACTATATAGGGATGCGTTAACATGGAACTGCAATTCTACCATATCTTGATACCGTTTCTGCCGCTGGCGGCTTTTATCATCAATATTCTGATCGGAAAAGAAGTGACCCGAGTCTAATGCTCACTGGCCTGCAGTTCTTGCTGTTGCAGGATCCTGGGTGTGCTCACTCTTTGCCCTGTCGGGATGTCTTGGCGGGAAACGTAATTAATGCGGACCTCTATTCATGGATCGTGTCCGGGACCTTCAAGGTTTCTGTCGGATTCCTCATCGATCCGCTGACCGCGGTCATGCTCATGGTTGTCACAACGTGCGCCACTCTCATTCATATTTATGCAATCGGATATATGCACGGCGATACGGGTTACTACAGGTTCTTCGCGTACCTGAACCTCTTTACCTTCTGTATGCTTATGCTGGTCATGGGGAATAATTTCCTCCAGCTCTACTTCGGATGGGAAGGCGTCGGGCTCTGTTCTTATTTCCTCATCGGATATTACTTCAACAAGAAATCAGCAGCTGATGCCGGCAAGAAGGCATTTATCGTCAACCGGTTCGGAGATTTCGGATTTGGCATCGGCGTTTTCATGATCTTCTTAACCTTTGGCACCCTCCATTATTCTGAAGTCTTCTCCAACGTCTCTATGATGATCGGTCAAAGGGTAAATTTCCTGGGGTGGAATGTTGACCTTCCGACCCTTATTGCGCTCCTTCTTTTCTGCGGGGCAGTCGGAAAATCGGCCCAGATCCCGTTGCATGTCTGGCTCCCTGACGCAATGGAGGGTCCTACCCCGGTGAGCGCCTTGATTCATGCCGCAACCATGGTTACCGCAGGTGTATTCCTCGTTGCTCGTTGCAGCCCGATCTTTGACCTCTCCGAGGTGGCAATGAATGTCGTAGCGGTGATCGGTGCCTTAACGATGTTTTTTGCTGCAACGATTGCCATTGTTCAGAATGATATAAAGAGAATCATCGCATACTCCACCTGCAGTCATTTGGGATATATGTTCCTCGCATGTGGTGTTGGTGCTTATGCTGCCGGCATATTCCATCTATATACCCATGCATTCTTTAAGGCCCTTCTCTTCCTTTCTGCCGGAAGCGTAATCCATGCCGTGCATACAAACAATATCCAGGAGATGGGTGGCCTCAAAAAATATATGCCGATTACCTATGCAGTCTTCGTGCTTGGCGGACTGAGTGCCGGCGGGTTCCCCGGGCTTTCCGGGTTCTTCAGCAAGGACGAGATTATCTGGTCTGCCTATGCGGCGCACACCCCTGTGGGAACATTCGTCTGGATTCTCGCACTTGCAGGTGCATTCTTTACGCCATTTTATACATTCAGGCTCATATTCCTCACCTTCCACGGAAAACACCGCGGAGTTCATCAGGAGGGACATGGAAATCACGGTGCACACGGTTCTCACCATGGAGAACACCATTTTCATGAATCACCAAAGGTTATGACAATACCCTTAATGCTCCTTGCGGTCGGCGCCGTCGCTGCAGGATGGTTCGGCATTCCGCCCATACTTGGAGGAGGGGCACATTTTGCCCATTTCCTCAAACCGGTAGTCGGACATCCTGAATTTCACGGGACCCATGCAGAGGAGTGGCGCGTTATGGGCCTCTCGACGACATTGGCATTAATCGGATTAGGGCTTGCAGCATTTCTCTACCTGCGGACGACAGATTTGCCGGTAAAGATCGGAAAGGCATTCAAGGGGTTATATACCATCCTTTATAATAAATATTTCATCGACGAATTATATGACTATACCATTATAAAGCCGACGATGTGGATCGCAAAAAACATTCTTGTTGCGATCACCGATGCAAAGATGATCGAAGGAATTGTCAACGGCGTACCGGGGGCGATAGGAAGGTTCAGCCAGAGTTTGCGGAAGATTCAGACAGGGCTGGTGGAGCATTATGGAATCTTTATGGCTGCCGGTGCGGTTTTCATAATCGCGCTGGTATTGTTGCTGAAATAGGAGAACGATGGAACATCAGGTAATCATGAACCAGTTGAATTATCCGATTCTGAGCACACTCATATTTCTGCCTGTGCTCGGTGCCCTCCTCATCCTTATTCTGAGAAGGTCATGGGAACTCCTCACCAAATCTATTGCTTTGGCGACAAGCATCGCGACATTCCTTCTATCGATTCCCCTTTTCACGGAATTCGACAAAACAACGCATAAAATGCAGTATGCCGAGCTACATAGCTGGATCCCCAACTGGAATATCAATTATTTCATCGGGGTGGACGGCATCAGCATCTTGCTTGTCCTCCTCTCAACACTCACTGCGATACTGTGCGTCCTCATCTCATGGGAATCGATTACGAAGAAGGTGAAAGAATTTTATATTGCGATCCTGCTGACGACATCATTCATGATCGGCGTTTTCTGTTCTTTGGACTTTTTCCTCTTCTATCTTTTCTGGGAAGCAATGCTTATACCCATGTTCCTCATTATCGGTGTCTGGGGTGGGCCGAACAGGATTTATGCAGCGATCAAGTTCTTCCTCTACACGTTAGTCGGAAGCGTTCTCATGCTTGTCGGCATCATCGTCCTCTACTTTTATGCAGGCAAGACCTTTAACATCCTTGATTTAATGACAAGGTCGTATCCCTACACCATGCAAATGTGGCTCTTCTGGGCGTTCTTTGCCGCATTTGCTGTGAAAGTCCCGATGTGGCCTGTCCATACCTGGCTTCCTGACGCACATACCGAAGCCCCGACAGCAGGTAGTGTTATCCTTGCAGCAATTCTCATCAAGATGGGCGCTTACGGTTTTCTGAGATTTTCCCTCCCGCTCTTCCCCGAAGCAGCAAAGGCAATGACCCCTGTCATGTTAACGCTCTCGGTCATAGCGATTATTTACGGCGCGGTCATATGCCTTGCTCAAACTGACCTGAAGAGACTTATCGCATATAGTTCCGTAAGTCACATGGGATTTGTGACACTCGGAATTTTTGCCCTGAACACCCAGGGGCTGGAGGGCGGAATTCTCCAGATGATCAATCATGGTATTGTTACCGGTGCGCTCTTCCTGTCTGTCGGTATCGTGTATGACAGGACCCATACAAGGAAGATCGCAGACTATGGAGGGCTGGCTACCGTTATGCCTATCTATGCTGCATTCTTTATGGTATTTACGCTCGCAGCCGTAGGGCTTCCGGCTACAAACGGGTTCATCGGTGAATTCCTGATTCTTCTGGGAGGATTTACCAAGAGCAAGCTCGCCGGTGTTCTTGCAAGCACGGGAATTATTATCGGTGCAGGGTACATGCTCTGGCTCTACCAGCGGATATTCTTCATGGAAGTCAATCCAAAAGTGGCTGGCCTGCCTGATATGGATATCAGGGAAGCTATTACCCTTATCCCACTTATCATCCTGGTTCTCTGGATCGGGGTTTATCCGAATGCATTCCTCAGCTTCATGCACGTTACAGTCGCGCACCTTCTGGAGAGGGTTTCTTCGGCCGGTATGCAGGAGGCTGCTGCAGCAAAAGCCATCATGGAGGTAATCCGATGAATTTCCAGCTCCCTGATCTTATCCCGATGAGGCCCGAACTCATGATGACGGCTCTGGCTCTCATTGTCATTCTGGTCGACCTTTTTGTGAAAAAAAAGGAAGTTATGGCGGTTATCAGCATGGCGGGAGTTGCTCTTGTGGGATTATCGCTCCTCGGACCGCGCGGTGAAACCTTCGGGACGATGTTTATTTCTGACGGCTACAGTACATTTTTTAAACTCATTTTTTTCATCAATGTGATTTTGACCATTCTGATATCCATAAAATATATTTCAGTCGAACGGGTGAATTACGGTGAATACTACGGCCTGATCCTCTTTTCGACGATCGGGATGATGATTATGGCGTCTGCCGGAGATCTGATCGTTCTGTATCTCGGTCTCGAGCTGATGGCCCTCAGCACCTATATCCTTGCCGGTTTTATCAGACAGGATGTAAAATCGAATGAAGCAGCCATGAAATATTTTCTGCTGGGGGCATTCTCATCAGGCTTCCTGCTTTATGGCATTTCACTGGTATACGGCCTGACCGGTACTACCGATCTGAAGGCGATCGCCTCTTTCATTGGTGAAAGAGGACTCTCTGATAATTTGTCTCTCCTCCTCTCGGTCATCTTCCTGACGGTAGCGTTCGGATTCAAAATTGCCGCAGCACCGTTCCATATGTGGGCACCAGACGTTTATGAAGGTGCGCCTACTTCTATTACCGCCTTTATGTCCGTGGGCCCGAAAGCAGCAGGGTTTGCGGTTCTCGGAAGAGTCTTCCTCGTGGCATTTGCATCGGTTAAGGTTGACTGGGTTGCCATCCTGATTCCACTCTCGATCCTCACCATGGCGGTCGGAAATATTGTTGCGCTCTCCCAAACCAATATCAAGAGAATGCTTGCATACTCATCGATTGCTCATGCAGGATATGCACTGCTGGGTATTATTGTTGCAAACAATGAAGGGCTTGCAAGCATGATGAATTACCTGATGATTTACGCATTCATGAACATCGGGGCGTTTGCGGTCATTGTCATGCTCAGGAGTGAGGGCTTCAGGGGAGACAGCATATACGATTATGAAGGGCTTGCAAAGACCCATCCGCTGGCTGCAGCGCTCATGCTTATTTTCATGTTCTCCCTTACCGGAATTCCTCCGACTGCCGGATTCATCGGGAAATTATACATCTTCATGGCAGCGATCAATGCAGGGTATACCTGGCTTGTTATTGTAGCCGTTCTCTTCAGCGCAATATCTGCATACTTCTACCTGAGGATCGTCATGTACATGTACATGCGGGATCCGAAGACGACGGTAACACTCACCACATCGTTTTCGAGCGGTGTTGTGCTTGCAGTAACGACTGCAGCAGTGCTTATTATTGGTGTTTTCCCGACAGCACTTGTCGAGTTTGCGAAGGCAGCCGTCAAAGGCTTCTGAAATTCCTGCAACTGATTAACCATTGCTTTTTTCCCCTGTCGATGAAGTCTTGCAGTCAGTATGTGCCGTTAAGGTTAAGAATATGATTTACGGTTCAGGAACCGGTCGAATGCGAATCCTCCCGTAAAAATTCTTCCGCTGCTTCCTGATCTTCTTTTTTCACCAGAACCTTAATCTCTCCAATTTTTCCAATATTAACGGGATAGGGACTTACCTTGGATGACCGCAACACTACAGGGATGCCGCCGCTTTCAAGCAGGTCTTTTATCATCTCTGCCTCAAGAGGGTCAAAAGTGATCAGAAGTTGAACCCATTCACCGTTCATAGGATATTATCTGATCCTTTTTGAGATTGTTTTGAACTCCTCCGTACCGGCAACTTTTAGAAGCTGGAACAGCACTGTTTCCGTGCAGGTGACAATACCCCCTGCATTACGGATAAATTCGCAGGAAACTTTCCAGTTCTCTTTGGTCCTTGAGCAGACCGCATCCTTGACAAGATGGACATTGAACCCTTCCCGAAGGAGGCCGATACTCGTCTGAAGAATGCAGATATGGGTTTCCATGCCGGTCACGATAAGGGTTTTTTTATTCAGTGTTCTGATGGCATCAAGGAATGATGGTTCATCGCAGCAACTGAACGTCAGCTTCTCGACCGGCCGGTAATCGGGCAGTGCATTCCGCAATGGTTCAACCGTATGTCCGAGACCTTTTGAATACTGTTCGGTCACAACAATCGGGATAGAAAGCATTTTAGAGAGTTCGATCAGATGAAGGCAATTATTGATAACGGCGTCTTTCATTTTCATGACCGTTGCGAGCCTCTCCTGAATATCAATGATCAGTAAGGCAGTATTGTTCCTATCAGGGAAGAATTTTTCCATGCCGGCTCCTTTCAAAAAATATTTCAACAAATGAACATGATGCAACAGTATACTTTACTCTTTCGCTGTCAATCAACAATCACCTGTATGACATCACCCGTCCCGGCATAGCCGACAACCGGTGTGAATCTATCCCGGAAAGATACCGTGCCCTTCATCCCTGTTGCACCGCAGGAACCATCGCATACCGGAGCTGCACGATATCAATGCCTGAATTTCAACAAACGTTTCTATTTGATAAACGATCGTTCTCTGAATATAAACAGTAATTTTTGTTGACATATGCGCAGTATTCACATATTATTTTCTTAGTGTTGTATTTTTAAATCTATACAAAGAAAGGGAGGTGAAAGAGTTCATGCCAGTAAAGAAGAAAGCCACAACGAAAAAAGCAGCCACGAAGAAAACTGCAACAAAGAAGACTGCAAAAAAGAAGACCGCAAAAAAGAAGAAATAAGTTTCCCTCAACAGATGTTTTTTTATTTTAGGCTGGGGATGATCTCTCCAGCCTTTTTTATGGTCTTCTCTTCTTGCGGTCTTCAGCTATTATCAAACTCGATTTTCTGAAAAATTGCAAGACCAATTTATAACTCTTTGTAAAATACAGTTTATTTTAAGGAACAAGCAAGAACTCCCTGTGCTCTTGGCGCAGGGTTCTTAACACTTAGCAGGGGCAAACACTGATAGATTTGCAGTTTTGGCCTCCAACTGTTAGTTTTCCAGTCAGAGAGCGAGCGTCTTCCTGAGGCGGTCTCCTTCGACAATGATTTTCCTGATCAGGTAAAATCAATCATGGCCCAGGAGAAAATTGTCATTCAGCCCGCAGAATCCGGTGAGAGAATAGACACCTTTCTCGCGAAAAAAACCGGCATTACCCGTTCACAGATTCAGAAACTGATTCAGAACAGCGATATCCTCGTTAACGAAAGACCGGCAAACCAGCATTACCGGATAAAAATACAGGATATTATCACCATCAGGTTGGCCGAGAAGAAAAACGAAGAGCTTATCCCTGAGCCGATTCCGGTTGATATCCTTCACCAGGATGATCATCTCATTGTAGTAAATAAGCCGTCAGGCATGGTTGTATACCCTTCCGCCGGTCACGGCCATGGCACACTGATGAATGCTCTCTCCTATGCCTGCGACCAGCTTGCATCTGTGGGAGGCCCCCTCAGGCCGGGCATCGTGCACAGGCTTGATAAGGATACGTCAGGAGTGATGGTTGTTGCCCTGAATGACAACGCTTATTACAGCCTTGCCGGACAGTTTAAAGAGAGAAGTATCAACAGGAAATATGCTGCGCTGGTCCATGGTCATTTGCCGGGAAATGAAGGCCGGATAGTCCTGAAGATAGGCCGTTCAGAATCGGACAGGAAAAAAATGTCAACCCGCTCGAAGAGAGGAAAAGAAGCGGTTACTGAATGGACGGTGATCAGGAGATTCGATAACGCGACTTTGATAAGGGTAAAACTCGGCACCGGCCGGACGCATCAGATCAGAGTGCATTTTGCATCAACAGGACATCCTGTGCTTGGGGACAGGACCTACGGGAAGAAGACAACACTTGAAATCAAGGGGGGAAGAAAAATCCTCTTCCTTCGCCAGATGCTGCATGCAGAACTGCTGGGGTTTATCCATCCCGTCTTCGGTGAGTATCTGGAATTCTCAACACCCTTGCCAAAGGATATGGTTGATAAAATTGAAGAGATGAATATCGGTGATGAAATAATTTCTCAAAGATCCTAAAAGTTATCTCAGATGGGACAGCGTTCGCTACGGCTTAATCCCCGAAGCAGATTCCCAGGGAACGGGCTGTGATGATGATATCCGAGTCGGGCGAGATTGATTTCATCCGGCTGACAGCTTCCTCGATCGGCACCGAGACGATTTCGGCTGAGTGCAATGCAGCCATAGTGCCGAATTTCCCGGCCTCAGCAAACCTCACTGCTGCGGCACCGAATCTCAGCGCGAGAAGCCTGTCGAAAGTCGTCGGCGCTCCTCCTCTCTGAAGATGTCCCAAAACGATATGCCGTGTTTCCTTGCCGGTGATTTTGCCGATTGCGTCTGCAACTTTTCTTCCGATTCCCCCGAGTCGTGCTTCGGAGCCCATGCCGGCCTTTTCTATGACTGTGATTTCACCGCCGATCTGTTTCGCCCCTTCAGCTACCACAACAATCGCGTAGTCCTGGCCAATGAGGGCCAGCTGCCTGATTTTCTTGCAGACTCTTTCCAGATCGAATGGTATTTCAGGAATCAAGATGACATCGGCTGAGCCCGATATACCGGAGTGCAGTGCAATCCAACCCACGTACCTCCCCATAACCTCAACGACCATAACCCGGTCATGAGATTTTGCCGTTGTATGCAGTTTGTCTATGGCTTCAGTTGCAGTATTGACTGCGGTATCGAATCCAAAAGTAACATCGGTAGCGTTGATGTCATTGTCAATGGTTTTCGGAACGCCGATGATCGGCATTCCCTTCTTGAAAAACCGGTTTGCAATGCGGAGGCTGCCGTCACCCCCGATGGCGATGAGCGCATCGAAACCGAGTGCGTGAAAGTTCGACATGATGGTATCTGATATGTCGGTCTCGGCAAAAGTGCCGTCCGGTTTGGCAACCGTGAAATCAAATGGATTGCCTTTGATTGCCGTCCCGAGGATTGTTCCTCCAATGTTCGTAATATCCCAGACATCTTCGGGAGTCAACCGGATGATATGCTTTGTATCGATGAGACCCCGGTACCCGTATTTGATTCCGTAAACATCCCAGCCTTTCTGTCTGGCAGCAAGGACAACACTCCGGATGACGGCATTGAGCCCGGGAGCATCACCTCCGCCTGTATTGACAGCGATTTTCATTCAATAACCTCCACTGCTTCTTTTGTTGACACCCTCGGAGGAGGGGAAGGAATTTTTGACGGATAACCAACAGGAACTAAGGCGACCGGCCTCAGATGTTTCGGTAAACGCAATATCCTGATAACTTCACCCTCATGAAAAGCGCCGACCCATGTAGAGCCGAGGCTGTTTTCATGTGCAACGAGCATCATCCCCATGATGCTGAGTGCTACATCCTGAATGGTATATAAATCCACTCCGCGAGTGCCATATTTATTTGCAATACGGCTGTCTGAACAGCCGACGATGACAAGCGGTGCCTCTCCAATAAAGTCCTGATGTAAGGCTGCCCGGGCGAGCAATTTCCTTATTCTCTCATTCTTGACGAAATAGAATTTTCGTGACTGGAGATTGCCGGCACTCGGCGCCCATATCAGGGCTTGTATCAGCTTGATCATAAGATCATCAGGAATTTTCTTCTTCTGAAAGTTCCGGACGCTTCTCCGTTCTCTGACTGCTTTTAAGATATCCATCCCTACAAATTCCAAACATCAATAACCAAACATCAAATGAAAGCCAAAATCCAAATTATGCAGAATGTTTGTATTTTGCAATTTGGTTATTGGTCATTTACAATTACGGTTTCCAGTGTTCTACGAATTTTCCGTCCCGTGTAATCCACACAACGTAAGGTGAAACAGTTACATCCCCTCGTGCATCAAACGTAATCTTTCCGAGGGCAGCATCGAATTCCAGCGAATGCAACCTATCAATAATCTGCTCCCCTTCGGTACTCTGCGCCTCTCTGATTGCAGTCAGGAGAAGATTCGTTGCATCATATGCATAGATGGAATATGGCCCGAGTTCCCCGAATCGGGCACGGTAGTGTTCTATGAAAGTTCTTGCGGTCGGAATATTGTTCGGATCAGGACTGAAGGTAAGAAAAGTGCCTTCTGCTGCCTGCGGGCCTGCAATTTCGATGAATTTCGGGTCTATCGTTCCGTCGCCGCTCATGAACGGCGCATTGAGGCCAAGTTCTTTTGCCTGTTTTACCAGAAGGCCCGCCTCGGGATAGATACCGCCGAAAAAGATGAGCTCAGGATTCCTGTTTTTCACTGCCGTCAGAATCATTTTGAAGTCCTTGTCGCCCTGTACGATGCCTTCGTAATAGACTACCTCAACTCCTTCCGCGAGGAATCTTTTGAACTCATCAGCAAGACCCTGCCCGTACGTCGTTTTGTCGTGGAGAACAGCAACGCGCTTCAATTGGAGGTTTCGCGAAACAAATTCTGCTCCGACCTTTCCCTGCTGGTCATCCCTGCCGCATACCCTGAATACATTTCTGTATCCTTTCTCTGTAAGCTGCGGATTTGTTGAACCGGGGGTAATCATCGGAATCCCTGCCCTGTTATAGACGTCGGAGGCGGGTATGGAACAGCTTGAGTTGAAGTGACCGATAACCCCTGCAGCCCCTTCATTGACCATTTTGTTTGCAAGAGAAACAGCCTGTTTCGGATCATGCTGGTCATCGCTGACGATCAACTCAATTTTTTTGCCGAGGACTCCGCCCCTGCTGTTCCATTCCTCAACTGCAAGTGTTGCACCGTTCCTGAAATCCATGCCCATCTTTGCCTGATCGCCTGTCATGGGCCCGGCAATAGCAATCTTAATGACATCCCCTTTCTTTTGACAACCAAAGGACACGATGCAAAGTGACAGGAGCAAAAAAAGGATATTTTTCACCTTAACCTCCTATTGAATGAATAATCTCCAGAAATCTTGTTGTATTCTCTTTAATATCCCCTTTCAGGATCGCTGAAGCCACTGCAACTGCATCAATGCCTGTCTCCAAAACCGGCCGGAGATTTTCAAGAGTAATCCCGCCTATCGCAACAATCGGCATGTGTATCTGCCTCCTTAACTGATGAAGTAACTGAAGTCCTCTGGGACTGCCGGCGTCTTTTGTCTCTGTATGAAAGACAGGGCCAAACCCAAGATAGTCAGCACCCGAAGCTTCGGCATCTGCCGCCTGTTCTATCGTGTGGGTCGAGAGGCCGATCAGCTTCTCTCTGCCGAGTATCTCCCGGGCTTTTTCAACAGGAAGGTCATCCTGGCCGAGATGAACCCCGTCCGCCTCTACGGCGAGTGCGATATCAGTATAATCATTGACGATGAACACGGCGTTGTAATCCTTTGTGATGCTTCTGAGGTTTAGAGCAGTGCGGTATATGTCCCGTCCGGAACCTTCCTTGTCCCGGTATTGTATCCATGTTGCTCCTGCATCGAGTACCAGGCGCACCATATCCCCGTAAGAACCTCTGCCGGCTCTGAGATCAGTAATAAAGCAAAGACCGCCGAAATACATTGCGGCTAAGCATTTTCCCGAAGACTGTTCAGCTTTTCGATGAAATTAGTGTGGAAATTTCCACTGATAAAATCAGGATTGTTCAGAACCTTCTTGTGGAAAGGGATAGTGGTGTTAACCCCCTCGATGATGAATTCTTCGAGCGCGCTTTTCATTTTCATGATCGCCTCTGAGCGGTCCCCGCCGTGAACGATCAGTTTGGCAATGAGAGAATCATAGTGAGACGGTATGGAATACCCGTTGTATATTCCGGTGTCAACCCTCACACCCGGGCCTCCTGGAAGGGAGAGGAACGTGATCGTACCCGGTGATGGTATGAACCGGTCCGGGTCCTCTGCATTAATCCTGCATTCTATTGCATGACCCGTCGGGCGTATCTGGTTCTGTCTGTAATCGAGCGGGAGTCCTGCTGCAAGTTTGATCTGTTCCTTGATGATGTCGATGCCGGTTACTGCTTCAGTCACGGGATGCTCCACCTGAATGCGGGTGTTCATCTCAATAAAGTAAATATTGCCTTTCGGATCAACGATGAACTCAACGGTTCCGGCATTCCTGTACTTAACTGCACGGGCAGCTTTCACTCCGAGTTCCCCGATCCGCTTTTTAAATTTATCTGTTGTTGAAATCGGTGACGGTGATTCTTCTATCAGTTTCTGATGACGCCTCTGTATCGTGCAATCCCTCTCACCAAGATAAATGGTATTCCCCTTGTTGTCTGCAATAATCTGCACCTCGACATGCCTCAGTTCCGGGATATATTCTTCTATGTAAATCTCGCTGTTCCCGAACGCCGTGAGGGCCTCACGCTGAGCCAGATAGAAGGACTGGTCAAGGTCTTTTTCCTCCTTAACGATTTTTATCCCATGTCCGCCTCCGCCGGCAGATGCCTTTAGGACGATGGGAAATCCGATCTTCTTTGCAACCTTTATCGCAATCTCTTCGTTGGGAACAGGCCCGTCACTCCCCGAAACGACAGGTACACCTTTCCTCTTCATGATCTGCCGGGCCTTTGCCTTGTCGCCTCCGAGCCTAATGTTTTCAGAGGTAGGACCGATGAAGGTTATGTTGGAAGTAGTACATGCCTCGGCGAAATGATAGTTTTCCGAAAGAAAGCCGTACCCGGGGTGAATGGCATCTGCATCTGTTATCTCAGCAGCGCTGAGTATGGCAGGAATATTCAGATAGCTCTGTGAAACGTTTGCGGGTCCTATGCATACTGATTCATCGGCAAGCCGCACGTGGAGAGATGCCCTGTCCGCTTCGGAATACACCGCAACTGTTTTAATCCCGCTCTCCCTGCAGGCGCGAATGATTCTTACCGCAATCTCGCCGCGGTTGGCTATGAGGATCTTCTTGAATACTTTCATGACGGGAAAGTTCTTGGATTATACCGGCTCAATGAGAAAAAGTGGCTCGCCGTATTCAACGGGCTGTCCGTTTTCGACCAATATCTTGACGACAATACCGTCGACCTCGCTCTCAATTTCATTCATAAGTTTCATTGCCTCAACAATGCAGATGACCTGGTTTTTTTTGACTTTTGCCCCGACCTCGGTAAATAGATCTGCGTCCGGTGAGGGGGCCCTGTAAAAGGTGCCCACAATCGGCGATGTGACGGTAAAGAGCCTCTGGGTATCGTCTTCAGTTTCAGCTGTGATTTTTTCGTGGAGAGCCTGAGACTTATGAACAGGTATATCAAGGGAGGAGAGTATTTTTTCCCTCCTGATCTTGACCTTTGTCCCTTCTTTCTCGATCTGCAGTTCGGTAATATCTGTATCCTTGAGAAGTTCGATGAGTTCCTTTAAATCCTCAAGTTCCATTATTTTACCCTTTCTATGTACTCAGACGTTCGCGTATCAATTTTTATGGCATCCCCCTCATTGATGTGAAACGGCACTTTAACCACAGCTCCTGTCTCGAGCGTTGCAGGTTTGCCGCCTCCCGAGGCTGTATCACCTCTGAATCCCGCAGGGTCTGTCTTTGCCACGACAAGTTCCACGAAGGTGGGAACTTCAACACTGATCGGCATCTCTTTATGATAGAGAATTTTGACGGTCATATTTTCTTTGAGAAAACTCCTGGTATTACCGAGCTGGCCGGCGGTAAGCGGAATCTGTTCGTATGTTTCCATATCCATGAAGTAATAAAGGTCGTCCTGCCCATAGAGATATTGCATGCTTTTTTCCTCAAGGCCGGGTCTCTCCAGCTTTTCGCCGGAGCGGAAGGTCTCCTCAAGGACGGCGCCGGTCTTCAGGTTTTTGAACTTTGTCCTGACGATAGCACCTCCCCTGCCCATCTTCACGTGCTGAAAATCTATAATTTCGCAGGGCTCGCCCCTGAATTCTACCTTGAGACCTTTTCTGAAGTCGCTTGTCGAAATCAAAAACCGTACCTCCTGAAGAAAGTGTACTATTGTAGCATTTTCTGCAAATTTTTCCACTGAATCCGTCCCTGAGGGCAAATGCAGTGAACGAGGAATTATTTAATAGAATCAAAAGGATTTAGTGCCTGTGTATAAATGAAGTATTACGTTATGCGTTATTTCCTGACTTGGAGGCTGTGTCGCGATGTCATCCTGAACGAAGTGATGGATCTCAATGTATTGGTAGTGTGAGATTCTTCGTCCCGATCCCATGTCGGGACTCAGCCTGACAATAATGCTGTTTTGAGCAATTTCAGTATATAACGGCCTGAAAAATCAGGAAACTCCGGGCATCTTTTCCCTTGACATTGATTTTCAAAACAGGTAATTTTACGTGTCATTGAAATTCATGCTTAGGAGGGTAATATGAAGAAGGGGACATTGTATCATTGGAAAGGTATTCTTTTCTTTGTCGTATGCATCTCTCTTGTGTCTGTGGGTTCTGTTTTTGGGGCAGGCTTCGCATTGGTTGAACAGGGGGTCAGTGGATTAGGCAACGCTTATGCCGGAGGGGCCGCAAGTGCCGAAGATGCATCAACGATATTTTTCAATCCGGCAGGCATGACGCGTCTGAGCGATCACCAAGTGGTGATAGCAGCACATTTTATTATGCCTTATGCGAACTTTGAGAACAGGGGATCAACTCATGTCACCGGGGCACCACTCAGCGGTGGTGACGACGGCAATGCCGGTGACGCAAAGATTATCCCGAATTTCTATTACAGCAGAAAGGTTAGTGATCGGTTTTCCGCGGGAATTGGCATAAATACCCCCTTTGGTCTCTCCACCACGTATAGCAGAACTTGGGTAGGCCGTTATCATGCAATCAAGTCCGATCTCATGTCGATCAATATTAACCCTTCTGTAGCTTATAAGGTAATGGAGAAGTTGACCATCGGTGCCGGTTTTAGCGCCCAGTATGTCGATGCAGAGCTATCCAGCGCCGTTGATTTCGGAACCATCGGGTTTTCCTTTGGTATTCCCGGACTGATTCCCCAGCAGAATGACGGTTTCTTTGATCTTGAAGGCGACAGTTGGGGGGTTGGATATAACCTTGGTCTTCTCTATGAGGTTACAACCAATACCCGTATTGGAGCCTCGTATCGTTCCAGAATCGATCATACTCTTGAAGGTGATGCTGACTTTTCGAAAGTTCCCTCACCTCTCAGTTCAACGTTTCGCGATACAGGAGCAGAGGCTGATGTTACACTGCCCGACAGTTTGTCAATCAGCCTCTTCCATCAGTTCAATCCCCAGTGGATGATAATGGCAGATTTTACCTGGACAAACTGGAGCCTCTTTGAAGACTTGGTCGTGAAATTTGATGACGGGCAGCCGTCGAACAGGACAATTCAAAATTGGCAGGACAGTTACCGTTATGCACTCGGTGCATCGTATATGCCTGATAAAAACTGGACTTTCAGAATCGGCACTGCATACGATACATCGGCAGTCTCAGAAGCAAAATACCGAACCCCCCGTATCCCGGACGCAGACCGGATATGGACAACGATTGGTCTGGGATATAAGGTTTCGAATATGTTCGGTTTTGATATCGGATATGCGCACCTTTTTCTCAATGACCCTGATATCGACAAAACGGCAACGGGCGATGACAGATTGCGCGGAGCTCTCAAGGGTTCATACAGTTCGCATATAGACATTATCAGTGCACAGCTCACTATGAGCTTTTAGGATGCTCCTTCACCAGCATTTTGTAAAGGTTGCAAGGAGATACGGCAATAAGCTTGCTTTTATTGACCGTACCTCTGACAAAAGGGTGACCTATACGAAGGCCCTCATTGCTTCTCTTATCCTCTCGGATAAATTCAAGGCATACGAGGAAGGCTTCATCGGAATCATGATCCCTACTTCCGCCGGTTGCGCCCTCTCCATCCTTGGAGCACTCATGAGCGGGAGAACGCCTGTTATGATCAACTATTCAACCGGTGCCGCGAACAACGCCCTCTATGCCCAGAAAAAATGCAACTTCAAAACGATTATTACGTCAAAAATCCTGCTCGAAAAGATCAACTGCCCTATTGTGGATGGAATGGTTTTCATAGAAGATATCATGGAGACAATCTCTTCAGCAGATAAACTGAAGGCGGCATTCAAGGCAAAACTTCCTGCTTCACTCATCCTCAGAATCGTGCACGGAGGGCAACAAAATGATAACGTTGTCATTCTTTTCACGAGCGGAAGCGAAAAAGATCCGAAGGCAGTGCAACTGACGCACCGGAATATAGCCTCAAATATCGAGAGTTTCAGCAAGGCCGTCAATATCTTTGAAAAAGATGTCATGCTTGCAAACCTTCCATACTTCCACGTTTTTGGACTTACGGTTAACCTCTGGACGCCGCTCTATTTCGGGATGACTATTGTTGCTTATGCGAATCCGCTTGACTACAAGATGGTTTGCACCGTTGTGCGGGAAGAAAGACCGACCATTATAGTCGGTACCCCGAGTTTTCTCTGGGGGTATCTCCGCAAATCAGAGAAGGATGATTTCAAAAGCGTCAGGCTTATTGTGAGCGGGGCTGATAAATGCCCCGATGTCCTGAGAAAAGAATTCCAGGACAAACACGGCATTACGCTCTACGAAGGATACGGTGCTACGGAAACATCTCCGGTTATTTCAACCAATACGCCTGAACACAACAAACCGGGAAGTGTCGGCAAAGTGCTTCCTGATGTTATGGTGCACATCGAAAATTATGAGACAGGCAAAGAGTGCGGTCCCGGAGAGGTTGGCAGAATCCTGGTGAAAGGCGAACTGGTCATGCAGGGATATCTGGATGATTTCGAGGAGACCTCAATGCGCATCCGCCATGGCTGGTACGATACGGGGGACATGGGATATCTGGATGCCGACGGATTCCTGTGGCATTCCGGCAGGCTGAAGCGGTTCGTCAAAATCGGAGGGGAGATGGTCTCGCTGGTAAGGGTTGAAGATGTTCTGCAGAAATGCCTTCCTCAAAACATAACCTGCTCAGTGGTTGAAGTGCCGGATGCACTGAAAGGGGTCAGAATCGTTGCGGCGGTAACCGAGAAAGTCGATGAAAAGAAGATCATGAAACAGATGGCTGAACAGCTCCCGAACATTGCGCTCCCCAGGCAGTTTGTTGTAATTGAGGAACTCCCCAAGATGGGGAGCGGAAAGGTGGACTTCCGGACTGTTACGGAAATGGTTCAGGAGATTATACGAGCGAAAGTGAGTATGCCACCAATATGACATCTGTAGTTCATTGTTTTTCTGTTGTTACAATACATCGAAATTGTGAGAAAAAATGAAGGGAAGATAAAATAAAAGATCGCTTATGTCATTAGTCTCCCGTCTTTCACCGTAATAATCCTCTGGGACCTTTCTGCGAGTTCCCTGTTATGGGTAACGAGGATAATGGTATGCCCATCCTTGTTGAGTTCCTTAAGAAGGCTGAATATATCTTCTCCTGTGTCCGTATCAAGGTTTCCTGTAGGTTCATCGGCGAGGACTATAGGCGGACTGTTTACAATAGCCCTTGCCATAGCAACTCGCTGCTGTTCTCCGCCGGACAGTTGTGAAGGCAATCTGGACATCTTATGTTCAAGGCCGACCTTTCTCAGTGCACTTCGGGCAAGCTCTTCCATATCCCTGTGCTTTGTCACACAGAGAGGAAGCATAACATTTTCTCCTGCTGTAAGATAGGAAAGGAGGTGAAACTGCTGAAAAACAAAGCCTATATATTCACGTCTGTAGTCTGCAAGTTTTTCGATCGGGAGTTCATATATCGGAATTGAATCGACTGTCACTTTCCCCTCGGACGGTGGCGTAATACCCCCGATGATGGAGAGGAGCGTACTTTTCCCGGATCCGGATTGCCCCACGATTGACACGAATTCTCCCTGGCCGATATGAATTGTCACCTCTTTTAGGGCCTCAAAGGATGATCCGTTACTCGAAAACCGCTTTTTTATCTCTTTCATTTCGATCATGCTTTTCATCCTTATTGCTAATAATATCTGAGAGCCTCAAGGGGCTCAAGTCTGGACGCCTTCACCGCAGGATAGATACTGCTGAGTATGCCGGTGCACACCGCGATCCCCGCCGCAAAGGCAAGCAAAGAGGGATTGAACAGAAACCCTCCCGTGCCGGTTACCACAGGGAGCAGCAATGAAGTAGACACACTTCCGATAATCCAACCCGCTATTCCAGAAAGTCCACTCACAACCAAAGCTTCAAAGAGGATAACCCTTACGATATGCCACTGTCTGAACCCGATTGCACGGAGGATTCCTATTTCTTTCGTCCTTTCATTCACAGATGAGAGCATGGAAATCAGGACAATGAGCGCCCCGATGATAATGATTACCACAGATATGGCTGCGGAGAATTTCATGAGCTGTTCCACTGTCTGCATCCGCAAGGCTACTGCCTGTCTTACCGGTGAGACTCGGGCATAAGGTAGTTTCTCACTTATCTGTGCAACGATATCATCTATGGGACATGCCGAACACAAAGCGCTTACTTCAATCATACTCAGCTGGTCCGGCTTCCTGAGCAGCTGTTGTGCTGTTTCTAAGTGCAGGAAGACAGAGAAGTCATCCTGGGAAGCATTCTCTTTCAGTACGCCTGCTACATGATAATCCTGCCCACCCAGCGAAAGAATATTGCCGGGGGCAAGGTTCAGATTTTTTGCAATCATCGCACCGATCAGCACATCATTCTTTGTATCAGGTGTCTTCCCGCTCCACTGCCACCATTTTTTCACCACGAGTTCCGATGGGAAATCGACACCCACAAGCAGGTAGCTCCTTCCGGAGGATTTATATGTACCGATAATCTTCGGCGCAACAGCACTGATGTTTGCGTTATTCTTAATTTCTCTTACCCGTCTTGCATCAGCGGTTCTCAGTTCCTCGATATCATAGGAGGTATCCCCAATATGTAAACCTCCGTAATGAAGGCTCAAACCCTTGGACTTCGGAGACACAATAATATTCGCACCGTACTCATCCAGTTTTTTCTCCACATCCTTTTTCATCTGAGAGGTGATCCCGATCATGGCGATGACAACCGCAATACCAATCGAAAGCCCGAGTGAAAGAAGGATCATCTTCCCTTTTCTCCGCCTGAGATTTCCCAGTGAAATATGATAAAGCCTCATGAGAAGTAGGAATCTCCTTTCAGGATATCTTGGACCCTTATGATCAATGTGCTGCCTGAAATGGTTCTTTCAAGGGGAACAGGATTACACCCGCCCTTGAGGATGTTGATTTTAACTGAATGGAACCTGTTCCTGCAGTTATTGCAGATCATAAAGTCTCCCTCCTGTCTGTAACCCTTCCTCGCCTTATAGCAGATGTCACAGGCATCGAAGGCTGCCCGTATAATACCGTCAGAACTCTTCAGAACAAAAAACCTGATGTCCTTACCTTGAACCTTATAGTGGAAAAACCGGGCTGTCCCGTCATTCACCTGTGCAAGTGGTATCTTCACGACACTTTTAGATGACTGTATAGCCTTTGAAGGTTCATAAGATCCTTTTTCACCAAATACGACCGGAGATATACCTATCCCGATGACAAAGGCAGTTATGAGAAGAGCTACAAGGGTTTTTATCGGTGCCGCACTTTTTTTCATAATGTCTTTCCTCTCTTGTTCGTTTGCACAACATTTGAATGACATGGGTTTCCCTCCTAATAAATTGGTCTTATTCTCCCCGTATGCCTGTCAAAAACAACTCTCTCGACGAAATTCCCTTCTCTGTAAATATTTGCTTCGAGAAAACGTCCGAACTGTTTGCTGACCGCAACACGAAGTCCCTTCGCTGTATAATATGCCGTGAGATTTTGAATAGCCTGCCTATATGTAAGAGGCTTTTGACAATATCCGTATGTTTCGCATGAAGGACATACTGCCCCAAAAGGGGTGGCATTTTTTTCTTCGGCATGAACAAAGGCCCCCGTGGTAACGATGAACAGGGCACCTATGATGAGGATTAATGTCTTCATGATCAACGATACCATCTAATCATGAAGAAATTATGAAGTGTGTGAGATTATCTAATCGTTATATTGAATAGGCAAATTGAATAACAAATTCTCTTATTTATCGAAAGGATGAATAGTCTTACTCATGAAACCGGCAGAAAAATAGTGAAGCATGACCCTTCCCCAATCTTGCTCTTCACGGTTATTTCACCGTGCATTACCGTTACCAGTTCCTTTGCGATTGCAAGTCCAAGGCCCAGTCCTTGGTTATTTGTTTTCTCCAGACGGTAAAACCGATTAAATAATAAAGAGATGTTCTCCTCGTGAATTCCCTTTCCCGTATCCTTTATCTCGATAAAAATCCTGTCTTTCTCTTTTCCATAAAGAATCGACACCTTGCCTTTATCCGTAAATTTCAGTGAATTCGTGAGAATGTTCCTCACTATTATCTCAAGTTTTTCTGCGTCCACAGTAAACGACAGGTCTTGTTCACCCTGCAATTCCAGTGCGAGGTTTTTGTCCCTGAATAGAGGCCTCATTTCATAGGCAATTCCTGAAAGAAATTCCTTGAGGGTAATGTTCGTCTCCTCAAGACTTCTGAAAAAACTTGCCTCTGCGGTGGTCACATCCTCAATGCCTTTCACCAACCTTATTAATCTGTCCATCTCGCCGTTCAGATTCTGGAAGGTTTTTTCCTTGTCCGTAATTATTCCGTCCGACAATGCCTCGACCTGGGTCTTCATGATGGTCAGGGGCGTTCTCAACTCATGGGCAATATTGGACATAAGCTGCTTTCTCAATTTCTCCTCCTTCTGGAGGGACTCCGCCATCATATTGAACACTTCGGAAAGCTTTCCAACCTCGTCATATGAATGAACAGCTGTTCTCACCCCGAAATTACCCTGTGCTACTTTTTCTGCAGCCAGTTTGAGGTCCGCTATAGGTTTTGAGAGATATCGGCTGAGAAATAGCGCGATCAAGAGAGAACCTATTCCCGCAATGAGGAGAGATATCATGAGGAAATCTTTTGTTCTCCGTTTAAATATCATCTCCTTTTCGGCGATGTCCTGTTTCTGGAAGGGTCTTGCTGAAAGTTTCCCTATTATGTGTCCACCGGAGTAAAGGGGATATTCCTGGTAAGTTCCCTTCGTTTTATCAATATGGAAAAGGCCTTCCATCCGTTTTTTCATTACAGGATGAAGAGATTTCATAATCCGGGATGATGAAACGACTTCCTTTCCTTCCGTATCAAGGATTTTGATATCGAGACCCATCATCATTGCCCAATGGATGGTCTCAGATAATGTTTCAGGGATCCATTTCCCATTCCCATAACTGTTCTCTGCTGATGCAGTAATCCAGAATAGCTGATCCTCTCTAACGCCGTTCACATAATTCTCAAAATCTCTCATAATGAGCCATTCAAACAGAAAATGTGAAAGCAGCGCAGTGATTATCACAATCAGGAAGGCGAGAAAAAACTTCGTTTTCATATCTCATTATGCATCGGGAATACCGATGAACTTATATCCACTCCCATAAACAGTTTTTATGAAGAGAGGAGTTCGGGGGTTGTCCTCAATCTTCTGTCTGAGATTCTTGATGTGCGCATCGACAACCCTGTCGAATCCTTCGAAGTCGAATCCCTGAACAAGATTGATTATCTGCAATCTGCTGAAAACAACCTGAGGGTTATCTGCAATCTGCAACAATATTTTGAATTCAGTGGGGGTTAGTGAAACAGGCATATTGTGTTTTTTCACCTCTTGTGTGGCAGGATTGATCATGAGGGTCCCGCTATTAAATGAAAGCGCTCTCTTTTTGGCACCCGCAGTCCGTCTCAAATGTGCCTTAACGCGTGCAACAAGTTCTTTTGCACTGAACGGCTTTACTACGTAGTCATCGGCTCCTATGCCGAGACCCTTCACCCTGTCATCCTCAGAACTTTTTGCCGTAAGCATGATGACAGGAACGTTCGAGATCTCCCGGAGAGAGGCACAAATTGTCTCTCCGTCTATATCCGGTAACATGAGGTCAAGAATGACCAGGTCGAATCCTTCACTGAGTAAACTTACAGCAGACTTGCCAGTTGAAGCAATGGTTACCTGGTAGCCTTCGCGTTCAAGATATGCCTTGACGATATCCGCGATTCTCTTCTCATCTTCAACAACTAATATTTTCTCGTGATCCACGTCAGAAACTTATCCTTCCCAGAAAATTTTTAAGCATGTAATTAGATAGGCATATATACGGAATATATGGACAATAACTTGCTTCAGCATGCTTAAACACTACAATGATATTTCCTGAGACAAGATACCTCTTATCTTGTCTTTTTTCAAGAATTATATTCTTTTGATCTTTTTGTAACAATAGCAAAAATCGTTTCTTAAGATCGTAAGAGGTTATTTGTTGATTACGGTGGGAACTGATGCAAAAGAAATACCGACTGGGAGAGTTGATTTTAGGGCATAACCCATATAAGTATCAGACTTTTTATTAATGCGGGCTTTCAGTTGATCCGCATCGTTATAGGGGATCAAAGAGAGGCGGAATTCAGGAAGAATGTGAGAGACTATCCAGACCTTAACAGGTTAGGTTAAAGGATCTCCAGTTCTCTCCTGAGCGACGTCAGCACCTCACCTTTCTTTTTTCTGACAACTACCATATCTTCTATCCGGACGCCTCCAAATCCGGGGAGATAAATACCGGGCTCAATCGTAAAGACCATATTTTCCCTTACAGTCACGCTCTTGTTCCACGAAATTCGGGGTAATTCATGCACCTGGAGTCCGACACCATGGCCTGTGCCATGGCCGAACAGCCCGCCGTACCCTGCATTGCTGATGTACGTGCGTGCAGCGCTGTCTATCTGTTTTGCTGAAATGCCCGGAACGACTGCAGATGTTGCCTTTCTGTTCGCCTCCAGAACAATCTGATAAAGCTCTTTCTGCCTGCTGAGATTCTGTCCCCTGATAAGGAATGTTCGCGTCATATCAGAATAGTAACCGTCAGCCTCACCGCCCCAGTCGATGATAATCAAGTCTCCTTTTTGGAGTTTTTTGTCTGTCGGTGTTGCATGGGGCAGGGCTGAAAGGGAACCTGATGCAACGATAATCTCAAAGGGAATATTCCTGCATCCCTTTTTCCGCAAGCGATTCCCAAGGCGCAATGCAACTGCACGCTCCCGTGTACCTTCCCGGATAAAAGGTTTCACATCAAGAAATGCCTCTTCAGCCCTGCTCACAGCTTTCTTCATAAGATCGATCTCAGCCGAAGTCTTTATCGCCCTCAACCGTTCGATTAGGTGGTCGGTTGCGGTTGTCTGAAATCCCTGCCGGCATATTTGCCTGTAGAACAGATAGGATATAGAGGATTCAAAGCCGAGGTTCTTTGTGCCGGTCTTCCTGCAAAGGCTCTTAATGGTCTGGATCCTGTTGCCCGTTTCAATAATGATGTCCCATCCCTTCACCTCTTGCTGAGACTGATCCTTATATCTGAAGTCGGTCGCGAAGACGTGCTCTTTTTCTGTAAGGAAAAGGAACCCGGAGGAACCGGAAAACCCGGTGAGATAGCGGATGTTTGTCATGTCAGTAACGAGGAAACTATCGATTTTTTTCTTTTTCAGGGTTTCCCTGATAAGAGAGAGTCTTGATCCAAAAAGTGCAGACATTGTTGGTGCAAGTGTAATATGAGATATTTCTCCCATATCGCCTGAGATGGTGCTACCGTTTTGGGAGGATGGTTTTCACCGCACGGAGGGCAAGGAGATAACTCTCCGGACCGAAGCCGCTTATTTGTCCGTGAGCGACTTCAGCGATGTATGATTTCCGTCTGAACTCTTCCCGTTTGTGGATATTTGACAGATGTACCTCTATAGCGGGTTTACCGACTCCGGCAATTGCATCCCGTATTGCAACGCTTGTGTGGGTATACGCTGCCGGATTGATGATCAGGGCGTCATAATCATTTTTATGAATGAGGGCTAATATCTCTCCTTCACTATTCATCTGTGCGATTTTTACCTCGATATTCAGTTCTGCAGCAAGAGCATCGATATCCCTATTCACTGCTTCAAGAGATTTTATTCCATAGACCGATGTCTCCCTTGTGCCGAGAAGGTTCAGATTGGGGCCGTGAATGACCAGTACTTTCACACTCTGCGTTTTTGATTTAGCCAGAATTTCCTCCTTTGTCTTCAGGTGCTGCCGAAGAACTCGTCTCTCCGCTTTTTTATTCCCTCGAGGAAGCTCTCGAGATGCGCAATATGCGCTTCCTGATCTTTGCCGAGTATCTTGAAAAGCCCTTTCAGCTCGGCCATGCGCTGCAGGACCGGTGTATTCTCAGGGTCTTCGAAGAGGATGGTCTTATAAATATCCATCGCCTCGTTGAACCTGCTCTGTTTGATACAGTTTTCAGCCTCAAGGATGGGATTCTGTTCAGGCGCCTGTTCTGCTGCTCCGGTTTCATATGACTGAAATGCTTCATCTTCATGCTGTTCGACTGTGGCTCCTTCGCCTTGAGCGGTGTCCTGAAGCATTTCAAGTTCTTCCGGAACCTCTGTGGTCACTTCAGGGGAAGCTTCAGAGAACCCGGTAATCTCCTGACCCGGCGGCTCTTCAGGAATCTGCTTCGATTCTTTTTCGATAGCAGAAAGAGTGGAAATCCCCCACTCGTCAGCCGGATTGAGATTCAGTACCACCTTCAGTTCACTGATGGTCTGGTCTCTTTCCCCGCGTTCCAGGTAAATTTCGGCTAGCTTTTTATGGGCGTATAAATTGTCAGGGATGATTCCAATAACCTTCTGAAACTCCTCTTTTGCCTCACTGAGCAACCCTTTGCCCATATAAATTTTACCGAGCGAGACGCGGGCGCTGAGATATTGCGGCTGTTTTTCGAGGCCTTCAACGAGGATCCTGATCGCTTCTTCAACCATGCCTGCTTTTTTGTATTCTTCAGCAAGAGGTACAAACAGTTTGGAATCGGGGTCTTTTGCAATCTTTTGCTGTAATCTTTCGATATCTTCCCGTGACATGGTATGCTCAAATTGTCATCATATCAGGGGGAAAAGTCAAGCTCTGAGCTCTGCGATTCTGTCCAGAATAGCATCGGCAACTTCATCTTTATTGAGGAGAGGGAGCGCTGTTTCTCTGCCCCTGTCTATAAGGACGACTTTGTTCGTGTCGACATCAAACCCGGAGCCGGGTTCGGTCACGTCGTTGAATACGATTAAATCAATGTTCTTATCCTGTAATTTCTTTCGTGCCTTGTTGATCTGCTGACCTGTTTCTGCCGCAAAACCAACGAGAAACGACTTGCTTTCTCTCCTGCCCGCTTCTGAGAGGATATCCGGTGCGAGAACCAATTTAAGGGAGAGTTCATCAGATTTCTCGATCTTCTCATCGGACTTTTTCGGCGGCACGAAATCAGAAACAGCAGCAGCCATAAGAAGGACAGTTGAAGAAGGAAGTTCCCGGTGCACAGCAGATTGCAGGTCTCCGGCTGTCTCAACAGGAATGAATGTGATGCCTTTCGGCTGCGGCAATGCAGAAGGGCCGCTTATCAGGGTGACCTGTGCCCCCCGCCTGAGGGCAGCCCTGGCAAGGGCATATCCCATTTTGCCGGATGATCTGTTCGACAAGAATCTGACGGGATCGAGATATTCACGGGTGGGGCCTGCAGTTACCAGGACACGTTCATCGGCAAAGTCCTTTGCGGTAAGAGCTCCCTTGACTACTTCAATGATGTCAGGAACTTCAGCCATCCTGCCGATTCCTTCCTCACCGCATGCCAGTGAGCCCTTCTCGGGGCCTGCCTGTATGATGCCGAGCTGCAGAAGAGTGTCGAGATTCCGCTGGAAGACGGGATGCCCGTACATCCTCCAGTTCATTGCCGGCGCAATGACAACATTTCCTTTGAACGAGAGAAAGCTCAGGCTAAGCAGATCATCAGCAATTCCGTGAGCGAATTTTCCTATTGTGTTAGCTGTCGCAGGTGCGACAACCATGATATCTGCATCCGCCGGAAGCGATATATGAGCCATGGGAGAAGCATAGAGGTCTGTATAGACCGTATTTCGGGAGGCAACTTCGAGAGACAGCGGCGTGACAAAGTGCTTTGCAGCCTCTGTCATGATTACGTTGACCAGTGCACCTTCTTCACGGAGTCTTCTTGCGAGATCGATGGATTTGTAGGCAGAAACTCCACCGGAAATGCCAAGGAGTACAGATTTATTCCTCAGTACCTTCCTCTTGTTTTTCAATGAAGAGTCCTTCCAGAGCTTTTTTATCCACTGTTTCCTTCTTCTCATGGAGATAGACTTTCAAATCTTTTTCGAATTCCGTCATATCTTCACCGGTCATCTCTCTCCTTTTCTCTTCGAGAAGCTTCCGGTAGTCGAACCTCTGAGCCTCTTCCTTTGCCTTTTTCGCCTGCTCACCTGTGAGGAACTCGAGGCTGTTGCTGATTGTCTCTTCGAGGGCGATTGTGGTGACTTTCCTGGATTTTGTTTTGATTTTGGGTTGTACTCCGACTGCAAGTTCTTTGGCCCTCTGAGATGCTATCGCAATAACTCTGAATCTTCCGTCAATCTTCTGATGGTCATACTCGATCGGAAGCGATATGATTTCCATAGTATTCCTCCTCCTGATTGAAAAATTGTTTCCTGATCCAGAGGGGGTCGATAGCGCTGACAGATGCCCTCCGGGCGATGAGGATTGACGCCAGCTCCCTGAGCGCATCCTCAAAGGTGTCGTTAATTATAACATAGTCATACTGTTCATACGTTTTTATTTCAGAGAGGGCTGCCCGGAGTCTCCTGACTATCTGGTCCGGTGAATCGGTCAAGCGCTTTTCGAGCCTTGTTTTCAGTACGGCAAGTGAAGGCGGGAGTATAAATATGTATACACCTTCCCGGACTCTCTTTTTTATCTGCAGCGCCCCCTGGGTGTCGATGTCAAGCAAGACGTCGATGCCTGAAGCTGTGAGTGCCTCGAGCCTGGTTTTTGAAGTGCCATACAGTTCTCCGTGAACCTCAGCCCACTCAAGAAACTCTTCCTTTTCGGTCATTGATTGAAACCTCTTCCGCGAAATAAAGGTATAGTCCCGGTCCATTATTTCCCCTGCCCTGGGCTCGCGGGTTGTATAAGATACTGAAAACCGGAGATTGGGGATGAGAGAGAGCACCCTGGTGCATAACGTTGTTTTCCCTGCTCCGGACGGTGCAGAAACGATAAAGAGGCGTGCCTCTATTCTTCTTCGCCAGCACTACTGTCTTTTTCCTCAAAGAACCGCTGGGTAATGGTCTCTGCCTGTATTGCAGACAGGATGATATGGTTGCTGTCGGTCACGATGATCGAGCGGGTCCGCCTGCCCTCTGTTGCATCAACCAGTCTGCCGGCCTTTTTTGCTTCCTCACGAAGCCTCTTCATCGGCGCAGACCCCGGCGTCACGATTGCAACGACCTTCGATGCTGCAACAACATTCCCAAACCCTATATTGACGAGTATGGGACTCAAATCACCTTTCTTCATCTTCATCCTCCTAACCATCCTCTGCATTTTTTTGGTTAATAATTCACTGGATATTCTGCGCCTGTTCCCTCATTTTTTCGAGCTCTGTCTTCATCTCTACGACAACGGCTGAAATTGCATATTCTGCGGATTTGCAAGCGAGGGTATTCACTTCTCTGTTCAGTTCCTGAAGGAGAAAATCAAGTTTTTTCCCCACGATATCCCCGGAATCAAGAATCTCTCCAAACTGCTTCAGATGATTTTCTATTCTGCTTACTTCCTCGGAGATATCCAGTTTTTCCGCCATGATGGCAGCCTCCTGGAGGATTCTACTATTATCCATCATCCCGGCATCGACTATCAAACTCAGCCGCGCAGTGAATTTTTCTCGCCACCGGACAAGCTCATCGGGTGCCCGTTCTTTTATCGTTTCGATCATATTCCCGAGTAAGGCGGCCCGCTTACGGATTTCTTCGGAAAGAAGATTCCCCTCCCGGATTCTCATCTCCCGGAGGCTGAGGATCGCCGTGTGAAACAAGCGGTATAAGGCTTCACTATTGTACGAAGATTCCTCTTCTGTCAGGAGATCCCGGTACTCAGAGAGTGTCTGTATGGTTATCCTGCCGGGCAGAGAGAACTCTTTCTGGATATCCTGAAGGGTGGCAAGCAGGTTCTCAGCCCGTGCCCTGTCCCATTGCACCCGGGGCTGCTTTTGCTCATTGAGTGAAATGAATATGTCAAATCTCCCACGCGCGAAATGTTCTTTCAGAATATTCCTCAGAGGTATCTCATGCTGGTTCATGCATGGGGGCATCTTGATCGAGATATCGATAAACCGGTGATTCAGCGAGCGTATCTCTATGGAAAAGTCAGCATCCGATGCGCTTCCGAAGCCTGTCATGCTCTGTACCATGGTGATTTACACTATAAAAGAGTCAGAAAATTTAGTCAAATAAATTCAATGTTTAGCCACGTGTATTGCAAATGTGAAGAAAATCATTATACAATGTAGCTAAATCAGCACAGCAAACTATTTGCCTGACACAAAAAACCGGAGGATTTATGCAGATAGAAACGATACTGGTCGATGAGCAAATAGGGGAGATCGGTGACCTCCTGACCGATCAGGAAAAAAAGAAGGGGATCTTGGTGCAAGCCCTGCAGCAGATCCAGGAGGATTCCGGTTACCTGCCTGAAAATGAGGTCGAAGAACTCGCAAGGCATCTCAATCTTTCCCTATCCGAGATATTCAGCGTGGCAAGTTTTTATAAAATGTTCTATTTCAAGCCGCGGGGGAAAAAGATTGTGAAGGTATGCCTTGGCACAGCCTGTTACGTTCGCGGTTCGAAGAAGGTTCTTGATGCCATGGAAAATGCATTTGATATCAAGAACGGAGAAACCACCGGGGACCTTGCTCTAACATTGGAAACCGTAGGGTGCGTCGGTTGCTGCGGACTTGCCCCTGTTGCAACCGTGAATGATGCTGTCGTGGGTGAAATCACCGGAAGCAGGAAGGTAGAAAATCTGATTCTTTCACTCAGAGAAGCATAGACGTCTTGCAGAAGCAGGACGTCAGGCTTATAGAAAACCGAAAGGTCATTAAGGCATGAAAAAAGTAAAAAGTTTTGAAGACCTTGCCGCCCTCCGCAAGAAACTTTCCAGTGAGGGGGTCTTAGCCCCTGACAAGAAGCGAATAAAGGTCTGCTGTGGTACCGCGTGCAGGGCCAATAATTCGATCCGATTGGTCGATGAACTCCATGCGGAGGTGAAGAGAAACAAGGCGGATATAGAAATTGTCACTACCGGATGTCAGGGCTTATGTCAGCTGGGTCCGGTTATGACGGTAGAACCTCAGGGTTATTTCTATCAGAAGGTGAGGCCCGAAAGAGCAGAGGACGTTGTATTCCGTACCTCCATAAACCAGAAACCGCTTTGGGATCTCCTCTTCCGGCGTTCCCTCACAGAAAGACCCGCTTTTTTTATTCATGATGTGCCTTTTTACCGAAAACAGCAGAGAATTGCGCTGAGGAATAACGGAAGGATTGATCCTGCGAACATCCTCCATTCACTTGCAGTCGGGGGATACAGGGCTCTGGAAAAAGCACTTTCGAAAATGACCCCCCAGCAGGTTCTCTCAGAGGTAAAAGCAGCCAACCTGCGGGGAAGGGGCGGTGCAGGATTCCCGGCTGGAGTGAAATGGGAACATACCATGAAAGCACCCGATCCGGTTAAATTGGTTATAGCTAATGGTGATGAGGGCGATCCCGGTGCATTCATGGACCGGTCGATTATGGAGGGTGATCCCCACAGCCTTCTCGAGGGGATGATGATCTGCGCATATGCGATCGGCGCACAAAAAGGGATTATTTACGTACGTCACGAGTATCCGCTCGCCGTCAAGCATTTGCGGATTGCAATTGACCAGGCCCGCGATTTGGGCCTTCTGGGGAAAGATATTCTGGGCACGGGTTTTAATTTTACCGTACAGGTGAGGGAAGGTGCGGGCGCCTTTGTATGCGGTGAATCTACGGCGCTTGTTGCTTCCCTAGAGGGTGAACGCGGATTCCCGAGTCCAAGACCTCCCAGGCTATCTGAACATGGAGGCGGGCCATGGGGGTATCCCGCGAATCTGAACAATATAGAGACCTATGTATGTGTGCCACCGATCATTGAAAAAGGAGCCGCATGGTTTTTGAAGACAGGGACGGCATCCTCACCCGGTACAAAGGTCTTTGCATTGACCGGGAAGGTGAATAATACCGGACTGGTTGAAGTTCCAATGGGAATAACCCTGCGGGAGATCATTTTTGATATCGGAGGAGGGATCATCGGCAATAAGAAATTTAAGGCGGTCCAAACGGGCGGTCCGTCCGGCGGGTGCATCCCGGAACAATTTCTTGATCTCCCGATCGATTTTGACTCTCTTGCTAAAATCGGTTCGATCATGGGTTCCGGCGGCATGGTCGTAATGGATGAAGATACTTGCATAGTCGATATAGCAAAATTTTTCCTCTCTTTTTGCCAGGCAGAGTCGTGCGGAAAATGTTATCCCTGTAGGATTGGAACATATCAGATGCTGCAGATCCTTGAGAAAATAACCTCGGGCCATGGGGAAGAAGGCGACATCGAGAGGCTCGAAAAGCTGGGGCGGTATGTTAAAAACAGTTCCCTCTGCGGCCTCGGCAAAAGCGCACCCAATCCTGTTCTGACGACAATTCAGTATTTCCGTGACGAGTACGAAGAACACGTGAGAGACAAATACTGCAGGGCTTTTGTCTGCCAGGGTCTTGGACAGGTACTGATCAATGCTGATATCTGTTATCAATGCAAACGGTGTATGGACATCTGTCCGTATGAAGCGATCAGGGAATCGGAAGAAGGCCTGTTTTATGTCGATCAGGTTCGCTGTCAGAGATGCAAGGCCTGCTTCGCGGTCTGTCCCCTCGGTGCAATCGAGATCCATGAACAGCCGGTAGTATTTATCGATAAAGAACTCTGCTATTTTTGCAGAAATTGCATCAATATCTGCCGGGTTGATGCCATTAAAGAGACTTCAACGGGTTTTATGGTCGACAGCACTCTCTGCAAGAAATGCGGTGATTGTTTCAGGGTATGCCCGATGGGAGCTATAAAATTTGAAAAGGAGACAAAGCTTCTCAGGAAAGGGATTGTTCCCGAGGTCCCGTCGCTTGCCGCACAAGAAGAGTTAATCGAAGACATAACGGTCGATGAAATACGGAAAGACGCTGAAGAAAAGGCCTGTGCCGTTCAGAGGGCCCTCACCTTTGTTGAGGAGTTCATCGCAGGGCCGATGTGCAGCAGATGCTATCCATGCTCACTGGGAACAGAAGAAGCCAAGATCAGATTGATCAGACTGAGTCAGCATCTTGATGATGCCGATGAATCCGACATTGAGGCGCTCAGGAGAATCGCGTTTTATATGATTGAAGGCTCGTACTGCAAAAAAGGAAGAGATACAGGCAGGTTCCTCGCTGAACTGCTTGAATCTTCACCGGAAGAATTCAGGGTCCACCTCTCTGGCATCTGTCCGAAGAGGGAATGCATCAGCTCCATAGAGTATGTGGTAAACCCGGACTTGTGCATAGCGTGCGGTGCCTGCAAAAAGAGGTGCAAATACGACGCCGTTGAGGGTAAGACAGCCGAACCGTCCGAGGGCTTTCTGCCCTTCGAGATCAGAAAGAACGTATGTGTGAGGTGTGGCGAATGTGTCAGCGTCTGCCCGACTGGGGCCATTGAAGTAATCTCAAGGACAAAAGAGGAATTCATAAATATATGAGCGAACAGAAGATTCCTGTTATAGCGAGGAGGATTTGATGGAAGAAACGATGGTAAAGCTGCAGATTGACGGAAAAGAAGTGAGTGCGCCGGTTGGCCTGAATCTGATCGATGCGGCTGAACGTGCCGGTATTCATATTCCGCATCTTTGCTATCTCAAGGGGATGAGAGGGTTCGGAGCATGCAGACTTTGTCTTGTTGAAGTGGAAGGGATAAAGACTCCCCTGATCGGATGCAATACGAAAGTTAAAGAAGGCATGGTCGTGCATACGCAGACCGACAGAGTGCGGGAAATCAGGCGGTTTGTCCTCGACCTGATCCTCTCCATCCATCCGCTGGATTGTCTGACCTGTACAAAGGCGGGGATATGCAATCTCCAGCAATATGCATATGAATATGAGCTGAAGGATACGACGTTTACCCGGAAAAAGATGGGATATCCGATTGATCAGGTCAACCCGTTTATAAGAAGAGATCCCCTGTACTGTATTCTCTGCGGGCGGTGTGTGAGGGTTTGCAAGGAGCAGGGGACAAAGGTCCTCGATTTCATCGGGAGGGGCATCCATGCAGAGATCGGGACAGCGTATAACAAGCCGCTCCGTGAATCTGGCTGCACATTCTGCGGAAGCTGCATTGATGCATGTCCGGTGAATGCCCTGCCCGAGGCAGACAGATGGCGCAAAGGCAGAGAGTGGGAGTATGAAAAGATCCATTCCGTCTGTCTTTTCTGCGGAAGCGGATGTGACATTCTGATAAGCAGGAAAGACGGCAGTATCCAGAAGATCAGCTCAGGTGCTGAACCCGGTTCTGCAAAGAAGTATATTTGTGCCTACGGCCGGTTCGGATATGATTACGTCAATTCGGAAACGCGGCTCACAGCTCCCCTGAAAAGGGTAAACGGTGCCCTGAAGGAGACGTCGTGGAAAGATGCGCTCAGCACCGTTGCTGCAAAACTGAGAGAGGCGGGCAAAGATGCCGGATTCGTCAGCGTCGCCGGTATAATGAACGAAGATGCCCTGACGTTGAAGAGGTTTGCAAAAAATGTTGTCAAAACAAAACATGTTGATACAACATTGAGCCTTTATGCAGACACGCATTGTCTGAGGGATTCTCACTCCTCGCTCATTACAAAATCTGACCTCATCGTGCTTGTCGGATTGAATCCGTCACAGTGGAACAGGATATTGCCCGCACTCAATGCATCGATACGGAAGAGGGTCCACCGCGGCGGAAAGCTGATTGTTATCAATTCGGATATCGCTGCTTCCGAAACTCGGATTTTTGAAACCGCAACGGTGAATCTGGAAGGTGATGAAATTGCTCTTTTAAAGGGCATCGCAAAGGCTCTGCTTGAGAAAGGGGCAAAAGCGGATGTTCAGCTCGAATCTGCTGTGGCAGATGCAGATATGTCAAAGGACATTGAGAAGGCAGCCCAGCTTATCCTTGATGCACAAAATCCGCTTATCTTTACCTCGCCTGCACTGTTTGACGCATCTGCAAACCTTGCCTTACTGAAAGGCAAAGTTATCGCTGTCGGGCTTGAAAGCAATGCAAGGGGCATAGCGCAGATTGGCCTGTCATCCGAGGGAAAGACCTACCACGAGATGGTATCTGACGGGATGAAAGTTCTCTATGCCGTCGGCGAGATCCCGCTCGACAGAAGGCCTAACACTGATTTCCTCGTGGTGCAAAACTCACATTTGAACAAGCTTGCAAGTCAGGCGGATGTTGTACTGCCTTCAACCACCTTTTACGAGAGCGATGGCACCATGGTGGACTATCTGGGAAGATTCAAGGAGGTGAAGAAGGTGATTGAACCCCCTGGAGCCTCCAAGAACCACCGGGATATCTTTATCGCTCTCTCGAAGATCCTGAAATCACCACTCAAAAAACCGGCAGAAGCGGAGATCAGGAAGGCCATGAAAGCGAAAGGGAAAATAACCTTCAGACCGTTTGTCAGAAAAGAGGTATTCGATCTGTCTCCGAAGGAATTTATAGAGGATATCAATACCTCTGTGATACAGAGCAGAAGGCTTTCCTGGCTTCTCGAACTCAAGGCGTCGAGGGCAACCGCAGCCTGACTTCAGAGTAAAAAATCTTACACGACAGGAGAAACGGAAGATTTTTTCTGGATGCCATCATTTGCAGATCCATCCATGAGATTTTCCTGCCTGAACAGACAATTAACCCAATCAATGCATTTGACCCGGAAAGTGCAGACATTGATCGAAAATAATTTTTCTCACAAAATCTGCACTTTGCAAATGCATTTCTCTGGTCGAACTGATTGAATATAATGATCTTTTTATGTATAGTAATAACGTTTCCCCGCAACGCGGAAAAACAACCGGTGGTTTTTTTGTGATAAAATAACAAACTACGTTTCGAAAATCTTGGAGGAATACAATGTCTGATACGGTAGAAATACGATGGCATGGACGGGGAGGACAGGGTACGGTAACTGCTGCAAAGGTACTTGCTGATGCCTGTCTGAGTGGCGGAAGATATGTGCAGGCATTCCCGGAATACGGCCCTGAAAGGGCCGGAGCTCCTTTGCGGGCTTACAACAGGGTGAGTTCGCACGAAATCAGGATGCACTGTCCGGTTCTCCACCCGCAAGTGGTCAGTGTCGTCGACGCTACCCTGCTTGACAGCATAAACGTTGCCGATGGCGCTACTGAAAAGGCGATTTTTGTTGTCAATACATCAAAGACTCCCCAGGAAATTCGGGAAAAGCTCCACCCGGATCCCATCAGAGAATCTTTACGGTTGACGCAAGCAAGATAGCCATGGATTGCATCGGAAGAGCTCTGCCGAATTCGCCAATGCTTGGCGCTATTTGCAAGATAACCGAACTTATCACCCTTGAACATCTTCTTGAGGATGTACAAAAGAGCTTCGGAAAAAAATTTGCCCAGAAGATCATAGACGGCAATCTCGAGGCTACACGGCGCGGATATGAGGAGGTAACGGAAGGATGAAACTGAAAGGCTGGAGGGAATTGAATCCGGGCGCAGTCATTACCGAAGCCGGTAATTCGAGAGAATTCAAGACCGGTTCATGGAGGTCATTGAAGCCTGTCTGGATCGAGGAGAACTGCATCCAGTGTCTTTTCTGCTGGCTGTACTGCCCTGATATGGCAATCAAAGTCAAGGATGGTAAGAGGGCTGAGTTTGACTATGATTTCTGCAAGGGCTGCGGGATCTGCGCACTTGAGTGTCCCGGTAAAAAAGGCAACAAGGCGATTATTATGGTCGAGGAGGGTACGTAAATGGCAAAGGTTGCTGCTGTAACGGGAAATGAAGCCGTTGCCAATGCCCTCAGACAGGTAAATCCGGATGTCTGCGCTGCGTATCCCATAACCCCGCAAACGGAAATGATGCAGCGGTTTTCGAGTTTTGTATCAAACGGTCAGGTGAAGACGGAGCTGATTCTCGTTGAGAGTGAGCACAGCGCCATGAGCTCATGTGTCGGGGCATCCGCAGCGGGTGGTCGGGTTATTACTGCAACTTCGTCGCAGGGACTGGCTCTTATGTGGGAAATATTGTTCATTGCATCCGGGACACGGCTCCCCATTGTCATGCCCGTTGTGAACAGGGCCCTCTCGGCTCCTTTGAATATTCATGGCGACCATTCCGACGCAATGGGTGCCCGGGATACCGGGTGGATACAGCTCTGGTCTGAAAATGCTCAGGAGGCATATGACAATACCATACAGGCATTCCGGATAGCAGAGCATATGGACATACGGCTCCCGGCAATGATATGTATGGATGGATTCATCATAAGCCATTCTATCGGCAGGCTGGAATATCTCGAAGATGAAGAGGTGAAAAATTTTACCGGTGAATTCAGGCAATTGAATCCCATGCTTGATATAGCGAATCCGGTCAGTTACGGACCTCTCGTCCTTCAGGACTATTATATGGAATACCGGAGAGCCCAGGATGAAGTGGCCTCAAAGGTTTCCCGGGTGGTTCTTGAAGTTGCCGCGGATTTCGAGAAGCTGTCAGGAAGAAAATACGGATTATTCGAAACATACAGGCTTGACGATGCAGATATCGGAATCATCATCTTGAACTCTGCGGCAGGCACATCAAAAGATGTCATCGATGAATTCAGGAACAGGGGAATAAAAGCAGGTCTTTTAAAACCCAGATTGTACCGGCCGTTCCCGTACAAGGAGACCGGTGAGGCCCTGAAACATCTCAAAGCACTCTGTGTGCTGGACAGGGCGGATGCCTTTGGCGGTTCTTTCGGCCCGGTTTATATGGACATAGCAGCAAGTTTATATCCTTTTGAGAAAAGGCCTATTCTGGTAAACAAGATATATGGACTCGGGGGCAGGGATTATCTCCCCGAACAGGCTGAATCGGTGCTAAACGAGCTGACTCAGATAACAGAGACGGGGACAGTGAGAATGTATAAGGAATACATAGGAGTGAGGGAATAAATGGCAAAAATACTGACACTAAAAGAGCTCTCAAAGCGTGAAATTAACCTGTCGTCCGGCCACCGATTGTGCTCAGGCTGCGGGGCCCCGATAGTCGTAAAAATGGTTCTGCTCGCCTCCGATTATCCGCTTATTGCCTCAAATGCAACAGGATGTCTGGAAGTTTCCAGCTGCATATCAGGATATACTGCGTGGAAAATTCCCTGGATACACAATGCCTTTGAGAACGCGGCTGCCACGATCTCCGGTGTTGAGACAATGTACCGGTCGCTGAAGAAACAGGGGAAAATAGACCAGGATATCAAGTTCATTGCTTTCGGGGGAGACGGCGGCACCTATGATATCGGGCTGCAGAGCCTTTCAGGAGCCATGGAACGCGGACACGACATGCTCTACATCTGTTATGACAATGGCGCTTATATGAATACCGGCATTCAGCGGTCGAGCGCTACTCCGTTTGGAGCCGACACCACAACCAGACCTGCAGGCAGTGTTGTCCAGGGAAAGACCGAGCTCAGAAAGAACCTGACAAAAATCATGGCAGCTCATAACATTCCATATGCGGCCCAGGCTTCACCGAGTCACTGGAGTGATCTCGTGAAGAAAGTCAGAAAAGCCCTGGAAATAAACGGGCCAAAATTCATGAACATTATTGCGCCATGCAACAGGGGTTGGAGATCACGAAGCGATGATGCGATCGCCCTGAGCAGGCTCGGAGTCGAGACCTGCTATTGGCCGCTCTATGAAATTGACCATGGCGTGACGAAAATAACCTTCAAGCCGAGAGAGAAAAAACAAGTTGTCGATTTCCTGAAACCACAGGGGAGGTTTAAGCATCTCTTTAAACCCGAAAATGAGGGACTGCTTGCAAAAATTCAGGAAGATATCGACAGGGAGTGGGAGAAACTACAGAAAGAGGAGGCCTGCTTTACCCCGCAGCAACCCTAATCCAGAATAGTCATAAACTGTGGTACCTTGACAGGACACAGTTTTTTCGCTCGTTCTTGGTCTTCGACCTCCGAGGAATTTTGCCTCGTTATTATTGAATGCATAGTGTTTGAATATCTGCAAAATAAATCCGCTCAAACACTATTTCCTGTCAATATTCAAATTGATGAATTATACATAACGTTATGAGTAATAGTGCATGTCATTCCCGCAAGTGAAGTGCGTCGGGAATCCTTCTGAAAATAAAGAAAGATTCCGGACAAGCCGGAATGACACCCTATGTGAGCGTGTTATGGAGCAAAGATTTATGCCGCTCTTCATAAATAGACTAATCCAATAGAATTTATTAAGAAGCAGATTTCTTATTACCCGCTTTTCTTTTTGTGCTCTCTTTGTACGAGCTGCTTTATCTCTCTGACGAATTCCCTTTTGCTGATTATGCCCTTCTTTTTGAGAAGATTCATGAGTGCCTCATGATCGATCAAGCTCCTTTTGAGCATTTTTCTCCGTTCAGGCACATTGATATATCCCCCATGTATCAACTCACTGACTAAAATCCTCAAGTTTTTTTCGAGCTGTGCTGATTTCTCCTCTATCTTCTGCATCTGGTCTCTCTGTTCTGCAAGCTGTTTTTCCAGATTGACGATCAGACGGAGGACATCCGGGGAAAGGGGGACTGTTTCTGAAAGGCCTTTTTTCATAGCAGTAGATGCACTATATTAAGAATAAGCATTTCTTAAGTCAAGAGAATCAGATTTGACTCTTTTTTTATAGGTAGACACTTTTTCTTCAGACAATGTGTACCCTGCCTGTTTTCTGTATCCAGCGGATACATTTTTCCGAAGCACCTGAACAGCGCATTTTTAAACGGCTTTCCTGTTTCTTCCCTGGTTGATGTTTCCATACGAAACACTATTGCACGCTCGCAGAAAGTCTTAATTACGTGCAAAACCACTCCAGACGGGATTCTTTTAATAAGGCACATAATTTGCAGTTCCATACCCTTGATGTCCAACCGCGGTAAAAAGATTCTCATTCTTGATGAAGCAGGTTTCTCGAGGATATGTTCGGCCATTCTCGAGCAGGACGGCTATCGCGTTGAAACCATCACGAGCATGCAGAATGTCTCGAAAAGATTTTCCGAGAATGACTTCGGGTTGATCATAACAAGTTACCCGTACGGACTGTATTTCCTTAGGGAGATGCAGAAAAGAGACATACGGGCGGGAAAACTTGTGCTTGCAGATGAATTTAGCGGAGACCTTTTATCAATGCTTGAAGGGTTGAACAATTCCTGCTGCATGATGAAGCCGCTCGACTATACAAAGTTTAGGGCTCTGGTGAAAGACATGGTATGTGGTGATCTCAATTTTATAGGAGGATATAACATTGTTTAAAAAATATATTGTCATCCTCAGTGCTTTTCTTTTGATATGCGGATGTAGTCCGAAAACAAAGGAAGAGTTATTTCAGGAGGGCGTCGGACATTTCAAGAAGAATAATCCTCAGGGCGCAATCGTACTCTTTAAAAAGGCGCTTGAGAAAGATCCGAACTTTTTTGATGCCCGCCTTGAACTGGCCGGGCCTCTCTCGCTGCCGGCAAGTATGAGCAGGCAGAGAAAGAGTTCCTGAAAGTTCTCAAGCAGAACCCCTCCCGGACAGAGACTCCACATTGAACTCGCCCGTACCTATGTGTATACGAATAAGCCTGACGACGCGATGCAGGAGGTTGAGACCTATCTGCAATCCCATAGCGGAGATCCGGGTGCCTTTGAAGTGATGGGAATGGGCTTATGCCCTCAAGGGAGATATGAAAAAATCAGAGGAATTTTTCCGGAAAGCACTGGAAAAAGATAACAGCCTCGTTTCAGCGCGGCTGGGTCTTGCGAGAGTCCATATGGCACAAAATGACTGGAAGGCTGCGCGGGCGACCCTGGAAGAGACAATCCAGACAGACAGCAAAAATACCCAGGCTTACTACATGCTTGCCAGTCTTGAAACTGCCAACGGCGATCAGCAAAAAGCCATAGAGATGTATAAGAGGATATCCGAAATCAATCCCGCTGACCTCAATGCACAGTTCATGGAAGGTATTCTCTATATCCAGAAAGGTGATCTGAAAAGAGCCCATGAGATAGCCGATGAACTGAAAAAGCGTTCCAGTCGCCCGGAGGGATACCGGCTCAAGGGAATACTTTATTTTTACGAAAAGAAGTTCGATGAGGCGATCCCTGAACTTCAGAAATCACTGAAAGACTTCCCGAACATCAGTGCTCATTACTTTTTGGGATTGAGCCATTATTATAAGAAAGAACTTGAACAGGCTTTGAGTCAGTTCCAGAAGGCAGTTGACCTCGATCCTGCATTTCTCAGGGCGCGCCTGATGATATCTGTCATTCTCCTCCAGCAGAAGAGGGTGGACGACGCTATTCAGCAGGCTCAATGGATTTTGAAGCTCGACAGCGAGAACGCCCTGGCACACAATATCCTCGGAACGGCCCTCCTCGCAAAAGGTCAACCGGACGAGGCCATGAAGCATTTCGACGAAGCACTTGAATCCAATCCCGACCTCGTTGACGCCCAGTTGAAGAAAGGCATCATCCATCTCGGTAAAGGCAAGACAAAAGAAGCCGAGGCGGATTTGGTGACTGCAGTGAATATTGCACCTGAACTCCTCAATACGCGGCTTATTCTTTTCTCCTATTACGTGCAAACAGAAGGACTACACAAAGGCCAAAAAAGTCCTTGAAGAGGGTATCGCAGGCAATAGGAATGATGCTCTGCTTTATAACAACATTGCAGCCCTGTTTTTTGCACAGAACAAACCGGAAGAGGGGCTGAAGTATCTTCAAAAAAGCGAAAGATACCAATCCACAGTATCTCACTCCTTATTTCAATCTGGCGAAATATCATGCAACAAAAAGGGATTTTGCCGGTATCGATTGGTGAATACGAGTCCGTACTGAAAATTGACAATAAAAACATTGCTGCAATGCTCGGCATCGCCGCGATTTATGAATTGGAAGGCAAAGACAGCGACGCCCTGAAATATTACAAAATGGCCAGGGACACAAAGCTTCCCGCCGGCTATATTGCCCTGGCGGAATATTTCCTGAGAGAAAAACAGAATGACAAGGCGCTCGATGTGCTCGAAGATGCACGGAAAGCGAATCCGAAAGATCTGACGGTGCTGGACCTGACGGGCAGGATTTATGTGAGTGAAAAAGAGTTCAAAAAGGCAGTTAAGGTCTATGAGGATCTCGAGAGCGTAAATGCAGAAGTCGGCCTCCAGAAGATCGTTGCGGTTTATGCCTCAAGCGGAGATTACAAAAGCGCTCTGAAGAAACTCGAGGGTAGCCTGAAGAAGCAACCCGACAGACTGGACATTATGGCAGAGATGTCAAAGATGTATGTATTGATGAAGGAGCCTCAAAAAGCGAAGGAGAACGCGAACCAGATCATTCAGAAGAAACCGAATTCAGCCTTCGGACATATGGTACTTGCTTCCATACACGTCAGTCAGAACGATTTCAACGGTGCCATAGAATCCCTGAAGAAAGGTATATCTGCTGAGCAAAATAATCTCGCGGCGCAGATGATGCTCGGAGATTTGTATGCGAAGAAAAGAGATTACGCATCGGCAATGAAGGTATACGAAGGCATGCTAAAAAGCAAACCCGGCTACATCCCTGCCTTGTTCTCACAAGCAGCTGTTTA
>CAVQRT010000032.1:0-12981 GCA_963715195.1 Thermodesulfovibrionales bacterium | reverse complement strand
CACATAGGAATAGACACTTCATCAACTTTTTTATATCATCTATTTCCCGTACAAACATGCATGACCTATTTCGATGTTAAGTTTTCATCCATATATCTCGACCGAACGGTTAATTAAAAGGAATACTGTAAGCCCAAGATCCATTGCAAATCATTCTTTTTTATTCCGGCCGATGGATTACTATCGCGCTCAAGAATATTAGCAAGCCTCATAGCCCAACCTGAGCCGACAGGAGCGACCAGAGCAGCTTCATTACGGAGAAGGTACCGACCGATATGATCAAGGCGCGGATAAAGAACAACCTTGTTAGTAAAACTGATGAGCTTGGTGATTTTGTATCTGAAATCCGCACCAAGTCGAGCAGTCAGAAAATCAACATCCGCTCCTACCTTATGGGTTTCATTCACATAGGATAATCCAGTTTCGACAGAGAGGAATTTGATTGCGTCATCCCAAACTTGATACCCGACACCAGGGCCAACGGCAATCCTCAGTCTAACATCTCGGAAAGTGTCGCTCAGTAATTCCATGCCGAGATACCCATATAATTGCTTTGTGAAAAAATAATCGTATTTTAGATAACCATAGTGATTCCTCGCTGTGACCTCAGTGTCCTCATGAACATAGTTGAACTGATATCCTAGGCTAAATCTGTCTGTCTCTGTTTTTCTTGAAGCATCAAAGATAAAAGAAGCACCGTTCCTGTGGGTATTTCCTGTCTGGGTATTTCCTCCGACTGTGATGCTTCCTGTCCACTTGGTGGGTGGAGGATTGATAGATGCGACCTTTTCCCAGTCAATAGAGGTTGCTTCTCGCTCGCCACTCCTCTCAATGACGACCTGACCGTCCTCAATTGACCTGAGTTGCCCTTTCAGTACCTCGCCGCTGTGCAAATGAACTTCCACAGGAGCGACTGTGGAGATTTTCTTTATTTTTGTTATATCAATGTCGATCGGCCCTGAATAATCAGTCTTCAGGGTCAGTTTACCATCTGCGACTTTTTCGACCGTTCCGCTAAGAGAATCCCCGTTGAAAAGAATGACCTGATCAGCCAGAGACTCTCGAACCAAAACGAAAGAAAATAAGAACATAAACCCAAACATCAAGCCATTCTGAAACCTATTAAGCATAATATTCTCCTTTCATCTTCTTTGACCTTATGCTGTGGAATAACGTGCAGGAAAAGAAATTCTCTGTCAAAATTCTATCATAGAGCATACGAAATATAAACTTGTGCTCTGAGCTTTTTCTGATCGAGTTTCGCTTTCTTCATGAATGTCACATATCTTGGAGCCCCGATAAATATAAACGTTCATGCGAATGCATTAGTTAATGTGTGACGAAAACATATTTCTATTTGTCTAAAAGAGTATTATCGTGTAAATCTCTTTTGTCCTTGGAAATGCTTAAACAATCAGGCCGTACAAACTGTGAAAGGGTAATTCTTCATTAGCATTTCGGTGACGAATGCTCTAGAAGCTTAAACATGCTCGTCAAGTTCTCGAAGAAGAACGGAATTAATATGTTGAAGATGATTATTTCTCATGTCAATTGATTTACATATAGAACCCCGAAAAGTCTACAGTTGGTCTGATTTTAAGAAAAAGAAACCGGCATATTCTATTGCATTGGACGGATTTGTTAATGCAACCACAAAGAGAGATCCCAAAGGTCCCTATGCTAATTTTGATCATCATTCCAGGACTGATAGATTAGCAACACGTTCTACTTCTGAACAAGTTCACATAGAAATCAAGCTGGGATTATTTGATACCTTCAGAAAAAATGGGGTTTCAGAAGCACATATTTATGTGAACGACCCGGATGAGGATACGTGTCTCGCATGGTGGTTACTGAAGAATAATGACCGCGTAAGAAAATATTCAGACGCGCGGATCATTCGGCTCGTATATTGCGAAGACAGACTGGATAGTACAGCCGGGGCGTATCCTTTTGGCGATATTTCAATGCGAAAAAAAATGGCTTGGATTTTTCAGCCTTATTATAAGGCACGTTTTGATGGTAAAGTAGCGCAGATGGAAGAAACAGAAATGAGAGCGATTATTAAATCTGTCGAAGAGAGAATTGACCGGTATTTTCTTGATGAAAGCGGTGAGATTTCTCTTAAGGAAAATTATGAGATAATTGGGGGAGGAGTTGACTGGACTTTTACTAAGGAGACGGGACCCGCTTCAAGAATGGCTATGTATAATGATGGAATCACTGCCTTCGCTACGTTAGTGGCAGAAAATGCAGATGGATCATTTGTTTACACTTTAGGGCGAAGGTCTGTATGGACACCATTTAGTCTTCAAAAGCTATACGAGAGACTCAATGAAGAGGAATCTGATGTCATTACTGATAGTAATAGGTGGGATGGTAGTGACACAATCGGAGGATCTCCACGGGGCACAGGTAGTAGACTATCTCCCGAAAGGCTGCAAGAAATAATTAATGCTACCATGGGTAAGTAGCAGGAGGATGATTATGAAGCAAAGCGGAAAGAAAAATGTATATGTTATCGGTATATTGGTAGTCTTAGTTTTTATTATGTATATCTGGAAGATTAATGCTGTTAAGAATGTTCAGGAACGAATGGAAGCAAAGCAGATACAGATAATTGAGAAATCTCAACAAGTTATGACAGAAAAGACGCGTTACTTTCTCCGTCTTACCACGACTACATTTGTCTGGGCTATTAGGAAAGAGATGCTTAGGGAAAATTACGAACAGATCAATGAGTATCTCAACCAATTCGTAAAAGAACCCCAAATAAAACAGATTCTTGTTGTCAAATCTGATGGGACGGTAGCTGTAGCGACGGATAAGAAGCTTGAGGGAGTTGCTTTTTCGTCTCTGTATCCAGTTGAGCTGCTTGAGAAAGACGAAATCGAAATTATGGATGATCAGAATGGCAATATTTTAATTCTCTCTCCCATAATGGGATTAAACAAAAAGCTTGGTATGTTGTTCATGGTTTATGAACCTGAAAAGATTACTATTGAGGCGACTCAATAATAAATATACTCTATTGTCGCAATTATACATGAATAAATACTCTCAATATGATGATAGCGCTCTAATTGAATTAATTAACCAAGGAGATACAGATGCTTTTGAGAGTTTATATGATAGATATTCCTCAAAAGTATTAAGACAATGCTATTTTTTTTGTCTTAATGTTGAAGAAGCAAAGGACTTAATGCATGATGTATGGGTAAAAGTCTTTTTCAGTATTAATAACTTTCAAAAAAAATCTTCCTTCCCCACATGGCTCTATAGAATCACAACAAATCACTGTCTCAATCAAGTAAAGAAAAAAACGGAACTGTCTATTAATAATACGGAAAGGGACATTCCTAATCACAATGGAAAAGAAACCTCTACAGAACTAAAAAAAATACTCTCAAGATTATCAATTGAAGACAGAACTCTTTTGATGATGAAATATATGGACGAATTCACTTATCAAGAGATTGCAGAAAGACTAGATATCGGCATTAGTGCTGTTAAAATGAGACTTTCAAGACTAATGAAAAACCTTAGAGAGGGGTTTAATCTATGAACGATGAAGAGAAAATAATATTTCAGAAGGTATTGGATATGATTAAAATTCCCGAGCCGGATATTACAGCAAAACAAAAACTAATGCAGATGGTCTATTTTCTGATGATCGTAAAGGAGCTTGCAGTTTTCAGCCTATCAATACCTTGCATTTTAATGGATGACAATAAAATTGATTAAGGAGGTCTAATATGGACTGGCTTCAGAATTATTTCAAGGAATGGAGTGAGGTTGTATTAACTTTTTTTGAAAGCCTATTTAGAAAACTTGGCGAGTATGTGCCAAATATTTTTGGTGCAATACTCGTTATGCTCATTGGATTAATTGTGGCAACGATTTTCAGAGAGCTCGGGAAAAAAGTGTTAAAAATATTCGGACTTGCTGCTTTAGGTGAAAAGGTTAAGTTTAATGAAATCATGAAAAAGGTTGGGATTGAAAAGGGGCTTGATGACATTATGGCTGCTCTCGTGTATTACATCGTTTTAATGGTCTTTATAGTGTCTGCGGCTGAAATACTAGGAATTAGAGTGGTTTTGGAGACACTCAACAAATTTATTCTCTATCTGCCCCATGTACTTGGAGCTTTTATCGTACTGGTTATCACGCTTGTTGTTGCAAAATATATTAAGGATATCTCTGCATCAGCTTTATCCAATCTTAACATAGGATATGCATGGCTCGTAAGCTCCTCTCTGGAAATTATTATAGTAGCTTTTGGAGTATTGATAGCCCTCAATGAGCTTGGATTAGAAATGACTATTTTTATGACCAATATAACAATAATTATTGCTGGAGTTGTATTGGTAGTTGTTCTTTCGATTGGCCTTGGTAGCAGGTCTATTGTGTCAAACATCCTTGCGAGATACTATATCAATCAACTTTTCAGCGTAGGAGATGAGGTAACACTTGCTGGGAAAAAGGGGAAGATTACGAAAATAACCCCTATTTCTGTCGTACTCAAAACAGATCAAGGAGAGGAAGTATATATCCCGAATGAAACGATCATTAAGGAAGGCTCAATGGCAGCAAAATCTAAAGAAGGTTAGATTCCTTGTCCCGAAAACCTATCATTAGATTTGATCAAAGGATTTCATATTTATAATTTCTCTCGACTTCATATATAAGACCTCTTTTCCCCCTCATTGATTTATAGGTTTGCCTGCCAACTTATTTATTTGAATGAATTCAAAAATTAATGTGACGGAAATATATCCTCGGTTGTCTAAATAATAGTAAGCTCGGAAATATCTATTTAAAAGCTTTATTTTCCTTTATTTACGAATACTTGCTACGCAGGTATTCATTAAATACCAAATCGAAGGAAAGGGGGGATAAATGATTTAGTACTATGCTGCTTTTTCTTGTTTTCGAAACTTGATCTTGGATAGCTTGCTTATGGAAGAAAGATTTCCTTGAAAACATGCTGTATTTCTTTCAAATTTGCAATCCAAAAAAATGTGTGATAACCTCGAAATGAGGGGATCCCGAAACCAATCAAAAAAGGAGGCAAGGTATGATCTCTAAAAAAACGTTCGTAATTTTGTTCTGCTTTCTCTTTATTCTCACTACTGGTTACACCGGTACAGCAATAGCGACAGATGAAAAACCGGCAACAGAAACAATAGGAGAAGCCGAGTGGGCTGCAAAAGCAGCGAAGGTGCTGGAGACCCAAATGACTCAGGATTTCGACAAACGAATTCCGAACAATCTATTGCAGAAATCACAATGTGTTGCTGTGTTCCCGTCAGTCCTCAAAGCGGGATTTATTGTTGGGGCAAAGCGTGGCGATGGGCTGGTAAGCTGCCGTGATAAGGAAACCGGCGAGTGGGGTGCACCCGCATTCTTCAAAATTACCGGAGTAAGCTGGGGATTACAAATCGGTGCTAAGTCAGCTGATGTCATTTTACTTGTCATGAATCAAAAAGGAATTGATGGAATACTCAAGTCAAAAGTTACATTAGGTGGAGATATCGGTGTTACAGCTGGCCCAGTGGGTCGTGATGCAGCTGTTGGAACCGATGTCCTCCTGAAATCTTCGATAATCAGCTATGCCCGAAGCAAAGGGGTCTTTGCCGGTTTAAACCTTGAAGGCTCAACCATCACCTATAACAGTACGGCGAATACCAAAATATATGGCAAAGATGTTGATGCGCGGAAGATATTGTTTGCTGTAGAAACAGTGCCTGACAGTGTCAAAGTGCTTCATGATACATTAATGAAATATGCTCCAAAACCTGAGAAGAAATAATTTTAAGAGAGGAGAATAAAGAATGAAAAAGGGTTTTTCAAAAAGGCTGTCCGTAATAATAGGCATATGTCTCCTTATTGCCTGCTTTACCGTGAATAGTTATAGTGCGCAATCTGTTGGAGACAACGAGATTCAACTTTCAGGTGGCTTCTTCAAGTCACAAGGTACCGATGTCGGTACAGCAACCCTCGACGTTGGATACGGGTACTATCTGACAAGGGCCTGGGAAATTGGTATAGCACAGACATTAAACTACAATATCGTCGACGGTGCAGATGATACCTGGAGTGCTTCGACTATACCCTTCGTAACCTACCATTTTCTCGGATTAGCCATGAATGACTCGTTCCAGCCATTCCTCGGTGCATTTGTTGGAGCAATTTACAACGAGAACAATACAACTGGAGCAGCTGGCCCAAGTATAGGCTTCAAAACGTATTTGAATGATAAGACCTTTGTCCTAACTCGGTACCGCTATGAATGGTTCTTTGACAATTTTGATCTTGGAGATGTTTCTGACACCAGTCATGGCAATCATGTGGTCACAGTAGGTTTAGGTTTTCTGTGGTAAGAACATAACCATAGACCTGTTTTAGACGTTGGGATCGCAAGTCATGCCAGAAACTTGCGTACAAGGAGCCTGTTATCTCAACACAGGCTCCACCCTCCTTTTCCATAAACCATAAGAAAGGAGAATTGTGATGAACATAATTGAACCGTTGAAGAACACGATAATTACAACGTTGAGGGGTACGAAAGAGATCGGAGTTGAACTGGAAAATACCGTAAAAGATGTTATCATTGGTGCCCTTCGAGGGGTCAAGGATGTCGTGGGCGAAGTGGCCTCCATTGCGAAAGATGCCATTATAGGGACATTAAGAGGTACAAAGGAGATAGGGGTAGCAACATCTGATGCAGTATCTAGTACAGTCCGAGGTGTGGTGAAGGCTGCCTCAGAGACCACCACCGATGTAGTCGGTGCGGCAAAGAATGCGGTAATGGGTACCGTTGCAGGGGCAAATGAAATCGGAACTGGCGTCGTCGAGGTAGCCTATAATGCAGTAAGGGGCGCAGTCCAGGGAGTCAAGGAAGTTGGCGGCGATGTAACTGCTGCAACAAAAGCGACTGCGGAAGGGGCAATTGAAGCAGCTGAAAAAATTGGAAGCGGTGCAGGAAATGCAGTAAAAGATGCCCTTAAGGGAGTCATTGATGGTTCCGTAGATATATTGAAAACACCATTCAAAAAATAACCGTAAGAACTGCGTTATCAGAGGAGCCTGTAGTAATATTTGAATCATACTGCAGGCTCTGTAACTATAGGCCATAGAGAAATCAAAGGAGATATTGATGCGGAAAAGAATTATTACCCAAGGTTCTCATGATATCCCTCCTGCTGATCAACAATGGTTAGATTTAAAGCACCTTGCACAGGTCGAAATCACCTCTGAAGATCCAGCGTACCCAATCGAATCAGCACTAACTTTTGGAGATAGTCCGGGCTGGAAAGCATCTCAACCCGGGAAGCAAACAATCCGCATTCTTTTTGATGAACCACAGAATATACGACGCATCCGTCTACAGTTTGATGAAGAAACACAAAAACGCACGCATGAATTTGTCCTTCGCTGCTCAGCAAACGAAGGAAAGTCTTACCAGGAAATTGTACGCCAACAGTATACATTTAGCCCACCTGAAACTCTCCGTGAAATTGAGGATTATGCTGTTGACCTCCATGGTGTGAGAGTGCTTGAGTTAAAAATTGTTCCAGATATCGATAAGGGGAACGTTCTTGCCTCACTTACTAAGTTCCAAATTGCATAATGTACAATGGGCCAGGGTTTCAAAAGATGAAGAAAATGCAAACTTTGAAAGAGGTGCTGCCTGTAAATACTCCGCATCGATCATCACAGTATCGGGCTGTGAGTTATTTGCAGTAATTAACAGAAGACATATTAACGTATGGTGCTTCTAGGGGATACACAAGCATCATCGGCAAAGAAAGGGGGATAGTATGGAAGCTTTCGTTCAACAAATAGTGCAACTGACGGGGTCTTACGTTCCTCAACTCGTTGGTGCTGTGGCAGTGCTCATAGTTGGATGCTTTATCGCTCTCGTGATTACAGCAGTCGTCCGGAGTTTACTCCAGCGCACAACAATAGACAATCGCATCGCTCAATGGATAACTGGTGAGGAAAAAGCCCAAGCTATGAATGTCGAAAAAGGTATCTCAAAGGGTGTGTTCTTTATCCTCATGCTTTTTGTGTTAATTGCATTCTTCCAGACACTGGGCATTACACTTATCACGGAGCCTCTCAACAATCTTCTGAACAGATTGTTCGTATTTGTTCCTCAGTTGATTGGGGCTGTAGTGTTAATTCTCATTGCGTGGGTGGTAGCGAGAGTGATGAAACTATTGGTCAGAAGACTGTTAAGTGCAACCAAACTCGATGAACGTCTTTCGGACAAAGCTGCAATAGAGAAGGAAAAATTCCCCCTGACAAAGACCTTATCAGATGCAGTCTACTGGTTGGTCTTTTTGCTCTTCTTTCCCGCGATATTGAGCACCTTAGGGTTATATGGACTTCTGAGTCCAGTTCAAGTAATGCTCAATAAGGTTCTTGATTTTCTTCCTAATCTGATAACTGCAGCCGTGATTCTTCTTGCTGGATGGTTCGTTGCTCGAATAATCCAGAAGATCGTAACTAAGTTACTTGACTCCATCGGCACTGAAAAACTGAGTGAACGTGTGGGACTAACGTCTATGCTTGGGAAACAATCTCTCTCTAACATTATAGGTCTCATCATATACGTGCTGATTCTTATCCCTGTTCTGGTTGCCGCTCTCAACGCTCTCCAATTGGATGCACTTACGCAACCAGCCAGTAAAATGCTCGAAATGATCACTACAGCAATCCCGGATATCTTTGTCGCAGGCTTGATTCTGGTTCTTTCGTACATAATCGGTCGGCTCGTTTCCAATCTAGTGTCAAATCTTCTCTCCGGAATTGGCTTTAATGCAATTCTCGCAAAATTAGGCATTGGCAAAGAGGTTACCGAAGGAAAGATGACACCATCAGCAATTGTTGGGTATTTAGTCCTGTTGGGCATTTTGCTTTTTGCATTCATGGAAGCATCTAACCAGCTGGGGTTTGAACAACTATCGACTCTTATTTCAGAGTTTATCTTTCTCTCCGGACATATCATCTTGGGACTCATTATCTTTACCATAGGACTTTTTCTTGCAAATTTGGTTGGAAAAGCAATCCTCACCTCGAATACAGCTCAAGCCAAGCTTTTAGCTCTGTCAGCACGCATTGCTATTCTTGTTTTGGCGGGTGCAATGTCATTGAGACAGATGGGTCTGGCAAATGACATTATTAACTTAGCTTTTGGAATAATGTTCGGGGCAGTTGCAATTGCAGCTGCAATAGCTCTTGGATTGGGAGGACGTGAAACTGCCGCACGTGAAATTGAAGAATGGGTAAAATCGATAAAATCGAAAAAGACGTAACAAGCTCAATGACAATAGTAGATGGGATAACTCCACATTGATGTTTAATGCTTGAAATAATGACAATTTTAACAAATACAAAATAAGGAGGAAGACAATGAAAAACAGGATGATTTTGGTGATTATCTTATCTTTTGCTGTCATTGCATCACTCGGGATAACTTCTCCTGCTATAGGGCAGGAGCAAGCTGAAAAGGGAGTTCAGTTATTCAGTATATCAACAATGGTTGTTGCTGAAAATGTGCAAGACAGAGAACCCGTTGGAGTTGAAGAGACATTCCCCGCATCAACAGAGAAGGTGTATTGTTTCATAGAAGCCACGAATATTTCAGAGGACACAGAGGCTACCGTTGTCTGGTATCATGAAGGGCAGGAAATGCGTACATTTACTCTTCCACTTATGCAAGGCCCAAGGTGGAGGACGTTCGCATACAAGAACTTATATGGGAAGACCGGGAACTGGAAGGTGGAGATAAAAGACGCTGCAGGAAACTCAGTTCAATCAGTTTCTTTTAAGGTTGAGTAACTTTTCGTTTTTGCACATGGAGACAGAACAAACACCATAAGCTTATAATATTTTGATGAGCTCATTCATTATGAGCTCAAAACAAGGGGGGTTGATAAGCGCAAAAATAAAATTGTTAAGAGAAGTTTTTTGTTAGGAACTAAAATCGTACTATCAAAGAAAGGAGGGACGAGATGATAGCACAGGAGGCAAGAGTCCGTGTAGTATTTAGTATGTTGGTTGCAGTGACCATTTTACTTATGGTTGGTTGTGCCGCAAAGGTTGCACCAATCGAAGACATTTCGAATGCACAAATGGCTATTAAGGAGGCAGAAGAGAGTGACGCTGCTGTGTATGCGCCTCTCGAACTGAAATTTGCAACAGACAAACTCAGTCAGGCCAGAACAGCGCTGCAAGCAGAAGAGTATGAGGAAGCTCTGCAACTGGCAAACGAGGCGCTGTTAGATGCAAAACTCGCTGAAGCCAAATCACGGTCGGAAGAAGCCAAGAAAACCACTCAAGAGTTGCGCAATACTATTGAGACATTGCGTCAAGAGATTGAGCGGTCGCAACAACGTGGTCAATGAAAAGAGAGGGGGAAAATGCCATGAGAAAGCTGTCAAAGAATTATCATAGAAAGAGTCTCGGCATATCAATTCTTCTTTCAGTCATATTATTAGCGATAGGGTGTGCAACGATACCTGAAAATCCAGCTTTAGACCGTGCCCGTGCAGCTTATGAACAAGCTGCAGCAAATCCTGAGGTAAAGGAAAACGCTCCCGTTACTATGTATGAGGCTGAACAAGCATTGAAAATGGCCGAGCAGGCAAAAAACGTTGAGGAAATGAATTACCTTTCCTTTCGGGCAGAGAGAATCTCCCAGCTTGCAATTGCAGAAGCAGACAAAAAGATTGCCGAACAGGAAAGAGAAGAGCTGATCAAAACAAAGGACAAGTTAGTATTGCAGGCTCGTGAACTTGAAACAAAGAGGGCACTAAGCTTAGCTGAGGCAAAGACACTTGAAGCCGAGCGTGCAAAGAAGGAAACCGAGGAAAAAATACGTGAGATCGAGAGAGCGAAAGGAGAAGCCCAAGCATTAGCCCAGCAAGCGGATAAGGCCAGGAAGGAAGCTGAAGCAAGAGCGCTTGAGATTCAGCAGGCAAGAGGACAAGCCGAGGCAAAAGCACTAGAAGCTGAAAAATTGAAGAAGGAGGCTGAGGCAAAAGCATTAGAAGCGGAAAGCTTGAAGAAGGAAGCCGAGGCGAGGACATTGGAACTTGAGAAAGCTAAAAAGGAAGCTGAAGCCAAAAGGCTTGAAACAGAACTGGCTCGTACAAAAGAACAGGAAGCCATAGCACAGAGAAAACAAATAGAAAGTGAACTTTCGGAATTAAAAGCCAAACAAACTGAAAAAGGTATCGTCCTCACCTTAGGAGACATACTATTTGAAACCGGAAAAGCTCATTTAATGTCAGGCGCTGTGCGTTCCATGGATATCCTTGCTGATTTTTTGAAGAAGTACCCAAAGCGTAATGTTTTAATTGAAGGCTTTACTGACAGCGTCGGCACTGAAACTTACAATTTGGGTCTTTCACAACAGCGTGCAGATGCTGTTCGGGATTTCTTAAACACAAGGAGTATTGGTGCCGAAAGGATTACTACAAAGGGTTACGGTGAACAGTTCCCCATAGCAAGCAACAAAACACCTGCTGGTAGACAGCAAAATCGCCGTGTGGAAATTATTATTTTAGATGAAGGAGTAAGTGCTGAGAAGATGAAGCGATAAAGCGTTTATCAATAAACAGGTCAAGGGCGAGTTTAACATCTCGCCCTTTTTATTTTGATTACAGTTAATATCCCATATTAGTGGCACGGAGGCAACCATCTTTCCTGCAAGAGAGATATCCCTTATGAGTTGCCCGGAGGGTTTACGCTCAGCGATATAGAACTACTAACATCTCCGCGGTCTGATAAAGGGAGAGAAACCGATGTATACACTGACTCCATATGAAGATGAAGATATAGGGAGTCTTTGCTACAATAAAAATAACTGAGGGGGAAAAACTATGATTAATGAACAATGGACAGCCAGAAAAGTAGTTATCGTTGGAGCAGGTGCTGTAGGGTCCACATTTGCCTATGCACTTGCACAACATGGCCTATCAGATGAAATTGTCCTTACCGATATGAATCGTGAGCTAGTCAAAGGGCAGGTGCTTGATCTGACACATGGGGTACCGTTTTTCCCTTCCGTTAAGATCCGTGAAGGATCTAGCAGCGACTTTGCAGATGCCACTGTAATCGTGATTACTGCAGGAGCTAAAATGCAGACTAGTGGTAAATCACGCCTTGATCTTCTTCAAAAGAATAAAACAATCATCGACAGCATTGTTGATGAAATCGTTGGTCAGCATTCACAAGCAGTGATAGTGGTTGTGAGTAACCCTGTTGATGTTCTCACCTACATTGCTCATAGGCGCACAGGTTGGCCGAGAGGGCGTATCTTTGGTTCAGGTACAGTACTAGATAGTTCACGATTTCGCTATCGTTTAAGCGAAAAGTGTGGCATAGATGTCCACAATGTTCATGCATACATCCTTGGAGAACATGGCGACAGTGAATTTGCAGCTTGGTCTATGACTCACCTTGCAGGGATAGCGATTGATGAATATTGCCAGATATGTAGAAAGTGTAGTAATTGGGATGCAGAACGTCGAGCAATTGAAGAGTCTGTGAGAAGTTCTGCCTATCACATCATCGATTACAAAGGTGCGACATACTTTGCAGTTGGTCTCGCTCTTGTTCGTATTGTAGGCGCAATACTTCGGAATGAAAAAAGTGTACTTACAGTTTCAACTGTTCTTGAAGGAGAATATGGTTTATCAGATGTTAGCTTGAGTGTTCCATGCATTATCTCCCAAAGAGGTGTGGAACGTATTTTGGAAGCGAAGCTATCATCTGAAGAACTTAAAGCCCTTTTGAGGTCTGCATCCATCTTACGTGAAGAAGTGGCTACTTTAAAAGAGTGACAAATAACATTTACTAAATATTTAGGTATAGATCGTAGACTAAGTCGCAACCATAATCTGACCTTAAGGATGCAACATTCCAAATATATTCAACATGAAATGCGGATGGTTTTAGGTGCGTCTT
>CAVQRT010000031.1:0-335142 GCA_963715195.1 Thermodesulfovibrionales bacterium | reverse complement strand
AGGAATTTTTCTTACAAAATAAACTTAATAACTTAGTGATTACAAAATATTATTGTTAAGAACCCTGCGCCAAGAGCGCAGGGCGTAAAAGTCAAACTCAATACTGTCATTCTCCGGCTTGACCGGAGAATCCATTTCCTTGTCTCTGGATTGCCCGATCAAGTCGGGCAATGACACAAATGAGGAAGCAATTCATCCCTGCGCCAAGAGCACAGGGAGTTCTTGCTTGTTCCTTAAATTTGCGTTTAACAAAAATTTTTTTCTATTGGTTTCAAATTGAAATGCTGCATCATATAGCAAGATTTAAAAATACCTCATCGAGGAAGTAGGCGCGCTACGTATCTCATTTCGCGGTAGTTGCCCCCGTGTCAACTAACCCGGCATCATCCGTTTTTCACCCCGAAGGGAACATAGCATTTTTCTCAAGGCCACCTATTACTGTTGACAGTTGAGATGAGAATAAAAACATTGATTTGCTGTAGGAAAACATTTATAGGTTACTTTTCTTGTAACGTCTCGATGATCCTGAAATATCTTCTTTCAAGTGAAGACCATCCAAAACCATATATGACTACCATCCCTACTGTAATAAACAGAGCAACAACTGCTACAGAACAAAACACCGAAAGAATCCTCATAGAAGTTATATCCAGTTGGTTCGTCTCTATCATTTTCATGATATGAAATGGATTTACAAGATTAGGTGTCTTTATATATAACCACGCATAAAGTGCAACAATGAGTACTAACATACATACACCCACAATTGACCACGCTTTATTGAGTTTCCTTCTACGTTTCAGGAACCGTAGATCGTTTTCAGCAATCATATTAATGTCTCCTTGTTTGCATTTTTTCCTAAATTTTAGCCCTATGAAGTATAAGCCATAATGTGTATATAAACATAAAGTGTTTTTACTGGTGGGGTGGTAAATCAAATGGAAAGTTACTTCTTGAGGTATAATAAAAAAGGAATAACAGGGTAAATTCCTCTATCTACTCTGCATTTAAGGAGGTGACCTGCTGCCCCAGTGTTCATCCTTCTGGGCTATAACACCATTGCAGATTTATTTATAGAGTTGTACCAATAAATTTTGCAGAAACCTAAATATGAGTGAAGAGCCGAATAATAAAAAGTGTTCTTTCGGAGCATTTCTTGACATCATCGATGACTTGCAGAAGACATATAGGAAGCCTGTGTCTGGAAAGAAGGATGAAAAGGTTAGAGATAAGAAGTGTCGTTATTGTGATAAAACGATAGGGTTAGAAGTGAAAATCTGTCCCCACTGCCGGAATGAACAATCACATTAGGTTCTGAAGACATCCCCTTTCTCCCCATACCCTTTAAAAACTCCTGTTGATTTTGTATGCTTAAGATTACCGGTATTATCCATAGATGATTAAACAAAGCAGACAGACGAGGAGGTCTCATTATGAAACGTCGTGATTTTATCAAGGCAGCAACTCTTGCAACCGCTGCTGTGGCAGTTCCGTCTCTTCGTGCAGAGACGGTTGAGGGTACACCTTCTGTAAAAAGCTATCGTGAAATCGGGCAGACCGGTCTGAAAATGAGCGATATTTCCTTCGGCACCGGGAAACTTTCTGCCTCGTCGATGATCCTGAGGGCCGTAGACAGCGGGATCAACTATTTTGATACGGCTCCCGATTACGGCCGGGCTGAGAAGACCATTGGCGAGGCAATGGTCAAGCTCCGGAGGGACAAAATCATTATTGCCTCCAAATTCTGTACCCCGGTCCCCTATCCCGGACATCTCCCTTTAGGGACAAAGAAAAAAGATTATATCGCCGCTGTCGAGGGAAGCCTGTCGAGAATGAGGACAGATTACCTTGATTTCTGCTTTGTCCATGCGATCGGAGAAATGAGTAAAGACCTTGAAGCGGAAAAGAAGAGGTTGCTTGACGGAGAGATGCTCGACGCCGTATCTGAGCTGAAAAAGGCAGGCAAAATCCGTTTTCTGGCCACTTCATCTCACGGCCCAACCAATATGGAGGAACTCCTGATGACCGCGGTAACATCTGGCCACTTCGACATGATCATGGCTTCTTTCAACTTCATGAAGTTCCCATCGCTGCCCAATGTGATGAAAGAAGCGCACAAACGGAAGGTTGGGGTAATTGCCATGAAGACACTTGCAGGCGCAAAGGACATGGATATCGGCAGCAAGGAGCAGGAGTTCTCTCATGCTGCTTTCAAATGGGTACTGAAGCATCCGGAAGTGAGCGGTCTTGTCGTTACCATGAAGACGGTCTCGGATATCGAACTCTACCTTAAGGCATCAGGTGCAAAATTTACCGCTGCCGACAAGGAGGTCCTTGACCGCTATGTCCGTTTATACGATAGGGAATATTGCAGGACCGGCTGTGGGGAGTGCGAGACGTCGTGTGCTGCAGGAGTAGAAATCGCCTCGGTCATGAGATACCGGATGTATTTCCGGGACTACGGGATGGAAAAGAGGGCGATGGAATCCTATGCATCGCTGAAGAAAAATGCAGCAGCCTGCTCAGGATGTGAGAATCCGGTCTGTATCGGCAGCTGTCCATACGGTCTTCCTGTAAAAGATATGCTTTGCGATGCTCATGACTCGTTGTCATTTATGGCCTGATGAACCCCGTTCGGCTCAGGTATCGCATCCTTCTCATCGGCCTGCTGCCCTGTATCGCTGCTGTCATCTATTTTAGCGGCCAGAGATTTGATAGCTCCCTGATCGATTTCAAGACAGAGGCGGGACGGGAAGCCCCTGTATCAGCTATTGCATCCCCTCCATCTGTTGAGCAATCGTTAATTGTCCAAACTTCTCAGGAAATCGCGGGATTCCGACAGCTCGGTCAGGCAAGACACTATACAAAAGAAAACCTCTACGAACACGTGAACGGCCATGCAGAGTATTTTATCAGTGCAGGGTTTGCAGGACTTACCGTGACTGAATACATCACTTCCGGTTCCGGGACCACACAGGCAGAGATACAGACAGAGATTTTTGATATGGGGAAAAGCATACAGGCATTCGGTGTGCTGGCGGATGAATCCGGGGAAAATGCTGCTCCGGTCTCTGTTGGTGCTATGGGATTTAAGACATCCGGAGGTATAAGCTTTATCAAGGGCCGTTATTATGTGAAGATCACGGCCTACAGTCCCGAGGCACCGGTGCTCAAATTTGCAAAGGGATTCGCTGATACGCTCTCCCCGGAAAAGGGATCATTCCAGGTCTTTTCGAAATTCCCTAATCTTGGAAAGATCGAGAGAACGAGGTTTGTGAAGGAGAGCTACCGCGGCCTCGATTTTCTTCACAATGTGATCGAGCGAGAGTATTCCGCCAGTGACAAAAAGATCAAAGTGGCTCTCGTGACAGGCAGTGGACAAGAGATGAAATCGTTACTGTCTTCCTTTCTCGACTACTTCAGAAAATACGCGATACCGTATGAAAAGCTTGAAAAAAGCGGAAAGGAAGTGTACAGGGTGATGGATAAATATGAAGGGACCTGGTTTCTCATCCCAGCTCATGACACGATGTACAGTGTATTCGGCACTGATGATGAAGGAATCTTAAAATATTTTTGAGCGAGAAGAGATAAAAACCTTACAGGGAATACTATGTCATCGAAAAATAGCGAGAAGGAACCGTTTATCAGCAGAAGACAATTCCTCATGCGGACCGCTGCAACTTGTGGCTTTGCAGCAGCCACAGGAATATGGGGATATGTTTTTTACAGCAAAGAGGCGGTCCAACGGCGTACTACCAGAATATACACTTTCAGGGACTTTCGCACTGAAGAGAAGAACGGGTATCCTCATCTTGCGGTTGTCCATGGCAAAGAAGCCGAGAAGATGGTTCGGGCTGCACTTGAAACTCTCGGCGGCATGGGACGTTTTGTAAACCCCGGCGAAAAAGTCCTGTTAAAGCCGAACGCTGCCTGGGACAGACAACCAGAACAGGCGGCAAACACGAATCCCGCGGTCGTAGCCGCCGTCGTGAAGCTGTGTTTCGAGGCGCGGGCCTCTGAAGTCTGGGTGACAGACGTGTCGGTTAACGACCCGTACCGGAGTTTTGCCCGTTCCGGGATTGAGGGTGCGGTAAAAAAAGCGGGTGGCAAGATCAGGTTCACCACTGAGAGTGACTTCGTCCCCACCGATTTCAAGGGGGAGTCTCTCAAGGTATGGCCTGTGAGCATCTTTTACCATCAGGCGGACAAAGTGATTAACCTGCCAGTGGTGAAACATCACTCGCTCAGTAAATGCACCATGGCAATGAAGAACCTTTATGGTACACTCGGCGGCCAGAGGAACCGTCTGCATCAGGACATCAATACAGCCATTGCTGATCTTGCGTCAGCGATTAGGCCTACCCTCACGGTGATGGATGCCACGAGGGTCCTCAAAAGGAACGGCCCCACCGGGGGGAACCTGTCGGACGTATCAATCGAGAACACCATTGTCGCAGGGACAGATATCGTATCAGTAGAAGCTTATGGCCTCAGGTTTCTTGATCTGAAAGTGGAAGACATTCCTTTCATCATGATGGCAGAAAAGAAGGGTATCGGGACTTCCGACTGGAAATCACGTGACATTGCAGAACTGAACGTATGACTCGGAAAATACTGACATTGCGGAACATCAGGCGGATTTATGCTGCCTTTTTTTTGGTTCTCTTCGTGCTTCTCCTCTGGCTTACAAGCTTCGGACGTATGAAGGGTTATGAAACCCCGCTCTTTCTCGAACTTGATCCCCTTACTGCACTCGCCGCCTTTCTCACGAGCTGGACCGTCTACAAGGGTCTTGTCCTTTCGCTTCTTATCATCGTCGGAACGCTCTTCTTTGGCCGCTTTTTCTGTTCCTGGGTCTGTCCTATGGGGATCATCAACCAGATTGCCGGAAGTATCTTCACCAGATTGAGGGCTGTTGATACGGTTGCGCTGAATTCTTATCGCACTCTTTACCGTCTTAAATACTATATCCTTGCCCTGTTCCTTGTCCTTGCTGCTTTCGGTGCACTCCAGACAGGATTGCTCGATCCTATCTCTTTGATAACAAGGTCATTCGTGATTGCTCTGTTTCCAGCCGTCAATTACGGGAGGGACTGGATTTATCTGAAGCAGCCCCTTTTCCACGGCGGAACATTCATAGGATTGATTTTCATTGTGGTGATATTTGCAAACAGGTTCCTGCCGCGATTCTGGTGCCGTGCAGTCTGTCCCCTTGGCGCGCTCCTCGGACTGCTTTCTTTCAGGCCGCTTCTCAGCATAAGGCGCGATGTTGAACTTTGTACCGACTGCAAGAAATGCCTCGGTCACTGTCACGGCGGATGCGATCCCCATGCGGCGCTGCGGGTCACTGAATGCCACCTCTGCATGAACTGTATCGAGGACTGTCCTGAGAATGCAATTCATTACGGTTTGCCGAAAACTTCAAGTTCAGTGCAGAAGCCCCTTGATGTGAACCGCCGAAGACTGATTGAGACCGCACTTGCAGGAGCTGTCCTCTTTCCGGTGATGCGAAGCACCATCGCCTCCGGGACATCGCCCCAGCCCCGTGTGATAAGACCTCCCGGCTCTATTACCGAGGGGGACTTCCTGCGAAGGTGCATTAAATGTGGCGAATGTATGAAGGTTTGTCCTACCAATGTTATTCAGCCAGCGTTGCTGGAGGCAGGCTTTGAAGGGATCTGGACCCCGCTCCTGATGAACAGGATCGGTTACTGTGAGTATAACTGCGTGCTGTGCAGCCGGGTATGCCCCACCGGTGCGATTTCGCCGCTTACGGTTGAAACAAAACTGGGTATGGGTTCAGGACAGAAGCCGGTAAAGATCGGCACTGCCTTTTACGATCAGGGAAGATGCCTGCCATGGGCAATGAATACAGACTGCATCGTCTGCGAAGAGGTCTGTCCCACATCACCTAAAGCAATATGGTTCAAGACCGTTGATGTGCAGCTCCGTGATGGAAAGGTAAAAACGCTGAAGCGCCCCTACATAGACCCCAATCTCTGCATCGGATGTGGTATCTGCGAGAACAAATGTCCTATCCGCGATAAGGCTGCTGTTCGAGTTACCTCAGTAGGAGAAACACGTTCGTCCATAAACCAGATGATCCTCAAGTCTTACTAAAGAGGTACAAGAATGAAAAAGGTACCGGTTTTCCTGATATTTGAACTTCTAAAGCCTCAATAAACATGATCCCTTCATAGAAAAGCTAACGCCGAGCCTGAAACGACTCAAATATTCCAAATTATTGAAATATTACTCATTACATGTCAGACAATGCTTTTTCAGGAAGAATTTTAACCCTGCAATCACCGTTGGCATCATATGATTTATAGACTGAATATGTACACGCAGGACAATATATCGTTTCGCAAACATTATCTGAAAAAAGCCGTATTTCTTCACCAGGTCTTATATTAAATGAGTAATTCCGTTTCAATATGGTGCAGTCGCCATCTTTCTGCTTATACCAAATCTCTTTAAAGGAAAGATTTCTGACTGTCATTCCTTGATCCTTGCATGGATCTTCATCGCCCGCAAAACAGGGAAACCTCATGAGAAACAGAAAAACTAATGCAGTTGTCAGAAAGATTAAGAGAATTAGTTTTATTCTCATATAACTATTTCAATGAGGCGAGTTAGGGAGTCACGGAGCCTTTACTGCAAACCCGCAGCCCACGCCTCGTCTTTTTCTACTGTATCTTAAGGTGTAATGAGAAATCAACATGAGGAAGAAATATGTTCTAACACCCCCGAAACTTCCACCTTCGTGACTTCTTTTGTCTTTCTATCCTTGATTTCAACAAGACCATCCTTCAGGTTCTTTTCGCCGATGACTATCTGAGTAGGTATGCCGATTAAATCTGCATCTTTGAACTTCACCCCTGCCCTCTCATCACGGTCATCCATCAGCACCTCATAGCCTTTTGCGTTCAGGACTTCGTAGAGGCTTTCAGCGGCTTCCTGCGTTCCGGCATCTTTCATGTTCAATGGCAGGATCTCAATATCAAACGGCGCGATGCTCTTTGGCCAGATGATGCCGTCCTTATCATGGTTTTGCTCGATGACTGCGGCAGCAATGCGTGCCGGACCGATGCCATAGCTTCCTATGATAACGGGCTTTTCCTGTCCCTTTTCATCAAGGTACAGTGCTTTCAGCGGAATGGAGTATTTCGTGCCGAGCTTGAAGATATTCCCCACTTCGATAACCCGTTCGATCTGTATCGGGGCATTACACTTTGTGCAGAAATCACCATCCTTTGCAAGGGTTATGTCATGCCAGGCAGCAGTAAAATCCCTTCCTGGTCTTATACCCTTAGCATGGTAGTGCTGCCTGTTCGCGCCGCTGACATAAACACCTTCCTGAAGGCAGGTATCGGCAACAATCCGGACATTATGTCCCATAGGCCCTATGAAACCGGCTTCAACACCCAGCATCTCCCTTATCTCTTCCTTCTGTGCAGGTCTGTGCTTCCCGATAATCCTGCCGAGCTTTTTTTCATGCAGCTCCTGATCGCCTCTCACAAGGGCAAGCACAGGGCCGTCATCACTGATGACGAGAAGGCTTTTTATAAAATATTCCGGATTCAGCTTCAGGAAATTCGAAACCTCTTGAACAGTGCGTTTTTCCGGGGTGTGGACTTCTTCGAATTCCCAGTCAATGATCTCAATTTTCTTCGGGTTTGAGAGGGCAAGCTCCACATTTGCGGCATAGCCGCAGGAATCGCAGATAACAACCTCGTCTTCTCCTGCAAGGCTCGGAGCCATAAATTCGTGGGAGACAGCACCTCCCATCATGCCCGGATCCGACTGCACCATGTAGAATTTCAATTCACAGCGTGAAAATATCTTCTGATATGCCTCGGCGTGGAGCTGATAGTTCCTTTCGAGTCCTTCTTCGTCCGCATCAAAACTGTAGCTGTCCTTCATCAGGAATTCCCTCGTCCTGAGGACGCCGCTTTTCGGCCTGGCCTCATCCCTCAGTTTCGTCTGGATCTGATACCATGTCTGCGGCAGGTCCCTGTAAGAGCGGATTTCTCTTGCCGCAAGCCAAGTCATAATCTCCTCATGGGTCATGCCAAGGCACATATCGCGGCCGGACCTGTCCTTCAGCCTGAACATCTCATCCCCTATTTCATACCACCTTCCGGTCTCCTGCCATATCTCGGCAGGATGCAGCGCAGGCAGGGCAATTTCCTGTGCTCCTATTGCGTTCATCTCTTCACGGAGGATTTGATGTATCCGCCGTGTAACTCTGAGTGCAAGCGGAAGATAGATATAGAGTCCTGCTGCAAGTTGTCTGACATATCCTGCTCTCAGCATAAGGATATGACTGGATGCTTCGGCATCAGCAGGGACTTCGCGCAAGGTCGGTATGAACATTTTTGAAAATCTCATCGGTATACTCCTTGTATCTTCAAGGTTTCCCGGGCATGCGCCCTGACATCTACTATAGAAAAATTCATGATAAAAGTGTTACATTAATTTATTCAAAAAGGGGGATATCGTGCTCAGAAGGATGCCAATAACACCGGACGGATTCCAGAAACTTCAGGAAGAACTGGCCCGGCTGCTGAAAGTCGACAGGCCCAGGAACATCAAGGATATCTCCGAGGCAAGGGCGCACGGGGATCTTTCAGAGAATGCCGAATACCATGCTGCAAAAGAAAGACAGTCATTTATCGAAGGAAAGATCCAGGAACTGAAGACTAAACTTGCCCTTGCAGATGTCATCAACCCCTCCAAGATCTCACAGGAAAAAATTGCCTTCGGAGCCACCGTGAAAGTCATCGACCTCTCGTCCGACGAAGAGAAAAGCTTCATGCTTGTCGGCCCTGAAGAAGCGGACGTGAAAAACGGGAAAATATCCATCAGCTCGCCTGTCGGCAAGGCCTTACTGAACAAGGAAGTAGGCGACGTTGTCACCATCAAGGTTCCCGCAAAAACCGTGGAGTACGAGATCTTAGAGATCAGCTTTGCATAGGATCTTCACCGCAAAAGTAACCGATAACCTTCCGTTAAACAGAAAGAATTATCTCCTTACCATAGAGCCTCTTGGGCCGACCATCGAACCAGCCCCAGGCCAGTTCTACATGGTGGAGACAGGCAATTCACTCGACCCCCTGCTGAAAAGGCCTTTCAGTTATTTCAGAAAAACTCCTGCCACCCTTCAATTCCTCTACACAGTGAGGGGAAAAGGGACAGCGAAGATGAAGGCATTGAAACCAGGCAGTGAAATACAGGTAATCGGTCCTCTCGGTACCGGATATCCGAACCCCAAGAGAGGATTTACTCCATTGCTTATTGCTGGTGGAGTAGGTATCGCCTCCCTTTTTCCCCTCGCAGAACGCCTCACGAATAAAATATGCCTCATATACGGCGCCAGGTGCAAAAGTGATCTTCTGCTGCTGAAAGAATTAGAGCGGTTAGAAAGCGATCTCATGACCTGTACTGATGACTGCTCTTTTGGCGGGGATGGGAAGGCAACTGACATTTTGACCAGTTTTCTGGCGTCTCCTTCGTCCAAAGGCGCTTCATATATGATCTACGCCTGCGGACCAAAACCCATGCTCGCTGCTGTGGCTAAAATAGCTCTGGAAAATCAGCTGAAGGGATTTGTATCTCTCGAGGAAAACATGGCATGCGGGTTCGGTGCATGTCTCGGGTGTGCTGTGCAGACAGTAGCGGGGTATAAAAGAGTTTGTAAGGAAGGGCCGGTATTTTCGATAGACGAAATCGTATGGTAATCGATAGATTGGACAATCCCATCAACTCACAAGATTAAAATCCCGTGGATTTATCTGTCAACATAGGGAAACTGAACCTCAAGAACCCGGTCTTGACCGCGTCCGGTACGTTCGGATACGGTGAGGAATACAATGAGTTTGTCGATCTGAATCTGCTCGGTGGCATCGTGGTGAAGGGAATTTCCCTGAAACCCATGGAGGGGAATCCTGCCCCGAGGATATGCGAGACGCCCTGTGGGATGCTGAACGCAATCGGCCTTCAGAATGTGGGCCTGAAGAAGTTTCTCAAAGAAAAACTGCCCTACCTCAGGAATTTTGACACAAAGGTTATCGTCAACATCCTCGGAAAGAGCGTTCAGGAATACGTCAGGCTTGCGAGAGCACTCGATGAAACAGGCGTTGACGGAATTGAGTTGAATGTGTCATGCCCGAATGTAAAAAAAGGCGGGATGGCCTTTGGCACCGATCAGCGTTCACTCGCAAAGCTTGTCGGTGCCGTTAAACAAGCTTCAGGTGCTACGGTAGTCATAACAAAGCTTTCTCCGAATGTATCGAGCATACCTGTTTTTGCGAGGGCAGCCGAGGATGCAGGAAGCAATGCCATATCGCTGATTAATACCATCCCGGCCCTGTCGATTGACATTGAGACGCGAAAGTCAAAACTTGCCAATGTAACAGGCGGATTGTCAGGCCCGGCAATCAAACCAATCGCATTGAGAATGGTCTGGGAGGCATCTCAGGCGGTAAGCATCCCTGTCATAGGAATAGGCGGCATCCTCAATGCTTCGGATGCCATAGAATTTTTGCTTGCAGGTGCTTCTGCCGTTCAGGTAGGCACAGGCAACTTCCTGAATCCACGGGCAACTTCTGAGATTATCGAGGGACTGGCTGCGTATCTCCAAAGAAAAAATATTCATACCGTCAGGGATATAATCGGGGGCATCAGGGCAGCATAATCCTTTCATAATCCTGACAGGTGATTTTAGACAGAAGATTTATCACTGCAAGACTGGGACTATTCTTTCCGCTACACGCTACGTCCGAACTGGTATAATACTGGCTATGCTTCTGGTGGGGTTGACCGGCAATTATGGTACGGGGAAAAGCACGGTGCTGAAGATGTTCCGGAATCTCGGAGCGATTGCTTATGATGCAGATGAAATCGTTGCATCCCTGCTCCGGGAAGAAACAGTGATAAAAAAAATCAAAAATCTTCTCGGTGACAGGGTGTTTCGCCCGGATGGCGGCCTTGATAAAAAAAAAGTTGCCTCCTTAATCTTTGCACATGCTGTTTTGAGGCACTCTCTCGAGGACATTCTTCATCCTCAGGTATTCGAGAAGATAAACCATCTCCTTGAGCGTGAAGAAAGAAAAAGCAACATCGTTGTTGTCGAGACGCCACTCCTTTTTGAACGGAACTATGAAGGCGGATTTCAAAAAATCATTACGGTACAAACAGCGCAGGAAGAAGCACTTGAACGGCTTGAAAAAAAAGGCGTAAAGCGGGGAGAGGCCATTGAAAGAATCCGGTCGCAGCTCCCTTTAGAGGAAAAGGCCAGCAGGTCTGACTTTACAATAAATAATAATGGAACAATGGAAGAGACGGAGCAGCAAGTGAGAGATATCTATAAAAAGCTCATGTCTAAGGGTCATGATGGAGATTGTTGTCGGCCTTGAAGCTCTGGAGAGGCCGTATCCTGATACTGTCCTCACCATAGGCAATTATGACGGGGTGCATCTTGGCCATCAGAAAATCCTGTCAGCAGTGGTCAAGAAAGCTGCGGAGACAAAAGGCACGTCCATGGTGATGACGTTTGAGCCTCATCCGGTAAAGGTCATCGCACCGGAAAGAAATATTAAACTGCTCACGACAACAGAGGAAAAGGCGCGGCTTATCGAGGCAATGGGGATCCATGTCCTGCTCTTGATAAATTTCAATAAGGAATTCTCCGGCTTACTGCCCGATGATTTTATCAATGAGGTCTTGATCAAAAAACTGCGCGTCAGGGAAATTATCGTCGGGGACCACTATACCTTTGGGAAGCATAAGAAAGGGACCATTGAACTGCTGAAAAAACAGGGAAAACTCCTCGGGTTCGGTGTGCAGGCGATCAAAAACGTCATGGTTCACGGCAATATCGTGAGCAGCAGCGCCGTCAGGTCACTGCTCCAGAAGGGATCGGTCTCCGAGGCTTCGAAATTTCTCGCAAGGCCATATTCAATTGAAGGAAGTGTTATAAAAGGAAAGGGAAGAGGACAGCAACTCCTCCGCATTCCGACGGCAAATATCACAACACCGGTAGAGATCGCCCCCAGGGAAGGAGTATATGCAGTAAGGGTCAGTGTAAGAGGCACAGTGCATAACGGAGTCGCAAACATCGGAAAAAATCCGACATTCGGCAATGACAAGATCAGTTATGAAGTGCACCTCTTCAGTTTTTCCGGTAACCTGCTGGGAGAAAATATCAGGATATATTTTATCGACAGAATAAGGGGAGAACGCACATTTCCGGACGCAGCAAGTCTTGAAAAACAGATCAGGGAAGATATTGCATATGCCAGGCAGCTCCTCTGCAGAAACAAACCGGGATCATGAACTGTTCTCCGCATGCATAAGCAACCGTGCGAGATCAAACCGGTTTTCAACCCCTGATTTCATATAAATATTGCTCAGGTGATCCTTCACGGTCTGCTCGGAGATCTCGAGCTCTTCTGCAATTTCGACATTTTTCAAGCCATCGAGCACGCGCCTGAGTATGTCGGTTTCCCGTCGGGTCAGCCTGAATTGCTTCCGTATCTCATTCATGTCAAGCTTTTGCGAAATCCTTTCCTCGATGATAAAAATGCCTACAAGCTTTTTGGGTCCCTCGGACAGAAAAAACCTGAATATCCAATTGCTCGAGGAGCCGTCAAGCCTCTTGAAAATATACACTTCGCCGGGGAAGGATTCTTGCAGACTGGAGGCATCCATCGCATCGAATATCCTCCTGGTCAGCTGGGATATTTCGTCCGGAAGAAAATACCGTTTCAAAAAATTCTCTGCCATTCTGTTTGTATAGACCATATGCAATTTCCTGTTATAGACAACAACACCCACAGGCATTTTGTTCAGGATTATGTCGATGATCTCATCCATTCTTGCCCCCTCCTTGGTAATGTTCGATTGATACTATATATTATCAGTGAACAATATTTCTGCCTATTTTTGTATATTGTTGTGGTTACATCAAAGCAAACTCTGTTCCGACAGTTCATATCCTATTGTGTCATTCTGGCTTGGCCAGAATGACAGCCCTGAAAAACTGAAAGAATTTGACATTGCCATCCCCGGCTTGCTAAAAATTGTAAGAATCTATTATTATTAATGATTAAATTTTCAGGAGGAACAGATTGAAAGAAGGAATTCATCCCACATACAATGAAACAAAAATCGAATGTGCCTGTGGTGAGGTTTTTACAACACGTTCAACAAAACAGAAAATTCATGTGGATATCTGTTCAAAGTGCCATCCGTTCTTCACCGGCAAACAGAAAATTGTCGATGCAGAAGGACGGGTAGAGAAGTTCAAGAAGAAATACGCAAAAAAATAGATACCGTAAGATGAAAAAGCCGTTAGTCAATCGATCCAGACTAACGGCTTTTGTGTGAATACGCCTGCTCCCCTCTCCACCGTTCCACCTGAGATCCGGGGATACCCCTACACAATGGAACCGGGCAGGGGGAGGAAAGGTACACAACTGTCATGAAGAATATCGGCGGACAGGCAGTCATAGAAGGCGTCATGATGAAGGGCAGGAAAAGCTGGACAGTTGCAGTCAGGAGCCCGAAGGGGGAAATCCATGTAAAAACAGAGGAACTATCCGAACTCCCGAAACTCTTCAGGCTTCCCATCCTTCGGGGGTTCCTAGCACTCTTTTATGCCCTCTTTATCGGCATTAAGGCAATAGAATTCTCTGCGAGCAAGGCATATGAAGAAGAGGAGGGGAAACCATTAAGTCCCGCTTCAATCGTGTTAACCATTTCCATGGCTGTACTTATCGGTATCGGGCTTTTTATTCTCCTTCCGTTGTATGCTACCAAACTGCTTGGTCTGTTTTTTGAATCTGTCTCCGGAAGCTCCCTCGTCTTTAACCTCGTCGATGGTGTCATCAGAGTCCTTATCTTCCTCGTGTATATCATCTCAGTCGGGATGTGGAAGGAGATGAGGCGGATTTTTGAATATCACGGAGCTGAACATAAGGTCATCCATGCATACGAAAACGGTAAGGACCTGACCGTAAACAATATTAAAATCCACAGCCCTCTTCACCCCCGTTGCGGGACAAGCTTTCTGCTCATCGTAATGATTATCAGCATATTCGTGTTTTCCTTTATCCCTCAGGAATGGCAGTTCATCTATAAATTTTTATCCCGCCTTATTCTTATCCCCCTCATTGCCGGAATTTCATATGAGATCCTGAAACTTTCTGCAAAGATGGAACACAACCTCCTGATGCATTTCCTGATCCAGCCCGGCTTGTTGCTCCAGCGACTGACAACCAGGGAACCTGATGAAGCACAGATCGAGGTAGCGGTCAGGGCACTCCGGGAAGTTCTTATAACAGAAGAAGCGCATGCTTGAGAAACTCACAGCAGTAGAACACAAATACGAAGAACTGACAAGGCTTCTGATGGATCCGGAGGTCCTTTCAAAACCGACGGAACTGCAGAAGTATTCGAAAGAGCAGGCAGAACTTCTCCCTCTGGTGGAAAAAATCAGGGAATACCGTAAACTGCTTTCCGACATCGAAGGTGCAGCAGAGCTCCTTCACAGCGGTGATGGCGATATGCGCGAACTCGCACAGGTAGAACTCGATGCATTGAGGGAGAAAAAGCCGAGGATAGAGGAAGACCTGACGATCATGCTTATCCCCGGAGACCCGCGTGATAAGAAAAACGTCATCCTTGAAATCCGGGCGGGCACAGGCGGAGAGGAGGCCGCGCTCTTTGCGTCTGAACTCCTTCGCATGTATTTGAAATACGCAGAGCACAGGCGCTGGAAAGTGGAGACAATAGCGCTGAACCCTACAGGTCTTGGCGGTATCAAGGAAGTCATCGTTTCCATACAGGGGAAAAATGCTTACAGCCGTCTGAAATATGAAAGCGGCGTGCACAGGGTCCAGCGGGTCCCCGTTACCGAGGGTTCAGGAAGAATCCACACCTCTGCCTCCACCGTTGCGGTGCTTCCCGAGGCTGAAGACGTTGACATCAGGGTGGATGAAAAAGACCTCAGGATAGACACATTCTGTTCATCAGGCCCCGGAGGTCAGGGAGTAAATACTACCTATTCTGCGGTAAGAATCGTCCACATTCCCACGGGACTGATTGTCCAGTGTCAGGATGAGCGGTCCCAGATCAAAAATAAAGATAAAGCGATGAAGGTTCTGCGTGCTAGACTGTATGAGATCGAGATGGAACGCCAGGAAAAGGAGCGTGCTTCAGAGAGGAGATCGCAGGTAGGAAGCGGTGACAGGAGTGAGAAAATCAGGACGTACAATTTCCCCCAAAACCGCGTGACCGATCACCGAATCGGATTTACGCTCCATAAGCTTGACCAGGTGCTTGAGGGCGATATCGATGAAATCCTTGACGCTCTCATTACCTATGATCAGGCGGAGAAGATTAAAGAACTGAAGTGAAATCGTAATTCGGTAAAGGATCTATGAGCAATCTGAAGCAACAACTTGCCGACCTTCTCAGAGACATCTTTCACCCCCATGAAATTTTTCGGATTCTCGGCAAAGACCGCTACTCAAGCCTGAAAATACGGATTGTTTTACTTGATATATTTCTCTCGATGGTTCCCCTCTTTATTGTCATCACGATAAGTTACTTCTGGTTTCAGAAGATTCTGAAAGACGATTTTTATAAACAAGTGAATTGGGAGATCCAGAATACCAGGCAAACAATTGAGTTCTTCATGGATAGCAGGATATCTGCACTCCGGTTCATCGTTTCAAGTTACAGCTACGAGCAATTATCAGATACCAGAAACCTTGACCGACGTATTCAACAAGTTTAAGAGAGAATTTGGGGGACTCGTCGATTTCGGCGTCATTGACCCGGAAGGAATCCAGAAATCGTATTCAGGGCCCTATAGCCTCACGGGCAAAGATTATTCGAAACAGGAGTGGTTCCAGGAGGTCATAATCCGTTCATTTTATGTCAGCGATGTCTTTTTGGGATACCGAAAAATTCCTCATTTTGCTATCGCTGTCAAAAGCGAAGCCAGGGGGAATCAGCCATTCTGGATTCTCAGAGCCACCATCAACATCGATACCTTGCAAAAATACGTAACCGCTGTTAATCAGAGGCCGAATGATGATATTTTCATCATAAACCGTGAAGGGACACTGCAAACCCCTTCCAAATTCAATGGAGATGTCTTGCAGCAATATATATATCAACTCAAGATGCCCCGGCAGGGAATATCGATAGAGGAAATCCAGGCAAAAGACGGTACTTCTAAAATATGCGGGTTAGCCCCGATACAGCATACATCATGGATTTTAATTACCGATATCCGATCGGCTCCTTATACCAAGATCCCGAGCATCTTCAGAAATGAAATATTTTTTATCACCATTTTCAGTATCCTGCTCGGAACAATTTTTACCATTCTCATGGCAAATATGGTCGTAAATCGCATAAAACTATCCGACCTTGAACGGGAAGAAGCCATGACGCAATCTGAACACGCAGGCAAAATGGCTTCCATAGGAAGGCTTGCAGCCGGTGTCGCCCATGAAATCAATAACCCGCTCGCCATCATTAATGAAAAGGCAGGACTTATGAAAGATATCATTGAGCGATCAGATAATATGGGACAACACAAAGAAAAATTCCTGACACTTATCAACGGAATATCAGACAGCGTAACCCGGTGCCGGACGATTACCCATCGACTGTTGGGTTTTTCACGGAGAATGGAACTCAGTCAGGATACCACAGACATCAATGATGCCATTCAGGAAGTTATTGGATTTCTGGAAAAAGAGATCCTCTACAGGGATATTCAGTTGGAACTCGATCTGCAGAAGGATCTTCCGAAAATGATTACTGACAGAGGACAAGTACAACAGGTATTCCTGAACATCATCAATAATGCGATTGATGCAGTGAAGGAAAATGGACATATCAAAGTATCGACCTATCTGAAAGACGATCAGTTTGTCCGGGTTGCGATAAAAGACAATGGAAGTGGGATTCCAAAGGAAAACCTGAAGCACATTTTTGAGCCGTTTTATTCGACAAAGGAAAAAGGAAAGGGAACAGGCCTGGGTCTTTCAATTTCCTACGGCATCGTCCAAAAGTTAGGGGGCACTATTCTGGTGGAGAGTAAACAAAATCAGGGAACAACCTTTATCGTCGAAATACCAATCAATGTCAGGGAAGTGAAAAAGGGAGTCTCATAGCATCACAAAACAATTCCTCCCGCCGGTGACGATGTGAAGTCCTTCAGCGATTGAAGAAAAATCACGATGAAGAAGGCAAAGAATCCTGTCCTCGTCGTTCTTATGAATCGTTTTCAGTGCGTCACTCTCAGACATTCCATTGGAAGAGGCGTTGGCAATTCTGTATTTCATATCAGCGATGATGCATACCCGAAGAACATGAGTAATACTCATTGGTATCAGAAGGCTCGTGAATCCATGGAGAAGGATATTGTCCACAGCAAGCGATTCAGCCACAGCAAGCTTAAGATATGCGATGGACCGTTCTTTTTCATGCGTAAACTGATTGAAAGCAGATGTCTTTGCCGAAAAAGCCTTCATAATTTTCTCTTCAGAAAAATCAGACAACCTGCTGGCTTTTGCAACAATATCAGAATCTCTTATATAGGTGTAGTCTGTCCTTTTGAGAATTTCCTGTATTGCTGATTCTTCATTGCAATACGACCCTGCAAATATTGTAATTATTGACATGGTATTCCCTCCATAATATCTAAATTTTGCACACAGACATAAGCGGACACTCTTTCTCAATCGATTCTTTATGCGCGACCGGATAAATCGTACAAATAGCCTCTTCCTTTGTCGGGAAGACATGGTCGCGTCCAATCTTCTCGAGCAAATGAGTTCTTCTGAAAACCTTCATAAGTGCCTCATTCACCCCGCTAAATGATATATCAAGCCCTGCGCTTCTGATGCGGTCTATAAGAAGGGACAGTGTTTCTTCCCCCGACGCATCCATTTCATTGATCCCGTTACACACAAGAATGATATGTCTTAAATGCTTCTTCCTCTCGATAATAGTTCGCATGCTGTCTTCAAGGTAACTTGCATTCGCAAAAAACAGCGACCCTTCAAACTGCACCATGGCAATGTGCTCGCATTCCAACAGTCCGTGTGCTTCAACACTGCGGAGCGATTTGTCCTCATGCCGGGCAAGGATGGATATTGATGGCTTCATGCTCTTGTACAAGAAGACCGCAATCGAGAGCACCACACCGATCATAATGCCCTTATCCAGATGAGGGGCAAAAGCCAATGTCGCTATGAACGAAATAACAGAGATGACACCGTCATATTTCTGGGCCTTCCACGCATGAATAAATCCGGAAACATTCAGCAGGCCGATAACCGCCATCATGATGACTGCAGCCAGGACAGACTGCGGTAAATGGTAGAGAAGTGGTGTTAAGAATAAAAGCATAATCAATACCGCAATGCTCGTAAAAGCGCTTGAGAAGCCAGTAAGCCCGCCTGCCTGAAAGTTTACCGCTGAGCGTGAAAAAGAACCGGAAACCGGATAACTCTTCCCAACAGCACCAAGTATATTTGCCAGCCCCTGGCCGATCAATTCCTGATTTGGGTCGAGTCGCTGACCGGTTTTTCCCGCAAGAGCTTTGGCTATAGAAATTGCTTCCATAAAACCGAGGAGGGAGATGATAACCGCGTATGGCAGCAGATGCATAATTGCCTTGAAGTCTATCGGGGGAACAGTAAACGATGGCAACCCTTTCGGCACAACACCCACGACAGCACCGCCACCTGTAAAGCGGATTGAATCTTCTTTGATCGGGTCATTCCCGACTTTAATCCGCCATATCGTTCCGTCAGGATTTTGATTCCCCGGTACTTCCCCTTTGAGATAAAATTTCGAAGAGCCGTCAGGTTGCTTTACAGCAGTAAAAAACAATTCCCTTATTTCGTTTCTTAAAGATCCCTCTTTTGTTTTCAAATCTTCCAACTTCGTGTTTAAAACTGCTTCATTCCGTTTTAGGTCAAGTAACCTGATCTTATCATGATTCTTTTGGGCTTCTTCTACTAATAAGGTATTATCTGTGCGTTCTTTGACAAGCAACGATTTTTCATGCAGTGTTTGATTGAAATTTGTTATGAGTTGCTGTGTTCTCAGAGAATCAATCTTCGACTCATCAACCTTCATATCTTTTTCGAATCCGATCGCCCATGAAATAACAGTTGTTATGGCAACGGCTACGAGAACATTCGGTATTCTTGGATTTATCTTCTTCAATGCGTACATAATTGCGAAAGCACCGATACCCATGATCAGTGTAGGCCAGTGAGTGTAATGAATGGCTGCCTGAATGACCCGCATTATTGTTTCGTAGTGATGATCAGCTCCATCAACATATACTCCGAACATCTTTGACAGTTGTGATGTAGCAATAATGATAGCTGCGCCATTGGTGAATCCATTCACAACAGGATGTGAGAGGAAATTGACGACGAGACCGAGTCGTAAAATACCCAAAAGGAACTGAAAAACCCCAACGATGAGCGCAAGTAAAATGGCATACGCGATAAAGCTACTACTGCCGGCAGTTGCGAGTGGACTCAACGACGCTGCAGTCATCAGCGAAACGACAGCCACAGGCCCTGTTGCAAGCTGCCTGCTCGAACCGAATAATGCAGCGATCATTGGCGGCAAGAAAGATGCGTACAATCCGTAATATGCGGGAAGACCGGCCAATTGTGCGTATGCCATTGATTGGGGGATGAGAACCAATGCCACCGTCAATCCGGCGATTCCATCAGCCTTTAATTTGACAAAGTTGTAGCCTTTCAGCCATTCCAGAAAAGGGAAAATGCGTGACAACATAATCTTTCTCCTTTATCAGCTCAATTATTTATGTGTAATTATAGTCGACAATTTTTGTTAAGAACCCTGCGCCAAGAGCACAGGGAGTTCTTGCTTGTTCCTTAAAAATCACAGAAGAATACTATCATGCTGGCGCTTTGAGTCTACTGATCTGTCGCCTGCTGCAAAACGTATTATTTTACTAAAACAATATCATTATTACAATTCTCTTATTTATTGCCAAGCAAAAATTGTGAAGAGTGCAATAAGCTGATTTTTTTATCCTTTACGACCTGCATCACATTGTTTATAATTATTTTTATAAGCATTTGCTAAATAGATGATATACCCAATCGATCAGGAAGTCTCTTCTCATTGTAGACGATGATGCGTTATTCGGGATGTTATTCGAAGGCTCTCGCTACTGATTATCATATATTCGAAGCGTCAACATATCTCGATAGCATGCAATTCCTCTCTCGGTCTGTTGACCTTGCAATTATCGACTATTTCCTGCCGGACCGGGATGGATTTGATGTGCTGGAGTCACTCAGGGAGAAAAACCCGTTCCTGCCGGTCATCATGATAACGGGATATGGTGATGAAGAACTGATCATTCAGGCGCTCAGAAAGAATGTAACAGACTACATAAAAAAACCTCTCAATCTCGGGTACCTCAGGAAGAGGGTTTCAGACATACTCAGGGATAAAAAGGGACAGGGAGATAATCCGGCACCATTCAACAAAGAGCGTCACATGGACAATATCGCACGATATATCCAGTTGAACTACATGGAGGAAATCACTCTTGAGAAACTTTCCCGTATGGCCTGCATGAGCAGGTTCAGTTTCTCCAGGGCATTCAAGGAGAAATTCAATCAATGCTTTATATCGTATCTGAACAGTGTAAGGCTGAAGAATGCCGGGGATCTCCTGAAAAATTCCAGCACCAGTATTACCGAAATCGCTTTTTCAGTAGGCTATAATAACTGCGGCCACTTTATCAGAGCATTCAAGGCGGCATACAAGATGTCGCCGAGGGCTTACCGGAGAAATCAGGCGAGCGATCAGGGAACGGTGAACCAGCCATAAATCCAGGCCGAAGAGAGCAGTTCCGCAGGCCTTCGAAATGCTACAATATTTGATGATTGATACTTCGTGTGAAAGGCTGCTCGTCAGAGGGGTGAACTGGATAGGAGACGGTGTCATGACCCTTCCTGCACTGAAAGCGTTGAGGAACGAACTGAGCAGAACAAACATCTCTCTCCTCGTAAAACCCTGGGTATCGGGCGTTTTTGAGAATAATCCGGATATCGACTCGATAATCCTGTACGCTGATACCCATAAAGGCCTCACCGGCAAGGTTAAACTATCAGGGACATTACGCAGGGAACATTTCTGCGGTGCAATTCTTTTTCAGAATGCCTTTGATGCAGCTATGCTGACTTTTCTCTCCGGCATTAAGGATCGCGTCGGTTACAACCGGGACGGCAGAGGCTTTCTTCTGACAAGTGCGGTCTCAGTCCCGCACGAAAAAACGCATCAAATTTATTACTACCTGAACCTTCTCAGAAAGATCGGGATGAAGGCTGAATATTCCTACCCGTATATATACCTTTTGCTTGACGAGCGGCTACAGGCAAGAAAACGCCTTGAGGGGATGAAAAAACCAATCCTCGGAATCAATCCCGGTGCAACATATGGCTCTGCGAAGAGGTGGTTCCCCGAAAGATTTGCCGAGGTCGCTACCTGGTTTATGGCAGATACCGGCGGAAGCGTAATTATCTTCGGAGGAAACGCAGAAGTCGATATTGCAGATGAGATATATAAACTTATTATTCCGGAGTTCAGGAAGCCGGATACACTGCTCAATGCAGCCGGGCAGACAACCGTCAGAGAGCTCATATCGCTCATTTCGGAATGTGATGTTTTTCTTACGAATGATTCAGGGCCCCTGCACATTGCATATGCTACAAGGACCCCGATGGTCGCGATATTCGGATCAACGGATCCCGAATTGACCGGCCCTCCTCCCGATGACAAAAGCAGCAACACCGTAGTAATTGCCCCTGACATACCTTGCAGCCCCTGTTTTCATCGCTCCTGCAAACGGAATGATATGCAATGCATGTATGCTGTTGCATCGGATGAGGTTTATTACGGGATAAAAAAAATACTTCCTGATGTCCCGGCGGTTTTTTTTGACCGGGACGGCACCATCTGTCAGGACACTGGGTATATAAACAACATGAAAGATCTGAATATCTTCACAGACATAGATAGCCTGAAATTGCTGAAAGAACAAGGATTCAAACTCATAGGGGCAAGCAATCAATCCGGAATCGCTCGAGGTCTGATTGATGAAAAGTTCGTTCAGGAGGCAAACAGTTTGTTCACCAATCAGTATGGCTTTCATGATTTTTATTACTGCCCCCATCATCCTGACGAACACTGCGTTTGCAGGAAGCCTGAACCGGAAATGCTGCTGAGGGCCAGAAGCAGCCATCGGATTAATCTCAAAAAATCTTTTGTGGTTGGGGATAAGGAAACGGATATGCTTCTTGCAAAATCTGTTGGTGCTAAAGCAGTATTGGTTCAAACGGGTAAGTTACAGGAATCCGAGCACGCAGATTACACCGCTGCCAACTTAACAGATGCGGTGAAATGGATACTAAAAAACACCCAAGATTCCCCTCTTATTAGAGGGGATAAAAAATAAAAAGTTTGAAGCTTAAAATGAAAGTTCCACGGAAAATTCTCATTGTTAAACCGAGTTCGCTCGGTGATATCGTGCACAGCCTCCCCTTTCTGTATGCACTGAAACAACGTTTCCCTGGAGCCGAGATTCACTGGGTTATCGCACATGGATTCGAAGGACTTCTTCAAGGCCACCCGATGATCCACAGATTATGGATCATCAAAAAAGACTCCTGGAAAAACATCCGGAATGCAAGGCAGACCGTGCAAGAAGTCAGGCTCTTGTTCAGAGAGCTGAAGCAGGAAAAATACGATCTGGTAATTGACCTGCAGGGACTTCTGAGGAGCGGAATTATTACTTCTGCAACCGGTTCTCCGGTAAGAATCGGATTTCAGGAGGCGAGAGAAGGGAGCAGGGTTTTTTATACACATACCGTTACGGGTGGAAAAGATATCCATGCTGTCGATAGATATCTGAAAATTGCCGAATATCTGGGCTGCGATATATCTGACATCTCCTTTCCGTTCCCGCCAGTCGAGAGAGCTTCATCCTTCATCCCTCATCCTTCATCCTTGCCTACCCCTGATGGATACGCAGTTCTTGTGCCAGGTGCCAGATGGAAAACCAAACGATGGCCCGCTGAACACTTTGGGAAACTTGCATCCTTACTGCCCACAAAAACTTGTATCGTGGGAAGCAAAGGCGATAGCACTATCGCTGATGAAATCGTCTCTCTGTCAAAAGGCAAGTCCATATCTCTTGCAGGAAAAACAGATCTGAAGGATTTGGTGGACATTATGAAACAGGCACAGTTCGTCGTGAGTAACGATTCAGGGCCCATGCATATTGCTGCCGCTCTCGGAACACCTGTCTTTGCGATATTCGGTCCAACCGATCCCCGGAAAACGGGGCCTTATGGTGAAGGGCATACCGTTATCAGATCAAATACCCCTTGCGCGCCCTGTTTCAAAAAATCATGTGAAGACATTAAGTGCGTGAATAGCCTTTCTGCGGATAGAGGTCTTTGAAATAATTTCAGCAAAGCACGATCTCTTCTTATGAAGAGAGGATTGGACCCGTCACACACAATTGAGAGACAATGTCCTCAAAAGGGCGTGAGCACAGAGAGGAATCAGGCTTTCCTGATGCCCTCACGGGCTATGGCTATCTTTCCGGTCCTCACAAATTCTCTGATGCCGACCGGTTTGAGGAGCTCAATAATCGCTTCAATCTTCTTTTCGTCGCCAGTTATCTCGATCGTGTAGGTGCTCTTGCTGGAATCAACAATTCTCCCCCGGAAGATTTCCGCAAGCCTCAGGACTTCAGCTTTGTCTTCGTGTTTCGGGGTAACCTTAATAAGAACCATCTCTCGTTCAACATGGTCAAGCTCCGTCATATCGATAACCTTTACCACATCAATGAGCTTATTGAGTTGTTTGTTGATCTGCTCTATGATCTTATCATCACCGCTTGTGACAATCGTCATGGTCGATATTTGCGGGTCGATCGTTTCACCAACGGACAGGCTCTCGATATTGTACCCCCTGCCGCTGAAAAGGCCTGATATTCTTGAAAGTACCCCGAATTTGTTTTCAACAAGTAATGAAATGGTATGTCGCATGATAGCCCTCTTCTGTATCTCAGTTTCTTACTAAGAAGTACATAAGCATAGTTTCATAATCGTCATTCCCCGACTTGATCGGGGAATCCAGAAAACACTGGATTGTCCGGTCGAGCCGGACAATGACAGTATTTTTATTATATGTAATCTTATTTATGAACTCCTTAGTAATTCAGTTGTTATTTCCTGTCTCCTATCTTTACTTGACTGCTTTTAATTTTTTCTCTTCCTTTTGTTCCTTCTCTTCAAAAAGCATATGGTCGATCGGTGCACCTGCAGGCACCATGGGAAAGACTTTCTCCTTCCAGTGAACAACAAAATCCATGAATACGGTCTTTTTGATCTTAAATGCTTCTTTCAAGACAGGTTCGACTTCGTTTGGTTTTGTTGCTCTGAGACCAACTGCACCATATGCCTCGGCTAATTTCACAAAATCCGGCACAACCTCGAGATGGGTATATGAATACCTTTCGTTGTAGAAAAGTTCCTGCCATTGCCGTACCATTCCGAGATAGCGGTTATTGAGTATCGCAACCTTTACCGGCAGTTTATTAATAACTGCTGTAGCAAGCTCCTGGATATTCATCTGTATACTTCCATCTCCGGCGATATCGATTACCAGCTTGTTCGGATGGGCTATCTGGGCACCGATTGCAGCAGGGAAGCCATAGCCCATTGTACCGAGTCCACCCGAAGTCAGCCACATCCGGGGTTTGTCATACTTATAGAACTGAGCAGCCCACATCTGGTTCTGGCCAACTTCAGTCGAGATGATCGCATCCCCTTTTGTTAATTCGTAGATTTTTTCCACAACAAACTGAGGTTTTATCACTTCCTCACTGTACGTGTACGTCATCGGTCTTTCCTGTTTCCAGGCATCGATCTGTCTTAACCAGGCCTTGCGCACTTCCTCCCACTGCTCTTTCGTATCCTCCTTCAATATCCTGTTCAAAACAGTGAGAACTCTCCTGACATCACCCACGATCGGAACATCCACCCGAACGTTTTTCTTTATGGAAGTCGGATCGATATCAATATGAATGATTTTTGCATGGGGAGCAAATTCATCGAGCTTTCCGGTCACCCTGTCATCAAACCGCATACCTATTGCAATCAGAAGATCAGACTCCTGAATTGACTTGTTGGCGTAATACGTGCCGTGCATTCCCGGCATCCCGAGGGAAAGCGGATGTGTGCCCGGAAAGCCCCCAAGTCCCATAAGTGTCATCGTAACCGGGGTATTGGTTATTTCAGCAAGCTCTTTTAATTCCTTATGGGCTCCCGAAAGAATCACGCCGCCGCCGGCAATGATAAGGGCTTTCTTCGATTTCGCAATCATCTGAGCAGCCTGGCTGATTCTCCACTTATTGCCTTCGTATGTCGGATTGTAGCTTCTGATTTTTACTTCAGGCCACGTGAACTCTGCCCTTGATGACGTAACATCTTTAGGAAGATCAATAAGGACCGGTCCCGGACGTCCTGCCATTGCGATGTAGAATGCCTCTCTGACAATCATCGATAGGTCATTGACGTCTTTTGCAAGAAAATTATATTTCGTGCACGGCCTCGAAATCCCGACGATATCTGCTTCCTGAAACGCATCATTCCCAATAAGCATGGTCGGCACCTGGCCGGAAAAAACAACAAGGGGTATGGAATCCATAGAGGCGGTTGCAATCCCCGTTACGGTATTGGTAGCCCCTGGCCCTGAGGTAACAAGGACCACCCCAGGCTTGCCTGTTGACCGTGCATATCCATCTGCCGCATGCACAGCTCCTTGCTCGTGTCTTGTGAGAATGAGTTGTATGTCCTTATCTTCATAGAGGAGATCAAATATGTTCAGTATCACTCCTCCGGGGTATCCGAAGATGTGCTTGACCCCTTCTCTTTTCAGACTCTCAATAAATATTTCAGCTCCGGTCATCTTCATAATGCCTCTCTGCTCCTTTGTAAAGTAAGTAATTTTACCATAAAAATTGCTGAAAATGTCCGGACTTTTTCATCCTAAAATAGCCACCCGTGCTCTTATTGTTACCAGAAGATATATAAGGCTTAAGCGAGATACTGTTTATTTGTCTCGTTAAGAAAAATCTTTCCCGTTATGCGCAATTTTTTAGTATAATGATAAGTCACAAGAAAGATCATCTACATAAAGTGTTCATGAAAATATTCACGAAAGGAGGTGATTTCTGTGAAGAAATGTATCTTTATTCTCTTGTCTTTTTTCTTTGCTTTTTGTATCGCAACAACTTCATATGCGTCCGAAAATCAAAAGGATCAGTCACATGATTTTAAACTCCTGCCTGCATCGAAATCTTTACAGATCAGTGGGGCTGTCCAATCAGTAAATGAAGGCGCTGGTACCATTACCGTAACAAAAAAATTTAAGGATAAGACCATAGCAGTTACTGCTGTTACAGACCAGGAAACAAAAATAATGAAAGGGAATGAAAAAAGGGGCCTCTCTGACATCAAAGCCGGCGACAAGATTGTTGTTGTATATACCAAGAAGGGCGAAGTGAATCTCGCAAGGAGTATTACTTTTCAATAATGTCCACCTGTAGCATAAAATGGCTGCGCAGAGGGCAAATGACCCTTTGCGCAGTTTTGTGTTTATACAGCAGTAATGCTACTAATTCATAAAGCTGTTATAAGAAATAACTGTTATCTTTTTTCCTTGCTCATGATAATATTAGTGTAATATAAATAAATAGGAGGAGGTTGAGGATGGAACTCACTGATCTAATTCCTGTTGAATCCTGGAGGCAGTTGGCTGAGGATATGTATAAAAATTTTGGCTTTAACAGTTGTATTTATAATAAGGACAATCTCCTTATTCATTCTCCTGTTGGATGGGCAAATGAGGTGTGTCCTTTGATTAAGGCCGGCGATTCCCGTGTAATATGTGCTACTTCCCAGCAAAATTTTTCAAAAAAAGTTTTTCAGAGCAGGACTCCAGTTATTGATGAATGTGAAGCGGGATTTTCAAAATTTCTCGTGCCTATTTTTATAAACGGGGAGTTTTTAGGTTCAGCAGGCGGGTGCGGCTGTTTAATAATGGATAGCAAAATTGATTCGTTTTATATCAGTAAAGCACTGGGAAAGGATGAACCTGAAATCAGAAGTTTACTAAACACGGTACCGAGGATTTCCCAGGACAAACTCGCAGAAGCTCTGACTTATCTCCAAAAGCATATCGATAAATTATTAAATACAGCAAATAGAAAGTCTGCAACCTGAAAACAGCTCAATATTTATCAGGGTTCCTATATAAAAGTTTTCGCTTTTTTCCGAAAACCCATCATCATATTAGTGACCTGAACCGTAATCAGGGTGATCGTACATGATTGCCATTCTGTTGGCAATAAAGCGGTACGCGACAATCAACATTGCTACAACCCCGAAAGACAGTGAAATTTCCATCCATTTCGGGTAATACTTCATTGATGCAGGGAATTGCCAGTTATAGGCAAAGATAGAGACATTCAATCGGTTTAATATCACACCGGCCACCGTCAAAACTGCCGTCAGGCGAATAAGCTTTGCATTCCCGTTTCTAACGCCCGATGCGAAAAGCATTGCCGGCAGGAGAACAAAGCCCAGGACCTCAAGCAAGTACCAGTAACCATAAAATGTGTTCAAATATGCCCAGTTGTCTGAATGAGCCAGATCAAATATTTTGAGAATAAAGTAGATGAATAAACCCGCTGCAGCGGCCGTGCCAAGACCCATGGTCCGCTTGTCAAATTCAGCCTGGTTAAAATCCTTCAGCTGATGTTTAAACACCTTGTGAGTAATCGTGCTTTCCACGATCACCATCGCAATGCCTACAAATATTGCGGATAAAAGGAAAAAAACCGGCAAGAACATTGAATACCAGAGGGGGTGAAGTTTTGCAGGGGCAATCAGATACAACCCACCAAGCGCAGACTGATGGCCTCCGGCGATAATGACTCCGAAAATAGTTGCCCATATTGCCGCCCTCTGAAAAAATTCGCGGAGTTTCTTGAGATTCAACCATTCAAAAAGCGCAGGACTCCACTCAATGAGGCAGATGTTGATATACAGGAAGAAATGCCAGCCGATCAAAAACAGCACTGAAGAAAAACCCCATGACCATCCCAGGAGATAGGGGATCCGATAGTAACGGCCAAGGTCGAAAAGAAGCGCAAATACCGCAAAAATATATCCGAGAAGACTTGAGAGAATAGCAGGGCGGACGAAATGGTGATATTTCTTCATCCCGAAGAGATGGACTGCTGTTCCAAGGGTTAAGCCCGGAGCTGCCAAAGCAATCCCGATAAGGATATCGAACCCTATCCAGAAGCCCCAGGGATAGTTATCAGAGAGATTCGTCGAGGGTCCGAGACCGAAGAAAAGACGGTAAACCATGACGATAACCCCATAGACGATGATAAGACCTGCGATAAAATTCCCCGGAGTAGCACTGCTGATAATGTAATCTCTATTAGACTTGCCAAGAAGTATCTTTTCCCGAAACCAAGAATTAGTGTTTTTCGCCATGACCTTCTTCCTTTCCAGCAGCGGATGCTTCATGGCCCGCTCTTGTTTTTTCCCGAGCCTTTGAGATTGTATAATAGGCCCCGAAAACAAGAGGCCATGCGGCGACTATTTCGAACATCTTGACACCAATAAGAAATCCCTTAGTGAGTTTTGGTGTAGGGGTTGTTCCAACATCTGTTCTCAGACCTATTTCATGAAAAGGAACTGACGACAAATAAAGCCAGCTTGTACCTCCCACCTCATATTCTCCGTAAACATGATCAATATATTTATCAGGGTTGTTTCCTATCTTTTCGCGTGCAAGTTTCATAAGATCGCTTCTTTTCCCATAGGTCAGTACTCCCGCAGGACAAATCTCGACACAGGCCGGGACCCCGCCCTGCGATATTCTGTCAAAGCAAAACGTACATTTTGTGATTTGCGGGTTTAACGGAGCATAGTATTCATATGCGGGCACGTCAAAGGGGCAGGCAACCATGCAATAGCGGCACCCGATACATACCGATGCGTTATGGACAACCGGGCCATTTTTGGCTTTTCTGTATGCATCGACAAAACATGAGGATAAACAGCCGGGATCGTCGCAGTGCATGCATTGCCTCTTCACGTATATCGGCTTGCCGTCTTTAGAGCTTATGAAGCGATTAACCACCGTAAAGTTGCCGGCATGCATTCTCCGGACCGTGTCGAAAACAGATTTTTGTTGTGATACCGACGCTTCAAACTCCTTTATCGGCCTGTTTGGGTTTTTATTCCATTCATTGCATGCCCACTCGCATCTGCGGCATCCGATACAGACAGTTGTATCAACGAGAACGCCATATTTTTCCGGGGTAAGGCTTTCAGACTTCTCGACCCATAGCTTCCAGTTTCTTGCATTTGCGGTGTTTCCGGTCGAAAGAATAGAAGGATCGCGTTTATCTAAAGCATGGGCAATGGATCCACCGCTGAGCAACGTTGCTCCAGCCATGGTTAAGGAGTGCTTCAGGAATTTCCTTCTGTCTATACTCATACGTTCGCCTCCATGCCGTTTATTTTCTCTCCGATGTAATAATCATATAAAACGCGATAAAAACAAACATCGCCAGCACGGCAACCGCATATTCGTATCCGTGATGGGAAAACAGTTGTTCGAATATATACATTCAGTCCTCCTCTTGCTACCGGCTTACTTCACTGGGCTTTGAAAGAACGAATTCCGGACGCAGTTCTTTTTCCTTATGACATTCCTTGCATTCTTTCGGTTTCTCAAGTTCCATCTTTTGATGACACTGTATGCACTGACGGTGGTAGGCGGCAAGTAATCTTGGCCTGTTGATTCGCTGGGGATCAAATGCTATGGAATGACAGTTCCTGCAATAAGGCGGCTCGTCTTTCTTTGCCTCTGCCTCTGCCCGGCTCTGATGATGACATCCCTCACAGAGTGTTTGGAGATCCCTGTGGAAATAGGATCCTAACTTGTCATCATTCGAAATTTTTACCATCTTCTCAATAATCTTTATATGCGGGAACTTAGAAGGTTCATATTCCTTCTCAAGGATCTTTACTTCCACCTCCTTCTTGACCTTCTCTGTATCAAGTCCGGCGATGGAAAGTTTTGTTGCGGGAAGGAGTTCCCGCTTTCCGGAATGGCAGATTGCACAAATTGCCTTCTTAGGACCCTTTGTCTGGGCATCGACAGGCATGATTGCATGGTGGCATCCGTTACAATTTTTCTCAGCTTTCTTGACCGTATGACATCCAGAGCAGCTCTGTTCAGAAGAAATTTCGTGGTACGCCCCAGCAATATTTACGTTCCCTCCATCCGGATTCCCGGTGAGCGTGTGACATTCTTTGCATGCATTCAGGGTTTCGTGGTGGCATCCCCGGCATGTCTTGGATTGGGTTTGATGGCTCTTATGGTCAAAGGGAACCCCCTTCATTTTTGCCTTGTCAACGTCTATAAAAGCTTTTTCTGCCTGTCCGCTATCCGGCCGGGGAACCTTTTCCAGTTCCGCTATCGTCTTGTATTTACCCGTATGACATTGCGCACATTCAATCGGAATCTCTTTTTCGTCCTTGGCTTTCTTCTTTCCTTCATCCTGCTTTTTATAGTAGAGATGGCAATTGAGGCATCGCGTATGGGAGACCCTGTCCAGACCGAGGCCTTTCTTGCCGATTATTCTTGTCTCCTCGGCAAGAACCGGACCTGTCTTTCTGCCGATCTCGTGGCAGTAATAACATGACCACTCCTTGCCCTTTTCATAGACGAGTTCTTCATTATAAATATGATGGCAATAAGCACAGTTGTCTTGTATATTCTTTTCTTTTAATTTCTTGTCATGGTTATCATGATGTTCGTAACTAAATTCTGCGGCCGGATATATATATTGTAACGCTGCAAGCTTTTCAACATGACACTCGCCGCAGACGACAGGGCCGCTTTTCTTTTTCTCGGAACTCATCTCCTTGTGACAATCCATGCACTCATCGTGGTAAGCATGCATGTAGGAGTCTTTATCTTTTTTTGCGACCTTTTGGGGAAAAATAAAGGACATATGCGTCTTGTCTTCATTCCAGGGATGGCAGGAGTCGCAGGTTTCCCAATCCTTTTTGCCATCCTTGACCAGTGCTTCAATATGCTTCTTGTGATCAAAAATCACCTGAGGGCGTTCAAGCGAACCAAAGATATCGGCATGGGCAATGGAAATTTTATCCTTGAGCTGTTCAACCGGGACCTTTTGAACAACTTCTGTTTTCTCAGTGGGAGTTTCCACAGAATAGATTACACCGATACCGTAAATGATCAAGATGAGATAACAAAATCCGACGGCAAAAACAATTAACCCTTTTTTCATAATATTCTCATCCTTCCCGCTTTATTTCTGTACTTTAAATTCATCAGGCATTACCATGGTATTTACGAGTAATTCATCAAAAAACATATTCTTTACACCGAGGTCCCAGATTTTGATTACATCTTTTATACCGGTACTGCAGTTATGGCATGGTGTAATGACAATCTTCGCACCCGTTGCCTTAATCTGCTCGGCCTTCACCCTGTTTCCCTTCGCTTTATGCGCTGCCCAGTTCGACAACGCTGCCAGTCCGCCACCTGCATTACAGCAATAGTTATGCTCACGGTTCGGCGTCATTTCCCGGAAATCCTCACAGGTTGCATTGACAATATACCTGAATTTCTCCGCTGCCCCTGCCCGTCCGATAATGTTGCACGGGTCCTGAAGCGTAACAGGTACTTTAATCTTTTTGCTTGGGTCAATCTTTATCCTCCCGCTCTTGAGAAGGTCATAGTAACACTTCACCCGTCTGCTTCACTTCAAAGGGGAGTTCTTTGTATCCCAGCATCGGCGGTGCCACAAAACTTGTGGCAAAGCGAGGGTGCCCTCACTCAGTCAACATCATTGTTTTAATTCGCAATCTGGCTGCATTCTCATAAAGCCCCCTCACGATCCTCTGCATGGTCACCATGTCACGGACGAACATGGACATGCTGCTGCAGTCCCAGTCACCCTTACCCGGGTACCGTCCAGTTCACTCCTGCAGCAAGCATAATCTTCGCTGTACGCTCTATGTGGTACGTCCCCGTCTTCGGCTCTGCGCCGAGAGGCAAGAACATAACCTCTGCTCCCTCATTATCAATAGGAATACGCAGGTCTATATAATCCGCCCCTGACTCTTCTTCTATGCCACTGCACGGCATCAAGCCAGTCATTCTGCGAAAGCCAGACCTGATTCAACGTAGCGATATGGGCTTCAGCCTGGTCGAACTGGCGCTGGGGAATGACCCCGAGTAAAAAACAGATGCGGCGGACCATACCGATGATAAAGGTAATATCCAACCCATACGGGCAATACATGCTGCAGCGGTGGCAGATGTTACATTCTGTGAACACTATCCGTGCGCATTGCTTTATGAATTCGGCATCAACCTTACCGTCCCGTTTTAGCATCTCCCATATCGTCATCCTCATCTTTGCTACCGGTGCATAGGTTGGATCTTTGTCATTGGAAATGATACCACTGGCAAGCCTCAGCGCAGAGGCCGCAATGGATACAGGTATTCATAACCGCTTTAATCCTTGAAGAACGCCCGCCGATAACCGCCTTAATAGTCTTTTCTATCTTTTCCGGCGTAAGGTTCGCTATCGTTTCATCAAGACCCTTATCGGGATTGACATCCCGCACATATTCCTTGAATTCCCTGCTTATCACTTTTTCTTTTACGGCTTCTTTCGCTGTATTCTTTACCGCCATTCTTGTCCTCCTCTATACCGAACTCGTTACCAGTCTCTTGTGTGCCAAAGGGCAAAATTGGAACCCATCCATGACCTCGTCAAGAAGAAATAAAACATATGGCCCAGTCTCGTGAAAGGAATTGCAATCAACATGACTTCACCAAAAAGGATATGGAGATTTACCATCGCTGTATGCGGAAGAGCCCACTGGTGATACGCAAGAAATCCGGTGAAAAAAGGGAGAAAGGAAACAGCGAGCAAAACATAATCCGACGTAAATGTAACAAATCTGACCTCCGGCGTGAAAATCCTCCTGAGAAAGAAAAAAATACAGGTGAAAATAACAATAAGGGTCATGATATCAGCGATATTTTCAGGCAGGCTCCACCATGTTATTCCCCAGGATTCACGCCAGAGGATATTATGGGAGAGCAGAAAGATAGGGGTAAAAACAAGACCTATATGGAATAAAAACGTTACCACCGTCATCACAGGCCTGAGTCTCCAGTTTCTTGAAGCAAAGGGGATAACCCAGTGGAAAAGAGACTTCAGGGTGGCTTTCAGGCTGATGAATGGAAAAATGACTTTCTCTTTTTTTGCGAGATCAAGCAGGGTATAAATCCTGTAACTGCTCCCCCCGATAAAAACAAGAAAAGCAACCCACACAAGAGGACCTCTGAGGATGTTGTATAGTGCCGTGCTTCCTAAAAATTCCATAATTTCCCCTACCTATGTAATTTAGATTTCGTTTACAGACACTATTCTGCGGTAATACTTACCTTTATCCATAGCTCTGATCAGGATTTTTGTCCCATCGGAATTAAAAACGGGGTTCCAGAGCCACTCATAATCCTTCTTCCCGATTTTTCCATTCACCGTAACAAAATATCTTCCGTTTTTCTCAGCCTTTGCTATCAGGATATCGCTACCCGGACTAAAAACCGGATCCCATATGTTATCGAAGGTTTCTGACCATACAGCGCCATCCACAGAAACTGTCCATCGATTATTATTTTTAACTACAGCCGCAACCTTTTTCCCGTCAGGACTGAATATCGGGGATAACACCATCTGGTTGTACACAGCATTCCATGGTATACCATCAACTGCTACCGTCCATTTCCCGACATCAACCGCAACAACAGCTGCCAATTTACCATCAGGACTATATGTTTGCTTCCATACCTGCGAAAAATTACTCCATATCGGTTTTCCGTTCATTGCAAGAGTCCAGCCCTTGGGTGTCTGCACAGGGGCAATAACATCAGTACTCTTGGGCTTGAAAATTGGCTCCCATACAGCGCCGAATAAACCTGCTCCCAAGGGTTGCCGTCAACAACGATCGTGTACTGAGACAAGTCTGTCATTCCTATAGCAGCCACATGATTGCTGTCGTCACTGAAAGCAGACCCCCAAGCTGTCAAGAAGGTGGTGTCCCAGGTAGTCCCATCCACGGCAACTGTCCAATTTTTCTTTAAAAAACCGTGGATATCTAGTTCGGCACGCGGGGTTACCTGAACATGAGATGCAGTCCTTTTTCCGTCAGGACTTAACATGAGATCTCTCGCCTCGGGGAAATTGTTTTCCCACGTCTTCCCGTTCAGACAAACCCCGCTTGTCATCTCACCTGTTCGTATATTGACTGCAATGCTTTTGCCATCAGGACTTATGGTAAGATTCCACAGGTAATCGAACTTTTCCTCCCACATCTCGTGATCGACTGCGACGGCCCATTCATAGTCTCTGTACGTAAGCGAAACGAGCTGACCGTCCGGGGTGAATTTTAATGAATAGACCCTCTCGAAGGTTTCTTCCCATACGTCGCCATTGACGCAGGTGGTAAATCTGCGGTCTTCGTTCTTAACGATCGTGGCCATTTTTTCGCCGTCATCACTGGGGACAAGATCACGGATGGCATAATATTTTTTTCTCCACTCATCAATGTTTGCTACTAATTTTTCTTTTGTGTCCCAATCCCAACCTGTTGAATCACTCATAAATGTTCCCCTTCCTGAATTCTAATGAGAACTGGTACTACCTGTTGGATAGGTGCAAAAATATCATAGTTCTTTCAAAAAAGTCAATAACTTTGTTATCGGGGTTCTTTTGAGTTTATTTGGAACCGAACGAACGATGGGACAAGCTTTCTGGAATGTTATATTGAAGGGTCTGGCTTCCGGACAAGAAACAAGAAATCAAGAGTTTGCAGGCATATGCTGACTTCAACCCTGCCTTTTCTTCTGAGCAAGCTTGATCTTTATCATCAATTCCTCAATATCTACGGGCTTCACCAAATATTCAAAAACACCGCTCTTTATTCCCTCTTCCATGCTGAGATTATCCTGGAGGCCTGTCAACATAATAACCTCGATGGAGGGATTTATTTCTTTAATGATCTTCAGGGTTCCTATACCATCCGTACCAGGCATCCTGTAATCAAGCAGCACAATATCAGGAGGATTATTTCGAACTTCCGTTATTGCATCTTCAGCATTGGAAACAGCTTGTGTATCGAAATTGCGTAACTTTAATCGTTCCGCTAAGGCTAACGCAAATTCAACTTCATCGTCAACGAGGAGCACTCTTATTTGAGACAATGGCGACCTCCTCACTCAGTTTTTGCTCTGCGGGGTACCTCGATTAGAAAAGTAGTTCCCTCATTGACCTTGCTCCGGACAGAAATAGTACCTCCTAATTTTTTCATAATCCCATAGGATATCGAAAGCCCGAGCCCGGTACCTTTATCCTTTTCTTTGGTCGTAAAAAAAGGTTCAAAAATATGGTTCAGTATGCTTTCGGGTATCCCGTGGCCATTATCGATAATCGATACAGTCGCTGTATGTTCGTCTTTTATGCCGGTCTGAACTTCGATGGTACCTCCCTTTTCAACTGCATCAACAGCATTATTCAGGATGTTGAGAATTACCTGCTGAAGCTTGCCTTTGTCGCTTTCGATATGGGTCAGATCCTCAGCAAAGGTCATTTTCACCTGAACATTCTTGTATAAAAGCTCCTTTTCAACAAAATCGATAACCTCTCTGACGATGAGGTTCAAATCAAATGTTTCGAGCAATGCATCAACACGCCTTGAAAAACCAAGAAGACGATGAGTGATTGTCCGACAGCGCCCTACACTGTCGAAAATCCCCTGGATTAACGAAATAAATTTTTCTTTATGCTGTTGAAAATCCCCGGATAACTCAAGAAAATCTTTCATCAGACCTGCCTTCTCATTGATGACAGCAAGAGGATTATTGATTTCATGTGCGACACCGGCTGCAAGTCGTCCGATCGCTTCCATTTTATGTGCCTGCAGTAATAACTGCTCGGATTCCCGTAATGCCTTTTCTGCTTGTTTCCGTTCCGTAACATCTCGGAAACTCCATACCCTTCCAATAATCTCGTCTCCGATTTTCTGTGGGTGAGAATAACGCTCAAAAACCCTCCCATCCTCGAAGGCAAGCACATCGAAGCTCACTGCTTCAGGGTGCTCATATAATTCCCTGACTCTTTTAAAAAATTCTTCAGGATTCCTCAATTGATCAAGGACGAATGAGAGTGTTTTCTTATCATCCCGTTCCTTTATGACTGAATACGGGATATGCCACATCTCCAAAAATTTTTGATTATAAATGACTATGCTCCCTTCCATATCCACAACAAGGATACCATCGGCAGTTGATTCAATCGTAGCACTAAGCAATGAAAGAGTATCTCTCAGTTTTTCCTCGGTTTCCTTTCGCAAGGTTATGTCACGGTTACTAGCACGGATGCCTAAAAACGTGCCCTCGCCATCGATTACCGGTTGACAGATATGTTCAATCCAGCATACCGTGCCATCTTTTTTCCTGATCCGGAACATAATATCTCTTGGACGCATATCTGAACGAGCATCGTGGCGATGTTGCACCCAGATATCTTTGTCTGCAGGTACGATAATCTCTGAGAGGAAGTTTGGATTGTCAACAAATTGCTCCACTTTATATCCGGAGATTCGTTCACCTGAAGGAGACATATAACTTATTTTACCCTCGGGCATTTCCCAATATTCCCATGCAAAAGTAAAATCTGCAACCGTCTGATAGCGCACCTCTGCCTCCCGGAGATTACTTTCAATCCTTTTTCGTTCCGCTATCTCTTGCAGGAGTTTCTCATTTATTAATCTCAACGCTGCGGTGCGTTCATGTACTTTATTCTCAAGTTCATCATAGGCTAGCTTTAACTCTGAGTCCGCCTGCTTGCGTTTTGCGATTTCACCTTGAATGCTCTCAATCATTTCATTTGTTACTTTCTGCAAGGATTCCAGAAGCTCGATCTGTGATTTTCCTGCCACCCGTGCATCCAAATCTCCCTTCGAAACCTTATGGAGCACATCGAAATGTTCGGCAAGAACTATAGCAAATTCATGGGATTGATCTACAATTTCTCCGATTTCCTCGGCAGTTAAATTGACAAGATGTTTTAATTTGCTGATGAGCTCTATTGATGATTCCTCAAATAATCTGACCGAGGGGTCTCCGGAAGAAATCCGCTTGAGTGCCTCGAAGACTTCAGAAAGACTTATGGCCAATTCCATGCTCATAAGTTCCAGTTCGTTATCCCTGTCGTCAATAATCCTCCGGAATTCTGTAAACTGTTTATTGACAGTATCAAGTGTAGCCTTCAATGTGGAAAGGTCATGATTTTCTTGAAATGCCTCGCAGGAAAGGCACATCTCCATTTTTTCCAAAAATTTACCCTGAATTGAATCCCGGCAAAGAGTTCCTGAAATTAACCAGCAATTTTTAATTTTTGACTGAAACACCGGGCAATCCTGCTTTTCGCATTGCAAAGATTTCCCAGCATTTCATTTTTTTCTTTTTCGTATCTACCGCAATATTTTTGTCTCTGTTTTTTGTAGATTTCATTGAATTAAAGCCATAACACAGACCATACTTTTTAGATAAATCATTTTCAGAAGAGTCCTTCACAAAGAGTTTTGAAGAGAAAACAACAACTCCTTTCTCTTTAGATGACAAAGGAAAATGATGATCAATACGTCTATACAAAGACGAAATCTATTCGCACTGGTGCCTCGCGCACCCTTCACACATTCAAAAAATTCAGAAAAAATGGTCTCGAATTAAAGATCAGCCTGAAGAATACGGTCAAGATATCTTCTTGACCGGCATTACAACACTTACCAGCCCTTACTCTGTAATATCTCCTTCACATTTTCCTCGTGCTTTTTCTCAACGAGAACAATTCTGTTGTGCTTGGCTTCAGAAATTTTTTCCATAATCTTTTTGAGGTCGGCAGGCTTTTCCAGAAAATCAACTGCTCCTGATTTCATTGCCTCTACACCTTTTTCTATCGTTCCATGACCGGTAAGGATGATAATTTGCATGTCAGGGTTTTCAGCCTGAATTCGCTTTAGTGTTTCTATACCGCTCATGCCGGGCATAACCATATCAAGAATAATTGCATCAAAGTCCTTGCCGTGAACCTTCTTAAGGGCATCTTCACCGCTTGCAGAGGTGTCAACTTTCATGCCTCTGCTTTCCAGTCTCTGGGAAAATACCTTCAGAAACTGTTCCTCATCATCAACTAACAAAACGTTTGCTTTGATATCCTCTGACATATTTATCCTCCAATTCTACTGTAGAGATCTGCTCATATGATTTTTCTTAAGCCATCTCACCGTTATTACGTGAACCCATATCAAAATTCCTTTTTTATTATAGATCCTCAAGCGGTTGCCATTCCCGCCACCGTCTTCACGAGGGTAAACTCCGGCGGGAATCCATGTGTTAAAGGCTTTAAGTGGCCCCCCCGCCTTCGCGGGGGTGACGGATTCCAGCCGATATTACTGCTCTGATATAGGCTCTAGTTAAATTTAACAGCAATATGTGGTATTGTCAAGGTATGCACACCATGTAACTTGTATATCATTATGGTCGGGAAAATCCAAATTATGGCAGCATGAATAATACGCTACACGATGCAAATTTTTGATTAACAAACAAAAATTATATAGCCTTTGCTTATATGGATGGACAAATGAGTAGACCATACAATTACCGCATTCATCCCATCGTAATGGGTACAAAGGTTTTTGATAAAGGGATGATGACTTACCAACACGACTATGGAAAGCTATACACCATACCCATCTACTGCTGGTATATCGAGGGGGGCGATCGGAAAATATTGGTTGATACCGGAGAAATGGCACCCTTTAAATCAAGAGAGCGGGAAGAGGCGATCGGCGGAAAAATCTACACATTTGAGGAAGGGTTAAGCCGTTGGGGGTTAAAGCCGGAAGATATCGATATTGTCATACACACTCACCTGCATAATGATCATTGCGAGAATGATGACAAATGTAAAAATGCTACTTTCTATGTTCATCAAAAAGAAATTGAGCGAATACACAATGTGCATCCCCTCGACATCCGATATAATGAGGATTTTATCATTGATACCGAAAAGAATGGTCAGATTAAGCTCCTCTCAGATGATACGGAAATCCTGCCGGGGATTACCATGGTACATACGCCAGCACATACCGAGGGTGGCATGACTGTTTTGATCAATACTGAAAAGGGGAAAGCAGCAATTACAGGTTTCTGCCTCATCATGGAAAATTTCAATCCTCCCCCGAAGATACGTGCTATGGAAATGGAAGTCATCCCTCCGGGGACAGTCGTCAATGTCTATGAAGCCTACGATATCGTCCTGAAAGTTCGGGATATGGCAGACATTATACTGCCTCTGCATGAACCGGCTTTCGCCTCAATTGACACGATTCCGTAATATCCTATGCCTCTTCTTCCTGTAAAATCAGGGATTGATCTCTTCGGGGAAAAATGGCCGCGCAGCCTGAGGAAAGCCAGGGTAGGCCTCCTGGTACATCCTGCATCAGTAAACAGGAATCTGGAGCATACCGCCTGCTTGATACACAAATCCAAACAATTTGAACTCAAAGCCCTTTTCGGCCCGCAACATGGAATTCGTGGTGAGACACAAGACAATATGGTTGAATGGGAAGGATTTCATGACAGAAAAACAGACCTGCCCGTCTTCAGCCTCTATGGGAGAAACCGCAAACCTGATACTTCCATGCTGAAAAATTTGGATGGAATGCTCATAGATCTGCAGGATATTGGTTCCCGTTACTATACGTTTATATGGACGATGGACCTCTGCATGCAGGCTTGTACAGAAATGAATAAATCGGTTGTCGTACTTGACAGGCCGAATCCGATAGGCGGACATCTCACCGAAGGTCCTGTTTTGAACAAAACATTTGCCTCGTTTGTTGGCCGGCATCCCATTCCTGTGCGTCACGGGATGACAATCGGTGAAATAGGAAACTATCTCCACGGTGAATACTATCCATCGCTCGATTTTCATGTCATTTCTATGCAAGGCTGGGAGAGAAGGATGTGGTTTGATCAAACCGGATGCCCCTGGGTTATGCCATCTCCGAATATGCCGACGCAGGATACCGCGATGGTGTATCCCGGCATGTGTCTTCTTGAAGGAACCAATATAAGCGAAGGCAGAGGCACAACAAGACCTTTCGAATTATTTGGCGCGCCGTTTATTGACCCTGATCTGCTTGTCGGACGTCTCAAGAAACATCAAATATCCGGGGTAATTTTCAGGCCGGTGTATTTTCAGCCCACTTTTCAAAAATATGCCGGCAGATTATGTGGAGGAGCCCAGATCCATGTCACCGACAGGGAAAAATTCAGACCGCTGAAAACAGGAGCTGCTGTGATAAAAGCAATACACGATTTATATCCGGACCAATTTGCATGGAAACAACCTCCTTATGAGTATGAATATGAGAAAATGCCTGTTGATATCCTTGCCGGCACAGACAGGTTGCGGCGGGATATCGAAAACAGTGTGTCATTAGATCGCATGGAAGCATGGTGGCAGAAGGAATGTATTCAGTTTAATAAGAATATGAGAAAAAAGTATTTACTATATGATTGAGTAATTCATTCAGTAATCCCCCTAATATCTCCTTTATAAAAGTGGGATTTTAATAAGAAGAGTATGCTCTTATAATGATAATGTATACAATCTTTCATTCCAGCTTGTCTGGAATCCTTCTTCATGAATCCTCTATGATAAAGCAATCCAAGAAAGATTCCGATCAAGTCGAAATGACATAAAAATACCGTGAACATCTCAGCATTCATCCTTGCTGCAGGACTCGGCGAGAGGCTTCTTCCCATCACTCAATATATTCCCAAACCACTATTACCGATTCTTGGTAAACCGGTTTTGGAATCCGTCCTCGAAAGAATAGCCGCCTTACCCGTTCATGATATAGGGATTAATCTCCATCATAAGAAACAGGCAATCAAGGACTGGCTGGAACACTCCGCATACGGGAAAAATATTTCCATCTTTCCCGAAGATCCTATTCTGGGCACCGGGGGTGCTTTAAAAAACGCAGAGGATTTTCTCAAAAATGGTCCTTTCCTTGTCTATAATGCAGACATCATTTGTGATATGGATTTGAAGAGACTTTGTGAGTTCCATCTTTCATCGGGGAACATCGCAACCCTTGCAATTCATGATTATCCTGAATTCAATAGACTCATTATTGATAAAGACGGTTTTCTGAAAGACATCATTAAACATCCCCACCCTTTTCCTCCCCCCTCGAGGGTAAGGGGATTTAGGGGGAAGAGAAAAGAACCAACTAACCCAGTTGCCTTCACCGGAATAGCTTTTTACCAGCCTGAATTCCTGCAATTTCTCCCGAATGGCAATTCAAGCGTCGTTGATGCATGGTTCAATGCCATGTCAGCCGGACACAGAATCGGGACTGTGGATGTAACCGGCTGCTACTGGACAGACATCGGCACACCGGCTTCTTATGCGAAGGCTGTTGTTGACAAGCTGAGAAACACAGGTGAGACAGTGTATATACATCCGTCAGTAAAAGAGTGCAGTGATATTGATTTCGATGGTTTTATTGTTATTGAAGATAGAGGTTATCTTTCAGGGCAACGTAATCGCCCCCCAAAAAAGATCGAACAAGGCCGCGGTTCAGGGTCAAAAACAAAACCTGTTCAACTGAGAAATTGTATTGTTCTTACCGGAAACCCCGGCCTTTTCCCTGTCAAGAACCGGCCTTTCGAAAACTGCATAGTCGGTCGGCAATTCAAGGTACAACTCGCGGAATCAGACCTCTATGAGAGTGCAGATCATCACTTGTACTTGATCGGTGCCGGCGGATCCGATAGAAAATATTACAGGATCAGAAAAAACGGTTATTCCGTGGTACACATGCGCTGTAATCAAAACGATCCTGACTTTCGGCGGCATTTAGAATATACAACCTTTTTGAGAAGATATTCCGTTCCTGTTCCTGAATTAATAGATGCGGACATTAACAAGAAAACAGCACTCTTTGAGGACCTCGGCGACGTGTCTCTTTTCAGTTGGCTGAGATGCCCGCGTTCAGAAGTGCAGGTTGAAGAGATATACAGGAGGGTTCTCGACATCCTTATTTCAATTCACTTAACCGCATCCTCGTATGTGCATGATTGCCCGCTTCTTAATAATAGGGTTTTTGATTATGAACATCTCCGATGGGAAACGAATTATTTTCTGGAAAGATTTGTTCATAGCTTCATGGAAGTTCATAGCAAGGTTCTCGCATATCTTGAAGGGGAATTCCACCAACTCGCCTTGACCGTAGATTCTTTTCCAAAGACAATTGTTCATCGTGATTTCCAGTCACAAAATATCATGATCACCAAAGGCGGCATTCCAAGAATTCTGGATTATCAGGGAGCAAGAATCGGACCCCCTGCCTACGATGTTGTCTCACTATTATGGGATCCGTATTACCGGCTCGAAGATGCCTTAAGGGAAAAATTGCTTGATTATTATGTCTATAAAGTAATCCCCCAAAAAAATTCCCCATTTCATAAAAAAGGATTAGGGGGGATTACGAAAAATGAATTCAGGGAAACCCTGCTTCCTTGCCGCCTTCAGCGCCATATGCAGGCCCTTGGCGCATATGCATATTTAACTTTCACAAAGGGGAAGAAGTATTTCCTGAAATACGTTCCGGAAGGCTTGAGATTACTCGGAGAAGATGCAGCTTTGGCAAAGAATAAATATCCTGTCCTGAATGATTTGCTGACTGAACTGCAGAAAATGCAGGTGTGACATTTTCCCCCGGTGTTTACTATTGCAGGCCGATATCCTTTGCAGCCTTTCTCAGAAACTCTTCATCCTGTTTATAGCGATTCATCAGAGGCTCATCTGACTTTTTCGCAGCCTTTATCAAATCGTCCACTGTCTTGTATTTTTGTTTGAGAGCTTTCGCGTCAGGAGCAAATGCCCCATCATGGCAACCTTTGCATTGATCCCAGCTTCCGGCATGGGCCGAGTAACCCATCAAAATAACCATGCAGCAAAAAAGTCCCCGTATGAGGTTTTTCATAACATTTTTCACCCTCATGTCACAAATCCTGCTGAGACCTTTGGATAATCGATAGATCATACAGTATCCTCACTGAGTGATACTTTCAAAAAAACTGACTAACTGGTCGCCTTTCTGATTCAGAAAATCCCTCAGTTCGCCTTCACTCAGTGGTCTCACATCATCAGGGTCTTCACTGTTTCTCATAACGAACATGATTCTTTTGACTTTTCCCGTTAATACTGCGAGACACATGAGAAGTTGCTTTCCATCCCATTCCGATAAGAATTCGAGTTCGTCAAAATCTCCTATTGAATCAGGGATATTATCGCAGAGGAAACCTGTTGACCTCAGTGCTTCAGTGTCTTTTACATTTCCGAGAATAAAGTCTTTGCCTATATATTTCTTGAACCTTTGCATAGAAGCATCAATTAGAAACAGATTAAAACGCCGACCGCCCTGATTAAATGCGATGAAAGCGTATGATGGATTTAATAAGCGTGTGTGCCCAGAATAACCTCTTTCCCCATCTTCGTTTCAATCAGCCCTTTTAGTTTTTCAACATCGATCGGGCATTTTGCTGTCTGAGTCGCTTTCATAATACACGTGCCGAGATGCACTGCATCAAAATCTCTGTCATAAAGCTTCCCCATATCTTTCATGAGAAGGAGTTTGGGCATAATAACACCGGGGCAGCCGCCACAATCGTCCATTCCTATGACTTCAACATCATAATCTTTCCAGCGCTCATACTCACCGGCCCTCTCAGCGATTCCCTTAAAACATTTCAGGCAACCACCGACACAAGAGACCCCTTTGATATTTTTGCACGCCAATGATCGCAATTCTCTTCTTTCCCTTTGCCATAATAACCTCCTTGTTTTCATTAACTTCTAAATATAGTTATGTCCGACATTCAATGATATTGAATGATTTCTCGCTTATACGTCAGCCCGAGGTTCTTGTCGGGTATCCATTCTCTTATGAATTGGAGATTCCTTGCCTTCGTTCAGGATGACGCATTAAAAACGCAGACTATCATGAGACTGTTCTTAATGTCCGCAGCCACCCCCATGACCATGACCTGCGCAGGTATGCTGTGGAGAAAACTCCGGCAGGTTTCCCGCCTTCAGGAAAACGATATTCTCCTGCACTGTTGGAGCCTGGGCCTGGAATACGCGGATGCCGGATTGATTTAATACATTTAATGCTCCCATTCCAATTCCCCCAACAACGAGCGCGTCAACCTGATTGTTGTTAAATTTCTTCAGCGGGTTGCATGCACCGTGGGCATGATGCTGATCGTTGTTCTTAATCGTGGTCACTGTATTATCGTCAGTCTCAACTATAATAAACGCTGGGGCCGAACCGAAATGACCATAAATTTCACTGTCAATTCCTTTGACTTCTGCTACCGGAAAACATGCTTTCATACAGCTCCTCCTTTTTTGGTAATTCTATTTTCAAGGCTTTACTTTTCAAGAGGCACTCGGCAACTTTTCTGCGCGCTTCATTGAGGATTCTCCCGAATGTCTGCCTCGAGATCTTCATTTTCAGAGCGGCGTCTTCATGATAAAGGCCCTCGAAATCCGCAAGCCTTATTGATTCAAGCTCATCAATCGAAATGCTGATCTCATCGAGATCCACTAACGGTATCCCCCGTGGCTTAAAATATGTTGCATCGGGTTTGCATTGAATGACTCTGCATTTTCTCGGTCTCGACATATTTAATTATAAGCATATGCCCATAACAATAGCAAGGTGTTCTTTTCCCTATGTGCTGCTTTTTTTGTGCAAACCCAATAAGATTGTGTATAGTTATGGCAAATATCTTTTCTTCGCTTGAGGAAAATATGGCCATCGAATTCAAGCCTATCGGTTTTGTACAAACAGATGCCGTCGCAATACCCCGCCATTGGACACTTTCCGATGTTCCAGGGAAAATCGTCATTGAGGAAGCGTACAAAAAAGGTTTAAAGGATATTCAGAAAGGGCAGGATATCCTTGTTCTTTTCAATTTTCATCAGAGCCGGGAGTTTACCGCAGATCATCTCGTCCAGAAACCTCCGCATCGAATGGAACAACTCGGTGTTTTCAGTACCTGTTCACCCATAAGGCCTAATCCCATAGGCATGTCAGTTCTCAGAGTCACTGGTATTGAAGAAAATGTTGTTTATGTAAAAGGCCTGGATATGGTAAACAGAACACCTATCTTGGATATTAAGCCTCTTACCGGATTAAAAAGACAGTGTGATTTATGATCATTACCACCCTGATCGAAAATACGCAGGCAGATAACAACACTGGTTTGTCTGCAGAGCACGGATTATCATTGCATATATCATTCGATAATAAAGCGATTCTCTTTGACACAGGAGCATCAGATTCTTTTTCTCAGAATGCGGATAAACTCGGAATTGACCTGGGCGCTGCTGACGCAGCTGTATTGTCCCACCACCATTACGATCATGGCGGTGGATTGCAGCGGTTTTTTGCGTTGAACCAGAGCGCAAAGGTCTATCTTAAAAGGCCACCGGTCGGAGAGTGTTACTTTAAGGCATCGCTGTTGCCCAGGAGATATATAGGACTGGACAGGGATTTATTTAAAACATATGCTGCGAGGTTTGGGTATATAGAGAAATTTACCGAAATTCTTACCGGTGTATACATCTTTCCGACTATCGGCACGGCATACCCGAAACCAAAAGGGAACAGATCCTTATATACCAGGAAAGGCACCCGCTGGAGTTTAGATAATTTTGACCATGAGCTTATCATGGCTGTCAGAGAAAACGGTAATCTGGTAATCTTTACAGGCTGCTCCCATAACGGCGTGCTGAACATGGTCGATACTGTCGCAGAGAAATTCCCCGGACTGCCTATCAAGGCAGTCATAGGGGGTTTTCATTTGATATGCCTGCCGAAGCGCAACTCTCTGGCAGACAGTAAAACTGATATACAGAACATCGCTAAAGAGACTCTTCGCTATCCGATTCAGTCAATGTATACGGGGCATTGCACATGTCAGAAAGCATATGCTGTTCTCAAGAGTGTGCTTGGAGAAAAGTTGCAGCATCTGCAGACCGGAACAGTTCTTCAGATATAAGAAAAGCACCTCTGCAACGAAACGGGTTATTTGGATTTCTGTGAAAGTGCTTGCAAAAGCAGCTTTGCAACTTTTTCGCCTGAAAGGAGCATCCCCCCGAATATCGGCCCCATGCGGGGTCCTCCAAATGTCGCATTTGCAGCCATGCCGGCCACATATAAACCGGGGAAAACTTCTCTCGTATTTTTGAGCGTCAGGCTCTCGGCCTTATCCGACCACATCGATTTCTCTCCCTCTACTTTCCCGCTTAGAGTTTTCAGCGTCCCGGGCACTTTATTCTGAACCAGTCTGACCACCGCAGTTTCGTGGCCCGTGGCATCGACGACAAAGCGGGAACGAACAGCCAGTGGGTCGACATGAAGGCGTGCCATTTCGACTGCCGACCAATTCAGCACCAGACCGGTAACGCGTGACGTGCGCATCAGCACATCTTCGGCAGTGATGCAGTTAAAGATCGTCACACCGGCCTGCACCGCCCTGGAAATAAGCGTGGAAATCGACTCAACGGAATCCGCAGTATAGTAATTTTTCTGAAATTCGCAGTACGTTATTCCAAATTCTTTAAGAATCCGAACTGCGGCTTTCTGAACTACAATTTCGTTGAATAACATGCCGCCACCCCACATACCGCCACCCACACTCAGCTTGCGTTCGAACAGAACGGTTTTCCTGCCCGCTTTTGCCAAAAAATAACCGGCGACAAGACCTGAAGGTCCACCCCCTACAATAGCGACATCAGTTTCAAGATGATTGGTCAGCTTTTTGCAGAATTGATCGACAATCGCCTTCGTTATGACAACTTCATCCAGTTCCATATGTTTTCTCACCTTTCAGAAAGACTTACCGGTATCACTTTAAAAAAGTAGTACGGTCCATTGTAAAACATTTTTAAAAAATTATCGAAAAATCTTAAATATTGTAAGCCTTATAGCAGGTGCTGCATACCGCTGGCAAGGGATTATCTCTCAGCACCGCTTCCAGTTTTTCCAGTTCATCCATAGCAGCCTTTGAAGATTGCACGTCAGCGATAACATCGAATGCTCTCTTGTTGAAAGCCATTCTCCTAACATAGGGTTCCCTGAAGTTCTTGTATTCTTTGCGTTCCCAAATCTCGACAAAGTCATCCTCTCCGACATATCCAAAGCACTGTTTCTGTATCCCTTGATAATTTCCACAAAATATCCGCGGAATCCATCCTTTTTTAGACAGATTCAAATAAACACAAGGAGAGACACATCCATCGTGTGACAAGAACACGATTTTCAGCGGATTCATCTCGCACATGATAAGTTCTTCCATCTCCAGAGGATAAACACGAAAAGTAATTTTTGCCTTTTTTGCCGTCCGCAAGGCTTTTTCTACGATTTTCTTGTATTCACTGTCTGCTTCTTTACAGGAAAATATCTTCATATCATCCTGATATTGTCCCGCTATGTAATCCACATTTGTTGCGACCATTTCATCCGATCCTGTATCCTTCGCGAGCAGCACTGCCTCAGGCAGCTCTTCGATATTTTTCTTTGTCATCAGAAAAGAAAGCACGATTTTGGGGGTCTTGGATTTCATACTCAATTTCAAATGTGCCAGCACTTTTACATTATCGATAATCTGCCCGAAGTGAGAACCGCAGCGGATAGCCTCATGCGTTTCGCTCACTGCTCCAGCAATAGAGATCACGATAGTATCGAGACCCTTTTCGATAAAATCATGTGATACGGGCTCGCTAAGAAGGACCCCGTTTGTTGTGAGACTTGTCCTGCAAGGCACTGCTTTTGCTTTCTGAATCATGAGAGAAATTTCGGGATGAAGAAGCGGTTCACCCCACCCTTGAAGATGAATATTGTCAACAAGATGGAAAGACGTGCTTATCTTGTCATAGAGAGAGAGAGGCATGTCCCCGTTATCCCATTCTCTTGAAAAAATAGTCCTCGGACACATGACACATCTGAGTTGGCATCTCGAAGTAGGTTCGATCTGCAAGGCGATGAAAGGTCTCTTCTTTCTCCCGATCTTTTCAATCTGCCTTCTTAATTGTTTGAATGTAATCATTTCCTCTCAAAATCTTACGCAGCAAGGCAATCCAATGGAAGACAGCAATCCGGGGGTTAAGAAAAATTAGCATACACATCACAAGTCATAGTCCGACCATGAGAGCAAACTGATAGACAGCCATACCGGATACATAAGACAGAACAAGCATGAAGAGGAAAGAAGACAAGAACCAACGCCATCCACCCATCTCCTGTTTCATGACCACGAGCGTGGCAACACAGGGTACAAACAGCATAAGTATCACGAGGAAAGAGAGTGCTGATGCGTGACTCATCACAGTCGGCAGAATTCCCCTAATACCCTCTTCTCCAACACCATAGAGTACCCCCAGTGCTGCTATCGAGTTTTCCTTCGCCGTGACACTCGCCAGGAGCGCGACGATCATCTTCCAGTCAAGCCCTATTGGGCCGCCCGACAGGCTCAATCGACTGCCCTATCAAACCGAGAATGCTGCCTTCGATATGTCCGCCTGGAATATGAGACAATAACCAAAGAAGCACGGAAAATATCACAATAATCGTTCCGGCCTTCCTGATAAAGGCTGTAATCCTTTTCCAGACAACCATTCCTATCGTTCTCGGGTTCGGTTTGTGATAAAAAGGAAGTTCCATGATAAAAGGCATGTGCTGTTTTTTGAAAAGGAACTTGCTCGCTATGAAGCCCGCAAAACCGAGGATCAAAATGTTTCCGGCGACGAGCGCCCACGACATGATGAGCGCAGTCTTCCCAAATATGGCAGCTGCAATAAGCGTGACGACAGCCAGCTTAGCAGTGCAGGGAACAAAGGGCGTAAGGAAGATTGTGAGGAACCGTATCCTGCCTGATTCCAGGATTCTCGCACCCATGACAGCCGGAACATTGCAGCCGAAGCCCAAACAGAAAGGAAGAAAACTTTTCCCGTGAAGTCCGATCACATGCATAAATCTGTCCATGACGAAAGCAGCTCTTGCCATATATCCCACGTCTTCGAGAAATGCCATGGCCGCAAAAAAAAAGAAAAGCACCGGGAGAAATGTCATAACTGTTCCCGCTCCACCAAGTAAACCGTCGACGATGATTCCCCTCAGCCAGAATGATTTCCCGAGAAACGGTTCGACCCAGCCCGCAAGAGAGTTCATGAGGGATTCGAGCAGTTGTTGTAACGGCAACCCCAAGCCATAGGTTAGCGAAAAAACAAGGGCAAGAACACCCAGAAGAATCGGGATCCCAAACACAGGACGCGTGAGAACATGATCCAGTCGATCCGTCAGAAGGATCTGCCCCCTCTTGAACTCGGAAAGAGAAGCGCGAACAGCGCCCTCAATCCAGTCATATCGCCCCTTGACGACAGCAAGAAGTGAATCTTCGTGTTTCCTCAAGAGGGCCTGAACCTTGTTCCACGAATCGGGCCGGACAGTTCGGCTCATCTTCTCAGTTATATCAGGATCACCCTCCATAATTTTCGTAATAGTCCATTTTGTCAGATACGGCGGGGTAATATATTGTTCGAGAATATCGGCCAGCTCAAGAAAGATCTCTTTATGGTCATCAGAAACTTCGGCCAGAGAAGGCCTGTTTTCCTTTTTTCCTTCTGTAAGGAGAAGGATCTCGGAGATCAATGCTTTGGTACCCCGGTTTTTTGAAGCGATCATGGGGATAACAGGAACCCCGAGGTATTTTTCGAGAAGGCCGACATCAATCCGGATCCCCTGCTGCTCCGCCACATCCGTCATATTGAGGGCAAAAATGACCGGAGCTTTTAAAAGCAGAAACTCCGCGAGGAGATATAGACTTCTTTCGAGTGCCGAGGCGTTAGCCATGAGAACAACCGCGTCCGGCCGTTCATTAATGATAAAGTCTCTCGCTATTCTTCTCTTCTTCAGAATAGGCAGTCAGGCTGTAGCTGCCGGGAAGGTCTACGATTTTTATCCTTGTGCCATTCGTGGAACAAAAACCTTCTTTTTTTTCGACCGTCTTGCCCGGCCAGTTACCGACATGCTGAGACAGGCCGGTCAACAGATTGAAAACTGTTGATTTGCCGACATTTGGCTGTCCGGCAAGGGCAACCAGCAGGTCTTTCCCTGCTGTCATGCAATCTCTGCTTGCACCATTCCGGCGGCCAAACGCCGGATAAGTATTTTCTGGGCCTGCCCCCTTCCTATGGCAATCCTTGTACCATTCGTCGTAATTATTAAAGGTCCACCAATATTCCTGACCACCTTGACCCTCATACCAGAAGTTATCCCCAGAGAAGCAAGCCTGCCAATCAGTCCCAATCCTCCAGAGACCATATGCACGATCCCTTCTTGGCCTTCCTTCAGCAAGATCAGTGGCATGAGATCACCGCCCATATGTTTTCTCTCCTTCCGCAACGTCTTTCCCTCTTTCACAGTCTTTGCAATATCCGCGAATTTCAAGCGTATGATTTTTCCCTCTGAATCCCCGTTCACTGCATATCTCTTCCTGCAGTTTTTCGAGGCTTTCAGAAAAAAATTCTATAATTTTTCCGCAATGAATACAGACCATATGATCGTGATGAGGGCGGCCGAGTGCCTGTTCGTAAATGGTGCCGTGTTCTGTTTTGTTGACTTTTTCCACAAGTCCGCATTCACACAGCAAATTGAGGGTTCTGTATACGGAGGCCCTTGATGCCTTCATGCCCCTCTTCCTCATGTCTACGTAAAGGGTTTCAGGATCAAAGTGTCCCCTGCACGACAAAGCCTTCTCCAAAACAGCATTCCTCTCCCTCGTTAACCGCTGCCCGTTCTTCTCAAGATATTGTCTGAATATTTCTTCTTCCATTGAGATTGAGTCTCAATATACTTTATTATAAACAATGACTCTTTGTCAACCTGTGTCCTGCAGAAGCACATTTTTAACGGGACGCTGAAAAAGTCGTTTTTCAATAATTGGTTTTGCTGACTTTATTTTTCACTTCGGGGATTCGGTGAGGCAAACATCATCGGGGTAAATAAATTTTGTCCGCCTCAGCGGATTCGCCGGGGCGAAAACAATGTCTGCGCTTTTCGGGTTGATGATTTTTAAAACACTATTTTCCGAATACTGCCGAAATGAGAAAGATCAGTCGAAAACTTCAAACCAACGCTCAAGTTCGGAAAGCTTCATCCCCCGGTTCTTGTCAGTTATCTCTGCGGTTCCACTGTATACGAGTAATATTTTTCTCCCTTATATTGCCGCTCTTTGAGCTTGCCCGACTCTTCGAGACCATTTACCCATTTTTCAGCGTTCACCCCCGAGATGCCAAGGACATTTGCTATATCGGTAATGGTTAAGGGACGTCTTCTGGTCATCTCGATAATTGCTTCATCAACATTCTGAGTTTCCTCGATTTTTTGCCCATGAAATTCTGCAATAACTTCACAGCGTTGGTCCAGGTAACTTCTTAGCGTTAACATCTCGTCCTTGTTGAGCGGTTTTGCATATGTTTCAGCCGGCGGTCTTACGACGGTATTAAGATAGATTTTATCAGGGTCGATTTCTGATGCTGCCTCCTTTAAGAAAAGCAATTCGTTGTGATCATTATTGAAACCGTCCACAAACATAATCTCCAGCCATACCTGTCCGGTGTACCGTTTCCTGAATGCTGTGAGCCCATGAATAATTGTCTGTATATCGAGAGACTTGTGAGGTCTGTTGATACGTTCAAACACCTTCTGAGAAGCGGCATCAAGAGAAGGCATTACAATATCAGCACCTGCAAGATCTTCCTGAACATCTTTCCGAAAAAGCAAGGTTCCGTTGGTAAGAACGACCACCGGCACCGGCGTTATCGTTTTTACCTCTCTGATGAGAGCACCTATTTCAGCATTCAGGGTTGGCTCACCGGAACCGGAGAAGGTTATATAATCGACACGCTGTTGTTTGTCCAAGGTTTCCTGCACTTCTCTGCAAACAGCATCTTTTTCCGAATAGTGTTTTCTCTCTGTCATTTTCTGGGTTGTCCTTCCGAGTTGACAATATATGCAGTCAAGCGTACAGGTCTTATAAGGAACTACATCTATCCCAAGGGAAAAGCCCAACCTCCGTGAGGGCACGGGGCCATATACATGTTTCATAAATTATCTGATCCTCTCCCAGAGCAGAGCGATGTCCCCGGATATTCCGTTCTTGCTGAATTCGACGAGAGGAATTCCCTGAACGATTGATTCACTAACCTGCCGGGAAAACGGCAGAAGTGCTGCCACTTCCATATCTGCCTGGTCACACATCTTTCTGATAGTTTCGCTGTTTTTCAGATTCAAGTCGTATTTATTGATAACCACTTTCGTTGGAATCCCGAAATGTTTCGACACCTGTGCCACCCTTTCCATGTCATGCATGCCTGACAGGGTTGGCTCTGTTACAATGAGTGCGAGGTCAACACCGGTGATTGCTGCAATGACAGGACAGCCGATGCCGGGGGGGCCGTCAATTATCACGTAATCTCTCTCTGTTTTCTCGGCTATATCTTTTGCAATTTGACGCACCTTCGCAACGAGCTTGCCCGAGTTTTCTTCGGCGATGCCCAATTTCGCATGCACAAGAGCACCGTATTTTGTCTCTGAAATGTACCACTCTCCTGAAATATTTTCTTCCATTATGACCGCACCTGCGGGACAAACATGGCTGCAGACAGTACATCCCTCACATGAGACTGGATCTACCCTGAAATCTTCACTTATTGCCTCGAATCGGCAGGCTGAAATACATTCACCGCATTCCTGACAAATGTCTCTGTCTATCCTGGCGGTTACACCACTTCTGAACTCATGCCGTTCCTTTATGTCCGGCTTCAACAAAAGATGCAAATCTGCCGCATCCACATCACAGTCGACCATGACTTTGTTACCGGCCAGTGAGGCAAAAGATGCGGTTAAGACGGTTTTCCCTGTACCTCCCTTTCCGCTTATAACAACTATCTGTTTCATGGTAATGTCCCCTCAAGCCAGCCGGTTCCGACTTCTTGTCTCGGTTCAAAATCCGGCACATATGGTTTAATATCAAGCAAGCGCATTCTGTCGATAACGTTCATCGTGCAGCCTTCCCGCTGATGCCTGCTTCAATAGCTTCAAACATATTCTCAAATTTCTGAATGTACTCTTCCTTTTCCGTGACGAATGGGATGCCGTTCGAATAGAGAAATGCAATCTCCTTGTCGAAAGGAATCTGCATAAGGATAGGAATATTCCTGCCCCGGCAAAAATTGTCCACCCCGCTATCCCCGATATCAGAGCGGTTTATCACAACCCCGAAGGGAATCTCCATTTTCTCAAGCACTTCAACCGCCAGAATGAGGTCATGCAATCCAAAAGGAGTCGGCTCGGTGACGAGGATGCAGAAATCGCTCCCTTTTACCGAGCCGATAACAGGACAGGAAGTCCCAGGAGGAGCATCAATGATGACTGTGCGTGACCGGTCAATAGAAAGCTTCACCTGTCTGATTAAAGGCGGTGACATAATTTCCCCGATATGTAATTTGCCGTGAACAAAATGCATAGCCCCGCATGTGCCTTTTTCAATCACGCCTATTTCCTTGTCCACTTCATGGATGGCACCACGCGGACACAGGAGCGTACAGCCTCCGCAACCATGGCAGAGATGGGGAAAAATCAGAACACCGCTCCCGATTCTGTTTTCGTTGCCCGGAAAAACAGCAATCGCATTGTAAGCGCACACCTCACTGCATTTCCCACAGAAATCACATCGCGTTTCATCAACCTGGGGTACCGGGATAGTAGCAATTTTCTTCGAGTGCATTTTTGGCTTCAGAAAAAGATGCGCATTCGGTTCTTCCACGTCACAGTCCAGAAACTGGACATTCTGAAGCGATAAGGCAAGATTCACCGCAACAGTGGTCTTTCCGGTGCCGCCTTTCCCGCTTGCAATCGATATGATCAATGGATTATTCCTCCTCTTGTCATCTTATTTGTCACACGGTCGTGTTTCACACGGGGTGCTTTTTCCGCAGCATGTCTGTTCCCTTCCGCACTGGATGCCGGTACCCTTATGATGAGAGCCTTTCATAATAAACCCCGTTCCTCCGGTAATAATCTTCATGGCGTTTGCATTGCACTCCGGACAGAACACAGCCGGATTTTCGTTCATTGCATGGTTCACTTCAAATACATATTCGCATGTTTCACATTTATATTCATAAACAGGCATGGATTCACTCTCCTGAAGAAGCAGTTTTCCTTTGAGAGTTCAACAAGAGCAGGGTTTCTATTACCCTATTGAAAGCCTTTGCGGTTTCCGACTCCCGGTAGTACTCAAAATACGGTTTTCCGCTGTCGCCTGCATCGACAATCTTCGGTTCCAGTGGTATACGTCCGAGAAAAGGCACGCCCATATCTGATGCCATTGATTCACCACCACCAGTTTTAAATATATTCACCGTCTTACCACAATGAGGGCAAACAAAGCCACTCATATTCTCAACAACCCCCAAAACCGGAAGGTTTACCTGACGACAAAACGTTATAGCCTTGCGTACATCTATAAGGGCTACATCCTGAGGGGTTGTCACAATGACAGCTCCGTCTGCATCTTCAATCAACTGAGCAACAGAAAGAGGTTCGTCTCCGGTTCCTGGAGGAGAGTCAATAATAAGATAATCAATCTCACCCCATTTCACATCGGTAAGAAAATCTCTTATGAGCTTGTGTTTCAGTGGTGCCCTCCAAATAACTGCATCGTTCTGACTCCTCAGGATAAACCCGATTGACATCACCCGTAAATTATCACTATAAACTATCGGCGTAAGCCCTGTTTCTGTTCCTCTCAGTACGTTTCCTTCAAGTCCCAGCATTTTAGGAATACTCGGACCATGGATATCAACATCCATCAGTCCGACCTTCTGTCCCTTTACAGACAGGGCGACTGCTATATTGGTAGCAACCGTACTCTTGCCGACACCCCCTTTACCTGACAGTACAACAACTTTGTGGCTGATACGCCCGATATTATCCTGCAGCGCAAGCTTTTCCCGCATCTCTTCAATCTCCTCCCTTGTCGGGAGATTCCGCTTTGAACTGCTTTCATTCGTTTTACATTCCTGTTCCTTACGCATATTCCACCTCTCTCCAAGGAGATTGCATTTCTAACACCTCTATTCCCTCACCATTTTTGCACCGCATTTGGAGCAGTTGACTGAGTAACAGGGGACACCCTGCTGATGGACAACTTTTTCTCCACAATTGGGGCAGATGCAATTACCTCCCGGGCCTCCAGCTTTTTTACCTCCCATTCCTCTTCTACCAGCGCTGCCAGCACCTCTTCCCATCCCGCCGCCCGAACCAGAACCTTGACCCTGTCCTCTTGGCATTCCAATCACCTCCCTATTTCCCGTGCGCCATCATGGCGCCGGTTGTTGGTCCCTGGGCTGTTTCTAATTCCCCGTTCTTGTATTTTTCTATCGCGTGCCTGACAGTGCCCGACGCACCTGTTACTACCGTAATTCCGGCTGCATTGAGCGTCTGAAAAGCATTCGGACCTACATTTCCCGTGACAACTGCTTTGACCTGCTTTTCGGCCATAATCTGCCCTGATTGTATGCCTGCACCACCCCTCGCATCAATATTAGGATTCACAATCGCCTCATACTGAAGGGTTTCCGGATCAGCAATAACAAAATATCGGCATCTGCCAAAGCGGGGATCGACCTGTGCATCGAGATTGTCTTCCTGTGACGTTATACAAATTTTCATGTCTATCACCTCTCTTTAGTGTTTACACTTTTTATGCGCTTCATCTGGATGGTCACACACTTCCTTGTCAAGACCATATCCTTTTCCTGCACCTGGCTTGCAGAGACTCTCACCTCCCTGCAGTATTCCGTTCTGAAGTTTCCGGATTACATCGTCGATCCTTCCTGTAATACCCAGAATCGCTTGCATACCGACCTCATCAAAAAAACCTCTTGCACGCATTCCCATGCCGCCTGCCACAATACAGTTGACTCCCTTCTGATGTAAAAATTGGGGGATAACCCCTGGCTGATGTCCGGGATTTTCCAAGGCCATGGTACTCCTGACTATGCCCTCTTCAATATCGACTACCGTAAAAGACGGACATCTTCCGAAATGTTCCGATACAAATTCACCGTCTGTAGATATTGCAACTCTCACGTGATGTTACCTCCCTTATCTTTTCTTAAAAAAGCCATTGCGATCCACTCTCAAGGCAGAATACTCAAAACATCTGCTCTTGATACAGGAAGGGGGGAGCGAGATCGCAATGGCAACCTGATATTGGACATATCAGCTTTCCTGCGTTTCTGCCTTTTCTAAAGTACTGATCCGGTTTTGAATGTCTTCGAGCTGCTTTCTCAGAAATTCTGCCTCTTCCCTAAGAAAGTTTGTTTCCTCTTTGGCGGTACATGATGGTGCATAAGGATATCCATACCCTGCTCGTGCCCAGTGGGGTAATCCAGTTGCACGATACCAGTTCCGCCATCCGCGACCACCTCCAAACCACTGGCAGCCCATTGCCCTGCCGCGGCCGAAGCCAAAGCCCGCTCCTCCAGGCACAGAATTCATGGAACCAGGCATTCCAAAGCCAGCGCAATATCCTGACCCTCTTCCTGTCCTTGGCCCGAAGCCCTGAGGTCCTGTTCCGTCACCGAATGGCATCTCTCATCACCTCCTTTCGATAGCCCTTAGGGTTTACTATGTTCAATATTTTTGCTGCCAACATTCGTTGATATGCTAATTTTTCACTTTGCCAAAGAGATAACCCCAGAACGCATAAAACGGCACCGATGAGACTATGCTGCATGGTGACAAGCATGATTCCTGCGATAATGCAAAGTACAGCATATCCATTGCCAATGAGGAGTGCTCTTCGCGTTGCCCATGTCCAGTTACCGCTCACCAACCACAATGTGGAACGCACAATCAATCCTCCATCTAAAGGCATAACTGGCATTAAATTGTAAGCACTCAGAACACCATTGAAAACGCTCAGGTAAAAGAATATAGTACCGACAATATCTGATTGCAGGAAAACAAGGTAACCTGCATAGAAAATGATTCCTATAAAGACATTTGCGACAGGCCCGGCTATAGATACAACGAGTGCCTCTCGTGGTTGCAAAGGGCTACCATGAAGTGACGTGTAAGCTCCAAACAATGACACCGTAATTTCCTTAACCGGTAAGCCTATCCTCCTCGATGCCAGAACATGTGCATACTCGTGTAAGAAGAGACAACCCATCGAACCAACGAGAATCAGAAAGGAAATAATCAGATAGTCAAAAGCGTGCAAACGGTAACCGTCAATAGGTGTCATGACTTTCACGCAAGAGAAAATGATCATCACCGCAATAATTGAGCAGAAAGGGTTTATGCATACTTTGCAATTTCTAAATTGTAATGTTTTCATGGTATTGAAAAATCTGCTTCCTTATGATTCTGATCGAAACATCGATCAGAAAATTCCTATACAGGTCATCAAAAAGTCTCGTGTCCATTGGTGCCAATGATAATCATTTTCATTATATGACAAATTTTTTTAACCGCTCTTCAGACAGCGCGAACATAACCCGTAAAACTGGATGAGATGGTTCGTAATCTGAAAATTATATTTCTTAGAAAGCCCCCGTTCGGTCTTTTTCAAGAGCTCTTTTTCTTCATCAATAAAATCCTGATAATCAACGATCCTGCGGCATTTGGTGCACACGAGATGGTGATGGTGCCCAATACCCTTTGGACTTTCAGATAATTCATATCTGGCTCTGCCATCGCCAAAGTCGAATTTGAACACCATCCCCGTTTGCACCAGCAGTTCTAAAGTTCGGTACACAGTCGTCAATCCGATTGCAGGATGCACCTTGTGTACCTTTAGATAAATATCTTCAGCAGACAGATGTTCATTTGTGTTACTCAAAACATCCAGAATGGCTTCTCTCGGTACTGTCAGCCTGTAACCACAACCCTTTAATTTCCCCTGCAACCATGGGGGTCCGGATCCATCTCTCCACGGCATAACGACTAATCTCCTTATTGATAATGATTGTCAATATCATTTTATACCTATGAGAATTTCCTGTCAAGTGGAATTTAACGGCAACATATGACCGCGCTTACCATAGAATCAATGGTATAATTATTAATTCGCACGATCGCGAGAACTTTGCTGGGGGTATAGTATTCTGATTAGGGAAATACTGCAAAAGGCATTAGACGGAGCATCGCTCAGCAGAGAGGAAATTACCTCATTATTCCGGGTTCCCCTCTTTTCCGAAGAATCTGCAATGATGCTCGCAGCTTCTCGAAGAAAGAGTGAGCATGCAGGCAATGGCCTGGCGGAAGTTCATGCGCAAGTGGGTTTAAATATTGCTCCGTGCCCTAGGAACTGTTCATTTTGTTCGTTTGCGGCCAAAAACAAAGTTTTTACTGAAAGGGTTGAAATTTCAGCGGAGGAAGCTGTTGCAAAAGCAAAACAGCTCGAAGCTGACGGAGCGAATGCCGTTTATATCATGAGTACGGCTGATTATTCGTTCGAAAAATTCGTCAACATCTCCCGGGAAATCAGGAAATCCCTCCGCCCGGAAACTGTCCTTGTTGCAAACATCGGAGATTTTACCAGAGAACAGGCAAAAAAGCTGAAAGATACCGGTTTTGTGGGAATATACCATGCTGTGAGATTAGGTGAAGGTCGAGATACAACAATTCCTGTCAATAAAAGACTCATGACTTTTAAAAATGCGAGAGAAGCCGGACTATCATTGGGTACTTGTGTCGAGCCGGTTGGTAATGAACATTCTATTGAAGAATTAGTAGAAAAGACAATAATTACCCGTGACGCCAAACCGGTGTATAGTGGGGCAGCACGGCGAATCCCGATACCCGGAACCAATATGGCTCAATATGGTATCGTCAGCGAGGCAAAGATGGCACACATTCTTGCGGTAGTGAGATTGGCGCTGGGGTATGACGTACCAGGCAACTGCACTCACGAGCCGAATGTCATTGGTGCCGCTGCAGGGGCCAACCTCCTGTGGGCGGAAGCCGGGGCCAACCCCCGCGACACCGAGAAAGAGACAGAAGGCAAACGGGGGATGACAGTCAAGGAGTGCATAAAAGTCTTTGAAGAAGCTGAATGGCACGTTCTGCAAGGCCCGTCTAAATTTTATGGGGCATAGTTTTCACATTACGACATTACTCATATGTCATTCCCGCAATCCCGAATGCTTTCGGGAGGTCGGGAATCCCTCTTCTTCAGAAAGATTCCGGTCAAGCCGGAATGACAAGCTGCATTGGTATTAAGTCGTTCTATATAATTGTTTGTGAAGTAGCCGTTACCTACCTGCCCATCGGGTGCGCCAGTTTCTTCAACTGATCCTTTGTCAAGGGCTTGCCATAGCCGCTATATTGGACCATAGGTGATGGTGGATTCTGGATGGGAAGCCATTTCCCGTTTTTATAATCCTGATATACACAATCATATTCCACTCCCTCAACGACAGGGATTACACCCTTAAGATTCTTCAATTCATTGTTTTCAAGCCAAGTCAGCTTCACCTTACCATTCTGAGCCTGTTTGACGATATCAGTACCATGGCAGTCACCACACTTACGTCCCTCCCTCATGATCGAATGACTGTTCTGTGGAGCAAATAAGATGAAGGTCTTATTCCCCGGCACCACAAATGTCTGGGTATTTGCTGATGTTACCTTACCTTCGTAATTCATCAGAAACAACCATCCGGAGACTTTGATATCTACGCGCTTCCGCTCATTGATAATGGTCTCAATATGACAGTTCTGACAGCTTACAACATGACGGACGTGACATGCGTTACATTCCAACCTATCCCCGTGAATCTCATGTGAGATACTTTCGGGAACCGACGGATGACACTTCTTGCATTTCGCATCGATCGCTCCAGGCTGCTTCATGGAATTATATTCCTTTCCGTCACCGTGGACTTCTCTCGTTCTATGACAATTCATGCATCGCATCTGCTTGTCCACGTGGACATCAACCTGATTGGCATCTTTATCAATCTTCATGAGAGTCTTTTCCCGTTTATGGCAATTCAGACAGACATCCTGATTCTGCGCTGCTTTAACAGAGTAAGACAACTTATCTTCGGTTACCGTCTTATGACAGACGTCACATGACTTTACGTGACAGTTAGTGCAATCGAGTTTCGGACTTGCATACGGTATGCCGGTAAGTGTTTCAAGACCGCCATTCGCTTTATCATACCAGTAAGCCATCCCCCTCGACGTATGATGAAGACTCGACAGGAAGAAACAATCCTCCTTCTTGACATCTTCAGAATACCCCTGCGCAAGAAACCCTGACACGATAAGAACGAACATTGACAGCAGGATAATGGACGTCTTCTTCATCTTAATCCTCCCTCCTATGATAAATATGATTGCATGAAATTTTCCCTTACATTCTAACCTATATAATTCACAAATTTCCTTGGATACTAACAGGACATAGTGTTTGAGCGGATTTATTTTGCAGATATTCAAACACTATGTATTCAATAATAATGAGGCAAAATTCCTCGGAGGTCGAAGACCGAGAATGAGCGACAATATTGTGTCCTGTCAAGGTACCACAGTATATGAATAATCTGGGCTAAGTCCTGGGGAAAGAAGCGTCAAGGAAAACTTTGATGCAGATAATTATTTATTGAGAATTTTTGAGGCTTCTTTTGCAAAATAGGTAAGTATGAGATCAGCCCCTGCACGCCTAATCGAGGTAAGTATCTCCATCATGACACGCTGCTCATCTATCCACCCGAGTTTTCCGGCAGCTTTTACGAGTGAATATTCTCCGCTCACATTGTAGGCTGCCACGGGGACATCAAAAGCGTCCTTAACATCTGAGATAACGTCAAGATATGCAAGTGCGGGTTTCACCATAACAATATCGGCACCTTCCTGAACATCAAGCGCCACCTCCTTCAAGGCCTCTCTCCTGTTGGCAGGATCCATCTGGTATGAGCGCCTGTCGCCGAACTGGGGAGTTGATTCGGCAGCATCTCTGAACGGGCCGTAAAACGCCGATGCATATTTCGCGGCATAGGACATAATCGGGAGTTCTTCATATCCCTCTTCATCCAGGGCGGCGCGGATTGTGCCGACCCTTCCGTCCATCATATCCGATGGAGCGACCATATCAGCACCGGCCTTCGCGTGGGAAACCGCTTCCTTCACCAGCAATTCAAGGGTTAGATCGTTCTGCACATCACCATTTTTTATGACTCCGCAGTGGCCGTGGCTTGTATATTCGCACAAACAAACATCGGTGGCGACAAACAATTCAGGTACCTTATTCTTTATTGACCTGATAGCCTTCTGAACGACGCCCTGATCATCATATGCACCCGAGCCGGTCTCGTCCTTGTGTTCGGGAATGCCGAAGAGTATCACCGCTGGAATGCCGAGCGCAAAGACTTCCTTAGCATGCCTGGCTACGGTATCGATAGACTCTTGATAACACCCGGGCATAGAGGATATCTCTTTCCGTGTGCCTTTGCCGGAGGTAACAAAAAGAGGATATACAAAATGATCAGGAGACAGTGAGGTTTCCCTCACCATTCTCCTGATCGTATCATTTTTCCTGAGTCTTCGCGGACGATGAACGGGGAACACCGCTCTGTCTTACTCGCCGCAGGAGCTGCAGCCCGAACCGCCGGTGCCGCATGCAGAGCTTCCGGTGCCGCACGTAGAGACGCCCCCGGTGAAGACGAACCCTTCACCCTCTTCCCCGACATAATAATCAAGCTCTCTTCCGGTGAGCGTTGACATGGTGTGTTTGTCCAAGAAAACCTTCAAACCGTTCTTCTCTAAAACTTCATCATCAGGCCTCTGCTCTTCCTGCATATCGAGACCGAATGACGGGCCGCAGCAGCTTTCTCCTGCTACAAATATCCGCAACCCCCAGTTCGCTTTGCCTTCGCCGGTCAGGATGGCCAGAGCCTTTTCAGCAGCCTTATCAGTAATCGTCATGCCTTTCTTACCTCCCAATGTTTAATAATTAAGCATAGTAAATTATTGATAAAAAATGCAAACCGTTGTAAAGCTGCGGGGTATGTTTTGCTGTTTCATCGCTTATGTGCTACATTAAACTCATGGAAATCAATAAAGAAAATATTGAACAATATGCAATCGAACATGGGATCAAATTTCTTGTTCTTTTCGGCTCTCAGGCTATGGGAACTGTCCGTGAAGAAAGTGATTATGATGTGGCAGTATTAACGACAAAGAAAGGAAATATAGCTGATTTCAACAATTATATTGAGCTCTTACATTTTTTATCAGATCTGTTCGGTATCCCAGATAATAAAATAGATTTAACAAATCTCAATAAGGTTAATACATTTCATAGATACGAAGTTATTTCATCAGGGATTTTACTCTATGGTGACGAGGATGAATATGCTGCACATAAAGCTTTTGCCTTCAAAGAATATATCGACTCTCAGCCTCTTTTTGCGCTTGAGAAATTTCTTATCAAAAAACGGCAGAAGATATTAAAAGAAATGATAGCCGCGACAAGATGATAAGGGAAAACTTTATTTTAAGGAAAATAACCCTTATTCAGAATGAACTCGTTCATCTCGCTGACTTAGCCAAATATTCTTTGCAAGAAATAACACGTGACTTCATCAAACAAGCAGCCCTTGAGCGGTATCTGGAAAGAATTATCAACCGTGCTATTGATATAAATCATCATTTGATTTCAGAGCTATCAACAAAAGATACAAATCCTCCGCTGGATTATGCTGAGACTTTCCTGAGGCTTGCCGATTGCGGTATTTGCCCGGAAGAATTTGCCCGGCGAATAGCCCGAAGTGTTGGAACAAGGAATATTCTGGTTCATGAATATGACGTCGTTGATTATAACAGCATTTATTCTTCAATCACAGATTGTTTAAAAGATTATCACGAGTACTGTGATTATATTTTAGACTTCCTGGAAAAGTCCAAAGAGCCTTAGAGAAGTTCCGTAAACTTCACAAGGTCAGAGAACCTGTGGAGGGTGGACATTGCTTTTGTTACCGTCGCAATCCCTGCTTCTTCAAGTGCAGCAATTGGATTCAGTCCGCCAACGATCACCATCCCTGCCCTGTCAAGTCCAACAGGCATCTCGAGAAGTGGCTGGTTGGGATTGCCTATGAGCAAAATACCCCGTATGCCATTTTTTCTCAATTCGTTCCAGAGTTCTTCCGCTTTTTCGATGCTTACCACCGGTATTTCTCTGAAACTGGCGAGAATCTTCCCGGAGCGATTTCTAACTGCACCCAAGACATCCGTCATCCTGCTCTTGATAAATATTTCGAGCGGGTCCAATGATGAACCTTCGTAACTGATCAGTGCAGTAAATCTCGACAGTTCAGCTTCCTCTATCTGCAAGACACCACCGAACTTCGATATAACAGGGATACCTGACTTGAGGAATATACCGTTGATGGTTACACTGCAGACGGTGCCAAAACCAACCTGTTCATCCGGGACCGGGACATCTCCGATCTTCTCTCCTCCCCTTTTCATGATAACCCTGTCAGACATAACATACGGCGACAGAAAGACCGGCCTCATTATCCGCAATGCTTCCTTCAGATTTTTTTCGGGAAAATACGATACATTGAGAATGATATCGCCTTCGTTTTTTTCGAGATCAAGGCTTGTCAGATACGAAAGACTTTCGATCCTGCTGATAACAAAACCGATTCTGTCAGACACTAACGCATGCGAAAGCTCGACTTTTCCTTTCTGTGTTATCATCCTTCCTTCCTTGCCAAATACTTTGGTAAACCCCCGCTCATCGAGAATTCTCAGGTGATAACGCACAGTTCTCTCCGTAAGTTCAATCCCATGTTGTTTCAATTGTCTTGAAATCCCTCTTGAGCCAAGGATGGTATCCTCATGCTGCTCCAGAATTTTCAGAATTGCAATCATGGTTTTATTCATAAAGCTACACATGGACCCTGTTCAAGGGACTTTTCCTATGCATATTTCACTGCAAGATTCTTTTGTCTCTTTTTGTGCCCCTTAACTTTTTCAAGTCTGACTGAACACATTTTCATCTCAGGAGTTCTTGATATTACATCGAGAACTGGATTCAAAAGCGAATTGAAGTGTTCTTGATCCTCTTTTAGGACTGCGAGACCTGCAGGAGTTGATTCTGTCAATAATGCCTTGCTCTCTGCAGACCCGTGCCGGGAAACGATTCGAACTGCTTCTCCGTCAGCGATCCCAAAATCTGCGGCATCCTTTGGATTTACCTGAAGATAGTTTGTCAACCCAAGCTCTCTCAGGCCATGCGCTTTTTCAGACATGACGCCATCTGCGTAACAATCTCTCTCTCTCGTCAGGACAAGAGGATAATCCATGTCTGCGGCCTCTGCCGGAGCTTTGTATTGCAGCGGGAACAAACTAAACTTTCCTATTGTTTCAGGCAGGTTCTGGATAAGCGCCACCATCTCCGACAGAATGTCATCGGGGCTTGCAAACGCAAAGCCTCTGCTGTCCATTCTATCTGCAAGCCGGCACAATATTTCCCAGTCCGGCCTTGAATTCCCAAAGGGTTCAAGTGCTTTTTCTATGGGTTGTGTTTCAGCCCCTGTATTCGTAAAGGAACCGGTTTTTTCGGCAAAGCTTGCCGCCGGAAGGACTACGTGGGCATATTGAGCTGTCTCATTCAGGAACAAGTCCTGGACAACAACAAATTTAGCTTTCTTCAACGCAGCTTTTACCTTTTTCGATGGAGCGATTGTCACAGCCGGGTTCGATCCAATAATATAGAGTGCTTTGATTTTTCCTGCAAGTGTGGCATCTATTATTTCGGTAAAGGTAAGGCCGGGCTTCGGGTTCAGTGCACACTCCCAAAGAGCTTCAAATCGTTCCTGTATATCAGGCGAACCAACGGGTTGATAGCAGGGATAATAGTCAGGCAGGCAACCCATATCGCAGGCCCCTAAGGTATTGCTCTGTTCTGAGAGGGGATTCAGTGCAAAGGAATGTTTGATATTTGCAGTAAGAATTGCAAGATTTATGAGAGCATAAACACTGTCTGTCCCGTGACTATATTGGGTGATTCCTGCACCCCAGAAGATTGCAGCAGGTTTGCTGAGCGCGTAAGTCCGGGCAGACTCTTCGACCATATCACGGGGAATCCCGGTAATTCTTTCGACCCTCCCAAGGGAAAAATCGCCGAGTGCTTCTTTGAATTCTTCAAAATTATTGCAATACATACCTGTGAATGCACTGTCAAACAATTCCTCTTCGACAATCACATTGCACATGCCCATAATAAGAGCCAGTTCTGAACCGGGATAGGGGTTAAGGCATTTTTCAGCACTTCGGCAGAGTTCAGTCTCATTCGGGCTTATGACGAGAAGCTTCGCGCCGTTATCAATCGCTTTCTTTATTTTCAGGCCTAATATCGGATGTGACTGGGTAATATTTGCCCCGGCAACAAGTATGCAGGCAGCCTTTTCGATCAGATCCGGATTTTGTCTCGCCGGAACCGGAAAGACATCACTGTCGTCTGGCGGACTGAACCCGACACATTTCCCCGTACTCCGCAACGCAGTGATGTTCGGACCATAGTAGAGTCTGGCTGAGGTGTCGATGTTGTTGCTCCCCATGACGACCCTTGCAAACTTTTGTGCCACATAATTGTCTTCATTAGTGCACTTAGTTGACGCTATGAGAGCAAATTCATCACCCTTATATTTTTTCAAATTTTTTGCGACAAGATCGAGTGCCTCGTCCCAGGAAATCTCGAGAAACCCGCTGTTACTCCCCTTACCTGCTGCTTTGTCTGTTCCTTTTCCTCGCTCCTGTCTTACCATTGGGTAGCTTAGTCTGTCCGGTGAATTTACAAAGTCCATGCCGAAGCGACCTTTTACACAAAGACATCCGAAATTTACCGCACTCGACGCATCAGCTCTCACCTCAACAATTTCATTATCCTTGATGCCCAGAAGAACGCCGCATCCGACGCCGCAGTATGGACAGATAGATTTCACCCACGTGACAGCTTTCCTGGGATTCCTTAAAACAAGCGCACCAACAGGGCAGCGGATTACGCACTCTCCGCATGAGACGCAGCTGGATTCTGTTATCGGCTTATCTGCAAACGGAGCAACTTTGCTCTGGATCCCTCTGCCGGCAAAATCAATTGCATTAACTTTTGCAATCTCTTTGCAGGTCTGTATACAAATTCCGCACATGACACATTTGTTATGATCTCTGATAAAAAAAGGATTCGATTCATCAAGTGGCATATCAGCTTTCGGCAGTCTCATCCGCTCCTGAATTTTCTTTTTGTCTACCTTCATATATGCCATGATCTTCTGCAATTGGCACCGCCCTTTTTTTAGGCAATGCTTGCAGTCCATATGATGATTGGCAATAATCATTTCAATAACCGGCAGCCTCACTGCATCGACTTCAGACCCCTTTGTTCTTATGACCATGCCTTCCTTTACCGGGGTCCTGCATGAATTCACCAGTCGGCCGTTATCAAGTTCCACAAGGCAGATACGGCAGCTTCCGGCAGGTTTCAAGTCCGGATGATAACAGAGGTGTGGTATATAGATTTTATTTTCCAGAGCCGTTTCAAGGATAGTGGCACCTTGCCAGGTTTGGATTTCCTGATCATCAATCTTCAGTGTAACCGTACCCATTGCGACCTCCTTTCTCTATTGTTCCTGCCAACAGCATCTTTCTTAGCCTCATTCAATTCATCCTGCATACACCAGCAGGACATCGTTTCTCCTTAATGTGTGCCTCGTACTCATCCCGAAAATACCGAATCGTTGTGACAACAGGATTTGGGGCTGTCTTGCCGAGTCCGCATATCGAACTCTGTTTTATTGAGCTGCTTAATTCAAGGAGCAGGTCGATATCCCCGGGCCGTCCATTCCCTCTTGTGATTTCTTCAAGGATCTCGAACATCTGCCGGGTACCGATCCTGCAGGGGATGCACTGGCCACAGGATTCCCTCTGGTTAAAATCAAGAAAGTATCGTGCAACATCGACCATGCAGGTATCCTCATCCATCACGACAAGCCCTCCGGAACCCATGATCGAACCTGCTTTTGTGAGCGAGTCGAAATCAACAGGCATATCTATCATGTGTGCAGGCAGGCACCCGCCCGATGGCCCTCCGGTCTGAATTGCTTTCAGGGACTTGCCGCCTAAAACTCCTCCCCCGATATCGAATATGATTTTCCGCAACGTTTCTCCCATGGGCACTTCTATAAGGCCGCAGTTCATCACCTTTCCCGTGAGAGAAAATACGGCTGTGCCCTTGCTTTTCTCTGTCCCTCTCTGCGAAAACCATTCTGAACCGTTCATGATGATCAACGGTATATTTGCAAATGTTTTGACATTATTAAGAAGGGTCGGTTTATTCCATAATCCTTCCTCGGTAGTCCTCGGACGGGGCATTGGCTTGGGCATACCCCTCTTTCCTTCGATTGAGCGCACCAGAGCCGTCGATTCACCGCATACGAAGGCCCCTGCTCCCTGAAAGATGTCGATATGAAAACTGAAACCTCTGCCCACAATGTCGTCACCCAGAAAACCTGCTTTCTGTGCCTGGTCGATAGCAATTTTTAGGCGGCTGACAGCAAGGGGATACTCTGCCCTCACATAAACAAAACCTCGTTGAGCTCCTATTGCATAGGCTGCAATGATCATACCTTCGATAAGCGAGTGAGGGTTGCCTTCCATAACTGATCTGTCCTGGAACGCTCCCGGGTCGCCTTCGTCAGCATTACAGATTACGTACTTGATATCTCCGGGCACATTTCGGCAGGATTCCCATTTGCGGCCGGTGGGGAAACCCGCGCCACCAAGTCCCCTCAGTCCCGATTCCTTTACTTCTCCAATAATGTCTTCAGGAGACATTGCAGAGATTGCCTTCTGCAGAGCTCTGTATCCCCCGACCTCGCTGTAATCATCGATGTCTTCAGGGTCAATGCTGCCGCAGTATTTCAATATGGTTCTCTGCTGTTTCCAGTAGAAAGGAATATCATGGTAATGGAGGATTGGTTTATCCGTAAATGTATCACGATATAAGAGGCGCTCCAACGGTTTGCCTCCTAATGAAATAGACTGCAAGATTTCAGGGATATCCTCTCTTGTCACTTTTGTGTAAAAAATACCTTGTGGCTCGACAACAGCAAGAGGGCCTTGCTGGCAGAAACCATGGCAGCCTGTGCGTTTTACAAGGATGTCTTTTCCATTCCCCGATGTTTCCAAAGCATCTTTCAGGGCTGAAAAGATATGTTCTGACCCTCCTGAAACGCAGCCCGTCCCCTGACATACCAGGATTACATGCCGCTTATTTAATCCTTTTTCTTCCGTCATTTTTGCCATTCCTCATGAAAAGTTTCATGGCTTTTTCCGGCGTCATATCTCCGCTAACGTCCTTATTGACTCTTACGCAGGGGGCCAGAGCACAGCATCCAATACATGCAACCGTCTCGAGCGTGTACTCAAGGTCCTCAGACGTTTCCCCTTCCTTCAGATGGATTGAGTCCTCAATTGCATGGAGGACTTGAGGCGCTCCTCTGATATGACATGCCGTACCTCTGCAGACAGCAACTCGTCTCTTGCCGAGTGGCAGTGTTCTGAACTGCGCATAAAAAGATGCGACAGAATATACATGACTTTCGGGAGCGCCGACAAAGCGCGCAATATCCAGCATCACCTTCTCCGGAAGGTAGCCAAGGTTTTCCTGAACCTCCTGAAGGATCGGAACGAGTTCATTTCTCTGACCACAGTATGATGATAAGATTTGTTCTAAAAGTTCTTCTTCCATACCTGTAACTTCCTCTAACTCCTCATCCTTGACTGATGGGTACAACGAAAGAGAGGAGAATGATTATATGCCTTCTATTTTTTGCCGAAATCCTCACGCACCCACGGCCTTCTCCTTCTCAGATTTTTATCAAAACTCAGAATAGAACACATGCCACGACAGATACCACACCTGTTGCATTTATTCGTGTCGGCATAAACATTGTTATCCTTTGTTGAGATACTTATTGCACCTGCAGGACAACTAACCATGCAGAAGGGTGATGAACAGAACTTATAGCAAATTAAATTAAGCATTATCTTCCTCCTTATCCTAAGATATTTTCTGCTTCTTTCATGTCGACATCCATCAAATACGGGATACCTGACACATCTGCTGCTTCGCGGGTCATCGACATGAGATCACTTCTCTCAATATACTTCAGGGCGAATTTACGTGCCCCTGCCATAAGCTGTCTCAATCCCACAGCAAGCCGGTCGTAGTAAGTGTATATCCCTATCGCTGCCGGGGGAATCTTCTTGAGATCCTTCCCAAATTTGTCTTTCAGCATTGCCGCACCGTTAAACGTCCTCATCAGGGCCTCTTCGTATTCCTTGCCTTTTCCAAAAGCCTCTTCGATGTTATTCCCCTGGGACTTGCCGACCATTCCCGCGGTAAGGGTTGAACGCCCCATGCAGATCGCTTTCACAAAAGGAGCGCCGAGTGCCAGTGCCTTGAAAATCTGGTCTTCAAGAACTATACCACCGGCGATGGCAACGGACGGGACAAACTCACCCTTTTCCTTCAGCCTTTTCAGATAGTTGTACAAAAGGCATTCAAGATAGACGGTCGGGATGCCCCATTCGTTCATCATTCTCCACGGGCTCATTCCTGTCCCTCCACCGGCACCATCCACCGTAAGGAGGTCAATTTTCGCCATCGATGAATACTTAACTGCACGGGCTAGATCCACCGGCCTGTAAGCCCCTGTCTTAAGGGTCACATATTTTGCGCCAATCTTTCTCACCCGTTCGACTTCTTTCATAAATGAGTCTTCTTCAACCATTCCAAGACGTGAGTGTCTCTCGAATTCAGCAACGCCTCCAAGTTTATGTGCTTCCTGTACTGACTTATTTTCAGGATCAGGGAGAACAATATACCCTCTCTGTTTCAATTGGAGCGCTCTATCCAATGTCGGCAGTTTCACTTCACCACCAATACATTTGGCTCCTTGTCCCCATTTGAGCTCAATGCCCTCCACGCCGAGTTTTTCTACAGCATACTCGGCAACCCCAAGGCGGGTGTCCTCAACATTTAACTGAACAAGCATTGTACCGTATCCGTCATACCAGTCCTTGTAGGTCTTTACTCGCCGCGCGAGCTCGGGCGAATTCGCGATTTTTCCATTCTTGATCTCAGCCTTTGAATCCATTCCACAGACATTTTCACCGCATACGAGAATAGACCCGCTAATGGCTGCACCAATAGCTGTGCCCTCCCAGTTGACACGGGCGATTTCGGTCGAGCCAAGGGCACCGGTGAAAAATGGCACTTTCATCGGGATTTTGGTGCCTTGACCGGTTATTTCTGTCTCTACGCTGACAGAAGGGAATGTTGCCTTATCAGGATCTGCCTCACTTCCCACAGCTCCAACACACGTTCCATGTATATTGAAATGTGAGAAATCAACCGGATAATCTTTCTCTGCCCCTGAAATGACCTTCCCGAAAGGCTGCGGATAGAGAATTTCTCTCCCACGAAGTGCAGACCTGCCAACCTCGCAGTATCCGGGGCAGCCATCGACACAGTTGACGCACAATCCTGACATCGGCGATGGTGACACCCTGGTGGTTGTTACTGTTGCAGCACTTGCATTTGGCTTGCTTAGACTCATCTTTTCCTCCTCCTTTTTCAGTATTCATTATGTTTTTTAGACCTGCTTTAGTATTGGTGAACCATATGGACAAAAAAATCCTTACATCTCAACACCTCCTTCTTTTCCATGGAGATGGATTATTGCTTTGGATAGAGAAAAGACCTTGAAGCCTTTATGTATCATCTGACGAGAAAAGCGAATGATTTCATGCAGCAATATAGTTTTCATCGAATTATCAGAAGGCGTGAGATCGTTTGTGTGCCAGTTATTTTTTCACAAAAACTGCACGGGACAATTATGCCTGACCAAAGAGTGTTCATTTCGTAGGCAATCGGTTACCTTTTGCTTTACTTCTACCAAATAAAAAAAGAAATGTCAAGTCCTGTCATATCGATGAATTATGAAAATTATTGCCTAACAAATATAAATAAATTAAACGGTAATCACCCTGTTAGATTTGATCCGCTTGATTTTACAGTAAACTGCAGAGAGGTAACTGGTCGGCAATGTTTGCCGACTAAATCAATTTATGTCTTTTTGCCCTCTTCATTCATCGACTGGGCATAAGATACTGTAGACTCTGCATTTTCGTGGGGTTAAATTATGAATATGGATTAGATGAGTTCCTGAAAAGGAATAAGTTCAGAAAATTTATAGAGCGTGGACATAGCCTTGGTTATTGTTGGTATACCTGCTTCCTCAAGGGCTGCTATCGGATTAAGACCACCGACGATGATCATACCTGCCCTGTCAAGTCCGACAGGCATCTCAAGGAGTGGCTGGTTGGGGTTCCCGATGAGCAGAACACCACCAATGCCCTTGTCCGTGAGTGTTGCTCTCAATTGTGTGGCTTTCTCGATACTCACCACTGGTATTTCCCTGAAACTTGCGAGTATCTTTCCCGAATGATTTCCGACAGCACCCATGATATCGGTCATCTTGCTCTTGATGAATACCTCAAGGGGGTCGAGTGAAGAGCCTTCATAGGCGATCAGGGCGGTAAAACGAACCGGGTCGGAATTAATTTGGAGGACTCCACCAAACCTTGATGTCACAGGTATCCCTGCCTTCAGAAATATCCCGTTTATGGTTACGCTGCAAACCGTACCAAAACCAACCTGTCCATCCGGCACCATCACGTCTCCTATCCTTTCCCCTGATCTCTTCAAAATAACCATCTTCGACATTACGTACGGTGAGGAAAAAACAGGGCTCATGAGCCTGATTGCATCCTTCAATTCTTCTTCAGGAAAATAGGAAATATTAAGGATAACATTTCCATTGTGTGTTTCGAGGTCAAGATCTGTTAAATACGCCAACGTTTCAATCCTGCTGATAATAAAACCAATTTTGTCGGAGACAAGGGCTTGCGTGAGTTCTTCTTTCCCTCTCGGGGTAATCATCCTTCCTTCTTTGCCGAATACCTTGGTAAAACCCCGCTCATCGAGAATCCTGAGATGATACCGTACCGTTCTTTCAGTAAGATCGACCCCGTGTACCTTCAATCGCTTTGATAGAGCCCCTGACCCAAGAATCTTGTCAGGATGCGTATCAAGTATCTTTAAGATTGATAACATTGTCTTCGTCATAGGAAATCAGCACCTCCGTTATATCAGGGAAGGCGGTGATGCCGCAATGCGGCATCACCGCCTTATGCAAAACTTATACTCTTGATTTCTCGGCCTCTTCGAGACCAAACAAGATTCTGTCAGCCTCTTCCATATCAGATTCCATCACATAAGGAATTCCGGTTACCTCTGATGCTTCCTTTGTCAATGATACGAGGTCAGACCTGTCAACGTACTGGATTGCAAATTTCCTTGCACCCGCCATAAGCTGCTGGAGTCCAATTTGCAATCTGTCGCTGAATGTATACATTCCTATTGCACCGGGAGGAAGCTTCTTGTAAGCTTTCCCGTATTTTGACTTTAATGTTTCGGCACTCACGAATATCTTTTCCGCTGTATCGCCGTATTTCTTTATTTCAGGAGGCAGTTTATCTTCCTGCATCCACCTTCCGATATTTTTCCCGACCATGGCAGGTATCATAGTTGCACGGCCCATGCAGACCGCCTTGACGAACGGAGCACCCAGAGCAATTGCCTTGAATACATGGTCTTCAAGTGAGAACCCACCTGCAATAGCGAGGTCCGGCACATATTTACCCCTCGCCCTCAGTTCCTGAGCGAATTTATAGGCAAGCGCCTCGAGGTAGATAGTCGGAATTCCCCATTCATTCATCATTCTCCACGGGCTCATTCCGGTTCCGCCACCCGCGCCGTCGATGGTGAGAAGGTCTATTTCCGCATCAGACGCAAACTTCATCGCCCGCGCAAGATCTGCAACTCTGTAAGCTCCTGTCTTCAGAGAAACGAATTTTGCCCCTATTTTCCTAAGATACTCAACGCTCTTCATGAAACCTTCATATTCGACCATTCCAAGCCTCGAATGCCGCTCGAATTCCTTGAAAGCCCCCTCTTTGAAAGCCTTCTGCACAACAGAGTCTTCAGGATCCGGCAGGACAACATATCCCCTTCTCTTTAATTCAAGGGCCCTGTCGAGGGTTTTCAGTTTTACTTCGCCTCCGATGTTCTTTGCTCCCTGTCCCCATTTCAACTCCAGACATTCAACCCCGAGCTTATCCACTGCGTATTCAGGAGAGCCAAGCCTTGCATCCTCGACATTTTGCTGCAAAATAATAGCTCCATGGGTATCTTTCCATTCATTAAAAGTCTTAATCCTTCTTGCAAGTTCAGGGGAATTGACCACTCTGCCATTCTTTAACTCGGAATCGTGATCCATGCCTATGACATTCTCCCCAATAACAACCATAATTCCTGAAATAGCTGCACCGACAGCCAGACCTTCCCAATTATCCCGTGCAATATTCGTAGAGCCGAGGGCACCAGTGAAAATCGGGACCCTCAGTGTAACCTTATGTTTATTGCCAATTGTCACTTCGGTAGAAACGTTTGTGAAGAGTGCTTTGTCCGAATCCGCATCCATGCCTATTGCGCCAATGCATGTCCCCTGAATATTCAAGTGCGAATAATCCACCGGATATTCCTTTACCGCTCCTGCCGTTACCTTTCCAAAAGGCTGCGGATATAAAACTTCCCTGCCCCTGAACGAAGATTTGCCGATTTCACAGATTCCCGGACACCCATCGAGGCAAACTGAACAAATGCCTGAATAAGGGGCTTGGTCCCATACTCTGTTTTTGGTCCCTGTTGCAGCGCTTGCATTCGGTTTTCCGTAATTCATTGCTTTCTCCTTAGTTTAGTATTATTTAACAAAAGACTGTTAAATTTCAGTATTGCTTAAGTCAAAGGGTAAAAAAAACCATTACTCAATATACATAAAGGGTTCGTTCTCTTAGTTGTTTCTAAGAGCTCAATAAGAGTATTTCCGCGTTATCACCTCCTTCATTTTTTAATACGGAGGGCACCTCTTTTTTCAGGAAGAGCGAATCTCCTGATCTGAGAGTCTCGCCTTTGCCGTCGATAGTGACAGAAACATCTCCCTTCAGAACATACAGTAATCTCTGTCCCTCAGATGGAATAATCTGCCCTTTCACTCGTGCATATGGTTCAATAATCATAAGGCTTCCTGTCATACTGCCATTATGAACAATGTTGAAACCCTTCAAACCAGTATCTTTGAAAGAGGGATGGGAAAAGATTTTCTCTTTTCTGATGAGCCAGTGAGCCTCACCTGTTTTTTTCTCCAGCGTATCAGAGAGGCTGACGCCAAGTGCATCGCATATTTGTATAAACGAGCTGAGCGAGGGAGCAATCTGGTTATTTTCCATCTGGGAAATGAAACTTGGGGTCAGTCCGACTTTATCGGCAAGTTCCTTCTGGCTCATAGCCGTTCTGGTGCGCAATTCCTTGATCCTTTTCCCAACGTCGAGAGCAGCCTCTTTTTTGATCGAGGTGATTAGAACGGTTTCCCCATCAATATCATACGCATGGGGCTTAAAAGCTTCTCTGTTGGGTCTGCCTTCGAGTTTCAGGGCTTTAATCCAAAGCTTGTCTTTTCTTTTATATAACTCAAGAACAACCTGGGTAATGTGCCTCAGATTCGCCTTGAACTTCTGGCTGTGGGCATCTTTTTCAAGTATCCAGTAAGCAACGGTACCGAGGTCGTAGAGGAGCGGACAAATGTAGGTAAAGAACTTGTATGTCCTGTTCTCATCTCCCCAGAGATCCTGCATCCCGGTGAGGCTGTCGAATATATATCTTCCTCCGGACTGGAACTTGTCCTCAAGAGAAGCAAGAAGAGCAGTAAACTGGTCAATATTCCTCGGATCCTCAACTTTAATAACGTGGGAGTCCCCATTATTCTCGTAAAACTTTGTAAACGCCCGGTCATTCTTGCCCTTCCCTGATGTAAAGCAGTCAAGCAGGATGAAGTTACCTGTTGGCGCGGTCTCTCCCTATTTTTTGCAGGATGGTATGCGGTGACTGATTAAAACTGATGTAAATGACATTGCGGTCCTCGGAAAGTGATTGACGGAGGAAATTCAGCACGAAAATTTCGGGAGCAGTGCCGGCCTCAATCTCCCAGACAACATTGTCCCCGACATAGAGGGAGTCTATGAGATTATCCAGGTCAGCTATGCCAGAGTAAATCTTTGACATGGTTTGTCGGCGAACGGTTACCTTTAGCTTTTCTACATTATAAAATTAAAGGTTTTTTGTCAAGAATAAGAAAGGATATAGAGGGACTTTCGTTAATGCAACCGAAGCCGCATATTGTAATAAAGCCAGAGGAGATGTGATTTAAGAAAATAAAAGACTTCTTGCGGGACACTGTCACTCCTGACCTTTCTGATAACTGCTGGGATATCTATCGACAGTGGACAATTACTCCGGCATTTTCCGCATGTCAGGCAATATTCGAGTCTCTTGTCAACGTCCTCCTGTGCAAGGCTCTTGTATGCAAGACCCTTGCCCCCGAGATATTTGCCCTCGGCAAATTCAGTCCCGATAGTATTGTACATGGGGCAGTGCAAAAGACAGTTCCCGCAATCGATACAGAAAAGCAGGTCCCTGAATCCCTGTTCCATCATTTCGCTCCTTCTGTTATCTAAGAGAACGAGCACAATATCTTTTGGGGCATGGACACCTTTAAAGAATTGCTTCTCAACATCTGCTGTCTTGCTAACGCCGCTGATAATTTCAATAAAGGATGGGATGAGCGAACCGGTAGCATTGAAACAGATGACCTTCAGCATGTTGAGCGCATCTTCAACCGCCGGATATACCTTGTCAATTGCCGTCACAACAATATGTTTTTGTCTCCGTATGACCTCAAAGATGTTCCCTTCATTGTGTGCGATGATAATCGAGCCTTCCTCCGCGGTAATGGCGTTTGCTCCTGTAATGCCAACGAGCGATTTATCGAGATAGTATCGTATCTCTTTCCTGACAACTTCCACGATTGCTTCCGCATCATTGCTGACTATCTTCCCGTAAATTTTTGAAAGGCGCTCTGCAATGGTTTTTGCAGACAAATGTGCTACAGGCCCTGTTGGATGGGAAGGTTTGCTTTTCAGGAGTTGCATAATCCTGTCGCCGATATCGGTTTCAATAACCTTAACTCCCTTTGATTCAAGTGCAGTAGTGAGTTCGATCTCCTTCGTGACATTGGATTTTGATTTGACGATGAGCTTTTCACTCCCGATTTCCTGAAAAATTACCCTGAGAGCATCGTCGCTGCTTCTTGCCGGGAAGACTGTTATCCCGTTTTTCTCTATGTTCGCAATCGCTTTTTTCAGGAGCTCGTCGTTCCCGACAGACGCTTCCCGTACTGCCTTGAGTCTTGCTATTTTCTCGTCAAAATCATACGGCATGTTTTTTCCCTGTCTGTCTTTCACCGACGAGAAGGCTTTTTTCAATGCTCTAATCTCATCAAAGTTGATCGTATCCATAAAGATATTCGCTCTTTGTTCTGTGATTCAGATCTTACAGTATTGTAGCTCTCCCCATAAGGAAAATATTGTAAAAATTCTCGCCCGCGCAAAAAAACATTGTCCCTGAAAGATCACAATAGCATAATCAAGCATCATAGATCGCCATGGGCCAGAACATCCGGTTGCAAAGGAGCAGCCCTCATTCCTAAAGTCCTCTGTCTTCAAACCTGATATAATGATGTAGTGCCCCGGGAAATAAGTTGTGGAACCCGGTGAAAGGAGACAGCTGTGGAAGAAATCAAAAGGATTGCCTTAGTCGCACACGATAATCGGAAAAAAGATTTAATTGAGTGGGTTGAATGGAATTACAAGTCATTGATACGGCATAAATTGATATGCACCGGGACAACGGGAAAATTAATTGAAAAAACCATTAACGCAAAACTGACAGGCGAAGACAAAATTCAATATGAAATCACCCTCCTGAAATCAGGTCCATTGGGAGGAGATCAGCAGTTGGGTGCCATGATAGCAGAAGGACAGATTGATCTGATCATTTTCTTATGGGATCCGATGGAGCCTCATCCGCATGACGTTGACGTCAAGGCGCTACTGAGAATTGCGGTTTTGTATAATATCCCGACTGCATGTAACCGTTCGACAGCCGATTTTATGATTTCATCCCCTATATTCAATGCAAAGTACGAACCAACATTGAAGGATTATTCAGGTTATATAAAACGGGTACTCAATGTAGAATCGGAGGTTTCATGAATACGCTCGCTGACAAGGTTATGACCCTTATTGTATCCGGAGGGCTGTCAGGACTTTGATTTTCAAAGCAGCAAATCGCGGGGACGCATATCTGAGGGCTTCAGCTCTCCCGAATACTGATAGGTTAACTGAAGGAGCAAACGGATTTGGAACTATTGATCATTGTTGCAGCGATAATCATTATTTTTGTTGTATTACCGAAGATAAAAAAGAGAATCAAAAAAACGTCGGGAAAACAATAGAAAATTTTTACCGGCTCCGAAGAAATTGTGTTGCCACCCTTGACTTACGTCAAGGACATTTTCCCACCCCTGTTCTATCCTGGAATCAAGAACATTTGAGGAGGATTACGATGAAAAGAAAAATCATCACGATCGATGAGGAACTGTGCGACGGGTGCAGCAACTGTGTCAGTGCCTGTTCCGAGGGTGCACTGCAGATTGTTGAAGGAAAGGCGAAGCTCGTGAAAGAAGATTTCTGTGACGGGTTCGGTGATTGTATCGGTGAGTGTCCGTCAGGTGCCCTGAAGATAGAGGAAAAGGAATCAAAACCCTTTGATATTGAGGCAACAAAGCAGTATCTTTTGCAAGCAAAAGGAAGCGAAGCAGTGTGGAGAATGGAAGAGGCACAGAAGAAACATGAAGCAAAAGAAGAGAAAAACCTTCCGTGCGGATGCCCGGGTAGCATGATTCAAACAATACCGCTAACAACATCTTCACCGCTTTCAGCACATGGAAGGTTGGAGCCGCAGCTCAGGAACTGGCCGGTTCAAATACACCTCCTCCCCCTGAAGGCCCAATTTTTCGAAGAAACCGACCTGCTCATAGCCGCTGACTGCTGTTCATATGCCTATGCAGGGTTTCACCAGGACTTTATCAGGGGCCGCACGCTCGCAATAGGCTGCCCGAAACTTGATAATGCTGATACATATAGTGAAAAACTGGCAGCGATATTGAAGGAAAATGATATTCACTCAGTAAGTATTGCGTATATGGAAGTTCCCTGCTGCGCCGGGCTGGTGAAATTGGTTGAAGCAGCCGTGAAGGATTCCGGGAAAGAGATTCCCGTCAGAAAGACGAAGATCGGCATTCAGGGCAGGATCGTTTAAATCAAAAAATGTATTCGAAAAAGTGCAGCGGTACTTTTTGACCTACCTTACAAATTTGTTTTTTTCTTGACAAAATTGTTTCTCACCTTTTAATCTACAGTTAGACGGCAATCGATTGCCGTCTAACTAATCTTTCGAGGTAATAACCATGTGCAGATTGGCCGCAATAACTTCAAAGGAATACTTTTCCCCGATGGAGAATATCCTTGCCCTTGAGACCATGAAGGAGGGCCACGACGGCTCAGGTCTTGGTCTCACACTCAAAGACCTTGGGGGGCATTTTGAGCACCTGAAAGGATACCCGATTCTTTCAGGCATATGCTCAAAATCCGGGGCTAAGATTCTTGACGACTTCATGGACAAGGCAGGATTTCAGTTAAAAGACATCTGGGCTCCGAAAACAAAATCCGTTAAGGGGATTCAGCCCCGCGACCATTATTTCGCGCGGGCATACGATTATCCCTTTTCCTACAAATACAAACCGACAAAGGAAAAAGAAGATCTCCTGATGAATATCCGCCTTACGCTGCGAAAGCTCGGAGAACAGGATGAATCAATCTTCGTTTTCTCATTCTATCCCGACGTACTGACGCTGAAGGAAGTCGGGGACCCGCTTCAGGTAGCTGAATTCTTTGGTCTCGACAAGGGCGGCCTCAAAGCAAAAATTATCTTTGCTCAGGGAAGGCAGAACACAAATTATGCGATCTATCTCTATGCCTGCCATCCTTTTTTCATCCAGGGATTTTGCTCTATGACAAACGGAGAGAATACTGCCTTTGTGCCCATCAGGGAGTTCCTGATGAGCAGGGGCTTCCCGGGGTATATGGGGTATAACAGTGACAGTGAGGTTTTCACCCATATTCTGCACTATACCGTACGGCAGTTGGGATTCCCTCTCACCTACTATAAAGATGTCATTACACCGCTGAAAGATTCTGAAATCGAACCCAGACAGGACAAAAAAGCCTTGCGGCTTATCAAACAATCCTTAAGGCCGCTCTGCATCGACGGCCCGAATATGGTTATCGGATTTACCCCCAACGGCAACTGTTTCATGGCGCACGACGCAAAGAAACTGAGACCCGGAGTCGTTGGCGGGACTAAGGGGAAATATGCACTGATGTCCGAGGAATGCGGCCTCGACAGCTCCATCCCCAAAAGGGACAAATCAGGTGATATCTTTCCTATGAAATACGACATGGTAATCGTCAAGCCAGATGCGGAGGAGGTCAGCGTATGGAACCAGCTGCAACATTAGATCACAATCATCAGCTCTCGCTGAAGGAATTTCCCTATATCGTCCGCTGGAGGGATGACCGGTGCAAGCGATGCGGCAGTTGCACGGCGGTCTGTCCGGTAAAGGCTATCGTACCGGCAGTCAAACTTCAGCGCCTTGTGCAGTCGGAAGGCCCTGTTCCAGAACCGGCAACCGTCCGGAGAATCACCCATGTCGTTGAACAGGTGACGGAGATAGAGCGGGCCTGTACCGGCTGCGGCGCATGCACCCTTGTATGCCCGAATGATGCGATAGAACCTGAGTATAACCCAACGAACAAATTTCTTCATTTCAAAAACAGGGGCGGAGAAGGCTATAAACGAGGTGGAAGAAGGAATGACCCTGCGATATCGACGCTCGACAGACTCAAATTCACGAGAATCTCCATGCTCACAGATCCTGCCCTCGATGCAGGGAGACATGAATTCCGGGTAAGGACCCTTCTGGGAAGAATCCTGCCGCCCGAAGAACTGCCCCTGATTACAACGAACGGTACACTCGGAGTTGAACATCCGACTGATACATTTATCCCCCCGGTCCGTGAAATATTCCCCATCATGATCGGAAGCATGTCCATGGGGGCATTGTCGCCTCCGATGTGGGAGGGCCTTGCCATGGGAGTCGCCTATCTCAATGAAGTTGAGAACATGCCGGTTGTCATGTGCACCGGTGAAGGCGGGGTACCGCCAAGGCTATTGAAATCAAGATTTCTGAAATACATGACCATTCAGATCGCTTCAGGGTATTTCGGATGGGATGAGATCATCCATGCTATACCTGATATGGTCGAGGACCCCGCTGCCATCGAGATCAAGTATGGTCAGGGCGCAAAACCCGGTGACGGCGGTCTCCTCATGGCCCAGAAGGTCATGAGGCTTATCGCAAGCATTCGCGGGGTCCCGCAGTTTGTCGACCTCGCATCACCCCCCACCCATCAGACGAAATACTCTATTGAAGAGGCCGTTGCGAAGATGATCCAGTCGATGTCAATGGCCTGGGGATTCCGTGTGCCTGTTTACCCGAAGATTTCCGGAACCAAAACGGCACGCGCTGTTCTCAATAATCTCGCGAGGAATCCTTATGCAGCAGCTCTGTCGATCGATGGTGAAGACGGCGGAACCGGAGCTGCCTACAATGTCTCGATAGACAAGATGGGGCATCCGATAGTATCGAATCTGCGGGAATGCTACCTCGACCTCGTCAAACAGGGCAAACAGAATGAACTGCCATTGATTGCGGCCGGAGGTGTTGCAAAGAAAGGGAATTTGGCGGCAAATGCTGCTGCCCTCATCATGCTCGGCGCATCGGCGGTATCAATCGGGAAATATGTTATGCAGGCAACCGCAAACTGCTTCGGTGACGAATATAATCGCTGCAACCTCTGCAATACGGGGAAATGCCCGAGAGGCATAACGACCCAGGACCCAAAACTTTACCGGAGACTGGATTCCGACAAGGTTGCCGAGCGTGTTGTCGAAGTATTCAAGTCAGCCAATGTCGAACTGAAAAAAATCTTCGCTCCCATGGGAAGAAGCACCGAACTGCCCATCGGGATGTCGGACGGATTGAGCATCGATGATAAAGCGATGGCAGACAGATTGGAAATAAGCTATGCGTGCTAAAAAACCAGTGGGCAGTAGGCAGCGGGGAACAGACGGGAAGAAAAAAACAAAAAACATTCGGCCTGCACTCACTGCTGCTCAAGAAGAAAAAGAAGATTTCCAGAAAACAGAACAGAAAATCATAACCATTCACGGCGTCGTCGGCGGGAAGCGTGTTCGGTCCCGGATCCTGGAGGAGGAAATACAGCAGGCGGTCAGGGATGGGGCCCGGGCTTTGCACATCCTGGCCGATGGGCAGCACGGCATCGGAGGGAGAATCTGGCCGAGGGGAGAGACCGTCAAAATTACCGTGGACGGGCCTGTTGGTCAGAGGCTCGGGAGCATGGGGATGTTCGGCACCGAAATCGTTGTCAACGGGAGTGCTTCCGATGATATCGGGTGGATCAATTGCGGGGCAAACATAACAGTATTGGGAGACGTAACGAACGGAGCCTTCAATGCCGCAGCACAGGGAATTCTCTACGTTCAGGGAAGTGGCGGAGCACGCTGCGATACGATGACGAAACACAATCCCCGTTTCGACCCGCCGCAGTCCTGGTATTTCAGGAATGTCGGGGATTCGTTCGCCGAATTCAAGGCGGGCGGTATCGCCGTTGTCTGCGGTGTTGATTCAAGGAACCCTCAGAACATCCTCGGTTACCGGCCTTGCGTCGGAATGGTGGGCGGCACTGTCTATTTCAGAGGCCCGATTCAGGGATACAGTGAACGGGATGTAAAACTTCTCGACCTCACTCCGCAGGACTGGGAATGGCTCAAAACACAAATGAAGCCCTATCTTAAAGCCATTGACAGAATGTCCTATTACAGAGAACTGACCCGTTCTTCGGATGACTGGAAAAAGTTCATCGCATTTACCCCTCAGGAGAAGCGTGCCCGGCGATGGTTTAGCATTTCGACTTCCGATTTCAGGAAGAATACATGGGAAAAAGAGGTCGGTGCAGGCGGGATATTTGCGCCTTACATAGATCACGACCTGACCATACTGCCGTATATAACAACCGGGAAAGAGAGAAGGAACAGACCTGTGTGGGCAAATGAAAAATACCTGCCACCCTGCGCATACAATTGCCCGACACAAATTCCTTCACACAAGAGGGCCTCGCTCATCAGACAGGGGAAACTCCATGAAGCCCTGGAACTCGTGCTTCAGTACAGTCCGCTCCCGGCAACCGTATGCGGTCAGATATGCCCGAACCTCTGCATGCAGAGCTGCACGAGGGCAAAGCTCGACAAACCGTTGGGCATCGATCAGCTTGGCAGACTCGCCCTTGACCTTCCGGCACCGGAAAAGGCTGATTCCACGGGACATACCATAGCAGTCATCGGAGGGGGACCGGCAGGGCTGAGCGCCGCCTGGCAGCTCGGCCTCAAAGGCCACACAGTCGATCTGTATGAAGCAACGGACAAGCTTGGCGGAAAGCTTGAACTCTGTATACCGAGGGAACGGCTTCCGCAGGATGTACTCCAGAAAGAACTGTCACGGTTCAGGGAGATAGGGGTTTCGGTCCATCTGAACGCGAGAACAGATCAGAAGAAATTCGAGGAAATATATGCGTCCCACGAGATCGTCGTCGTGTCCTGCGGTGCTCATAAACCCCGGATTTTCCCGTTCCCCGGTTCAGAGCACATCCTCTCGGCATATGACTTTCTGAAGGGGATTAACTTTGGTGATATCCCAACCCTGCATGAAAAGAAGGTTGTTATCATCGGGGCCGGCAACGTGGGGATGGATGTTGCATCCCAGGCATTCAATTGCGGGGCTGAGTCTGTCATTGCTGTGGACATCCAGAAACCGGCTGCATCCGGAAAGGAAATGGATACTGCTCTTGCGAAGGGAACACAGATACTCTGGCCGAGATTCACGGACAGATATGACCACAATGAAAAGAAACTGTTTTTTAAGGACGGGACATTTCTTGAAGCTGACGTCGTTATCATGTCCGTTGGTGATATCCCGATTCTCGATTTCCTCCCGCCGAACATCCATACCGAAAGAGGATGGATTGCGGTCAACGAAATTGGACAGACATCTGACGTAAAAGTCTTTGCGATCGGCGACGCCACGCGGCTTGGACTCGTTACCCATGCAATCGGACAGGGCAGGACCGCTGCGGAGACAATTCACTACCAGCTTATGCATGCCCCGCGCTCGCCCGAAATCAAACAGGTTATTCCCTACGAACGTATCAGAACGGAATATTATGATGTCTGCCGGGGAGACTTCACGTCTCCCGAACAGGAGGCAAACAAATGCATGTCCTGTGCCACCTGCCGGGATTGCCACATGTGTGAGGCTACCTGCTACTGGGGGGCAATCAGCAGGATCGAGCACAAAGACGGCTCATATGAGTATGTCGTTGACGATGACAAGTGCATCGGCTGCGGATTCTGCGCGGGCATCTGTCCATGCGGCGTCTGGGAAATGGTGGAAAACGTATAGCGGTGGCAGAGTCATTAGCACGAGAAAATAGAATCCTTTCAGCCCTCCTCGAAGTGAGCAGGGTTCTCAATTCCTCGTTTGAACTCGAGAAAAACCTCTCGAAGACCATGCGTGTTCTTGGTGAATTTCTCGAGATGGAGCGCGGGTCTGTTTTTCTCCTTGACCACACCACCAGGGAGTTGAAGATTGTTGCTGCTCATGGGCTCACCAGGGAACAGATCGAACGGGGAAAATACAGAATCGGGGAGGGAATCGTCGGACGGGTGATTGGGAAGGGAACACCCATGGTTATTCCAAACGTCGGTGAGGAGCCGTTATTTCTGAACAGGACGGGATCGAGGATTGGGAAGAGCGGCATTTCTTTCCTCTGCGTACCGATCTCATTCAAGGGAGAAGCAATCGGAGTCCTCAGCGTTGACAGAATCTTCAAAGATCAGGCAATAACCGTCGACGAGGATGTCAGGGTCCTCGAAATCATCGGCTCCATTATTGCCCAGTATGTTATGCTCTGGAAGCATTACCGGGCTTCCGAAGAGGAAAAAGAGAGCCTGAAGCTGCAGCTGAAGGGCAAGTACAGCCTGCCGAATATCATCGGAACCTCAGACAAAATGAAGGAAGTATTCGAAGCCGTTCACCGCGTCGCAGACTCCAGGGCAACGGTCATTCTATATGGAGAAAGCGGGACCGGGAAGGAACTGATCGCGAAGTCCATCCATTATATGAGCCCCAGGGCAAAGGCGCCGTTTGTCAAATTCAATTGCGCGTCCATACCGGAAGGACTGCTTGAATCAGAGCTTTTCGGGCACGAGAAAGGTGCATTCACCGGCGCCATGAATGTGAGAAAAGGCAGATTTGAACTTGCTCACCACGGGACGATTCTGCTTGATGAAGTTGGAGACCTCCCCCTGAATCTTCAGCCAAAAATCCTACGCGTGCTCCAGGAGAGGGAATTCGAGAGGGTCGGCGGCGAGAGAACAATCAAAGTTGATATCAGGCTGATTGCGGCAACGAGCAGAAATCTTGAAGAACTCGTTGCAAAAGGAAAATTCAGGGAGGATCTGTTCTACAGGCTGAATGTTGTTCCGATATTTATGCCGCCCCTCAGGGAAAGAAAGGAAGATACTCCGCTGCTCGTTGATTTTTTCCTCAGGCGTTTCAATGAAGAAAATCACAAGAACGTTTCAATCTCTTCTGAGGCGCTTCACGCATTGATTGACTATGCCTGGCCCGGAAATGTAAGGGAACTCGAAAACACTATAGAAAGACTTGTCGTCATGTCAGGCCGCGAAACGATAAGGGCTTCAGACCTTCCGATCAATCTGAAATTGCCTTCACCTGAAGATATGCTTCAGAAAGAGTCCCTCAGGGCAGGCATTGAGGACATCGAGAAGTCGAGCATCCTCGATGCGCTCGAAAAAACAGGCTGGGTTCAGGCAAAGGCAGCCCGCATGACCGGCCTCACACCCAGACAGATCGGGTATAAGATCAAGAAATACGGCCTGTCCGCACCGACAGCTCTTCAATAGGCTGCCTGAGCGAATAGTGGTTACAGTTTAGAGGCATATCGAGGGGATAGTGTTTTTTGTTAAGGGTAATTGGGGTGTAGGAGTGCCTATAGTGAGACAAAAACGACATTGACGTGCAAGAAAAAACATCTTTCTACTCCGGTAGCGGTTTACCTCTTGAAATCGCAGCTTCAAAAAAGCTATTTCTCGAATCCCTATTTTTACCCTCCCGCGGTGTTTTTTATATCTGTTTTACTATAAAATGAGTAATGCTTAATGTCTTGATACTATCAGATGAAGCTAAAGAATTATATACATTATTTAAATCAGTCAGATTCACCATAAATAAAAAAGAACAGAGAGCAAAAGCCAGTTCATTGATAAGTGGGTCTGTCAATCTTAACAGATATGATTTAGCTTTCCTTGACCTCGATATTGAGAATTGGCAACAAAGAATTTTAGAGTTGAGACAAGAAATGCCTGTAATAGCTTTCTCGAACCCTGATTTAAAAATGGCTGTAGAAGCAATGAAACTCGGTGCATGCGATTTTTTAGAAAAACCGCTTACCAATACCGTTTTAAGTGACGTAATCAATAAATATAAAAAGAAAATCCTCAACCATAAATATGGATTTGACGAATTAATAGGTGCAAGCACGTTAATGCAAGAAGTATTCGGCCTAATAAAAAAGGCGGCAGTTAGTGAAAGCAACGTGCTCATTATAGGCGAAAGCGGCACAGGTAAAGAGCTTGTCGCAAGGGCGATTCATAAATGGAGTCCAAGAAAGCAAAACCCTTTTATGACTATTAACTGTAGTGCCATACCTGATACCCTCCTTGAGTCAGAGCTATTCGGTTTTGAAAAAGGTGCCTTTACCGGGGCAAATTATACGAAAAAGGGTCTTTTAGAACTTGCAAACGGTGGGACGGTATTCTTTGATGAGATTGGAGACGTCTCCCCTCTGTTTCAAACTAAGATCTTAAGGGTAATTCAAGAAGGCGAGATCATGAGGATTGGGGGGGCACATTTTTTAAGAGTTGATGTGAGAATCATCGCGGCATCAAATAAGGACCTCAAAACTGCATGTAAAAAAGACATGTTCCGAGAAGATCTATATTATAGATTGAATGTGATAAATATAGAGCTTCCACCATTAAAGAAGAGAATGGAGGATATACCACTTTTGGTTGATCATTTTATAAAGAAGCACGCTCCGAAAAGAAAAGACATGTTAATGAGAGGTATCACAGGGGATGCGATGGATACACTCATGAACCACGTATACCCTGGAAATGTACGGGAGCTTGAAAATATCATTGAGCGTGCCATATCATTCACAAATACGCCGAAAATATTGCCTTCTGATTTGCCTTCATACCTGTTTCAAGCCTCTACCAGAAAAAAAATTATTAAGCATAAATTGAAAGAAGCGCTCGAAGAATATGAAAAGGAATTAATATGGTCTGCTTTACAAGGCTCCCGTGGAAATATATCAAAGGCAGCAGAATCCCTCGGGATTTACAGACAGCAACTCCAAAAAAAGATCAGGAACTTGAAAATAGCAATATAAATTTTCACTGCAACTTTTTAATGCAGTAAATTGCACGCCAATAAGCTATTCCATTTTTTTTATCTTCTAAATGCATCATTAAATTGCATTATCGTTTCCCACGAAATATTTTTATCTTAAATATCAATATGTTACAGGCTGGTATAAGTATTGCTCTAATATTTTTTAGAGAAGTTAAGTAAGTTTAAACACTCAATAATATATATGGTTAAAAAGTTGACAAAAAAATTTAAAGATATCAAGGTGGAAATAACCTTCGCAGAGCCGCAGGAGTATGATATCAAAAGAGAAGTAAATATAGAGGGAAAGGATGCCTTTAAAAAAAGGGTAAAGTCAACAAAGAAAAAACAGACGACAAGAAAGGCTAAAGCGAAGAAGTAAACTGATCAGTGCCTAATTATTAAAAAAGGAGGGGTTGAAATGAGTTTTCCGAGACAGATTTTTGAATTTATGAAAGCGGCCAGTATAGCTCATGCCAAGTGGGACTATGAAGTTTCGATGAGCATTATCAAGAATAGAAAGAAACTGCTGGTCCTTTTCCTTCTTCTGCTGCCGATACTGGCCATATCATTTTCAGAGGCAGCTGACGTGTTAGGGGCAAAAAGGCGTATGCCCCTGCATTTTATTCGACCACAATATTCGTGGTTTCAATTGCAGTCGGTCTGGCTGCCGGGCTTATCACAGGATGTATCGGTGCGGGTGGCGGGTTTATCATCACCCCGGCCCTTATGGCCGCTGGGGTAAAGGGAATTCTCGCTGTAGGTACGGATCTGTTCCATATCTTTGCCAAAGCAATTATGGGTACTGCTGTCCACAAGAAACTTGGCAATGTGTCGGGAAAGCTGGCGATCGCTTTCCTTGCGGGCGCCATTGGAGGAGCTATTGTTGGAGGTACTTTCAACAGGGCGCATCTATGACAAAGAACCCTGCTACTTGAGCGAAGCCTTCATTAGCGTGATATACGCGGTATTGCTCCGTTTCTTGGCACTTATGCCATGATCGATTTTATAAATCAAGAAAGGGCATCATCTGATGCCGGTGGGCATGGTGCACACGGCGGACCATCTGGAGGTGCCCGCCTCTTCGGTATCAAAGTGCAGAATATAAAGATTCCGCCCATGATAACGTTTGATGAAGATTTCGGTGGAAGAAGGATATCAGGAGTTATCATTGCATTGGTGGATTCATCGTGGGGAATCTGGCTGCCATAATGGGTGTCGGCGGTGGATTCGCAACCTTCCCCATGTTCGTGTATATCTTTGGTGTATCCTCTATGACAACCGTTGGAACTGATATCCTCCAGATTATCTTTACCGCAGGGTTTGCCGCTATAAGCCAATATGCTATTTACGGATATGTGTTCTATACCCTTGCTATGGGAATGCTTCTTGGTTCACTAATTGGAATTCAGGTTGGTGCACTTACCACAAAGGTCGTGAAGGGGATACACATCAGGGGATTTTATGCCATGGCAATTCTTGCAGGTTTCGTAAACAGGGCTTCTGCAGTTCCTAAAAAGATGATCGAACTCGAATACATCAAAATGTCGCAACCATCTGTCGCAACAGGCATAGAGACTATCGGAGGTTCTGTATTCTGGGCTGTCATTGCGGTCTTCGGGTTCTGGGTTTTCAGCAAATTCTTTACGAACATTAAAACATTAAAAGAGGAGGGATAAAAATGGCCAAAGGACATAAAGGACATCTGGGCCTTGGGATACGTCATGCTTGTTTCGTTTTTTGTGGTATTGTTTCTTATCTTTTCGCCTATCTTCCCGAAGGCTCCTGATGGATCACCACAGAATGGACTGGAGTATTCGGACAGGATGTTCAACAGGCTTGCGAAAGGGTCTTCATACTTCATCCCGAAGGTTGAAGAGCAATGAGAAGTTTATGGGCAAAATGTTTACATCAGCATCAAGATGGATAAGCCTACGACAAGCCGGGAGATGCTGAGAAGAGAGCTGAACGGAACATCTAAGCTGTTTACGGTACTGAAGGTGCGAAGGTTGAAGTCAATGGTGCTGAACTGAAAATCGAAGGAGACCTTGGGAAAATACTTGCTGCAGCGTTGAACGATGCAGATGCGATGTTTAATAACGAAGGAGACAAAGATCAAGGCCAAATATGCGGTTATGCGATGAGCAAATGACGATGCTGAAAAGATGTTCAGGCAGTGGCATAATGCTTGCCCAAGATAGACAAAGCGTTCAAAAAAGAGAAAATGGTTGAAGAGGCAAACATGGTATCGACGTGATGAAAAAAGCGGTTGAAACAGCATATAACTTCTATGGGATAGCTCCTGAAAAGGTGAGTGACAGAGCTCGGCATCATGACGGTCTCCTGCTGTCTTCTATGTTGTGTATACTCTGTGGTACGGGTTTGCGATCTTCTACATATTTGAGGGAATGGGTCTGAGCATGAAGAAGGCAAAAGTGAAGAAGGAAGTTTAAAGGAGGTGAAAAATGAAAATACTCGTACCGGTAGATGGATCAAATTATTCGATGGAGGCTGTAAGGGTAGCACTTGCTTTTGCCAAAGCACAAAAAGCAGAGGTTCACCTCATGACAGTTATCCCTTTTCTTGCAGGTTTTGACCTCGAACTTTCGGCAAAGGAGGCAGGCAGCATTAATGAGAGCATGAAACGCAGGGGAGAGGAAGTAATTGAGAAGGCACAGGTGATACTCCAGGCAGAGGGGGTTGCAGCTAAAACCCTTCTCATGTCTTCCATCTCTCCTGCGAACGAAATACTTGGAGTTGCCGAGAAGAAGAAAATGGATCTCATCATCATCGGAAGCAAAGGAATGGGAGGCAAGGCAACACGGTTTTTCATGGGGAGTGTGGCATCAAAGGTAGTCAGCCACGCACCATGTTCTGTTTATGTAGTGAAGAAGTAAGGTTTACCCGTAGCTTGAAATGAACTGTCATATGAAAGGAGTAATCTGTGAAACAATTTCACATGAAGGCTCTGGTATTTTCCCTATTTATCGTGCTGATGGTAGGCCTTAGCGCACCTGTTTGCTTCTCTCAGACCACAACGACAGATGAGCTCAAGCAAGAATTACAGATGCTCAAGCAGAAGATTGAAGAGAATAGAGTACTGGAAGAGAGGGTGAAAACGCTCGAAATGAAGCTCCAGGAAATGGAAAAAGCCACTGCGACGGTGCAGAAGCAGGAGGAGATAATAAAGGAGAAAAAGGCCATCCCTGCATTCAGTTTTTGGAAAAATGATTTCTATCTTGAAACTCCCGACGGTAACTTCAGCATGAGGATTCGGGGCAATATCCACTTCGATATGAAGGCATATGGAGGAAATAGCGAGAACTCGACCCAGTTCGACCTCAGGCGGGCACGTGCAGATTTCCAAGGGACATTCTATAAGTATATAACGTTCAGGCTGCAGGCAGAATTTGCTGACAGTCCATACATAAGAAATGCATGGGTGGATTACGCTTTCAGAGACTGGCTCCATTTCAGGGCAGGTCAAATGAAGCCCCCTTTCAGCACCTCATGGTGGACAATGGATAATAATGTAAATTTCATCGAACGGGGCTCCACTACGCCCGTCTATCCTTACTTTGACCGAGGTCTCTGGCTGTGGGGTGATGTGATGAACAAAACCCTGGCGTGGAACCTGTCTGCATGGACTGGTGCAGGCATGGAACTGGACTACAAGAAGGGAGACATCGATGATCACAAGGATATTATCGCAAGAATATTTTTCAGTCCCTTCAAAAACGATAAAGGACATTTCCTTGAAGGGCTCCATCTTGCTGTACAGGCCACGCACAGTAATCAGTCAGTTCCAACAACACGATTTGAAACCGGCGGTATGAGCACTCAAATTAGGGATGATAAAATGTGGAAGTGGCGTACGGAACAGAGTTTTTCGAAAGGGGAAATAGGGCAGCGAAACCGCTGGGGTGTTGAGGCCCACTATATAGGTGGACCTTTCTCCTGCAGCACTGAATACCTCGAAACAAAATACGATAATATCGATGTGTTTGAGAAATCGTCTGGTGCGAAGGTCCTCGATGTTGACGGAACGCTATCCTCGTGGAGCACCTGGGTCAGTTATTTCCTCACAGGCGAGAGCAAGACTGTTAGCAATTTTGGGTGGCGCCAGCCTAATCCTAAAGTTGACTTTAATCCAGTTAAAATGCAGGGAAGCGGTGCATGGGAATTGCTGGCACGGTACACGCATACTGATGTCAGTGAAAGGTTCTTTGCCCGCACGGAATATGATGGAAACTCGTACCGCATTATGGACGGTGCCCCGTGGACTGATGAATATACTTTTGGTGTGAACTGGACGTGGAATCCTCTCGTACGCTGGCAGCTTAACTACACCCATGTCACTGCCGGAGAAAGCGGGCTGTATAGTGGAGACGGCGCGAATCTGGCGGGCGAAGGTCAGTCCCAGAATGAGGATATGGTCGGAATGCGCATGATCTTTAAATTTTAAAGGATAAAACCTTCTTCAAAATATTTCTTCTGGGAAGGCCAAAAAAGTAGCCTTCTCAGAAGTTTTTTTTATGTAAATGTTCCATATTTTCCTATTTTCTCCGCTGATTTCATTCTTACCACATGAACTACCCCACAGCAAAGCTGCGAGGTATCAAAAATTGTCATTCCGGCTTGGCCGGAATCTTTCTTTGCTATACTGTATTTTTTCTTTATTCAGAAGGATTCCCGCCAAGCGTGAATGACAGAATAGCGGAAATATTGCCTCCGATGCAGAGCATCGAGGAATTCTTTGATTAAATTCCCAGAGGAATGAAAAGAAGAAGTGGAAAAATTATAACTCTCTCTTAAAAAAAGGCGAGCAGAGCGAGAACAAGACCATTTACAAGACCATCTATCTAAAAAGAGGAACGAGATATCCCCCCACTATAGGTTGCAACTTTATGTAGACTCTTTGCCTGTCCATTAAGTGAGTAACAGACTTTTCGCTGAAAAAGTAAGCACTTTATTGTTTAGCCGAAACTTTATAGTGAGAACTTAATTGTCTGCGGATATACCTATCGAAAAGAAGGATAGCTTTTTACTTAAATATGTTATTGTAATTTCAAAATAGTATAACTATCTTTAATAGTATTACCAGGCAAAAAAATGTCGTTTCCTTTTGATCTGAAACGAGCTTTAATCTCTTTAATTGAAAAATACCACCCTTTCAATTTCAAATATTTTAAGGCTTTTATCGGCATCATGATGACCCTCTTATTGGGCACTGTTCTCATCCTCGGCTGGATGTCTTCTAAGAGGATACGAGAAACCGTTACAGAAGATTTTAACCAACAGCAACTTGTCCTTGCCCAGCATGTCGCATACCAGATAGAGAACAGCCTTGATTCGCTCAAAAGGGAAATTCAGCTCCTGAGTTTATCCCCGTCGATTCAATATTCAGAATTGCCCGCCCTCAGAAATAGAATGGAAATTACCTTTTCGAGCATACAACATCAAGGTACATTAGAAATACAGTTTATCCAGCAAAAACGTCTGAGGATGTATCACGTCACTGAAAACCACTCATGCATTTCTGAAAAACCACATCCCGCAGATATTTCTTTCCTTGAATGGGCAATGAAAGACGATCAGAAAGGCCATATCCGCATGACGAGCGTTTTTCTCGGATCTTTCGGCGATCAACCCACACAACCTCAAATGAAAATAATGATACCTGTCTGGCAGGTTTCTTCCGATGATGCTCATCCTGTTGCCACAAACAAATTTTCGGGGGTGTTGATCTTTGTTATTGATGCAAGCCGTCTCATTAAAGGTATCGCCAAAGATATCCGATCAGGGAAAACAGGATATGCATGGATCATAGATGAGAATGGTATGTTCCTGTATCACCAGGAGCAAAACTTTGTTGGACAGAATGCTTTTGAAGCCCGTAAAGGGAAAAAGCCAACGATCTCTTTTCGCAAGAATTAATGAGATTCAAAAAGACAAGATGTTGAAAGGTGAGGAGGGTACAAGCTGGTATGTTTCGGGATGGCACAGAGGTATCGAAGGAGAAATTAAGAAATTCATTGCTTATACCCCTATTCATTTGAGAAGTGATCCTAATAACCGCATGTGGTCAGTTGCTGTTGTGGCACCAACAACAGAGGTAGAAAAAGCAATTCACTCAATTCACGTTCAGCAGTTCATTCTTCAGGGTCTGATAATTTTTCTCATTTTATTCGGCGGACTATTTATCAACTTTATGATTCTCAGCTGGTCGAATATCTTAGAGCAGGAGGTTACGAGAAAAACAGCGGAACTCAAAAAGTCGGAACAAAAATATAAATCACTGGTGGAAAATGCCGAGGATATCATCTTCTCCGTGGACTACAGCGGTAACTTTTTATCAATTAATAAGTATGGAGCCAAGTTTTTCGAAAAAACCGGAGAGGATATCGTCGGACATAACCTGTCAGAAATACTCTCAAGGCCGAGTGCCAAAACATTTCTTCTGACGATTCAGAAGGTATTTGATACAAAGGAAAGCCAGCAGATGACTCATCTTGTCGTAATCGGAGAGCGTCAGTGCTGGTTTAGCACTCACCTCAGAAGGCTCTTTGATGAAGCAGGAAATATCTACGCGATACTCGGAATTTCAAGGGACATCACGGAACGAAGAAAAATTGAGGAACATAGTTATTACACAGAAAAACTTGCCTCGATGGGCACTCTGGCTGCTGGCGTAGCACATGAAATCAACAACCCTCTCGGCGTTATTCTTGGATTCACTGAGCTTCTCCTTGAGAAGGCCCCCCCTGATTCACAAGAATACGATCTCTTGAAAACCATTGAGAGACAGGGGCTCAATGCCAAGAGGGTGGTAGAGAATCTCCTGAACTTTGCCAGACACAAAGAGCATAAAGAGGAGTTTATTGATATCAACAAAAATATCGAGACAGTGCTGGCAGTGATGAATAATACATTACTTGTAAACAAGATATCGGTGAAGAAACAGCTGAAGGAAAACCTGCCGACAGTCAAGGTCGATTCGGCAGAGTTGCAGCAAGTCTTTATTAATATCATGAATAATGCCATTCATGCTATGCAGGGAGGCGGAGTGTTAACCATTACGACCATGTCATTCAATAATGATACCGTTAAGATCAGTTTCGCAGATACAGGACATGGGATAAAAAAGGAACATCGCAACAGAATTTTTGATCCGCTCTTCACCACAAAAGAGGTTGGGAAAGGTACCGGTCTCGGTCTTTCCGTTTCTTATGGTATCGTAATAAAACACGGAGGGGCAATCACTTTTGAAACCAAGACAAAAGAAGAGTCAGAGGAAACGGGGACTACATTCATAATAGCGTTCCCGGCAGCACGCGGTGAACAGGTTGAAACGAAATAATGGAGGATATCATGGCAAAAATACTTATTATTGATGACGAACCTGATATGTTGAAACTCCTCAGTATGATTTTGCGGGAGAAAACCGCATACGATATTACGACAACAAATAATCCGGTAGAAGCGATAGAACTTGCGAAACAGGGCGGGTTTGACCTTGTTATATCCGACCTGAAGATGCCTGGACTCAACGGGATGGAAATAATCGATGCCGTCAAGAAGATTGACGAAGACATCCCGGTTATTATCATAACGGCTTTTGCCTCTGTTGAATCTGCCTCCGAGGCGATCCAGAAGGGCGGCTTTGACTTTATTACAAAACCATTCCGAAAGGAACAGATTCTCTTCACGATTGAAAAGGCATTAAAATGGCTCACAGTTCAGAGAGAGAATAAAATGCTGAGGGAGCAACTGAAAAAAGAATAAGGGACCAAGGATTTAGGGATTCAGGGAAATAGATTACTTCTGTATATGCGCTTTGATAAACTGGTCTATATACATATCGGTAACCGCATCATTAAACATGGCCATATCAAGTTGTTTGGTATAGGCAGTCAGTTTACCTAAAATAACCAATTTTTCTTCTATGGAGGGCTGCTTATATTTAGTGAGAAGAGCATTCATGACATCTTCTTTGACCGTAGATCCGGAATCCCATCGCTTTGAGGATTTCCTGAATAAGCCTGACTCGTCGTAATCTCCTGTCGAGAGCAGCGCCTCCACCTTTGAAGAAAAACTTTAATATAGTTGTCATTAATGTTTTCTCCTGCATACGCCTCGATCAAGGAAAAATGGTAACCAAGCCGAATGCTGAAATTCACATAATTTTTTGAAACAACAGCAAAGCTCTTCTTCGCCGTCTCCTGAAGCTGGTCCTCGGGCACAGACGCCGAATGCGCGAGCATGCCCATGAATCCCTTGGCATCAACCGGCGGACGAGGCCTCGGCCATTTCATACTTTTCATCCCCTTTAAGAGCGCAGCAAATGGGATCGAAAGTACATCCTCCGCTGTCGCCTTTTTCAAGCCTTCTTTCAATCCTCCATTGATATTTATTACATGAACATTAATGGGGATACCGGCAGAAAGATCGAATTGTTTGCTGTATCTTCAATATCTCCTTCTTCGCCCATGCTGAACATCTCGTGCATTGCCATTTCATGGGCAAAGCGGGTTATATCATGGTAGGTTTTGCAATACTCCGGTTTAAAGTATTCACTGTCAGGGTCTGTCAGATTGAGCGGAACAATTGATTTGAGAACTTTTTCAAGCGTTTTGAATAAATGAGTCTCCCTTGAAAGGCTCTTTCTTTGTGCTGGCAAACTGAATGAGTTCATCAACCCTGCCCTCGTAGATATTGCAATTTATTGCATCGACGGTTATCTCCTGGCCGTCCCTGAAAACACTTGTTGCAACTTCGGTATCAAGGATCGTTGGGACCTGATTCTCCCGTGACAGAGATGCCATGTGACCGGTAACACTGCCGACGTCGGTAATAATAGCGGCAGCCTTATTCATGACTGTCACAAATTTTGGTGATGTATGATGGGCCACGAGAACGGCACCTTCCGGGAAATTTTTCAAGTCTTCGTCGTCGTTTAAGAGGAAAACATTGCCGACTCCCACTCCCTTACATGCAATCTCTCCCTTATCCAGAATGATGTTGTACTGTTCAAATCGTGTCGGGATGCAGACAGTCCGGTCCCGAGGTAAGCATTTGCAGAGGTCGGGTTTGCAATATGATATATTGTCTGATCACCTCCCACGGCCCATTCGATGTCCTGGGGAAATCCGTAGTATTTTTCCAAATCAAGGGCATAGTGTGAGAGCGCCTGGATCTGTTCATCGGAAATACACTGCTTTCCTCTCTTTATCTCTGGAACCGTCTCTATTTTTAATTCCGCCACCGTCATCGCAGACAAGCATCTTTTCCTGATTCGATATTTTCCGCTCGATGATTGTACCGGTCGGATGCCTTGATACGGTAAAGATATTCGGGGTCACCGTAGCCATCCACCACCCATAGCCCGAGACCATGAACAGCGTTGATGAGGATATGATCCGAATGAGGATCGTTTGGATCGCGTGAGTACATTACCCCTCCGGCAGCAGCATCAATCATGCTCAGAACACCCACAGCCATGACCATTTCTGTTTCCGTAAAACCCTTTGTCTTGAAGTAAAAAATCGCACGTGGAGTAAAGAGACTTGCAACGACTTCTTTGTATTTCTGCAAAATAGAATCTCCCGGGACATTCAGAAATGTAGCATATTGACCCGCAAAACTGAATTCGCTGTCTTCACGTATGGCACTGCTTCTGACCGATACCATTAATTTCTCTACCGGCTTTTTTGCACAGCTTTGCGTATGCATGGTCGATAGCTTCACTGATGATCAGGAGGAATATTCGATTGTATGATCATCTCATATATTTCTGCACTTATCTGATTCAATGATGTCTAGATCCTCGATATCCAGATCCTTTATGCTCTCACTGATCTTTTCAACAAGGCCGTTGTGGTCCATGAATTTAAGAAATGCATACGCACTGATAACAAATCCATCGGGAGCCGGGAGATTGAGAGCGCTCTTCACTTCCCCTAAATGATGTAATCTTTCCACCCGCAATTCCCACTGTTTCCCCGCCAAGATTTTCGATGGGAATAGTGAGATCACTTGACCGGAATCTCCATTTTATATTCAAGAATTTTTTCGATCTTCCGCTCAATGTCAGCATGTATTGTATAGAATTGTCGGTATTTCTCCTGTCTGAAAGCGCATTCAGACTTTCGATAATCTTCAGGACTTTCATAGCTGATGAGCCGTGTATTTGTTTTTATATATGATCATATCAAAGAGATATTCACCCGAAAATTTCTCTTCCATATCAGCCATAAGTTCAAGAACCTGATTATTCGCAGTGAGGAGATTCTGGAATGCCTTGTATTTCTCTTTAATGACTGCTCTGAAAGCCTCGCTGCCGGCCTTTTTCCGAGAACCTTTCTTAAATAAATCTGAAACCCTGAACATACCTCATTATACCCCTTTTATGCATTCCTAAAAAAATTCTTGACAACTGCGCTTAATATTTTTATAATTTTTTCCAACATAACGTAATTTTGTCATAACGTTAGTATTTAATAATATCATGCAACAAATCAACAGGGAAGACCACCAGAAATTATATCTTCAGCTTTACGAGATTCTGAAGAAAAAAATTGAGAGCAATGAATGGCAGGTTGGTTCGCAAATACCGACTGAAGAAGATCTCTGTAAAATGTTTGATGTTAGCAGAGTCACGGTCAGAACCGCTGTCCTTGAACTGGTCAGGCAAGGATATCTGAAACGCCAGCAGGGAAAAGGAACTTTTATCTACAAAAAAATTGTCTCTGAGGGGCTGACCATGTTTACTAACTTCAGGGAACCAATGATTGAGGAAGGGGCTGCTTTATCCTCAACAGTTCTTGCCCGTACTGTCATGATTCCCATCGATGACCTAAATAAAATATTCAACATCCCTGAGGGACAATCATCTTATATATATAAAACGTCTGTGGTCAATTGACAACGAGCCGGTTATTCTTCAGGAATCCTATATCCCGTATCACCTTTGTCCGCTTCTCATAGAAGAAGATCTGGGGGGACATTCTTTGCTCGACCTTCTCGATAAGAAATACAACATTAAGATCACCAATATAAAAAACTATATTGGAGTAACACCATTGAATGCAGACGAAGCGAGGCTTCTTGGTCTCGCAGAGGATTCCTTGACCATTCTCCTGAATCAGCACGCGTATTCAGGAGATACCCTGGTCACGTATGCACGTCTCATGAACCGCTCTGACAGATTTAAATTTTTCATGGAGCTTGAACGCAGAATCGTGTAATAAGGTCAGCCATTCAATCGTTGAACCGTTAGGTTGATTGAATTTTGCAGGCATAAAAGTTTAACAGCATTGAAAAGGAGGGGAACATGTCTGACGGGAAAGTGGCAAAGGATGTAATGATCGGCATCTTTGAGTATCCTCACGTGCCCTACTGGTTTTCAATCAGCCAGGCTATTAGGATCGTGAAGGTATCTTTTATCAGTACTAAGAAATATCCGGATCCTCTTGCAATTTTGGTATTTGACGAGAAATACAATCTCATGGGGACTCTTACCATGAAAGATATTCTCAGGGGACTGGAACCTAAGTTTCTGAAACCGACCACGAAAGCCCAGGTCCCTGAGGAGAATGAATCACATCTGTCCCTCATATGGGACAAGCTTTTTGATAAGGATGCAAAAGAGCTTGCGGAAAAACCCGTGAGTGAAATCATGATACCTGCCAGGTACTTCGTTGAACCGGATGACCCTATTACAAAGGCTGCTTATCTCATGATTCACCACGATCTGGTGCTTCTTCCCGTTCTTGAGAACAAGAAGAAGTTTGTCGGTATCGTCAGGATGATCGAAATATTTGATGAAATATCCAACGCGGTTGTAAAGGAATAGGAGGGCGAGGATGACAGCAAAAGAGAGAAAGCAAACAGAAGGGCTACCTGAGCCACCATCTGAAATTACTGTCGCGAAGCCGAAATCGAGGATTGACTGGAAAAGGATATTTTTTGTCTTACTCGGACTAACCTTCTTTATTGTTTTTAACTACATGCCCGCTCTCCCTGATGCCGTTGACCCATTGGGAGAGCATTTCCCACTCAGCAAAGAGGGGAAAGCAGCGATAGCGCTCTTTCTTCTTGCAGGCACCTGGTGGGTATTTGAGGTTGTTCCCATTGGAGTAACAAGTATTACCATTGGAGTATTTCAGGCCATGTTTTTCATCAGACCTGCCAAAGAAGCCTTCAGAAGCTTCATGGATCCGTCAGTCTGGTTCATTTTCGGTTCCATAGTCATCGGTATGGTCTTTACAAGGACAGGGCTTACAAAGCGCCTTGCATACAAAATGCTTACAGTAATAGGCGAGAAGACGAGTATGATTTATCTCGGTGTTTTTGTTTTGACGGCCGCTCTCACACACGTTATGGCACATACTGCGGTTGCAGCGACGGTATACCCTCTCCTTCTCGCAATCTACTCACTGTATGGTGAGGGAGATAAGCCAACAAAATTCGGGAAGGGACTCTTTATCGGAATGGCATTTGTTGCGGGTGCAGGAAGTATTGTCACCCTTCTCGGTGCTGCACGAGGCGCTGTCGCTATAGGGTTTTACAACGATATAATGCACCAGAATATAACATTCTTTCAACTCACTAAATACATGTTTTTGCCTGGTTGGATCATGACCTTCCTCCTCTGGTTATTCATATTGATCTGGTTTAAACCGGAAAAAAAGACTATTCCGGGACTCAGGCAAAAGGCAAAGGACCTTTATAAGCAAATGGGCGGGATAACGGGAAAGGAAATCTTCGCCGGTATTGTTGTTCTTTGTATAATAATTTTTCTATCATTACAGTCTTTTGTCCCTGCTCTGAAACCATTCAACAAATCGGCGATTGTCCTTATTGCAACAATAATCTTTTTCTTGACCAAGATCCTCACGATCAAGGACCTTGAGGAAATCCCGTGGAATATCATTCTTCTCTTCGGGGGAGCTATGAGCATTGGATTCTGCCTGTGGGATACAGGTGCTGCAAAATGGATGGCCATAAACTGGCTTGTTATGTTCCAGGAGGCTAACTGGTTTATCTTTGTCTTAGCTATATCCTTCTTCGTCATGATAATGACCAATTTCATCATGAACGTGGCTGCAATTGCTATTTCACTGCCCGTTGCACTTGTTATTGCTCCGTACCTCGGTGTTTCGGGCGAAGTGGTTCTCTTTTCATCACTGGTCGTAGCAGGCATGCCATTTCTCCTTCTGGTTGGTGCAGCGCCGAATGCTATCGCATATGAATCAAAACAATTTTCAGTTGCGCAGTTTTTTGTTGCAGGAATACCAGCCAGTATTATTTTAATGGCTGTTACTGGTCTCTGCGCAGCTATCATATGGCCGCTTTTGGGAATGCCGGTGACGTTGAAATAAAAAAAGGTTGAATGTTCAATGGGTTAAAAGTTCAATGGAATGGTTTAGCGGCTTAAGGCTATTTCGTAAAGAACTGTTAAACAATGGAGCATTTAACTTTTAAACATAAATTTAGGGAGGATGTATGGGATTTGAAGATATTCTAAAAACATATTTCGCAAAGGTGTATACCGAATCTGATTTCGTGGAGAAGACTTACAAGATTCTGAACAAATCAGGGTTTGATGCCGACAATACCATAGCCGCTGTCGATGTTTGCAGGGACGAGATTTCACAGCCATTGGTTGCGCTCATTAGAGAGCACTGGGGGGAGGCGTTCAACCTCTGCAGCCTCGCAGCAATGTTTTTTGCGGGGAAAACAGCTTTAAAAGCGGCTATGCATCATGCGCCGATTGTGAAGGGCAAGGAACGGTATGTATTCTATGCCCTGCCTCATATAGCAATCGGACCGAAGGGCCAGTTAGGGGTATGTAAAAGGGTAGGCAGAACCGAGGCATCAAATGCGTGCGGAGCACTGAATGTCTTTCTTGGGGAATTGAAAAGCAGAAAACCGAATCTCTCAATGGACAATGAGGATGTCGAACTGAGTCTGATCAGGACTAGGCTCCTGCGAGAGATGCCGTACGGACATATCCCCGACCTCATGGAACTGACAAAGATAACCCTGAAGACGATCAAAGAAGACTTTGAGAGTGCTCTCGGCGGGACCGTCAATACCAAACACAGTGATTATGCGTTTATCACCGGCATACAGATACACGGGCCCGAGGGAAATTATGTATGGCCTTCAGTAACGTACACTGTCGTTAACGGTAAGAGAAAAAATATAACTACTTAAACTGGTGGTTTGTAAGTATTTTTTTATTGATAATTTTCTACAAATTATGTACATTCTTGAAACATTAAAGACAGGATAAAGCTGAAAGGCCAGAGATAAATGAAGTATATCATAACATTTATCATATTATATCTTCATTGGATGATTTGGTCAGGTAAATTTGACGCATTCCACCTTTCCTTAGGATTCATCTCATGCAGCCTTGTAACATATATTTCTCATGATCTTTTGTTCACACGCAAGAAATTTTCTTCTAGAGATATTACAGAGGTTATAAGGTTATTTAAATATATACCTTGGCTCCTTTATCAGATAGTATTAGCAAACATACATGTTGCGTCATTGGTCTTGAATCCGAAGATGCCAATAGATCCTAAGATAATTAAGTTTAAGACAAAATTGAAAAAGGATATTTCAGTGGTAGCTTTTGCTAATTCTATTACTCTTACACCTGGCACTATTTCAGCAGATATTCAGGAAGGGGAATTCTATGTTCATGCTCTGAGTAAGAAGGTAGCAGATGACCTTTTGAGTGGTGAAATGGAAAATAGAGTAGCCCACGTATTCATGGAGGATTAAGGTGGAAAACTTCTTTCTACTTATTAGTCTGATATTGGGTTGTCTGGCTCTGCTCTGTCTCTATCGAGGTATATTCGGGCCAACAGTTTTAGATAGGATAATAAGTGTCAGCGTCATCGGCACCAAGACGACGGTTATCCTAATTCTTATTGGTCTTATTTATAAGAGGGTAGATATGTTTGTGGATATTGCCCTTGCGTATGCTTTATTAAATTTTATTGCGACCATGGCTGCATCAAAATTCTTTCGTAAACGGAGGAGTATTGCCCCAGGGGCAAAATATTATAAAGAGAGGGAAGTAACTAAATAGGTGGATATAATAGCTATAATTTTTATCATTACAGGAACATTTTTCTTCGGAACTGCAACTCTTGGACTTTTACGGTTTCCTGATTTCTATACAAGGATGCATGCTACTGGCAAGGGCGATACCCTTGGAGCTTTCTTGTCATTTATCGGTCTGGCACTTTTCAACCTGCTTTACGAAATTTCATTGGATACCATCCTCGTGAGCATTAAGTTAATGTTTATTGCAATTTTTATTTTCGTGGCCAACCCTACTGCCACCCATGCCATTACTAAAGCAGGCTTGGACTGTGATGTAAAGCCATGGACAAAGGAGGACTCATCTAAATGATTTGGCAGTTGGATATTATTATCCTTTTTCTCGTGGTACTCTGTGCTTTAGCAGCTATTACAGTTAAGGATCTTCTCAGTTCAGCTGTGCTTCTCGGTGCATATAGTTTCTTAATGTGCCTTCTCTGGACAGAAATGGGCGCGGTGGATGTTGCCTTTACCGAAGCTGCTGTTGGGGCAGGTATCAGTACGGCCTTCTTTTTCGGTGCAATATACCTCACTACGAGGAGGACAAAGGATTGAAGTTTTTTGCATTTATTGTTGTGCTCATAACAGGAGCCTTGCTCATGTATGCCACAGTGGACATGCCCGATTGGGGAGATCCGAATTCCCCTGCGAACACGCATGTTTCCCCTAGATATCTCGAAAAGACGATCGAGGAAACAGCAACTCCCAATGCGGTTACTTCAGTGCTTGCTGACTATAGAGGCTATGATACATTAGGTGAAACTACGGTGATCTTTACTGCTGGTGTTGTATGCATGTTGCTTTTACGGAGGTCAAGAAAATGATCGGTCGTTTTGAAGATGTAATCATACAGACCATATGCAGGCTCCTCGTACCACCCATACAGCTCTTTGCCCTTTACGTCATTGCCCATGGACATCACAGTCCCGGCGGGGGGTTCCAGGGCGGCTGTATCCTTGCTGCAAGCTTCATCTTATTAGTTATCGCCTTTGACCTGAAAGAAACGAAGAGACGAATGAGTGAAAAGTTGAATGTTGCTTTTTGTAGTCTCGGTGTAATCATATATTCAGGAATTGGGCTGTTATGCCTAATACTCGGTTCGAATTACCTCGATTACGGCATACTCCATAGAATACTTCCTGTAGATCCCGCGAATGCAAGATCTCTGGGTATTTTAGGTGTTGAGATCGGTGTAGGAATCGCAGTAATGGCTGTTATGGTATCTATCTTCTTTAATATTGCTTCTGGCGGTGAACATGAAGAGGCAGAGGAGTTACCGGAATAGTGGATTTAGATTTCATTATTGGTAAATACAATTACTGGGTATACATAATCCTAATGATGATAGGATTTTACGCCATGATAGCCAAGAAGAATCTGGCGAAAAAACTCGTTGGGATGAACATATTTCAGACAGCAATAATACTTTTTTTTGTTTCTACCGGTTCAAAAAGTGGTGCTACCATCCCTATTATTGAGCATGGACACGGAGATATTGCACACCATGCAGTAAATGTTGCTCATTATATCAATCCCCTCCCTCATGTTCTCATGCTTACAGCCATAGTAGTTATGGTTAGTACTTTTGGAGTTGCCCTTGCATTGTTAATTCTGCTTTATAGGAAATATGGAACCTTAGAGGAAGACGAAATATTTGAAGCTTTAGAAAGCTCGAGACTAAGAGAATGACCTCACAGGCTCCAGCTCTTATCATAGTCATTCCTCTGATTGCCTCTCTTATAAATCTCCTGATTGGTTGGACGAGAAGAGGATTTTGCTACCCTTGGGTACTTTTAGCCCTCAGTTTGTGCACGCTTTCATCATTTACTACATTAGGCACAGTCATAAAGACCGGTACCATTCATTACAGACTCGGTAATTGGGAGCCTCCATGGGGAATAGAATATGTCGTAGACCACCTCAATGCCTTTGTACTGGTCATTGTATCGTTTATCAGCCTTCTCGTAGCTATCTACTCAAAGAAAAGCATTGAACAGGAGTTGCCGGGAAAGACTGTCTACTTCTATTCTATCTTTCTTTTGCTGGTGACAGGACTGTTAGGAATAGTGATAACAGGTGATATGTTTAATCTCTATGTATTCTTGGAAATCGCATCACTTGCAGGATATGCTTTAATTGCCCTGGGAGAAGAGAGATCCCCGCTTGCCAGTTTTGAATACGTAGTCATAGGAACAGTTGGTGCATGTTTTTATCTTCTTGGGGTTGGCTACCTATATATAGTTACCGGTTCACTTAATATGGCTGATCTCACCCAGCTGTTACCCAAGTTATATCTTTCTAAGGTTATCTTAGTTGCTTTCTCTTTCTTTATAGTGGGAGTGGCAATAAAGATGGCACTTTTTCCATTACATGTATGGCTGCCCGATGCATATACTTATGCCCCTTCAACAGTGAGTGCATTAGTTGCATCTACAATGACGAAAGTAGGTGCTTATGTGCTGATAAGAATCATGTTTACCGTGTTTAAACCATATTATTCTATCGAAATTATACCGCTTACAACTATACTCGGCTGGGTGGCTGTTGCTGCTATGATGTTCGGTTGCATAATGGCAATTGCTCAATATGATCTGAAAAGGATTTTCTGTTACATCATAATCGCCGAGGTGGGTTACATAGTATTGGGTGTCAGCGTAGCAAATCGAATGGGGCTTACAGGAGCTATCCTCCACATTCTGAATGATGCCTTTATGATGGCATGTCTGTTTTTAGTGGGAGGGGCCATCATGTATAAGACAGGCTCAAGGGACATCACAAAATTCAAGTATCTCCACAGAAAGATGCCATTTACCATGGCTGCATTCACTATAGCTGCCCTTTCCGTTATAGGCATACCGCCTACGTGTGGCTTTTTCAGTAAGTGGTATTTGATCTTAGGTGCAATAGATGCTCAACAGTGGGCATTTGCAGTGGCTCTCATATTGAGCAGTCTTTTAAGTGCCCTCGTATTTTTCAAAATTATTGAGAATGTGTATTTCGAGCCTCGCATTGCCGTTCATGAACATGAACATAATGGAAAAACACATAAAAAGATTCCCATGGATGAGGCACCATTAAGCATGCTCGTACCAATATTCATAACGGTTGCAGGGATACTCACGTTGGGTATTTTTAGTGGAAAGATTATCTCAACGATAATTCAATTTGCAGTTCCAGCGAGTTTTTAAGGGGAGAAGATGGAAGTTGTAAGTTCAATAAAGCCATTGTTAGCTATTTTGGTTTCTCTTACTGCAGCCTTTCTTATTCTTCTTACTGGAGAGCGGTCAAAGAACCTCAGGGAGACATGGACAATATTAGCTTCAGTGGCTAAATTCATAATCGTTGCTTCCATGATTCCAACTATTCTCAAAGGAAATGTTATTGAGTATACTGTTATATCCTTAGCCCCGGGTCTATTATTTCAATTCAGGGTAGATGCCTTTGGTCTTTTATTCGCTATTCTCGCATCAACCCTTTGGATAGCTACTTCCTTCTACTCAATTGGTTATATGAGGGGTATGAATGAACATGCTCAGACCAGATATTTTTTCTGTTTTGCCATAGCCCTTTTTGCCACCTTAGGCATTGCATTTTCTGCCAATCTCCTCACTCTCTTTATTTTCTATGAGACATTGACAATGGCTACATATCCTCTGGTATCTCATAAAGAAACACCAGAGGCCATAAAGGGTGGCAGAAAATACCTAACCTACACATTAACAGCAGGAGTAGTAATCCTTTTAGCAATAGCAACAACATATTATCTGACTGGTACGCTCGATTTTAGACCAGGCGGTTTTATCGCAGGTCACGCCTCAGCAGATATGCTGAAGTTTCTCTTTATAGCATTGGTTTTGGGATTCGGTGTAAAGGCAGGAATGATGCCTTTCCATGAGTGGCTTCCAACCGCTATGGTTGCTCCAACACCGGTAAGTGCCCTCCTGCATGCTGTGGCTGTTGTTAAGGCAGGTGTATTCTGCGTGCTGAGAGTCGTCCTTTATGTATTTGGGCCGGACTTGCTCCATGATATGGGTCTTTGGTTAATATTAGCATATTTCGTCTCGTTTACCATAATTGTGAGCTGTTTTTTTGCTTTGGCGCAGGATAATATCAAGAGGAGGCTCGCTTTTTCAACCATAAATAATCTCTCCATTATCATACTGGGAGCAGCTCTTCTTTCGAGCAGTGCAATAAAAGGTGGGATGCTTCATTTGGCCTATCACGGTTTCATGAAGATTACGTTGTTCTTTGTTGCCGGAGCTATCTATGTAAAGACTCATAAACAGAATGTAAGTGAACTCGATGGATTAGGGAGGCAGATGCCATTAACTTTTGGTGCATTTGCCATAGGTGCTATGGGTGTATCTGGGATCCCACCCATTTGCGGCTTCATCAGTAAATGGTATTTATGCCTTGGTACACTTGAGGCAAACGCAATATTCTTTCTTTTCATTTTCCTTACCAGTGCCTTCTTAGATGCTGCTTTCTTCTTTCCTATAGTATATCGTGCTTTCTTTAAACAACCACAGGAAAATACGAATCCACATTTTAATGAGGCATCTATGTTTATGGTAATTCCCCTTACGGCAACAGCCGCTATCTCTTTGGTACTGGGGATTTTTCCAAATGCACTCCTCCCTTTCGTCAAGATCGTTAACATTGCCGTCAAAAGCATAGTGGGGGGTTAGTTAAAAAAGTATTATGGAGGGTTGCTCATGAAAGAGGACTTACAGGAACTTCATCATGAAGCCGTACCAGGATACAAGAAAATCTTTCTCATCGTTTTTGTTGTATTCATTATCTATCTAGCTGTGATTCTCATTAATACTGTTTGAACAAGTAAAGGGGATTCTGTTGCAGAAAAAATATTTTTTGGATAAATTTGAAAATGTATTAAAAATACTCCGTGTTTTCTGGGTCGTTCTCGTCGTACTTCTGATTCTTGATTTCTTCATCGCTAAGCATCCGATTTTTCCATGGGAAAAGTGGCCCGAGTTTTATGCGGTTTTTGGTTTTGTTGCTTACGCTCTCATCGTTATACTGGCAAAACATATTCTAAGGCCTCTTTTACAGAGAAAAGAGGATTACTATGATTAGTGCAGTACCGCCAGCAGTAATATTTATCCTTGGTGCACTACTCATACCATTATTAAGGGGACCGCTCAAGAGCGCATATCTCTTGCTCTTGCCAATCATTGGATTTATAAACCTGCTTAATATTCCAGAAGGCACTCATTTTGTAATCAGGTTTCTTGATTATGAGCTTGTCTTTGGTAGGATGGACAAACTCAGCATGCTCTTCGGGTATGCTTTCCATCTCATATCATTTATTGCAATCCTTTACGCCATCCATGTAAAAGACAATATGCAACATGTCTCAGCTCTCCTTTATGCAGGGGCATCCCTGGGTGTCATTTTTGCCGGAGATTTATTCTCCCTCTTTATCTTCTGGGAAATCATGGCTGTTACTGCAACTTTTCTTATCTGGGCAAGTAGAACAAACCGGGCTATCGCCGCAGGATTCAGATTTCTTTTAGTGCATATTTTCGGGGGAATCTGTCTTTTAGCGGGCATCCTTATACAGTTATACAATACAGGCTCTATTGAGTTCGGTTTTATCGGATTAAATGGATTAGGCTCTTACCTCATATTCATTGGATTCGGCATCAATTGTGCATGGCCTTTACTGCATGCGTGGCTTCCAGATGCCTATCCAGAATCAACTGTTACCGGAACGATATTTCTGGGTGTATTTACTACGAAGTGTGCAGTGTATGCGTTAGCAAGAGGTTTTCCGGGAACCGAAATTCTCATCTGGATCGGCGCTATAATGACAGCGTTTCCAATCTTTTTTGCTGTCATCGAAAATAATCTCAGGAGGATACTTTCTTACAGCATTATTAACCAGGTCGGTTTCATGGTTGTGGGCATCGGAATAGGCACTCAGTTGGCGCTGAACGGTGCCGTTGCACATGCCTTTGCCAATATCCTTTTTAAATCACTCCTTTTCATGGCTATGGGGGCTATCCTGTACCGGACAGGAAAAATAAATTGTACAGATCTTGGTGGTTTGTATAAGAGCATGCCACTTACATGCATATTATGTATCGTAGGAAATGCATCGATCTCTGCTTTTCCACTCTTCACAGCTTTTGCAACCAAGACGATGATTATGGAAGCTGTCGGAAGAGAGCACTTGACCATCATCTGGTTTATATTACTCATAGCCTCGGTAGGAGTGCTAGAACATGCTGGCATCAAGATTCCCTTTTTTGCATTTTTCTCCCATGACTCTGGCATACGAACAAAAGAAGCCCCTCTGAATATGCTTGTTGCTATGGGAATAGCTGCCTTTTTATGCATTTTCATTGGTGTATTTCCGGGATCATTATACAGTCTTCTCCCATATCCTGTAGATTATCAACCATATACCATTGCCCATGTTATGTCTCAATTGCAGGTTCTTCTCTTTGCAATATTAGCATTCAGCCTCCTTTTGCTTTCGGGAATCTATCCTTCTGAAAAAAGGGCTATCAATCTTGATGCTGACTGGTTTTACAGAAAAGCAGGTGTTGCATTTCTTCGGTTTTGCAATGTTCCTCTGAATAGTGTCAGGCTCAGCGTACAAAATTCCTTATCGAGATTAGTAAATTCTGTTGCAAAAGTGAGCGGGGATCCGATTCTCATCCCCGAGTTAGCGATACGGTATATCCATCTTAAATTCGCTAAGGCACTCCTGCATGCTGATAAAAGTCAGCGTTCAAGAAATAACCTTGCTGATATAGAATTCAAATTCAGACGTCTTCAAGAAATTAGTGAAAGAGGAAGAGAATATGGCGCAGACATGCCTCAAAAGCCGATAGGTCTCGGCGTTCTCTTAGCTTTTATCTTGATCCTTTTTTATCTTGCGGTTTACTTATTCATCTAAACATATACTATAATTAAAAATGATGGAGCTGAATTAATATGAACCTAAAATGTCCTATCCCAAGAATACTGCTTCCAATAGATGAAAGCGAACATTCAAAACGGGCTGTTCAGTTCACGGCGTATCTGGGAGCATCGTTAGCAAAGAGTTTTTCAAATATTACTTTACTGAACGTTACGGGAGGAAGCTACCTTAGTCCAGCGACTTCAATTGACCTCAGAGCCGAAGTTGCTGAGAAACCAGAAACCTTCGAAATGATAAGGGACTCATATATTAAAGAAAATCTTATTCCTATCCTGGTTGAAGGTGAAAAGATCCTAAGGGATTCGGGGGTTGAAATTGAGGTTGGCAGATTATTAGTGGATGGTGATCCAGGAAATGAAATTGTCAAGATAGCAGATAAAGAGCATTTTTCAACTATAATCATGGCAAGAAGAGGACTTTCAAAAATACAGGAATTCTTCTTGGGTAGTGTTACTAATAAGGTTGTCCATACAGCAACCAAACAGACTGTTTATGTAGTAGGCTACCAAGTTATGCGAGAAAAGGTTTGTCCTATTTCTAAAATACTCGTTCCTATTGATGGTTCACTTTATTCTTTGAAGGTATTGGAACATCTTTCCTGCTTGGCCAGCTCATTAAAGAGCTTCATAGAGAAAATTACCCTGCTTCAGGTCATTAATCCGGCATTATATTTGAAAAAACTGAAAGAAGGGATAGATCCTGAGGCGGAAGCTGAGAAAATACTTAATGAAGCGAAAACGACTCTTTTACAGGCACAGGTCCCCGAAGAACTCATCAAAACAAAGGTCATGTCAGGAACACCAGCCGAGGAGATTCTTAAGGAAGCGGAAGAAGATTACAATCTCATTATTATGGGTCGTAAAGGACGCACCGCTCTAAAAGATCTTATATTAGGAGGGGTCAGTTCAACAGTACTTCACCGATGCATACAACAAACTATAGCTCTCGTAAGTAGTCCCTAAAGAATTAGCTTATAAACAGGTTTTTCCCCAGTGAACAAGGAATACGCTATAATCTTTCAGTAGAGGAACACCTGGCAAATCAAAATCTCTCATTGTGAATTGCGTATCCCATGAAAACAGGATCTTTTCTCTTTATCGTCGTTGTAACATTCGCGTCTGCTTTTGCAATTGCAGTGCCTGGTCAGACTTCCCCAGGACCTCTTATCCTGGACGGCACCCATAAATTTTCTCCTGATGACAGTCCGGTTTATGCCATACCCACATACGACGACTCGCAATGGCAATTGATCATAATTCCTGGAACGTGGCAAAGTCAGAACATTAAGCCTTCAAGTGGCATCGGTTGGTATAGGATCCACTGCACGATCCCGGATGATTATCGGAATGTCGAACCCGCAATTTTTCTCGGGCGGATAGGAGATGCCGATGAATTATTTTTCAACGGTTTCAGGATAGGAGGCGAGGGGGTGATCGGGGAGCAGTTCGTTGAGGCTTCGAAAATAGAAAGGCTGTATAAAATACCCTCTGAATATATACGCTTTGAAACCGATAACGTCATCGCGGTAAGAGTAATGAACACCTATTTAAACGGTGGTATCTTTGATAGGGAAGCAGCAGTTGGCGATTACCGAGATCTCCGCCATCTCGTTTCGGAACGGCATGAGAAGACCCTTATCGGGGAATTCTGTTTCTTCACCCTCTTTTCGCTCTTCTTTCTTGCGTGCCTGTTCTTCTATATGAAAGGCCTGAGGGATAAGGAATACTTCTATTTCTGGTTTTTCATTACACTCTACGCTGCGCTTTTCTTTCTCAGCAGTGTCACTTTTTATGAAACGGGTCTTAAGACTCGATTTGTGCAGCAAACAATAAATGCTGTCTCCGCCCTCTTCCCTGCGAGCATGATTCTCCTGCTTTTGCATTTTTATAAGAAGCAGCCTTCTGCATTCATGAAAATAATTATTGCGTCATTTATCGGTATTGCACTGTTGACTGTCGTATTCCACACCTATACCGTTCGCATGTATCTCCATACGGTGTGGAATATTCTGTTCCTCATCGCCGCAGTCTACCTTATCTTTCTAGCCGGAAAAGCATTTATCAGGACGTTCTATGAATCCGGGGTTATTCTGCTCGGTATCAGCGGTATAATTTTCGGATTTGTCCTCGAATCTCTTGGCGGGATCGACCTGCTCCATGTTACGGGATTCTTCCTCTGGGATTATGCGGCGGTGTTCTTCATGATATGCGTCATGTACGCCTTGACTTCCCGCTACACGAGGATAAAGGAGTTGCAATCGGCATCAATAAAGATTTTTGAAGCGCATGAAAAAGAGCGAAGAAGATTGGCAAGAGAGCTTCACGACGGAATAGGAACATCACTGCTTGCGACCAAGCTGAAGCTCCAAATGCTTGAGGCACAGGCAAAGGAAGAAAAGCCCATAAACAAACAAGCATTCCCGGAGTTGATAGCCGAGATAGACAGTTCCATTGAGGAATTGCGGGCAGTATCGATGGATATCAGACCTGCTTTTCTTGAAAATACGGATCTGATCGAAGCGATCACATGGCATGCGAGGAAGGTGAAAGAGCGATCAGGCGTTGAAATAGATATTTCTGCCGGTTCTATCGGAGATATCAGTCTCAGGATAAAAGAGAATTTCTATCGCATATTCCAGGAAGCATTGAATAATGCAGTTAAACATTCCGGTGCCGCAAAGGTTGAGGCATTATTGAGCCGGGATGGTTCTTATCTGGTGCTTGAAATTCATGATAATGGAAAGGGATTCAGTCATTCAGTCAATAAAGGAGAGCAGGGCATAGGACTTTACACAATCAGGGAACGAGTTGAATTACTGGATGGCATTATAAGGATAACAAGCTCTGATAAAATAGGCACCAATATATATATCGAGGTGCCGGTTCAATGATCAGGGTTATCATCGCTGACGATCACGTCATATTCAGACAAGGGCTTCTCAAGCTGCTCAGTGCCGAAAATAACCTATCTGTCATTGGAGAGGCTGGTGACGGAGCCGAAGCGCTGAATCTTATTATGAGAGAGCGACCCGATATCGCTATAGTCGACATATCAATGCCGGGGCTCGATGGCTTTGAGATCTTTCGGAAAATCCGTGAGTTGAACATCGGGACCAAGGTGATCTTTCTTACCATGCACAAGGACTCAATGACTGCACGAAAAGCAATGGGATTAGAAGTATCTGGGTATGTTCTGAAAGATAATGCTTTTGAAGACCTCCTCTACGCAATCCGATCTGTTTATGCCGGTGGAACTTTTGTCAGTCCGTCTGTCTCTCAAAGAATTTTCAAACAACCTTTATACCTCGATAGCGAATCACGCATACTTACGGCTCGGGAGAGCGAGATATTGAGGCTCATCGCAACCGGTCTCACAAACAGGCAGATCGGTGACAAATTGTGTATCAGTGTGAAGACTGTGGAAACCCACAGGACAAATATTATGCAGAAACTCGATCTGCACTCAACTGCCGATCTTGTGAGATATGCAATGAAGACGGGATTGGTAGACAAAGAGTAGGAAGACACGCCTTTTGCCGCGGTGCCTGCATCAAATGACGCCTTCTTTCCCCTAAAAATACAGTCTTTACCCGATAGAAATACGGTCCTTACCTGATTGCAAAGCCCCACCCCAAGGTAGGAAAATTAGAGTATCGTGCATATTGATATATTGTAATTCTAAATTATCTTTATAACATTATAATGATCTTAATTAGACATCTGCGCAAAACGCAGGGCGTAAAAGTTAACCTTAATACCGTCATCCTCCGGCGTAACCCGGGGATCCACTTCTTTCTTTGGATTGCGCGATCTGAGTCGGGCAATGACACAGATGGGGAAACAATGCATCCCTGTAGTAAGACCACAGGGAGTTCCTGCTGATTTTTTATAAGTCTCGCATACAAATACACGAATTATGGAATTAATTGACAGAGACGACCACCAGAAACTCTATTTTCAGCTGTATGAAGTCTTACGAAAGAAGATTGAAAACAGCGAGTGGCCAATAGGGTCGAAAATCCCTACCGAAGACGATCTCTGCAAGATGTTCAACGTAAGCAGGATAACCGTCAGAACGGCTCTCATGGAACTCGTGCGGCAGGGCTACCTGAAACGACAGCAGGGGAAGGGCACATTCATATTCCGGAATATTGTATCCGATAGCCCCACCATGCTTACGAGCCTGCACGACATCCTCTTTGAAAAAGGAGGGCAAGTCGCTACAGCAATCCTTGCGCGGAGCGTCATCGTGCCCACGGGTGATCTGAGTAGAAAACTGCATCTGCCGACAGACAGCCCGGTTATTTACCTCAGGCGACTCCTGTCGATTGACGGAGAACCCGGAATCCTTCAGGAGAGCTATATCCCCTACCACCTCTGCCCTCTTCTCCTCAAGGAGGACCTCGAGCATGGCTGTCTCTTCAATGTATTCGAGAAGAAATATGGCATCAAGTTGACAAGGGTCGAGCATCACATGGAAATAACCTTCCTGTCTGCTGAGGAGTCAGCCATAATCGGGTTATCCGAGGGATCTCCCGCAATCCTCCTGCACCAGTATTTTTTTTCCGGGGACACGGCGGTCATGTATACCCGATCAATCAAGCGGACGGATAAGTTCACATTTCTGATCAACCTTGAACGAAAAGTAGCCTAACCATAAGGAGGGACTATGTCAGACAGCAAAGTCGTAAAAGACGTGATGATCGGCATCTTTGAGTATCCTCATGTGCCGTACTGGTTTACGATAAATCAGGCCATCAAGATCGTAAAGGCCTCTTTTATCAGTGCCAAGAAGTATCCGGACCCCCTCGCTGTCCTCGTTTTCGATGAAAAGTATAACCTCATGGGCACAATCACGCTCAAGGACATCCTCAGGGGGATGGAACCCAGGTTTCTGAAGGCAAGTGAGAAAGCACAGGGACTCAGAGGAAGACGAATCCACACTGTCACTGATCTGGGACACGCTCTTCGACAAGAGTTCAAAAGCCCTTGCTGAAAAACCGGTGAGCGACATCATGGTGCCTGCACATTACTTCGTTGAACCAACCGACCCTATAACCAAGGCGGCATATCTGATGCTCCATCATGATCTGATCCTGCTGCCCGTCCTGGAAGGCAGAAAGAAATTTGTCGGTCTCGTCAGGATGATCGAAGTTTTCGATGAAATCTCGAATGCAATTTTATAAGGAATAAAGGAGGGAAACATGTCAGACAAAGAGATAAAGAAAACAGAAGGGCTACCTGAGCCGCCACCTGAGATAGTAGTGGCAGAAGCAAAGCCGAAACTCAATATAAGAAGACTAATCTTTATATTCTTGGGATTAACCTTCTTTTTTGTTTTTTACTACATGCAGCCATTACCAGATGCTGTTGACCCACTCGGAGAGCATTTCCCGCTTTCGAAGGAGGGGAAAGGGGCGGTAGCCCTTTTTCTCCTTGCAGGCACGTGGTGGGTTTTTGAAGTCGTACCCATTGGTGTCACCAGCATCGCCATCGGCGTATTTCAGGCCCTTTTTTTCATTCGGCCGGCAAAGGAAGCTTTCAGAAGCTTCTTTGATCCATCGGTCTGGTTTATCTTTGGGTCCATCATCATCGGATTGGTATTCACGAAAACAGGACTTACAAAACGCCTAGCTTACAAAATGCTCTCCATCTTGGGTGAAAGAACGAGCATGATATATCTTGGCTGTTTTGTATTAACAACTATCCTTACCCATCTTATGGCCCACACAGCAGTTGCAGCAACCGTATATCCTCTCCTTCTCGCCATTTATTCACTGTATGGGGAGGGGGATAAGCCAACAAAATTTGGCAAAGGGCTATTTATCGGTATGGCATACGTCGCAGGTGCCGGCAGTATTATTACCCTATTGGGTGCTGCGCGCGGCGCTGTAGCGATAGGGTTCTTCAATGAAATCGCTCACAAGAATGTCACCTTCTTCGAGCTTTCAAAATATATGTTTCCAGTGGGTTGGGCTATGACATTCATTTTGTGGTTCTTCATGCTCGTATGGTTCAAGCCCGAAAAGAAGACTATTCCTGGACTCCGAGAAAAATCAATACAGCTTTATAAAGATTTAGGGGCAATAACAGGGAAAGAGCTTTTTTCGGGGTTTGTGGTTTTATCAATAATCGTCTTTCTCTCACTGCAGTCTTTTATCCCGGCACTGAAAGAGTTTAATAAATCCGCGATTGTTCTTGTTGGCACCTTAGTATTCTTCCTGACCAAGATTCTCACCATCAAAGACCTGGAAGAAATCCCCTGGAATATCATTCTCCTTTTTGGAGGGGCTATGAGCATCGGCTTCTGTCTCTGGGAAACCGGGGCCGCAAAATGGATGGCTATCAATTGGCTTGTTATGTTCCAGAAGGCAAATTGGTTCATTTTCGTTCTTGCTATCGCCTTCTTCGTCTTGATCATGACCAACTTCATTATGAACGTTGCCGCGATTGCTATTTCGATGCCGGTTGCACTTGTTATCGCTCCTTATCTTGGTGTAGCTCCCGAAGTAGTCTTATACGCTTCGCTCGTTGCAGCAGGCATGCCGTTCATTCTTCTCGTTGGTGCTGCTCCAAATGCAATTGCATATGAATCTAAGCAATTTACTGCAGGAGAATTTTTCCTTGCCGGAATTCCCACAAGCATTATCTTAATGGCAGTAATAGGTTTTGCGGCAGCGATTCTGTGGCCTCTTATGGGAATGCCGGTTACGTTGAAATAAAAAAAGAAAGGATAATTGTAAGAACCCTCAAAATAGGGTGTCTCTCTAAGAACTTCATTCCCGCAACCCCGTACTTGATACGGGGCCGTCGGGAATTCTACCTAAAATAAAGACAGATTCCGGACAAGAGCCGGAATGACTCAGTCGGAGATTATGAGAAAAACTTAATGCTGACTGGTCTTACAGGAAAGCAGGTACTGGATTTCTTTGGTTTTGCGATGTTCCTCTGAATAGTGTCAGGTTTAGCGTACAAAATTCCTTATCAAGAGTGGTAAATGCTGTTGCAAAAGTAAGTGGAAATCCGATTCTTATCCCCGAGTTAGCCATACGGTAAGCCGAGGAGATTCTTAAGGAAGCGGAAGAAGATTACAATCTCATTATTATGGTTCGTAAAGGACGCACCGCTCTAAAAGATCTTATATTAGGAGGGGTGAGCTCAACAGTACTTCACCGCAGCTACAACCCAACGGTTGCCATCATGAGCAGCGAGTAATTCCTCATCATTTTTTCGGCAAATAAAATATTAGATATACCAGCAGATAAAGAAACATTAGTGCAAGGGCCAGAAGAATACCGAAACCCATAGGTTTTCGCGGTACATCTGCGGTATAAGTCATGCTGTCCTCTCCTAACTCCCGTAGTTGCTTGAACTTAAACTCATATTCTTTGGTTTTTTTCTTAAAAAACGTCTGTACAATCTTCAGCTTTATATAGCTTGTTCCCAGCATAGGAATGTAAAGTGGATCAAGCCCATGCTTCGCGGTTCCATCTACGAATTTGGATAGTAAGACTTGTACTTTGATCCTAAAGTCATTTAGACCCTCATAGCACCACTTAAAGACCAATGCTCCTTTTCTGTAGAACCAATCAAAATCAAGATTAAGAGCCCTTATTTCAGCTGGAAAGATACCCGAGAGCACAAGTAGTAGGTAGGCAAATGCACCAAAGAAAAGTAATTGACTCATGCTTACTATGTGGAAAGGTGTATAGGGATCGAAGTCTACAGGATATGGGAGAAGACTGTATAATGGTCCCGGAAATACACCAATGAAAATACATAAAAAGGCAGCTATTCCCATAGCAATAAGCATGTTCAGAGGGGCTTCTTTTGTTCGTATGCCAGAGTCATGGGAGAAAAAGGCATAATAAGGCACTTTGATACCTGCATGTTCCAATACACCTACTGATGCAAACATGAGTAAAAACCATATGATACTCATACCTCCCAATGCAGATGCTTCAACGACCATTGACTTACAGATAAACCCACTGAATAGTGGAAATGCAGAGATGGATGCAGCACCAACTATACAGAAAATGGCTGTCAATGGCATACTCTTATAAAGTCCCCCCAGATCTGTGCAATTTATTTTCCCTGTCCGATACATGACAGCACCCATAGACATAACGAGAAGGCCCTTATACAAGATATGGCAGAAGACATGGGACACGGTGCCATTGATAGAAAGCTGTGTCCCTATTCCAATGCCACAGACCATGTATCCAACCTGGTTAATTAGACTATAGGAAAGAACTCTCCTTAGATTATTTTCGATGACAGCAAAAAATATTGGGAATACCGTCATGATTGCCCCAATCCATATCAGAGCTTCAGTACCCGGAAAACCTCTTGCCAGGACATAGACAGCAGTCTTTGTTGTAAAAGTCCACATGAATATAGCACCTGTTATTGTTGACTCCGGGTAAGCATCAGGAAGCCACGATATGGAGGCCTGGCCAAGCACAATTGATACCAAATCCAATAAAAATAAGAAACGTCGCTAATCCTTTTAATCCTATGTAGCCAAACTCAGTAGAACCAGTTTCAATTACATAAAGAATAATACCCGCCAGAAGGCAAAGACCTCCGGTGACATGAACCAAGAAGATATCTGAATCCTGCAGCTATAGATTTCTTGGTTCTGTTTGACCAGACCAAAATGACAGCACTAAAAGTCATCATTTCCCAGAAGAGAAATAGAGAAAGGAAATCACCAGCAAAGACAACTCCTAAAGAGCTTCCTGCATAAATAAAACCTGCCACATGCTGTGCATTATCCTTTAAATGTATGGCATAAAGAAAAATTAGAAAAGTAATTAGATGATATATATATCCAAAAAAAAGACTAAGTCTGTCAACCTTACCAAAGACAAGCTCATAATCAAGAAACCTGACAACCCAGTGTGTTCCTTCAGGAATATTTATCAGGTTAATAAAACCAATAATGGGCAACAACAAGAGATATATATTTTTTGTTTTTCCCTTTAAAAATGGTATGAAGAGAGCCCCAAGGACAAATAAAACGGCTGGGGGTGCCGTATTAATCATAATAATTTTCTTTTCTTTTTATGATTGGCCGCAGTATATATTTTGCTGTCATAATGAGTACCACAAAGGCTACAAATCCGAAAGCAGCATAAAAACCTGGCCACTTTTCCCACGAAAAATAAAGATGTTTATGGATTAGAAATTCGATGCCCAATAAAAAAAAGAGAAATACACAGATTATAATAAATAGTATATTTTTCATGATGAATTCCTTTTAATGCGCTTTTTTTTCACAAGTATATTTGCGTCAAAGTAATCTTTCTTCTTTCGAGCCCACCAATAAATGTTATAAAATCGTATAAATACAATATTGACATTACTATTGCCACCTTCGAACTTCTTCTATCACTATATCTACGCTACTTAATTTAAAACATTTATTTGCTCTCTTTCCGCGCATACGTGTTCAACTCCTCTTTAACTTGCCAGTGAAGCTCTCTACTCTCGTACCAGACGGGGGTCTTCTTTTCTATCGCCTCAAGATGCGACAATGCAAACTCGAGGTCATTATTGCTGAAGGCATTCTTGGCCTCTTCGTAGTGACGCTGACTTTCGACTAGCACAGAATCGGAAAAATCAGCAGGTGATTGGAATATTATAGCAGCGAATGTCACAAGCACAATCGCCAGCGATAAAGCAAATGCAGTTGTTCTTCGCACTAAAACCCATTTTTTGGTGTTTATAAGTTGAAAAATAGGCTTGAGGCTTGGCCTTAACATGTCAGGGGACACATCACATTTTGTTGTCTGTAATACCTTAATGACATGTTTTTCAGATAGAGGCTTATTTAACCTTATGTGCTCTGAAATTCTCTGATAAGGAACCCCAGACATACCCTCGAAGTCTATCATGGATATACTATGGGCCTCAAGCCATTTTTCTAGCGTCATGTCCATCCCCTTATTAACAATACTGTTTTTTACTATTCTGCTTAACTTTTGCATACCAATCATTCTCGTGCTCTCGCATATGTGTTTATTTCCGCTTTAATTTGCCAATGAAAATCCCGACTTTCATACCAGGCAGGCGTCCTCTCGTTTATCGACTCCAAATGTGCCAATGCTAACTCAAGATTACCAGAATCGTAAGCCTTCTGTGCCTCCTCGTAATGCTGCTGGCTTTCAATCAATGCTGTTTCGGTCAATTCTGTCGTTGGCCCTTTGAATAGCACAATAGCAAACACCCCCACAATTAGCGCTAGCCCGAAAACAAACCATGTATTTTCCCTTTTCATCTAATATCACCTCCTTTCTTTAGATTAAAGTTAGATTAAAGATTCTTTTTTATTAGTTTCATCATAAACAATATTTGTTTCTTTGTCAAGCGAAAATAAAACTATTAAAATTATTAATAGATCGACATGTAAAGAAGGATATGGTTAAGAAAAATTTCTATTAATGTATATATATCTATTTATATCAATACGTTAGAAATATTTTTACAGCAATATTGGTTTTTTTAAAAAGACTTCCATATTTAATAAAAGTGCTTATTACAAAACAAATAAACAAAATATGTTTTATTATAAAAACTAATTGTGTTTCAAATGCCCCTTTGTTGAGAACGACTATTTAAAAACTATTTTTGTTTGAAATTTGAAAACAAAGGATGTTTAAATAGAATTGTTAGGTCAATTACCTCTGCAATTACCACAAGAGTGGGGAATCATATAAAAATCCTACTGTATAACCTAAGACGGGAGAAAGAGATATCTGGGAAAAAAGATCTTACCGCAAAAAAGAATAGTATTTTACTGGTATGGGACTTCAATGAATTCCCCTCACCTAACCTCTTCCATAAGGAGAGGTTTTAATGTAGGCCTTGTGGTAAAATCTCAAGGAATACCGAGTTCAAAAGTCAGAGAAAAAGGCGTGAAAAAATTGGAACGTAAAAAAAGAGGCGATATTAAATGCTGGGAACTCTTCAAATGTAAAGAGAAAACATGCCCATCATATAAATCAGAAGATCATAGATGCTGGTTATTGCCAGGAACTCTTTGTAGGAATCAAATTCAAGGAAGATTTTTGGAGAAGATGGAGATATGTCTTAATTGCAGACCCTTTAAGTCGAGAATTAATACTATTTTAAAGGGCGATACGGTTTTGAGAGATACTTTTAGAGTCATCAATACCCAATTTAAAGAATACAAAAAGATTGTTGCCGATAGAGATAAGGAATTAAGAGAAATAAGCATGGAGTTAGCCATAGGGATAACTCAGGTATTTGAAGCATTAAGAAAGATTTCCTCAGGAGACATAAACATAAGGTTAAATGAAAAATCCAATATTGATTTGATTAGCAAGTTAAAACACGTAGTCAATCTAACGGCACAAGAAATCCATGATTCTGAACAAACAATGCGGTTTATACAATTTGGTATAGATCACGCTGCAGATTCCGCTTTTTGCATTAAATCAGATGCTCACTTTATTTACGTTAATCAGGCAGCCTGTCAGACTCTTGACTATTCACAACATGAACTACTGTCTATGACTGTCCATGATATCGATCCTCTGTTTTCAAAAAAGAGATGGTCAGATCATTGGCAAGATCTCAAGAAACGAAAATCCTTTACATTTGAATCGCTTCATAAAACCAAATATGGGAAGACTTTCCCAGTGGAGATAACAGTAAATTTTGTAGAATTTGAAGGCAATGAATATAACTGGGCTTTTGCAAGAGATATAACTGCACGTAATCTTATACAAGACAAACTGAAGGAGAGCGAGAAAAAATATCGCCAGTTATTCGTTGCAGAAACCGACGCAATAATAGTGTCTAATGTGAAAACCCAACATATTGTTGATGCAAATAATGCTGCTTCACGTATTTATGGTTACACTCATAAAGAATTCCTCAACAAGAAACGAAAGCATATTTCAGTAGATCCGTCATTGTTTGAAAAATTATTGCGAAAAGTACTTTCTGGCAAAATTGTCAATATTCCTCTTGCATACCACAGGAAAAAGAATGGTAGTGTATTTCCTGTTGAGATATCTGCCGCAAGTTTTACTTCCAATGGACAAAAGATGGTGTTTGCAGTTATCAAGGACATCACTAAGCGCAAACAGGCAGAGGATAAGCTGAGGGACAGTGAAGAACGCTTCAAGCAAATAGCAGAAAATGCCGAGGAATGGATCTGGGAAGTTAATGCGGAAGGTTTGTACACCTACTCAAGTCCGATAGTTCAGAGATTACTTGGTTACAGGGCATCCGAAATTATTGGCAAAAAACACTTTTATGATCTTTTCCATCCGGAAAATCGTGAAACATTAAAGAAGGCAGCTCTCGAATCTTTTTCTTTAAAACAACCTTTTCGTGAATACGTCAATAGTAATATACACAAAAATGGCAAGACAGTATGGCTTTCAACCAGTGGCGTTCCAATACTTGATGCGGGAGGGAATCTCCTCGGATATAGAGGAGCAGACACGAACATCACTGAACGCAAACAAGCGGAGGAGGCATTAAAGGAGAGTGAAGAAAAATTCCGTGCAATTACCAGTACAGCTATCGATGCAATTTTTTTATTAGATAGTGAAGGAACGGTATCCTATTGGAACCCTGCTGCAGAAAAAATGTTTGGATACAAAGGGGAAGCAGCTTTAGGCAAGGATTTACATTTACTCCTCGCACCTAAGAGGTTCCACAAAGAATACAAAAAAGGATTTAAAAGATTTGCAAAAACAGGTGAAGGTATAGCGGTTGGAAATACATTAGAGTTCTCTGCTCTCAGAAAAGATGGTACCGAGTTCCCTATAGAGGTTTCTACATCAGCTCTCAAATTAAAAAATAAGTGGTGTTCTGTAGGGATCGTTCGCGATATTACAGATCGTAAGCGGGCAGAGGAGAAAATCCGCAAAGCAGAGCTTCGCTATCGTACAGTAGCTGACTTTACCCATGACTGGGAGTATTGGGAGACCCCTGATGGATTTCTGAAGTACATATCGCCATCATGTGAGCGTATCACTGGATTCAGTCCTCAGCACTTTGCCCACAACCCCAATCTTGTTTCCGAAATTATATTGCCAGAGGATAAAGATATCTGGTTACAGCATCGTCATGATACTCTTAATGTACAGGGTCCACAAAGTATAGTATTTCGGATCAGGCGGAAAGACGGTGAGATACGCTGGATTGATCATGTATGTCAACCGGTAACCGATAAGCAAGAAATGTTCATAGGGGTGCGCGCCAGTAACCGCGATATAACGAAACGCAAACAAGCAGAGGAAGCGCTAAAAAAATCCCATGAAAATTTACGTGCTCTCTCTTTACGCATTACCAATATACAAGAAGAAGAGCGGCGAGGGCTGACTAGAGAGCTGCATGACCAAGTGGGGCAACCTTTAACAGCACTGAGTATCAACTTGGACTATTTGCTTGAGCAGTTATCAGGGAAATCAGAAACGACTATAATTGCAAGTCTATATGACTCCAAAGCCCTCGTAAAAAAAATTATGATACTTATAAGGAATATAATTGCTTATCTCCGCCCACAGATCCTCGATGACTATGGCTTAGCGGCCTCAATACTTTGGTTTAGCGAAAGATTTTCTCAGCGAACTAAAATACCTGTAGTATTTAAAGGAGGGAAAATTAAACAACGCTTACCGCATGATGTTGAGACTAATCTCTTCCGTATTGTACAGGAATCATTGACCAATATATCCAAATACGCTAATGCCAGCAAAGCCACCATAACCTTAGAAGATTCAGGAAAAAAAATCAGGCTTACTATTACTGATGATGGCCTTGGTTTCGATCCTTCAAATGCTAACAGAAAAGGATTAGGGCTCCTTGGTATGAGAGAACGTGTTGAAGCTATAGGTGGTATACTCCGTGTGGAATCCTCATTGGGAAAAGGAACACGGGTTATCGTTGAGGTTAAAAAATAAAATCAATGACTACAAGTGTATTTTTAGTAGATGATCACGCAATTATAAGGGATGGTTTGCGCTTAATTCTGGAATCGCAAGGAGACATTTCCATAGTAGGTGAAGCTTCAAATGGTCGTCAGGCCGTACATGAAGTTACTAAAATATGTCCTGACATAGTAATTATGGATATAGCAATGCCTGAATTAAATGGCATTGATGCTACTGTTCAGATTAATGAGAACTGTCCATCTACAAGCGTTATTATACTCTCTGTTCTCGATACTTCAGAGTACATTTTTGAAGCATTAAAAGCAGGAGCAAAGGGTTATATATTGAAAGAGTCAGCGGGTGAAGAAGTGGTAAAGGCAATACGCAGGGTGCAAGCAGGACAACATTACCTCAGCCAAGAGATCTCTGAAAAAGTAGTCACTGACTATATAAAACAGCGAGGGGACCCTGAAGAAAAAAGCCAGATAATAACTCTTAGTAAACGCGAAAGAGAAATTCTCCAGCTCGTCGTCGAAGGAAAATCAAGTACAGAGATTTCTAATATTCTATTTATCTCTCCAAAAACTGTGGATACCTATAAAAGCCGCGTCATGCAGAAATTAGAGATTAAAGATATCCCCAGCCTTGTAAGATATGCTATCAAACATGGAATATCTCCTTTGTAAGTAAAAGGCATACCTTACATTTACGCCACCTGAAAGAATTCCCAGGCATTTCCCTACAAGTTCCCTAGGCATTTCCCTACAAGTTCCTAGGCATTTCCCTACAAGTTTTTTTTAAATTTTATTACATAAAATTCTAAATTCTCCTGATTGTTTAAAGAATAAAAAAATCTCAAGCTATAGATATAAACATTTATTGTTTAGATGGAATTCAGAAACAATGCAATAAATGTTTGGGAAGGAGATGAATCTGTATGAAAAGAATACAGAAGAAAATGATTGACAAAAGAGCAATACTCTCGCTGGTTATGATAATTACCGTTATCGTAACTATTACTTTTTTAAGCAAAGTCTTATGCAATTTAGAAGCAGAGGTTAAGAGAAACGAGGGGATAAAAGTATTTCAACAAGCAGTAGCTCTTGTTAGAAACAACTATATAGAAGATGTGCAAACGAAGGATCTTATGCTCAGCGCTCTCAACGGAATGATGGGGTCTCTCGATCAACATGCTTCTCTTGAGACTCCCAAACTGGATAGAGAGCATTACGTGGACTCAAAACGCATTTTCATAAACAACCTGTTAAACACAATAGAAGCAGCGGGTAATGGAGACGAGGGGACAAGAGTATTTAGAGAGGCTCTGACCCTTGTCAGTGAAAATTATGCTGAAGAATTGCAGACAGCTATACAATCGAAAAATTTGGTGTACAGTGCAATCAATGGAATGATAGGATCTCTCGACCCTCATTCTGCTTTCATAATCCCTGAACAATATAAGGAGATAAAAGATGGGACAGAAGGAGAGTTCGGAGGAATAGGGATACAAACAGGAATGAGAGAAAACATGCTGACAGTTATCGAATCTCTAGAAAATACTCCTGCATTCAGGGCCGGCATAAAAGCCGGTGACAAGATCATGAAGGTAAACAACGTGTTTACCAGAGATATGAGCCTTCAAGATGCCGCTAACAAGATCAAGGGGAATCCATCAACTACGGTAAAGATAACCATCCTCAGGGATGGCTGGAAAGAGAAAAAGGATTTCACCATCACACGGGAAATAATAAAAATAAAAAGTGTCAAATCAAAAATGCTCAAACACGGCATAGGTTATATAAAAATTCACCAGTTTCAACAGCAAACTGCATCAGAATTTTCTGCCGCAATGGCAGAACTGAAACGGGAGAATATGAAATGTCTTATTCTCGATCTTAGGAATAATCCTGGCGGACTCCTTCATAGCGCAGTTAAGGTTGCAAGCCAGTTCATACCTTCTGGAAAATTAGTGGTATATACAATAAATAGAAAAGGTCAGAAGAAAGAGCATAGAAGCTCTGAGAATAATCCTTACTTAGCGTTACCAGTAGTTGTTCTTGTCAATGAAAATACCGCGAGTGCCGCCGAAATAGTTGCAGGTGCTTTTAAAGACTGGCATAGGGCTACTATTCTTGGAACGACAACTTACGGGAAGGGTTCTGTTCAGTCGGTTGTACCCCTTAAGGATGGTTCGGCGGTAAAACTGACGATAGCAAAGTATTATACGCCAAAAGGAATCTCAATACAGTCAATTGGGATTTCACCTGATATTGCTGTCAAACCAAACATAAGACTAGGTCAACAGTCAGGCCACGATATAGGAGAAAAAAATCCTGAAATACATCTGACTGATTGGGAAACTGAAAAGACAGATGTAGCTGAAGAAATTGTTAGAATGACAATTGATGAAAAAAAAGATATTCAACTCCAGAATGCATTTGATCTGTTAAAAACTAATCCTACCCGAAAATACAATTCTGCTTACTCTCAACATCCATTCTATAAACCATCAGTAGGTCATATGTAGGAAGAAGGAGTTAACATGAACAGAAAAAGCGCCCGCTCGTTACCACCTTTGGAAACCAAAATTGTTGAAGTTGAAGATAGAAATGAGATAAACAACCGCATAGGAACATATTTTAGGGAGTTCCGCGAGGCCAGGGGGATATCTCAACATGATCTGGGTATAGCTATTGGTCTCTCGGAGGACATTGCGCAGCAACATATCTACAAATATGAAAAAGGCATAATTCGTATTCCAATCGACATCACCGTTAAAATAGCTAAAACCCTAAGCATTGATCTTATCTTCAACAGCAATAAGATGATACTGATACCCCGCTAAAAATGCAAAAAAAAGATTGGAGTGGTATCAGAATAATACCTATGCATGTTGCATCCAGTAGCTTTATCCTTTTAGAAAATATTAGGTATTTATAAATAACAAGCACAGAGATATTGTTAACATAATCTTATACCGGGGGGATAACTATGAATATTGACAAAATTATGAGCAAAAAAGTACATACAATCAGTCCACATAGTAGTTTGAAGGAATGTTCGAAAATACTCGAAAAAACGCGAGTTAATGGCCTTGTTGTTAAGGAGGGGGAAAAGGTTGTTGGCGTTATTACGAAAACTGATATTTTCAAGGCAATCTTACCCCGTTACCCTGAGAGTATTGAAGAGGAGCAATATATGTCAGAGCTTGAGCATATCGAGGAACGTATCGGTAAACTTTTTGAAATGAAAGTCAAAGATATAATGGGTTCGCCTCCTATTACCATTAATAGTGGCGTCCCAAGTATTAGAGCTGGTTCTATAATGTTACTCCGCAGGGTAAAACAGATACCTGTTGTCAATGAAGGAAAACTTGTTGGCATTGTTACACTTACTGATATCATTAGCAATTTTTTGCGGAGACTTCCATCACAAAAAGGTGTGGTATCAAAATATAAGGCCTAATAATGGAATCCAGAATTATAAAAGTCGACGATGATATAAATAGAAATATAGGGTCCCTATTAAAGGAAATCCGCGAGAATAGAGGCATATCTCAATATTATCTCGGCATCACTATCGGCTTATCTGAAGAAATCGCCCAACAGCAAATTTATAAATATGAAAAGGGTATAATACGGATTCCACTTGATGTCGCCTTTGGTATCGCTAAAGTTTTAGACGTTGAACTAATCATTAACGGTGACAACATGATATTTCTACCCCGCTAAACACAATCAATCTTTCCCAAAAGCAACAACTCTTCAATCCAAAATCAACTTGTTTTGAAACAGAACATCGCGGCATTTCCTGATTGATAAAAAGGATTGACAAAATATCCATTTCGTGCTCTCATCTATACAGAGGAGCGCGTCAGGAAATGACATAGAAGAAAGAAAAAGTTAATCAGGACGCAGTAACAGGATAAAGCAGTGGAACACAGCAACAAAACAAAAGACCAACTCATTAAGGAGCTTGTCAAGGCACATCAGAAAGTGACGAGGTTGGAGGCAAAAGAAAAAGAACGGGGGAAAGAAAAGGATAAAACACAAAATGCACTAAGAGATTTACAGTCATCCTTTGATGCAGCAAAAGATTTCAGCCTGGTGCTCGACACCAAATTTCGTATCATAGACGCAAACCTTGCAACTTCCCGATTTCTCAAAAAACCTATCCATAAGATCATTGGTAAGACCTGCTACAGATTGATTCACGAAATAGATTCCGCACCCAGAGAATGTCCTCTTAACGTAATAAATCACTCAAAAAAACATGAAGAGGCAGAGTGTTATCTATCCGCGAAAGACATGTGGTTGCAAGTTTCAAGTGATCCTATATTCGACGAAAATGGCAAGATGGTAAGGATTGTTCATATCCTGAGAGATATAACTGAGTTCAGACGAACCGAAGCTTCACTGAGAGAATCAGAAGGCAGATTCAGGAAAATTTTTGATTATGCAAATCACGGCATTCATCTTATCGATATGACAGAGCGAAAAACTTTCATGGTAAACAAAACGCTCTATCAAATGCTGGGGTACAGCCGAGAAGAGTTCAAGCAACTCAAGATTGATGATATATATCCACAAAAAGATATGCCGTATATTATGGCACAATTTAGGAAGTTACTGAGAGAAGAGATAGACATCGCGAGCAATATTTCTTTGTTGAGAAAGGATGGCAGCCTTGTTTCTGTTCATGTCTCCGCAGCTCCCTTTGTCGTGGGAGGTAAAACTCACCTTATGTGCGTCTTCAGGGAAACTGGGGAGTATAAAACTTTATAGGAAATATCTCCGCTAGGTAAGCAGCTCTTCTCGATCGTCAACATTACTTCCAAAGGGTTTCATCGGAGGCCCATATCCCAACGTGACTGCATTTTACCTACATATTTGTAGCTTCATACAATTTTGTCGCATTTTATACTTCGTAGAATCACATTAAATCAATATGTTACCTCTTGGCACGGTTTTGGATATAATCATGACAGGTATTCACGATGGGATATCTGACAGACAAAGTCCAGGAAATTGAACAGGAAGAAATACTGAATGCATTGAAGGAGTCCAATTGGATTATGTCGAGGGCAGCAGGGAAACTCGGCATAACCGAAAGGATGATCGGATACAAGATCAGGAAATACAACATAAGAAAGGAGACGGGAAATAATAGGTAGTCGCAGCCCCGAATGCTTTCGGGGTTGCCCTGCAAAATTTAAAGAAAAAAACAGGAGGTCAGAAAATGAAAAATTTGAGAGTTTTCAGTATCACAGTCGTTCTAGCAATATTATGTGCCTCCGGCGCTGCGTTTGCCGGGGAAATAGAGACATCGGGTTTTGCATCGGTTGACGTAATGAGCAATTATGTATGGAGGGGTCAGAAGCTCAGCAACAGCTGGGTTGTCCAGCCATCTGTGGCAATTACATATGGTGTGTTCGGGGCAAACCTCTGGGCTAACTATGATTCAGATGCAAAGGTCGATGAAGGCGATGGGCACGGCGAGGTGAGTGAAACCGACCTGACTTTGAGCTACACCCGGTCCCTCGACAAGTGGACATTCGGTACAGGCTATATTTATTACGGTCTGAATGGTGCACCTGACACACAGGAATTATATCTTTCAGCTGCTTATGATACGCTGCTGAAACCGTCTCTCACTGTCTATTACGACTTTGACGAGGGAAACGGCGCATTTGTCATGGCATCCATAGGACATTCATTAGAAGTAGCAAAGGGAGCTAACCTGAATCTGGGCGCATATGTAAGCTATAACATAAATAACAAGATAATGGGCCCTGATGAAGACGGCGAAGATTTCAGCAATTTCTATAACGCTGAATTATCTGCATCATTGAATATTCCCGTATGGAAGGCTATTACGGTAACACCTAAAATCGCCTACTCCTTTCCTCTGAGTGACGACTCTGAAGAAGCTCTGAAAGCTTACAGCGACGACGGCGACAAGGATATCTTCTACGGCGGGATTAATGTAACGTTAAGTTTTTAAAGGAGGTTTGCGATGAAACGATTTACTATTCTCATATTTTTATTTTTAACAATTATCAGTGGGATAGTGTTTGCAGAAGAGGTGGTAACAAACCCTCCTACCCCTCCGGCAGCTGAGCAGGCATCGCCTGCTCAGCCTGCTCCAGAAGCAGCGGTGGCAGCAGAACCGGCTAAAATTGATACCGGTGACACTGCATGGATGATTGTGGCAACCGCCCTGGTCATGCTCATGACACTACCGGGACTCGCGCTCTTTTACGGAGGACTTGCAAAGCGGAAGGACACCCTGAATACCATGGCGATGTCCTTTGTAACATACTGTATTGTGAGCATCCTCTGGGTGGTATACGGGTATACCCTCGTTTTTGGCACTGACATAAAGGGGATCATTGGCGGGACAGAAAAACTCATGCTTGCAGGGGTAGAATTCAACAGCCTCTCGGGGACTATTCCTGAATACATATTCGTTGTATTCCAGATGACCTTTGCAGCGATAACCGTGGCCCTCGCAAGTGGTGCGTTTATCGAAAGAATGAAATTTTCTGCATGGGTGCTCTTCTCGATACTGTGGATGACCCTTGTGTATGTTCCCGTAGCCCACTGGGTATGGGGCGGTGGCTTCCTTGCGCAACTGGGGGCACTGGACTTTGCCGGTGGAACCGTCGTGCATATCAACGCAGGTATCGCAGCCCTTATGGGAGCCCTGATGCTTGGCAAGAGAAAAGAGGCAGCCCTGAAACCAAGCAATCTGACCCTTGTGGTAACCGGTGCCGGACTGCTCTGGTTCGGGTGGTTCGGATTCAACGCAGGATCTGCCGTTGCAGCAAACGGACTTGCTGGGGCAGCATTCATTAATACCAACTCTGCAGCTGCAATGGCAGCTATCTCGTGGATGTTTGTGGAATGGATGCATACGAAAAAACCGACTGTTCTTGGACTTGCCTCAGGAGCGGTTGCAGGACTTGTGGCGATCACCCCTGCTGCTGGTTTCGTGAATATCAATGGCGCTCTCATCATCGGGCTTCTGGCGGGTATCGTTCCGTACTTTGCTGTCGCAGCGATCAAGCCAAAACTCGGGTATGACGATTCACTCGATGCATTCGGAATCCATGGAGTCGGTGGAATCCTGGGTGCTATACTGACGGGGATATTTGCGGATCCTTCGGTTAACGAACTTGGGAAAGGGCTTCTGTATGGTAATCCCGGGCAGCTCCTGACCCAGATTATCGCTGTTGTAGTAACTATGGTTTACAGTGCTGTCGCTACTCTGATTATCTTCGGGATCGTGAAAGCGATAACCGGTATCAGGGTCCACGAGGAACATGAAATCACCGGTCTTGATGAAAGCCAGCACGGTGAAAAGGCATACAGCCTGTAAAAAAAAGTAGATAGTATGTAGGGAAAAGATATCTTATAAACCCTTCCCCTTGATGGGAAGGGTCAGAAAAAAACAAGAGTATCAGAGGAGGCAAAATGAAAAAGGTAGAAGCCATTATAAAACCCTTTAAACTTGATGAAGTAAAGGAAGCCCTGTCAAAGATCGGCATCTATGGGATGACCGTAACCGAGGTAAAAGGGTTCGGGAGACAGAAAGGCCATGTCGAGGTATACAGAGGCACCGAATACGAAGTGAACTTTATCCCAAAGGTTAAAATTGAGGTGGTTGTCCCCGATGCCATCATCAGCAAGGTCATCGAGACCATTCTTGAAAAGGCAAAAACCGGCAGCATCGGAGACGGGAAGATTTTCATCTTCTCTCTGGAGGATGTCATCCGGATACGCACAGGCGAACGTGGAGAAGCAGCGATATAAGTATTATCCATTAAGATTTAGGTTTTCTGTCATTCCACGACTTGATCGGGGAATTCAGTGTTTTCAATCTCGCAAGGATCGCGTTACTGGATTGTCCGGTCAAGCCGGACAATGACAAAATACAACCTTATGAATAAAATCATATTGATATTTGAGTCCCTGAGTTTCTTACCCTCCGGAAGTTCTCCGACAAAATTGTAGAAGCTACAAAATTGTATGATTTCTGCATATATCCTATGGATTTAAGAAAATGGCGCCACATAGTCTGTTTGTAACCCATGGTTTTTCCAGAGAGTTATCATTCCCGCGAAGGCGGGAATCCATTGTTTTCAATACATTCTGGATCCCCCAGTCAAGCCGGAGGATGACATAACATGGACTCATGCCAAGTATTTAAATAGATCTATCAGAGACATGGAGTAGTGATGAACAAATCTCTACCGACAAAAGTGTAGTATTTTTCGGCAACAAAGAAAACGCGCATTAAATTATGGCTATAAATCAATGTGTTACAACTGGCATGTTTTTAGATATATGCTCTCCCTGGAATCATAATTCAAAAGGAGGGGATATGGCGAAATTCTTTATTTTCCTTTCAATAGTCATTTTCCTGGTTCTCCCGGTCATTGTGTCTGGGGAAGACCTGCCGGGTGCAACAACGCACGTTGCTCCTGCTGTGACTGCAGCGTCAGTTGATACGGGAGATACTGCCTGGATACTGATATCAACAGCTCTCGTGATGCTCATGACTCCGGGGCTCGCGCTCTTTTACGGTGGCATGGTGAGGGGAAAAAATGTGCTCGGTACGATCATGCAGAGTTTCGTTGCGATTGCGCTGATAAGCGTTCAGTGGATACTGGTTGGATACAGTCTCTCGTTTGGCCCTGACATAAACGGGATCATCGGAAGCCTTGACTGGATCGGATTGAATGGTGTCGGAATCGAGCCGAATCCTGATTATGCGCCGACTGTTCCGCACATCGCATTTATGATGTACCAGGCAATGTTTGCGGTAATTACACCTGCACTCATCACCGGGGCATTCGCGGAGCGAATGAAATTTTCAGCGTATCTCCTGTTCATACTCCTGTGGTCAACCCTTGTCTACGACCCGGTCGCTCACTGGGTTTGGGGTACCGGTGGATGGTTGAAAAAGATGGGAGCCCTTGATTTCGCCGGTGGTATTGTTGTTCATCTTATATCGGGAATTTCAGCCCTTGCCGCAGCATTGATCATCGGAAAAAGAAAAGGATATTTACAGGAAGCCATGTACCCGCATAATCTTCCCATGACCGTTCTGGGCGCAGGTCTGCTCTGGTTTGGATGGTTCGGATTCAATGCGGGAAGCGCTCTGTCCGCCGGCACGTTAAGTACCATGGCATTTGTCGCAACGCATACTTCTGCCGTCTCAGCCACGCTTATCTGGGTGCTCATCGAATGGATACACAGAGGAAAACCGACAATGTTTGGTGCTGCAACCGGTTCGATTGCAGGACTTGCGACAATAACTCCGGCTGCGGGATTTGTGAGCCCTATGTCTTCCTTAATCATAGGTCTCGCAGCAGGTGCAGTTTGCTATCTTTCCCTGAACATGAAGAAAAATCTCGGTTATGACGATTCTCTTGATGCCTTCGGTGTGCACGGTGTTGGCGGATTTGTGGGGACCTTTGCAACGGGTATCTTTGCATCGACACTCATCAACCCCGCAGGAAGCAATGGATTGTTGTTCGGGAATCACCAGTTGCTTGCATCACAGATGACTGCAATGGCAGTTACCGCAGTCTATTCATTTATTGCGACCGTGATTCTCCTGAAAATAATCGATACATTTATTGGCCTGAGGATTGACCAGGAATCAGAACTGCACGGACTCGATATTTCGCAGCACGGCGAGACCGGATATTCAAGATAAATATTCTCTACAGGAGGTGATGGACAGAATCTTTTTTTACCCTCACAAAAAGAGAGCGACATTACACTTCTCTCGATATCGGGAAGGATAATACCTCTCCCCTGGTGGGAGAGGGTAAGGGCGAGGGGGAATTAAGGGTTAGCGACATTTGAAATCTTAGGAATAATTCAAAGGAGGAAAAACATATGACAACAAAAGAAGTAATGGAACTCGCAAAGAAGAACAAGGCAGTAATGGTTGATCTGAAGTTTATGGATTTCCCGGGCCTCTGGCAGCACTTTTCCGTACCTATCAAAGAACTTTCAGAGGACATGTTTGAAAACGGGCTTGGATTTGACGGTTCTTCCATCAGGGGATGGCAGGCGATCCATATGAGCGATATGCTGGTGATCCCTGATCCGTCAACAGCAGTCATGGACCCCTTCACCCAGCATCCGACACTCAGCCTCATTTGTAATGTCGTCGACCCGATAACCAAAGAGCCGTACTCAAGAGACCCGCGGTATGTTGCTCAGAAGGCGGAAGCTTATATGAAATCTACGCGGGTAGCGGACACTGCATATTTTGGCCCGGAAGCAGAGTTTTTCATTTTTGATGATGTGCGTTTCGACCAGACTGCAAACAGTGCATTTTATTTTGTTGATTCCATTGAAGGTATCTGGAACTCAGGGAGAGAGGAAGGCCCGAATCTCGCCTACAAGCCGAGACACAAGGAAGGCTATTTCCCCGTGCCGCCGATGGACAAATTGCAGGACATCCGCACCGAAATGGTGCTCGAACTCGAAAAGGCAGGGATTACCGTCGAAGCCCAGCATCATGAGGTAGCAACTGGGGGCCAGTGTGAAATCGATATGAGATTTTCCCCTATAGTCAATATGGCAGACAAGCTGGTAATGTACAAGTATATTATTAAAAACGTAGCACTTCGGCACGGGAAGACTGTAACCCTGATGCCAAAGCCGCTCTTCGGTGACAATGGATCAGGCATGCATACCCACCAGAGCCTCTGGAAAGGCGGCAAGCCTCTCTTTGTCGGCAACGGTTATGCAGGGCTTTCAGACCTTGCACTCTATTATATCGGCGGCATCCTGAAACATTCTGCTGCTCTCGCCGCATTCGTCGCCCCAACAACGAATTCATATAAAAGACTGGTGCCGGGTTATGAGGCACCAATCAACCTCGCATATTCCAGCCGGAACAGATCAGCAGCCATCCGAATCCCGATGTATTCTCCAAGCCCGAAGGCAAAGAGGGTTGAGGTTCGGTTCCCTGACCCCTCATGTAACCCGTACCTCGCTTTTTCCGCAATGCTCATGGCCGGACTTGACGGTATAGAGAACAAGATTGATCCGGGTGAGCCGCTTGACAAGGATATCTATGAACTCGGACCGGAGGAACTGGCCAACGTTCCGAGCCTTCCGGGTTCTCTGGAGGATGCCCTTGACGCCCTCGAAAAAGATCACGACTTCCTCAAAAAGGGAGATGTGTTTACCGAGGATGTGATCCAGATGTGGCTGGGGTACAAAAGATCACGTGAGGTGGATGCGCTGAGGCTCAGACCGCACCCGTATGAGTTTTTCCTGTACTACGATATCTAAAAATTTACCGTTCGCAGGAGAGAGCGGGTTCAGATTTAAACCCTGAACCCGCTCAGAATACTTGGGAATATCGCCACCTTGAGTGCGTGTTACCAATCATTCTGTGAATTCTGTATAATGGTACATATTTTCTATCGGCCCACTTGAACGGCCTGACTCAATGATTACCTTACAGATAAGGGGCTTAACAGCTTGGAACGCGAAGTAATAGAATTCGATGTTATCTATGTCGGTGGGGGGCCTGCCAATTTGAGCAGCGCAATTCATCTCATGAATCTCATAGAAAAATACAACGGAGATATTGAAAATGGAAAGCTCCAAGGTGAGAAAATCGACATCGAAGATAAAATTGCCGTTCTTGAGAAAGGCGCGTATTTCGGAGCGCACAATATCTCCGGAGCAGTGCTCATTCCGGATGCACTTTCAGAACTCTTGCCCGATCATAAGGAACGCGGCTGCCCCATAGACGCGGAGGTGACCGGCGAAGCTTTATATTTTTTGACCGAACAGGGGAAGTTCAAATTACCTTTTACCCCGAAATTTCTGACCAATCACGGAAATTATCTTCTGTCGCTTTCCAAATTTACCAAGTGGCTCTCTTCAATTGCTGAAAAAAGCAAAGTGATGATGCTTGAGGGGACGGCAGCGGTCGAAATACTGTACGAAGGAAATCGGGTAAGCGGCGTCAGGACAGACGACAAGCGTCTGTTGGAAAACGGGGAATACGAAACGCCCGGTTATATTCTCAAATCAAAAGCCGTTGTGCTGGGAGAGGGGAGCAACGGCTCATTGCGCAAAAGCATCACCGAAAAACTACACCTTGATAAGAACAAGGCGCCTTCCATCTATGAACTCGGCGTGAAAGAGATTTACGAGCTCAAAAGCAACCCGCTCAAAAAGGGGGAATGTATCCATACCTCTGGATATCCCTTCCGGAAAGGACTTTCGGGCGGTGGATTTATGTATTGCATTTCCGAAACTCAGGTTGTCGTTGGGCTTATCGCCCATCTCAGTTCCGAAGATCCGCAGTTCGATCCTCACAAGGAACTACAAAAATACAAGCAGCATCCGTTTATTTTCAACATTATCAAAGACGGAAAGCCCACTCATTACGGTGCACGTACGCTGCCCTGCGGTGGGTATTTCTCAATACCGAAACTCACTTCCGAGGGAGTGATGATAACCGGAGACTCCGCAAACCTTGTCGATTCCCGAAAGCTCAAAGGGCTTCATACAGCGATAAAATCGGGCATGCTCGCGGCTGAAGTCCTCTTTGAAGCACTCAGGACGAACGATTTCTCGGCTCACCAATTGTCGAAATACGAAGAAAAATTGAAAAACAGCTGGATATACTCGGATCTCAGGGAAAGCCGCAACTTCACCCCCGCAGTTGCAATGGGAATTCCGTTTCCGGGGGGGCCCCTGCTTGGATTCCAGATTCTTGCCGGTGGCTCTACACCCATCGGTGATCTGAAAACAAAACCTGATTATTCGACGACCAGAGATATGAAACATTTTTACGGCAATAGGTCACCTGAAGCATTGCCGCGGGCAGATGACAGGATTGTTGTGAGCAAATTAACTGACGTCTATTTCTCCGGCACAACACATGACGAAAAACAGAAAAGCCACATCCTGTTAAAAGATGAATCAGTATGCAAAACGTGTATTGCCGATTATAGAGCGCCCTGCACCGTATTCTGCCCTGCCGGGGTCTATGAACTGGAACATGATGCGATACGGGTGAATTTCAGCAATTGTCTCCACTGCAAAACCTGCGATCTCAAATGTCCGTTTGAAAACATCATCTGGAACCTGCCGGAGGGCGGAGGCGGGCCCCGGTATACCCTCCAGTAAATGGAAAGCATAAGGAGATGAACAAGAGAACAATTTCCCCGCGTTATTGTCTGGCAGTGAGGTGGCCGGTATGATAGAACTCATCGGGAGGCTTGTGACTGTTGAAACTGTGGAGACGATGTATACAGGGAAACTCATCGAGGTGGGTGAAGAGGAAGTCCATCTTGAATCAGAAACAGGATGGGTTGTGATCCCTGTAGAGAGGATTACATCCATTCGGGAAAAAGATTAACCCATATCACCGAAAAGATACTGAACAAGGGTTACTGCAGAAATAGCTGCCGTCTCGGCCCTGAGAACCCTTTTACCGAGCGAAACAACGCTGAGACCTCTTTCTTGAGCACAAATTACCTCTTCTTTGGTAAAACCGCCTTCGGGCCCTACCAGGATTAAGAATCCCCCCTCTTCCACCAGGGGCGAGGAAGTATTCCTTCCTTTCGTTGGAAATACCTTGACTGCTTCTGAGAGTCGCATGCCTCCTTCTTCATAGAATATGAACCCCTGAAGCTTCGAATGGGAAAACGAAGAGGTAAAATAATTCCTCAGATCAACCGGCTCGCGGATAACGGGGACCACGCTTCTTCCTGACTGTCTTGCAGCCTCTTCAGCTATTTTTTCCCACCTCTTCACCCGTCTGGTATCTCGCAACTGGCTTCTCTCCGTGGCTGCAGGAACGATTTCGCTGATTCCGAGTTCGGTGGTTTTTTGGATGACCATATCCATTTTTTCTCCTTTGAGGATACCCTGCACAAGAATGCTGTGCAGAGGGGATTCAAGATCGCAGGGGAATGTTTCAATAACCTCTGCAGTAACTTCCCGCTTCCGGGTTTCTCTGATAACTGCCAGAAAACAGGTGCCCCTTCCGTCAAAGATAATGAAGTTATCCCCCTCCCGGCATCTGAGGACAGACAAAAGATAATGTGCTTTTTCATCCGTGATGGACAGCTTCTCATCTGTCAGACGGGCTGACGGCAGGAAAAGTCTTACCACGGCAGATTACAAAGGGTCCCTGTTTTTTTCATTTTTCCGCACCGGTGAAAAGGTCCTTGATTTTTTCCTTGAAGGACTTGTTGACTTCATCACCGGTCAATTGGGCGAATTCCTCAAGCAATTCTCTCTGGCGCTGTGTTATGTTTTTCGGGACATCCACGTAGACCCTGACAACCTGGTCGCCCCTGTGGCTTCCGCCGAGTTTCTGAACACCCTTCCCCTTGATATGGAAAATCCTGCCTGAAGGAGTTCCGGCAGGGACTTTGATCTTATGAGTCCCGTCGATCGTGGGAACTTCGATTTCTGAACCCAACGCTGCCTGGGGAAAAGAAACAGGCACTTCACAGAACAGGTTGTTTCCGTCTCTCTTGAAAAACGAATGCTCCTCTACATTGAGATAAATATATAAATCACCACGCGGACCACCGTGGACTCCCAACTCTCCTTCACCGGACATGCGGAGCCTTGAGCCGGTATCCACACCACCCGGCATCTTCACCGAAATGCTCTTAAAGGTCCGCATCCTCCCCTGACCCTTGCATGCCTTGCAGGGATCCGTGATGATCCTGCCGGCACCCCCGCACCGGTCACAGGTTCTGGAAATACTGAAGAATCCCTGCTGGATCCGTATTTGCCCTGCTCCCTTGCAGTTTGGACACGCAGATGGTGTCTTTCCAGGGGCGGAACCGGATCCATTGCAATTGCTGCAGAATTCCCACCGGGGGATCTCGATCACCTTTTCGGTGCCAAAGGCAGCTTCCATGAGCGTTATCTCAAGATCATATCTCAGGTCATTGCCTTTTGCAGGCCTCGGTTTTCGTCCTGTGAATGTCCCGAAGAAATCTCCAAAAATATCGTCGAAGATGTCACCAAACCCGGTGCCGAACGGACTGTACCCTGCTCCCAGGCCTTCGGCACTTCCGAATCTGTCGTAGTGTGCTCTTTTCTGAGGATCAATCAGGCATGAGTAAGCCTCGTTTATTTCCTTGAAAGAATCCTCCGATTCCTTGTTGTCAGGATTTCTGTCAGGATGATATTTCATCGCGAGCTGCCGGAATGCCTTTTTGATATCGACTTCAGATGCATCGCGAGGTATACCCAGTGTTTCGTAATAGTCTCTCATATGCAATTCGAGTGTATATTATAATGGATTGAACGTAAATAAAGCGGGACTGCATCGACTTGCCGATGCAGTCCCTTTCAGCTTCTTACCTACTGCCTATACTCGTTTGCTGCTTACTACTTATTCTTGTCTTTCTCGACGTCTTCGAATTCAGCTTCCACAACCTCTTCTTCAGGCCCCTTGGCTCCTGCACCACCGGATGCTTCCGATGGTCCGGCCTCCGGACCTGCCTGAGCGCCCCCTGCTTTATACATGTGCTCCGCCAGTTTATGTGATTTCGTCATCAGATCCTCTGTTGCTGACTTTATTTCTGATGCTTCACTGCTGGTATCTTTTGCCTGCCTGCATTTTCCCAGCGCCTCTTCAATCTCTTTCTTTTCTGCCTCAGTAACCTTGTCCCCGTATTCCTTGAGAGATTTCTCGACGGTGTAGACGAGGGTATCGGCTTCATTTTTTGCCTCTGCAAGCTGCTTCTTCCTTTTGTCATCATCCGAATGCGCTTCCGCATCCCGCTTTACTTTCTTGATCTCTTCCTCGGTCAGCCCGCTCGACGCGGTAATCCTAATGGACTGCTCTTTTCCGGTTCCGAGGTCTTTGGCAGAGACATGAAGTATTCCGTTTGCGTCGATATCGAAAGTGACCTCAACTTGGGGTATACCCCGCGGTGCAGGCGGTATACCGATGAGTTCGAAATTGCCGAGGAGTTTGTTGTCAGCAGCCATCTCCCGTTCACCCTGACATACCTTAATCGAAACGGCCGGCTGATTATCCGTCGCAGTCGAAAATACCTGACTTTTCTTTGTCGGTATTGTTGTGTTTCTCTCGATGATCTTTGTGAAGATACCGCCCAGTGTCTCGATTCCGAGAGACAGCGGCGTGACATCGAGGAGCAGGACTTCCTTGACATCTCCCTTGAGAACAGCAGCCTGGATTGCCGCTCCCACTGCTACAACCTCGTCGGGATTCACCGTCTTGTTGGGCTCTCTCCCAAAAAAACTCTGGACAACCTGCTGAACTTTGGGCGTTCTTGTTTGTCCGCCAACGAGAAGAATTTCATCGATATTCGATGCAGAGAGATTCGCATCGGTAAGGGCATTTTTGCAGGGGCTGGTGGTTCCGTCAATAAGGTCGCCGACAAGTTGTTCAAGCTTGGCTCTTGACAATTTCATGAGCAGGTGTTTCGGCCCAGTAGCATCAGCCGTTACGAAAGGAAGATTGATTTCCGTCTCCGTTGCAGTCGAAAGTTCAATCTTTGCCTTCTCTGCAGCCTCCTTTAATCTTTGCAATGCCATCCGGTCATTCTTGAGATCGATGCCCTGGTCTTTTCTGAATTCTTCCACAAGCCAGTCCATGATCCTGAGGTCAAAATCATCACCGCCCAGATAGGTGTTTCCGTTTGTTGATTTTACCTCGATGACACCTTCCCCGATTTCGAGAATGGAGATGTCGAATGTTCCGCCTCCGAGGTCATAAACACCGATCTTTTCTTCTTTCTTTTTGTCCATGCCATAAGCCAGTGCCGCAGCTGTCGGTTCATTGATGATTCTGAGGACATTCAGTCCGGCGATTCTCCCGGCATCCTTCGTAGCTTGCCGCTGACTGTCGTCGAAATATGCAGGGACGGTAATAACCGCTTCGGTAACCGGTTCTCCAAGATAGTCCTCGGCTGCTTGTTTTAGTTTCTGCAGAATCATTGCAGAAATCTCAGGAGGTGAATAGCGCTTTCCCCTGATCTCGACATGGGCATCACCATTGGATGCCTCAACAATTTTGTACGGGAGTCTTTTCAGCGCATGTTCAACCTCGGATGAATTGTATTTTCTGCCCATAAGTCTCTTAATCGAAAAGATCGTGTTTTCCGGATTCGTTATCGACTGCCGCTTCGCAATCTGTCCAACGAGTCTTTCGCCTTTTTCTGTTACGGCTACAACAGATGGCGTTGTCCTTGTCCCTTCCTGATTAGCAATAACCACGGGATCTCCGGCCTGGACAACCGCTACGACAGAATTTGTGGTTCCGAGATCTATTCCTACTGCCTTGCCCATAGTATCATTCCTCCTCTTTTATATGTATCTCTTTTTCCTTGATGTCTTCTTCTGCCGGCTTCTTTGATACGGCAACCATCGCTGCCCGTATTACCTTGTCATTCAACATATATCCTTTCCGGTATTCTTCCACAACCATATTCTCGTCAACATCATCCCGCTCAACCTGGGCCATTGCATGGTGTATCAAGGGATCAAAAGATTTCCCTTCAGCTTCTATCTCTGTAAGCCCGAATTTCCGGAGCGTCTTTTTCAGTTCCCTGAGGGTTATCTCAACCCCCTGAACAAGCCCTGATGCAACGTCGTTCGAAGCATGGTCCAGAGCCATTTCAAGGTGATCAATCACCGGGAGCAGCTCAGCGATGAGCTGTTCATTGCCGTACTTGATGAGTTCTTCCTTGTCTCTGCTAACCCTTTTTTTAAAATTCTCAAATTCAGCATAGAGACGCAGATATTTGTCATTGGCTTCCTGCAATTCTGCAGTGAGTCGTTCGGTCTCATCAACAGACGCTGCTTCTGAGTGCTCGGGTTCCTGGGCTCCGGTCAGCTCTTCATTCATCACAGGATTTTCCTCATTGGCCGGGTCTTCGTTCACCGCGCTACCTTCTCGTAATCATCGTGGAAATAAATTTTGCAGTATTCTCTACGATATAGATCGCTTTCGCGTAGTTCATCCTCGTCGGTCCGATAATACCGACAACACCGACCGGACGGTCGCCTTCCATACATGGCGAGGCAACGAGACTCAGCTTCTTCATTTCAAACGGTTCATTCTCAGAACCTATGACAACCTGCACACCCTCCGTTTCAGACAGCTTATCGAGTATCTTGATAATGTTGTGCTTATCCTCAACCGCTTTCGAAAGCTCCCGGATTACCTTCAGATCCGTAAAATCCGGCAACGCAAGCACCTCTGAGAATCCAGATATAAAGAGCTCATTCAGGGGAAAGCAGAGTGCTTCCCTGCATATTCTCATCGCTTTCGAAATCAGATGATCGCACCGTATTTTTTCTCTCGACATCTCTTTCAGAATTTTTATTCTGATCTCATCAAACGTGTATCCCGAGAATTCGGAATTCAGATATGTTGCGATTCTGTTGAGATCTTTCTGGGATATTTCAGGGTCGATCGGGATGACTTTGTTCTTTATCAGGCCTTCATCCGTAAAGAGTACCACAGCCACTTTGTCAGTATTGTACTTCAGAAGATTTATTTTTCTGAGCGTCGTCATGTCAGGAGTTGGGGACATTGCAATTCCGAGATAATGAGATAACATTGAGAGGCTTTTCGTCGTCTCACTCAATAATAACTCTATGTTGTTTTTCAATATTTCGAGCCTCCTGTAAAGTCCCTGAAGAATCTCGATTTCTATGTTGGAGTTCAGATCGCTTTCTTTTACCAGGGAATCAACATAGAACCTGTAGCCAAGGTCAGTGGGAACCCTCCCGGCTGAAGTGTGTGGCTGCTTGAGAAAACCCATTTCTTCAAGGTCAGCCATGATATTTCTGATCGTTGCCGGTGAAAGACCGAAGGAATATCTTTTCGTTACGACCCTTGATCCTACCGGATCAAGGTAATTGATATAGCTCTGAACCACAGCATAAAGGATTTTACTGCTTCTTTCGCTTAATATTTGCATATTTAGCACTCTCAATGTTTAAGTGCTAATAATTTACCAATTCACAGGCGGTTGTGTCAAGTGAAGTTGAACGGGATACCGACTAGTGGAAGAAACAGCTGTAAGTTTTGCGTAAAGATGTGCTAACTATTGGAAGGTGGTTATAAACTTTGCTCTTATGCTGGGAGCCTGCCTCTTTTTACTTCCTCTTCCCTGAAGAATTTCTTGTACAGGATGTCCCATTCAGGGCTTCCTTCGACAACCTTCTTGGAAAACGACTGAATTTTTTTCCGAACGGCGAAGTCCATTTCCTCCCCTACCTTTAATTCTGATACGATGGTTCTTTTGATCTCCGCCCGGACCTTTCCTTCTTCCCCGGTAATGGAAATGATGCCTTTACCCATCAGTCCCTTCAGCAGGACGTGACTGAGGTGGGAAATCTTATCTTCCGACAGCATCACAGGACGATGTTCCTTTCCCGCACCAGTTTCTGTTTGGTAAGTTCAAAGAGCCTTCGGTAATCCAACCTTCCCTTCTCTATTTCAGCAGCATGGGTCTTCAGTATTTCCCGAACTTCCTCATTGAGTCTGTCCTCAACGGTAAGCTCATCGAGCAGGATTCCCTCCGTCTCGGTAATCAGGGTTTCCCGTGGGATGGTTGTTGAAGCGAAGTTTTTTGACAGGATATTGTCTGTAATTCTTTTTGCGAGGAGAGGAACCCAAGTTTTCGGGATCCTCATCCTACTTTTCTGCGAAACCAAGAAGAGCAATACTCCTTGCCCGCTTAATCGACTCAGATAGTTCCCGCTGGTGCTTTGCGCAGGTGCCGGTCATCCTCCTGGGAAGCACCTTTCCCCTCTCGGTCAGATAATTTCTGAGGACCTTGATATTTTTGTAATCAATGAACTCAACTTTTTCTGAACAGAACCTGCAAAATTTTCTTCTCTGAAATCTCTTCGGTTGCAACGTAGCTCCTTTCGTCCGGTAAAGTTATCTGATCAGCAGATTAAAACGGCTCCAGATCTGTTGTTTCTTCGGGTGGAATCGTATCCCCTTCTCCGCCAAATGACGATTCCTGGGCGCCTCCTCTCCGTGAGAGAAACCTGACAGACTGGGCAACGACTTCGAATTTGCTCTTTTGCTGCCCGTTCGTTTCCCATCGTCTCTCCTGGAGTCTTCCCTCAACAAGAACTGAACTCCCTTTGTTCAGATATTTGCTGCACGACTCAGCCTGTTTGCCGAAAATAACGTTGTCGATAAACATCGTCTCCTGCTTCATCTCATCGGACTGTTTGTACCGGTAGTTGACAGCGAGCCTGAAGGATGCCACCGGCGTTCCCTGAGGTGTGTATCGTAATTCGGGGTCCTTCGTAAGGTTCCCGATGAGGATGATTTTGTTGTACATTATTCCTGACTTTTCTGCTCCGCGGGCTTCTCTGCCGGAGACTCAGCCTTTTCAAAGTTCTGAATCTGTTTGCGCCCGAGCCTGAAAATTATGTATTTCAGTACGGAATCAAATACTTTGAAAAAATCTTCGAGTTTTTTTATGGTCGGAGCAGGCGCCTTGTAAAAAAGGAGCACATAGAGTCCCTTTCGCTGCTTCTTGATCTCATAAGCAAGTTTTCTTCTCCCCCAAACATCAACTTTCAGGACCTCTCCGCCCTGGCCCGCAATCAGGTCTTTTATCCTCGCAACCGCAGCATCTGCCTCTTCATCGGATATCGCTGCATTGAGAATAATCATGTTCTCATACACATTCATCAACAATATCTCCTTGGTTCATATTTTCACTTTTCGATAACTGAATTTTATACCATAAAAAACAGCATAATTGCAATATCGTTACCATGAGTTAGCGGAATGATGCCTTTATCCTGGAGGCTTGTTTATAATATCTCCGCAATGCCGCATTTTGCATCGATAGATGTGGGTTCCAATACACTACGTATACTTATCGGCGAATTCGTTGACAACCGGATTATTGACATCTATACCGACAGGAAAATAACCCGCCTTGGCAGCATGGTTGGTCAAACCGGAATCCTCCAGACTGAAAACATGGAAGCATCCTTGCAGGCACTCAGCGGATTCGCATCAGTCATAAACCGATTTCGAATCAAACATGTCAGGGCACTCGGAACGAGCGCTCTGCGGGAAGCACAAAACTCCGGCATCTTCATGCAGCGTGCACGAGATGCAGCGTGCATACAGATTGAGATAATTTCCGGAGAAAAAGAGGCTCAACTCACTCTCAAAGGCATCCTCCAGGCATTTTCACCTGCAGAAACAGGAGCAGCGCGCGGGCGTGTTCCCATCATACAGCAGGGGGATACAGGGCGGTCACACCAGCGTTCTCTGTTTATCATGGACATCGGGGGTGGGAGCTCGGAATGGATTATTTATCAGGGAGAAGACCGGAACATGATGGGGAGTCTCCCTTCCGGAGTGATAAAGCTCGCCCAGACATGCATTACCGCTGATCCAGCCTCACCCCACGACGTCATGCTGTTGAACCGGGAAATAGTTACTGTATTAAATAACTTTGGACCAGATACGGGGCGCCTGGATCCCGGAGCCACCCTGTTTATCGGGACCGGAGGCACGTTCACGACCGTTGCGTCTGTCGATCTCGGTCTTGATTCTTACTCCCGTCAAAAGATTCATCTTCACCGTATCCCTCTCTCCAGGCTGAAACAAATGCAGAAAACATTCTTGCAGCTCTCCCTGACTGAGCGAAAAAAAATTCGGGGGCTTGAACCCGGGCGGGCAGACTTGATTATACCTGGGGTACAATTTACAATGAAGGTGATGGAATTGTTCCGTTTCCGCGAATTGATCGTAAGTGATTATGGTCTGCTCGAGGGAGCATTACTGGAAATGAAGGAGGCAAGTGAAAAAGGTATTCCAGAGGCCGGTAAGTCTTAAGCAGGAGCCGTTCAGGCACTGTCCCGGATGCGGGCACAGCCTCATCCACAGGCTCATTGCAGAGGTGATCGATACCATGGGCATACGGGAAAAGGTTATCGGAATAGCTCCGATCGGATGCGCCGTGTTTGCCTATGATTACTTCAATTTCGATATGCTCGAGGTTCCGCACGGCAGACCTCCTGCCGCAGCGACCGGTCTGAAACGTTCCTTGCCGGACAGGATAATCTTTTCATACCAGGGTGACGGTGACCTTGCCGCAATCGGTACCGCCGAGATAATCCATGCTGCAAACAGGGGAGAAAACATCTCTGTCTTTTTTGTAAATAATGCAACCTATGGGATGACCGGCGGCCAGATGGCACCGACAAGCCTTCCCGGTCAAAAAACATCGACCACCCCTTCCGGAAGAAAACGGGAGACGGATGGAAATCCTTTGCGCATAGCCGAACTGCTCGCAACCCTTGAAGGACCTTCATATATCTCGAGGACCTCTCTGGATTCATACAAGAATCTTGTCACAACAAAAAAGGCAATCGAAACATCCTTCAGGTACCAGATGGAGGAGAAAGGGTTCAGCCTTGTCGAGATTCTGTCTCCCTGCCCTGTGGACTGGGACCTGTCACCAAGAGATGCACTTCAGTGGATCCGGCAAAAAATGATCCCGATATATCCCCTCGGAACTTTCAAGGACAGCTGTCGGGAGACACAATAACTGGAAATCAAAATTATCATAGGGGGATTCGGCGGGCAGGGCATCCTGTTTTTCGGCAAAACCCTTGCGCATGCAGGAATGATAGAAGACCGCGAAGTTACCTGGTTCCCCTCATACGGAGCAGAAGTACGAGGCGGAACCGCAAATTGCACCGTTATTCTTTCAGACGCCCTTATCGGTTCCCCGGTCGTTACCTGTCCGGATATCCTGATCGTTATGAACAATGCATCGAAGAACAGGTTCCTGCCGCAACTGAAGAAGAACGGCTTTTTCCTGTTCGATTCCTCTCTGATCAGGGAGCACATTTCACGAAATGATATCGATATCGCAGGGATTCCTGCAACAGACATAGCGAACAGAATCGGACACACAAAATCAGCCAACATGGTCATGCTCGGGGGATTTATCGCAAAAACAGGTTCGGTGCACAGAGAATCTGCCTTTCAGGCGGTTGAGAGTTTGATGCAGGGAAAGAAAAAGAATCTCATCGAAGAAAATCAAAAAGCAATTCTTGAAGGGATACGCTACATTGAAAATACGGAAGGCAAGGATACCGGATCTTAAGCAGGCCCACAGGCTGATCAATGATTTCGCAAAACGGGGTCAGATGATCCCGCGTTCCCTGAATGAACTGTATGAAACCCTGAGGGATTTCATGGTATGCGAAGTTGAGGGAGATGTATGCGGTGTCTGTGCGCTCCACATCATGTGGGATGATCTCGCGGAAATACGGTCGCTGGCTGTAGAGAATCGATTCCAGAGGCACGGCATAGGCAGAAACCTGGTGAAGCACTGCCTCAGGGAGGCGCGAAATCTCGGGATAACGAGGACATTTGCACTTACCTATCACCCTGATTTCTTTAAGAAATTAGGGTTTTACGACATCGACAAAGCGGCTCTCCCCCAGAAAATATGGGGCGACTGTGTTCGCTGCCCGCGCTTTCCGGAGTGTGATGAGAATGCGGTCATCATCCATCTCGAATGATGTTCCGGTAAAAACAGGTCCTGTTGCCGGTATGGCATGCACCTGGCCCGTGCTGGACAACCTTCACGAGAAGTGTATCTGCATCACAATCAAAAAAAATTTCCCTGACCTCTTGAACATTGCCGGACGTCTCTCCCTTCTTCCAGTATTGTTGACGTGAGCGGGACCAGAAATGGGTATAGCCTGTTTCAAGAGTCATTTTCAGAGATTCTCTGTTCATATACGCCATCATCAGAATGTCACCATTTACGGCATCCTGGATAATAGCCGGGATTAAACCTTTTTCATCATATTTCAGTTCGGGAATCATGACTCCCCCTTTGTCGTGTTTCCCTGAGCATTGTTTTCAGGGACTTCACTCTTCCGGTTCGCGATTTTTCACCTTCAGAGCTATGATATAATGAAAATAAATTTTTCATTATGTCAAGTCTCGCTTTCCGGAATGCGTTCAAATACATACATTCAACGCTGACAGTGCACATGAAAGTATTGACACAACTTCTGACCCTGACGTTTTCCCTTATACTGTTTTGTTCATATTCCTCGGCAGGGGAAACGGAAATTATCGGGCCTGAAGTTGAAATTCATGACAACCAAATCCGTGTTACTGCTTCCCTTTCACTGAACGAAAAATCATTGCAGGAACTGCGAAACGGTGTAACGAAAGAGCTCAGGTTTACCGTCGATCTGTTCAGAGTCTGGAAGATATGGCCTGATGAATTTGTCACCGGTAAATATTTTGTTCGTACTCTGAAGAGCGACCCGGTAACCCTCGAATACCGGTCGGCTTCCGGTGACGGGAATACCATTGTGCAAAAAAAGTTCAAATCATTCGAATCGATGATAGGGTGGGCATTGATCATTAACGATCTGAAGCTTGCAAACGTCAGGGAACTGGAACAGGGCAGCTATTTTGTCAGGGTGAGTGTCGAATCGAAGATCAGAAAACTACCACCTGTCATCGGGTACTTTATGATTTTTCTCCCTGAAAACGAATTCAAAATCCGGAAAGATTCTCCCCATTTCACTGCAGGTACTCAGGAATGAAAAAACCCCTTTTCCGTGCTTCATTAATCGCTCTGTTTGTTCTGCTCATTGCCTCTTTCGCCATAGAGATTCATTATTTAAAACACGGGGGAATCCCCTTGCTGACGCGAATAATCCTGCTCCTGCTCCTGAACATAACAATCCTTGCATTTCTGGTTCTCGTGTTCTTTGTCTCAAAAAGCATCGTAAAACTTATTCTCGAGAGAAAGAACAAAGTCCTCGGATATAAATTCAAAACAAGGCTCGTCATCATTCTGGTGGCACTGACGCTCCTGCCTGCCCTCTTCCTGTTCATCCTCTCCGGCGGACTCATTGCAAATTATATCGACAGATGGTTTGCACCGCAGATAAAGAAGCCTCTGGAGGACTCCATAGAGATTGCAAAAACTATTTATGAGATCGAAAAGCAGAAGGCGCTCTACAGTGCAAGGGTTTTTCGTGCAGGCGGACAATTATCAAAAAATTACACTGTTGTTCGGTTTTCCTCCATGCCGAAGAATGCCACTGAAACCCTCGAAGCCGCCTTTGCCGGTAAAGAAGGCACCGAGGTTATTTCCCTCAAACGGGGTGATATCGTTCGGGCTGCTCTTCCGGAATACAACAAAAAAGGAAAGCAGACAGGGGTAATCGTCATCGAATCCCGGATCTCTCCCAAAATTATAAAGCATGTGGGGAATATAAAGGACGCCTACGAGAATTACCTTGCACTCGAAGCGTGGAAACTGCCCATAAAGATCAATTACCTCCTTACCCTCGGCCTCCTTACCCTGGTTATCGCGCTGATTGCGCTTTGGGCGGGACTGAAAATTTCAAAAGGGATTACAGACCCCGTGCAGAGCCTTGCACAGGCGACTGAGCTTGTTGCCGCGGGTGACCTTGAAGTGCAGGTTCAAATCAACCGGGAGGATGAAATAGGTCTCCTCGTGAATTCATTTAATCATATGGTAAACGAATTAAAGGAAGGGAAGGAATCGCTGCAGTCGGCATACCTTGAATCCGACCGGCGAAGACTTTTCCTGGAAAATATCCTCGACAACATTAACTCCGGGGTTATCATGCTTGACACCACGGGTCGTATCCTTATGATCAACAAGCGTGCGTGTTCAATCATCACCATCAGCCCCGACCAAGTGCTGAACAGGCATTACCGTGAGCTGCTCGCACTGATACATTCCGAAGAGCTCAGAAATGTCGTCAGCAGCATTGAAGGGAAGGAATTCAAAGCTGTCAGGAGAGAGGTAAAAGCGATGGCAGGCGGGGAGAAGCTCACCCTCCAGGTGTTCATTATCGGCCTGAAGGACGCAGAAAAATATATCGGCATGCTCGTTGTCTTTGACGATATCACTGACATCATTGAAGCCCAGAAAGCCCTGACATGGCAGGATGTTGCAAAAAAAATCGCCCATGAGATCAAAAATCCGCTGACCCCCATCAAGCTCTCTGCAGAACGGATGCTGAAAAAATGGGAGCAGAAAGAACCTGATTTCGAAGATGTTTTCTACCGGTCTGCAAGAACCATTGTCAAGGAAGTCGATAGCCTCAAGAGGCTGGTTGATGAATTCTCAAAATTCGGCACTATGCCAGAGATCCGGAAGATGCCGAGTTCGCTTCCTGCTCTGCTCAACGAGGTCGCAGATCTCTACAGGGATTATAAAAATGTGGAGATAACCATTACGGCCACTGATAATCTTCCGCAGGTCGAACTCGACGGGGAACAATTCAAAAGGGTCTTCATCAATATTTTTGACAATGCGATACAGGCAATTACGAACAGCGGCAGGATCGATGTGAGCGTCGGCTTTGACGCGTTCTCCGAAACAGCCCAGGTAGCAATTGCGGACAATGGACCAGGCATTCTGGATAAGGACAAGGAGAAATTGTTTCTGCCATATTTTTCTACCAAGAAAAACGGCACAGGCCTCGGCCTTGCGATAGCAAACAGGATTGTTACGGAACACGGAGGCCACATCAGAGTCCATGACAACGAACCGCATGGTTCGGTTTTTTCCATATCGATACCGGTGAAGGAGAGTTAAATGAGAGACACTTTGGTATGTATCGTCGACGATGAGGAGGGAATCCGTGAGAGTCTCTCGGGAATTTTTGAAGATGAAGGATATACCGTCATGACAGCAGGTACTGCCGAAGAAGCCTTTGCCCTGCTGAAAGAACAGACCCCGGACCTGATGTTTCTTGATATCTGGCTTCCGGGAACCGACGGCATTCAGGCGCTCACCAGGATACGGGAACAGAATCCGGAACTCCCTGTTGTCATGATTTCCGGCCATGGAAATATCGAGCTTGCGGTAAATGCAACGAGGTTAGGCGCATATGATTTTCTGGAGAAACCCCTGTCTCTCGAGAGAGTTCTGCTGGTTGCCAACAGGGCGCTGGAAAGACGGTCACTCGAGATGGAGAATAAAGCCCTCAAACAGGATTTGACAAAGAAATGGCGCCTTATCGGTAATTCCCCGAAAATGAGCCAACTCAGCGAACAGATCGATATGGCCGCAAAGAGCAACGGCAGGGTACTCATCCTCGGCGAGAGCGGTTCCGGGAAAGAGCTTGCTGCTCATATCCTCCACGAAAAAAGTTCACGGGCAGGCAGGCCATTCATCGAAATGAACTGTGCTGCAATACCTCAGGAACTCATTGAAAGCGAGCTCTTCGGTCATGAAAAGGGTTCCTTTACCGGCGCTTTTGAACGGAAGAAAGGCAAATTCGAACTTGCTGACGAAGGGACTCTTTTTCTTGATGAAGTAGGGGATATGTCACTCTCGACGCAGGCCAAGGTGCTTCGGGTGATTGAAACCCAGGAATTCCAGCGCGTGGGCGGCAGCAAAAATATCAAGGTAGATGTCAGAATTATTTCTGCCACAAACAAAGATCTTTCCGAGGAGATGAAGAAGGGTGCCTTCAGGGACGATCTCCTGTACAGACTGAATGTTATCCCGATTCACCTGCCTCCCCTCAGGGAGCGAAAAGAGGATATTCCGGAATTGGTCGATTATTTTCTGGGATACTTTGCAACGGAATCTGGTCAAAAACCAAAGAAAATTACTCCCGAAGGATTGAAAATGCTTGAGCTTTACAATTGGCCGGGGAATATCAGGGAACTCAGGAATGTCATTGAGCGGCTCGTCATCATGACTCCATCCGCTACGGTAACCCCCCGGAACATTATTCTTGGGGAAGCTGTCCGTTCAGACTACTTTACGTTCAATACGCTGAAAGATGCACGGGAATCATTCGAAAAAGACTTTATCATCCGGAAGCTTGAGGAGAATAACTGGAACATTTCAAAGACTTCGGAAATCCTCGACATCGAGCGCAGCAACCTTCACCGGAAAATAAAGGCATACGATATCAAGACACCTTGATATCTTTTTCATAAAAATATCGATCATTCCACAATTCTTTTGCGCATTAACCTGAAGGGATAGGGAGCGAGAATCAGGACCACGACAAGAAGCCAGACGGTATCCCATGTGCAGAGCGCAAACTCCCCTGATGCCAGGCCTCTGCATATGTTTACCAGGTGATAGAGGGGCGTGAAAAAGGCAATTTGAGAAATGACGGAAGGAAGATTATCAAGAGGGAAGAAAATCCCGGAAAAGAGAAACATCGGCGTCATGAAAAGGGTATAGAAATAGTTATACGAATCGATCCCGGGAATAACCGCCGTAAAAATTACCGATATTTCCGAAAAGATCAAGCCGCTTATGAGAAGGACCGGTACAACAAGAATTATCAGGGGAGAATCGACAAGCCCGAAAAGAGCGATAACAAGAATAATGATTGACCCGTAAAGCAGGCTCTTCGTCGCCCCCCAGAGGAGTTCGCCGAGCACCAGGTCATCAAGGTTTACCGGGGTTGCCAGAATTGCGTCGAATGTTTTCTGGTACTTCATTCGCACATAGGTGCCATAGGTGCACTCGTAGATTGCTGCAAACATGGACGATGAGGCAATGATACCGGGGGCAATAAACTGAATATACGGAACACCGTTTATCTCACGGACAAATCCGCCGAGGCCGAGCCCTAAAGCTGCCAGATAGAGGACTGGTTCAACAAAATTCAGTGCCAGACCAGATTTGTAGAGTTTGGTATAGACCGTAAAATTTCTCTGCCACACTCTGAATGCCCGCTTGATGTTCATAAAAATTCTATTGTATGATTTAGTAATCTCCCCTTATCCTTCTTTTTGAAAAGAGGGGTATACATTTTATTTCCCCCTTTTTTTAAAGGGGGTCACAGGGGGCTTACTGAAATATTTTTTTGAAACCATTCTTCTGCATATTATCAATCTCTATTATTCCTTGAGTGCCCTTCCGGTTAATTTCAGATACACTTCTTCGAGATTTCCGCCGTGCTGGTTCATGAGGCTCGATGGCCTATCGATTACAACAATTCTTCCGGAATCCATGATTCCTACCCTGTCACAGAGCACCTCAGCCTCTTCCATATAATGCGTTGTGAGCAGAAGCGTCGTCCCTCTCGACTTGAGATAGTGGAGCTTATCCCAGACAGACCGCCTGCTGTGAGGATCGAGCCCCGTTGTCGGTTCATCAAGGATTAAAAGCTCCGGTTTGTTTATCAGTGACCGCGCGAGTACCAAGCGCCGCTTCATCCCGCCTGAAAGATTGCCGATTTTGACAGACGCCTTGTCCCTCAATTCCACAAAATCGAGCAGTTCCCACGCGAGAGGCGCGGAATCCTTTTTTGCGATATCGAAATAGCGGGCATAGACAATAAGATTTTCGAAAACAGAAAGATCAGGGTCAAGATTGTCCTCCTGCGGCATCACTCCGATACGGGCTTTAATGGAGCTCGGGTTTTCCCTGACATCCATGCCGAATACTCTCACCTCTCCGGAACTCGGGGGCATGAAACAATAAATGATTCTCAGCACTGTTGTTTTCCCGGCTCCGTTCGGACCGAGGAACCCGAAGCATTCCGATCCGGATATTTCAAAATCAATACCATCAACAGCCTTCAGGGAGTTATAATATTTAGTTAGATTTTTTACTGCTATAATGTACATAGCAGTCATTGTATCATGAAAGCAGCACTGGTTTTGTTGGCATGATCAAAGATATCGTTCTCATATCCTTATCATTGCTTTTCTGCATGTGCTCCTGTGCTCCGGGAGAGATTCAGCCACCCCCAAAACCGGCAAAGATTGCGACCGAGCCGGGGGCGGGTGCATCAAAGGGATTCGCACATATCGGCGTACTGAAGGTGCTTGAGTCCAATAAGCTTCCTGTTCATATGATCGTGGCTACGAGTGCAGGCAGTTTTGTCGGCGCTCTGTACACATACGGTTTTGATGCTTTTGAACTCCAGCAGCTGTCTTTCTCAATAGAAAAAAATGACATCATTGACGTGGCCATACCAGGAATATTGGAGCTTATCACCAGACTCAAACAGGAGGGAAGGATTGATTAAACCCTGTCGCAGGGGCGCTGGGATATCTGTTCCCATGCATCGGTATCCATGGTACCGGTATACTCCTCGATGGAGTATATCTTACCGCACTCCGTGCAGTTTAGTGTTGTGCTCCTTCAACCGAAAACGAGCCGTAACTTTCCGCCGCACTCCTTGCATTTCATACAATTAGTATAAAAGAAAAGACCGGGAATTCGCTAATACCGTGAGCCGAAAACTCAAAGAAAAAATCGACCATCTCTTGTCGAGAGAAAGAGGGACCGTTTACAAGGACCCTGGCGGAAAGATCACCATTGCCCTTGTTTATCCGAATACATATCACGTCGGGATGTCAAACCTCGGATTCCAGGGTATCTACGGTCTGCTGAACAGCATGAAAGACGTCGTCTGTGAGAGGGCTTTTTTGCCGGATGAAAAGGATTATGACGAACATATCAGAACCGGGATTGAGCTTTTTTCAATGGAGTCGAAACGTCCTTTGAACAGATTTGATATCGTTGCCTTCTCTGTATCTTTTGAAAACGACTATCCGAATATCGCCAGAATCCTTCAGTTGGCAAAGATTCCCCTGATGAGCTCCCGGAGAAGCCCGCGAAACCCGTTTCTCATAATGGGTGGGGCATGCACGTTCTTTAATCCGGAACCTGTTGCCGACTTTTTTGATCTCTGCTTCATCGGTGAGGCAGATGAAATGCTGCCGGAATTTCTTGGGATTTATAGGACCGCTGAAGACAGAAGTGATCTTCTGAGGAAATCCCTCTCCATTGAGGGAGTATATGTTCCGTGCTTCTACCGTATTTTCCGCGATCCGGGAGAAAAAATTTCTGAGAGAATCGCATCAGAAGGCGCAGCTCATCAGGTAAAACGGAGGTATCTGAAAGATCTTTCCTGCACTGAAATCAGGACCTCGATCATTACTCCTGAAACAGAATTCTCTGATATGTATCTGATTGAAGCCATGAGGGGCTGTCCCTGGAACTGCAGATACTGCGTTGCAGGGAAAATATACAGTCCTCCGAGAATAAAAGAGCTCCGGGATATCAGCGAGGATATTCACGCGGCCCGCGGCAAGACAAGACGAATCGGCCTCATAGGGCCCTCCCTTTCCGATTATGCACATATCAAGGAAGTGCTGCAGATTCCCGGCGTAGAATTTTCGATCACCTCTCTCAGGGCAGGCAGAAAGAGTGCGGAATTAGTTGCCCTGATGGGAGGGCATAAGAGCATTTCGATTGCGCCTGAGGCCGGAACAGAGCGGCTTCGGAAGGTTATAAGCAAAAAGATCAGTGAGGAAGATATCCTCTCAACTTCACGGCTCCTGTTTGCGCAGGGCATAGAGACCCTGAGGCTGTATTTCATGGTCGGTCTTCCCACTGAAACGAGGGAAGATGTATCCGGGATTGTTGATCTTGTGATGAAGATCCGGAATGCCGCGCCAAAAGGCTGTCTTACGCTCAGTATCAGCACATTCGTACCAAAGCCCTTTACGCCCTTTCAGTGGCATCCCATGGAGGATATCACCGAGGTAAAGGAACGATTAAAATTAATCAAGAAAGCCCTTATGCCGGTTCGAGGTATCAGGGTGTTCCATGATGTTCCCAAGTATGCATACATGCAGGGATTGTTTTCCATGGGTGACAGGCAATTATCACATATGCTCATGGAGATGCCCGCAACAGCGGAATGGAGCACGGCAGCGGCAATTGCAGGAATCGATAAAAACTTCTATATATTCAGAAAAAAGGATTTTGAAGAAATTCTTCCCTGGGATTTTATTGACATGGGTATAGCAAAAGAGAAATTATGGACAGAATACATGGAAGCCCTTTCCTGGAATAGATGATAAAATACACAACATAGTATGCCGCAAAGAGATTTCGGGCTTCGTTTGAAACAAGGAAAACTCTGTGATCATTCATAACATGCTTCTTGAGAATATCAAGGATATCTACAGGAAAATATCTTCTGCAGCCATACGGTCCGGGCGCAATCCTTTTGATGTCAAGCTCGTTGCTGCCACGAAAACTGTTGATGTCCTGAAAATAAAGGAAGCCATAGAACTGGGTTTGAGGGTTTTTGGGGAAAACAGAGTGCAGGAGGCAAAAGAAAAAATTGCACATCTGCAACATCACATGCCGGATTATGCCGTGGAATGGCATCTGATCGGACATCTCCAGAAAAACAAGTCCGGGGCTGCTGTGCAGCTCTTCGATCTAATCCACTCAGTCGACTCATCAGGCCTCGCAGGAGAGATCGACAGGCACGCGGGAAAGCTGGGGAAAATCCAGAAGATTCTGATACAGGTCAAACTCTCGGAGGAAGAATCAAAATCCGGTGTTTCTGAAGAAATTTTCATGAAACTGCTCCATGAAGCGGCAGGAATGAAGCATTTGAGCATTGAGGGACTGATGACTATGCCGCCGCTCTTCGATAATCCGGAAATGGCGAGGCCATTTTTCAGAAAATTGAGGCAACTGCGGGATCGTGCAGAAGCTGAAGGGTTCAGACTTCCGGAACTCTCCATGGGGATGACTCATGACTTTGAAGCGGCAATTTTAGAGGGAGCCACTATGGTCAGGATCGGGACCGCGATTTTTGGGGAAAGGGCCCATCCAAAAAGGGCAGACATAAGACCGGAGGGCACTCTCTTTCAATGAATTTTCCGGTCCGGCCTTTTGTAGTATAATGGTTGCACAATCATCAGAGAGAGGAGAGTACATGATCGGGTTCATCGGCGGGGGCAATATGGCAGAAGCACTGATAAAGGGAATTCTGCAGAGCGGCGTGAAGGACATCGCGGTCTCCGAGCCTCGGGAGGAGAGGCGCGCATATCTCGAAAAAACATACGCTATTAAGACGACTTCAGATAACACAGTACTGTGTAAACAGTGCACAACTATTATCCTTGCCGTAAAGCCTCAGAATATGGATGAGGTAACCGCCGAGATTTCCGGTGTTATCCCGAAAGATGCATGCATAGTCTCAATAGCTGCCGGGATACCTCTGTCCTATCTCTCATCGAGGCTGAAAACTTCAAAAATAATACGGGTAATGCCGAATACCCCTGCGCTCGTGCAGGAGGGTATGTCTGTCCTCTCTCTGTGCGAATGCATTCATGACAAAGAAATGGGCTTGATCCGGGAAATATTTATGTCTGTCGGGAAAGTCCTCGTTCTCCCGGAAAAATACATGGACGCGGTAACCGCCCTTTCAGGAAGCGGGCCTGCGTTCTTTGCTCTGTTTGCCGAAAAGATGATTGAGGCAGGGGTCACCCTGGGATTAACAAATGAGAATGCCTCAGAACTTGCGATTCAGACCTTCATTGGAACTGCAAAGCTCCTTGATTCCGGGATGCCTCCCGCAAAGCTCAGGGAAATGGTGACATCACCCGGTGGGACCACTGCCGCAGGGCTTCAGGTTTTCGAAGGCCAGGGGCTTACCAATGTCGTTCAGGCTGCGATCCATGCAGCTGCAAACAGATCAAGGGAATTGGGGAGAAAAGAATAATGTTTATCTTTGCGAATCTGATTCTCGCAATCGGAAATATTCTGAATATACTGCTCTCTGCATATATGTGGATCGTTATCATATCTGCGCTCATCAGCTGGGTCAATCCCGATCCGTACAACCCGATCGTCAGATTCCTGCATGCCGTCACCGAACCTCTCCTGAGACAAGTCAGAAAGTTTATCGGATTCAGAACCGGCTTTATTGACCTGTCACCAATGATCGTCATTCTCGCCATACTGTTTGTCAAGTATTTTCTGATTCAGTCTTTGATAGAGCTTGCCTACAAATTGAAAGGAGGCATTGTCTTATGAGGATAACGCCGCTTGATATCCAGCAGAAACAGTTCCCCATGAAGCTGAGGGGTTTTGATGTTGAAGAAGTTTACGCATTCCTTGAGGTGATCAGGGAGGAGATGGAGGACCTGCTCCGAGAAAACGCCAATCTCAAGGAAAACACCCAGCGGCTGGATAATCAGATGAAAGAATACAGGGATATGGAAACCACGCTCAGGGAGACGCTCCTCACAGCCCAGCAGATGGTTGAAGACTACAAGATTAATGCGCGCAAAGAGGCGGAACTGGTGGTGAAAGAGGCGGAACTCAGGGCCGAATCCCTTCTCAACGAGGCACAGGAAAAGGTCATCAAGATCCATGAAGATATCGTTGATCTGAAAGGGATCAGGCGCCATTTCAAGGAAGAAGTGAAAAGGCTCGTCGAGAGCCATCTGCGAATGCTTGAATTTGATAAAGAGCGGAGTGAGGAACAAGAGGAGGAGGCACAGCAGGAGGAATGAAGTACGCAGCCCTTAAGGGCGTCCACGATATCTTCCCCCCCGATGTTTACCTGTGGCAGAAAGCAGAGACGGTTGCAAAGAATGTCTTCGCCGCCTATGGCTTTCAAGAATTGCGGGCGCCTGTCATCGAGTCAACAGAAGTCTTCACCAGGAGTATCGGTGAAACAACTGACATCGTTGAAAAAGAGATGTATACCTTCACCGATAAGGCCGGGAGAAACATTACCCTCCGGCCTGAGGGAACAGCCCCGGTTGTAAGATGCTACGTTGAACAGCATCTCTATAATCTACCGGCACCGCAAAAATTTTTTTACTCTGGTCCCATGTTCAGATATGAAAGGCCCCAGTCGGGACGCTTCAGGCAGTTCTATCAGCTTGGCGCCGAGGCATTCGGTATTGCAGAACCGAAGATCGATGCAGAGATCCTCTCGATGCTCAAACTATTTTTTGAACGTCTCGGGCTGAAAGATCTGAATTTCGGGATCAATTCAATAGGCTGTGATACATGCAGGCCAGACTACAGAAAGGCTCTCCTTCATTTCTTCTCGGACAGGCTCAGCGGCTTTTGTCCGGACTGCAAGAGGAGATACGACCACAATCCGCTCCGTATTCTCGATTGCAAGGTTGATGCTTGCATAAAACTGAGGGAAGGGTCTCCGCACGTGACGAATTATCTTTGCGCCGAATGCAGGGAGCATTTTGAGGCGCTCCTGTCATATGCGGAACTGCTCGCTATACCCTATGAGATAAACCCTGAGATGGTCAGAGGCCTTGATTACTATACAAGGACAACTTTTGAGGTTACCTGCAGGCACCTCGGGGCCCAGAATGCGGTAGCTGCAGGAGGACGCTATGACCGGCTTGTAGAGGATTTCGGCGGCCCCCCTACTCCAGCAATCGGGTTTGCAATAGGGATGGAACGCATTGCATCCCTCCTGAAGCTGACTGCCGGGCAGGAGATTCCTTCACCAAAAGTCTTTATTGCAGCACTCGGAGAATCCGCGTGGAAAGAGGGGCTTGTCATCGCCGACAGGCTCAGACAGAAGGGTATATGGGCCGAACTCGGTTACGCCGGAAATTCACTCAAAAGCCAGATGCGACGGGCTGACAGGGTATCCGCTCAATATGTTTTGATTATGGGAGACGATGAACTCCACTCCGGAACATTGAAATGGAAACTCCTCTCTGATGGCAGTCAGGGCGAAATCAGGTCTGACGAAATAGATGTCTTCTTTGCCCTGCCTTAAGAGCATAGATCATAAAATCAATGACGATTTATGTTGATAAATATCCTTTTTTTTAATAAAATTTTTATACTTATCTTGCTCTCACATCTGGGAATATACGATGCCTATTTTAATTATTGCAGAAAAAGGTTTTCATAAACTTTACAGCACATTCGATTCACCGGATAATCAACTGCTCGAATGCACTCCACCGGAATCTCAGGAGTTCATCAAAACCTGTGAGGCTGACCTCATCCTTCTCGACTGCAGTTCAGATGTGAAAGACGGCCTCAATACTCTGAAGAATATCAAGGCCCGGTATCCGACCATACCGGTTATCTTTCTTGCCGAACTGAGCACTGAAGACGCGGTACTGGATGCTTTCAAAGCAGGGGCACGCGACTTTTTCAAGAAGCCTGTCAACCTTTTTGAACTCAAGGAGACTGTCGACGGTATTCTCTCTGTCAAAAAATCATCGGTGGAGCGAAGGCGTCCGTTCAAGAATACCGCATCTCGCAAAAAAGACGCGCTCAAGCAACTGACAACGAGTCATCCCGTCAATCTCATTAATGTTATGAGGCACATCGAAGATAACCTTTCAACTCCGACTAGTCTTGATGAGCTCGCTGAAAAAGCAGACATCAGCAAATATCATTTCTGCAGATTTTTCAAGAAACATATCGGCATGAGCCCGATGAAATATCTGCTCTCCAGGAGGATAGCAAAAGCACGGGAGCTCCTCAGAAAGGAAGATGTACCGATCTCTATGGTTGCCTCTTCGGTGGGGTTCAATGACATGAGCAGTTTTACCGTTCAGTTCAAGCAGTTTACCGGCAAGACACCGATCAAATATAAACTTTCAAGGAAAAAAACCAGGAAAAAAATTAAGGAGAAAATCAAGAAAAAAACCAAGAACCCATTAAGAAAGAAGGCTCAGAAAAAAGACAGAGGAAAAAATATTTTCAAAAAAGCAAGAACCCCATGAAAAAAAGCAATATCTTCATAGACAACTGCAGATTATTATGATATGGTTATCTCGAAGAATATGAACAGGCTTTTGTACCACTATGATGCATCAACATCTCACTGGAGAATGAACATCCATGCTGCAAGATTCCATACAAGAATGCGTGTGTCTGGAAATTACCGTGACTGAAAAACGCAGCGGTAAAGTTCTCGTCCTTACCGATCGGGGAAAAGAGGAATTATTCAGCAACCTTTTTTTGACAGATGAAAAGATCGAGGTATGCCCGTTCAGCAAAGCCCATGATGCCGTGAAAGAATGTCAGGTTGATCTCATCCTGCTCGATTGCAATGTGGATGTTGATGAAGGGCTGAAGATACTGAAAGAGAACAAAATGTGCTGTCCGAATATACCGAACATCTTTATCACTGACGTAAGCCTCGATGGTGTCGTTCTGAGGGCCTTCAGGGCCGGTGCACGGGATTTCTTCAGAAAGCCCGTCAACATCGCTGAACTGCAGAATACGGTAGAAGGACTGCTCGCCGTTAAAAAATCATGCCGTGAGAAACGCTCTCCGTTCATCAAAACGGTAAACTGAATTTGTTTCCAAAAAGTTTCGATGCTTCAATGCCCTCTGTACTGCAATAATTCTTTTTTACAAACAGGGACTTGCTTTCACTTTTCCTCCACCGATCCCATTTAATTCATACATTTCAAAGGGTATGATCTTAAAACATATCTTGCAGCATCTTTCTGTTCTTTTCTCGAGAACAGAATTTTGATATATCCTGATCGGTTTATTCTGTATTTCCTCATTGCGGGAGGGTGTTGCTGGTGGTAATATGTAACCCATGAGAAAAATAAGACTCCTCCTTGAATACGATGGAAGCGCATACAAAGGCTGGCAGGTGCAGAAAGATGCGGTAACCATACAGGGCATTCTCGAGGAAAAAGTTTTCCGTCTCACTGGCGAAGAGTCTCCTGTTATCGGAGCGAGCAGGACCGATGCAGGAGTGCATGCATTCGGACAGGTTGCGACGTTCAGAACCGCATCTCATCTTGATGCCGGGACAATCAGGAGGGCACTGAATGCACTGTTGCCGCAGGACATCAGAGTCCTGGCTGCCGAAGAGGTTCATGATGCATTTCATCCACGCGATGATGCCCTCAGGAAGCGCTATTTTTACATAATCGTAAATCAGAGAGTATCATCAGCTTTCCTTTTCAAATATGCCTGGATAGTCCCGCAGATGCTCGACATAAGCATAATGGAAGAGGCTTCGCATGTACTCATCGGGAAACATGATTTTTTGGCGTTCATGGGGACTGGCAGCGATATGAAAAATACGGTGAGGGAGGTCTGTTCCTTGGGTGTGGAAAAACTTGACAGGGTGCTATTCATGGGGGTTGCTCTGGAGGGCACCTTTATAAAAATAACCGCCGAGGCAAACGGATTTCTCAGGCACATGGTCAGGAATATCGTCGGGACTCTTGTCGAGATTGGGAGGGGAAGAATGCCGTCAAAAAAAATGAGAGAGATACTCGAATCACGCGACAGAAAAAATGCGGGGCAGACATCCCCTTCAAACGGCCTGTTTCTCGAGAGGATTGATTATTAACAGGTTGTTGAATAAATATTTTCATGTCATCCCGAACAGTTTTACCCACTCATCAAACTGCTCTAATTTGTCTTCCCCGTATTTGGCAATGCTTTGTCTGACCTTCTCAAGTGCTTTTTCACGGAGAAGGAATTCCGTATCCTTTGAGAAAAATTTGTCGGCATAACAGATAATCTGCTCTTCAATGGTGACAGGTACCATGTCCCGCGCAGGAACCGGCAACCCGTTTTCTTCGATCTCCTGCCGGGTAATCCCAACGCCCACATGCCTTTCACAGACAAGGGCATGGACCGGAAATCCCTCATTCTCCAGAAGCTCCCGTCCCATGTAACCATGACAGATATATGGCTTATATCCATAGCATCCGATTCCCGGCTCATCGGTAAAGAGAATCCCGATATCGTGGAGCAGTGCTGCTTCCCGTATAAAATTCAGATCAGGGTTGAGATACCCGACCCGCCTGGCAATCTGGACAGCCTTTTCCGCGACCATCCTGCTGTGCTCTGTCAGGAAATGATATGCCGTTGAGCCGTGTGCGTAATATTTTTCGATGACTTTTAACGGATACATAACAGCCACCTGAAAACCTGCATTCTATTCCGATGCATAAAGAATTATAAATGAATCAGAACGATTCCAGCCGAGAGGGAATGACAAACATTGGAACCGCGCGCGGTATGCATAGGGAGTAATTTACCATAGAATATTTATGAATCATATCATAATAAAGCAATTGACAAAAAGCTACTCAAATGTTATGCTTTGAACGATTGGATAAAAAATGGCATCAGAGGATAAGGATTTTTATAAAATTCTCGGGGTCACGAAAGACACCTCACCGGATGAAATAAAAAAGGCGTACAGGAAACTTGCGCGTAAATATCACCCTGACCTCAATCCCGGCGACAAGGTTTCCGAACAGAAATTCAAAGAAATCAATGAGGCGTATGAGGTGCTCGGTGACCCGAAGAAGAAAGCCCAATACGACCAGTTCGGCAGTACACAATTCCGGGCTGGCGGGCCCGGGTTCGAAGGATTCAGGTCATACGATTTCAGGGAGGGATTTGAGTACGGAGGATTCGGTGACATATTCTCTGATCTTTTCGGGACAAAAACAAGGCCTGAAGCCTATCGTGCCAAAGGCCCGGACATGGTCATGGGGCTCGAACTCTCCCTTGAAGAGGCCTTTTCCGGCGTTACCAAAACGATCACCTTTAACAGGGAAATCACGTGCAGGAGCTGTAAAGGCTCCGGGGCCGAATCATCTGAGGCTTGCAATGTATGCAAAGGTACTGGAAGTATTAAAACCGCAAAAGGGTTTTTCAGCATGTCCCAGCCCTGCAGTGCATGCGGAGGGACGGGGAGAAAAGTCACCAAGGTCTGTTCAGCATGCCGAGGAACCGGCACGACCATTCACACTGAAACCCTCAGGGTAAAGATCCCGGGTGGGGCGGACAACGGTTCCAGGGTAAAACTCAGGGGGATGGGAGGAGCAGGCGCAGGCGGTAGCACTTCCGGTGATCTGTTTATTGAAATCACCGTAAAATCCCATCCAATCTTTAAGAGGAAAGGTGACGATATTTACCTTGATCTGCCCGTAACATTCGTCGAGGCGGCACTTGGAGCAAAGATCGAGGTCCCGACAATAGACGGCGTTGCGGCAATGACCTTGCCGCAGGGCACACAGGGAAATCAGCGATTCAAGCTTTCCGGGAAGGGGTTCCCTTCGCCAAGAACAGGGATACGGGGCAATCAATACCTTGTGATAAAAATCGCTGTACCAAAAAATCTGGACGACAGCGCAAAAGACAAGGTAAGGGAAATAGAAAAACTCTATAGAGAATCCCCTCGCGAAAGGTTGTTGCAGGCATGATCGAAACGGAAGATAAAAAACAGCCCGTATTCATGATCAGCATCGTGGCAAAAATGCTCAATGTCCATCCCCAGACTCTCAGGCTCTACGAACGGGAAGGCCTTATAAGACCCCAGAGAACAAAAAGGACCAGACTCTACTCCATGGAGGATGTTGAAAGATTGGCGATGATCCTCCGGCTCACGCGGGAACTCGGCGTCAACAGATCCGGGGTCGAGATTATTCTCAGGCTGAGGCAGCGGCTTGAAGCTTTCCAGAGAGAAACGGAAGAGATGATGGTGTTTCTCGAAGAAGATATCAAAAAGGATTTCATAAAAAAATTACGGAGAATTTTTACTGAGGAGTAAATAGCTTCTTTCAATAGAGAATTTCTAAACCAAGCTGTCATCCCCGACTTGATCGGGGAATCCAGTCCCGAAATCTACTGGGATTAATAGTTTCTGGATTATCCGGTCAAGCCGGATAATGACAACCAATAATGTATGTACAGAGTATATGCAAGGAGGTTTTTTCAGAATGGATAAATTGACCATGAAAAGCCAGGAGGCGATACAGGGGGCCCAGAGATTCGCCGAGAGAAAAGGCAACCAGCAGATTGATGCAGAACACCTGCTGTGGGCCCTTCTCGAAGATGAAGAAGGTGTCGCCTGTCAGATTCTTAAACGGCTGGGAGTGGATACGCGGTCTCTTCAGCAGGATGTTGAGGACGCGATCGATAAATTTCCAAAGGTCATCGGTGCAACACCCCTGGGGCAGATATATCTATCGCCACGGCTGAAAGAAGTATTCGAGAATGCTCAGAAGAATGCCGGACATCTCAAGGACGAATTCGTCAGTGTCGAGCATTTGCTTGTTTCACTCATTACCATCGGCGGACCCTGCTCTGATCTTCTGAAAAAATACGGGGCAACACCTGATAGGGTTCTGTCAGCCATGAGTGAGATACGGGGTGCGCAGCGGGTAACCGACCCGAATCCCGAGGACAAGTATCAGGCATTGAAGCGATACAGCCGGGACCTCACGGAGTTCGCACGCAAGGGCAAACTTGACCCTGTTATCGGCCGTGATGACGAAATCAGAAGAATCATCCAGGTTCTCTCGCGGAGGACCAAGAATAATCCCGTGCTTATCGGAGAGCCCGGAGTCGGAAAGACTGCCATTGCAGAAGGGCTTGCGCAGAGGATCGTTGTAGGGGATGTTCCTGAAACCTTGAAAGACAAGAAGGTTGTTGCTCTCGATATGGGAGCCCTCGTTGCAGGGACAAAATTCAGGGGGGAGTTTGAAGAGCGGCTTAAGGCTGTCCTGAAAGATATAGAACAGGCCGAAGGCAAGGTGATCGTCTTCATCGATGAACTGCATACCCTCGTGGGAGCCGGGGCTGCTGAGGGCGCGATTGATGCATCAAACATGCTCAAACCTGCCCTCGCACGGGGAGATCTCAGGTGCGTTGGAGCAACAACGATTGATGAATACCGGAAACACATTGAAAAGGATCCGGCACTCGAAAGAAGGTTTCAGCCAATCCTTATCAGGGAGCCAAACGTTGAAGACACCATTTCGATACTCCGGGGCCTGAAGGAGCGGTATGAAGTTCACCACGGTGTCAAGATCAAAGACTCTGCCTTGATCGCCGCCGCAGTGCTCTCGAACAGGTACATCACCGACAGATTCCTTCCGGACAAGGCTATTGACCTTATCGATGAGTCTTCATCAAAACTGAGGATGGAGATCGACAGTATGCCGATTGAGCTCGACGAAATAGAGAGAAAGCTGAGACAGTTCGAGATAGAAAAACAGGCAGTTATGAAAGAAGACTCAAAAGATGCAAAGGAAAGGCTCGAAAAGATCAGGAGAGAAATTGCGGAGCTGCAAACAAAGCGGGATGAATTGCGGGCTCAATGGATGAGCGAAAAGGAGATTATCGCGAGGATACGGGATTCCAAGGAGCAGATCGAAAAGACAAAGATAAACTCAGAAAGAGCTGAACGCGAAGGGGACCTCGCAAAGGCAGCAGAGCTGAGATACGGAAAGATGCTCGAATTGCAGCGATCACTCGATGCGGAAAACAAGAAATTGTTCAAAGCCCAGCAGAAACGGAAGATGCTGAAAGAAGAGGTCGACGAAGAGGATATTGCTGAAGTCGTTTCCAAATGGACAGGGGTTCCTGTCAGCCGCATGCTCGAAGGCGAGGTGCAGAAGCTCCTCCATATGGATGACCGTCTCCGGCAAAGAGTGGTTGGACAGGGTGAAGCGATCGAAGCGGTATCGAACGCAGTGCGGCGTGCACGTGCTGGCATACAGGATCCGAACAGGCCTATCGGTTCTTTTATCTTCCTCGGACCCACCGGCGTCGGGAAAACCGAACTCGCCAGGGCTCTTGCCGAGTTTCTCTTTGATGATGAAAATGCAATGATCAGAATCGATATGTCCGAGTATCAGGAAAGACATACAGTCTCGCGGCTTATCGGCGCTCCTCCAGGCTATGTCGGATATGAAGAAGGCGGACAGCTTACGGAAGCCGTCAGAAGAAAGCCGTATTCGGTGATCCTGTTTGATGAAGTCGAGAAGGCACATCCCGAGGTCTTCAATTTACTCCTGCAGCTGCTCGATGACGGCAGGCTCACGGACAGTCACGGCAGAACCGTAGATTTCAGAAACACGGTCGTGATCATGACATCGAATATCGGGGGTGCGCACATCCAGGAAATGCTCGAAGACAGGGCAAAGAAACCATCAGCTTACTGGGTCATCAACAACGCTGAATTAAAAGACAAGATCATGGGTGACCTCAAGATGTTTTTCAGGCCGGAATTTCTGAACAGGGTTGATGAAATTCTTGTCTTCAATCCACTGACAAGGGAACTCCTGAAGCAGATTGTTGAAATTCAGGTGAACAGGATGAAGAAATACATTGGTGAAAAAAATATCGAAATCAGATTGACGGAAAACGCAAAAGAATATTTCGCAGACATCGGATTCGATCCCATCTACGGAGCACGGCCGTTAAAGAGGGCCCTGCAGAGAGAGATCCTGAATCCGCTCGCGATGAGCATCCTTGACAGGACATTTGGAGAAGGTGACACCGTCATGGTGGATTTTACAAAAGATCGGATTACTTTCTCGAAAGAGGCAGGCGCAGCGGGAAAAGTTTAGACCGGTAAGGTGCTCTCTGAGAGTTCCGATACCTTCGTAAGGAGCAATTCTTTTGCGGATTCGAGAGGGGCTTTTATAAAATAACCGGCGGCATTCTTATGCCCTCCGCCTTGAAAGAGAACCGCGATCACTGAGACATTGATATCACCTTTTGAACGCAGGCTTACTTTCCAGTAATCATCATCGATTTCCCTGAAAAATGCAGAGATTCGGATATCCTTGACAATCCTTGGAAAACTTGAAAAATTTTCGGTATCCTCAGGGCCTGTCCCGGTCTTTGCGAACATCTCCCTGTTCACAAAAGTAAAAGCAACCTTGCTCCTGATCTCAAGCGTCTGCAGCGCCAGCCTCAGTAGATTGAACCGTGCCTCTGACCAGGTTTCGTAAAGACTGGCTGATATGAATGAAGGGGATGCTCCTGTTTCAGCGAGCTCCGCGGCAACGCGCAAAACCTCTGCCGTCGTGTTGCCGAACCTGAATGTTCCCGTATCGATTGCAATAGCCGTATAGAGATTAGTGGCCATCTCTTTGGTAATCCCGATACCTAATTCCCTGATAAGAGAAAAAATCATCAATCCCGTTGCCGCTGCCTTTGGCTCAATCCAGCGAACGTCACCGAAATCCGATTCTGTTTCATGATGATCTATGACAGCGCATTGTCTGAAAGTGAGTCCTTCGATGCCTGCCCTCCGGGGGGTATTGCAATCAAGCAGCAGGAGGTTGAAATCAGAAGGCTGCAGGCCGTTGCAGGTTCGCCGTATATGTTCATGCCCGGGTAAAAATCGGTAAAAATCGGGAACCCCGTCCTGGTCAAAAAGCACCGTGCTCTTCCCGATCGTATTCAATGCCATAGAGAGTGCGAGAGATGAACCCAATGCATCGCCTTCCGGGTTAATATGCGTAGCAATAAAAAAATCGTCGTTCCCTTTCAGGAATGCGATGAGATTAGGTGGAATGTTCATCTTTTTCTCTGATCTCATGGAGGAGTTGTTCGATTCTGTTTCCGTATTCAATAGAGGTATCCAGTCTGAAATCAACTGTCGGGATAAACTTCATCTTCAGCCGTTTGGACAATTCAGACCGTATGAAGCTTTTAGCCGCATGCAAGATGTCAAGTGTGGATTGTTTTTCCTCTTCCTTCAGAATACTTACATACACAACAGCAATTTTAAGATCGTCAGTGACATCAACGCCGGTGACCGTCAGAAACCCTATCCGCGGGTCCTTCAGTTTAAAAAAAATTATGTCGGCAATTTCTTCCCGCAGAAGATCACTAACTCGTTGAGAACGCTTGTACGGATGCATAGTACCTCGAAAGTTCTAAATTCTAATAGCTAAATTCTAAGTAAATCAGAATGCAAACTATAACTTCATCAATAAATGCGTGTGTCATTCCCGCACGCGAGGCGCCTCAGGAATCCTTCCAGAAAGATTCCGGCCAAGCCGGGATGACAGACTATATGATCACGCTACAACCACAGATAAGGAAAAATTCTGTATAAAAATGTTTAAGTTCAGAACTGATTTTTGGGATTTCGAATTTAGAAATTAGGATTTTCTTCTTTATAATTTTGCAGCGATCTTTTCGATGATATAGTTCTCGAGGATATCCCCGACTTTCAGATCATTGAAGTTTTCGATCATGATACCACACTCATATCCTGCCTGAACTTCCCTGACATCTTCTTTGAACCTCTTGAGGGAGCTGATTTTCCCGTCATAGGCAACAATATTGTCCCTGATAATCCGGGTACCATCGCTTGAACGGCTGATCGTACCATCAAGAACGTAACATCCGGCAACCGTCCCGATCCTCGATATGGGAAAGATCTGACGCACTTCCGCCCTTCCAAGGGTCTTCTCCCTGAGAGTCGGCTCAAGGAGTCCCTCGAGCGCCTTCTTTACGTCTTCAATGGCTTCGTATATGACATTGTACAATCTGATATCAACAGCCTCTTTTTCCGCAACCTGGGACGCCTTGAACTCAGGCCTTACATTGAAGCCAATGATGATTGCACTGGACGCAGTGGCAAGCATGACGTCTGATTCATTAATGCCGCCGACCGATGAGTGGATCACTTTCACTTTTACCTGAGGATGCGAGATATGTTCGAGTGCATCTTTCATCGCCTCGACCGAACCCTGGACATCCCCTTTTATGATGATATACAGTTCCCTGATCTCACCTTCCTTTATTTTTGCGTACAGATCATCAAGGGTGAGCTTTCCTGTGCGTGCTATCTCGGCAAGCCTCTCCTTCTGCTGCCGTACGAGAGCTACCTGCCGGGCCCTTTTTTCATCTTCGACGACGGTAAATATATCCCCCGATGAAGGGACATCCGCGAATCCAATAACTTCTACCGGCGTCGAAGGACCTGCTTCGGTTATCCTCTTTCCGCTGTCGTCAATGAGAGCCCTCACTTTTCCCGCATGTGTTCCTGAGAGAAATGCATCACCGGCATGCAGCGAACCAGACTGCACCAGGACGGTGGCGACCGGGCCCCTTCCTTTATCGAGCTTCGCCTCAATGATCGTCCCCCGGGCAGCCTTGTCCGGATTCGCCTTGAGTTCCATCATCTCCGCCTGGAGAAGTATCATCTCGAGAACGTGTTCGATGCCGATACGTTTTTTGGCGGAAACCTCAACGAATATATTCTGGCCTCCCCATTCCTCCGAAATGATACCCAGCTCCGAAAGTTCATTTCTCACTTTTGAAAGATTCGCCTCTGGCTTATCAATTTTATTGACCGCGACAACAATCGGCACTTTGGCCGCTCTTGCATGGTTGATCGCTTCCACGGTCTGCGGCATGACACCGTCATCAGCAGCCACAACAAGGACAACTATATCCGTCACCTTTGCACCTCGTGCTCTCATTGAGGTAAATGCCTCGTGACCGGGGGTATCCAGAAATACGATATCCTTGCCGCTGAGATTAACTTTATATGCTCCGATATGTTGAGTAATACCGCCTGCTTCACTTTCGGTAACTTTGGTTTCCCTGATAGCGTCAAGGAGTGAAGTCTTCCCGTGGTCGACATGTCCCATGATCGTCACCACTGGAGCCCGAGGTATAACCTTACTGAGATCCTCAGGTGCCTCGATATCAACCGTATCTTCTTCAATGGCTGCCAGTTCGAGTTTGACGCCGAAATTCTCCGCAATTAATAATGCTGCATCGGTATCAACAGGCTGGTTAATGGTCGGCATATAGCCGAGTTCCATGAATTTCTTGATCACGTCAGACAGTTTGACACTAATCAGTTCGGCAAATTCCTTCACCGTTGTGCCTTCCTGGAGTTTCAGAGTCTTCTTTCGTGGTGCTGCCGGCTGGACCTGCGGTTTCCTGTCATCGGTCTGATAGCTTCGCGGCCTCCCTGTCCGTTTCTGTGACCTCTGGTCATGCCATCGTTTGGGTTCTATTTTCCTGATAGTCTGAAAAGCCCTCTGCATGCCCGGTTTCGCCTTAAATTTTTCTATTTTTTCGGTCTCCAGCTCCTTTTTAAACCGGTCGGGAATTTTCAGTTCATCTTCCTCGGCCGGGGTCACTGCCTGCAAGGTTTCCGGCGTCGTCTTACGAAGCTCGGGTGCTTCAACTTCCTGCTTTTCATGAACAGGCGCGCGCAGAGGAGGTCCCGTTCTTTTCGTTTCCCTGCGTGCTTTCTGGATATCCGACCGAACAGGTTCAGAAACAGGGGTTATGGAAGGTGCGGGCTCTGGTTGTGCGTGAGCTGTCCTCTGCCGAAAAATATTCTCTATTTTTTGAGCAATGTCAGGATCAATACTTGAGGAGTGGGTTTTTCCCTTCATCCCGAGCTTTGAAAGTTCATTCACAATAATCTTGTTCGGTATGCTCAGTTTTTTTGCAAGCTCATAAATTCTTATCTTCTGCATATAATTTTTACCCTGAATATACAGCAGGAATTTTCTAAAACTCTTCGACAGGGAGAACGATATATATCGCAAATCCCCGCTTTATCTAATACTTGTAACAACTATTTTTACATGTTATCATAATAAACTGTGTTAATGCAATGAGAGAGGAGATTGAACAGAATGGCACAATGCGCTATATGCGGGAAACAAAGGGCAATCGGCAATAACGTCAGCCATGCAAACAACAAAACGAAAAGGCTGATCATGCCCAATCTTCAGAAGATGCGCGTTCTCATGAATACAAGCGTCAAGAGACGTTATGTTTGTACGAGGTGTCTGCGTTCCGGTGCGGTGAAAAAAGCAATTTCGTGAAGAGGGCAGATGTCTTATTGAAGCCTCTTGTCAGGGACCTGGGTATCGATGATGGTATCAGGCTCGCTCAGGTAAAATCTCGCTGGCATATCCTGTTTCAAAAGCCTTTGTCTTGCCACATGTCGCCGTCCCTGTTGTCGGGGAATGAGCTGCTCCTGACTGTTGATTCCCCGGTCTGGCTTCAGGAGCTTAAATTTTATCAGGAAGATATCATCAAGAAACTTGCTTCATATCAGGTGAGGACGATCCGGTTCAGACTTGGCAGAGTCAATCCTCTGGCAAATCAGGAGGAAGACAGCAAAGACCGAAAAGGGAAATTCCTTACGGAACATGACTGCTCCTTCATTGAAGAAACTGTTTCGGACATCCGGGACAAAGAATTGAAAGAGACCCTTCAGAAAACTATCGCAAAAGCTATAGCAGCCGGCAAGATGGCGTAATCCTCACAAAGCCGCCCAAAATCCACACATATATTCAAGTATTCTTGTTTGCCCGGAATCTTTCTACGCAGATTCGGCCTTCTTCTCATATATGAGGATCGGTTTTTCATTCTTGACAATGGTCTCCTCTGACACGAGACACTCCTTTATGCCTTTCTGGGAGGGGATCTCGTACATGACCTCCAGCATAATTTCCTCAAGGATGGAACGTAATCCGCGGGCACCCGTTTTCCTCTGAATGGTCTTTTTGGCGATAGCAGAAAGCGCACTATCGGAAAATCTGAGCCTGACATTCTCAAAGGAGAGGAGCCTCTGGTACTGCTTCACGAGTGCATTCTTCGGTTCGGTCAGAATCTTTATGAGCGTTACTTCATCGAGCTCATCAAGTCCCGCCACAACCGGCATCCTTCCCACAAACTCCGGTATGAGTCCGTATTTGATCAGGTCCTCAGGTTCGACATGGCTCAGAATCTCGCCGATCTTCCGCTCTTTCCTCGCTACCGTATCAGAAATAAACCCCACTGTTCTCTGTCCGATCCTCTGCTCAACGATTTTGTCAAGTCCGATAAAGGCACCACCGCATAAAAAGAGAATATTTGTTGTATCAACCTGGATGTATTCCTGCTGAGGATGTTTTCGCCCGCCCTGCGGCGGGATATTCGCTGTCGTCCCCTCGATCAGCTTCAGCAGGGCCTGCTGAACACCCTCACCGGAAACGTCTCGTGTAATAGAGGGATTATCCGCTTTTCTGCTTATTTTATCGATTTCATCGATGTACACAATGCCGCGCTGTGCCCTTTCTGTATCATAGTCCGCGGATTGGAGCAGCTTCAGAATAATATTCTCCACGTCCTCACCGACATATCCCGCTTCGGTAAGCGTAGTTGCATCGGCAATTGCAAAAGGCACATCGAGGATTTTTGCAAGGGTCTGCGCAAAGAGTGTCTTCCCCGTCCCGGTAGGCCCTATGAGGAGTATGTTGCTCTTCTGCAGTTCAACATCAGGCTCTGCCGGACTGTAGATTCTCTTGTAATGATTATGCACTGCAACCGAGAGGATCTTCTTTGCCCGTTCCTGACCGATCACATAATCATTAAGAGAATGATGGATCTCCTTCGGCGCCGGGAGCCTCGGCAGGGAGGGAACCTTTATCTCGTCATGGATCGTATCTGCAATAATCTCATTGCATAACTCCACGCATTCATTGCATATGTAAACGGTAGGGCCTGCAATGAGCTTTTTTACTTCATTATGCCCCTTGCCGCAGAAAGAACACTTCAGTGCATTTTCATCCTTCTTAGCCATGGCTCTTCTTCTCCTTAATGCTGCTGATAACCTCATCGACAATGCCGTATTCCTTCGCCTCACTCCCGGACATGAAGAAATCCCGGTCTGTATCCGTCTGTATCTTGTCAAGAGACTGACCGGTATGGAACGAGAGTATCGTATTCAACGTCTCCTTCATCCGGAGAATCTCCCGCGCATGGATCTCGATGTCAGTCGCCTGGCCGTGAAATCCTCCCATAGGCTGATGCAGCATGATTCGGGAATGAGGTAAGGCAAACCGTTTCCCTTTCGCACCGGCAGCAAGAAGAAGAGCGCCCATGCTCGCAGCCTGCCCGATGCAGTAAGTAGCGATGTCGGGCTTCACGTACTGCATGGTATCATATATTGCGAGACCGGAAGAGACAATACCTCCCGGCGAATTAACATATAAATGGATATCCTTGTCAGGATCTTCAGTCTGCAGAAACAGAAGCTGTGCGATAACGATATTGGCGACCATGTCGTCAATGCCGGTACCGACAAAAATTATTCTGTCCTTCAGAAGCCTTGAGTAGATGTCATACGCCCTCTCTGTACGGCCGGTCTGCTCTATAACAATCGGGATAATGCTCATGTATTCTCCTTTTCAATCGTTGCCCGGGCGACGAGCAAGTCCATCACTTTATCCTCGAATATCGACTGCTTCAGACTCTCGATGGAACCTTCCCGGTAAGCATAAAAGTTTCTGATCGCTTCAGGGGTTGTCGACAATTTCTGAGCAAGAGAAGCTATCCGCTCATCGACCTCGGCATCTGACACGACGATGCCTTCCTGCCGGCCAATGGTATCCAGAATAAAATGTGCCTGCACATTCCTCAGGGCTCTGGTTCTCATGTCTGCCTGAAGATCCTCTTCTTTCTTCGGTTCCGTATCTTGTCCGGAGGACGCAGGTTCAAGGATCTCTTCGACAGTATCTTCTGATGCAGGTGCCTCCTGTCCACCGGAAACGCTTTTGTGCATCATGATGGTTTCGATCTCCCTTTGCACAAGGGATTCGGGAACTTCAAAGGTATTTGCATCAACAAGCTTTCTGACAATATCCGCTTTTTGTATCTTGCCGATATGCTCTCTCTTCGCAGCATGTATTTTATCTCGTACCTTTTCCCTCAATTCAGCAACCGTTTCATAGCCAAGGTCTTTCGCGAAATCGTCGTTGATCTCCGGCAGGGTTTTTCTCTTGACCTCGCTGATTCTGACCTTAATCCGGGCTGTTTTCCCTGTGAGTTCCTTTTCTTCGATCGCATCGAAAGTCTTTTCAAACTCAATGATATCGCCCTTCTGTTTTCCGAGGACCTTCTCGAGAATATCAGGTGGAAATAGTTCGTTTCCCATTTTCGAAATAATCTCTTTCGCAGAGGGGATATCTTCTTGTCCGGTAATTTCACTGTCAACGTATTCGAACGAAACAAAGTCATCCGTCTCGATCATTTTATCGGCAACTTCAAAGACCGCTCTCTTGTTCTGGAGGGCTTTCAGGGCGTCCTCTATCTCTGCGTCTTGAACCTCCACAGGGATCTCCCTGACTGATAAGTTTTCATAGGTAAGATTTTCGATCTTCGGTTTGATTTCCAAAGTAACCGCGAAAGCGAGGGGATTATGCCGTTTGTATTCGAACTCTTCTTCCAGCACCGGCATTGTAACGGGATCAATAGCAGCTTCCCGGATAGCGTTGCTGAGCTGCTCAGGCATCACCTTTTCGAGCACCTCTGTTTCGAGCTGCTTGCCGTAGCGCTTTTCGATAAGACTGACCGGAGCCTTGCCGGGCCGGAAACCCGGAATCCTGACTGTATGCCGAAGTTTTTCAAGAGAACTCTTCATCTCTCTTTCGAGAAGATCAGCCGGTATTTCTATTCTCAGGCGCTTCTTCGTCTGATTAATGTCTTCAATTGATTTGAGCAACGTGAACCTCCCGAAGATTTCTATTACTGTAAAATACGCATAAAAGCTTTGTCAATTAAGGAACTGCGGCAGGAGCGCGGTTTGCGGTACTTATAAAATCTTTCCGATCTTCGAAAAGGCCTCTTCGATGACTTCCGGCTCCGGCAGGAACGTAGTCCTGAAATACACCCCGTCCTCCTGCCTCCCAAACCCGGAGCCCGGCACAAAAACAACCCCTTCCTTCAGCGCTGCACGCACGAACTCCATATCCTTTTTCCATTTCTTTGTTTCTATCCTGATGAATGCATAGAACGCGCCCTTCGGAACAGGGAATGACAGCGGCATCTCCCTCGTAATGTTCATGAATGCATTCCTTCGCTCCATAAGCTTCCTCTTGATGTCAGCGACGTATGCAGGATACGATGGGTAGGTTATCGCAGCGGCTGCCGCTTTCTGATACTCCCAGTTAACGGACAAACGCTGGTTGCACAAGAGGAAAAAAGCGTTCTTCACCTCTTCCCACTTATCGCCGTGGAACGCCACCCAGCCTATCCGAGAACCGGGATAGTTGAAATCCTTCGAAAGCGAGCTCCCGTAAATGAACGGCACCTTCTTCCGTGCTATCTTTCTGAAGTCCACCGGTTTGCCCTCGAATACAAGCTGGTCGTAAGAACCGTCATAAAAAATGGGGACGTCATATTCAGCACAGAGCCTGACGACTTCAGAGAGGTTCTTTTCAGAATAAACGGCTCCCAGCGGATTATTCGGGTTGATGATCACCATCGCCTTTGCACCTTCAATCTTTTTTACCAGGTTCCCAATATCTATTTGTCCATCGGCATCATGCTTGTAGAAAAAGGTATCACCCTCGAATTGCTTGGCTTTGCTCAGGTAGAGCGGATACACAGGATTCGGAAGGAGGACTTTCTCACCGAACCCGATAAACGAATGGAAGAAAAAGTCTATTCCCTCGGTAAGGCCGGCAACGATAAACACATCCTCAGGCTTGCACTTTTCGATCTTCGCTACTGTGTTTCTGAGCTCCTCATCTCCTTCTGAAGGAGCATAGCCCTTGAAGTTTTCATCGAGCGCACTCTTTACCCGATCAGCTATCACTTGAAACGATGTGAACCCATACTGGGGCGGGTCTCCAATGTTGAGGTAAATCATCTTCTTGCCTTTTGCCTCTTCACGCTTGGCCTCCATAACGATGTCCCGGATCGGATAGCTTACGACATTCATTCTCTCGGTAGGACGGTAAGGCAGTCTGCGTTTCAGTTTCAGGTGTATCATATCAATAATCCGTACAGGAATTTTTAAGCATAAAAAAGCATAACACTTGAAAAGGAAATTAACAAGAGGAGCGGCTGTCTGAACTCCTTCGGTATTTGACAAAGTCGGGTATTTCCATTATCGTAATGACAATTTTTCACGATTAATCATAGATCTCGAAACGGAGTAGACCGTGCGGCTGCCGGAATGGCTGCGGACAAAGAACCCCCGAAGACTTCACGAGACAAAACGGATATTGCGCGCATATGGCCTTGCATCTGTCTGTGAGGAGGCAAGATGCCCGAATATCGGTGAATGTTTCCTGAAACCAACTGCTGCTTTCATGATCATGGGGGCAAGGTGCTCCAGGAACTGCGGTTTTTGCTCGGTGACGTCCTCTGTGCCCGAACCGCTCGATCATGATGAGCCTGAGAGAATCGGCATGGCTGCGAGGGAAATGCGCTTGCGTTATGTGGTCATCACCTCCGTGACCCGTGATGACCTCCCTGACGGAGGTGCCGGCCACTTTGCAGATACAGTCGATGCCCTCAGGGGAATTGTGCCCGGTGCAAAAGTGGAGGTATTGACCCCTGACTTCAAGGGAGTCCTGAGCAGCATCAATACGGTTCTGGATTCACAGCCGGATGTATTCAACCACAATATTGAGACAATTCCGAGACTATATCCTACTGTCAGGCCTCTGGCCGATTACTGTCGTTCACTTTCCCTATTAGGGCACATAAAGCAAAGGTTTCCGGGCGTGAAAACCAAATCAGGGCTTATGCTGGGTCTGGGCGAACAGGTGTATGAAGTTCTGGATGTTCTGAGAGATCTGCGAAAAACCGGCTGCGATTACATCACCCTAGGTCAGTATCTGAGGCCATCGCGAGCAAATCTTCCGGTTATTGAATATGTCAGGCCGGAGACATTCGACAGACTTCGTGATATGGCACTCGCCATGGGATTTCGACAGGTTCTTTCCGGCCCATTGGTAAGGAGCTCAATGAACGCAGAGGATATGTATAATAGTTAGAACACCAATCACCCATATAGAAAGGCTTAAAAAACATGGTAAACGTAGGAATAATCGGTTTTGGCATCGTTGGCAGCGGAACTGCAAAGATTCTCATCGAGAACATGGATATTCTGAAAGAACGGCTTGGATTTCCAATCAATCTCAGGAGGATCGCTGATCTCGACATAGAACGCGACAGAGGAATCAAAATCCCTGACGGAGTATTAACCAAAGATGTCAACATGATTTTCGACGACCCGGATATTCATATCGTCGTCGAACTCATCGGCGGCATCAAGCCTGCGAAAGACTTTATCCTCAAAGCGATTCAGAACAAAAAACACGTTGTTACCGCGAATAAAGCACTCCTTGCAACCGGGGGAGCAGACATCTTCACGGCAGCGCGTGAGGCAGGAGTTGAAGTAGGATTTGAGGCATCGGTAGCAGGTGCTATTCCAATCATCAAGGTCATGAAAGAAAGTCTCATCGCGAACAGGATCAAAGCCATCTATGGCATCATCAACGGAACTTCCAATTACATTCTGACAAAAATGACCGATCAGAATATGGAATTCTCAGATGCATTAAAAGAGGCACAGGCTCTGGGGTATGCTGAAGCCGACCCGACACTCGATATTGAAGGGATCGATACTGCACACAAACTCACCATCCTCTCGACCCTCGCCTATGGCATCCCCCTCTCATTCAACTCTGTTCATGTTGAGGGAATTACCGGGATCGCCACGCAGGACATCAGTTTTGCATCCGAGCTTGGCTACAAGGTGAAGCTGCTTGCCATTGCCAAAGAAGCGGATGGCGAAATCGAACTCAGGGTTCACCCGACCATGCTCCCGAAAGATTACCTGATCGCAAAAGTTGATGGCCCGTTCAATGCCATCTATGTGGACGGCGATGCTACAGGCTCAACCCTGTATTATGGAAGAGGCGCAGGTTCGGTGCCGACGGGCAGCGCAGTCGTAAGTGATATTGCAGATATCGCCAGGAACATGAAGAAAAATGCCACCGGAAGAGTCCCGACAATTCCGATGATTTTCAGGGATATAAAAATTAAAAAGATTGATGATGTACTCTCACGGTACTATTTTCGGTTCTCTGCACTCGATAAACCGGGTGTCCTCTCGAAGATTTCAGGGATACTCGGAAATCACGATATCAGCATTGCATCGGTTATCCAGAAAGGAAGGAGGATTGGTGAGGCAGTCCCGCTCGTAGTCCTTACCCATGAAGCAAAGGAGAAGGATGTCCGCCGTGCTATTAGTGAAATCGATGCTTTACCAGCCGTCATGGGCAAAACCGTTTTTATCAGGGCAGAAGGGAAAGAGGAAAGTACCTGAGATATCAATCGTTCCTGTAATTGCAGAGGGGTACCCTACGGAGAAAGTGATGAAGAAGCATATAAAACTGATTTTCCCCCAGCATCTCATTAAAGAGCCTGTTATCTTTACCATGGCCAGAAAATATGATGTTATGCCGAACATCAGGCAGGCAAAGGTCACCGAGACACGCGGGGAAATGATCCTCGTCCTGGAAGGGGAGGAAGAAAACCTTGAGAAAGGGCTCCAGTCACTCAAAGACCAGGGGATTGCGGTTGAGCTTCTCGACGGAGATATCATAGAATAACAGCATGAAATATATCGTAATCATTGGTGACGGAATGGCTGACAGGCCTCTAAAGGAGTTAAACGGCAAAACCCCTCTGCAGATATCCTCAATCCCGAATATGGACAGGCTTGCCCGCGAGGGCATAATGGGAAAAATCCGAACTGTCCCCGCCGGTTTTCACCCCGGTTCTGATATCGCCAACCTGAGCATCCTCGGGTATAATCCTCAGGAATTCTATTCGGGAAGGGCTCCACTTGAAGCAGCGAGCATCGGAATCAGTATGAAGGAAGACGATGTAGCCTACCGGTGCAACCTCGTCACCCTGAAGTATAACAAGGACAAGACAAAGGCCGTTATGGATGATTACAGCAGCGGACATATATCGACAGACGAGGCAAAAGAACTTGTTCTCGAAATCAATCGCAAAGCCGGCAGCGAAGAGATCACTTTCTATCCTGGAATTAGTTACCGGCATATTATGCTCTGGTCCTCGGGCGAATCAAAGATCGAGTGCACTCCTCCTCATGACATTACCGGAAAAGAGATTTCAGACTACCTTCCTATCGGCAACGGAGAGGATATTCTGAGGGATCTGATGCTGAAATCAGCAGGGATTCTTGAAAATCATCCCATCAACAAGGAACGTATAAGAAGAGGCGACAAACCTGCCAATAGCATTTGGCTCTGGGGACAAGGGAAAAAGCTCCTCCTCCCGACCTTCAAACAGAAATATTCACTCGCCGGTGCCCTTGTCTCTGCTGTTGACCTTATGAGAGGATTGGGAATAAGTGCAGGGCTGGAAATTCTTGAAGTACCCGGCATTACCGGGTATCTGGACACCAATTATGAGGGAAAAGCGGAAAGTGCTTTGAAAGCGCTTGAGAGAGTAGACATCGCGTACATTCATGTCGAAGCACCGGATGAAGCAGGCCATGCAGGCAATTATGAGGACAAGATACGGGCAATCGAAGACTTTGACGCACGTGTTGTGGGAAATGTGCTGAAGGGAATGACCGCATTCGATGATTACCGGATACTCATCCTGCCTGACCATGCAACCCCGATAGAGGTCAAAACGCATACTGACGAACCTGTTCCCTTTCTGATATACGACAGCCGTGCGAAAAGGGACAATCCGCATGCATCGTTCGACGAATCGATCCTCACGAGGGACGACATCATCGTATTTGAAGAAGGACACAGACTCATGGACTACTTTATCAAGGGCGAATGAATACAAAAGAAACAGCCCTCGGGATCATCAAGCGATTGAAAAAGGCCTATCCTGATCCGAAGACGGCACTCCATTTCAACTCGCCATTTGAGCTTCTCGTCGCTACGATACTCTCTGCCCAGGCTACTGATCTTCTGGTGAATAAGGTAACCCTGGAGCTTTTCCGGAAATACAGGTCAGTAGTCGACTATGCGGATGTGCCTTTGGAGACACTCCAGAAAGATCTGGGTTCGGTTAATTTCTACAAGACAAAGGCGAAAAATATCCAGGCTTCCGCGCGGATAATCTTCGAGGAATTTCATGGAAAAGTCCCAGAGACCATGGAGGAACTCACGACCCTTCCCGGTGTTGCCCGGAAAACAGCAAATATCATTCTCTCAAATGCTTATGGGATCAATGAAGGTATCGCAGTAGACACGCATGTGAAAAGGCTTGCGTACCGTCTTGGCCTCACCAAACATAAGGACCCTGTTAAGATAGAGAAAGACCTCATGGGAATAATCCCCAAAGCGGATTGGTCCAAACTCTCCCATCTTCTGATATTGCATGGAAGAAAGGTATGCCATGCAAAAAACCCGAAGCACGGGGAATGCATTCTCTCCGATATCTGCCCCTCGAAAGATATTTAAAAAGCGCAAGCGAATGGAAACAGTTACTTACATTATTGCTGTTGCCGTAATGTTTCTCGTTTACATTATCACCAGGTTGCTGATGAAAAGATAACGGGACAAACCTCACTAACTGATCCGGCAACCACCCGTGCGGATGGAGAATACTCGGCATATAATCATGCAGTATCCATAGCTGCTATGAAAAGATTACTGAATGACAGGAATTTCCTGTTACTATCTGGGTTGATCCTTGGACTGCTCTGGGAAGGAGCTGCCGGATGGACTGAGCAATTCATGTTCCCCGCCCTTGCCCTTATCATGACTGTTGCTGTAATGGGATTACAGGGAGATGTTTTCATATCAATAAGGATGCTTCTTTCGCATGGGTCAGCCGGCATCATGATGAGTTATGCCGTACATGGGCTGTTCATTCTGGGATTGAGCTATTTGCTGATCACTGATCAGGCATTATGGAGCGGTTTTGTAATCCTTGCTGCCGTTCCTCCGGCAGTAGCCGTCATCCCGTTCTCAATCTTCCTGAACGGAAACAGGGCGGTTTCTCTGATCGGAACCGTTGGTGCTTACCTGGGTGCGCTCATTATCGCTCCTCTCATCGCGCTCACATTTTTAGGGTCGAACTTTATTTCACCGCTCAAAGTACTGGTAATTATCGCGGAACTTATTGTCATGCCCGTTATTCTTGCCCGTCTCCTCATATGGACCGGGCTGTCGAGAATCATCAATCCGGTAAGAGGAACTATCACAAACTGGAGTTTTTTTCTGATCACCTATACGATCGTAGCGTTAAATCAGAAGGTATTCATTACCCAACCACTATCCCTTCTGCCCATTGCCTTCATTGCATTTTCGGGCACCTTCCTTCTTGGGTGGATTGTCGAAACCGCCGCAAAAAAGCTGCACCTTGCTCAGGATGTTACTGTCAGCATTGTCCTTCTCGGAACACTCAAGAATTACGGACTGTCAGGAGGGCTCGCGCTTTCATTTTTCGACCAGCGGGCGGCAATACCTTCAACCGTATCGGTTGTTTTTATGATCCTTTATATCATCTGGCTGGAATACAGGAAGAGGCGTGCCGACAAAGCAAGGATCAGATGATGAGCACCTAATTAAATTACTAATTTACTTTATTAATTAATAATAATTATGATAGAAGCTACTGAGTCTACACATAAGGGGGTCCCATAATGCAGAAATCAGTGAAAATGTATACCTTAAGTACATGCGTTCATTGTAAAGCCACAAAACGGTTTCTTGACTCATGTGCTGTAGAATATGAATTTACCGACGTGGATCTTGTTCCCGAGAATGACAGAAAAGCGATTCTCGCAGATATTATGAAACTCAATCCAGAATGTTCGTTTCCCACAATCATCATTGGCGATACAGTCATTGTGGGGTTTCAGGAAGCAAAAATAAAGGCTGCTCTCGGTCTTTCATAGTCAAAAAAGAATACGATTTCCCGCCATGCGATTTTTCAAAAGCATTTTTTTGGTTATGCGGTCAGCTTGACCGCAGAGCCTCGACAATATTCATGCGCGAGGCGCGCACTGCGGGGAGGACACCACCGACAAACCCCATGATGAGAGAGAACCCCATGGCCTCGGCAAAGATTTCAACAGTCAATGTAAAGGAGAATGCAAGTTCTGAGAAGGTCTGAAAGTTGAGGGTCGAGACGGTAAATAATTGGAGAAAGGATGCAAAAAACAGCCCGATCAGTCCACCCAGGATACCCAGTAACAGTGACTCCATGAGAAACGCGAACAGGATGCTTTTCCTTTGAAACCCCAGTGCCCGCATGGTCCCTATTTCGGAAACCCGATTTGCAACCGCAGCATACATCGTGATCATGGCACCAATAACCGCCCCTATGGAAAATATCAGCGTCAGCGTTATCCCGAGAATACGGAGAAACTTTGCCATCATCTCCGACTGTTTTTCATAGTACCTCGTCTCGCGCAGGGCTTCAAGCGAGAGGCGGGGGTCATTCTCTATCCTGTTTTTCACATTGTCGAACTCAGATAATCTCCGAAGCTTAAAGATTACCGATGAATAGACAGGCCTCCGGAAGGCCTGCATGAACTGGTCAACATCCCCCCAAATCTCCGAGTTATATCCTGTATTGCCCGCATCAAAGATCCCGACAACAGTCCAGTCCCTCATGCCAAAGCGCAGGGATTCACCGATACCTCCACCCTCAAATCGTTTAGCGATGCTTGAACCTGCAATGATTTCTGAAGAGCCAACTCGTGGCATTCGACCCTGAATAAGTTTAACCTGAGGGCGCAGGATCATGGATTTCTCCTCGACACCCCGTATAACAATATTCGATGGTTTGTCGGTTCCCCGTTTTGGCAGAGCGATAAGAACCACCAATTCTCTTGCAACAAGCCGTTTCCCGTCAGCGCCTGTTGCGATCTCCGGCTGAGTTTCTATGATCGATGCCTGAAGTCTCTCAACACCGCTCTGCACTTCTGATTCCGAGGATTTCCTGATGACAACAACATTGTCATACGAACCCGTCTTCACAAGGGTTTTTTGCAGGCCCTGGGCAAGCATCAGCACAGCAGCAAATACAAAGACAACGAGCGCCATGCCTGCGACAGTAAGAACGGTTGTAAGCCTGCGTGTCCATAAATTGCGCAGGCTGTATGAGAATGGAATTTTCACTACCCTATCCTCCTGAGCCCGTCAGCTATCCTGATTCTCAGTGCACGCCACGTGGGGAAGCACGCTGCCGAGAGGCCAACGAGGCAGGCAGCAGCGATATCGAGGTATATGGTTTCAGGATCGACATTGAATATGGGGAAATAGGTGCTCAACTGTTGTGCAAAGATTTTTGCTACCGGGAAAGTAAGGAGAATACCTATTGAAGCACCAAACATGGTAATGAAGAGGGATTCGCCGAATATAAGGCCGGCGACATGGAAACCTCCAAAGCCAAGAGTCTTGAAGACCGCATATTCCCCAATCCGCTCACGGGCTGTCATAGCCATTGTGTTTGCGACAACAGCCATGATGATAAGAATGATCACGTAAGAGACAAGTTGAATAACAAGGATAATAGCTTCTGTCATCGAGATGAAGCTCAGATTAAATGCCTTCTCAGTCTCAGTAAGGGTCTCGGCAAGGGAATTCTTGAACATTCTGTCGATTCTTACAGAAACATCCGCTGCAAGATTCGGGTTTTTAATCTCAACCATATACCATCCGACCTGATCAGCGCGTCCCGGTGCGGTCTTTTTCATTGTTTCATTGAGGTATTCCCAGTGAAAGAAAAATGCAGTCTCATCAACGTTCTGATCCCGCCCCTGGTAGATGCCCCGGATAACGAATTCCCAGTCGCCCGGAAAAATCGTTCCCCTGAGCGTTACCGTATCTCCTATCTTCCAACCGTACCTGTCCGCGAGCTTCCTCCCTACTGCGGCGGATTTCCGGTCCCGGTAAAAAGCTGTTCTCTGATCAGGGGGGATAATGATTTCAGGGTATATAGCAAGGTAATGTTCTGGTTCCATGGCATAGTTTGCAAAAAAATGCTTCTCATCAATATATATCCCGCCAAACCAGGTCCCATAGGAGACCGATTTTACCCCTTCGATCTGGCGTATCTTCTCCTTGTAAGAAAGCGGCAACGGGAAAATGAGTGATATGGCATTCCTTGTGACAAGCCTGTTTGCAGAGGATGCCTCGACTCCGGCATACCATGCATCGATCACGGTTCTCAGGAGGCCGAATGCCAGGATCGCAATGGAAACGCCGAGAACCGTCAAAAACGTCCTGAGTTTATGCCGGAAGGAATTCTTAAAGATCAGTCTGAGGACGTGCATTCAGCACACCTTTATCAAGATGGGTGATGGTATGAGCCATCTGAGCTGCCCTGGGATCATGGGTCACCATGATGATAGTCTTACCGAGCTCATGCACGAGGCGCTCCATAAGCTGAAGGACCTCTATTGCTGTGACCCTGTCAAGGTCACCGGTCGGCTCATCGGCGACAAGAATCCCCGGATCCGTAACAATTGCACGGGCAATGGCTACCCGCTGCTGCTGCCCGCCTGAGAGCTCACCGGGATAGTGATCAATGCGGTCAGTAAGATTGACTACACTGAGTGCCATCTCAGCATGTGCCCGGCGCTCCCGTTTCGAAAGCCCCGTGATAAGCAGGGGAAGCTCGACGTTTTCAAAAGCGGTGAGCACGGGTATAAGGTTGTAAAACTGGAAGATAAAACCCACGTTCGACGCGCGCCAGAGTGCAAGTTCATTTTCAGAGAGCGCAGTAATTTCTACACCTCCTACTCTGATCACACCGCTGTCTGCCTTATCGATGCCTGCAATGAGGTTGAGGAGTGTCGTTTTCCCTGAACCGGAAGGACCCATGAGGGCAATAAATTCACCTTCGGCGATATCAAGGGAAATATCCGTCAGCACCGGAAGGATCTGGCTCCCGCGGCGGTATGATTTGTACAGATTTATTATTTCAACAATGACAGGTTTGCCGGTCATTACTTCTCTGCTATCTTGATCCTGGCCCCGTCCTTCATTTTTTCAATCGGCTTCAAGACAACGGTATCCCCGGGTTTGACACCGTGTAAAATCTCAATCATGTCTCCGAGCTTTTCTCCGGTTGTTACCGCTGACTCGGCAACCCTGTTTTCCCGGATAATGAATACCATTGACTTTCCGTCCCTGGTCACTATCGCTGAAGGGATAAGGGCGGTGCGCGGTTTCGCCTCATCGGATCTCACCTCACGCGACAGAAACGCAACTTTTGCACTCATTTCCGGCAGAACCCGGCTGTCTTTCTCTAAAAAGCTGACCTTGACCATGATTGTTGCCTTGGCCCTGTCAGCAGTCGGCACGATCATATGCACTTTCCCGCGGAAGCGTAAATCAGGCAGGGCATCAAGATGGATTTCGCACGGCTGTCCATCTTTTACCATAAAGAGGTTTGATTCAGAGACATCAACCTCCACCAGAAGAGAATCCATATCCGCAATAGTCACGACAGCAGCTTTTGCATCAGCGGCAGCGCCGATAGGTGTTACGATGTCGCCGATATCGGCATTCTTTGTCAGGACTACAGCATCAAAGGGAGCACGGATTAACGTATATCCAAATGCAACCTCAGCGCCTTTGAGTGCTGCTTCGCTCGCCTTTACAGAAGCTTCTGCAGCGCCCACGGCTGCTTGTGCTTTTTTGTACCGTGCCTCCGAAGAATCATATTCGGCCTGAGCAATAAATCCTGCACCAGCAAGCTCTTTATTCCTGTTGAATGAAAGGGTTGCATCATGCAACTCTGCCTGCGCCTGCTCAAGATTCTGTCGCACAGCTTTGAGGTTTGCCGCAGCCTGATTCTGCGCTGCAAGGACATCATCACTTTCCAGTCGCGCTATCACCTGTCCTGCCTTAACCCGGCTGCCTTCCTCAACAGAGAGAGAAATCAGCCGTCCTGTGACCTTCGAGGCTACCGCAGCCTTTCGCTGTGCAACTACATAACCGCTTGCATTCAGGAGGGTAAATCCCTGAGACGGATATATCTGGGTTACCTGTGCAGTTTCAACTTTCATTGCAGGAGTAAAAACACCCAGAACAGCAAGAATAATCAATGCGATAACAGCAGCCGCTGCAATACCGCCGTAAAGATACTGTTTCCGTTTTGCGGGATGATAGATCGATGCAGTCTTATCGATTTTCAGTTTCGAGAGATCCTGATCCGGCATGAACACGCACTCCTTCTCATTGTATAAAGGTTCTTGTAGCCTGAAGTATCAATAAGACCCCCTGGACAGTTGACGGCAGGAGGTCTCACGGAAAGATGAATATGAGCCTATTTCAACCGCGATTCCACTGCAGACCAGTCGATATTCCTGAAAAAGGCAGCAATGTAATCTGCCTTTTTTAATCCGTAGTCAAGCATGAAGGCATGCTCAAAGACATCCATAATCAAAAGCGGGTTGCATCCCGCAGGATGAGATACATCGTGTTCATTTATCCAGAAATTTATCAGCATCCCGCTCTGCAGGTCCTGATAGAGTATCACCCATCCGATGCCCCGCATCGCCCCCGTGGCCTTAAATTCTTTCTCCCACATCTCATAGCTCCCGAAGTCCGCCTCCATTTTCTTGGCTAACTTCCCATTCCTGTCAAGCGCCGCCTTCCCCCCAAGGTTTTCAAAATAATACTCATGCAGTCTCATGCCGTTGAATTCCCATCCAAGCCTCCTCTTGAGTTCTGCAAATTCAGGGGTGGCAGCCTTATCTGCCTTCAACATCTGATCCAGCAAATCAAGAACCTTATTGGTGTTTGTGACATACCCCTGATAAAGGGTAAAATGGTTCTTAAGGAGCGTCTCACTGAACCCTTCCATCCCGATCAGGGTCGCATAGTCCTTTGCAGCGTAAGCCATAGTTGTTCCTCCTTTTTTGTTTGTGCTGCTGACAACAGGGTGTCGGGGGAAATAAAAGCCATCCCACACACCGTCAGATGTTTCGGAATATGTTTATTGTATCCTATTTATAACACCGAGTGCTGCATCGAAATCCGGCAGATGGGTAATTTCAGGGACTATTTCCCGGTATTGAACAATATCCTTTTTGTCAATGATAAAGACTGCCCGCGCAAGAAGCCTCAACTCTTTGATAAGAACCCCGTAAGCATTCCCGAAGGAAGCATCCCGGTGGTCTGAAAATGCCTTGACTCTCTCTATGCCGGCAGCTGTGCAGAAGCGGGAAATTGCAAAGGGAAGATCCATGCTCACGTTTATTACGGCAATATTCTCGCCGAGACGTGAGGCCTCCTGGTTGAATCGCCGGGCCTGCATGTCACAGACAGGGGTATCGAGCGAAGGCGTAACGCTGATCACTTTTATCCTTCCGGTGAAATCTTTCAGACTGAATTCCTTCAATTCGCCGTCAAGCAGAATGAAATCAGGAGCCTTATCGCCAATTTTCAGTTCAGAACCGACCAGCGTAAGTGGATTCCCCTGGAATGTAATAAGGCCTTTTCTCTCAATCATATCTCATCTCCTTTCAAAAATAACTGTGTGCGCCAAATCAGCTATTTCTTTGCCCAGTTCCCGTTTTGGTCCTGAATCCACCACCCTTTCTTGGCTGCATCCCGCCTGATCGATGCGAACTGCTCGGTCGCCTGTGGCATAACCTGACTGAGATTTGCTTCATTTTCCGGCAGCCTGTTTATCCGGATAATGGCTTTCGTCATGCCCTTGATGACAGTCTTTCTGTTCTGGTTCTCCATATCAATGAGTTTCTGATCTTGAGGTGCCAGATTTCCCTCTCTCACCACAAGCAACCCATTCTTGCCTTCGCCTACTGATCCGTTCCCGCGGAGTCTGTCGATATCAGGAAGCCTGGCACCCATCTCCTTGTATGCCTCCACTACATCGGGCATCTTCTTCACAATATCAGCAATCTTGTCCGGAAGCCCTGATTCCTGCGCATACAATGATGGCACCAGTTCAAAATGCAATGAACTCTCCGGTTTCTCCTGCGGGGCTTTTTCCCCAGGTTTCTCTTCCGTACCCATCAGTTCCTTTTCCAATAACTGGTAAGCCTCTTTCACATCCTTTTCCGGGAAATAGATGTTCACGGTAATAACAGCACAAGAGACAAAAATAAAAAAAAGTGAAGCTGTGAGAAATGTAACGTTTCTTTTCATAGGTATTCCTCCTTTTCCATGAGCATTAATCTTACCTTATTCTTTCTTCTGTGCCCGGTAGGCTGCCTCTGTTATCGACCACATAAGATGGTCAAGCGATATCCTGTTGCTCAGAGGAGCCACCTTGATATCAAGATCCTTCATCCCAAAGAAGTTTCTGTTCGAAATCTCCAACTCCCTGAAAATCACAAAACCTTGCTGCAGGTACAAACTCATGGTACCCTTATCGAATGTTCTGTCTCCAAGATACCGCTGGAGAGAAGGACCTCCTATCTTATGCAGGAATTCCTTGCTTATTTTTGTCTTTTCTTTCTTTGTGCTGTATGTCCAAAAATCAGCCTTGCCGATCAGCCGAGAGAGTCCTCCACCGTCACCCTTTGCCGTTGCGATGCCATCGACTTTCCCCATTATATATCCCCGAATTGGTTCAATACTATCACAGAGTTCTGTAAGGCTGAGGCCTTCAATATGAAAGCCCGCTTTATACTGAAAAGCATCAGCAAGATCGATAATGGCTGACCCATTCAGTTTTCCTCCAAATATATTACCACTAAAATGACCGACATGTAAGAATTTCCCCTCGGGTCTGATCCAGATATTTATCGCATCGAGCAACGGGAAACCATAACTCACCGTGCCCACCGTTATAAGGCTGTAACTCTTATCGTTTGTTTTTTGCGCATAATATGTGCTGAGGCTTCGAAATTTGTTCCGTTCAAAAGACTGCAATGTAAATGACTCGTGTATGCCATTAAATGCGCCCTCCCTTTCCTTCAGAAAAGAGGATGTTTGAAGATTATTCCCTTTGGCATATGCCACGGGGATAATCCCGTTAATCGGACCCACTGTATACTCCCCGTTTTCACCCTTGAGAACTATGTCATTGAGCATCAATGTGCCTTTCACCCCGATTGATGAGTCATCATACTGTATGGCTAAATCTGAGGCAAGAAAGCCTTCCATCCCGGCATAGAGCATGCTATCAGGGAACACATCCCAGAAAGTCTCCCTGATGTCTGCCACCTTCACCTCAGGCGTGCTTATCTTCAATTCTCCAGATCTGTGTTTGTGTCCAAAGCTTTTGACTGTCCCAACGATGTCTGCCGATAACTTTCCGGCACCTGCATCTGCTCTGATATCAAGATCGTTTCCTTTAAATACAATATCACCACTTACCATGCCTTCCCTGATGACAGTGCGTTGTTTATCCCTGAGAGCGATTGAAATCTTTTCTGCCTGTATTGAGGCCTTTCCTTGCACAGACTCAACCGAATTTATTGTTCCTTCGAAAACAGCGCGCGTGATATTGCCCGATATTGGATACGATATGCTTGAGATTTTTGCGATATCTCTCAAGAGATATTCGAGCTTGATATTGTTTGCGCTCGACGCCAGCGTGATTGGGAACATATCCCCGGATGTTCGTCCCCCGGCAGTAAGCCTTATCCTTCCACCGGCGATATCAGCCTGAGCGATATCGATCGAAAATTTCTTTTCATTAAAGGTTCCGCGCCCCTTCACAACGCCCGTGCGTATGTCATTGAACAGGATTTCGTCTGCAGCAAAATCAAAGGTTCCGGTAAATACCTTACTGACTTTGTTCACATTTATGGAAAGAGCAACGTTCCTGATCCCGGCTTTTCTCTCCGGATATGAAGCGGACAGGCCTCTCATTTCAGCCCACACGCCGTGCTCTCCATTTTTCTGTGGTAACCTGATAACGGCATAGTTCGAGGATGCGCTAAAAGACTGCGATTCGACAGCAGTGGTTTTTAGGTTAATGATATTGTTTCGGTATTCGATTTCTGATCTCCCCTGTAGCCAAGGAATTGTATAGGCGCCGTATTTCAAGTCTTTCACTTTCAGGTCAAGAGTTGCTCTCTTACCGGGAAGGAATTTCAGATCACCGTTGACCCGTCCGACAGCAACATCACGTCTCTGGAACTGTGCGTCCCTGAGCTGAATATTACCCGATAATTCGGGAAAAAGCTTTTTCACATTTCCTCGCACATGCAATTTTTCCGAGTTTATAACACCGCTCATTGTAACATCCTTCATGAAATTCATTGCAGACAGATCAAGCTTGTCGATCTTCAAATCCGCGGCATACAAAAAATCATCTTTTGCTTCTTTGAGTTTTCCGTTCACTGTTATGGCCGTGACACCACCTGCATTCAGGAAGGTATTCTCAATAACAAGCGTCTTATCAGGAATATTCAAAAAGGCCTGTATTCTCAGGTATATTTCTTTTACATCTTTCTTCAGAAACGAGAACTTCGCATCCCTTATCCGTATCTCTGAAGAGAAATTGACCCCTTGCGCCGTATCACCTTCGGCGTTCAGATATGCGGTTACCTTTGTTTTTGTTATTTCTGCGCCGGACTTGTTCAGTAAATCCTTCAATGCAGACAAAGATACGTCCTGCGATGAAACTGAGATATTCAATCTTTTTGGTTCATTTTTGGGATATACCCAGCCGTTAATCTCTATCCTGCTGTCCGCGTAGCTTGCATGACCGCGGATTGTCGTTTTTGTATCCTGTTCTGAAGACAAATTCTGAATAAGAAGATCGACATCGTCACTTCTGAATCTATTATCGTTATTGAAGTTGACAATGCCAGACTCAATGATAAATTCATCTATCTGATACTGTAATGTCGGCTTTCGCGAAAAAAAATCCCTGAGCTTGTCAGAGATATTGAACCGCCCCTCGTTATCCCGCGACAAGATCAGTTCCGGTTTCTGTATACTGATCCTGTCGAAATACAAATTTTTCTTCAGCAATTCTTTATAACGCATTTTCAGGGAAAGTTTCTTAATCGTGAGGAGCTTGCCCGCTGTAAAACCCTCTGGATTCTGAACGGTAATGGTATGGAGATTAATTTCTCCAGAAGGGCTGAATGATATGTCGCCGACAGCAACGTCCTGTCCGATAAATGCGGTCACCTCGGAAGAAAGCTTTGCGACAAAAGCCCTCTTAATATCACGGTACTGGATATAGGCAATGGAAATGAGCAGAATAAGGGTGAGAATGAGTACCAGCGAGATTATCCGAATGATTTTTTTGGTCTTTGCGGGCATGTTTTATATTACTATGCTTTGCAGACCTTTGCAGCATTCACAGCACAGACTGCTTCCTTAGTGCTCTCCCTCTGAACACCACGATGGGAAAAAGCCGCGGTAACAGCACGTGCAAGAGCGGCACGCAGGATTTCATCGGAGTATTGTAGAACGTCATCAAATACAGGATATGTCCCCATTTTATAATGGGTCGCAGCGGAATTACCGTTCGGCAGAGTGCATTGTGAGAAAACGGGTTGCTGTAAGGTGTACGCACGGGGAGTTATTCCCCGTGCGCACAACGATGCTATTTTTTTAACGATGCCATGTATGCAACGAGATCCTTCAACTCCTGGGAATCGGCGGCCAGGGGTTTTCCTTCCAGAGCCTTCTCTATGCATGCCTGAATGGCACTCCCACTAGCTGCTCCGGCTTTTTCAAGACCCTTCCCGTCCGGGTGACAGGTATTGCAGCTCTTATCATTCTTACTCCCGCCTAATGTGGGGTCTGAAAAAAGTTGTTTTCCCCGTGCAACATCCCCAACAGATGAAGCCTTTTCCGCAACTGCTTCGGTTCCTCCAGAACCTTTGCTCCCGGCTCAAGCTGCCTGCGCAGGCTCAGGGTATCCAACCCCTGCAAGGGTTACTCCGGTAACAAGAGCGGTGATGCTTAATCCCGCAAGAATTTTTTTGAAGCCTTTCTGATCCATAAAAAACCTCCTTGTAAATTATTCCATTGATTTTCTCACTAAGACGGCCGGAAGTCAATGAATTTTTCTATACTTGAGGAAATCTCGCCGGGCAGAGAGTGAATGAAGAACCCGGATGGAGAAGCATACCCATAATTGAAATTAGGCAACCTATATATTTTTTGAAAAATGTTACGATAAGAACAAGAAAATATATCAGAGAGCATCTTAGTGTCATTGAACAGACAGAAGAAAATGCCGTCGATAACTGATACAGAGCGGTCTGCACGCCTGAGAGGAGTATTCGAAGACCTGCAGGAGCTGAATAAGACCGTACCGGTTATTGTCGAGGGGAAAAAAGATGCTTCTGCCCTGAAAAGTCTTGGCCTCATGGGAGATATTATCGTCCTTCATAACGGCCAGAACATGTATGATTTTTGCGATGATGTCGCCGGAAGATACGGCAGGGTAATTCTTCTCCTCGACTGGGACAGGAAGGGTGAAGATCTCAATAGGATTCTTTCTCATAACCTGAAAGGCCTGTGGGAAGAGTTCTCTTCGTTCAGAGAAATTCTCAGGATTCTCTGCCAGAAGGAAATCAAGGATATCGAAGGAATTCCCGCTCTCCTCAGGAGACTCGAAGGTAATGAAACTGCTTGGCAATGAAGGGGAATCCCTTGCCGTTCGATTTCTCAAAAAACAGGGGTACGATATCATCGCACATAATTATAAAACCCGTATCGGTGAAATTGATATTATTGCCAGGGATGGTGAGACAATCGTCTTCGTTGAGGTGAAGACAAGGTCGAACGACGTATTCGCTGCTCCCTATGAATCAGTCAATAGCGCAAAAAGACAAAAAATGAAAAATGTGGCCTCGCTCTATCTGAAAAAGCAGAAAACAGAATTGCCCGCAAGGTTCGATGTCATCAGCATCACCTGTCTCTGGAACGGCCAGAAATCAATCCGACACATCAGGGATGCGTTTGAGGTGTAGACAGCATTTTCTTCTCCCATGCCCATGCTGTTGTGATTATGTAATCAAGTTCATGATATTTCGGTATCCAGCCCAGATCTTTCCTGATCTTCGTTGCATCGGCAACAAGTTCCGGAGGATCTCCCGGTCTTCTGCCGACATATCGAACAGGGAAATCTACCCCCGTTACCTGTTTGACCCTGTTGACCACCTCCTGCACTGAGTATCCGCTTCCGTATCCGCAATTATAGACCCCGCTGCCGCCCCCATGCCGCAGATATTCAAGAGCGAGAATATGGGCATCCGCAAGGTCATCAACATGAATGTAGTCGCGTATGCAGGTCCCGTCCGGCGTTGTGTAGTCAGTTCCGAATATATTAAGGCATTCCTGCCTGCCAAGTGCCGTCCGTAAAGCTACAGTTATCAGATGCGTCGCATCTTTTCTTGCCTGTCCAATCCGAGCGAGACGGTCAGCACCGGCAACATTGAAATATCTCAGGGCAATATACTTGAGGGGCGATGAAATACTCAGATCATGCAGCGCCTGTTCAACCATCACCTTCGATGCGCCATAGGGATTGATGGGCAGAAGCGGTGCGTCCTCTGACACCGGAACCTCGTCCGGTATCCCGTAAACCGCCGCCGTGGAGGAAAAGATGCAGGTATGAACATGGTACTGCAGACAGGTATCGAAGAGATTCAGTGCGTTGACAAAATTGTTCCGGTAATACTTGAGGGGCTCCCGTATTGATTCATCGACAACAATAAATGCCGACATATGGATAACAGCATCGAATCGTTCTTTCCGGAAGACGTCCTGAAGGAGTTCCTGATCGGCAAGATCACCCTCTATCAGTCTGCCAGAAAGCACTGCCCACTGATGACCGTATGAGAGATTATCATACACGACAACCTCGTACCCCTTTTCACCAAGTGCCCTGACAATATGGCTTCCGATATACCCGGCACCCCCCGTAACGAGAACCTTCATCATTCAGTCTCCATCACACTCCATCAAACCGAAAAATGCATCTGCAAAGTGTGGATGTTGTGAAAAAAATTATTTTTCGATACCATAGTGTACCTTGGATTGATGGATTGATGAATATTTTTATGCAGAGAGCGATGATGGATAGTTTAATCAAATCATCGAGTTAAATAATTATCTGAACAATGTCTACACTTTTCGGCTAAAAAAAACAGGATTAACGGTCCTGTCTTTTTATTTCCCCTATAAATGAATATTACCTGTGTGTTTACGATGAAGCTTTCTCTGTCTCTTTTTCCCCGGTCTTCTTCTTTGTCGATTCCTTTTTCTTTCTCGTCTCCTCAAAATCAATAAACTCAAGTACGGCCATGTGGGCAGAATCGTTCACTCTGCTCCTCGTCTGAATAATTCTCAGGTACCCGCCGTTCCTTCCCGAAAACCTCGGGGCAATTTCACCGAACAGTTTAGCGAGTGATGCCCTGTTTGAAAGATAGGAAAAGGCAAGCCGTTTTGCGTGCAGATCGCCTTTCAGGCCGAGGGTAATCATCTTCTCAGCAACCCGCCTCACCTCTTTCGCCTTTGCCAACGTTGTCTCGATTCTTTCATGTTCAAAAAGAGCAGTGACCAGTCCTCTCAGAAGGGCCTTCCTCTGATTTGCGGTTCTCCCGAACAGCCTTCCGTCAACTCTGTGTCGCATCTTGTTCTATCCCTCCAGTCTGTAACACAACTTCCCTGTTGAGAGCTTCAAGGTCAACCCTCATCCCGAGGCGAAGGCCCATCGTCGTCAATATTTCTTTAATTTCATTGAGTGACTTGCGCCCGAAATTCTTTGTCCGCAACATCTCCTGTTCGGTCTTCTGGACAAGATCAGCAATGGTTTTAATGTTCGCGTTCTTCAGACAATTGTACGACCTGACAGAAAGCTCAAGTTCTTCAACGCTCTTGAGAAGGTTGCTGTTGAATATCGGCTCATCATTCATCAGATGCTCTGTATCGCCCTCCGTAACAGGGGAGAACTCTACTTCCTCTTCTGCTTCCTCCAGAATAAAGAGGTTCAGGTGTTCAATAAGAATTGCAGCCGCCTGAGAAATTGCTTTTTCAGGGGTTACGCTGCCGTCGGTCCATATCTCCATGATAAGGCGGTCGTAGTCCGTTGCCCTGCCTACGCGGGCTTTCTCAACAACAAAATTGACCTTTAGGATCGGCGTAAAGACGGAATCAACAGCAATCATGTTAATCGGGAGGTCTTCCTCCTTATTGATCTCAGCCAGGGCATATCCTTTGCCCTTTTTGATATACATCTCCGCTTCAAAGGTGGCACCCTTGTCCAGAGTTGCGATAACCTGTTCCGGATTAAGGATTTCGACCGATGCATCGCACTGAATGTCTTCACCGCTTATGCGTTTCGGACCCTTGCCTTTTACGCTGACAATCTTCCTCCCGTTCACATACAGCTTGAATCTGAGCTTTTTGATATTGAGTACGATGTCAACCACGTCTTCCTTAACACCCTTAATTGTTGAAAACTCATGAAGGGCGCCCGGTATCTTCACTGCGGTTACAGCCGCACCCTCAATAGAAGAGAGCAAAACCCTTCGCAGTGCATTTCCCAGGGTTGTACCATACCCCCGTTCCAAAGGCTCTGCAATCAGTTTTCCGTATGTGTCGGTTAATGTTTCCTCGTCGAAATATATGGTTTCCGGGAACTGAAAGCCTATTTTTTTCAGGTCCATAAGGCCTCCTCCACTTCTGAAATTAGCAATACAATACAAGCAAGAGGAAAAAGGAAATTGTTCACTGATTCCTTTGTGTATCCTTCATCACTCTTAATAATATGGTCTAAAATTACTTGGAATAGAGTTCGACTATGAGCTGTTCCTGAACAGGAAGCTGAATCTCGTCCCGAGCTGGAATGTGTAAAACTTTGCCCCGGAAGTGAGCGGTTTCAACTTCGACCCAGCCCGGCATCCCCCTGTGCTCAGATTTCGAAAGACTCTCAACAATTTCAGTTATGCCTCTGCTCGCTTCTTTCACTTCAATAATATCCCCGGCCTTTGTCTCATACGAGGGGATATTGACTTCCCTCCCGTTTACGATAATATGACCGTGACGCAGTATCTGACGAGCCCTGCGCCTGTTTGGCGCGAATCCCATCCGGAAAACCATCGAATCAAGGCGGCTTTCGATCATCTGAATGAGCACCTCGCCGGTAATGCCTTTTTTTCGTTCTGCGTTATAAAAATATTTCCTGAACTGTCTTTCCAGCAGTCCGTACATTTTCCTTACTTTCTGCTTTTCCCGGAGCTGAATACCGTAGTCAGACAGTTTCCGGAATCCCTGGCCATGTTGTCCGGGCGGATACTTTCTTCGCTCAACGGCACATTTCTCCGAATAACACCTATCGCCTTTGAGAAAGAGCTTTTCTCCCTCCCTTCGGCAAATCCTGCACAATGCCCCGATATACCGCGCCATGGTTACACCCTCCTCCTTTTCGGGGGCCTGCAGCCGTTATGAGGGACAGGAGTCACATCTTTGATGAGATTAATCTCAAGGCCGGTAGCCTGGAGGGCCCGTATCGCGGATTCTCTCCCTGCACCCGGTCCTCTCACATAAATATCAACCTGTTTCATCCCGAAATCGATAGCTTTTTTTGCTGCCGCTGCTGCTGCCATCTGTGCAGCGTACGGGGTACTTTTCCGCGAACCTTTAAATCCCAAATTGCCTGCACTCGCCCAGGTAATCACGCCGCCGTTCGGATCGGTAATGGTAATGATGGTATTGTTGAACGTAGCCTGGATATGTGCTGCTCCGTATGGGATATTCTTCTTTTCTCTCTTGACGCCTTTTTTTCTCTGAGCCATGCTTTACGCCTCTTTCCTTTTACCCATCACAGCTTTTCTCGGACCTTTCCGCGTCCGCGCATTGGTTTTTGTCCTCTGACCTCTTACAGGCAGACCAAAACGGTGTCTCGTCCCCCGGTAACTTCCGATATCTACCAGCCTCTTGATGCCCATAGATATGTCGCGCCTGAGATCGCCCTCAACCCTGTAATCCCGTTCTAACACGCTCCTGATTTTTACTATCTCCTCATTCGTCAGGTCCTTGACCCGTGTATTGGGATTGATATTCGTCTCAGATAAAATCTTCTGTGACAGAGTCCTTCCAATGCCGAAAATTCTTGTTAAGCCGATTTCGACACGCTCATTTTTCGGCAAATCTACTCCGGCAATTCTCGCCACCTTTTACCCCCTTGGAGTCTTCAGAATTCTTGACATGTCCCTGCTTCCCTATCCCTGTTTCTGCTTATGTCGCGGGTTCTCACAGATAACCCGGATAATACCCTTTCTTTTTACGATCTTGCATTTCGCACAGATCGGCCTGACTGAAGAACGAACTTTCATGATGCTCTCTCTCTTTCCACTGGCAACATATCGTTTTTGCAGCGCTATTTAAATCTATACGTAATTCTTCCCTTGGTAAGGTCGTAAGGAGAAAGTTCCACCGTTACCCTATCACCAGGAAGAATCTTGATAAAGTGCATCCTCATTTTTCCCGAAACATATGCGAGGACTATCTGCCCATTTTCAAGCTCAACCTTGAACATTGCGTTCGGGAGGGGTTCAATGATTTTCCCTTCCACTTCTATGCTGTCTTCTTTTGGCATTAGCTGAATAGTTTATTCTTTTTCGTCGATTTTAGTCAATATTCTCGGCTGATCTTCCGTCACAAGGATTGTATGTTCAAAATGAGCAGACAGTGTTCCGTCCAATGTTACAGCAGTCCAGCCATCCTCAAGAACCACAACCTCATATCCACCGGTGTTAACCATCGGCTCTATAGCTATTGTCATGCCCGGACTGAGTCTTGGCCCGAGCCCACGCTGACCGAAATTCGGCACTTGCGGATCCTCATGAAGTGACCGGCCTATCCCGTGCCCGACAAATGCCTTTACCACAGAGAATCCGTTAGATTCAATATGCTCCTGAATGGCGCATGAAATATCTGAGACTCTGTGAGCTTTTTTTGCATTCTCTATCCCGAGGTACAGCGATTCTTCCGTAACCCTCAAAAGCTTTTCTGCCTCCGGGGTTATCTGCCCGACACCAAATGTGCAGGCTGCATCGCCGTAAAAACCGTCTTTATACACACCGAGATCAATTCCGATGATATCACCTTCCTCGAGGACCCTGTCTGAGGGGATGCCGTGAATAACCTCATTGTTGACCGATGTGCAGATACTGGCGGGGTAACCGCGGTATCCCTTAAAAGCCGGAACGGCGTTATTCGACCGGATATACGTGTCGGCAAACTGCTCCAAAGTTTTTGTTGCGACACCGGGGATGACCATATTCCTCAAAGAATCAAGTGCCTTTGCAACGATAAGACATGACTGAGCAATTTTTTCTATCTCCTCCGCAGACTTCAATATAATCATTGCACCACACGTTCAGTTCCACTCGTTCAGCACCGTGGATTCTACGCCTTACTTTCTTCCCCTGATCCTTCCCTTTTTGAGAAATCCCTCATATGAACGGGTGACCAAATGAGACTCGATCTGCGAGACCGTATCAAGGGCAACACCCACTGCGATAAGGAGAGATGTTCCGCCGAAATAGAATGGCACATTAAACCTCTGTATAAGGATTTCCGGGATAATGCAGACCGCTCCAAGATAAAGGGCTCCCACAAATGTCAGCCGGGACAAAACCCTGTAGATATACTCTGAAGTCTTCTGCCCCGGTCTGATACCAGGAATATATCCGCCATATTTCTTAAGATTATCCGCGATGTCAACAGGATTGAAAATAATTGCTGTATAAAAGTAGGCAAAAAAGAAAATCATGCCGACATAGAGAGTTGTATAGAGCACCGTCCCTGGTGAAAGTTGTCTCGCGAATGCCTGAACCCATGGAACTGCAATAAAACCGGCTACGGTTGCGGGAAACATAATGATTGATGAGGCAAATATCGGGGGTATTACACCTGAGGTATTGATTTTTAATGGGAGGTGTGTCGATTGGCCACCGTAAACCTTGCGGCCAACAACCCTTTTGGCATATTGCACAGGAATCTTTCTCTGCCCCCTCTCCATGAAGATAATCCCAGCAATTATAGCCACCATCATAATAACCAGGAAGATAACAAAAAAGATTGAAAGCTCTCCTGCCTGCAAGAGTCGGCTGGTGCTGATTATTGCATTGGGAAACCGCGCAACAATTCCGGCAAAGATAATCAGCGAGATACCGTTTCCGATTCCTCTTTCGGTAATCTGCTCACCAAGCCACATCATGAAAGCCGTCCCTGAAGTCAGGGTAATCATGGTCAGCAATCTGAATGACCATCCTGGATTCTGCACAAATGCACCTCCTGACATGCTTTCAAGGCCAGCTGCAATACCAAACGACTGAATACGCACTGATTAACAACGGTCGCATATCGTGTATACCGGTAATCTTCTTTCTTCCCGCCTCACCTTCTTTTGCAAGTTTGCCGATGGCAGGAATAACAACAGTCAGGAGCTGGAAAATAATCGATGCACTGATATAAGGCATGATACCAAGCGCAAAAATAGTCACCCTGGAGAGAGCACCGCCGGAGAACATATCGAAAAAATCCCATGAGTGCTCCGGCTTTCTCAGTCAGGAATCTGCTCAGTTCCTCTCCATTAATTCCGGGAGTCGGGATATGAGCTCCTATCCTGTAGACAGCGAGAAGGACAAGGGTGAATAATACTCTTTTTTTAAGTTCCGCTATTTTGAAGATATTCTGGAAGCTTGATAGAATGCCCAAGGGTCAGATTACCTCTGCTTTGCCACCCGCAGCGGCTATCTTGGCTAATGCAGAAGCACTAAAAGCGTCTGCCCTGATCGTAACCGGTCTTTGTATGTCACCTTCACCAAGGATTTTGAGTCCGCATTTTACATCTTTGATAATGCCTTTTTTAAGAAGCGCTTCAGGGGTGATCACGTCCATGCCTTCAAGGGCGTCGATATCCTTGAGATTGAGAATTGCAAACTCGAGAGCAAAGCGGTTCTTGAACCCTCTCTTGGGAATCCTTCGCTGGAGCGGCATCTGGCCGCCTTCAAACGCGGGCCCTTTGGGTCCTCCCGAACGGGCTTTCTGTCCTTTATGGCCCTTGCATGAAGTTTTCCCGTGACCGGAACCAATGCCTCTGCCAACTCTCTTGGGCTTTTTTTTGCTTCCGGCATCAGGTTTTAATTCGTGCAGCTTCATGAAACCTCCTGTTGTGTCTCTTCCTCGGTTTTCCCTCTCAGCTTCATAACCGCGTCAGGATTCTTAAGACTCATAAGTCCATGCAATGTCGCTTTGACAGAATTAAAAGGGTTATGACTGCGAAGTGATTTTGCAACAACATTCTGAACACCACCGACCTCAAGAATAGCCCTGACAGCACCTCCGGCTATGATACCGGTGCCCTTGACCGCAGGATTTATCACGACGGTCCCGGAGCCAAATCTGCCGATAATCCGGTGGGGCAATGTCCCATCTTTTATCGGAAACCTGACAAGGGATTTCTTTGCCTGTTCCACCGCCTTTCGTATCGCCTCGGGAACTTCCGATGCCTTTCCCTTTCCCACACCAACAGTTCCGTCCCCATCCCCCACGACAACAAGTGCGGTAAAGGAAAAACGTCTCCCGCCTTTTACGACTTTGGCGACTCTGTTGATATAGACGACCTTATCTCGTAAATTCAGGCCTTCCGAATCAATCTTCTCCACAAACCCTCCATATAAATTAAGTATTCCGCTTCGTTATCACGGATTTGTTGCAGGCATCTGAAGATCGGATACGAAAACCGCATCAGAATTCAAGTCCGGCTTCTCTCGTAGCTTCGGCCAGAGCTTTCACAGCACCATGATACAGATATCCGCTTCTGTCAAAGACAACTTTTTTTATACCCTTGTCCAGCGCCCTTTTTGCGATGAGAGCACCCACCTGCTTCGCTGCCTGGACATTTCCCTTGTGCGATTTTCCCGTTTGCAATTCCTTGTCACGGGTTGACGCCGCAACGACCGTATATCCCTTCGAGTCGTCAATAAGCTGAGCATATATGTGATTTAAACTCCGATAAACTGACAGCCGCAATCTTTCAGGCGTCCCGGAAACTTTTTTCCGTATCCTGATATGCCTTCTTGCTCTTTCTTCTTTCCTGCTCTCAGTCAAAACAACCTCCGCCCCTTGTTATAGGTACCTATAGGTCCCGTTTCTGTCCTGTTGAATATTTCAGGTACGGGCACAATGCACGTGATTACCCTATTTATTTCTTACCGGCCTTTCCGACCTTCAATTTTAGCCTTTGTCCCGAGTATCTAACCCCCTTGCCTTTATAAGCATCAGGGGGTCGCAGTGCGTTGAGACTCGCAGCAACCTGTCCGATCTGCTGTTTATCAATACCGGTCAGGGTAATCTGAACCTGTTTCTGGTCAGACGACGCCGTAATACCCGGCGGCAACTGGAACTCGATCGGATGGGAATACCCCAGGGAAAGCATAATCTTATCTCCGGAGACCTGCGCCTTGTAACCGATGCCAACGATATCAAGAACTTTCTTATACCCCTGGGAAACCCCCTTAACCATATTAGTTATGATACTCCTTGTGAGTCCGTGGAGTGCGCGCTCACTCTTGCTGTCACCTGCCCTCTCAACAGCTATGACTCCGCCGTTGACTGATACCGTAATCTTCTCGGGGCAGGACCAGCTCAATTCCCCTTTGGGACCCTTAATCTGTATGGTACTCCCCTGGATATGAACAGCAACGTTTTCAGGTATCTCTATTGGTTTTTTGCCGATTCGTGACATGCTCTCTCCGTTCCTTTACCACACGTAGCAGATGACTTCCCCGCCAACACCCTCCCGCCGGCAAGTCTTATCGCTCATAATGCCTTTGGATGTTGTCAGAATAGCGATTCCGAGTCCGCCCATAACTTTTGGTATTTCATCTTTATGAACGTAAAATCTCCGGCCCGGCCTGCTCACCCTTTTCAATCCCGTAATGAGACTCTGATCATCAACATATTTGGGGATAACCCGCAAAATACCCTGTTTTCTGTCTTTCAATATTTTATAGGCCCTTATGAATCCTTCTTCCTTCATGATTTTCGCTATCTCGAGCTTCATTTTGGAAATAGGGATATCGACCTTATCAGATTTGATACGCATAGCATTCCGTATTCTCGTTAACATGTCAGCAATTGGATCAGTCAGCATTCATTACCTCCATTCGGGACCTTCTCACCAGCTTGCCTTTACCACACCTGGTATCTGACCCTCAAGTGCCAGAGTCCGGAAACAAATCCTGCATATGCCATATTTGCGGATATACGCCCTCGGTCTTCCACATAACTTGCACCGGTGATAGGCCCGTACCTTAAACTTCGGCGGCCTTTTGTTTTTTTCTATCAAGCAACTTTTTGCCATGTGCCACTCCGTTTGTTTTATTCGTTGTCAGTTGTTGGTTTTCAGTAATCAGTTGTCGTTTCTTACAGAGCAAAAGACAAAATAACCAACAACAAAAATTCCCTTAATTCCTGAACGGCATTCCAAAATGGCGCAAAAGGGCTTTGCTTTCCTGATCCGTCTTCGCCGTAGTGCAGAAGACGACATCAAGCCCGTGAACCATCTCGACTTTATCATAATCTATCTCAGGGAAGATGAACTGCTCCTTGAGACCGAGAGAATAGTTTCCCCTTCCGTCGAATGATTTTCCTGAAATACCCCTAAAATCCCTAATCCGAGGGAGGGATAGACTGATGAATCTGTCGAGAAACTCGTACATCATTTTTCCTCTAAGCGTCACCTTGCAACCAATCGGATTTCCTTTCCGCAATTTAAAAGCAGCAATCGATTTTTTTGCTTTGGTAACAACAGCCTTCTGACCGGTAATCAGTGAAAGCTCTTTTTGTGCCGCATCGAGCAACTTGATATTCTGGATAGCCTCTCCAAGTCCGACATTCAGAACGATTTTCTCAATCCTAGGGACTTCCATAATATTCTTATAAGAAAACTCCTTCATCATATTGGGAACAACTTCCTTGAGATATTTTTCTTTCAGCCTGGGAATCATTACTGGTCCATAACCTCCCTGCATTTTTTGCAGACACGCACTTTCTTGCCGCTCTGCAAAGACATCCCTCCGATCCGCGTCGGTTTATTGCATTTCGGGCAAATCATCATAACATTGGATATATGGACAGGTGCTTCCTTTTCAATAATGCCTCCCTGCGCATACTTCCTGGAAGGCTTCATGTGTCGCTTGATCATATTGATTTTTTCCACGAGGAGACTGTCCTTGGAGGGGGATACTGAAAGCACCCTTCCTCTTTTTCCTTTTTCCTTGCCGCTGATGACTAAAATAGAATCATTTTTCTTTATCTGCAAGCCCATAATTCTCCTATAAAACCTCCGGAGCCAGGGAAATTATTTTTGTAAACTCCTTCCACCGGAGCTCCCTCGCTACCGGACCAAATATCCTGGTCCCTACCGGTTCACCCTGAGGATTAATGAGCACAACGGCATTCTGGTCGAAGCGGATATAGGAACCGTCAGTTCTCCGCTGCTCTTTCCTCGTCCGGACTACAACGGCCTTTGCGACTGATCCCTTTTTGATATTGCTCTCTGGCAAGGCTTCTTTGACGCTGACGACGACCACATCACCGAGTCTCGCATATCTTTTGTGAAACCCCCCGAGAACCTTTATACACTGTACTTTTTTAGCGCCTGAATTATCTGCTACCTCAAGCATACTCCGCAACTGAATCATCTCTTATCACTCCGTTCGAACACTATTCTATTACCAACCACCGTTTCTCTTTGCTCAGAGGTCTCGTCTCGATAATCTTTACGATGTCACCAATCTGACACGTGTTCTTCTCATCATGTGCCTTGAACTTTGTTACCCGTTTGACGGTTTTCTTGTATACAGGATGCTGAAAGAGCCGAGTAACTGCAACAACAACTGTTTTATCCATCTTATTGCTTACTACTGTTCCTGCGTAAACCTTTTTCAACACTTCTCCCTCTCCTGACAGTTAGACGTTACAGAACCTTCGGAAAAACTTTTCATTTTTCACTCTTCACTCTTAACTTTTCACTCTTAATAGTTAGTACCCGCGCAATATTTTTCCTGACAGTTCTTATGCGCATCGGGTTCTCTATCTCCCCGGTAGCCAGCTGAAACCTGAGATTGAAAAGTTCCTTCCTCAGGTCATATTCCCTCTGTTGCAATTCATCAACCGTCAGCGATCTGAAATCGGATGGTTTCACAGAACCTCCTCATCGCGTTTTGTAAATTTTGTGGCTATCGGCAATTTGTGAGAAGCAAGACGCATTGCCTCTTTGGCTAACGCTTCCGTCACTCCTGACATTTCGTAGATTATCCTTCCAGGCTTGACAACAGCTACCCAGTATTCAGGTGCACCCTTACCCTTTCCCATTCTCGTTTCCGCGGGTTTTTTGGTTATCGGTTTATCCGGGAAAATTCTGATCCACAGCTTACAGCCCCTCTTGGCATGACGGGTAATCGCAATCCTTGCCGCCTCAATCTGCTGGCTCGAAACCCAGCCCGGCTCAAGAGCCCTCAACCCAAATTCCCCAAACGATACGGTTGAGCCGCTATATGCCTTTCCGTTCATCCTCCCCTTCTGCATCTTTCTGAATTTGACCTTCTTGGGCATTAACATGGTATCACCTATATTTCCTTGGGTCTGCCTTCCGGGAGAATATCACCATGATACATCCAGACCTTCACACCGATAATTCCATAGGTGGTTTTTGCTTTGGCAAATCCATAGTTGATATCAGCCCTGAAGGTATGGAGCGGAACTCTTCCTTCCCTGTACCATTCAGATCGGGCTATTTCGGCTCCTGCAAGCCTCCCTGAGCAGGATATCTTGACCCCCAGGGTACCGAACCGGAGAGCAGAAGCCACAGATTTTTTCATTGCCCTCCTGAAAGCAACCCGCTTTTCAAGCTGAAGGGCTACATTTTCGGCCACAAGCTGCGCATCCACCTCGGGTTTTCTGATTTCCTTGATATCAATAGCAACTTCCTTATTGGTCATATCCTTCAGGTCTTTTCTCAGTTTTTCTACCTCAGCCCCTTTTTTCCCGATTATGATTCCGGGCCGCGCAGTATAAATGATGATTCTCATATTCTGACCGGCCCTCTCTATCTCTATTTTGGGAACTCCGGCATGAAAAAGCCTTTCCTTCAGGGTTTTTCTTATCGTTAAGTCTTCCAGCAGCGAATCACGATAGCCCTTCGTGGCAAACCATCTCGAATCCCAGGTCTTGATAATCCCGAGCCTGTTTCCTATCGGATGTGTCTTCTGACCCAAAACGTACCTCCTTAGCCTTCTTCTGATAAAACCAGGGTTATATGGGAACTTCTTTTTCTGATAATGTTCGCCCTTCCCATCGCTCTTGGTTCCACACGCTTCATAACAGGCCCCTGATCAACAAAGGCCTGAGTAATCTTCATCTCCTCGGGGTTCACAGCTTTTTTCTGCTCGGCGTTTGCTATGGCAGACTTCAGAAGTTTCTCGACAAACCGTGCTCCCCGATATGGCATATATCTAAGGAAAATAAGTGCATCTCCCGCATTCTTGTATCTCACAAGGTCCACGACCCGGCGCGCCTTTCTCGGCGTGATCCGTGCATATCGTAAAATTGCCTTTGATTCCATGAGCAGTCCTTCGTTACCCTTTTGCCGGTGCGGCCTTTTCTGCACCTGCATGGCTCTTAAAGGTTCTTGTTGGTGCAAATTCGCCGAGCTTATGACCGACCATATTCTCAGTCACATAAACCGGGATGAATTTTCTCCCGTTATGCACCGCGAACGTATAACCGATAAATTCGGGAATAATCGTAGACCGTCTTGACCATGTTTTGATCAGTTTCTTTTCACCGCTGTCCACCATAACCTTCACTTTTTTCATGAGTTTTTCATCAACAAACGGGCCTTTTTTGAGGGATCTTGCCAATCTATTTCCTCCTCTTTATGATTGATCTGTCGGTTCTCTTGTTGTGTCTTGTCTTAATACCTTCAGGCTTTCCCCACGGTGTACATGAAGGCCGGCCTCCTGAAGCCTTCCCCTCTCCCCCGCCAAGGGGATGGTCTATCGGGTTCATTGCGACACCTCGCACAATCGGCCTTCTTCCGGACCACCGGATTCGCCCGGCCTTACCATATGATATATTTTCGTGATCAGGATTGCTGACCTGTCCGACCGTTGCATGGCATTGCGATAAAATAAACCGCACTTCACCCGATGACAGTTTCACCTGGGCATATCTGTCCTCTTTTGCGATCAGTTGTGCTGATGTCCCTGCACTTCTGACAAGCTTTGCCCCCTGTCCGGGCCTTAATTCAATGTTGTGTATAAATGTTCCCAAAGGCATCTCACTGAGCGGTAAAAAATTTCCGATTTTTATTTCCGCACCTTTCCCCGATACGACCTCATCACCGACCCGAAGCCCCGCAGGTGCAACAATGTACCTTTTTTCACCATCGCGGTAAAACAGGAGAGCTATCCGTGCAGACCGGTTCGGATCATATTCTATTGTCCTGACCGTAGCAGGCACTCCCGCCTTGTCTCTCTTAAAATCGATGATTCTGAGAGCCCTTCTGTTGCCACCACCCCTGTGCCAGATGGTAACCTGTCCAATGTTATTTCTCCCGCCGCTCTTTCGCAAAGGTTTAAGAAGAGATTTCTGCGGAGTATCTGTTGTAATATCAGCAAAATCGGAAACCGACTGAAATCTTCTGCCCGGTGATGTCGGATTATATTTCTTGATAGCCATTATGCACCTTCAATGAACTCAAGTTTTTCACCCGTCTTAAGAGTTATGATTGCTTTCTTCCTGTTGGGTTTTTTGCCGGTAAACTTGCCATACCGTTTCCATTTGCCCTCTGTATTGATCGTCGCAATTTTTTCGACCTTTACCTTGAAAATGTCCTCAACGGCTTTCTTGATGTCAAGCTTGTTTGCATTCTTTGCAACTTCAACAAGAATCTTGTTGTGCATTTCTTTCAGGCTGCTCCCTTTTTCCGTAAAAAGCGGCCTCTTGAGTATTGTATAGATATTTTTCATGATTCCTTTATGTCCCCTAATCTCGTTAATGCTTCCCTGGTCATGAGAAGCATGTTTGCAGCAATGACATCATAGGTGTTGAGATCCATGGTTCTCGCCACTTTAACACCAGGGATATTCCTGGCAGAGAGAACCACGGAATCGCTGTACTCAGGGAGTACAATCAGCACGCTTTTTTTATCAAGGCCGAGGTTTTTCAGGATTGTGATCATCTCTTTTGTTTTTGGTTTTTCCACAGGAATGGAATCCAATACAATTATTTCATTACTGGAGAGTTTTTCGTGGAGGGCTGCCTTTAGAGCGCGTCTTTTTACCTTTTTGGGAACTTTATATGAATAATCTCTTGGCTGCGGTCCGAAGATTGTCCCGCCGCCCTTCCATAACGGAGAGCGGTTGCTTCCTGCTCGTGCCCTTCCCGTATGTTTCTGTCTGTATGGTTTTCTGCCTCCCCCGCTCACAAGTCCTTTTGTCTTTGTGCTGTGCGTTCCCTGTCGCTGGTTTGCAAGAAAATTAACGACTACCTGATGGAGGAGACCCTTCTTTCCCTTCCCGCCAAAGACATCATCACGTATCTGAACCGTTTCAATGGTCCTGTTATCTCTGTCCTTTATCTCTATTTCCGGCATCTTAATCTTCCTTTTTAATCTCAACCACGGCACCGATTGCCCCGGGAATTGCTCCTTTGATCAGCAGGATGTTCTGATCAGTTTTGACATCGACAATTTCGAGGTTTCTGACCGTTACTCTTCCGGATCCCATATGACCGGGCATTCCCTGATTTTTCCAAACCCGTGACGGGTATGAACTCGCTCCGATCGAACCGGGTGCCCTGTTGAACATAGATCCGTGGGAACCCGGGCCTCCTGAAAAATGATGCCTTTTCATTACTCCCTGAAAGCCCTTGCCCTTCGATATCCCCGATACAGAAATTGTATCGCCCTTGGTAAATCTTTCGACGGTAATAAATTCGCCGACCTGCAGTCCGCCCATCGCGAATTCCCTTAGCAATCTGTAAGGTTTGACGCCCGCCTTTTTAAAATTCCCCAAGAGGGGCTTATTCACTTTCCTTTCTCCTACCTCTGAAAATCCGATTTTAACAGCCTCGTATCCGTCGTTGTCCAGGGTTTTTACCTGAAGGACACAGCATGGACCCGCTTCGACAACCGTAACCGGACATGCTTTGCCATCTTCCATATAGATTTGTGTCATCCCGAGTTTTTTCCCTAAAATGCCTACCATGTACCGATCTCCGCGTTTGGCCTCTCTATGATTAGTAAAAATAATATCGTTGTGCTGTTTTCCGTTATCATAACTTTATTTCAACATCCACACCTGCTGCAAGTTCTAATTTCATCAGGGCATCAACCGTCTGTGGAGTCGGATCGACAATATCGATAAGCCGCTTATGGGTCCTGATTTCAAATTGCTCCCGGGATTTCTTGTCAACATGGGGAGACCTGAGGACAGTCACCCTGCTGATTCTTGTCGGTAGCGGAACAGGCCCGGCTATCCTTGCACCTGTGCGCTGTACGGTATCCACAATTTCCTTTACTGATCTGTCGAGAATTCTATGGTCATAAGCTCTTAATTTTATTCTGATCTTTTGGTTCACGTTCTTCTCTCTCTTACCTTGATATGCCTGCAGCAGATCTTTTGACTTCCATTTACTGGATAACCTCTGTCACAACACCGGCACCAACAGTCCGGCCGCCCTCCCGTATCGCAAACCGCAGCTCCTTCTCCATCGCAATCGCCGATATCAGCTCTATCGACAGCGTCACGTTATCCCCGGGCATCACCATCTCCACCCCCTCAGGCAACTGCGCGACCCCCGTTACGTCCGTCGTCCGAAAGTAAAACTGCGGCCGGTATCCCTTGAAAAACGGCGTGTGCCTCCCGCCTTCCTCCTTCGTCAATATGTATACCTCCGCCTTGAATTTCGTGTGAGGCGTTATGCTCCCGGGTTTCGCCAATACCTGCCCCCGCTCTACTTCCTCTTTCCCTACTCCCCGTAACAATACCCCTATGTTGTCTCCCGCTCTCCCCTCATCCAGCAGCTTCCGGAACATCTCTACCCCAGTCGCTACCGTCTTCCGCGTCTCCCCCAGTCCCACGATCTCTACCTCTTCCCCTACCTTAACGATCCCGCGCTCAACTCTCCCCGTCACCACCGTCCCGCGCCCCGATATCGTAAATACATCCTCTATCGGCATCAAAAACGGTTTGTCAATCGGCCGGTCAGGCGTCGGTATGTAGCTGTCTACCGCTTCCATCAGTTCAAAAATGCACTTGTACTCCTCTACCCCAGAGTCCGTGCTCGTACTTCCCATCGCCTTCAACGCACTGCCCCGTATCACCGGTATCTTGTCCCCCGGAAACTGATACTTCGTCAGTAACTCCCTCACTTCAAGCTCCACCAGGTCCAGCAGCTCAGGATCATCCACCATGTCTACTTTATTCATGAATACCACAATGTACGGAACCCCTACCTGCCGCGCCAACAATATGTGCTCCCGCGTCTGCGGCATCGGTCCGTCCGCCGCAGATACCACCAGGATCGCTCCGTCCATCTGCGCTGCCCCCGTTATCATGTTCTTTATGTAATCAGCATGCCCCGGACAGTCTACATGCGCATAGTGCCGATTGTCCGTCTCATACTCAACGTGTGCCGTCGCGATCGTGATCCCCCGCGCCTTCTCCTCCGGCGCATTGTCAATACTGTCAAATGACCGGAACTGCGCCTGCCCCTTCATCGCCAATATCTTCGTGATCGCCGATGTCAGCGTCGTCTTCCCGTGGTCTACATGCCCGATCGTCCCTATGTTCGCATGAGGCTTTACCCTCTCAAATTTTGCCTTCGCCATTTCTCCTCCTTATTTTCACCGGCGTTATCCGCCTCTCACCACGGCGATGATTCCCTCGGAAACTCCCTTGGGAACTTCATCGTAGTGCGAAAACTGCATGGTATATGTTGCCCTGCCCTGTGTTTTTGAGCGCAAACTTGTTGCGTAACCGAACATCTCTGCGAGCGGAGCCTGCGACTTGATTACCTGAACGTTTCCCCTTCGCTCTATGTTGTGCACTCTTCCCCGGCGGGCGTTCAGATCTCCGATAACATCGCCCATGTATTCCTCCGGAGTGACAATCTCGATACTCATGATTGGTTCGAGCAGTATGGGCCTGGCGTTCTTGGCAGCTTCCTTAAACGCCATGGAGCCGGCGATTTTAAAGGCCATTTCAGAGGAATCAACCTCATGGTACGAACCGTCAATCAGAACTGCCTTGACATCAACAACAGGATACCCTGCAAGAATCCCCCTGTCCGACGCTTCTCTTATCCCTTTTTCGATGGCAGGTATGTATTCACGCGGAACAGCACCACCAACGATCTTATTTTCGAATTCGAATCCCTTACCGGCCTCTGATGGCTCAACTTGAATGATAACATGTCCGTACTGTCCCCTGCCTCCGGTCTGTCTGACAAATTTTCCCTCTGACTTTGCCGACCCCCGTATTGTCTCCTTATAAGCAACCTGGGGCCTGCCGACATTTGCAGAGACCTTAAATTCCCGCAGCAGCCTGTCAACGATGATCTCAAGATGCAGCTCTCCCATGCCTGATATGATGGTTTGGCCGGTTTCTTCATTAAAGGAAACCCGGAACGAGGGGTCTTCCTGGGCAAGCTTTGCAAGCGACTGGGAGAGTTTTTCCTGATCGGCCTTCGTCTTTGGTTCAATGGCAACCGACATAACCGGTTCCGGGAACTCTATGGATTCGAGGATAATGGGATTCTTTTCATCACACAGCGTATCGCCCGTCAGGGTATGTTTCAGCCCCACAACGGCAGCGATATCACCTGCCGATACCTCCTTGACCTCCTCGCGCTTGTTTGCGTGCATCTTCAGAAGCCTTCCGACCCGCTCTTTGATGTCTTTTGTTGAGTTATAGATATATGATCCGGCGTTTAACACTCCGGAATATACGCGTATAAAGGTAAGCTGCCCCACGAATGGGTCGGTCATTACCTTAAAAGCGATTGCAGAAAATGGTTCGCTATCCTGCGCATGCCGTACAATCACAGAATCACTCCTGGGTATTTTTCCAACAACAGGGGGGATATCAAGCGGCGAAGGCAGGTAGTCAACGATTGCATCAAGCAGAAGCTGAACACCTTTATTCCTGAAGGCAGAACCGCAGATGACCGGAGTGATTTTCAGTTCGAGTGTGCCTTTTCTGATCGCTCTCTTGATTTCATCAATCTGTATGTCGGCCTTATCAAGGTACTTTTCCATAATACCGTCATCAAGGTCTGCCAGTGCCTCAAGCATCTTATCACGGTATTGATGTGCTGTGGGGAGAAGTGCTTCCGGGATGTCCTCTTCAAGAAAATTTGCCCCAAGCGTTTCATCATCAAAATACAGTGCTTTCATGTTGACCAGATCGATCTGCCCCCTGAACTTATCCTCGGTTCCTACCGGTATCTGAACCGGAACGGGATTCGCATCAAGACGTTCAATCATGCTGTTGACACTCATAAAAAAATCAGCCCCCACACGATCCATTTTGTTCATAAAAGCAATACGGGGAACGCCGTACTTATTTGCCTGTCTCCATACCGTCTCCGACTGGGGTTCAACACCTGCGACAGAATCGAAAACGGCAACAGCTCCATCAAGTACTCTCAGCGATCTTTCTACTTCGACAGTGAAATCGACATGACCCGGGGTGTCTATGATATTAATCCGATAGTCTTTCCAGTGACATGTTGTTGCGGCAGAGGTAATGGTGATGCCTCTCTCCTGCTCCTGTACCATCCAGTCCATGACAGCAGTGCCTTCATCAACCTCTCCGATCTTGTAGGTAACACCTGTGTAATAGAGGATTCGTTCGGTACTCGTAGTCTTCCCTGCATCGATGTGTGCCATGATACCGATATTGCGTGTCTTTTGAAGCGAAAAAGGTGACAAAATCTCTCTCCTCTATTCTTCCTACCATCTGTAATGGGCAAAAGCCTTATTAGCCTCGGCCATTTTATGGGTATCTTCTTTCTTCTTGATAGAAGTCCCGGTATTGTTATACGCGTCCAGCAATTCCCCCGCAAGTCTCTCCTGCATCGTCTTTTCGCCTCTCGCCCGCGAATAGGTGATGATCCAGCGAAAAGCAAGTGCAGTCCGCCGGTGCGGCCTGATTTCAACAGGAACCTGATATGTAGCACCGCCGACCCTCCTCGGCTTAACTTCCAGAACGGGCTTTACATTCTCAAGTGCAGTTTTATAAACCTTGAGCGGATCGGTGCCGGTTTTTTGGTTTAAAATTTCGAATGCGCCATAACATATCCTCTCTGCTGTGGACTTCTTGCCGCTCTCCATAAGCGCATTCACAAATTTGCTTACGATCTTACTATTATATTTTGGATCCGGTAAGATTTCTCTTTTTTCAACAACCCGTCTTCTTGGCATGATGAGCTCTCTCTATTTGGGTCGCTTTGACCCGTATTTTGATCTTCCCCGTCTTCTGTCGGAAACTCCCATGGAATCCAGAGTGCCTCTTATAATATGGTATCGGACACCGGGAAGGTCTTTTACCCTTCCACCGCGTATCATGACAATGGAATGCTCCTGGAGATTATGCCCGACGCCGGGTATATATGCGGTAACTTCTATTCCGGTCATGAGCCTGACTCTCGCGACTTTTCTGAGGGCCGAGTTTGGTTTTTTGGGTGTCGTTGTGTAAACCCTCACGCATACGCCCCGTTTCTGCGGGCATGACTTGAGTGCAGGGCTCTTAGTTTTTACACGAACCTTCTCCCGTCCGTTCTTTATTAACTGCGCAATTGTAGGCAATGTCCCTCCATGAATGTATTTATAAATACTACTAAATACTGCTGGATTCTACAGCAAGTGGAAATATTACCAGACACAATTTTTTTTGTCAAGGCACCGCTGCTGAAAAAAGAAGGGGCAAATGCCCCGAAACGGGGCCCGCTACATATCGTTTTGCTGAAATCTGCTCCTGACGGTATGATGCTGGTAATCGAGCGTTTGTCGAATCTTCGCCTCGATATCTTCCGGTGTCAGAATGGCTCCGCCCGGTCTTCCGTAAAAAAAGACCGGTCCCCGCCCATCAATGGCCAATCGAACATCTTCGACCATCTGGCCAGCATTCATTTCTACGACAAGAAATTTTCTGTTTTCACCGGCAAGGAGAAAAAGCTCTTCCTGGGGGAATGGGAAGAGGGTGACCGGCCTGAAGAGACCGACTTTACAGCCTTCACGTCTGAGTCTCATAACAGAGGCGAGGGCAATCCGCGCAACGATACCAAAAGCAACGATGATACATTCAGAATCCTCCGAATAGTACTGTTCGAATCTGACCTCTCTATTTTTTATCTGCGTATATTTCTTCTGGAGAAGAATATTTCTCATCTCGAGCTCGCCATCTCCCATATAGAGAGATTTTATTACCCGGGGCTCCCTGTCCCTGCATCCATCAAGTACCCAGTTCTTTTCAGTGAGGTGAGGGTTCCGGTATGGGGTTGGATAAAAAGGTTCCATCATCTGTCCAATGATTCCGTCGCCGAGTATCATGACAGGGTTTCTGTACTCATCCGCCTTATCGAAGGCAAGCATGGTTAAATCCCACAATTCCTGCAGGCTGGAAGGAGCGTACACTACCATTTTATAATCACCGTGTCCGCCGCCCTTCACCGACTGAAAATAATCTCCCTGGCTGCCGGAGATATTTCCGAGGCCCGGTCCGCCCCGCTGCATGTTTACGATAACAGAGGGAAGTTCCGCACCGGCGAGATATGAAATAGTCTCCTGCTTCAGACTTATTCCCGGACTGCTCGATGATGTCATGGCACGGATTCCGGCGGCTGCAGCCCCATAAACCATATTGATTGCTGAGAGCTCGCTTTCTGCCTGGATGAAGGTTCCCCCAACTGCAGGCATCCTCCATGACATGTATTCGGGGATTTCGTTCTGCGGAGTGATAGGATATCCTGCGTAAAAACGGCAGCCCGCCCTGACCGCAGATTCAGCAATGACTTCATTCCCCTTCATCAGGATCTTCTCTTGCATGTGGATGAAATTATATCACAAGGATCTTGTCTTTCGTATCTGAGGAACTGCTTTTTCTGCCCTGCAGGTACAATCCATTCTTAGAAAATTATGGAAGGGCAGACAAAATCATGTGAGGCGTGTGTTCCCGCAATGCATAATAGTCTCATGCGGTGACATGGACATTCAGAATCTGCGGATTATGCTCGTCAGGATGCAATATCCCAGTTCAAAATTATAGAATACAATATGAAGAACGGAGAGAGTATTCAAGAAAATATACCGGTATTAACAACAGATTGTATCCATCTAAAACAAAAAATTATCAGGAGAATAAGCAGGGGCATTCCTTTTGATAAAAGACCAGACCTTATTCTCTGGATATGTTATTTCCCTCTTCCCTGCACTTCTTTAGTTCAATGTCCTGTAATCGTAAATGGCACTTCATGTCCGCATGCAGGACCATATAGCCGAAACTAAATGGGTCATTGCATAATTTAGGAAAACCGCATCCTGTTCAAACTATCAAGGATCGTTCAATGCTTCGCCCCATGGAGAGTTCCGCTCCAAACCTATACGGTCAGTTTTTGTTTCATTCTGCTATGAAAATTATTGACAGGATTTGTCATAATCTCTTCAGATCATTAACCAGTAATTCAATGTATGTTTTATAATCAATAACTTATACGATCGCCCCCTTTTGGAATAAAATATGCTTGAGAATTGTAAGATTGTAATTCACAAATAAAGCGAAATTAAAGGATGGCAATAGAAATATTGAACACCTCAGGTCTTACGTGCCTTCAACCAGTCTTGAAGATCACGGTAATAATACCTTAAGGAGACAAGGATATCTTCAAAATGATTAGAGACTGTCATGCCTGTGAAAAAGATCTTCGTGCATGATGCCAAAGATTATAGAGGCTCTTGTTCTCCTGTAAAGTTGAGTGTAACGGAAAATTGAGATGCCAAATTCAGCTTTAAACAAAAAGAGTCAAGAGAATCGAAGAGGAGTCATACACAAGAAGGTAAAATGCTGGGAAGTTTTTTCTTGTAGAGAAAAAGACTGTCCTGCATATGAGATAAAAAACCTCATGTGCTGGCTTATTTCAGGAACCCGTTGTCGAAACGAAATCCAGGGGAAATTCATAGAAAAGATGGAAATGTGTTTGGATTGTGAGATTTTCAGTTTGAATATGGATGTTTCCGCAATGAGAGACACTATAAAAGCTGCAAGCAAACAGTTCAAGAGATTCAGGAAGCATGTTGACGAAAAAGATAGTGAGATGGAAGACACAAACATGGAGCTGGCCATTGGTCTTTCAGAGACATTCGAAGCATTGAAAAAGATTGCAACGGGCGATCCGACAGTAAGAACACAAGAAACATCAAAAATCGAGTTGATAAATAAACTAAAACAAATAGTGAATTTGACAGCTGAAAACATCGGGGAAATCGTCAACCAATCTCATGAGTTTGCCATTTGCCTTGCCGAACATTTTGACGTATTAAACAAAGTCTCAAAAGGGGACTTGAGTGCAAGGGTCAGCGGAGATTCCAACGAAGAGTTACTTGAATCCCTTAAGAAAGTAACGAATCATATGGTTGATAATATTTCTCAAGAAATTACCGATCGTAAACAGGCAGAGATAGCTCTGAAAGAAAGTAAACAGAAACTCAAGAACATCATTGAGCATAGTAACGAGATTTTCTATATCCACGACATGAAGCATAGGCTGATTTTTATAAGTCCACAATGCCTGCAGATTCTGGGATACTCCCCTGTTGAAATGATGACAGAGTGGACAAATCTTGTTACTGAAGACCCGATTAATACCATAGGCATAGAACTTACTGAAATAGCTCTGAAGACAGGCAAGAGGCAGAAACCGTACCTGTTAGAACTTTACAGGAAAGATCTTAGAAGAGTGTGGCTTGAGATAGATGAATCTCCGCTGAAAAACAATAAGGGCAAAGTAATCGGAATGGTAGGTGCAGCGAGAGACGTCACTGAACGTAAGCAGGCAGAGGAAGAAGTACGTGAGAGTGAAGCACGTTTCAAGGACATTTCTTACAGTATGGCAGATTGGATTTGGGAAGTCGATGAAAAAGGGGCTTACACGTATTGTTCTGAGAAGGTTTTCGATCTCTTAGGGTATTTACCAGAAGAAATAATCGGGAAAACACCTTTTGATTTTATGCCACCGAAAGAAGCAGAGATGATAAAGCCACTTTTCCAAAAAATAGTCGAGAATAAAGAACCTATCAAGGATCTTGAAAACTGGAATATTCGGAAAGATGGGAAAAGAATACTAGTGCGAACAAATGGTATGCCTATTTTAGATGAGAAAAGAAACCTGAAGGGATACCGTGGGGTTGATAAAGACATAACTGAACGCAGGAAATCACAAGAAGCACTGAAAGAAAGTGAGGCAAGATTCCGTGCAATCAGCAATACAGCAGCGGATGCTATCCTATTAATGGATAGCGAAGGCAAGATATCTTATTGGAATCCTGCTGCAGAAAAAATATTTGGTTATTCAAGCGACGAGACTTTAGGGAAAGACTTACACTCGTTTCTTAGTCCCAAGAGATATCATGAAGACGCTAGCAAGGGGTTCGAGAAATTTAAGAAAACGGGACAAGGGCCAGCTATTGGTAATACATTAGAATTCTCTGCTATCAAAAAAGATGGGACTGAATTTCCGATTGAAGTTTCTACTTCAGCAATCCAAATTAATGGAAAGTGGTGTTCTGTAGGGATTGTTCGTGACATTAGTGATCGCAAGCGTTCTGAAGAGCAAATCACGTATATTGCGTATCACGATACGATAACGGATTTGCCTAACCGTCACTTCTTAAAAGACCGCCTGCAACAAGCATTAGCATCGGCTAAACAGCATAAGCGAGTGGTAGCCGTACTCTTTCTTGATCTTGACAATTTCAAGAGGATCAATGATACGTTTGGCCATGATGTTGGAGACAACCTGTTAAAAAGTGTTGCTGATCGTTTAGCTAAATATGTGCGTAAAAGTGACACTATCGCTCGTATAGATACAGAGGAGTCACATACCACTGTGGCACGTTTGGGTGGAGACGAGTTTACCCTGCTCCTTACTGAAATCAGTAACATTCAAAGTGCATCAAAAGTGGCTCAAAGAATCCTCGATTTATTTAGGCACCCTTTTATTGTAGGAAACAATGAAATGTTCATTACCACAAGTATCGGGATATCCCTATATCCTGATGACGGTGAAGACGTAGACACTCTGCTGAAGAATGCTGATAGGGCAATGTATTATGCAAAAGACCAAGGGAGAAATAACTTCCAATTCTATACAGAGTCAATGAACATTGTTACCATTGAACGAATTGCAATGGAGAATAGTCTACGGAAGGCATTAGATCGCAAAGAGTTACAAGTATACTATCAGCCACAGTTAGATATCAGCAGTGGGAAGATTATTGGTGCGGAAGCATTATTACGCTGGTTGCACGAAGAAAAAGGGTTGCTACCACCGTCGACATTTATTCCAATGGCTGAAGAAACTGGCCTCATTGTTCCCATTGGTGAGTGGGTATTGCGTACAGCCTGTGCACAAAACAAGGCATGGCAGGATGCGGGTTTTGCTCCGATATATGTGACGGTAAACATATCCAGTGCTCAGTTTAAACAAAAAACCTTCTTAGAAACTGTAGCTCGGCTCTTGAATGATACAGGTTTGGAACCTAAATATTTAGAGCTGGAACTTACAGAAAGTATCTTAATTGAATCAACTGAAATGGCAATTATTACTTTAAATGAATTGAAAAACATGGGGATAAGACTCTCAATTGATGACTTTGGAACTGGTTATTCATCATTGAGCTACCTTAAAAAATTCCCGATAGATATTTTAAAGATAGACCGATCCTTCGTAAGAAATCTCAGCACTGATCCTGATGATAGGGCTATCATTAATGCAATAATTGCCATGGCACACACTCTCAATTTAAAGGTCATCGCCGAAGGTGTGGAGAATGAACAGCAACTGGCATTCCTTCATGAACAGGGGAGTGACGGGATACAAGGCTATATATTTAGTCCTCCAGTCCCTACTGATTTGCTAACGCAGTACATGAAGGAAGGAAAGTCTCTGAATACTATAGTGAATCTTTCCGGATGTACATCTCAAATTTGTCCCTCAACGTAGATATGTGCGTCTGAATCGAAACTTTTTACACGCTCTGAAAGCAGCCGGCGAGCGTTTTCCATCTGGACTGTTCCCGCCAAGAAGAGACAGTCCGTGCAACATCCCGGAAGGACATCCGCCCTACGACTTTTTCGATATGCTCTCGCTCGTTTAAAGGAGAATTCTGGCAGGTAATGCCTGAAAATCAATCTCATTTATTTGACAAACCTTTTTCCTTTCTTTTATGCTTTTTTCTCTCAGGAGACTCTATGTATTTTCAGAATCTTATTGGAAAGCTCCAGCAGTTCTGGTCGGATAAGGGATGTATTCTTCTCCAACCATATGATATTGAAGTGGGGGCCGGGACATTCCACCCTGCCACATTCTTCAGAGTCCTTGGTCCAGAACCGTGGAAAGTTGCATACGTTGAACCGTCACGGAGGCCTACTGACGGGCGGTACGGAGAAAATCCGAACAGGCTTCAGCACTATTATCAGTACCAGGTGATTCTCAAGCCATCTCCGAAGGAGAGTCAGGAAGTCTACCTCGAGAGTCTTGCCTATCTGGGCATAGATCCTCTCAAGCATGACATAAGATTTGTCGAAGATGACTGGGAATCACCCACGCTTGGGGCCTGGGGGCTCGGCTGGGAAGTCTGGCTTGATGGAATGGAGATAACCCAGTTCACCTATTTCCAGCAGGTCGGGGGCATTGATCTGAAACCTGTTTCTCTTGAACTGACATACGGGCTTGAGAGGATTGCCATGTATCTGCAGGGAGTGGATAACGTGTTCAACCTGGAGTGGTCCAAGGGAGTAACATATGGTGAGATCCACCACATGGACGAAGTGGAATTTTCGAAATTCAATTTCGATCATGCTGATACTGACCTTCTGATGAGGCAGTTCGACGCATATGAAAAAGAATCCATCAGGCTGAACAAGATCGGCCTCGTGCTTCCCTCATATGAGTTTTGCCTGAAGTGTTCCCACACCTTTAATTTACTTGACGCGCGGGGAGCCATATCGGTCACGGAGAGGACATCATATATAGCACGGGTAAGGAATCTAGCCCGGCTCTGTGCACGGGCTTTTTACAAGCAACGTGAAGAGATGAATTTCCCGTTGCTCAATGTTCCTGCCTTATAATTCGCCTCTTTATTCGTTGGGCAAATAATGAACTAACCCCGCAGTAATCTGCAAAGTGCAATCTGAATGGTTGCAAGAGATCAGACATGCTAGTGATTTCATTGGATCTTAATACCCAAATCCAGCGGTATAAAGTGTCTTCACGGCCCCGAACTTGATTGGGGCAAGCAATTTCAACCTTTTCGGGCAGATTGCCACGTCTTGAAAGCATACTTGCTGACAGGCGAGCAGGTTCAGTCTGACGTGTCTGTGGTATAATTTGAAACAATCGGAGAGGTGATGAACTTCATCGGTCTTGATGCCGGTTCCGTCAGCGTAAAGCTTGTTGTCCTCACTGAACAGGGGAGAAAACTGTACAGCCGTTATGAGAGGCACAAAGGCCATTCTCTATCCTTTGCTCTGAAGCTTATCAGGGAAATCCCCCCAGACCTTGCACTTTCACCGGAAAATCTTTCACTCTCGGTTACCGGCTCCGCAGGAAGACTCATTGCCTCTCTGCTCAACATAAAGCCTGTGAATGAGATTGTGGCGCAGGCATTCTCAACTCATGCATTATTCCCCTGGATAAAAACGATCATCGAGATGGGGGGAGAAGATTCCAAGCTTATCGTTCTGGGTGAGGATGGACGCGCAATAAAGGATTTCTCGATGAATTCAGTCTGTGCTGCCGGAACAGGCTCTTTTCTTGACCAGCAGGCAGAGCGATTGCGGCTTACCATAGATGAATTCAGCAACCTCGCCCTGCAATCAAAAAAACCTCCCAGAATTGCCGGACGATGCAGCGTATTCGCGAAATCCGACATGATTCATCTCCAGCAGATTGCAACTCCCGTTGACGATATCGTTGCGGGTCTCTGCTTTGCCGTTGCACGAAACTTTAAGGGGTCTATATCGCGGGGGAGAAAGATCGTGCAGCCGGTGTCCTTCCAGGGTGGTGTGGCAGCGAATCACGGGATGGTGAGAGCCTTCAGGGAGATTTTTGGAATTGATGACCTCCTTGTTCCCGATGATTATGCCCTCATGGGGGCAATCGGTGCGGCACTGAAAAATCTGCATGAGGGCACCATACACCATTTTGACGTATCGCTGCTCGATGATTTTTTGCATTCATACCGCCCTGTCGAGGAGGGATATCCTCCTTTAGGGGATCATGGGCATAGCATACCTGTTGCACTGGAAAACGATGGCTCTTCATCCTTGATCCTTCGTTCTCAATCCTCCGATAAGACAAAGGCCTACCTTGGTATAGACATTGGTTCGATCAGCACAAATCTCGCCGTGATTGATGAAGAGGGGAGACTTTTGTCAAAGCGGTATCTTATGACAGCCGGACGCCCGATTGAGGCAGTACGTCAGGGTCTTGCAGAAACAGGGGAAGAGGTCGGTGACCAGGTAGAGATTATGGGTGTCGGGACTACCGGTTCGGGAAGATACATGATTGCCGATTATGTCGGGGCCGACATTGTAAAAAACGAAATTACGGCTCAGGCTACAGCAGCTGCTTTTATTGATAAAGAAGTTGATACCATATTCGAAATCGGGGGACAGGATTCCAAATATATCTCTCTGAAGGACGGAGTTATCATTGACTTCGAAATGAATAAGGCCTGCGCGGCAGGAACAGGCTCATTCCTTGAGGAACAGTCCGAAAAACTCAATATATCCATTAAAGGAGAATACGAAGAACTTGCACTCTCTGCAAAGACTCCGTGCAGACTGGGCGAACGATGCACCGTATTCATGGAAAACTCGCTCATGGCAAATCTGCAGAAAGGGGCAGACAGGAAAGACCTGCTTGCCGGTCTCGCCTATTCTATAGTCCAGAATTACATAAACAGGGTGGTCGCCGGCAAGCATATCGGCGAGCATATTTTTTTCCAGGGCGGTGTTGCATTTAATAGGTCAGTAGTCTCAGCTTTCTCAAAATACCTGAAGAAACAGATAACCGTTCCCACCAATCATGATGTCACCGGTGCTATCGGTATGGCATTAATCGCCATGCAGCACAAAACAGATAAGAAAACACGATCGACATTCAAAGGCTTCGAGTTGTCGAGGCGTCCGTATGAAATATCATCCTTTGAGTGCAAAGGATGTCCGAATGTATGTGAGATAAACCGCGTCAAGATTACCGGAGAAGAGGGGTTTCTCTTTTACGGGGGAAGGTGTGAAAAATACGATGTGCGAAAGAGGAAGCATTCTGGGCTTCCGGATCTCTTTGCATTCAGGGAAGAGATGCTCTGGAAAGAACACGAAAGCCGAAAAGAACATGCGAAGGACAACAATCAGGTTTCAAGGCCGAAAATCGGGATACCCTACATCTTCTTTTTCCATGACTATCTTCCTTTCTGGACAACAGTGCTGTGGGAACTCGGATTCCATGTCGAGGTCTCTCTAAAAACAGACAGACAAATTGTGAACCTTGGCCTTGAGCGGGTTCTTGCCGAAGCCTGTTTTCCGGTGAAAGTGGCTTATGGTCATATTCAGTACCTGCTGAGTCAAAACGTAGATGCCCTTTTTATCCCCAGTTTTATCAACCTGAACTCACCGGAAGATATATATGAACGGGGCATGGCTTGTCCTCATACGCAGACCATTCCATATGTATCACGCATAGCCTTTAAGGGTATCAAGCTCCTTACCCCAGTGGTCAATCTGCGGCAGGGTAAGAAATTCCTCCTCCATGAACTGAAACGGGTTCTGAAACCGTTCAGGATAAAGCAATCCCGCATTTCACAAGCTCTTGATGCAGGAGAAAAGGCACAGAAGTCGTTCGCGGATGCAATTAAGCGGAAAGGTTCTGAATTTCTCTCTGCCTGCAAAGAACTTTCTGTGGTAATAATCGGCAGGGCTTACAATGCCTTTGACAGCGGAGTAAATCTCGAAATCCCCAGAAAACTGTCTGACCTTGGCATCGCATCAATCCCTTTCGATTTCCTGCCTTTCGAACAGTATTCGATTCACAAAGAATGGCCGAATATGTACTGGAGATCCGGGCAGCGAATTCTCAAAGCTGCTCGGCTTGTCAGAGATTCTCACAACCTGTATCCAATTTACACCGGTAATTTTCTGTGCGGACCTGATTCATTCATTCTTAAATATTTTAAACAGGAAATGGGCGCGAAACCGTTTCTCCACATAGAAATTGATGAACATAGTGCGGATGCCGGGGCAATTACCAGATGCGAGGCTTTTATCGACAGTATTCAGAATCGAACCGCCGATTACATGGAGCATGCGGTGAACAGACAAAAGGAGAGAATAGCTCGTCACCAGGCGCCAATGACAAAACAGGTGCAGAGGACCATTTACCTGCCACGCATGTCTGTGCATGTGCATGGGATAGCAGCTGCCTTTGAGCACTGCGGGATCAGTGCGGAGGTTCTTCCCGAGTCTGATAAGACTGCAATCGATCTCGGAAAGAAATTTGTATCAGGGAAAGAATGCTATCCGTGTCTGGTAACCACCGGAGATATGGTGAGAAAGGTCATGGAGGCCGATTTCATCCCAGAGAAAAGCGCTTTTTTCATGCCATCCGGTACGGGACCATGCAGATTCGGGCAGTATAATGTTTTCCATAAAATTGTTCTCGAAAAGTTAGGGATTACCGATGTGCCGATTTTTGCACCAACCCAGGACACATCTTTCTATGCGGACCTCGGGATGGTCGGGAAGGATTTTAGTTTGCAATCATGGAAAGGAATTATTGCATACGAACTGCTCACGAAATCCCTTCACGAGACCCGGCCCTATGAGTGTTCACGAGGATCTGCTGATCAATTATACGATTCGTATGCTCAGAAACTCTACCATGCGCTCAGGAGGACCAACGGCAACAATATTGACGCAGTCCTGGGTAACATGAGGAAGGACTTCGGGCATCTTCCGAGAGAAGCGGGGAAGAGACCGCTCATAGGAATTATCGGAGAAATTTTTGTAAGATCCCACAAATTCTCCAACGACAATCTTGTGAGAAAGATCGAGGCATTGGGGGGGCAGGTATGGCTTGCACCTGTGGAGGAATGGGTTTATTATGTCAATCTGATGGGGCTTAGGAAGGCATTGTTAAAAAAAGACAAGTCTGCTATTATTAATTTTCTGTTGAAAAGGTTTTTCCAGAAAAGAATCGAACACAGATACAGCCGTTTCTTCAGGGATTTCCTGAAAACACTGCATGAACCGGAGACAAAAGAGATCCTTCAGAAGGCTTCACCCTATGTGCATAGCTCCTTCGAAGGTGAGACTATCCTGAGTGTGGGAAAATGCATCGATCTTATCGAAAGAGGAGCATCGGGTATTGTCAATGCGATGCCGTTTGGCTGCATGCCGGGGACAATCGTCACAGCGATCCTGAGAGGTATAACGAGGGACTACGGCATACCATGTATCAGCATCCCGTATGACGGGACCGAATCTCCGACGGTCGAGATACAGCTTGAAGCTTTCATGGACCAGGCCAAAGAATACAGTGCACAGTAGGTAGTAGGTAGAGAACTGGAAATAGAAAAATTTTTTTTGTATCCTGTATACTGTTTGCTGTTTGCTGTCTACTGTTTTTAAGAGGGAGGTGAATGAGTGGGAAACGTCAAAAAGTGGCGTAAGAAAAAAATGAGCAAGCACAAACACGACAAGCTCAGAAAGAAAACCAAGTTCCAGAGGAGAAAGAGCAAATAGACTCATTTTCTCTGTGTTCATAGAAATTCGTGTATAGCGTATTCACCCCCGCACGGGGGTGAATACGTTTTTATTCCGTTCACTACACGCTAAGAATTCCTCCTTTTACCGGTCATTACCGGAATTTTTAAACTTTTCTTATTGACTTGAGAACTTACTGATAGAGTATCATCTAAAAATGTTTACACCGTTCCTCACAACCGGCATTGGCAGTCTTCCCCATACTAATCCTGACGAAGCATGCAGGCTCGTGCTTGATACTTTTGATATCCCCTTCTGGCCGCAACTGCCCGGCGTATCATTCCGAGAATTTATGATACCCCAGGTTTCCGAAGGCATGCCGTCTCTGAAGATCGACGAACAGAGAGAGACAATATGGGTAGGAGAAGATGGCGAAGATCTTGCACGATTTTACGAAACCTGTACAGACGATCTGAAGCTGACCATCTCTGAAGCCTTTGCAAGCGGGCTTTATGCCTTCAGACGTGCTGCAGCCGGCAGACATTTTCAATTCATCAAAGGACATATTACCGGGCCGCTGACATTCACCCTCGGACTCAAAGATGCCCGGGGAAGATCGCTCTATTTTGACGAAGAATTACGGGAAATTTCGCTCCTGCTTCTTCAGGCAAAGATCAGGTGGCAGATCGGGATTCTGCAACCCTTTGCCGACCGGGTCATCATTTTTATTGATGAGCCTGTTCTCTCTGCCCTCGGCAGCTCAAGCTACATCGGCGTGGCACCTGAAGAGGCCCTGCGGTTATTGCAGGCCGCAACAGATACCATTAAAGAGGCCTCCGGGCTTGCCGGTATTCATTGCTGCAGCAATGCTGACTGGCCGTTGGTCATTCGCTCCGGCGTCACGATCATAAGCTTTGATGCATATGACTACATTGAAACAATCCCGCTCTACCCAGCGGAATTCACATCATTTTTGAAAAAGAACGGATACCTCGCCTGGGGCATTGTCCCGACAACCGAAGCCATACAGCATGAGAATACTGAATCTTTAAAAAAGCGGTTAGAGCTGGGGATCGAGCTTTTGTCACATTCCATACCTGCCGACCTGCTGCTGTCACAGATCTTGTTGACGCCATCCTGCGGGACAGGGTCGAGAACCCCTGCAGAAACAGCAAAGATTTTCCGGATTCTGTCCGAGCTGAGTTCTGAGATGAAAGGTCGGACGGCATGAAAGGAACCTTCATCTCATTTGAAGGCATAGAGGGTTCCGGGAAATCTACCCAGGGGAAACTCCTGTACAAATACCTGAGCAGTAAGGGAGCTGACGTCCTTCTTACCGAAGAACCGGGCGGTACAGAAATCGGGGTAAAGATAAGAACGGTTCTGCTCGCTGTTGAACACATAGGGATGTCCCCTCTCACCGAACTGCTGCTGTATTTTGCATCCCGTGCACAGCATATTCAGGAGGTTATTATGCCTGCATTGAACAGGGGAGCCATTGTCATTACCGACCGGTTTACCGATTCGACTCTTGCCTATCAAGGGTACGGCAGAGGACTCGACCTCCATCTGATCGATTCCATTGACCTGATCGCAACCGGCAGGATGAGACCTGATATCACCCTGCTGCTCGACCTCGATGTGAAGACAGGATTACTGAGAAACCAGGGCATCAATAAAACGGACAGGCTTGAGCTTGAGGCTACCTCATTCCACGAGCGGGTGAGAAACGGATATCACCTGCTTGCCGCACAAGATCCTGAAAGGATAAAACTGATCCAGACCACCGCCGGCATCGATGAGACCCACAGAAAAATCATCCGGATAATCAGTGAGACTGCGAGTTTATAATGGCTTTACGGGATATCATCGGGCAGGACCGGGCAATACGCATCCTCCGGAAAACGCTGGAACGGAGGAAAATACCCTCCTCATACCTGTTTGCAGGAGAATCCGGCATAGGCAAAAAAATGACTGCAATCAATCTTGCCAAGGCGCTCAATTGCTTTGCAGCTCAGGGGCACGACAATCAGATTACAGCATATGACTGTTGTGATGCATGTTCTTCCTGCAGGAAAATCGACGCAAATATGCACCCGGACTTCCGGTTAATATCACCTGAAAACGGCCTGATCAAAATAGAGGAGATACGGGAAATTGACAAAATCCTTTCTTTGAAGGCCTTTGAGGGCAGGTATAAGACTGTCATCGTGGATGATGCAGAGGCCATGAATCAATCCGCTGCAAATGCATTCCTGAAAACTCTTGAAGAACCACCGGAGCAAAGCCTGATAATCCTCGTATCATCCAATCCGGATCGCCTGCCTGACACAATGCGGTCACGATGTTCACGGATCAACTTCATGCCTCTTTCGCTGAAGGATTGTGAAGAAGTCATACAAAAGGGAACCGGTCGCCTGTCGGGAAGGAAGCATAAGAAGACAGGAGAAACACCTCGAACCACAATCTACGAACCGCACCTTGAAGCGGTCTTGAGGCTTTCGATGGGAAAACCGGGCAATATACTCTCGGGAGACCTTATGGAGCAAAGAACGCGATTCCTTGCGCTTCTGGAAGGCATGCTCACTATGGCTAAAGACAGCTGGGGTTCACGGGAAGAGATGGAGAAATGGTTCGACCTCATGCTCATACTGCTCAGAGACATGGCTGTCCTGAAAATAACACAGGACGAAAAACACCTTGTGAATTCTGACATGAAGGAATACATCGCTCAACTGAGCAGCGCTATGGATATTAAGGGTATAATAGAACAGTATCAGCGGTTGAATACCCTGAAAAAACGTATTCATTTCAATCTCAATAAATCACTCACCTGGAACTATGCCAGTTCCCTGTTGAGGAAAGACATGGGTGGACCATATGCCTGATGTTGTGGGAGTTCGTTTCAAGCCCTGCGGGAAAATATACGATTTCGAGGTCGACGGACTTGAAGTCAGGAAAGGTGACCTGGTGGTAGTTGAGTCCGAGCTTGGTATCAACCTGGGGACTATCATCATCGAACCCCGCACAGCAGATGATTCCGATAAGAAATTTAAGAAAATCATCCGCAAGGCAACGGAGGATGACCTTCAGCAGAAGGAAGAGAACAAGACCCTGGAAACAGATTCAAGGGAGTACTGTCTCGAAAGAATCATGGCTCGGGGCCTTCCCATGAAGCTTATTTGTACAGAAGCCACTCTCGACAAGAAACGGATTGTTTTTTACTTCACAGCAGAAAAAAGGATCGATTTCAGGGAACTCGTCAAGGACCTCGCTTCACGCTTCAAGACCAGGATTGAGATGAGGCAGATCGGTGTCAGGGACAGTGCGCGGATAGTCGGCAGTTTAGGTATCTGCGGCCGCGAACTCTGTTGTACGAAGTTTCTGACTTCATTCGAACCGATCTCTATCAAGATGGCTAAAAAACAGGAATTAGTGCTGAACACCAGCAAGCTGTCGGGATCATGCGGAAGGCTCATGTGCTGTTTAGGCTATGAATATTCCGAAGCTCCGCAGGAAGAACCCGTATATTCTGAAAGTGAAACAATTGCGATCACAGAAGACGAAGAAGCAGGGGAGATAGTCGTTGCATCGAGTGACTCTCTTGTGGATGCAAATGAGCCGTCGACCCAGCGCGCCACTGAAGGCAACGCTGCATCTCAAAAGCCCCCTGATTCCGTGCAGCAACAGGAGAAACCGGGCAGAAGAGATAAACGGAGAAAATGGTACCCGAGGAAACGGAAAAAGAGGTCTCAGAATAAATGAAAGGCAAGTTTTATGTCACCACTCCGATATATTACGTCAATGATGTACCCCATATCGGGCATGCCTACACCACGGTAGCAGCTGATATCCTCGCGCGTTACAACAGGCTGAAGGGCAACGAGGTTTTCTTCCTGACAGGGACCGATGAACACGGGCAGAAAGTTGCGAAGGCGGCACAGGAGAAAGGTATGACGCCAAAGGCTCACGCAGACACGATGGTGGAGAATTACAAGAGAATTTGGCGTAAGCTCTCCATTCAGAACGATGCCTTCATCCGGACTACAGACCCTGAACATATAAACCTTGTCCAGACACTGCTCGGAACGCTCTTCGAAAAGGGCGAAATTGAAAAGAGGCTCTATTCAGGGTGGTACTGTGTACCTGATGAACGTTTCTGGACAGAAAAAGAAATTGAGGAAGGCAAATGTCCCGACTGCAAGAGGCCTGTGGAAGAGATATCCGAGGAAAATTATTTTTTCCTGATGTCAAAATATCAGGAACGTATTATCAGGCATATCGAAGAGAATCCTCTCTACATCTTGCCGGAGACAAGACGGAATGAAGTGCTCGGATTCCTGAAAAATAACCAGCTCGGTGATCTCTGCATTTCGAGACCAAAACAGAGACTTGCCTGGGGAATCCCCCTTCCCTTTGATCCGAATTTTGTAACCTATGTCTGGTTCGATGCACTGCTGAACTATTATTCCGCGACACAATACCTTGCTCCCTCGCGGAGAAGAAATCTCGCTGCGACTTCTGATATCCCAACTCCGACTTCCGACATCTCGCCTCTGAACTCTGATTATTGGTGGCCTCCCGACCATCATCTGATCGGGAAGGATATCCTCACAACACATGCAATTTACTGGTCAGCAATGCTCATGGCACTCGGAATGCCGCTGCCGAACAATATCTTTGCTCACGGCTGGTGGACTGTCGAAGGGAAAAAGATGTCAAAGTCGATCGGAAATGTTGTTGATCCCCGGAAAATTGCGGATCAATTCGGCACAGATCCCTTCCGGTATTTCCTCTTCAGGGAAGTCCCCTTTGGCCTCGATGGAGATTTTTCTGAAAATGCTCTCATCAAACGGTTCAATACAGATCTCGCGAATGACCTCGGAAATCTGCTGAGCAGGACTTTGACTATGATCGAAAAATATTCCGGAGGCACTATACCTGATCGGTTTCCAGAGACTGGGGAGGCAGAAACCGAAATGCAACGGGTCCTCCAATTGAAGAATCATGTGGAAAATATGCCCGGCGCGTTTGACAGCTCGCTCCAAACCCTCTCCTTCGGGCATGCCATCGACACCATCTGGGACACAATCAGTCATGCCAATAAATTGATAGAAGATGAAGCCCCTTGGAACCTCTGGAAAACAAATAATATTCGCAAACTCTCAAAGGTTCTCTATTCCCTTGCTGAGGCCTTGCGAATTATCGCTCTTTTTCTCTTTCCTTTCATGCCCGCTACCGCAGAGAAGATTTGGAAACAACTCAACATGACAGAGGACATTTCAAGCGTCACGCTCATGACCGAAATGCAATGGGGGCTGCTGAAACCCGGCACAAAGATTTGCAAAGGTCCTGCGCTTTTCCCAAGAATAGAAACGAGCAAAAGCCTTTAGGCGTGCCATTCTTGACTTCCCGTGAACCCGTCGGATAATATTAAGAGTTTCCAGGGACCGAATACCAAAATGACCATTGCAATCGGCTGTGACCACGCGGGTATCGAACTGAAAAAAGAGATTATCTCCCTCTTGCATGAACTCCGTCTTGAATGTATTGATTACGGGACTGATGGGCCGCAATCAGTGGATTACCCGGATTTTGGCGAGAAAGTCTCCCAAGCCGTCTCTGCAAAAAAAGCCGGGAGGGGCATCCTCATCTGCGGGACGGGGATAGGGATGTCCATTGTAGCAAATAAATTCCCGGGGATAAGGGCATCTCTCTGCAACGAGCTCTTCACGGCAAAGATGAGCAGACTTCACAATGATGCAAACATCCTCGTCCTCGGCGGCAGAATAGTCGGGAGAGACCTGGCAAAAGAGATTGTGAAAACGTGGATCAGTACTCCTTTCGAAGGCGAAAGACACGCTCAGAGACTCGTCAAAATATCTCTTATCGAGGGTCGTCTTAAAAAACATGCTATTTGAAAACCTTAAAGTGACCGATCCGGAAGTATTCGAAGCTATACAGAAGGAGATAGAGCGGGAACGGAGGAACATTGTCCTCATTGCCTCAGAGAACTATGCAAGCCTTTCGGTGCTTGAAGTCCTGGGTTCGGTCTTCACCAATAAATATGCCGAAGGATACCCCGGGAAAAGATACTATGGCGGATGTGAGTACGCAGACGTTGTTGAAACACTCGCAATAGAGCGTGCAATAAAGCTCTTCGGTGCTGAGCATGCGAATGTCCAGCCCCATTCAGGTTCGCAGGCCAACATGGCGGTCTTTTTTGCTGTCCTTAAACCGGGTGATACCATATTAAGCATGAGCCTGAGCCATGGAGGACACCTGTCACATGGTGCATCGGTTAACTTTTCAGGGACTTTGTTCAAATCTGTATCCTATGGCGTTCATAAAGATTCCGGATATATCGATTATGAGGATGTGAGAAGGCTTGCCCTGGAACACAGACCAAAAATGATCCTTGTTGGTGCAAGCGCATATTCGAGAACGATAGATTTCAGGATATTCTCTGATATCGCTAAGGAAGCCGGCGCGTATCTTATGGCAGACATAGCCCACATAGCCGGGCTCATCGCAGCAGGTCTTCATCCTTCGCCGATACCGCATGCCGATTTTGTCACTTCAACAACCCATAAGACATTGAGAGGACCCAGAGGCGGCCTGATTATGTGCAAGGCTGAATATGCCAGGGCAATAGACAAGACGATATTCCCCGGTATCCAGGGAGGTCCTTTGGTACATGTCATCGCAGCAAAGGCAGTTGCGCTGAAAGAAGCGTTAGAACCTTCATTCAGAGACTATCAGTCCTCGGTGATAAAGAATGCGAAGAAACTTGCGGAAGAGCTCGTCAAGAAGGATTTCCGGATTATTTCCGGCGGTACAGACAATCATATGATGCTTATTGACTTGACCAGTAAAGACATCACCGGAAAAGATGCTGAAACAGCTCTTGGGAAAGCCGGGATAACCGTCAATAAAAACGTTATCCCTTATGATGAAAGGCCGCCTACGATAACAAGCGGCCTGCGGCTCGGCACTCCCTGTGTCACAACAAGGCGTATGACAGAAACAGAGATGGTGGAAATAGCCGATATCATCGCTTCAGTCATCGAGAAGCGCAAGGGCGCAGAGGAACTGACATCCTTTTCGACGAGAGTCCAGTCGCTCTGCGACCGGTTCCCAATATACTGACAAGAATAAGCACGAAATTCTGAATCCTAAGAAAGACACGAAATTCACGGTAAATAATGCATTCAATAGTCGTTACGTTGTCATTGCGAGGTTGCATAGACCGTGGTAATCTCATAATAATATTGAGTCACTAAAAGTCCTATGCTGAATATTGTCATAACGTTTAGGATTTCGATATTAGGATTTAGGATTTATCCTCTATGAAGTGTCCGTTCTGCGGAAATCTTGAAGATAAGGTTATCGACTCCCGCACGAGCAGGGAGGGAAACGCAATACGCCGGAGACGTGAATGTCTGAAGTGCGCGAAGCGTTTTACCTCATACGAGCGCGTAGAAGATATCATTCCCATGGTCGTCAAGAAGGATAGCCGGAGAGAACCTTTCGAACGGGAAAAAGTCCTTGCAGGCCTGAAAAAGGCTTGTGAAAAAAGACCGATCGGCATGGAAACGCTCGAGGGCATTACAGACACAATCGAGAAGAAGCTCATCGGACTGGGCATCAAGGAAATTCAGAGCACCTGGATTGGTGAAGAGGTGATGTCATCTCTCAGGGAACTCGATAAGGTCGCCTATGTAAGGTTTGCCTCTGTTTACCGTCAGTTCAAAGATATCAACGAACTGATGAACGAGGTAAAAACTTTATTTGAACACAAGTAACATTTCTGTCTTTACAACTTTACCCTGCGCAACCTCAAAGCATTTCCGATAACAGAAACAGAACTGAAACTCATTGCAGCGGCGGCGATCATGGGACTTAAGAGGATCCCGAAGAAGGGATAGAGTATGCCTGCTGCCATGGGGATGCCCACCGAGTTATAAGCAAAGGCCCAAAAAAGATTCTGTCTGATATTCCGCATGGTTGCCCGGCTCAAAAGCCGTGCCCGCACAATGCCTCTCAGGTCTCCCTTGACCAGGGTCACTCCGGCGCTTTCCATCGCCACATCAGTTCCCGTCCCCATTGCAATACCAACGTCTGCCTGAGCCAGAGCCGGAGCGTCATTAATGCCGTCACCTGCCATTGCAACGATATAACCCTCGTCCTGCAATTTCTTTACTTTCTCAGCTTTTTGATCCGGCAGGACTTCAGCGATGACTTCATCAATCCCCAATGTTCGTGCGACAGCCTCTGCCGTTGTACGGCTATCACCCGTCAGCATAACGATCCTCAAGCCATCTCTGTGGAGGTGTTCGATAGCTTCCGGTGTCGTTTCTTTAATCGGATCAGCAACCCCCAATAAACCCGCGACATGATTATTCGAAACAACAAACATGACCGTCTGTCCGTCCGCCCTCATTTTTTCAGCAACCGGTAAATATTTTTTCGCATCGACATTCATGTCGTTTAGCAAATGCAGGTTCCCGAGAATGACGGAAGTCCCTTGTACCGTCCCCCTGACACCTTTCCCCGGCACCGCTTCAAACGCTTCAGCATGCATCTGATCGATCTTCCTTTCTTCTGCTTCAGCCATGATGGCAGAGGCCAGCGGATGTTCACTGCCCCTTTCTAGACTTGCAGCATAGGCGAGGACCGTTTTTTCATCATACTGATCGAACGGAACAATTGCCACCAGCTTAGGTTTTCCGATGGTCAGGGTCCCGGTCTTATCGATAACCAGGGTATTGATTTTCTTCATGAGTTCTATGGCTTCGGCATTTTTAAAAAGCACTCCTGCAGTTGTTCCTTTCCCCATGGCGACCATGATCGACATCGGAGTTGCAAGACCCAGTGCGCAAGGACATGCAATGATAAGTACAGAAACCGCGTTGATCAGCGCAAATGCAAAACGCGGTTCAGGTCCCAGCAACATCCACAGAATAAATGTGACAAGAGCCACGGTAATAACAATCTGTACGAAATACGATGCAACAACATCAACCAGTCTCTGTATCGGTGCCCTGCTTCTCTGCGCTTCAGCCACCATTTGAACGATCCGTGACAGGAGAGTTTCTGCACCCACTTTCTCAGCTTTCATGATGATCGTCCCGGTGCTGTTGACTGTCGCACCGATTACACGGTCTGCACCCCGTTTTTCAACCGGTATCGGTTCGCCGGTAATCATGGATTCGTCAACCGAACTCGATCCCTCGATCACAGTGCCGTCCACGGGGATTTTTTCACCCGGCCGGACTCTGAGCCTATCGCCGGGTCTAATGTCCTCGAGCGGGATATCCTCTTCAGAACCATCCTCATTAAGCCTTCTCGCAGTTTTAGGGGTTAATCCCAACAGCGCGCGTATCGCTGCACCGGTCTGTCCCCTTGCCTTCAGTTCAAGAACCTGCCCGAGCAGGACAAGAGTCACGATGACGGCTGCAGCCTCGAAATATACTCCGACGGTGCCGTTTTCCTGCCTGAAGGATTCAGGGAAGATACCGGGGAAAAATGTTGCGATGACACTATATCCATAGGCAACAATGACGCCGAGGCCAATCAGGGTAAACATATTGGGACTGCGATTGACAATCGATTGCCACCCACGCACAAAAAAAGGCCATCCGCACCACAGCACCACCGGAGTGGTGAACAGGAATTCAGCCCATCGCTGGGTATCATGATGTATCAGTCGATCGAGTAACATCCCCGGAATCATGTGCTGCATTGCGATGAACACAACGGGCAATGAGAACAGAGCGCTTATGATGAACCGTCGCTTCATGTCGCTCAGTTCGGGGTTCTCTTCCTCTTGAATCATCACCGTCCTTGGTTCAAGTGCCATTCCGCAGATTGGACAACTGCCGGAGGTATCCTGTAAAACCTCAGGGTGCATTGGGCATATCCATTCAGTCTTCAGGGACGATGCCTGTGCAACCGGTTCGAGTGCCATGCCGCACCGAGGGCATGAACCAAATTTTTCCTGTTTTACCTCAGGGTGCATTGGGCATGTGTACCCATCACATGTTCCCTGATTGGACCCCTGCTCAGCACTGCCCTTCTCTGATAAATATATCTCCGGATCCTTGTCAAAGGCCTCTTTGCAGTGCTCGGTGCAAAAATGATATGTCGTCCCTTTATAGAAAGAAGTGGCTACGGCATCATTTTCATCGATAATCATTTTACATACAGGATCTGTAACTTCCATCTTTCCTCCCTTAAAGAAAAAAGGTCTCAAAAATCCAGGATTTTTGAGACCTCTACACAATCACCACATGCTCAGAATATTGGATATCCTGATATCGGTCGGTTCATCACCCCCTTACTTCTTCTCTTTCGCCACAAATTTCTCGGGATCCTTATCAAACTTCTCCTTGCAGATTTTTGCACAAAAGTAATAGGGAGTACCTTTGTATACGCTCGTGGCGGCAGCTTTTTGTTCATCCACCGTCATATTACATACGGGATCCTTTGCCATCTGAATCACCTCCGTGAGTATTTTGAGGATGTAAGACTCTCAAGAAAGGCTAACAAAAAATGCAGGAATCGTCAAATTGATTCTTTGCCGGTCTGTGTCTGAAGCTGGCAAAGTGCTTTTTGGGCGGCGTTGGTCTCTGCTTCTTTTTTGCTTTTTCCGAAGCCCGTGCCAAGCTTTTGCCCTTCGATGTATACATCTACGGTAAAGAGCTTCCTGTGCTCTTCACCTTCCTGCCTTACCGTTCTGTATTCAGGAATACTATTAAAAAGCAGCTGGGTTTTTTCCTGGAGCTCAGTCTTGAAATCATGGAACTCACCTGATATCAGAACAGAATCTACCTTTTTTTGAAAGAGGCCCAGGATGACCCGTCGTGCTTTCTCATAACCACCATCCAGATATACCGCCCCGAAAACTGCTTCCATCGCATCAGCGAGGAGAGACTTTTTCATCCTGCCCCCGGTAGATTCCTCTCCCTTTCCCAGTCTGAGGTATTTTCCAAGAGAGAGCGAAGCAGCAACCTCCGAAAGGACGGATTCTTTCACGAGATATGATTTGGCCTTTGCCATAATTGATTCCGTAAGGCTACTGTCTGATAAATAGAGATATTCGACAATGACAAACCCGAGGACTGAATCGCCCAGAAATTCGAGTCTTTCATTGTAATCCTCCGTTTTGCCGGGATTCTCGTGAAAAAATGACCGGTGGGTCAGGGCATTGAAGAGAATCTGCCTGTTTTTGAACGAATAGCCGAGAATATTTTCCAATGCTGTTATCGTATTCTCAACCATTGGGCAGACTGTACAAAATCAGATTTGTTACGGAGCAAATTTTTTCAGGACAAGACAGGCATTTGTTCCGCCGAACCCGAATGAATTCGTTAAGGCATAATCCACTGACATCTTTCTCAATGTATGGGGGACGTAGTCGAGATCGCATTCAGGATCAGGGGTATCGAGGTTTATAGTCGGCGGGACGCAGTCTTGGTAAATAGAGAGGGCGGTAATAACTGCTTCGACACCTCCTGCAGCACCGAGCAGATGCCCCATCATTGACTTCGTCGAACTGATACAGAGCTTGTATGCATGTTCTCCAAAAACGGTTTTAATTGCATTGGTCTCAAGTTCATCACCGTACTTGGTGGACGTACCGTGAGCATTGATATACCGGATCTCTGAAGGATGGATACCGGCATCTGCAAGTGCGCACTCCATGCACCGTGCCGCTCCCTCGCCACCCGGTGAAGGGGATGTAATGTGGTATGCATCGGCAGTCATGCCATAGCCGGCCAACTCTGCGTAAATTCTCGCTCCCCTTTCGATCGCGCTTTCAATATTCTCGAGAATCAAAATTCCGGCCCCTTCCCCCATAATAAAACCGTCCCGGTCAATATCAAACGGCCTGCTTGCCTTTTCAGGCTCGTGATTTCTCATTGAAAGTGTTTTCATGGCATTAAATCCCCCGATACCCAGGGGAGTTATCACCGCCTCTGTTCCGCCAGCTATCATGAAATCAGCATCACCGCGTTGAATGATTTTAAAAGCATCACCGATTGAATGGCTTCCCGTTGCACATGCTGTAGCAACAGCAGAATTTGGGCCTTTTGCTCCGAACTTGATCGATATCTGACCAGAAGCCAGATTGATAATGAGCATGGGGATGAAAAAAGGGCTGATTCTCTTCGGCCCTTTTTCAAGATACACTGAATGATAATGCTCAATAGCATGCAGCCCGCCCATACCCGAACCGACGATCACCCCTGTCCGCCCTGCATTCTCGTCGGTAATCTTGCAGCCCGGAATCTCTCAGTGCCATTGTCGCGGCAGCAAGAGCAAAATGGATAAAACGGTCCATTTTTTTTATTTCTTTCAATTCAATATAGTCTTCGGGGTTGAAGCCGTCAACTTCACCGGCAATCTGGGTCGGGAATGCAGAGGCATCAAACTGGGTGATTTTCCTTATGCCCGGCCTTCCCTCCATAAGACCGGCCCAACTCTCATCAGCACTAACACCCAAAGGAGTAATCATGCCTACTCCTGTTACGACAACTCTTCGTTTAGACATCTGAATTTCCTGAAGGTCTCGGGTTATTTTTTCTTATTGATGTATTCTATTGCATCTTTGACTTTGACAATCTTTTCTGCATCCTCATCCGGTATCTCAATACCAAAGGCCTCTTCAAATGCCATGACGAGTTCCACTGTATCAAGAGAATCCGCACCGAGGTCTTCAACAAAAGATGCTTCCGGCACAACCTCTGCCGAATTCACTCCAAGCTGTTTTGCAATAATCTCTGTAACCTTTTCTTCAATCATTCATTCACCTCCGAATTTCATATTTTACGATTCACGATGCATAATGCATGATCCATGATGCAGAATGGCAACATTATCGCGCATCGTGTTACATATACATTCCACCGTTCACATGAATCACCTGACCGGTAATATAGCCTGCATCAGGTGAGGCAAGAAAAATAACTGCCTCTGCGACGTCATCAACAGTTCCGAACCGTCCCAGCGGAATCAGCTTCTTCATCTCATCCTTGATACTGCCGGGAAGAATATCGGTCATTGCTGTTTCTATAAAGCCCGGGGCAACAGCGTTAACAGTGATCCCCCTGACGGCATATTCACGGGCAACTGTCTTAGTAAAACCAACAATCCCTGCCTTAGAAGCGCTGTAATTTGCCTGTCCGGGATTCCCCATAAAAGCGGCGACAGAGGTAATGTTGATAATTCTCCCATACCGCTGCCTTATCATATCCTTAATGGCTTCCCTTGAGCAAAGGAAAACTCCCTTCAAGTTGATGTCCATGACGGCGTCCCAGGCATCTTCCCTCATTCTCATCAACAGTCCATCTTTTGTAATTCCGGCGTTGTTCACCAGGATATCGATTCTGCCAAACTCCTTCCGTGCCGCCTCGAATACCTGCTCCACTTCTGCCGCATTCGATACATCGAGTTTCATTCCGATCACCGTAACACCGAGTTTTGAGAGTGAAGCTGCCACGTCCTGAGCTGAGGCGGATGTTCTCGCTGCAACAATCAGATTTACTCCCTTACGGGCGAGCCTTTCGGCAATCGCCTTTCCTATCCCGCGTGTGCCGCCGGTAACAATGCCGAATTGTCCCTTAAAATCCACTGGTTGCCCCCGATATGCCGTAAAACTGGCATTCATTTTACCAAAGAGTGCCTCTCTTTTCCAGTTTTAAATGATGCTTTGGACAAGACTGCGCAGGAATTATTGTAATATTCAATCATTTTTGGTAATAATAAGGTGTTTTGCATATTTTAAAGATTTTCTTACTACGTGCGATCTGTTAGGAATTTCCGCCGGGATCCTCATCCCTCTCATATATGTTGGGACCGAAATTTTAAGAAAGAGACCAAAGAATTATATGAAAAGTAAAGTTTACCTGATTGATGTGACGAACAGGGACGGTGTCCAGACATCAAGGATACTCCTCCCCAAACTGTCGAAGACTATGTTGAATATCTATCTGGACGAAATGGGCATTTATCAGAGTGAGATAGGCTTTCCAACCTTAAAACACGAGATAAACTATATCAATGCCAATCTCGAACTGGTCAAACTCGGAGCCATAAAGAGGATTCATCTTGAAGGATGGTGCAGGGCGATTCCCGAAGACGTAATGCTGAGTTTCAAGAACTGTCCTGAGCTGAAACATCTGAATATCTCTATGTCCACGTCTGAGATTATGATCAAAGGAAAGTTTCAGGGGAAAAAGTCGTTTAAAGATATTATCAAATCCCTCGTAGAAGCTGTCAAGACAGCGAAGGGACTTGGCGCAGAAACCATTGGCATCAACGCGGAAGACGCTTCAAGGACAGAGCTTGACAGGCTGATAGAATTCGTTCTTGCAGGTAAGGAGGCAGGTGCAGACCGGTTCAGATACTGCGATACGCTGGGGACTGATGACCCGATAACAATCTATGAACGCGCAAAGGCTCTGGCACTTGCAACAAAATTTCCCCTGGAAATGCACTGCCACAATGATCTTGGCATGGCTGAGGCTGTCTCGATTGCAGGGGCACAGGGGTCGGTCGAAGTCGGCATTAATTCCTATATCAATACGACGATCAACGGGTATGGCGAGCGCTGTGGCAACTGCGATCTGATTGCAACAATCCTCGCACTGAAATTCTCTCAGGGTCTGAAAGACAAACTCCCCCTCGATGAAGATGTTGACCTCAAGAAAGCATGGAAAATCGGGAGATACGCTTCCTATGCGTTCAATATCCCCATTCCGATTATCCAGCCAGGGATAGGGGCGAATGCCTTTGCGCATGAATCAGGCATCCATGCTGATGGTGCCCTGAAGGACAGGAGAAATTATGAACTGTATGATCCTGAGGATGTCGGGAGAGGTGAACCTGAACTGAGCGAAACGGGGAGAATCATAACAACAGGAGAATACGGCGGCATTAAAGGATTCAGGCATGTGTACGACAAACTCGGAATCCATTTTCATGATGACAATGAGGCAAGGAAAGTGCTTGAACTCGTGCAATACGCAAACCTGCATACGCAGAAACCATTAACCGATGATGAACTGAGGCTGGCGGCAACCTATCCGGAAGTCATAAAAAAAATATTGACGGTAAATATATAAATGTACACGATCACCTTAATTCCGGGAGACGGCACAGGGCCGGAAATATCCGGGGCGACAAAGAGAGTCCTCGAAGCTACCGGGGTACCTATCCGGTGGGATATCCAAAAAGCAGGCCTCGATGTTTTTGAAAAAGAAGGCACACCCTTGCCGGAGAGGGTGATTGATTCCATCAGAAAGAACAAGGTCGCGATAAAGGGGCCCGTTACAACCCCTGTTGGAACAGGGTTCAGAAGCGTCAACGTGACCCTGCGGCAGGTGCTGGATCTGTATTGCTGCCTGAGACCATCGAGGACATTTCAGGGTGTAAGGACACGGTTCCAGGACATCGACCTTGTCATCGTTCGGGAAAATACTGAAGACCTCTATGCAGGGATTGAATTTGCAAAGGGCTCGCAGGATGCTTTCAGGGTCATTCAACTGGTTCAGGAATTAACGGGAAAGGTCATCAGGTCTGATTCAGGGATAAGCGTCAAACCGATATCCGTTTTTGGTTCTGAACGCATTGTGCGGTATGCCTTTGAATATGCGAAGAAAAACAAGCGAAAAAAAGTCACCGCTGTTCATAAGGCGAACATCATGAAACATTCGGACGGACTCTTCCTGGAAATCTCCCGGAACATTGCATCACAGTATCCTGATATTGAGTTCGAAGACCGCATTGTTGATAACATGTGCATGCAGCTTGTCCAGAAACCCGAACTCTACGATGTGATCGTGCTACCCAATCTTTACGGAGATATCGTTTCCGACCTGGCAGCGGGTCTTATCGGCGGGTTGGGAGTTGCTCCCGGCGCAAACCTCGGAGAAGAGTATGCAGTTTTTGAACCTGTTCATGGAAGCGCCCCGAAATATAAAGGGTTGAACAAAGTGAATCCACTTGCTATGATACTTTCAGGTGTGATGATGCTCAGACATTTAGGCGAGTTCACGGCTGCAGACAGACTGGAACAGGCTGTTGTGTCAGTCGTTGCAGAGGGGAAATACGTTACCTACGACCTCAAACCAAAGCCCGATGATCCTTCGGCTGCCTCAACATCGGGGATGGCTGATGCAATCATCGCCCGCATGAAATAACCCGTCTATGGAAAGTGACAGTTCATCAAGAGATAAACCACCACATACCAAATTTAATACCAAACCCCAAATTCCAAATCCCAAGCAATTTCCAATATTGAAAAGTCATACCCTGCTGAAAAATGGAAACAAGACATTTGCATTAGTACAGTGTCATTCCGGCTTGCGAGCCCGCCGTCATTTTGGACGAGCCGGAATCTTTCCTCGTTTATTTTCTGCATATATTTGTGTGCAGAAGAATCCTCGTCTCAGGCGAGTCGCCGAGGTGATTCGCCGGGCGGGAATGCAGTGTGATATAGGTATCAGGCAGACTTACCTCTGCACAGAAGCCTTTTCGCAGTTCAAAAGGAAACTGCAACTTCTTCTCCCTGAACATGTGGTCTGATATCGTTCTGATCATCATTTTCATCATCATAAACGGGTTCTTTGCTGCCGCGGAAATAGCCGTCGTTGCTACTCGAAGAATCAGGATCCGGCAGCTCGCGGAAAAAGGCGACAAGAACGCACTCATCCTCCAGCAATTCAAGGAAAACCCTGACAGATTTCTTGCAACAATTCAGATCGGCATCACGCTCGCCGGAGTAATTGCCGCGGCCATCGGAGGTGCAACCGCGGTTCAGGTTATCAAACCCGTCATCCAGGAAGTTCCCATACAAATAATATCGGCATCGGCTGAAGGGCTATCGATCGCAGTTGTGACGGTCTTCATTACTTATTTCCTTCTCATCTTCGGGGAGCTGATCCCCAAATCCATCGCCCTGACAAACCCTGAGCGAATCGGCATGAAAACAGCAAAAGTCGTCCACCTCTTCTCAAAGACTGCGTTCATCTTTGTGCAGATACTGACTTACAGCACAAACATCCTGCTGAAACCATTCGGCAAAAAAACTCATACCGGAAGGGCCATCACAGAGGAAGAAATCCGGATGCTCATCCGGGAAGGGGGCGAACAGGGGGTATTTGAACCAACCGAGCAGGCACTCATTCACAGCGTATTTGAATTTACAGACATGTCAGTCAAAGAAGTTATGGTTCCAACCACACAGATGGTGACGATCAGCCTGAACCTGCCTGTTGATGATATGAAAACAGTAATCACCGAAGAACAGTTCTCTCGCTATCCGGTAATCGGGAAAGACCTGAATGACATCAGAGGAATTTTGTACGTCAAGGACTTCTTCAATGCCATGGCAAAAGGCACTGTTGATATCAGAAAACTCATAAAACCACCCTTCTTCATTCCTGAGACCATGAAGATAAGCAATCTCCTCAGAGAGATGCAAAGGAAGCGGGTTCATATGGCTTTGGTCATCGATGAATACGGCGGTGTTTCAGGCCTCGTAACGATGGAAGATCTCCTCGAAGAAATTGTTGGAGAAATCAGGGATGAATACGATATTGAGAGTCCTGTCATACAGCTTGGCGGGGGGATATTACTCGTTGATGCATCAATCAGCATACGTGACTTAAAGGAAGACCATCATATCGAGATCCCTGAATCCCCGGAATACGAAACACTCAGCGGCTTTTTGCTCACAAGCCTTCAGAAAATCCCCAAGGTCGGTGATGTCGTCGATATCGAGGAGAAAAGGATAACCATATCAGAGATGGTAGGGCAGAGAATTTCCAAAGTGAAACTTGAAAATATGCCTGAAAAGCCAGCTGCCTAATAGGATATCTGTCGTTTCCTTGCCATTCTTCCCGGACATCGTCTATAATTTTACTCCGCCATGAAGAAAAAAGTATCAGTCATCGGAGCAGGGAATGTCGGCGCTACCACTGCACAGCTCATTGTGCAGTCAGGCATAGCCGATGTTGTGCTCTTTGATATTGTAGACGGGATGCCCCAGGGAAAGGCCCTGGACATGGCAGAGGCCTGTCCGCTCTGGAATTCATCATCTTCGGTTACTGGTACAAACAGCTATGCTGATACAGCCGGTTCTGATCTCGTTGTTGTTACCGCAGGGCTTGCAAGAAAGCCCGGGATGTCCCGGAGTGACCTGCTCCACGCAAATGCTGACATCGTCAGAGGAGCATGTATCGAGATTGCAAAGCATTCACCGAACGCTATCATCATTATCGTCACAAATCCGATGGACATCATGGCTCAACTCGCATGGAAAACCACCGAGTTTTCCTGCCGGCGGGTAATGGGGATGGGTGGAATCCTTGATGCTGCGCGGATGACATCTTTTCTTGCCTGGGAAGTGCATGTATCACCTGAAGATATTGAAGCAACCGTGCTTGGTGGTCACGGGTATGACATGCTGCCTCTTCCAAGATTTACGACCGTGAAGGGTATCCCGATGACCGAACTCCTGCCAAAAAAGAAAATCGACGCTCTGATAGAGCGGACCAGAAAAGGAGGCGCTGAAATTGTCTCCTTCCTGAAATCAGGGAGCGCCTATTATGCTCCGGCTGCATCAACATACCAGATGGTCAAATCGATTCTCCTTGACCAGAAACGTCTGCTGCCCTGTGCAGCATTTCTGAACGGGGAATACGGGATAAAAGACATTTATATGGGCGTGCCTGTCATCCTCGGAAAAGAGGGAGTTGAAAAAATCATCGAGGTAAAATTAACAAAAGAAGAAAAGACCCAGTTCAGGAAGTCCAGTGCAACTGTCAGAAAATTGGTTGAGAATCTTTCAATATAGTGGAGGATAGATGGAGAGAACGTTATCAATAGTAAAACCGGATGGAGTGAAAAAGAACCTGATCGGTGAGGTGATAAAGAGATTTGAACAGCAGGGACTCAGGATCTCTGCACTCAGGATGCTCAGGATGTCAGTGGATGATGCGAAGGGTTTTTACATCGTTCACAAGGAAAGGCCTTTTTATGGAAGCCTCTCACAGTTCATGTCAGAAGGGCCGATCGTGGTGATGGTTGTTGAAGGCGAAAACGCAATTCAAAAAGTCCGGCAGGTCATGGGTGCAACAAATCCAAAAGATGCAGCATCTGGAACAATCAGAGCCGATTTTGCCTCGGATATCGAGCACAATATCGTGCATGGATCGGATTCATCAGAATCCGCTGGATATGAGATTCCGTACTTCTTCCCTGCTCTTGAGATTTTCTAATTTGTCGTCCTTCCCGCCCTGCATAGCTCTTCGGAGGTTGACAGGGATGAGGGCAAAAATGTTATTTTATATGTTCTTGCAGGCGCGTAGCTCAGTGGGAGAGCGCTTCCTTGACGCGGAAGAGGCCAAGGGTTCAATCCCCTTCGCGCCTACCATATAAATCAAAGACTTACAATCCCTTATCATCGCTCTAACTCCCTGAACTATGCAGTAAATATGCAGGTCACCGCCTCATTCTTTTAACGCACAAACTTTCTTTCTATAATCATTAAATTCTGCAATCAGCTAAACATTTTTGTGTGTAGGTGGCAGAGAGAAAAAGGGCATGCGTCTTACGGGGCAAATTTCACATAGCATTCATGAGAATCCTGAGAGGCAAGCATTCTTCCTCCACAGGACTTCGAGTATCAAAGTCTCTATGCTTTTCACATACTAATCGAGGTATATTAATATGCTTAAAAAGTAATCACTAAAATTTATAACAACTCATTGACGACAATACATGCCTTTGAAGGATATTTTAGAGAGATAAGCACTGTCGACACAAATCACTTATCGCTTGACAATTCATTCTTAGAATTGGGAAATAGCTAGGGTTCAGAAATTGTTTCTATTTCTGAAGGGAGCACAAAAGGATAGTGGGGCCGCTATTAGGTGGATATCTACCTATAGCGGCTTTTTTATTGCGAATAATTTATCTCAGGGAGGTGTGAATGAAGGCTAAGGATTTGATGATTCCTTTGCTGGAATATTTAAGTCCTGATCATACGCTCAAAGAAGCAGGTTATATCCTCAGGATAGCCCGGAGAGGCGAAGAGAAGACTGGAGCTAAGGCTTTGCCAGTGCTTGATTCAGAAGACAAATTGATAGGTATTCTTTCGATCGGAGATATCCTCAAGGCAGTTTATCCGAAATATATGTATCTCATGGAATTAGGAAGCTTTACGTGGGATGGGATGGTAGAAGCTCTTGCTCAAAAATGGCGGACAGAAAAGTCAGCGATTTAATGACAAAAACGGTTACCACCGTCAAGGAAGATTCACCAATCATGGAGTGTATCGATCATATGCTGAAACATAATGTCAAGAGAGTCCCTGTCTTGAATAGAGAAGGCAGCGTTATTGGGATGTTGTATGAAAGAGATGTTTTCTACTACATTACAGAGTTCATGTCGAACAGTAAATCAGAGGTAGGTGGAAATGAATGAAAGAGCTAACACGTATCACTTCCATTCATTTCCAATTGTAAGTCTCACCAATCGAAAAGTATCTATGGTGTTGAGTTGAAGAAATCCGGGACTGTGCTCAAACCTTTAAATCATCCTTTTTCGGGGAATTGCATTAATTGTGCAATTTTCTTGCTGATTTATCTGCAAGAAAAAATTGTAAGTCATTAATTTCATTGAAGACGAAATTTCATGTTATGCGCGAACCGAGATTAAAAAAGTTTATTACTGTGTGTTCTTCCGCTTTTGCTCTGCTCGATGAGCTTCAGAAATTCGTCATAGGAAATAGTTTTGATTCCAAGTGGCCGAGCCTTCTGCAGTTTTGATCCCGGATTTTGTCCCACTATCACGAAATCGGTGTTTTTTGAAACAGAAGAAGAGGCATGTCCTCCGAGACGTTCAATGAGTTCTTCAACTTCTTCCCTTGGTTTCGGCAAGGTTCCAGTGACAACAATTGTTTGTCCTTCCAGTGTCCCCTTTTCCTTTCCGGGTCCTTTTCCTTCAAAATCAGGATTTTTGATCTCCAATCCCAGGGACTGTAATGTCTTAAGGGTGTTCAGATTGTCTGCATCGTGGAAGAAGTCTGATACTGAACGGGTGATCTTTTCACCCATCTGTTTGATCTGCATGATTCGTTCGGGTTTCACATAGTACAGATCCTCGAGCTTTTCGAAATTTCTGGCGAGGAGTTTTGACGCATACTCACCAACGTGCAGGATGCCGAGAGCGAAGAGGAACCGCGCAAGGCTGGTGTGCTTGCTTTTTTCAATAGCATCGATGAGATTCTGGGAGGATTTTTCTGCGAACCGGGGCAGTTTCAAAAGGTCCTCTTTTTTCAGTTTGTACATGTCGACGAAATGGGAAATCAGTCCATTTGCATAAAGGAGTCCGACGTTTTTCTCGCCGAGACCCTCAATATCCATAGTACCTCTTGAGGCAAAGTGGATGATCTTCTCCTGAACCTGCGCAGGACAATTCAATCCGACACATCGCACAGCAACCTCTCCTTCTTCATTGGTGACCCTTGAGCCGCAAACCGGACACTTCTGAGGCACAGGGAAAAGCCTTTCTTTTCCTGTACGGTTATCTTTTATGACAGCAATAACATGGGGGATGACGTCCCCCGCCCTTTCCACAACCACCGTGTCGCCGATCCTGATGTCCTTCCTGCTCATCTCATCCCAATTATGAAGCGTGGAGCGCGAGACGGTAACCCCCCCAATCCTGACTGGTTGAAAAATGGCAAACGGGGTGATGACGCCGGTTCTTCCGACGCTCCCCTGTATATCCAGAATTTTGGTTATGCCTTGGTGGGCAGCGTATTTGTAAGCGATTGCCCAGCGGGGTTCTCTTGTTTTTATGCCGAGCTGCTTTTGCAAGGCAAAATCGTTTACCTTCACTACCGATCCGTCTGTTTCGAATGAAAGGTGCTTTCTTTTTTCCTCAAGCTCCCTGATGAATGTAATGACCTTTCCAATTCCGCGTTCTTTTTTTACTATTGCAGGGATGGGAAACCGCGCTTTTTCCAGCCAACCGATAAATTCCCACTGGCTTTCGAACTCAATCCCCTGTATTGAGCCTGCTCCGTAACAGGCGAGATGAAGTCTCCGCGCAGCTGTAACAGCGGAATCGAGCTGCCTCACCGAACCGGCAGCAGCATTTCGCGGATTGGCAAAGAGGGGCTTCCCTGTCTGCTCTCTTTCTCTATTGAGATTATTGAACTCTTCGATATCCATATACACTTCGCCACGGATATCAATTTCTTTAGGGATTATGCTGACCTCAGTGATTTTTATCGGAATGGACTTAACGGTTTTTATATTCCGGGTCACATCTTCACCCTCATATCCGTCACCTCTCGTGGATGCTTTCTGGAGAATTCCATCCCGATAGGTAAGTTCAATGGCAAGACCGTCATACTTGGGTTCAACCGTATACTCAATCTCTTCATCAATTTTGAGGAGCCGTCTGATTCTTCGGTCGAATTCGTGCATCTCCCCGTATGTGAAAGCGTTGTCAAGTGAGAGCATCGGTTCTGTATGTTTCACCTTCTCAAACTTGTCGAGGGGAGGGGCTCCAACGCGCTGTGTCGGCGAATCCGGCAGGATAAAGTGATGCCGCTCCTCAAGGTCTTTTAGATGGAAAAAAAGGCGGTCGTACTCTTCATCCGATATGACCGGCGAATCAAGGACATAATAACGGTAACTCTGGTAGTTCAGGTCATTGACCAGCCTTTCTATTTCGTCTCTGATATCCTTTGGTGGCTTTTTCCCCATGATTAGCGAAACTTTCTTTGATCTGTTTCTTGTTTGTCAGCTATTTCAAGCAGAAATTGCAACGCTAAAAGAGACGCTTCTTCTTTGATTTTTCCCCTGGGACCTTTTAATCTCAGTTCCCTGACAGCGGTTTTTCTTCTCATCCTGACTGCAATGAAGATCAAGCCCCGCTCTTTTCCCTCAAGGACATCTGGTCCGAGGTTCCCTGTTGTTGAGAGCGAAAAATCTGTATCTGTCAGTCTCCGAACCTTTTCAGCCATTTCACGGGCAGTCTCTGGACTCACGACCCCATATCTATTTATGCAATCACGTGAGACTTCCAGGAGAGAGCTTTTTGCGTCTGCCGAGTATGATACAACTCCTGCCTCAAAAAAAATGCTTGCACCCGGGAGCGCAGTGATGAGGTGACTGATGAGGCCCCCAGTGCATGATTCTGCAACTGACAGGGTATAACCATTCTGTTTGAAAAAGACATGAACTTTTTTTATGGTCTCGAGAAGCTTTTTCTCCATATATCTTCCCTGTTTGTATCCGCTATAATTATACAATGAGATGGTTCGAAAGGATGCATCTCCCGATGAGGTTTACGTAATATATGTTGTGCGCGAGGTACAATAAACAATGAAAACAATTGTCCTCAATTCTTTATTGCTTCTCCTGATATCCGGCTGTACTCAGCGGAGCGAGGTAGTGAAACCTGCTGGGCCGGCATTTGTAGAAAAACATTTGACAAACATTATCCAGCTAACTTTTGACGGCGACAATGGTGAGGCCTATTTCAGCCCTGACGGCAATAAACTTATATTTCAATCAAACAGGAGTGGTTACAACTGTGACAAGATCTGGATTATGAACACTGACGGGTCCGACAAGCACATGGTCAGCCCTGATCACGGAGCACATACGTGCTCCTTTTTCTTTCCTGATAATCAGCGGATTATTTTTTCATCAACAAGCCATCTGCCTGGTGATTGTCCACCGAAGCCGAATCTTCCGCAGGTTGCCGGACATGTCTGGCCTCTCTATCCATACGATATTTTTATTGGAAAGAGCGATGGTTCGAACATGGAGAGAATAACTGATAATCCGGGTTATGATGCAGAGCCGATTATCTCGACGGATGGGAAAAAGGTCGTTTTCGGCTCGCAGCGAGACGGAGATTTTGATATCTACATCATGGATTCAGACGGCCTGAATGTAAGGCGGCTGACTGATCGTGTCGGGTACGACGGAGGGCCGTGGTTTTCGCCTGATGGCAATAGTATTGTCTGGAGAGCTTGGTATCCTGAGACGGATGAGGAAAAGGCACTATGGCATGACTGCATGGAAAACAATTACATTGTTCCTGTGCCGCTTGACCTTTGGGTTATGGATACAGACGGATCAAACAAAAGAAAAATACTCCACAATAAAGCAACGAATTTTGCTCCGTCATGGCATCCTGACGGAAAACGCATCATCTTTTCGAGCAACATGGATGATTGGCGGGATGATATCCAACGATTTGGACATAATTTTGAACTGTATTTAATAGATGCTGACGGCTCAGGACTGGAAAGACTGACCTATAACACGGTCTTCGATGGGTTCCCGATGTTTTCACCGGACGGGAAAAAACTTGCCTTCGCATCGAACAGAAATCCTCAGAAACCAAGGGCAACAGATATTTTCATCGCCGACTGGATTGAATAACTCTTGAAATTGTTTAAGCTTTCTCTAAAAACGATTATACTTGGAATTATTATCAGTCTTGGACTTCCCTTGCTTTCTTTGGACGCCGACCAGCCGCCATTCGGCAATACAGTTATCCATCACGACCTCAGCGTAGTTGTTTACCCGCAGGAACACCAATTCACTGCAGAGGATACGGTAACAATTCCTGATCATTTTCCTCGCGATTTCCGCTTTCTTCTCCACGAGGGACTGAATCCTATATCCCGGTCAAAAAATGTACGTATTACGAAGGAGAACAAAACATTACCTTATGCAAGTGTTGAGTCGTTTAGGGTCAGATTACCTCAGGGATTGAACACATTTGCGCTCAGTTTCGGAGGAATTATTGATCATCCATTGGAGCAGGTAGGTAAAGAACAGGCGCGGGGTTACAGCCATACTTTGGGAAAGATAGCTGACGAGGGTGTTTATCTCTCAGGACATTCGCACTGGTATCCCGGATTCGATACCGCATTTCTGACTTTTTCACTTGCGGTAGAATTGCCCCGTGACTGGGATGCAGTCAGTCAGGGGGAACGGGCTCTACACAAGAGAGCTGATACAAAAACATATGTTCGCTGGATATCTCCTGAACCCCAGGAGGAGATTTTTCTTGTAGCGGGGAGATTTGAGGAGTATGTCAAATCAGCGAATAATCTTCAAGCGATGGTATTTTTACGGTCGCCTGATAAGGCACTTGCCGCAAAATATCTTGATGCAACTGTTCGTTATATCAGCATGTATGAAAAGCTTATCGGGCCTTATCCATATGAAAAATTTGCCCTTGTCGAAAACTTCTGGGAAACAGGCTTTGGAATGCCCTCCTTTACTCTCCTTGGCCCAAAGGTCATTCGCTTCCCCTTTATCATCAACACGTCATATCCTCATGAAATTCTGCACACATGGTGGGGGAACAGCATCTTCCCAGACAATGAATATGGTAATTGGTCAGAAGGATTAACAGCGTATCTTTCTGACCATCTTAATGCTGAACAGCAGGGAGAAGGCTTGGCTTATCGGCAGACGACTCTTCAGAAATATGCCGATTATGTAACTGGAGGAAACGACTTTCCACTTACCGCATTCCGTTCGCGCCATAGCTCATCTTCAGAGGCGATTGGATATGGCAAATCCCTCATGTTCTTTCACATGCTCCGTCTTGAACTGGGGGACGAGATTTTTATCGGAGGACTACAGGAGTTCTACCGGAAAAACAAGTTTCGCTATGCATCATTCCACAGTCTCAGGCAAAGTTTCGAAGATGTCTCAGGGAAGGATTTGCGAGTTATGTTCGAACAATGGATAATGCGCACAGGTGCTCCTGAATTAAGGATCAATGATGTGCAGATTCATACCGAGAAGGATACATATGTTTTGACCGCAGCAATTGAACAGGTGCAGAAGGGACAACCATATCATTTTCTCCTGCCTGTTGCGATAACCATGGAAGGTCAGGAACAAGCCTATCAGACGTCTCTGCTCATTGACAAAACGCGAGCCGAACTCAAACTCAATCTTCATGCAAGACCATTGAGGGTCGATTTTGATCCTGAATTTGATATCTTTCGAAGGCTTGACCGTAATGAGATTCCACCTGCGATTACACAGGTTCTTGGGGCGAAGAAATTGCTTGTTCTTCTTCCGTCTTCTGCAAGATCACATCTGCTTCAAGCGTATCGCACTTTTGCTGAAGCGCTGAGCAACGCAGGTCCTGAGCGGGTTGAAATAAAGGGTGATCATGAGATCTCATCACTCCCCTCTGAAAGTGCAGTATGCATACTAGGCATGGAAAACCGTTTCCTTCAGAAAGTACTGGAAACACTGTCACGATATGAACTCCGAATGGATCAAGAGAGCTTGCAGATTGGGACCTCTACTATATCACTTGAAAATCATTCGTTAGTTTTTACAGGCAGAAACCCTGGAAATCAAGATGCTGCATTGCTGTTTGTTACCACCGACAGCCCTAAAGCACTGAAAGGATTGAGCAGGAAACTGCCACATTATCATAAGTACAGCTACCTTGCCTTCAGGGGAGATGAACCGCAGAATATCGCGAAAGGAAGATGGCCGGTCACCGATTCCCCGATGAGTATTTTCCTGCCAAACGAGAAAGGGACTTCTTTGAATGTTGAGAAAGGAAAGCTGAACAAGCGGAAATCCCTCGCACCAGTCTCCCAGAATTTTTCCACGGAGAGAATGATGAAAACGATCAATTTTCTTTCAAGCGATGAAATGAAGGGAAGGGCATTGGGTTCGCAGGAACTTGACCGGGCAGCGGAATACATTGCGCAGCAATTCAGGGAAGCTGGTCTTAAGCCAGCCGATCATGTGGGAGACAATTACTTTCAGATATGGGAAGAAAATGATCGTGCCGGTCAAAGAATGCTGATGAAAAATGTTGTAGGTGTTATTCCCGGCAAAAAACCTGAATGGTCATCACAGAGTGTTGTTGTCGGTGCTCACTATGATCATTTAGGCACCGAAGTCATACAGGATGAAAAAGTACAGATCTATCATGGTGCTGATGATAATGCGAGCGGGATTGCAGTAATTACGGAGATTGCACGTGTGCTCGGCAAGACAATGAATCCGGACAGGAGTGTGATATTTATCGCATTCACAGGTGAGGAGAGCGGCAGAAAAGGTTCAAAATATTATGTAGCTCATCAGCAACGTTATCCGAAAGAGGGGATTATAGGCATGCTGAACTTTGATACGGTCGGCCGGTTGAATAAAAACGGATTACTAATCCTTGGTTCAGGTTCTGCAAAGGAATGGGAGCATATTTTTAAGGGAACTGGTCATATGACTGGTGTCGGGATCGAACTGGTATCGGAGGAACTTGATTCAAGTGACCAAAAAAGTTTTCAGGAAGGAGGAATTCCGGCTGTCCAGTTTTTTTCAGGCCCACACCTTGATTATCACAGACCAACTGATACTGCAGACAAAATTGACACTGATGGACTAATCAAAGTTGCTTCTGTTGCAAAAGAGGTCATCGAATATCTTGCAAAGAGGCGGGAACCTTTGACTGCAACAATCATACCTGTACAGAAAACCGCATCTGAATTGGAGAAAGAGAGAAAAGTGAGTTTCGGTGTTATTCCGGACTTCGGATATAAAGGTGAAGGATGCAGGGTTTCCGGAGTTGTTCAAAACTCTCCTGCAGAAAAAGCAGGACTCGTGAAAGGAGATATTATCATCCAAATAAACAAAACCCCTGTGCGGAAACTCAAGGATCTTTCTGATATCCTCAAAGCGTTGCAACCAGGAGATAAAATTTCCATTACCTACATACGGAAGGGAAAAGAAATGACGGCTGAATCTGAAGTGAGCGTAAGACAATAGATTCATTAGAACATTTGACTTTTCTCGCGTGCTGTATCATTATTAGGATTAAATATATTCAGGTCTGCTTTCAATCAAAGATGGTTCAAGAATGAATGAAAACAGGCCCGATAGAAAATGAAAGAGAGGAGTATATGAAACCAGGTGAAGAAGGGAAAAAGATCAAAGAAGCAGCAGCGTTTATTACATCAAAGGATACCCTTGATGGTGCCTACCCAGGGCTTGTTCTTGGGATCAATGCTGTGCGTTTGGGTATGGATGCAACAATCTTTTACACTTTTATGGGACTGAACGTAATACGTCAAGGATGGGTTGACAAGGCTAAATTTCAACCCCCCGGATTTATGGGAGCTGTTCCGGGAATGTCTTCAATTGCTACCTGGATGATGAAAAGCAAGCTGACAAAGGCCAATATCCCGGGGCTCGGAGATCTCCAGGAGATGGCTCTGCTTGAAGGAGTGAAGTTTATAGCCTGCAAGATGACAACTGATATGATGGGGTTTAAACAGAAGGATTTTATTGATGGAGTAGTAATCCAGTCAGCAGAAGATTTTCTCAAACACGCAAAGGACTGCAAGGTCCTCCTTTACACATAGTGTAGGCGTCTGGTTATTTCTGAATAAAAAAAGGGGGGAGAGCACAATGTGCTCTCCCCCCTTTTTTAACGGAAGGAAACTAGAATTTATAGGAATACCCTGCCGAGAATTCCCACTGATCCATTTTCAGTTTGATCGTCTGCTGCGGGTCTAATGGATTCGTGCCTTCGACTTCTTTCGGAAATCCCCGCATGATGGTAAAATCCAGTTCATGGTTATTGCCCATTTTCTTTGTCACTCCCAATGTCGCATGGTATTCAATAACACCGGGAGCGAGGATATTGAAGAGCACCTCACTGTCAGGAATCGGCTGTTCCCCGTATGAAAAACCGCCTCTCCATATCCAGTCTTCACTGCTCTGCCATTGAACTCCAAATTTAAAGATGGTCATATCATCCCAGCCAAACCCCGCTCCTTTGTCGCTTCCAAGAGGTGTTTTGCCCTGCACTAATTTGCTTGCGACAAGAGGATTTGCGATTGAATCGACTTCACCGTAATAAATAGTTTGTACATCGGCCGCAAAGGTGAGGGACGGGGTTGCCTTGTAGGCAACCCCAATAGTCCAGTTGGAAGGAATATCAAAATCTCCCTGTTCCGCAAAGAGACCTTTATAATCGTCAAATTCGTCCATAAAAATTTTGGTCTGATATGAAACACCGAGGAACAAATCTGTTAGGACCTCACCGAGATATCCGATCCTCACTCCATATCCAAATGATTTATCATGCCCATTATTAGTAAGTTTTGACGGATTGGTTGAAAAATTGCCAAAAGCCTGAAGTCCCTGTGCCTCAAAACTCTGATATGCCAGAATCGGGCTGATACCTACTGCATGTTTCGGATGAAGCTTTATTGCATAAGTAGGGGCCAAAAATAATTGCATGAGGTCGACTCCCGTCGGAGATGAAAGATAAAATGTATTGGTGTCATAATCAGTATTCATTCCGCCGTTGCCGTAAATCGATACCCCCAGTGAGCTCCTTTCATTCAGCATTTTATTGAAGCCAAATGCAGGGATTACGAACCATTCCGAATCGCTTTCGACTGTACCCGGCATCAGACCAAAAGCAGGAGGTGGAGATGGGGTTCCTTTTATCGTATATTCTCGGTTGGGGTTAAATAATGTGAGGCCAACATCAATCCTCGTGCCTACAGAGACCATTCCTGCCGGGTTCATTGATGCTGACAGAGCATCAAGCGGCAGCGCAACTCCGGCACCGGCCAATGCCTTGTTTTTGATACTGTAACCGTGAGTAAAGTATCCGTTTGTTGCCGAAGCGATGGCAGATAACGACAACAAAAACAGTACAACCAAGATGACAACCCCAAATTTCTTCATAGTACCCTCCTCTTGTTGTAAATTCATACATTTACCTGGTCAGGGCGAGAGAATTTGAACCTCGTACCTCGACCCATAACTTTTTGTTCTATCGTATAAATAATACACTATTTTTTGCCTTGGGAACAGTTCCGAAGGAAACATGTCATTTTCGAGGGCTTCATCTACGAACAAAGAGTTTTCATCGTTTCAAAATATTGGAGCTTCATCAAAGACGCACACCGGCTAAAAAATAAGAAACAACAGTACATCTGAAAATCTTTAGAATCGTACAGAGATAATAGTGTTGATTTGGGATTAAAGCATGCGGGTTAAGTCTTTATTATTGATTCTCTGATAACACGCCTCAGTGTTGCAATAGAAGGGGCTGGCGAGAGCCTTCCAGACTCATCCATAAACGTTCTTCAAGAAAACCCCTGCACATTCATCGGCTGTATATCCCTTCCATCAATCAATATCGAAGGGGAACCTTTTAGACTGAGCTTCTCTGCTTCCCCTTCTGATATTCTGTAATAATTTACCTCAGCATGCAGACCTTCTTGGATAAGGGCCTGATTTATGTTCTCCCTTAAAACACTCTCGGCTGCACAGCCTCTTGATAGGTAACAATCAATTTTCATGTTGACTTACATATAAATAATAATTTATATTTTGAACATGATTCTTTTTATTTAAAGCAATTTATCCGATTCACATACACATGCTTCTATCTAATATAAGAATTTATCAGGTTAATTTCAGCACTATTTAATAAGGAGGATTAAGGTATGGAAATTAAGGTATTGGGACCCGGTTGCCCAAATTGTCAAAAGGTAGAGGAGATGGTAAAAGCCGCTGTTAAGGAGCTTGGAATTGACGCAAAGGTAGAAAAGGTTACAGACATGTTCGAGATTATGAAGTATACGATGTCCACTCCCGGGATTGTGATAAACGGCAAGCTGAAATATTCCGGCAAACCACTTCCGACGATTGAAAAAGTAAAAGATTTACTCAAGAAGGAGTCATAGGATGAAAGATCTCTTGCAAGTGTATAAGGCTCTCTCCGATGAGACACGGCTGAGAATAATAAAACTATTGGAACATGGTGAACTCTGTGTATGCGATATTATCGCATCGCTTGATATTATTCAGCCGAAAATATCCTTTCATCTTAAGGGTACTCAAGGAAGCGGGACTTGTTAAAGACAGAAGGGTAGGCAAGTGGATTCATTATCGTCTTGATGATTCAGAAATATTCAGGAGGTTTCTTCTTTTCTCGACTATCGAAAAAGCTACAGGAGATTTAATTCATTCAGACAAAATAAGACTCCAAGAATTTCTCAAATCTAAAGAAGAGAAAGTCGTTCCGATGAAATTCAGGAGCAGTTGCTGCGGGAGGTAGTATGCTGAAAATCATGTTTTTATGCACAGGGAATTCCTGCCGTTCCCAGATGGCAGAGGGCTTTACACGGGAATTGGGGAAAGGTCTGATTGAAGCACACAGCTCTGGTCTCAGTCCTCAGGGAGTAAATCCCCGTGCTGTCGCTGTGATGAAAGAAATTGGCATAGATATTTCAAACCAGACGTCAAAATCAGTCGATGAAGAACTGCTCAAGAAGATGGATGTTATTATCACCCTCTGCGACAATGCTGCTGAAGCCTGCCCATGGACACCTCCCGGGATCACAAGAATTCACTGGCCTCTTCAAGACCCAGCAAAGGCTGAGGGCACCGAGGAAGAAATACTGAATGAGTTTAGAAGAATCCGAAATGAAATCAAGGAGCGACTTTTGGATTTTATCAAGGAAGTACAGCATGGCTGAAGTAGTGAAAAAACTTTCATTCCTTGACCGATTTCTCACCTTGTGGATCTTCCTTGCTATGGCTGTTGGGGTTATTTCAGGGTATTTTTATCCGAAGATTACCGATTTCTGGAACATTTTCCAGGTTGGTACAACCAATATCCCGATAGCTGTTGGATTAATCCTGATGATGTATCCGCCTCTGGCAAAGGTCCGATATGAAGAACTGCCAAAGGTCTTCAGCAATTATAAGATTCTTGCAGTAAGCCTCATCCAGAACTGGATTGTCGGGCCGATTGTAATGTTTGTTCTGGCGATTATTGTTCCTATCAGGTTATCCCGACTATATGATCGGCATCATCCTTGTAGGACTTGCCCGCTGTATCGCAATGGTGCTCGTATGGAATGATCTTGCCTGCGGTGACCCAGATTATGTTGCCGGACTGGTTGCCTTTAATGCCCTGTTTCAGGTACTTACATATTCAGTCTATGCGTGGATCTTTGTCACGATACTTCCTCCCATGCTCGGGCTTAGCGGTGCTGTTGTTGACGTAACGATTGGCGAAATTGCCAAGAGTGTATTCATATACCTCGGGATACCATTCCTCGGAGGCATAATCACCCGTTTCACTCTCGTCAGCGCAAAAGGCAAGCAATGGTATCATGATAAATTCATTCCCAAGATAAGCCCTATTACCCTTGTTGCACTCCTTTTTACCATCTTTGTGATGTTTTCCCTGAAAGGAGAATATATCATCAAGCTTCCTGTTGATGTGGTAAGGATTGCCATCCCTCTTTTCATATATTTTGTTTTTATGTTCCTGGTCACATTCTATATCGCAAAGAAAATTGGAGCGAATTATCCGAAATCCGCCACGTTGAGCTTTACCGCTGCCTCCAATGATTTTGAGCTGGCCATTGCTGTTGCTGTAGCAGTGTTTGGCATTAATTCCGGAGTAGCCTTTGCAACCGTTATAGGTCCTCTCGTAGAAGTTCCTGTGTTAATCGGACTGGTAAATGTAGCACTCTATTTTCAGAGGAAATACTTTGCTGACCGAGTATTGCAAGATTGAAAGTACAAAGCCTTTATGAAAATGAAAGAAAGATACAAATTTCTGATTGTCCTGACAGTGTTTCTCATCTGCTATTTTCTGCCGATCGAGAATGCACGGTTTACCAATGCAGTCAATGAATCTCTTGCATTGACCAAGTGGTATGCACGGGAACATGTCCTGCTCTGCCTTATTCCTGCTTTCTTCATCGCAGGCGCCATCGTGGTATTTGTCAGCCAGGCTTCGGTAATGAAATATTTCGGGGCAAAGGCGAATAAATTCCTTTCATACTCGGTCGCTTCTGTATCAGGTTCAATCCTTGCGGTATGTTCATGTACAATCCTTCCCCTGTTCATGGGCATCTACCAGAGAGGGAGCAGGTCTTGGTCCTGCAATCGCATTCCTCTATTCCGGTCCTGCAATCAATGTGCTGGCTATCATTCTCACCGCCCGAATACTCGGATGGGAACTGGGATTAGCAAGGGCAATCGGTGCGGTTGTTTTCAGTGTTGTGATCGGACTCCTGATGCATCTTATCTTCCTGAAAGAGGAGAGAGCACGTCAGGAAGGAGAAGATTTCGATTTCAGCGATGCCAAAGAGGTTCGTTCTCTTGGGAAAACAATCCCCTATTTCTTTTCGATGGTCGCAATACTCGTCTTTGCAAACTGGGGAAAACCGCCTGAAGAGACCCATAATCTCTGGTGGCTGATCTATCATTACAAATGGTGGATTACAGGTTTTTTTGCTCTTTCTTTGTCAGTCATGCTTATAAAGTGGTTCAAGAAAGATGAACTGAAAGAATGGACACAGCAATCCTGGATTCTTGCACTACAAATCCTGCCTCTTCTTTTAGGCGGCGTTCTCGCTGCAGGATTTCTCCTCGGGAGAGTCGGATATGAAGGAATCATCCCTTCACAGTATATCGCAACCTGGTCGGTGGCAATTCCTTTTTCGCTAATTTCTTTTCTTCTTTTGTTGGCGCATTCATGTATTTTGCAACCCTTACAGAAGTGCCGATACTTCAGGGGCTGATTGGATCAGGAATGGGCAAAGGTCCTGCGCTGGCCCTTCTTCTTGCAGGTCCGGCTTTGAGCTTACCCAACATGCTGGTTATCAGGCGTGCAATAGGGACAAAGAAGACCATTGTGTTTGTATGTCTGGTTGTCATAATGGCAACGATTTCTGGAATAATTTTTGGAGCAATAATTGAATAAATAGTTAAGGAGGTTGTAATTGGATATCAGAAAAACGATTAAAAGTCTGCTCTTCATTTTCGTGATTGTGAGTTTGGGGGTTCTTATGTATAAGGAATTCTCACCGAGAAGTGAAAGTAATGCCACAGACATCACAGCAACACAGAGCAATACAATTGCCACATCCGAGAAATCTGCACCGGCCCCGGATAGCCAGTCATCAGAAGAAACTACAACGAAACAACAGAAGCCTCTTCCTTCGCCTGAAACCACAATAAAGGCTGAAAATGCAAAGGTTATTGCCTATTATTTCCATGGTACATTCAGATGTTCGACATGTCAGACTATTGAGAAGTATTCAAAAGAAGCCATTGAACAGTACTTCGCAAACGAGCTGAAGAACGGAACACTTGAATTTAAACCTATTAATGTTGAAGAAGCAGAAAACCGTCACTATGTTCAAGATTACCAGTTATTTAGTAAATCCCTCGTGATTTCTCTTGTAAAGCAGGATAAGGAAGTAACCTGGAAGAACCTTACTGACGTATGGAAGCATGTAAGAGACAAAGACAAATTCTTTCAGTATGTAAAAGAAGAAGTAGGAAAATTTCTCAAGGAAACATAACCAATGGAATTGTTCTTACTGGCTTCAGCCGTCTGGCTTGGGATTTTGACATCTGTCAGTCCCTGTCCATTGGCTACGAATATAGCAGCTGTATCATTTATATCACAGAGAATTACACAGAAAAATGTCGTGTTCTTATCCGGCATACTCTATACCATTGGAAGAAGCCTCACGTACATCGTTCTTGGTGTCCTTATTGTGAAAACATTGGTAGATGTTCCGATCCTGTCGGATTTCCTCCAGAGATATGTCAACAAAATCCTCGGCATCATACTGATTCTCGTCGGGATGGTACTGCTTGACCTGTTGCGAATACCCTTACCTATCCCATCGGTATCCGAAGATGTCACAAAGAAGTTGATTGATAAGGGAGCAATTGGTTCACTACCTCTGGGAATCCTGTTTGCCCTTGCATTTTGTCCTGTGTCTGCCGCCCTGTTCTTCGGAGGGTTGATTCCCATTGCAGTGAAAGCACAGTCAGGGATAGGGCTCCCATTAATTTATGGGATCGGAACAGCTCTTCCGGTCCTGCTCTTTGCTTTTCTTGTCGCAGCAGGCACAGGGTATATCAACAATCTCTATTACAGAATTGCAAGAATTGAGTTTTATACAAAAAAGGTGACTGGTACTATTTTTATTCTGGTAGGAATCTACTACAGCCTTGCATATATTTTTGAAATCATATAAGTGAGATCATAATGAACAAAGAAAAAACAAAACTGAAACAGCTTGTGATAAAGACCTATTCGAATATCGCTTCACAAGGTTCATGCTGTGCGATGCCCGCAACATGTTGCTCGCCTGAGATAAAACCTCTGAGCCTTCTCGAAACGGGAAAACTTATAGGATATTCCGAAGAAGATTTGAAGATCGGGCTTGGCGAAGCAAACCTCGGACTTGGATGCGGTAATCCTCTTGCAATAGCGGAGCTGAAAGAAGGAGAGCACGTTCTTGACCTCGGAAGTGGTGCCGGCTTTGATGCGTTTCTTTCCGCAATGAAAGTGGGGAAGAAAGGATATGTCATCGGAGTGGATATGACGCCGGAAATGGTTCAAAAGGCTAAAGATAATGCAGAAAAACTCAGCTTTAAGAATGTTGATTTCAGGCACGGAGATATTGAGCATCTTCCTGTTGATGACAATTCAGTCGATGTGATTATATCGAACTGCGTAATCAATCTGTCTCCAAACAAACAAGCGGTCTTCCAGGAGGCATTCAGGGTACTAAAGCCGGGAGGGAGGCTGGCAATCTCGGATATCCTGAAAAAGGGTGAATTCTCTGAAGCGATAAAGCAGAATGAGAAAGCCTACAGTGGCTGAATCACCGGTGCGGTTCCCGTGGAGGAACTGAAGAGGATGCTCCAAAAAGCTGGATTTGCCAAACCTATAATTAAGGAAAAAGAAAAGAGTAATGAAATAATCAGAGGATGGAATTTCGGAGAAGGGGTAGAGAATATGGTGTTTTCGGCATACGTCAAGGCAAAAAAACCCTGATGATTTTGAATTACGCCCATCGCCATTCATAGAAATGGCTTTGAAGTAGAAATATTGAATAAGAGAATATCCACTAGCAGTTTACATAGCAAACCTTCCCTTTGAACAAATATACACTGTATGCATATTTGATTTAGAAAACTTCATTGATAACAAATAAGCCTGCTGACGAGTACTATGTGATATTGAGTGCGACAAGAAGTCGCATAAGTAATTGTTTCAGATAGCAGAGTATTGTTATCAGGGAACCCTCTATTCCGTTAGAGGTAGCCTACTGCCCTGAATAAAGTGCGTGGCAGGAAAAGGATAACCTGATCGAAAGATCTAATCAAAGCCGTGAGGCAATGAGATATCTGCCAGCATCGCGGTGGATAAGGTGTCGGGCTTGATGGCATGACCAACATATGTGAACTGCTGATAAACTTCGTGAACATAGACAAGCCAAAGATGCTGAGAGGCTTGAACCAAAAAGGTGAATAGCCGGTTAATCTCTTTTAATATGGGATTACACGGACGTCACGGCTATCGGAGGAGAGACAATTTGTCAAACCTGAGATTGATTCATCGTGGTTGCCATAGAAAGGTTTTGGGCTGGACGTTGGATGTTGTGAAACCGGCTGCTGAAAGTGGCTTAGGAAAAGCTTGAGCTGTGTGTCGGGAAACTGACAAGCACAGTTCTAATGGGGCTGGGGTTCAGCAATGAACCCTGGCTACCAGACGACCCGTTGTTAGTTCGCGCTTGTCTGTTATGCAGAGGAATACACAGGGACGGGTTGATTTAAGAAGATTTGCTTCGGTGAGCACTTTTCAGGAACTGGGTGAATCATTTCTTTATACTCTGAGTTTTGGGTAATGTTGGTTTGTTCTATTTCTTCTTCTTAACTTTTCCTTTTCCCAGATCTTTAAATGCATAAAGAAACAGACCCATTACCGCTGCAATTCCCAACCCTTTGAGGAGTGTTTCCATCGAGAAAGCAGCGTGACTTATGTCATCAGATGGAATAAGGCTTATGAACAGAATCAATATTCCAAAGATTAAGACAATTTTTTGGTAACCGTTCATTTTCACATTTTTTAACACTTCAAACCTTAGTATAAAGTATCTCCATTAATACTTCTGCGAAATCATTCATATGTGTTCTTATAAAATCTGCTCCACTGCCTGAATACGTCTTTTTAATGCCTCATTCAGTAAGCAGTAAGGAAAGGTAAAGATTTGTTGTAGTAAAGACTTTTTGGGGAGTCAACAAAAGTAACGCGGAAAAAAACATAGCGAAAACGGCATAAGCAATCGAAAAAGAATTAAAGGTTTTATGCAGGTGGGGAGTATTTCCTTTTGAATTTCTAGACACAGTTCAGACACAGTATTTTTGACGTTTTTATGATTGTAACTTATTGAAAAATAGGGATTTTATTGGTCGGGGCGAGAGGATTTGAACCTCCGACCCCCTGCTCCCAAGGCAGGTGCGCTAAACCAGGCTGCGCTACGCCCCGAATGATGACAGCTAATACTGGATGATTTCAAGGTAATCAGCGATATCCTGCTCCTGCTCGTCTCTTGCCCGTAATTTCTGGTTCCGGAGATCAGCTATTGCCTGGTCAAAGTTCCCTTTATACAGCGGATCGAGTTCAATGGCCCGCTTTATGGCAACGGCAGCATCGCCATAGTGTCCCTTGGCGTTGTAGCTGAGGGCAAGCCCGTAATACGGGGCTTGAAAATCCGAATATCTCTTTAAAGCCTCTTTAAATGCGGAGAGGGCCTCATCAAATTTTAAAAGTCTATAATATACCATACCGAGATTATTCAGTGCCATTGCTGCATTTTTGTACTGGGGATTGGATACTGCTTTCTTGTATGATTCGATAGCTTTGTCATATTGCTTCATATTCGCATAAGTATTCCCCAGGTTCGTTGCGGCTTCAGAATAGTCTTCGTCAATCTCGAGGGCTTTCTGAAATTGTTCTATTGCTTTGCCATAATCCTCGAGCTTTGTAAGATAGATGACGCCGAGGGCATTGTGCGTCTCTTTATCATGAGGATTGAGTTCCATGGCCATGTGCAGTTCTGTAAAAGCGGGTTGAATATTGTTGTCGTTCAGATACGAAATGCCAAGCTGGTAATGATACTGTGCATTCTTGATATTTTTTTCTGATATCCCGGAACACGAACCCGCAATGGTAACAGCAATAAAGAAGGCGAATAATCTCAGCATCCTGTGTTCTCCTGAATATTTATCATAATCTTTTAAAGGTATCAGAAATCATGGAACAAGTAAAGCGGAGGATTTTTTTAATCTTTGGAGAGCTTCGGTTATTGCCCTGTAAACCGCCGGCCACCCGATTCCCCCAATGTTCATCTCAAATCCCTCAGGGAGAAAGCGTATTTTCCGATCCATTTCCTTGCCGAGCAACAGGATGTCATGCGCTTCAAGACCGGTTTCCGGAGAAAATTCGATCCGAATCCATCTGTTTCTGTCCTGGATTTTTGTTATCAGGAGTTCGCGTGCAAGAATTTTCAGTCTCATAATATCTGTGAGGTTTGTAACCTGTGCGGGAATCTTGCCAAAACGGTCTCTCATTTCAGACTCGATTTCCTCCACTGCCTCATGCCTTTTTGCGGATGCGATTTTCCGGTAGAGGCTTAAGCGTAATGTCATATCATCGACGTATTCTTCAGGAATGAAGGCATTGATTTTTAACTGAATGGAGGGTTCAAATTCATCTTCAATTTTCAGCCCCCTGAATTCTGCAACAGCCTTTTCCAGCATTTCCATATAGAGGTCGAACCCGACGTCATGGACATGACCGGATTGCTCGGCTCCCAGGAGATTGCCGGCGCCCCTGATCTCAAGGTCCTTGAGCGCAAGCCTGAAGCCTGCTCCGAGATAGCTCATTTCCTGGATTGCCTGCAACCTCATCCTGGCCTCCTCAGTAATGGCATCTTCTCCGGGGATGAGAAAGTACGCAAAAGCCCTGATGCTGGATCGTCCTACACGGCCTTTCAGTTGATAGAGATCGGCAAGCCCCATCAAGTCGGCACGATTGATCATGATGGTGTTTGCAGTCGGTATATCAAGACCGGCACCGATGATTGCGGTTGATACAAGGACATCCGTATTGTGCCGGTAAAAATCGAGCATGACCTTTTCGAGCTGCTTTTCATCCATCTGCCCGTGTGCAACCGTAATTCGCGATGAAGGAACAAGCCCCTGAAGAAACCCTGCAATCTTATGAATATCCTTGATTCTGTTATGTACGAAAAAGACCTGGCCGTTCCGCTCCAGCTCTCTCTCGATTGCCTCCCTGATCAAGTCCCTGTCGAACCGGCATACGGTGCTTTTGACAGCAAACCTTTCCTCGGGAGGTGTTTCAATGACACTCATATCCCGTATATCCGACAAAGCCATAGAGAGCGTTCTTGGTATCGGGGTTGCCGTGAGGGTCAAAACATCAACGCCTGTTCTGAGCTCTTTGATCTTTTCCTTCTGTCTGACGCCGAATCTGTGCTCTTCATCGATAATGAGGAGCCCGAGCTTATGAAATGCCGTTCCCTTTCCGAGGAGGCTATGGGTGCCGATGATGATGTCAATATCACCCTGTGCAAGTGCTTTCAGGGTTTCTGCCTGCTGTTTTCTTGATTTGAACCTGCTGAGATAGTCGACACGAACGGGAAAGGCCGAGAACCGTGAAAGAAAATTCCGGCAATGCTGTTCACAGAGGATTGTAGTAGGCACAAGCACAGCGACCTGCATCCCGTCGTAGACTGCCTTAAAAGCCGCTTTCATCGCGACCTCTGTTTTTCCGTACCCGACATCGCCACAGAGGAGACGGTCCATCGGCTTTCCAGACTCCATGTCTCTCTTGATTTCCTCTGTAGCTTTTATCTGGTCGGGAGTCTCTTCATAAGGAAAAAAACTTTCGAATTCCCTGTGAAGTTCGGTATCGGGGCTGAATGAGAACCCCTTGTGAATCTCTCTCCGGGCATGGAGCGCAATGAGTTTTTCCGCCAGCTCCCTGATTTTCCTCTGTGCTTTCTCCTTTGTCTTCTGCCAGGTTTTTCCGCCGAGTCTGTCAAGCTTTGGTGAAAAACCTTCCTCACTATGATATTTCGTGATCCTCGTGATACCCTGGAGCGGCAGGTATAACCTGCCGCCGTCATACTCGATGACCATGAGGTCTTCCTGCACACCTTCAATATTCTGGTTGATGAGGCCTGTGAATTTTCCAATCCCGTGATCCTTGTGAACGACAAAATCCTGCGGCATAAGATCATCAAGAGAGGTGAGGAGTTGCGACACCCTTGATTTTTTAATCGGCCTGTATTCCGGCCTGCTGCCGAACAGTTCCCGTTCGGTCAGCATGAAGAATCCCGGGAGGTGCAGGCCTTCTGAAAGGGCCCCGGTCGTTATCGCAACGTGTCCTTTATAGGTCAACATATCAGTTTGTTCCACAATTGGTGCGATAATATCGCCTTCCCGAAGTATATCTTTCAGCCTTTCTGCCTGGCTTTGCGATGAAGTGACAAAGATGATCCTGTTTTCATTCTGAAGAAGTTTGATGCTGTGCGCGAGATCATAGATGTTCCTCCTCTCTTCAGGAAGGATGCCCAGACCCTTAAGCGGGAGAGTTTCCGCTTCATATCCGGGTCCCTTTATCGAGTAACGAGAGAAAAATGTTATTCCCTGGGGCAGGCCGTCACGCTCCTGGATTGAATCAGAGAAAAAGTACTGTATCCCTTTTGTGAATTCGAGCAGGCTGATGCCTGAGGATGGTTCCTCCGCAGGAAAAAGGGTGAAAGTGGAAATATCCGATGCCGATCGCTGGGTGTCGACGGCAAAGGTTTTTATGCTCTCTATTTCATCTCCGAAAAATTCGAGTCGAAGCGGCACATCCGACGTTGAAGGGAAGATATCCAGCAGCCATCCGCGCCTGCTGAACTCTCCTTGTTCTGTTACAAGTGGAACATGCCGGTAACCCATATCCTGGAGTCTTCTATCATTGGCAGACCTGCTGGTCTCATGCCCTCTAACCAGTTCTACTGAGACCCTCTGTATATCGGCATGCGACCAGATGCATTGCCCAAGATTTCTGAATGAGCTGACCAGAGAGACCTGCGGGGTAAAAGAGGCAATTATTTCTGCCCTCTTTCCGGCGCGGGCAGGCCCGTCGGGCTCGGGAAGAAAACGAACCGGATCTTTTTTCAGTGCTTCCCTGAAGAAATTGATGTCTTTGCAGAGCTGCTGTGCAAGCTCGTCTGTGAATTCAACGACAAAAAATGGTTCATCACACAGTGCGAAGAGAAGGGCGGATGCAGAACCGGTTAGGTTATAGACACGCCCTTCTTTGAAGCCGGACTCAATAATATTGTGTAAAGGTGTAAAATCCATTGAGAACGTCACAGGGGATTTGTAATTGCGTACGATCAGGTTGTCACAGGAGTATTGATATGATAAAGTATAACTCCATTATAGCACACAGAACGTTATTATAAGGAAGGTTCAATCATGAGCAAGATATTAAAACTGGGGCTTCCCAAGGGAAGTCTTCAGGAGTCGACGCTGAAATTGTTCAGAAAGGCAGGATATCATATTTCGGTATCAAGCCGTTCTTATTATCCCTCTTTTGACGACCCTGAGATAGAGGCTATGCTGATCAGGGCCCAGGAAATGGCAGGATACGTCGAATCCGGCATTCTTGATTGCGGTCTCACCGGGAAAGACTGGATCCTTGAGCAGAATGCATCAGTGCATGAAGTTGCCGAGCTTATTTATGCAAAAGAGGGACTCAGGCCCGTCAAGTGGGTCATCGCGGTCCCGAACGATTCGAAGATTAAAACGGTCAGGGATCTGAACGGGAAACGCATTGCAACAGAACTCGTCGGATTTACCAAACGATATTTGAAATCAAAGAACGTGACCGCTCGGATTGATTTTTCCTGGGGCGCTACAGAGGTGAAGCCGCCGCATCTTGCGGATGCCATTGTTGAGCTTACAGAAACGGGGACCTCTCTCAGGGCGAATAACCTCAGGGTTATCGACACGATTCTTGAGTCCAGTACCCGGTTTATTGCGAACAGGAAGGCGTGGAATGACCGGTGGAAAAAACAGAAGATGGAAAACATCGTGCTGCTTCTCAGGGGCGCTCTTGCTGCGGAGGAAAAAGTTGGACTGAAGATGAATGTCCCTGTCCGGGCGCTGAAAAGGGTAATGAGCCTGCTGTCCGCCATGCACTCTCCTACCTTATCATCACTGTCGGATCAGAATTGGTTTGCCCTTGAGGTTATGATCAATGAAAAGCTGGTGCGTGAATTGATTCCGAAGCTGAAGATGGCAGGCGCAGAGGGAATTGTCGAGTATCAACTGAATAAGGTAATCCCTTAGCCGGCATGGTTGAATTAGGACAGATTCAAAGGCCGCACGCAGGAGAGTTTTCCGGGAAACGGAAACTTTACTGTATTGCCAATATCTACACGTTTGATGAAGCGGATAGTGATTATCGGGAGCTTGTCACCAAATACTGGGATGAGGTTGACCGCCAGATAGAAAAGATCGAGGCAGCCGGAAAGGCGCAGAAGATATTCTGCGAAATTGTGTATCAGCAGGGAGATGAGGCGCTCGATCTTCTCGGCAAGATCAACGAGCGAATGCTCCAGATTATCAAAAAGAAGCTGGATGAAGGGAGCACCCTCGTCCCGCTCGAAAACAAGGACATACTCGGACCTTATACAGACTGGGGCAACTGCCTGCGGGTTGTTTTTACCAAAGAAGTATTTTCCAAAATTCTTGACTTCTACAAGGATTTTTCAGAGAAAAGGCTTCAGCATTTCACGAACGTAATAGACAGCAATCTTACTGAATCAGAGGCGGGCCTGCTTTTTATGAAAGATGAAGACAGGTCAAAAATCCAGTTCCCACAGGATATTGAAGTTTTTCTCATAACCCCTCCGTCATATGATGACATTATGAGATGGTTCAGGGAAAAATTCGTCAAACAATCTCAGGAATAGTGATTGTTTACTACAGGAGAAGTTGATTTGATGGTGACCGGGACTCCCCGATACTGGTCACGTAGATAGCTGCTTTTGTCCCGACGGGGCACTTTGCTTCACATATGCCGCAGCCAATGCAGAGATCAAGGTCAACATGCGGCTGTTTTACGAAAGTATCCAGCCCTTCTCTGTTTTTTACCGTCTTTTCCTCGAACCATATCGCCTTTTTTGGTGTCGGGCAGACTTCTTCACATACGATGCAGGGGATTCCGTGTGCATGAGGCAGGCATCTGCCTGTATCAATCATTGCAAGACCGATCTTAACTTTTACTTTTTCCTCCAGGGGCAGTTTTTGGATTGCGCCGGACGGGCAGACCTGCCCGCAGAGCGAGCATCGGTATTCACAGTATCCAATTCTCGGGATAAGCCGCGGAGACCAGAGGCCTTCAAATCCTGATTCGAGAAAGGCAGGCTGCAGGCCATTTGTTGTGCAGACTTTCATGCATTCGCCGCATTTTACACATCGTTTCAGAAACTCCTTTTCTTCGAGTGCACCCGGCGGTCTCAGCAATTCAGGGTTTGAAAAATGCGTCCGGGCAAAAGGCGTTGACCGTATCAGCGGCACAGCGATGAAACCCGAGAGCATCGAAAGGATCAATTGCCTCCTGCCGAGATCCATGGACGGAACCATCTTTTTCCCCGATGCCGAAGCGTACCGCATTGTTCGGACAGACATCATCGCAGGTGAAACAGGCGAAACATTCTGTGTTTCTCCATTCCTGTTTGTTCTCGGCAAGTGCTCCTCCCTGGCAAGAGGCGTTACATATTCCGCATGAGGTGCACCCTTCACTTACTTCGCGCTTGAGGAGGGAGAACCGGGACAAGAGCCCGAGAAGGGCACCCAGCGGGCAGAGATATTTGCACCAGAATCTTTTCTCGACGATATTCAGGGCTAATATCGAAAAGAACAGCAAGCCGATAAATACCGCCTGAAGATAGTGAGGCTGACGGAATGCGAGAAAAGACTTTTTCAGAAAGGCGTAGACTGATTCAGACAGGTCAACGATCAGAGAAATATTTGCATGGTAAATTGTGTCAAAAAAACTGTGCAAGCCGTAGTTTATCAGAGGGTAAACGCTCAGTGAAAAAGACCTGATGAGTAAGGATAAGGGGTCCATGATGCCGGCAATTTGGAGCGTGAATACCGATGTAATGATGAGCATGATGAGGATGTAGTATTTGATTCTGTAGAGGGAATATATCGGTTTGATGGAGCGCTTTTTCAAAGATCCTACGATATTATTCAGCGTCCCCAGGGGGCATATCCAACCGCAGAATACCCTTCCGAGCACCATGGTCATAAGCACTACAATCAGGGAGAGAAAGAAGGCGGCAGGTAGTTCCTTCGCCCGCGCTGCCAGAAATGTGGTGAGAAAAATAAGCGGGTCAAAGTCGAGGAAAAGCCTTACGGGGTAGCCGAGCGTGTCATCCCCTTTTGATTCCGTCTGGATAAAGAGGAAGACGAAAAGTAACAGGAAAATGCCCTGAGAGACTATTCTCAGTTTTTTCATAAATACAGTTGTCTCGAAGAGAGGGATATCATATTTGGGCGGATTTTTTTGCCGGCAGTCAAGATCCCGAATGTACTAGAACCTTTCTGCGCGAGTTTTCTTGTATTCGGCTCGACCCGAATCCAGTGAATTTGCCTTATTATTATATAAAAGAAGAGCTATGAATAGCCAATTCAGTATACTACAGTCACTGGATCCGGCATCGCCGGTATGACTTAATTTTGAGATAGGTTCTCGGGATCTTGACCGAGAATGAGCGCAAATACGATATCCCTCTCTTTGTATTAAACGCTGATATTCCTAATTTTCAATTTCGACAGATCCATCATACCGATACCGATTGCCGCTCCGGCTCTCACATACGAAAGATCGCTACCCTTCATTCCGAACAATGTTGCTCCGTAAGAATCGACAGCAACCTGGTCTGTGCCGACCACGATGGTATCGATCCTTTTTACATCGTTCAGATTCCCTCCCTGGGGCCCATTCGCGGTGAGTATCCGAACCGCATCCAAAACGGTGAGGGTTGGTTTTACCACAAGACATATGTCAGCGAGGGATTCACCGATCTTCTGATGTATCCTGCCCCTTTTACCACCCATTATGCCCATCCAGTTTTTCATCGCCATGGTCAGTTTCGCAAGGCCGTGATGTTTCGCTATCGGAACGTTGATGATTTTATCGGCTTCAAATACGTCCCGGTAAAGCGGCCATGATTTGAGGGCCTGCCCTTTAATTGAAATGTCGCTGAACCGCCGATCGTCGATATAAGATAAATCTGCACCGAGCGCACTGACGGCACCGGCAATCCCGCTTTGTTTATAACACCTTCTCGGATCATTGACTGTCCTGTCGAAAACCTTAACCTTCTTGGCGCCTGCCTCGAAACAGAGCTTCACAACGGTAGCCACAACCTCAGGATTTGTGTTTGCCGCCTGTTCAGGCAGCCTGTCCCATCCGATATTGGGTTTAATGATTACGATGTCGCCACGGGAGATGAATTTCCTGATGCCTCCAAATGCATCGATCGCGGCTTTTGTAATTGATGCAGGTGATTTTCCGTTTCCCTGGGCTACGATGAGATCGTATTTTTCGGCTGATTCTGAAAAGCGGAGGCAGTACAAGTTCTCTCCCAAAGCCAATCCGCACCCTGTTACCGCGACACATTTGAGGAATTTTCTCCTGTCCATCGGGTATCCTCCTTCCATTTTGAGTTTACCTTTTGTGTTGTCTAAACTACAAATAGAATTTATAATTTCCGTGAGTGTAATAAGAGAGAAAGGCAGGGAGTTGAGTGGGCAGAAAAAAAATTTCTTTTCAGGCAGCGATAATTCTCATTGTCGGCATGATTCTTTTCTCGTGCATTCGGGGGGAAGACTACAGAAAGAAGATCGAAAAGAAAGGGATGTCATTTACACAGGAGGCATTTCTTAACGAAGTCAGGTCAGGCAATAAAGAGCATATGGAATTATTTATCAAAGCGGGTATGGATATCAATTCAAGGGATAAAGATGGAAGCACTGCACTCATGATAGTTTCGGAAAAGGGCGATCTTGAGATGGCTCAGTTGCTCATACAGAATGGAGCTGACGTCGATGCAAAGAATATTGACGGTTATACTGCGCTGATGTATGTCGCATATAAAGGAAATCTTCAAATCGCAGAGCTGTTGATAAAAAACAGGGCTGACATAAATGTACGGGATAAAGACGGATGGACAGCCCTGCGATATGCTTTAGTTCAGAGAGAGAGTGCTATGGTTGAATTGTTGAAAAAAGCGAGAGACAAGAAATGATAGGATGGCAAAATTTGGCAGGTTTTCATGACAGAGATATGCTCATAACTTTTCTCGTGAAGAAAAATATTCCATTTAATCAATCAGTTGTAAATATATAAGCTGTGATGTGAATTGGCCTGAAATTTGCTAAAAATGTTTGAAATGTAACAAGGAGGTGATGCAATTAAGTAGGTAGTTGTTAGTAGACGGTAGGCAGCAAAAGATAATGTTACCGCAGCCCCGAATGCTTTCGGGGTTAATCTGAAAAGCAAAAAAAGGAGGAAACATGGTTAAAAGAATTACCCTGATCGTTGCGATAGCGATGTTTGCGTTCAGTGGGATGGCTTTGGCAGGGGATACAGCAACTGTTGATGTAACTGCAAGTGTTGTAGGAACATGCAAATTCGGCGTAGGAGGAGGACTTGGCGGAACGAACATTGCGACTCTTGCTTTTGGCTCACTTGATCCAAGTTCAACTGCTGATGCTAATGCGACGGTAAATTACCAATATTGGTGTACTAAGGGAAGTGTTGCTGCTACATCAGCTGATAATGGTCTTAACTATTCAGGTTCAAGAAGAATGACTAATGGAGTTGATTTTATACCTTACAGCTTTAATCTCACTAATCACACTCAAACGGGAGCAGGTAAAGGGAATCCTTTGACGGCAACTATTTCCGGTACCATTCTCAATGCTGATTACATTAATGTCTCAGCTGGCAGCTATTTAGACACTGTGGCTCTAACAATTACCCCATAAGATGCATTTTTGTTGATCTAATAAACGTGCAGCGAGAGGGTGGGCGGTCAAAACCCGCCCTCTTATTTTTCAAGGAAAAAACAAATAATGCAATTAAACTTTGAAGATATTTGGAACTGTTTTAGATCTTTAGAGATGTCATTCCGGTATGGCCGGAATCTTTCTTCGAAGCACTCCTGTTATTACGAAAGGAATCAGAAGGATTCCCGACAAGCGGGAATGAAAACCAATGCAAGAGACTTAAATATGAATAATAAATTTCTCATCTCATTTATGGCATTTTTCCTGGTCATTGCTTTTTCCCAAATCGCTGATGCCTCTGATACCGGAGTCGTTACCGTTAGTGCAACGATCCTTTCCAAGAACCAGTGCAAATTTAGTTCCGCTTCTGCAGCACTTGCTTTCGGTATTCTTGATCCGGCTAATCCCGTGGATAAGACAGTTAGCACATCTGTTAATTTTCGGTGCATGGGCAGCAGTCCAACAGCAACTTTTTTTATCACTGATGACGATGGCCTGCATGAAATCAGTCCGAATGCGAACAGGATGAGGCACACGACGATAGGCACAGAATACCTCCCATATACGTTTACATTAAATCCAACATCTGGTACCGTACCAAAGAATACAGTTCAGATATTAACAATATCAGGTTTGGTTAATGGAACAGACTACCAAGATGCAGCGGTTGGAAATTATTCTGACACGGTTATCATTACTTTAGAACCTTAAGTAATCAATTCCACACCACTATTACAGCCATCCTACACAGTCTTATAAATTAAGGGATTAGAAAAGAGTAGATTCTTCGACTTTGTCTCAGAATGACGACTCACGTCACTTTGAATTTTTGTTATAGCCTTCATATTGTAACTTCGTTGCTCTTTTGCTATAGTAACCACCATGAAAAAGGCAAACGTCTCGCCCGTATTCTTTACATTTTTTCTAAAGGTTCTTCTCCTGGTCATTCTCTTTGTCCCATCAAATGCCGTCGGGGGAGAATGGAGGGTCACACCCATCAGAATAGACCTCGACAAGAACGCAAAAAGCGGAGTCGTCACGATCGTAAACGAAGGGGCCGAAAAGCTAAATGTTCAGATGAAGGCTTTTGAATGGACGCAGGATGCCGAAGGAAAGGACGTCTATACAGAGACGGAGGACCTCATTTTTTTCCCGAAGATCATGACTATTGATCCAAAGGAGGACCGCATCCTTCGCGCGGGGATTAAGTTTCCTGCTGTTGCGAAAGAAAAAACCTATCGTCTATTTGTTGAGGAAATCCCTGAGCCGAAAAAATCTGAAGGCGTTAACGTCGCAATCGTGATCCGTTTCGGGGTACCCATTTTTGTCAAACCACTCAAGTCGGAACAGAAAGGTGAGATACAAAAAATTGAGATCGCAAATGGGGTAGTTTCGGCAACACTCAGAAACACTGGCAACATTCACTTTATGATCAATACGGTGAGCATCAGAGGGAAAAATGACAAGGGTGAAGAGATATTCTCAAAAGATATCAACGGCTGGTACCTCCTGAGTGACATATCAAGAATCTATAACGCAGAGGTGCCACAGGAGATCTGCAAAGATGTATCAAAAATCGATGTTCAAGTTGTAACCGACAAACTTACCCTAAACGGTCAGGCGGATGTCGATAAGGCAATGTGCGTTAATTAAATCGAAATCCGCTTATATCAACACATTACTCAGACCACCAATTCTTTTTTTCCTCATCATCTGCTTTTCCCCTTGTCTTTATTTATATGCACAAAGTTCGGAATATCGTCATTGTGACTGTTACCCTGAACGGACAGTCCAAAGGTGAATATTATGTGCAACTTACGGAAGACCGGGACATTCTCATGCGGATCGCCGATATTCAGGAAATAGGAATTGAAACCCCTGAAGGACATGATTACAGAAATCGACAAAGAGTCCCATATTTCCCTGCGATCAATGCATGGAGTGCAATTTAACTTCAATGAGAAAAAGCTTATGGTCGAAATTATTGTTGATCCCTCGCTTCTTCCCAGAAAGATTATCGATTTCTATGCCCGGCAGGCAGCCGAAAGTCTATTACCCCCGGGACACCAGTGCTTTCTTCAATTACCGGCTAGACTATTATGCCGGTGATTCCTTTGACTTTAATAGCTTCAATGTCACGAATGAAGCGGGCTTCAGGACGGGTGATATCCTTTTTTTCTCGGATGCATTCTATACCAAAAAACCCGATGACGAAAAGTTTGTAAGACTCATGACAAATGTTACCTATGACTACCGTGGGGGACTGCAGAGATTCATCGCCGGAGATTTTGTCGCATTCTCGGGTGATCTCGGCAGCACGTTGACCATGGGTGGTATCAGTTTTTCGAAGGTATACCGCATGGACCCTTACCTGATAAAAAACCCTATGCTCAATGTCTCAGGCTTTGTGACGCTTCCCTCAGAGGTCGAGATATACCTGAACGGCATGCGTTTGAGAACGGAGAGACTTTCACCGGGAGGATTCGATCTCAGAGACATAAACTACTACGGAGGGGCCGGATTGCTTGAGGTGATTATCAGGGATCCTTTCGGAAAGGAGGAACGGCTCAATTTCCCGTTTTACTTCACAGACTTGCTCCTGAAAAAGGGCCTCCATGAATACAGTTACAATCTCGGCGCGATACGGGAAGAGTTTGGAGAGGAAAGCAATGAATACAGTGACGTCGCTTTGACAGCTTTTCACAGGTACGGATTCTCGGATAATGCTGACGCTCGGATATCATGCCGAGGCCATCAAAGACCTTTACAATTTTGGTCCACAGGTTTCATATCTTATCCGGGATAAAGGCATCGTTTCGGTCTCTCTTTCCAAAAGCCTTGGTACCGGGGGAAATGACGGTGCGGCCGGAATCCTGGGATATACCTATCAGGACAGGAGGTTCAACGCCCGATTCTTTGTAGCCGGGTATACCGAAAACCATGCACGGATATCCGACGACCTTACGAATGAAAAACCGCAGTTCGAAGCAAGCGTGGGCTTGGGGTATGCGACGGAACGCTTCGGTTCGTTTTCGGTTGATTACCTGAACCTGGAGAGGTTTTACGGGGATGACCGGCAGGCATTTACCGCTTCATATTCGAAGGCCCTGTCCGGCAGGTCCACAGTATTTGCGACATTCAGAAATACCAATGAGGAGAGATCCTCCAATGAGTTTTTTGTCGGGATCAATTATTATCCGGGCAAGGACCACACTGTATCGGCAAGTTACAGGCAAACCGAAGATACACATCAGGAGGTGCTGCAGGTGACGAAAAATATACCGGTGGGGGAAGGCATCAGCTACAGGGCATCAATAGAGAGGACAGATAACGGAGGCGATGATTTTACTTCGCTGAATCCTTCCGTTCAATATAATGAAAAGCACGGCAATTGTAGCAGCAGAGACCAAACTTGACTTTGACGGGCAAGGCAGAACACACGAAGTCATACCGGCTTTCTGCATCGGGGAGCATCGCATATGTTGGCGGAACGATAGGCCTCAGCCGGCCGGTTATTGACAGCTTCGGGCTCGTAAAGGTCGGAGATCTCAAGGACGTGAAAGTATTTTATAACAATGACGAGATTGGCCGGACTAACTCCGTCGGGGAAAGTCTTCATCCCGAATCTCAGTGCTTACTACGATAACCAGATAACAATTAATGACAAAGATATCCCTATGGACTACACTATTTCAGAAGTCATGAAATTCGTTTCACCTCCGCTCAGGAGCGGATCGTTTATTCCGTTTGATGTTGTGAAATTCCAGGCTATCACTGGGATGCTAAAGATCAAAATGAAAGAAGAGATAAAGCCCGCGGAATTCTCCGAAGTGAGTATGCTTGTGGACGGACAAGAGATAATCTTCCCAACAGGAAAGGGAGGGGAGTTCTATTTTGAAAATATAAAACCGGGACGGTATAAAACTATGTTGAACTATGTCGGGAAAGAATGCATTTTTGATATGATAATACCAGAGCGCACTGATATGATTGTAGATCTCAAAGAGGTTATCTGTGAAGCTGGCGATTAGATCAATCTTTTTCTTTCTTATCCTCTTGTGTGTCCATGAGGCTGAAGCAGCCTGCAATGTATCCGCAACAAATATTAATTTCGGAATTTACGATGTTTTTTCGAATTCGTCGAAGGATTCGACAGGGACCGTCAGCGTTGACTGCGATGAGGCCCCGCCTCCTATTGTGGTGATCAGGATCGGTCCCAGCTTTGGTTCAGGCGGCTTCAAACCGAGGCAGATGAGGCATACAACAAGGCCTGACCGGTTAAATTACAATCTCTTTATTGATTCTTCGATGTCTGTCATCTGGGGCGATGGCACACAGGGGACATCAACAGTTTCTGGTAAAGTGCACAAGAACAAACCGTGGGTTACAACATTGTATGGAAGAATCCCTGCTGGACAGGATGTTTCAGTAGGAGCTTACAGCGAAACAGTCTCGGTAACCATAACCTGGTAGTAAAGAGGTATACATGTTTCGGGAGCCGGTATATTTTTTCCAAAGAATGAGCGAGGCTCTGTGGCAAAGACAGCCGGGATAATAATTATCGGGGATGAGATTCTCTCCGGCAAGGTGCAGGACGGGAATGCTTTTTTCATGGCACAGGAGCTCTGGTCGCATGGGGTGAAGCTGTGTAAAATTTCTGTCATTGCTGACTCTGTTGATGAAATAGCCGAAGAGGTCAGGAAATTCTCTGGCCGGTTTGATTATGTTTTTACCTCAGGGGGTATCGGGCCGACGCATGACGATATTACGATTGAGGGGATTTCAAAGGCGTTTAACGTCAGGACGGTTATTGATCCGACCTTGAAGAGAGTTCTCGAAACGCGACAGGGAACCCTGTCACCTGCACAACTCAGGATGGCAGAGGTGCCCGAAGGCGCCGAACTTTTCAATGACGACTCACTTTCATTCCCCCTCATAAAATTCAGGAATGTTTTTATCTTCCCGGGTATCCCGCAGTTACTGAGAAAAAAATTCATTGCTCTTGAAAAGGTGTTCCACGAGCCGGTCATATATCTGAAGAAGATTTATGTGAATGAATCTGAGACAAGAATAGCGCCTGTGCTGAATAAGATCGTAAAGCGCTATCAGAAAGTCAAGATTGGGTCGTATCCCATTATGGAGAACAAAGATTATTCGGTGATGATAACGCTTGAATCCCTTGATGCCTCAAGCCTGTCATCAGCATACATGAGTCTTTTAGAGGATATTCCGGCGGATAAGCTTTTCAAAGCAGAGGGATAAAATATAATTTTACGCTATCGAGTAAGTATTGTTCTTCTTTCTGATAAATCCTTCTTTCTGAAGTTGTTCTAGGGCACCTTTAATATTTTCCGGGTTATTCTCGATATTTTTCACGAGGGCGGATTCAGTAATTTCCGACACTCGCAGTATGGTCCTGAGAAGCAGCCCCCTGAGTTGCCGGTGGGAGCCCTCAAACGGTGCCTGCCTCTGATAATGCAGACTTTTCCTGTTGGGATTGGAGACAGACTTTTTTAACATTGTCCCATAATCCATCAGGGCATAATACCACCCACGGGGATCAGACCGATCGAGCGCTTTTTCCACAAGAGGAAACAATTCGGCATCATGAACATCCCCTCTTTCCTGAAAGAAGAAATGGATAAAAACACGCCGTATATTTGTCTCTATAAATACGACCGGCTGATTGAAAGCGAATGAGACGACCGCTGAAGCCGTAGCTCTGCCAATCCCAGGGAACTTCATTAATACATCGACGGAAGGAGGAAGGAGCCCGTTATATTTTTTCATGATTTCCTGAGCTGTCTGTTTCAAGGCAATAGCACGGCGGTTATATCCGAGCCCCTGCCAGATTGAGAGTACGTCATTGAGCGGTGCCCGTGACAAGGAGGAAAAATCAGGGAATGCAGCAATGAATGTCCGGTATTTTTCTCGTACCCGTTCTACCTGGGTCTGCTGGAGCATCATTTCCGATACGAGGATATGATAGGGATTGCGGGTTTTTCTCCACGGCAGGCTCCGCCCATGTTTGCGGTAGTACTCCCATATCGTCTTCTGAAAGCGCCGTATGTGAGCAGTGGTTATTCTCTGTGCTCTGATCACATAATCATCAAACAGGAATTATTAAAACAGAATGAATTTTCTGCGGGCATCTTCATCGTGCTGACCCTCCACGATTTTTTGAAAACGCTGCCTGAGCGGATCTATAGATATACATCCGGAGACAAATAACGACTGGCTGCCGTGCTCTTTTCGCAATACCTGGAAGAGTTCAATCGGACAGACAACGTCATAATGTCCTTCCGTGTAACGTTTAATCGCATTCACGAGTTTTTCCAATTCCTGATCCAGTGGAGACATAATGAATGACGCAATACCGACGACCCTGTCTTCTCCCGGGGTATTTCCGATGAGGACAATCGGGCCGCCAGAAACCCCCATGCCCATCGGAACATCAAGCAGGGCAATCTCCGTATTGTTTCTTTTTTCGCGGAACAACTGACCATAATAAGAGAGAACAGGATCTTTCCATTTCGCAGAAACAACTCCGAATGATATGTAGAGCCTGTCAGAGACTAAGGGATATCCGGAAAGATAAACATGGGTTCCTGCGTGGACATCATTAAAGGCGCCCAGCTTGAGAGGGATGCGTTTTTTCGATGTCTTAGTTTCCAGGATGCAGAAATCTCTGAGGATAGATCCGTGCAGGCCTTTGCCGATGCATGATTTGTGGACGATTGCAGGAACCTGTTCCCTGTCATCGAATTGCACTTCGATCGATGAAGCATACGTAATAAGGGCCTGTTCATGCGGCGTGGGAAAGGTTTTTGCAATCACATGAAAGGCGGTCGCGATTAGCCCATTCTCCGTGATGATAAACCCTGTTCCTTTTGGTTTGCCATCGACATAGATGCGTACCGTTGCTTGCCTGATTCTAGCAATTCTCTCCTGTTTATCAGTAGGGTCGGGAGGCGGGTTTATAAATGACTGCCTGGAGCACCCTGCTGATATTGACAGGAACAGAATTATCGCACACGAGCATGCAGATACCGGGGAAGCCATCATTGTTTCCTCGAAATCCTTTTTTAGATAATATACATAATTCTCATGATAAATTGTACCTGTTTTCAGTGAGTTGCAGTGCTTGACGGAATAGAAAGGCTTCATTATACTGTAGCTAACACTCGGGGGCGCCGCACGCTGCATCAAATCTCTTTCAGCAGAAGCTTAGCGGTACATATACCTCTTCGGTCCGGGCGGTGTGAATTACGAGAGGGCATATACAATGCTCAGAGAAAGAAGAATACATTACAGGCGCAAGATTAACCTTCCCCTTCTCTACACGGTAACCGGAGACCATTTCACCTCAACGAGAAAGGCAACGACCGGTGATCTCAGTGATTCAGGTGTTTGTCTTTACACTGACGTAGATCTTAAGAAGGGCTCTGTGCTGGAAGTCAGTATTCCCGAAATATTTGATGCTCCCCGTAAATGTATAGTCAAATGGTCCCTGCGAAAGTACTTCAGTAATTTCAAGATAGGAGCTTTATTTGATGAAACAACCGGGAAAGATTGATTGATGTTCTGTATATGCCAGGCGCGAAGGGAATTGAACCCATCCCAATTCAAAAGCATCAATATTGTTATAATAGTCATTAGGTCGTTTAAGCATTTGATGAATTTTATTTTCTAACCCTATCGCCTTTCCTCCTTTTGTAAAATCAAATGGAGGTACTACTACCTTTTAAGCTGTAAGTACTTTTGTATTGTGCATGTAGCATTGATAAACTTATTTTAAGGAGTGCCATGGAGAAAGAGGATATTTTTGAAGAGATTATAGACATAGGAATAAGGCGTGGAAAGATTACATATGATGAGATAAATGATGCTCTTCCTTCAGAATACTTTCCCCCGGATGAGTTAAAAGAACTTATGGACATCTTTCACGATATGGGAGTTGAAGTCGTGGATGATCAGGTCACCGACATTCCTGAGGAAGAAGAGGAGCATGAAAAGACCGAGGACATTGTTCAAACATATTTGCACTCGCTGGGAAATATTTCAATCCTGAAAAGAAATGAAGAAGTAGAGCTTGCGAAAAGCTTGGAAGAAGGGAAAGAGATAATTGAAGCAATTGTTACAGCACTGCCTTTATTCAAGAAAAACGGAGCGAGTCTGCATAGCTATAACAGCGAAGACCTGAGCAATGAAGAGGAAGATATAACAAAGGGATCTCTTGAAATGAGCCTGAAGGTACTTGAAAATTTTATGATAAACATTGAAGCGGCAGATAGAACGGTTGCTAAATATGGCACTTTGAAAGATTTAAAAAAATTGATACATGAAAAAAAGAAAAAGGATATCAATCCCTTACAACTTACTGCAATTGCAAAGGGAGTGCAGAATGAGTATAAGAAAGTTGAATCAGAGATTGGGATCAAAATTGATGAATTGAAAGATAAGTGGGACAGAATAACCAGGGCAAGAATCCTTGTCAGCGAAGCAAAGGATACGTTAATAAATCACAATCTAAGATTAGTGATTAATATAGCTAAGAATTATATCGGCAGGGGTCTTTCATTGCTTGATCTGATTCAGGAAGGGAATATCGGTCTTATGCGGGCTATCGATAAGTTTGACTATAAAAAGGGTTTTAAATTCAGTACCTATGCAACATGGTGGATAAGGCAGGCAGTAACAAGGGCATTAATGGATCAGGCAAAAACCATCAGAGTCCCCGTACATATGATGGATTTTTATAGCAAGGTTAGCAGAGCATCCAGAGCATTAAGACAACAACTTGGAAGAGAACCGAGTAAAAAGGAAATTGCCAAAAGATTGGAAGTATCAACAGAAAAGATCGAAGAAGTATGCAGGGCTATTCAGGACCCGATAGCTCTTCAAACTCCCATTGGTGATGATGGTACAACCATTGAGGAATTTGTTAGTGACAAAGATAGTCCTACCCCATATTCTGATACAGAAAGAAATAATGTTACAGAGCAGATACTGAAGGTTCTCAATACTTTAACTCCAAGAGAATCGGAGATTATAAGAAGGAGATTTGGTATAGGATTTGGAAAGGACTTCACTCTCGAAGAAGTTGGGAGACAGTTTTCTATTACACGTGAAAGGGTGAGGCAGATTGAATATAAAGCACTACGAAAACTTCAACATCCAAAAAGACGCAACGAACTAAAGGTATTAATCGATTAGCTTATTGTTAAAAAAAACAGGAGATTGAAACAGAGTGAGAAAAATTTACGTTGGAAATATTGCCTTGAATACAACAGAACAAGATATAAAGGATCTTTTCTCGGAATATGGTGAGATTATATCAGTGAAATTGAAACGATCCAAAGGGTTTGGCTTTGTTGAGATGGGATCGGACAACGAAGCAAAAAAAGCGATTTCAGAGCTTAACGGTAAACGGTTTCTTGAGAAGACACTCACTGTGTCTGAAGCGATCCAGCAACAACCAAGAGCTGTTTTTCACGAGAGAAAAGGGAGCGTTGGTAGAGATAAGAATTTGAAGAAAGCCTGGTGATTGCAGGTTTCTCTGCTCAACAATCAGAAAACCATAGTCTTATTTTTGTAGGAGGTGCATACATCGAACAATTCTGTCTCCTGTTGATTACCAAAAATAACTCATTGCCCGATGCATCAGTGATCGATTCAAAAACCAAGCACATATCATTTCACATCATATTTTCTCTAAGCATAAGTTCTACGCTCCTTTGTGTCCCATATCTCAACTGTCTAATATAAAAGAGAATCTATAAAAAAACAAACAAGTATGATAAGATTTTTTTTAGATATGTAAAACAGCTACTGGCCACACAAGATCGGGCCTTACGAGAGGTTGACTGACAACAAGAAAGGATACATATGGGAGACAAAGGCGGCAAGAAGGATAAGAACAAGATACAGAAACAGAAGATAAAAAAACATGAACAAGAGGCAAAAAAGAAACAGGATAAGCAGCAACCAAAAAACCCGTAACAGGAATCAGAATTCAAACGCGAGAAAAACACGATTCCTTATGAAGTTTAATTTCTGATAAAACAGAACTTCAGACAAAAATGTTGTTTCTATTTCAAGTTGTTTGTCGCAGAGAGGCATTAGGCCCTTGCGTACAAGATTCTTTAAGATAGTGATCTGTTATAATGCTGTATATTACCAATCGGAATGAATAACTTTATTCCTCCTGTTTGACGATACACAAGAGCCGGGCTCACCACTCTGTCCTCGGTCGCTGAACAGCACATTGGTACCATAGCGGATCTATAATACCATCATAGAAGCTTCAATAGGAAACATGAACACTGACTACCGAAAGGGGATAGGCTAAAGCCACCGCTCTGATTGCAATCCTATTTACTGAGACTTCGTTTCTCAAAAGGAATCCTCAAACGTGCAGATAAGCAGCAGTATTCTTAAACACCTGTCCCATTTATGGACGAGCCTCCGCGGAAACGCCTTGGCGCTAAAGTACGCCAGCAGTGAGACTCCGCTGCGATCAGAACTCTTCAGTAGCGATCAGATGGAGCAGCATGGCAAGACCCTGGCAGGCTTGCACAAGTTAGGTCTGGCACGTGCACGGGGCCAGCTTCTGAAACGGCTGGCTGAAAATGAAAGCATCCTGATCGGAGCCCGCAACCTGCTGACGGACGCCGTTAAGACCAACCGCCGGATTACGCCGGCCGGTGAATGGCTGCTTGATAACTTCTATTTGATTGAAGAACAGATTCGTACAGCCAAACGACACCTGCCAAAAGGTTACAGCCGTGAACTGCCACGCTTGCAGGAAGGACAATCGGCCGGGCTTCCGCGCGTGTATGACCTCGCCTTGGAGACAATCTCGCACGGCGACGGAAGTGTGTACCCGGAAAGTCTCAGTAGTTTTGTTACAGCCTACCAAACGGTCAACTCCCTGAAGTTGGGAGAATTGTGGGCGATCCCTATTATGCTGCGCCTCGCATTAATCGAAAATCTCCGCCGCATTGGAACTCGGATCGCCGCTGACATAATAGACCGAAACCTCGCCGACTATTGGGTAGACCAGATCACGGAGACTGCCGGGAAGGATCCGAAGAGCCTAATTTTGGCGATTGCTGATATGGCACGCTCAAAACCACCGATGGTGAGTTCATTTGTTGCAGAATTTACGCGCCGATTGCAGGGGCAAGGTCCCGCGTTGGCAATGCCTCTAACCTGGATTAAACAGCGACTCTCCGAGTATGGCCTAACGATTGAACAGTTAGTGCAGGCGGAGAACCAGCAACAAGCCGCCGACCAGGTTTCCATAAGCAACAGTATCAATAGTCTCCGTTTACTCGGGGCGGTGGACTGGCGCGAGTTCGTCGAGCGACTGAGCATTGTTGAGCGGACACTGTGCGAGGATCCGGCCGGCGTCTATGACAAGATGGATTTTACTACCCGTGATAGATACCGTCATGTTGTGGAGAAGATGGCGAAGCACAGCGGGCTACCCGAAAGTGAAGTGTCACGTAATGCGGTCCATCTGGCGCATGAAGCTGCAGAAAGCAAAGGCAGTAATGACCGAACGGCACACGTCGGCTTCTATCTGATCGACAAGGGTTTAACGCAGCTTGAACGAACGATGAAAGTGCGTCTTTCAACCCTTGGATCTCTTCAGAAAATGGGACGCTCATTTCCTTTGTTTCTCTATCTTGGCGCGATCGCGCTGATTACTGTGGCCTTAGCAGGGGGCTTATTGGTGAAGACTTATGGTAGCGGATTAAATGATTGGCTGCTCGCGCTGACCGCTATCCTCTCAGTGCTCAGCATAAGTCATATTGCGGTGGCACTGGTGAACTGGCTAGCGACTTTACTGGCCAAGCCGCAAGTGCTGCCGCGAATGGACTTTTCCAGGGGAATTCCCCCGGAATCGCGCACACTGGCTGTGATCCCGACTATGCTCACGGGCGTTCAAGAGATCAAGAATCTAGTAGAAGCGCTTGAAGTCAGATTTCTGGCAAATCGGGACGATAACCTGCATTTCGGTCTGCTAACTGATTTCCGGGATGCACATGCGGAAACGATACCGGAGGACGAACTGCTGTTAGAGCTGGTTCAGAAAGGAATCGAAGAGCTGAATGAAAAGTACAGGAGCGTAAAAAGCGACACGTTCTTCCTTTTTCACCGTCCACGCCGATGGAATCCCCGGGAGAAGATTTGGATGGGTTACGAGCGCAAGCGTGGGAAGCTCGCGGCATTGAACGCGTTTCTGCGTGGTAGCCCACATGGTGTCTCTGGGGATCATTTCTCACTCATCGTTGGTAATACGGACATCTTATCGAACGTAAAATATGTAATCACCCTTGATACAGATACTCAACTGCCACGCGATTCCGCGTGGCAGTTTGTGGGAGCCATGTCGCACCCGCTCAATCGTGCGAAGTATGATAAAGACAAACAGCGTGTCTCTGAGGGGTATGGCATCCTTCAGCCGCGCGTTGCCTCAAGCTTGGTGGGCACAAACCGGTCGCGTTACGCGCACCTCTTCGGGAGCGAGCCAGGCATCGACCCCTACACACGCGCCGTCTCTGACGTTTACCAAGACCTCTTTCAGGAAGGCTCGTACATTGGTAAGGGGATTTACGATGTCGATGCGTTCGAGAGTTCACTCAGTGGACGTTTTCCGGAGAACCGCATTCTCAGCCACGATCTTTTGGAAGGTTGCTACGCACGAGCGGGACTGCTGAGCGATGTACCGTTGTACGAGGAATACCCATCTGACTACGGCACGGACGTGATCCGGCGGCATCGCTGGATTCGCGGGGATTGGCAGATTGCACGCTGGCTTCTGCCAGGCGTTCCCGGTCTCGGCACGCGTCGCCAGAAAAATTCGCTGTCCGGACTGTCGCGATGGAAGATCTTCGACAATCTTCGTCGTAGTCTCGTGCCTTCAGCTTTGACACTACTCTTTCTAATGGCTTGGACAGTCTTGTCTCCGATATGGCTGTGGACCTTAGTGGTCATAGGAACCATCCTTATTCCTCCTTGGATTGCCTCTACTCTGGATATGTTTCAGAAGCCGGGCGATATGCTGCTCAGGCAACATATCGCTGCCGCGGTGCGTTCGGCTGGCCTCCACTCCGCACAGGCGGCATTTACGCTCGCGTGTCTCCCCTACGATGCCTTCTTCAGTCTAGATGCGATTCTGCGTACGGCCGGGCGGCTTGCCATACGCAGAAGACTCTTAGAGTGGAATCCTTCGAGCGATTCAGATAGAACGAGCCGTGTGGACCTCTTTGCCTTCTATCGGAAGATGTGGATCGCTCCCATCATTGCCCTTGCCATGCTTGCCTATCTTACTCTTGCAAGACCGTCCGCACTGGCATTTGCTGGACCCATGCTGGCCATCTGGTTTGCCTCTCCCGCTATCGCCTGGTGGATCAGCCGTCCGCTCGCTCGCATCCAAGCAAGTCTGACTACCGATCAGACCATCTTTCTTAGGATGCTTTCCCGAAAGACGTGGGGGTTCTTCGAGACATTCGTCGGTCCAGAAGATCATTGGCTACCGCCTGATAATTATCAAGAGTATGGTGTACCCTTGGTCGGACATCGCACATCCCCCACCAATATAGGGCTTTCGCTGCTGGCAAATCTGTCCGCTTACGATTTTGGATATATAACGGCCGGACAGTTTATCGAGCGAACAGAGAATACATTCCGCACGATGGAAGCCATGGAGCGTTACCGAGGGCACTTTTACAACTGGTACGATACGCTCTCCCTGAAACCGCTGTTACCCACTTACATCTCGACGGTAGACAGCGGGAACCTCGCGGGCAATCTGATGACACTACGGCCGGGTCTGCTCGCACTTCCCGATCAGAAAATTCTGGGAGGGGAGTTGTTTGACGGACTTAGCGACACGGTAAAGGTCCTCGCGGATGTGGCAGGAGAAACAGCTAACGCGCAATTCGCTCAACTTCAGGAGGACCTGGCGTCCGCGTGCGATTCCCGGCCAACCACACTCACGCTCCTGTGGCTCTGCCTTAACCGTCTGGTGACGTCGGCTGAGGAGGTGGTGAACAGCCTCGACGGGAACTCTGAGAGTCTCACGAAGTTTTGGGCACGTGCTTTTTCCCGGCAATGCCAAAGTGCCCTTGATGAGTTGACGTTTCTCGCTCCGTGGACATTATTGCCTGCTTTTCAGAATAAACTCATTGATATTGACAGTCTCGATGAGATCCCAACGCTGCTCGGACTGGCAGGACTTGAGGACGAGTTTTTGTTGACAACAAAAGATCGGCTCGACAAGCACATGACCATCAATGAGCGCGAGTGGTTAGGAGATCTCAGACGACTCATTGCGAACGCAAGCGGCCACGCCAAAGCCAGGCTTGCGGCTATAGAACTCCTTGCACAACAATCCAGCGAACTCGCTCGCATTGAGTATGACTTCCTGTATGATGAGGCGCGTCATCTTCTGGCTATCGGATACAACGTTGGTGAGCGTCGTCGGGACGAAAGCTACTACGATTTGCTGGCTTCTGAAGCGAGATTGTGTACTTTCGTCGGAATTGCACAGGAACAACTACCGCAGGAGAGTTGGTTTGCGCTAGGGCGCCTGCTCACAACCGCCGATGGAGAACCGATTCTCCTTTCATGGAGCGGTTCGATGTTCGAGTACCTTATGCCGCTCCTGATAATGCCGACCTACGAAAACACGCTGCTCGACCGGACCTGTAAGGCGGCGGTGAAGATGCAGATCGAGTATGGGAAGCAGCGCGGTGTACCGTGGGGCATGTCGGAATCGGGCTACAACATGGTCGACATCCGTCTCAACTATCAGTACCGCGCTTTTGGAGTGCCCGGCCTGGGGCTTAAACGCGGACTCACCGAGGATTTGGTTATTGCGCCGTATGCTTCGGCCTTAGCGCTGATGCTGGAACCTAAGGAGGCGTGTCTGAATTTACAGCGACTAGCCAAGGATGGACTGGAAGGAAAATACGGCTTCTATGAGGCGGTTGACTACACTCAGTCGCGTCTACCCCGAGGGCAATCGAGCACCGTTGTTCGCTCCTTCATGGCGCATCATCAGGGCATGAGCCTCCTCTCTTTGGCCTCTTTTCTCCTGAATCGTCCAATGCAAAAACGATTCGAGTCGGATCCGTTGGTTCAGGCAACCACTCTGTTACTCCAGGAGCGGATTCCAAAGACCACGTCATACTATTCGCCTGCCGAGCTATCCGATTTACATATAACTTCCGGCGGTGATAAGCCGCGGGTGCGCGTTTTCAACAGCCCGGATACGCCGATTCCTGAAGTGCAGTTGTTATCGAACGGCAGATACCATGTGATGGTAACGAACTCAGGGGGCGGTTACAGCCGTTGGAAGGACATCGCAGTCTCACGTTGGCGCGAAGACACTACCTCTGACAACTGGGGCATGTTCTGTTATCTTCGCGACGTAACGAGTGGGAAATTCTGGTCAAGCGCTTATCAGCCAACACTCGAGCGATCGGACAATTACGAAGCAATTTTCTCGGAGGCGCGAGCGGAGTTTCGACGCCGCGATTACGACTTTGATACTCATACGGAGATCACCGTCTCACCCGAGGATGATATTGAAATCCGCAGGATCAACATCACCAACCGAGCCGCGACGCGTAAGGCGATCGATGTCACAAGTTACTCGGAAGTCGTACTCACATCGCCAACCGCGGACGCTCTGCATCCAGCGTTCAGTAATCTATTTGTTCAGACGGAGATCCTCCCCCAAAGCAAGGCGATTCTTTGCACCCGCCGGCCCCGCTCCCTCGGCGAACCGGTGCCCTGGATGTTTCACCTAATGACTGTGCACGGGGCAAACATCGAAGCGGTTTCCTACGAGACCGACCGCTCGCGATTCATCGGCCGCGGAAACACGGTCACCAATCCTCAAGCAATGAAGGGATCCGCTCCGCTCTCGGGCAGCCAGGGCTCCGTGCTCGATCCGATTGTCGCGATCCGTCATCACATAACACTCGAACCGGAAAAGACGGCGACGATCAATATTGTCTCCGGCATCGGGGAGACTCGTAACGCTGCCTTAAGCCTTGTCGAGAAATATCAGGATCGGCGCCTCGCTGATCGCGTCTTTGATCTGGCATGGACCCACAGCCAGGTGGTCCTGCAGCATCTCAACGCCACGTCTGCGGACGCGCAACTTTACGAACACCTTGCAGGGCCGGTAATTTACGCTAATGCCTCGCTGCGCGCAGACGCGAGCGTTTTTATCAGTAACCGCCGCGGTCAATCCGGACTGTGGGGCTACTCCATTTCCGGCGATTTGCCAATTGTGCTGCTTCAGATTGGAAACCCTGCTAATATCGAACTGGTGCGCCAACTCGTCCAGGCCCACGCATACTGGCGGTTGAAAGGGTTGGCGGTGGACCTGGTGATCTGGAACGAAGATCACACCGGCTACCGGCAACTGCTCCACGAACAAATCATGGATCTGATCGCAGGCATCGAGGCGAACATGACCGATCGCCCAGGTGGCATCTTTGTGCGAGCTGCCGACCAGATACCGAACGAGGACCGCATTCTCCTCCAAGTGGTCGCTCGCGCTATCCTCACCGATAGCAGAGGGACACTGTGGGACCAGATTCACCGTCGACGTCTGCCGGAAGTGAGCGTTCCGCCTATCATACCGACCACAATGCATCGCGTTGAACCTTTGGCGAACTCAGGGCTTTCTCGACAAGATCTGATTTTCTTCAATGGGCTAGGAGGGTTCACGCTTGACGGTCGGGAGTACGTGGTTACGACGACACACAGTCAAGTCACACCGGCACCGTGGACGAATGTGATAGCGAACCCAAATTTCGGAACCATTATCTCAGAGCATGGCTTTGCCTATACCTGGAGCGAGAATGCCCACGAGTTCCGCCTCACACCTTGGTACAACGATCCCGTGAGCGATTCGAGTGGAGAAGCTTTTTACCTCCGTGACGAAGAGAGCGGCCACTTCTGGTCCCTTACGCCGCTGCCCAGTCGTGGAATGACGCCTTACGTCATACGGCACGGATTTGGCTACAGCATATTCGAGCATACGGAGGCCGGCATTGTCTCTGAGCTGTGGGTTTATGTGGCCTTGGACGCATCGATCAAGTTCATGGTGTTAAAGATCAGGAACGAATCAGGCCGCCCGCGACGACTCTCCGCTACGGGATACGTGGAATGGGTGCTTGGGAATCTGCGTCCGAAGTCGGCAATGCATATAGTGACCAAAATTGACCCCAGCAGCGGCGCTCTCTTCGCAAGGAACCCATACAACACGGAGTTCGCCGAACGGATTGCCTTCTTCGATGCGGACGATACGACACGTACCGTAAGCTGCGACCGGACTGAGTTCCTTGGCCGTAATGGCACACTTCGAAATCCTGCTGCTATGACGCAGTCGAGGCTTTCGGGAAAGGTGGGGGCCGCTTTGGATCCTTGCGCTGCTATCCAGGTCCCATTCGATCTGTCGGACGGGCAAGAGCGTGAGATCATCTTCAGACTCGGTGTAGGGAGAGATGCCAATGATGCCAGAAACTTGGTGCATAGATTTCGTGGATCTGGCGCGGCACGAGTCGCACTCGAGGCAGTCTGGCACTACTGGAATCACTCTCTCGGAGCAGTGAATGTAGAAACACCCGATCAGTCCATCAACGTTATGACCAACGGCTGGCTCTTGTATCAAACGATAGCGTGCCGCCTCTGGGCTCGGAACGGATACTACCAGCCGGGAGGCGCATTTGGTTTCCGTGATCAGTTGCAGGACGTGATGGCACTCGTGCACGCTGAGCCGCGTCTCGTGCGGGAGCACTTGCTCCGCTGCGCAGCCCGCCAGTTCCAAGAGGGAGACGTACAGCATTGGTGGCATCCCCATTCAGGGCGAGGCGTACGGACACACTGTTCGGATGATTATTTGTGGCTGCCGTTGGTGACGTGCCGCTACGTTCTGAACACAGGGGACACTGGGGTCTTGGACGAATCTATCCATTTCATTAGAGGCCGCCCGATAAATGCAGAGGAGGACTCGTATTACGACCTGCCCAGCCAGTCCGAAGAAACAGCCAGTTTGTACGAACACTGTGTGCGAGCCGTTCTTAAGGGCCTCAAGACTGGTGAGCACGGCCTGCCTCTCATAGGCTCCGGTGACTGGAACGATGGTATGAACCTTGTGGGGGCAAAAGGCCAAGGCGAAAGTGTTTGGTTGGGATTCTTCCTTTACACAGTGCTTACGCGGTTCTCTGAGGTTGCCCGCATGCATGGTGACCTGCCCTTTGTCGAGCGATGCCAAAGGGAGGCGGCTCAACTGCGCCAGAACATCGAACAGCATAGCTGGGATGGTGAGTGGTACCGCCGAGCTTACTTCGACGACGGCTCGCCGCTCGGTTCGGCCAACAATTCCGAATGTCAGATTGACTCGATTGCACAAAGCTGGTCCGTTTTATCTGGAGCAGGGGACACCGCGCGCTCGCGTAAAGCAATGGAAGCAGTTGACAAGCGCCTCGTTGACCGAGACCACGCGTTAATCCGCCTCCTGGACCCCCCATTCGACACGTCGGATTTGAACCCCGGATACATTAAAGGATACGTCCCAGGTGTTAGAGAGAATGGCGGACAATATACTCATGGAGCAATCTGGACAGCAATGGCGTTCGCTGAATTGGGCGATAGCCAGCGTGCATGGGAACTGTTGGCAATGATCAACCCCTTGAACCATGCACGATCTCCTGAGGAAATTGCGACCTACAAAGTGGAGCCCTATGTTGTCGCAGCCGACGTCTATGCGCTCTCGCCGCATACAGGCCGCGGCGGATGGACGTGGTACACGGGTTCAGCTGCATGGATGTACCGGCTTATCGTGGAGTCGCTCCTAGGTTTGAAACTTGAAAAGGAAAAACTGCGAATCGTTCCGTGCCTCCCTGCTGATTGGGAGATGTTCAAGGTGCACTACCGATACCGAGAAACTGTTTATCATATTATCATCATGCAAGAGCGCAATGGGAAAAGAGAGATGAGTGTAACAGTCGACGGCGTTGAGCGCGACGACCAAGCTATTCCCCTTGTTGACGATCATCAGGAACACTTTGTCGAGGTGAGAATACTCACCACAGATAATTAGCAATTGGAAACATCCCAACTGAACAGATTCATATCCGGGGCACTATCTGTCATGATGTGAGACAATTGGAAAAGGCATAGATAATAATGCTGGAGAATTACCCAATAAAGTTTTTTAAGAAAGCATTACTCACCTCCCCCGATACCCTGTCACTCCTGAATTACCTTGACTAACCTGCTGGGAAGTGCTACCGTATAGACAAGATTTTAGGAGTTTTTGCGTTCACAGAGGGCCACAAAGACTTTTAGCTTTGTGGCCTTTTTTATTGAGTCCTTCTGAGATTTTAATTTAAGGATAAGGAGGTAAACAGCATGAAACAAGGAACTGTGAAGTGGTTCAACGACAGCAAAGGGTTTGGCTTCATCACCAGTGAAGACAGCAATGATGTTTTTGTACACCATACGTCTATCCAGGGTAATGGCTTTAAGAGCCTCACCGAAGGTGACATCGTTAGCTTTGATACCGAAGAAGGCCCGAAAGGTCCCAAGGCGATTAATGTAGTTAAACTCTAAGGAATTGGGCAAGGCTCCCTCAGCCGGACAGAGAATATGAACACGTATCGCGTGGGCAAATCTATTGGATTAAACTGGATAAGACCTAAAAAAGGAGTTTGAAGAATTTATGGAATTTCACGCTTTTAATTTTCACCCCCGGGTTGCAGCTGGGATAACGGCAGCAGGCTATGTCTCACCAACGCCGATCCAGGTGCAGGCAATACCTCCGGTCCTAGAGGGGCGAGACGTTGTGGCCCTCGCACAGACCGGTACCGGAAAGACCGCCGCTTTCATACTACCGATTTTGCATCGTCTGATGCAAGGGGGAGGCCGGCATGTTAGAGCCCTCGTCATCGCCCCCACTCGCGAGCTTGCCGAGCAGATCCACGAAGCAATCAACACTATGGGACGACAGACCCGTCTCAGGAGCGTAAGCATATATGGCGGCGTAAGTATGAACCTGCAGATACAGAAACTGCGCAGCGGGGTAGAGATCGTCGTTGCCTGCCCCGGCCGCCTGCTCGATCACATAAATCACGGTATGATAAACCTGTCGCATCTGGAAGTGCTCGTTTTGGATGAGGCGGACCGGATGTTCGACATGGGTTTCCTTCCCGATATCAGGAAGATCATCAAGCATGTGCCGGCTAAACGGCAGACGCTGTTGTTTTCGGCAACTATGCCAGATGATATCCGGCGGCTTGTCCGCGAAATCCTGCACATACCAATCACCGTGCAAGTCGATCCTGCTGCACCGGCACGTACGGTCGCTCATGCTTTATACCCTGTGGATCAACACCTCAAAACTTCGCTCCTCCTTGAAGTGCTGGACCAGAACGATACGGAGTCAGTCCTTATCTTTACTCGTACCAAACACCGCGCAAAGCGCGTGGGACAGCAGCTGGAGAAGGCCGGCTACCGGGCCGTATCGCTGCAAGGAAACCTTTCTCAGAATAGGCGCCAAGCGGCACTGGACGGATTCCGTAACGGCTTCTATCGGATTCTTGTTGCGACTGATATCGCAGCCCGCGGTATCGATATCTTACGCATATCCCACGTCATCAACTACGATATGCCCGATACTATCGATGCGTACACGCATAGGATAGGACGAACCGGCCGAGCAGAAAAGAGCGGCGATGCCTTCTCGTTCATTACCCGTGAAGACGAGGGCGTTGTGCTCAACATCGAGCTTGTGCTCGGAGAAAAGATGGAGCGTCGCACCATGAAGGGATTCGATTATAAAAAGGTGGCGCCTGTGTACGATACCCAGTTTACCGGTTCGCAACGCCTCTGTAAGCAGAAAAAACCGGAAACATTTGAAGCCCACAAAATCGGCACTATTTCTCAGAATAAGTGCCAAGGAAGAAGAGAGGAAGGACAGAAGTTCAAAAGTGCAGGTATCCAAAGGATGTCACAACAGCAGGTGTCCGCTCCCCGGCATTCCATTACAACAATAAAACGCAAATACCGACCGCATAAACACGTTACCAGTCGATGAGCGTCTTAAACCAATTCATGCACGATTTTGCTCTTTTTACAGATAGAAGTCTTGACATTCCTCATGTTTTTTATTATCCCTCAACTGGTATGAAATATGATGACGTCAAGAGAAGCTTTCATTCAGTATGTAGAAAAGCTGGTATAAAGGATTTTCATTTTCATGATCTCAGGCATACATCTGCTTCTCATTTAGTAGTGGCAGGTGTTGACCTGACAACTGTGTCGAGGCTCTTAGGTCATAAATCTTTGGGGTATGACCCATCCGGCATTCCAATCTTGCACCGGCTCACATGGCAAAGGCTGTAAGGGTATTGAATGACACTTTCAACGAAAAGCTTAGATTATTAGGAGGAGAACTACTCAAAAAAAAGGACGAGATTTTAACCTCGCCCTCACTGATCTTGCTTAACAAACCTTCATTATCAACCATTGAGATTCTCTATTATACGATTTACTTCCATTCCTAAGGAATCAGATGGCATAATCGTAATCGTTTTGTTTGCAACCTTCGTCGAGAATCTCTCTTGGGGTGCATTTTTTTTGTAGGCTTCACGGAGTTTCTCAGAGAGCAACTGAAACTGAACTTGGGGTATATTTTTCTCTTTTGCAAGTTTCGCAAAGTTATGAACCGCTCCCCCCTGAATCCAGAGCATGCCGAATTGTTGCGGTGGTTTTCCGACGAAAACGAATGTTTTATCACTTCCCGGCACGACTTCCATCGGATCGTTGATCTGTTTCGTGATCATTTCAAGTGCACCCTTTAACTGTTGAACGGTTTGCCCGGTTGGGCTAGACAGATCGAGCGGAGGATATTCCTTCTTCTGTCCTCCCAAAATCTTATCGAATAATCCCATAGGGTCCTCCCTTATTTTACAAAGGTATACTTGAACACCCTAACCCAATGTTTTTTGTTTTTTTATACTGCGGGTGCCCCTGACGAAAAACCTACCGATGTTTCTGACAGCTGGCTATGTGGAACTCTGGAGGTGAAATGTCGAACCCCCAAAATTTGTGAAGAGCAACAAAAAAAATCCAAAATGTGAGCATCGATAATATGATCTGACGCAAACATCAAAACTACCCCTTTTTTCTAATTTTATTAATTTTTTCTCTTCTGTCAACTATCATTTCTTGACATATACCGAATCAATGCTTTTCTACCGTGGAATTTTTCCTATGATGATTTGTCAAATTATGCAAGAAAATGTATTCATTTCAGGAGAATTGCACTTCTTATTTCAGGATTAGAGGTCATGCGGAATTCAGGAAGCATGCTTGCCAATGAGTCATTTATCCGACGGGGTGCATCTTTTACCCTGAAGGCAACATAGTCTTTTCGGTTCTGTTACCTACTATTCTTCTCTTGAAAGGATGAATTAAGATTGAATATTACTGTTTAGATATGTGATAAAAATTAAGAATGATTCCCACCACAATTATTTCTTAACGACTACTTTTGGAAGTGAGAAATAGAATGTTGCTCCTTTATTGATTTTTCCCTCTGCCCAAACTCGCCCATTATGCCTTTTAATAATACGCTCTACAATTGGAAGCCCTATGCCCGAACCCTCTATTTCCTCCTTATTATGTACTTTCTGAAAAATAGCAAATAATTTCTCTTTATCTCGAGGATTAAACCCAATACCATTATCTTTGACATAGAAGATATTTTCTTCTTTTTTAGGATAACTTCCTATTTCAATCACTGGGGTCTTTCTTATCGGTCTCGTGAATTTGAAAGCATTAATTAGGAGATTATTAAACACTTGTTTCATCAAGACGATATCTCCATACCCTTTGGGAAGTCTTTTTATATCAACTTTGACCTTTCCCTGGTCATACAAAGGTTTTAATTCATTTATAACAATTCTTGCGAGATTTCCCATATTAATGATTTTTGATTCTATTCTTCTATGACCAGAATAGGAGAATCCCAGGAGACCCCTAATAAGTCTTTCCATGTTTTTAACACTAATCTGAATGTGTTGAAGCATATCTCTTCCATTTGCATCAAGGTTATCCCCATATTTTTTAAGCAATCTATTTGTGTATCCACCAATTATCACAAGTGGTGTCCGAAGATCATGAGCAATAGAATGATTGAAAGCACTCAAGTCTTCATTAGTTTCTTTGAGTTCAAGAACATGCTGTTCTAGTTTTTTATTGAGCTTTTGTATCCTTTCTTCTGCATGCTTACGCTCAGTAATGTCGCGTGCTATACCCTGAATTGCGTAAGGTTTTCCTTTTGTATATATAAGAGTGCCTACAATCTCCATCAACACATATCCACTCTTCTTTTTTCTCACTTGTAACAGGATGGGGTCTTTCAAAAATCCTGTTTTTTTAACATGTTTGATAGTTCTAAAAGCAAGCCTCAATTGATCATTATCAAGAAGGGATGAGATTTTAAGGGCCGTGAGTTCTTTTTTGGGATAGCCTAATAATCTTGCAGCAGTATTATTAACATCGAGTAATCTGCCCTCAAAATCAACAACAAAGACACTAAAAAGAGGACTGTTGTAGAGAGCCTTATATCTTAATTCGATTTCCTTTAATAGCTCATCCCTTTGTTTGACCTTGCGTTTGACAATCCTTTGTTTTTTCATTCTATCTTTCACTGACATTTCCATTTATTGCTGATGATGGACATCAATTGATTCAAATATACCATATCTTAACTTCTGATAAAATTTACACAGAGGAATAAATAGAAAATAATTGAAATTTTGCTTCAAATATAAATTAATCCTTACAGGATATTCCGAGTATCAATAGAAAAGGGATTTTAGAGTTTCAGTACTTAATGAAGTTGCTGCTCTTTTCTATATGAACCCCTCACGTTTTTAGAGAATAGCAAAACCTATTTAGTTCAATTATTCATTAATCATCGAAAATAATTGGATACTGACTGCCCAGATATGGTACAAAACATACGACAGTGCTTGTAACCTAGAAATATGATTCAGACTTCCTCCATTTGAGATTCCCCTAACAACGCTATCACTTGTGATCGTCACAACCGTTTTGCGAGTTCTATCGGAATTGTTCGGAATTGTAATGTAATAATGCAACACTAAACCATAGTCACAATGAGATGTGATTATTAACAATTATGTTTTAATACCGTCCATTTTCTTACATCCTTTAAGAAATATTCTGTTTTCTTACCATTTCTTGTCATTGACGCCATAAATTTATTTTGGTATGTTAACATCATGTAGCTGTCATACTTGCAGCCAGTTTTAATAAATAGCTGGCTGGTTTTTAAGATCGAGTCGGACTGAAAAGAATAATATTTTCTTAGGAGTTCGACTTTTTGTTTTTAAAAATAGTATAGATGGATAATAAAGTTATACCTAATGGTAAAAAGAGAAAGGAGGATATTATGTCAAACGCAAAATATGGTGATACGGTAGAAGTTCATTACACAGCGAAATTAGGTAATGGTACTGTTCTGACTGCTACCGCAAATGACCAACCTTTAAAATTTACTTTGGGTGCTGGTCATGTAATCGAGGACTTTGAAAAGACGGTGGTTGGAATGAATCCGGGTGAATCTAAAATTACCACAGTTCAAGGAGAGAAGCTATTCGGACACCACCGAAAAGAGAAAATAATCGAAATAGATCGGCAAAACGTAGATAACTTCAAATTAGAAATCGGCAAACGGATAAGAATTCCCGGTCAACGTTTCTCGGTAAAGGTTGTAGGTTTCTCGGACTCAAGGGTAAGAGTTGATTTACATCATCCTCTTTCTGACAGAAATTTGATTTTTGCGATAAAACTCGTAGGTATTGTGTGATTAGATGACAATCCCTTAGAAAAGAAAGGTAGGGGAAAACAATGATTGCACAGAAAAAGAAAATAATCAAAGAGAGTAAATCTCTGAGTACAAAAAATAAAAATTATGGACATGATAAATGTCCAAAGAACGAAAAGGATTGTTCGAAATGCAAAATATTGGATTGTCCTGAGGAACAATAGGCAGCTGATATTTGCCCGTCTCAAGTTTGTAGCTTACACTTTTGTTCCCTCTCGGGTTACAAGAACCGGCTAAAGTAGATTTACAATCCATTTAACCCAGTACAATTCTTCCTCAGGGAAATTATTCACAGGGGAACTTTCATGGATACTGTCAAAATAATATTTCTGAAATTCGATAACCAAGTCAAAGTTATTTGTAAACGTCATCCGGAAAAGGTATGGATCATATTAAATTGGAACAAAAAGTAAAAATAGAGGTACATTTGTGAGTAAGTTAGCCACACTTTGCAAGCATAGGAAGATATGATGGTAAAAAGAATTTTATATATATTAATAGGTCTATCAGTCTTCATCAGTTGTACCACAAAAGACCCCTTTAGGATAGTTGGTGAAAAGAAGATTTTTGAGCGTAAAAGCACTGAAAGAATAAAGGAAATTAAAGTATCCAGAGATTTGAATAATTGGGTAATTCATTCCGCAAGGACACTCAAGCGTCATACAGAGGGTGAAGGTTATATTCTTGAGGACAAGGAATATGTTGTTCATAATGGATTAGAAAGCAACCTTTTTGACCACATTATTTTGACAGGTTTCAGTCCCAATAGTAAGAAGATAGCTTATATTGCTGGGGCAGAGGGAAAATGGTCTATTTTTGTAAATGGCAAAGAAATTAAACGGTATGATGCTCTCATACCCCCGCCATTATTCGGTAGAGGTCGATTTACCGCCATTTCTTCGTTACTGTTTAGCCCTGACAGTAAAAAATTAGCTTATGTAGTATCAGATCGGGGAAAGAGCTTTATTGTTTTGAACAATAAAGAGAATAAAAAATACGACGCAATATTATCGCATGTTTTCAGCCCTGACAGTAAAAAATTAGCTTATGCTGCCAAGGAGGAAGGAAAGTGGGTTGTCTGTTTAGATAATACAGAAGGGAAAAGATATGACAATATTTCCCCACCGGCATTTAGCCCCGATGGTAGTAAGTTAGCTTATATTGCTCAAGAGGGGGGGCAATCTTTTGTTGTTGTCAATGGTGAGGAGGGGAATAGATATGACAAAATTGTAGCCCTTCCGGTATTTAGTCCTGATAATAGGAAATTAGCATTTTTCGCAGTTAACAATAAGAACATTTTTGTAGTAGTAAATAACAAAGAATTCCTAGTAGATAAAGGAACTCCCGGTTCGAAGCTGATACTATTCTCTAATAGCCTGTCATTTAGTCCTGATAGTAATGAATTAGCCTACAGAGCGGAATACTATGGACTCAAACAGGAAGGGCATCTGTTTGTTATAAGCGATAAGAGATCAGTGAGACATCGCAATGCATATGATTTTTCATTCAGTCCTGATAACAGCAGATTAGCATACGTTGCTAAAGAAGGTAATAATTTCTATGTTGTTGTAAATGGCAGGGAAGGTAAACGTTATGCTGACATTACTTCTCATCTGATCTTCAGCCAGGACAACAACAAGCTGTCCTATGTTGCTCATGAAGATGGAAACTCTTTTGTCGTTACAAACAGCCAGGAAAGCAAAAAATATGATGAAATTACTTCCTCTCCGAGATTTTGTTCCAATAGCAAAAAAATCTTATTTACTGCAAAAAAAGACGGGAAAATGTTTGTTGTTGTTAATGATGAGGAAAAGAAGAAATATGATGCAATTATTGACGCTCCGCAGTTCAGTCCTGATTGTCGGAAAGTTGGATATTATGCAAGAGAAGGCGATATGTATTTTAGAGTTATAGAAAGAGTATATTAAATTAAAAGATGTCAATTTATGAATGCTTGTAACGGGCGGCTAATACTTTACTTTCAGGCTTCTTTTACAACAAAAACGTTCAACTGACTTATGGCTTTAGACTCCTTGATCCGACTACGTCCATCATTGTCATTGGCGAGATCGGAAAGATGGAGTGCTTTTCCAGCAAATTTCGGAAGATTTATATCAATAGATCCGATACCAATTTATGGCATAGAAAATAATATGGATAAGATCTCGAACAAACCAATGTTGACCATATTTTTTAAATGGTTGGACTATTTTAAGATAGAATCATAAAATAAACATGCAATAAATTAAAGGACACGGAGGCTGCTATGACTAAAAACAAAGCAAGGAATATAATTCTGTTCGGGTTTATTTTTTTACTGCTGCCGCTTTTATTTTCTGTTTTGAATCTATACACCGACTGGCTCTTTTTCACGGAAACAGGATACACTTCTGTCTTTCTTAAAACACTCTCCACTAAAATCAGCACAGGCATATTTTTCGGCATAGCCTTTTTTGCCTTTGTTTTAGCGAATATCATCATCGCAAACAGGACTAATTTCCCTCAAAGAGAGATATCTGCGATCGAAGGCGTTATCAATCCATTTAGAGCGGGCGGTATCGAAAAGGTCGTCAAGCCCCTCACTATAATTGCAGGAGTTATTATGGCCATCTTTGCAGTGCAGTGGGGCGCATTGAGATGGGAAGACTTCCTGCTCTTTAGAAACAGTCTGGATATGGGAACCAATGATCCCCTCTTGGGTAAAGATATCGGTTTTTATCTGTTCAAGCTTCCCTTGATAGAATCTCTTAATGGTTTTGCAGGGTTTACACTGGCATTAACAATTATTGTAGTGGCTGCAAATTACTTTTTAAGAGGTGGCATCTTTATCCTGGAGAGGATAATTTCTGTCGACGGTAAAGTAAAAAAACATCTCAGCATCCTTGCAGGCCTGGTTATCCTTAATATCGGATTTGGCTTTTACCTCGATACCTTCAGGCTGCTCTTCTCGGAACACGGCGCTGTCTACGGTGCAGGGTACATGGATGTCCACGCAAAACTCTTTTTCTACAGGATACTTATGGTTATAACCCCGTTAGCAGGCTTTGCTTTTATTGCAGGGATAGTCAGGGGTTCACGGAAACTGACATTTTTCCCCCTGTCCTAGTTTTAGCAGTATATATTATCGGAATCGTGGCATATCCGTACGTTCTTCATAAATTCAAGGTTGCGCCGAATGAGCTTGCTCTCGAGACCCCCTACATAGAGCAAAACATAAAATTTACAAGGCTTGGCTATAACCTTGACAAGATCGAGGTAAGGCCATTTGATGTCGACTATAATCTTTCGGGTAAGGACATAGAAAAAAATGATGCCACCATTAAGAATATACGATTATGGGACCACAGCCCGCTTCTCAGGACATACAGCCAGCTGCAGCAGATCAGAACATACTATAAATTTGCGGATGTTGATAATGACAGGTATACCATAAACGGCGAGTATATGCAGGTGATGCTTGCTCCGCGTGAGCTCTCCTATAATGACCTTCCAAGCAAAAACTGGATAAACGAAAGACTGATATTCACCCATGGAAACGGCATTACCTTAGGGCCTGTCAGCAGGATAAGCAGGGAAGGACTGCCTGAGTTCTTGATAAAAGATATTCCACCGGTAAGCCAGGCTGACCTTAAGGTTGCAAGGCCGGAGATTTACTACGGTGAGCTTTCCAATAATTATGTAATAGTGAAAACAAAGGTTCCTGAATTCAGTTATCCGACATCTGAAGGCAATGTGTATACAACATATGAGGGCAGCGGTGGAGTCAGGCTGGACTCTCTGTTTAAAAGGGCGTTATTTTCGGTGAAGTATAAGACAGAAAAGATTCTGCTTTCCTCTGATATCTCCGGAGAGAGCAAAATCCTGTATTACAGAAATATACTGGACCGGGTCAGGGCAGTGGTGCCCTTTCTCCTTTTTGACGAGGACCCCTATATGATTGTGACAAAGGAAGGCAGACTTCTCTGGATTGCAGATGCCTATACTGTTTCAAACAGAATGCCTTATTCCAAGCCCATAGAAAAACGTATAAATTACATAAGGAACTCAGTAAAGGTGATTATTGACGCCTATAACGGCTCGATGGGTTTTTATGTGAGCGACTCCTCTGATATTCTTATAAAGGTTTATTCGAAAATATTCCCTAATGTATTCAAGTCTCCTCAAGAGATGCCTGAAGAATTGAGACAGCATATACGGTATCCGCACAGGCTTCTTCAAATACAGGCATCCATGTTCGCTGCATATCACATGACGGATCCTCAGGTTTTTTACAATAAGGAAAACCTGTGGGAGGTGCCTGCCTTCGGAGAAATGCTGATGGAGCCGTATTACACCATAATGAAACTCCCAGGGGAAAAGAAAGAGGAATATATCCTGCTCCTGCCCTATACCCCGGCGAAGAGAGACAACCTTGCTGCATGGCTTGCCGCGCGGTGTGACGAGCCGGATTACGGAAAGCTAATTATCTATACCTTTCCACGTGACAGGCTCATCTTCGGACCAAAACAGGTAGATGCAAGGATAAACCAGGACTCCTATATATCCCAGCAGCTTACCCTCTGGGGTCAATATGGATCAGAGGTCATAAGGGGGAGCCTCCTTGTAATACCCATAGAGCGGTCTCTTTTATATGTTCAGCCCCTTTACCTGGCAGCATCCGACAAGGTGGGACTGCCTGAACTAAGGAGGGTCATTGTTGCCTATGAAAACGATGTGGTCATGGAGGAAAACCTTGAGCTTGCACTCCAGAGGCTGTTCGGCGCAAAAGCAATGGTCGGAAAAGCTGATAGGACTGAAGATATAAAGTCAACAACCACAGACCTTGCGAAGGAGGCTATGGGGGTATTTGAAAGGGCAATTGAACTACAGAGGCAGGGGAACTGGGCAGGCTATGGTGAGGAAATTAAGAAACTCGAGCAACTTTTGAAAAGGATCGCAAAGTAATATAAAGCTTATTAAGAATAAAGGCACGATTAGTATAGACAGCTAACTTAGAGAGTATTGAGAGATAACGATAGATTTGATTTTTAAATGTCGATTTTAACGAGGTATTCAACAGGAAAGGAAACTTTTGAAAACGGTCGCACTTTAGTACTATGTGAACATCACAGACAGATTGATTCCTGACAGTATCTGTTGTGCGAAGAAATAGCCATGGTAATTCGATGCAGTAATAACGTTTGTTCTGTGAGAAATACATCATCGACTATTTGCTGGTTACTGCCGACTATGATGCGCATGACGTGCAGAGAAGAAAATATTAATAAAGACTATAAGGAAAATTATTTTCACCATATTTCGGTAATGCCTTTTCGATGAAGAATCCTTTCGGGAGTTAAATAGAAGGCATGGGATCGATCATCTTACTCCCCTACCCTGTGCAGTTTCATGAAGTTCGTTTTACCCAGTGTTGAAAGGGGTGAGCTTGCGGTTATAACAATGCTGTCACCTTTCTTGACAATACCCTCCTGAACGAGCAGTCTCTCAACTTCAACAATCATTTCGTCAGTTGTGGCCGGCAGTTTCATGATCTTGGGAGTGACGCCCCAGTAAAGGCATACCCTGTTTTTTATTGCCTCATCGGGAGTAAAAGCGATGGAAGGAACATTCGGCCTGGTCTTTGACAGAAGCCGTGCTGTGAAACCGGACTGGGTGAAGGCCGCGATCACTCTGGCGTTCATGTCTTCCGCAGCCCTGCATGCTGCATCCACTGCAGCCTCAGCAAAGGTGTGGCCGCCGATGTAAGGCGACTCGTGTATCCGCATGGATTCCGTATGCCTGATAATCCTGTCCATCATTCTGAGGGCCTCAGCCGGATATTTGCCGATTGCCGTCTCAGCCGAGAGCATGAGTGCATCGGTGCCGTCAAGAACTGCGTTGGCAACATCGCTTGCTTCAGCCCTCGTTGGCCTCAGGTGTTCGGTCATGGATTCGAGCATCTGTGTCGCGGTAATCACAATCTTTCCCTTTTTATTCGCCTTTTCGATGAGTCCCTTCTGAATCAACGGCACTTCCTCAGGAGGTATTTCAACACCGAGATCGCCCCGTGCTATCATAATCCCGTCCACTTCCGATAGAATTTCGTCGATATTGCATAATGCCTCAGGCTTTTCTATCTTCGCGACGACGGGGATATCCTTTTTTCTTCTTCTGAGCCATCCCCTGACTACCCTGATGTCTCCGGCCTCACGGACAAAGGAAATTGCAATGTAATCAACTCCTATTTGAACACCGAACAACAGGTCCCTCTTATCCTTTTCGGTAAAAGATTTGATTGAAAGCTTCATACCGGGAAGGTTCACCCCTTTCCTGTCCCGTAATATCCCGCCTTCAATAACTTTTGTCTTGAGTGCATTTTTCTCCCTCGCAACAACAGATAGCTGTATCATACCGTCGTCAAGGAGAATCCTGTCCCCCTTTTTCGCATCCTTCAACAGTCCTGCATATGAAATAAATATGCGCTCTTGATTGCCGATCCCCTCTCCGGGCATCAGGGAGAGTATCCCCCCTTTTTTTAGTTGAACCTCTCCGCCCTGAATGCGCCCGACCCTGATCTTCACCCCCTGAAGGTCCTGAAGAATGGCCACAGGCTTTTTTAATTTTTTTGATACTTGCCGTACAAGCTGCAGGGCGGTTTTATGAGTTTGATGGTCGCCATGGGAAAAATTCAGCCGCGCCACATTCATCCCGTTCCTGATTAATGCAGTTATTGTTTCTTCGTTCGCTGAAGAAGGCCCGATAGTGCAGACTATCTTCGCTTTCCGTTGTTTACTGTCAAACGAACTCATGCGGTAGTCCTTCTCTCTTTCTGAATATAATGTGTTTATCCCATCCTTCCCTTTTATCCGGATAATCAGAGCGGTAATGCGCGCCAACACTATTCTTCCTCAAAATGGCCGACTCTGTAATCAATCGTGAAACTTCGATCATATTCTGCAGCTCAAGTTCGCGCCTTGTCGAAAATGATACTTCCAGGATGAATGACCATTCACTCAGTTTCGCCTTTGCTTCGCCCAAGGATTCAGCACAGCGGATAATGCCAACCTTTTCCCACATCGTTTTTCTCAATAAATGCCTGACCTCTTCAATATCAAACCGTGAAGGGCGTGATCGGTGAGGGATACCCTCTTGCTCCGCTCCCTGCGGGGGAAGGATCACCTTGCACGTTCTTTCCCCCTTCTTTGTGATCCCATAGACAGCGGCCGACCTCCCTGCCCTGGCGCCAAAAACCAGGCCTTCGAGGAGGCTGTTCGACGCGAGCCGGTTCGCACCATGAACTCCCGTGCATGCAACCTCCCCGGCTGCATATAATCCCACGATATTTGTTGCACCATCTGTATCCGTTTTAACACCTCCCATACTGTAATGGGCAGCAGGAGAGACCGGGATGAGTTCCCTGGTAATATCAACATCGTATTGCAGACAGGTTGAATAGATCCTCGGGAACCTGTTCTTGATAAAATTCCCATCGAGATGGGTGAGGTCGAGGTAAACATGATTGCTGCTCGTCCTGACCATCTGTGATACAATCGCCCTGCAGACAACATCACGCGGTGCAAGTTCTGCGTCGGGGTGGTAACCTTTCATAAAGGGTTCCTTGTGAATATTGCGCAGAATCGCGCCCTCGCCCCGCATCGCCTCGCTTAAAAGGAACTGAGGGGCTGACGGAGCGAAGAGGACAGTTGGATGAAACTGGATAAATTCCATGTCCTCAAGTACTGCACCTGCCCTGAATGCAATTGCCATCCCGTCTCCTGTCGACACTGCCGGGTTCGTTGTTCTCGAGAATATCTGGCCTGCTCCGCCGGTGGTAAGCACAGTCGCTTTCGCAAAGAGCGCTACCGTCTCTCCGTGGACACGAATATGTGCGCCGCAACATTCTCCATCCTGTACGATCAGATTTTCCGTAAAGGCAAAGGGATATTTCCGGACTGATGCAAATGATTTCACCTTTCCGAGTAGAACACGCTCAAGCTCTTTTCCGGTCGAATCACCGTGGGCGTGCAATATCCTCTTTCTTGAATGCGCCGCTTCCATGGTGAAGTCGAGTTTCGTCCCTTCCTTGTCAAATTCAGCGCCCCATGATATGAGTTCCCGAATCCTCTCCGGACCTTCTTCGACCAAAATCCTGACTGCACCCTCCATGCAAAGACCGTCCCCTGCCCGAAGGGTATCCTCAAAATGGATGCCCACCTCATCTTCATCGCTCAGGGCCACAGCGATGCCGCCCTGAGCATATTCAGTGCTGCTTTCAGCAGGCCGGTCTTTCGTCACAACGAGGACATTTCCGTATGGAGCCATTTCTATTGCAGCCCTGAGGCCTGCAACGCCACTTCCGATAATAAGGAAGTCCACCTGTTCTGCTTTCATATAGTCCGGTTTATTCATATTTTTTTCCAGGACATCGACAGGACATAGTGTTTGAGCGGATTCATTGTGCAGATATTCAAACAGTATGTATCCAATAATAATGAGGCAAAATGCCTCGGAGTCCCGAATTCCGATCTCTTTTGGGATCGGGAGTAGAATGAGCGAAAAAACTATGTTCTGTCATGGTAACATAGTTGACAAATAATCTGGGATAGGAAGAAGCTTAAAGGATGCAGAAGAGGAAATCAAGCGCTTAAGCTTTTTCCCTCGATCATGTCAATGACTTCCATGATTTTGCCGGTAATCAGCTTCATTGCCTTTTCGCCTTTTTTTACCGATGCCTTTCCCGGATTCCCCCACACACCACCTTTCCAGTAACGGGTCTTATTCTTCACTACAAAGGGTTTGGGAATGTGCGGATACTCCTCAGGCGCTCTCCCCTTGACCAGATCGCGGAACAAGAAAAGCATCATAGAAGTCTCGAGTTCCCCGGCATGAGAATCATTCGGCGTGTCCGCAATCTCAGACAGCTCTTTCCATAAAAGATCATAGGGAGAAAAAACTGCAATCTTCACATCATTGAGCACCTCTATAAGGACCTCGGCTGTTTCTTTCAGTGCTGACATGTGCAAACTTCCGCCGTGTCCCGATACAAGCAGGAAATTCCGCAGTCCTTTTTTATATGCATCTGTTATAAGATCATGAGCAAACCTCCTGAGCGTCTCAGGTGTTATGCTTATTGTCCCGGGATGATCTTTCGTCGTCGTACAAACGCCATACATAAGCACAGGTGCGAGGAAAAACTTCTTCTTCTGCGCGGCTGATTTCAGGGCTTCCTGGATAATAAAAGAGTCCGTGTTCAGGGGCAGATGACTTCCATGCTCCTCGATCGTCCCAAAGGGGAAGACGATCGTCTTCGTCTCTCTGAGATGTTTCTTAAATTCACGCATGGTAATGGTTTCAAGTATGTACATGTTTTTCCTCCTGCCTATTTTTCTTCATTGTACAAAGATATGAAGCTCAATTGAAACCCTGAATTGATATAATAAGACTGATAATCGGAGAAATATTCATCAAAAAATCTTCCCTAACCTCTCATTACCAAAGAGGGGACTATCCCCCCCTTAGCAACGGGAGGTTGGGTGGGATTCTTTAATATTAAAACCAGCATTTTGAATAATGTGAAGGAGGTCAGGTATGTCCAAGGTATATTATGCAACGGCAAGGGCCAAAAAATGGAAATACGATGACAGCATGCCCGGTAAACTCGAAACCCTTCTCAAAAAGTTTGGGGTATCGAATTATTTTAAACAGGGAGAATGGATCGCGGTCAAGACACACTTGGGCTCAGAAGGCGCTCATAGAATCGTGCGGCCGATTTTCCTCCGGAAGGTCGTTGATGCACTGTCCGGAATAGGCGCAAAACCTTTTGTTACGGATACTGTGAGAATCAAAGGCCTTGATTATCTTGAAGTGGCAAATCAGAACGGTATCAACCACCTGTCGGTCGGGGCTCCGGTCGTCCTTGCTGACGGACTTTACGGGCATGACAATCTTATGGTAAAGGCGGGAGAAATACTGGGTGAAGTTGCCGTCGCGAGTGTTATCCATGACGTACCTGCAATGGTCGTATGCTCCCACGTGAAAGGACATATTCAGGCAGGATACGGCGGGGCTATCAAGAATGTTGCAATGGGAGGTGTGAGCTCGAGCCACAGGACCTGCGGCTGGAAATGCGGAAGGGGTGCCATGCATACGTTCGGTGAGGGCGTGCTCTCCTGGGATAAAGAGAAATGCGACCTCTGCTATCAGTGCATGGAAATCTGCCCGCTTGATGTTATCAAATTCGTGGGCGACGAACTGCAATGGGACAGCAACGAGTGCTGGAGGTGCGGCAGGTGCGAACGTGTCTGCCAGTCCGGCGGGATTTCACTTCCAAAAAACGATGAGCGGTTTATGCGTTCACTTGCGGAGGCAGCAAAGGCGGTCCTGAGCACTTTTAAAAAGAACAAGGTCATCTATATAAACTTTCTGACAGAAATACAGCCCGAATGCGACTGTATGCCGGTTGCCGATGTGCCCGTTATGCAGGATCAGGGGATCATGATATCCGATGATATTGTCGCAATCGAACAGGCAAGCGTCGATCTCCTCCTGAAAGCTCCTCCGCTGCCGCAATCGGTCATCGAAGAGAAAAACATCGTTCCGGGTGATGATATTCTGCTGAAACTCAGTGAAAAGCCTTACCAGATCCAGATCGAAGAATCAGAACGGCTTGGACTGGGAAGCAGAAATTACGAATTGATCGAAGCAGCCTGAACATTTGAATGCTGCTGCCCGTGGGAGTTGGGCAGCAGCATTAGGGGAGATAACGAGGCATTTGTTAATTAATACCATTGCCTCAGGCTGATTGTCAAGAAGAATTTCGCCTGATAAGATCAGGTTCTGTAGGCAGCATTTACTCGTATATATTCTTCGGTCAGGTCACAGGTCAAGACTCTCGCAGATGACTTCCCGGCATGCAGATCTATGATGATCCGGACCTCCTTCCCCCTGAGAACCTTGCCTGCTTCTTTATCCATATTGTTGGATAGACCCTTACGCGCCACCTTTGTTTTGCCAAAAGAGATATCAACTTTTTCTTCAGAGAAGCTGATGCCCGAATAACCGAGCGCAGCCATAATCCGGCCCCAGTTTGCATCACCCCCGTGCATTGCCGTCTTGACCAGATTTGAGTTTGCGACTGAAAAAGCGGCCTTTTCAGCTTCTGATTCACTCCGTGCTCCCCTGACTTCGATTTCAATAAGTTTCGTTGCTCCTTCACCGTCCCGGACAACGAGCTTTGAAAGTTCGAAGGTTACGTCAGAGAGTGCGCTCCGGAAGATCATGTTTGAACGGCTTTTTTCGGAAATCAGAGGATTTTCGAGCATTCCGTTTGCCATGACGAGAACCGTGTCGTTGGTCGACATATCTCCATCTACCGTGATTCTGTTAAACGACCGTCTGACAGCATCACGCAATGCTGTGCCCAGTGTCTGCCGGTCAACTGCGATGTCAGTCATGAGAAAGCAGAGCATGGTTGCCATTCGGGGACAGATCATTCCGGCGCCCTTGCAGATGCCGGCGACAACACCGGTTTCCCCGTTGATTTTCACTGTTTTCGCAATGACCTTCGGGAATGTATCAGTAGTCATTATTGCAGCTGCAACGTCGTGGATCGAACATTTTCCCAGTCCGGCAGTCAAATCGTTTATCCTGAATCGAATCCGGTCCATAGGCATCGGGTTACCGATGACACCGGTTGAACTGACGTAAACGCGTGAAGATTTCAGGTTGAGACCTCGAGCTGCAAGCTCCGTCATGTCTGCGGCGTCCCTCAACCCTGTTTTTCCGGTACAGGCGTTTGCATTCCCGCTGTTGATAATGATCGCCTGACCTCTGCCAGCTCTAATTTTTCGCATATCGACAAGCACCGGAGCAGCCTTAACCCGGTTGGTTGTGAAGGCACCTGCCATATTGGCTTCTGTCTGAGAGTAGATAAGCGCGAGGTCTTTCCTGCCCGGTTTCTTGATCGCTGCTTCAACCGCCGAAAATAAAAAGCCCTTTGGAATCATTTCTTACGGATACACTGCAAGGGTATCAAGCGATAGTTTCTCATCAAAGCCGAGCATGATATTCATATCCTGCACGGCCTGTCCTGAAGCACCTTTTACAAGATTATCGATTGCCGTAACTACGATAAGGGTATCCGTCCGCTCATTCAGCTTCAGTCCGATATCACAGTAATTCGTTCCCTTTATATTTTTGATGTTCGGATACAGCCCATACGGCAGTATCCTGACAAAAGGTTCTCCCTTAAAGGTATCACGGTATATTTTCTCAACTGCTTCGGCACCGGTCTTTTTTCCGAGACGTGCATACATCGTTGTCAGAATGCCCCGGTCAACCGGCAATAAATGCGGAGTAAAATTGACGATTAGATCTTTTCCGGCCAGCAGGGAAAGTTCCTGTTCGATTTCGGGTATATGCCGGTGTGTGCCAACTGCGTATGCCTTGAAGCCTTCATTTACTTCACAGAAAGCAACCGAAATATCTGCCTTTCTCCCTGCACCGCTCGTGCCTGATTTTGCGTCGATGACAAGAAAGGACAAATCGATTAATCTGTTTTTTATTGCGGGAAGAAGACCCAGGACGGCACCCGTGGGATAGCAACCCGGGTTGGCAATCAGCCGTGACTTTTTTATTTTGTTCCGGTAAATCTCCGGCATACCATACACAGCCTTCTTCAGTGTTGCCTGAAAAGCATGGGGTACTTTGTACCAGCGTTCATAAACCCCTGCATCCCTGAGTCTGTAGTCAGCCGACAGATCGATGACCATTTTGCCCTGCCGGAAGAAATAGTCAACAGCGGTTTGGGACTCACCGTGCGGCAGAGCCATAAAAAACAAGTCAGCCTTTTTCAGGATCGATTCTTTCTGGAGGGGTTCATACACAAGATTTGCGTACTTCCTCAGGTGAGGGAAAAGCTCAGTGACAGATTTGCCTGCGGATTTCTGGGAAGTGACCCCGGTTACAACCGCGTTCGGATGTTGTGAGAGAATCCGGAGCAGCTCACCGCCTGTGTAACCACTCCCGCCGCATATAAAAACACGAAGCATCGATCAAGAAACAGTAGGCAGCAGATAGCAGGTATTAGACAGGGATATGATAATCGTCATTCCGAGCCTGCCGGAATCTTTCTTTGCTTTACGATAATTCTCTATATAAACCATTACTTCAGATGGGTTCCCGACAAGCGGGAATGACAGATCGACTTGTTTGCCGGTCTACTGTCTAGTATCTACTACCTATTGTTTTTTAACTTATCTCTTTGAGAACTGGAATCTCTTGCGGGCGCCCTTCTGTCCGTATTTCTTTCGCTCTTTTTCCCGCGGGTCCCGCGTCAGAAACCCTTCTTTTTTCAGCCGCACCCTGAGATCACTGTTCATATCCACAATCGCCCTGGCGATTCCGTGCCTGACTGCTCCCGCCTGGCCGGAGAGCCCGCCGCCGGCAACTTTAGCCCGCACATCGTATTTCCCGGTGATGCCGGCAAGGTCAATCGGCTGACGGATAACCATGCGTAATGTTTCCCTCGGGAAATAGGTATCTGCCGGCTTGCCATTGATAATTATCTCGCCGCTCCCGGGTGCCAGTGTTACCCGTGCTACGGATGTTTTCCTCCGACCTGTCGCATTATACTGAATGTCTGCCATGCATTACTCCTTTATACTCATAATTACCCATTCCGTCCAACAGTCAGGACTTCCGGCTTCTGTGCCTGATGGGGGTGGTCATCTCCCTTGTAAACTTTTAATTTTTTTATCATTGCTCTCCCCAGCCTTCCCTTCGGAAGCATGCCCCATACTGCAGCCGTAATAACTTTTTCAGGAAACTTGGAAAGACGCTCACGCGCGGTTTCAGATTTTATGCCGCCGGGATACCCTGAGTGCCGGTAATACATCTTATTGTCGAGTTTCCTGCCGGTCAGTTTAATCTTCTCAGCATTTATCACGACAATAAAATCACCCGTATCAACATTTGGGGTATATACCGGCTTGTGCTTCCCGAGCAGGTGATCAGCTACAGTGACTGCAAGCCTGCCAAGAACCACGTTGTTCGCATCAACAAGATACCATTTTTTCTGTATTTCGCCTTTTTTGGCAAAAAGAGTCCTCATGTTCGCACCTTCCTCACATTTTTTAAAGCTTTATAAGATAATAAAAACAAGAGATAATTGTCAACTTTATACAGAACCCCGCCTGCAGATGACCCGTTTCAGATCAACACCGATAAGGTCAGCGGTTGCCGTCCAGCGTTCGTTCACCGGCGTATCGAAAATGATCCGGTTGTCCGAAGGAGCAATGAGCCAGCTGTCTTCCATTAATTCACGTTCGAGTTGTCCCGGGGCCCATCCGGAAAAACCGAGTATAAAGAGAAATTTTTCCGGTCCTTTTCCGATCGAAATATCTGTCAGAATCTCCTTTGCTGTCGTCAGAATGAGGTTATCGTGAATCTTTATTGACGGATAGTAATCATGCCGTGATGCAAAGAGTACATATCCTTGTTCAGGTTTGACCGGTCCGCCATAATATACCGGTATATCTATTTTGCATTCCTTGATGTCGAAACTGCTGCTTAGGGGGATAAAACTGCTCAGCAGGAGACGGTTAATGACAAGTCCGAATGCACCGTCTTTTGAATGGTCACAAATCAGGACAACTGAACGTGCGAAACTCGGGTCCCTGAGGCCGGGTACTGCAATCAGGAACGTATTGGTCAAGTTCCCGATATCGATATTATTCATACCGCACTCTGCGCGGCTTTCTCTTTGCATTTCCTGATCGCGAGCCGCGCCAGTTTGTCACAGCGCTCATTCTCAGCATGTTTATTATGCCCTTTGATCCACATCCACCGGATGTCATGCATACCCGAAAAACGCAGGAGTTTTTCCCAGAGATCTTTGTTTACGACCGGTTGTTTTTGGCTGTTTTTCCATTGGTTCCTGAGCCATTGATAAATCCATGATGTCATACCCTGAACTACATAATGAGAATCCGTGACTACTTTGACGGTACATGGCTTTTTGAGGGCCTCCAGGCCCTTGATAACCGCTGTCAGTTCCATGCGGTTATTGGTCGTTGCCGGTGCACAGCCGGAAAGTTCCCGTTCGCGGACTCCTGAACGGAGAAGAACACCATACCCACCCACACCGGGATTGCCGCTGCATGCGCCATCGGCAAAAATTTCCACCGATGGTTTCTCGCTCTCTTTCTTCATAAAAAACTTTTTTATTTTACCTTAAATTACCTTGCGAGTGTTCGAATATCTGTAGCAGGCCCCCCATGTTCATATCCAAGCACTCGATTCTACCGTTCCGCCCCTCCCCGTTGTCTATGATACAATAGGATGCGGTGAATATTTCTGTAATTATACCAACCCTGAATGCAGGCCGCTTCATCGACCGATTGCTTTCAGGCCTGTTGTCACAGGACCTGCAACCCGCTGAAATCATTGTTATCGACTCATCGTCTGAGGATACCACCGCTCAGATTGCAGAAAAATTCGGGGTGAAAACAATGGTAATCCCGCGGAACACATTCAACCATGGCAGAACACGCAATCAGGCCGCTTTGGCAGCAGAAGGGGATATCCTGGTTTTCATGACACAGGATGCGCTGCCTGTGAACAACAACCTCCTGCGCTCTCTTACGGCTCCCTTGCATGAGTTTGATATCGCTGCCACATACGCACGCCAGATCCCCCGGCCGGACGCCCCGCTTCTTGAAGTATTCACACGGCATTTTAATTATCCGGAGAATGCCTCTGTTAAAAGCATGAACGACCTCCGGCAATTGGGCATCAAGACATTTTTTTCCAGTAATGTCTGTTCATCCATGAAGAAAGAGTGTTTCGTCGAAGTTGGTATGTTCCCCGAGACTGTCAGGGCAAACGAGGATATGGTTATTACCGCCAAATACATTACAAAAGGGTACAAGGTTGCATATGTGCCTGAGGCGATGGTAATCCACTCTCATAATTACTCCCTTGCGCGGCAGTATCGGCGCTATTACAATATCGGCTCATCAATCAGAAGAAACAGGTGGATTCTCGACTATACGCGCGCAGAAGGCGAAGGCATGAAATTTATCCGGGAGCAGATTGCCTTTGTCGTTCAGGAGCATAAATTCCACCTGATCCCCTATATTTTTTTCGAGTCCCTCGCGAAATATACCGGATTCAGGATGGGCCTGGTGACAGGGTGAGAGAAGCTGCCCAGTTTATGAGAAGGATACTCGAAATCTGCTGTCTTCTGGCCTTGGATCTCGGCGCATTTTACCTGTCTCTCCTTATCGCCCTTCTTCTCCGTTCAGAACTTCTCCCTGCGGTCATACCGGGGCTCCCCGTCTTCGTATTCTCCGTAATGCATTTCCTGTCCATGTGGTGGATACCCGCAGTCTTTCTTTTCTTCATATTCTATGAAGGCCTTTATGACAGTAATCTGCCATTCTGGGATGAGGCAAGGGTCCTTGTCAAATCAGTATCTCTGGCAACCATCACCCTGCTGGCTATCGTTACATTGGGAAAGATGGGAGATATCGTGTCCCGCATTGTACTCCTTGGCTTATGGGGCAGCTCTCTCTTTCTGTTTTCCGTTTTTCGTCTCTGGGGCAAAAAATTTCTTTTTATCGCGGGCATACGCAAAAAAAAGGTGCTGATAATCGGGGCAGGGAACGCCGGTAGACTTGCCCTGGAAGGGTTGCAGAGGGAGAAGCATATGGGCTATGACATTATTGGGTTTCTTGATGATGACGCCGGGAAATTCGGCACCGGCATTCACGGCAAAAAAGTCCTGGGAACAGTGGCGGAGTATCCCCGGTTTATCCGTATTTTCGGGATCAAAACAGTCATCATCGCCATCCCGTCCCTTCCGCCTGATAAGCTCTCGGCACTCACGGCCGACGTTCAGAATTATGCTGCGAACACCATGCTCATCCCTGACCTCAAAGGAATTGCCCTCCTCAACACAGACCTCTTTCATCTGTTCCTTGAAGAAATATTCCTGATTCACATACGGAATAACCTGAAATCATTCACCAACAGATTTGTGAAACGATTGTTTGATCTTACCCTCAGCATTCTTTCGCTGCCATTCATCCTGCCCGTTATCGGTGTTATCGGGATCATGATCCGGGCTGAGTCGCAGGGTGCTTCGATCTATGCCCATGACAGGATTGGCAGACAGGGCAAGCCTTTCAAGTGCTTTAAGTTCAGGACGATGCACAGGGATGCCGAGGACAAACTGAAGGAGATGCTGGAAAGCGACGCGATGCTCCGCAATGAGTGGGAAACAACCTGGAAGCTCAGGGATGATCCGAGAGTGACAAACGTGGGACGTTTTTTGAGAAAAAGCTCGCTCGATGAACTCCCCCAGATATTCAATGTCTTAAAGGGGGAGATGAGCCTGGTGGGGCCAAGGCCCTATCTGCCGAGGGAAATCCCCGAAATCAGCGAGAACTCAAAGGTCATCGGCAGCGCGAAACCCGGAATTACGGGCCTCTGGCAGGTTTCCGGAAGAAGCGATACCGGCTACAGGTACCGAATGAAGCTGGACATCTGGTACGTCATGAACTGGTCTTTATGGCTTGACATAGCGATCCTGTTCAAGACGATCAGGGTTGTGCTCAAAACCGAAGGGGCATATTAAGGGAATAACCAATTCCAAAAATCAAGACACGGGAAATTTATTGCCGGTAATCCCCCTCAAATTCCTCTTTCGGAAAAGGGGATGTATTCTGTGGGAAAAAATTCCCCTCTTTTATAAAGAGGGGCTGGGGGAGATTAATCATAAAATTAGCTATGCATAAAGATCTCTGTTCCTATGTTCAACCTATTAGGCTGTCATTCCCGCAAGTGAAACGCGTCGGGAATCCTTCTGCAAAAAGCAGGAAAGATTCCGGCCAAGCCGGAATGACAACGACAATAATACATTCAGACAGGCCCACAGCATCAATTTCATTCACCATATGCTGTATATGGTATAATTTTATGAAGGCCTGACGTGATAACCAACGTAGAATATCTTCAACCAGAGGACCTGCCAAAGGTCCCCTTTGTCCTCAACGGCATCTCATCACGCTTTATCCGTGAGAATAAAATCATCCCGCTTGAGATGAAAAATAACGTTCTGAAAGTCGTCATGGAAGATCCTGAAGACCTTATGGCTATTGATGCGCTCAGGGTAGCAACATCTGCCGACATTGTGGTTTATTCCTGTGACAGCAAGGTCATCGAAGAATATATTTCACGATTCTACGAACAGGAGACACAGAATATCAACAGGATAATCGAGGATCTCGGTGAGAAGGGCATCGAGTTCCTGAGGGAAGAGGAAGAAGACATTGGACATCTGAAAGACCTCGCATCTGAGGCTCCGATCATACGGCTCGTGAATATGTTCATAACACGTGCAGTCGAGAGCAGGGCGAGTGATATCCATGTTGAACCCTTTGAGGATGAAATGAAGGTACGGTACCGCATCGACGGTGTACTGCATGATATAGAATCAACCCCTAAAAGACTCCAGGCTGCAATCGTGTCGAGAATAAAAATCATGGCAAAACTGAATATTGCCGAGAGGAGATTGCCGCAGGACGGTCGTATCAGGCTGAGAGTCGGAGAAAGTGAACTGGACCTCAGGGTGTCGACCATCCCGGTTCTTTACGGGGAGAGCGTTGTGATGAGGATACTCCGGAAAGAAGGCATCGTCATAGACCTTGAAGTCCTGGGCTTTGGACCAGCAAACCCTCCAGTCGTTCAATCAACTAATCACGAAACCGAACGGCATTTTCCTTGTTACCGGCCCGACGGGAAGCGGGAAAACGACAACGCTTTACGGAGCACTGGATAAGATCAATTCCCCTGACAAAAAGATCATAACCGTCGAAGACCCGGTCGAATATCAGTTGAAAGGCGTTAATCAGATACAGGTCCAACCACAGATCGGCCTGAACTTTGCGAACACGCTGAGACACATCGTCAGACAGGATCCTGACATCATCATGATCGGTGAGATCAGGGATCTCGAAACGGCAGAGATCGCGATCCAGTCAGCCCTCACCGGTCATCTTGTCTTTTCGACATTACATACGAATGACGCGCCGAGCGCGCTAACAAGGCTCCTTGACATGGGCGTTGAGAACTTTCTTGCTTTCATCGACAATCCGTGGGATCCTTGCGCAGAGGCTCGTAAGAATCATCTGCCCGGCCTGCAAGGAGAAAGATACTACTTTATCTGACAGAGAAGAGCTCCGGCTTTTCGGTATTGACGAGACTGCACGCATTGTACCATGGCAGAGGCTGTGAACAATGTGCATCCACAGGATATTATGGAAGGTCAGGAATCTTTGAACTGCTCGTTGTCGACGATGAAATCCGAAAGCTCATCTTAAAGAACTGCAGACGCCAATCAGATAAGGGCTACAGCCAAAGCAGTATCGGCATGAAGACCCTTCTCGAGGATGGCGCTGAAAAGATAAAGGCCGGCGTAACCACTCTGAGTGAGGTACTCAGGGTCACACAGGAGGCGTAATGCCTGTCTTCTCATATCGGGCGACCAGCATCGATGGTGCAATCATAGAGGGTGTTATTGAAGCAACCGACGAAAATTCCGCAATAGAAAGGCTGAAAAACACCGGTTATATCCCGCTGAAGATTGCAGCTCCAAGAAGTCGACATTAAGAAAAAATTTCGTCTGAGGTCTTCGAGAAGCGACCTCCTCACCTTCACAACAGAATTATCAGAGCTACTTGGTGCAGGACTGCCGCTGGACCGAAGCCTGAACATCCTTTCAGACATATCAGAAAGCAGTGAGATGAAAAGTGTGGTTCAGTCAATCCTGAAATCGATCAGGGAGGGAAGCTCATTCTCAGATGCCATTCAACAGCATCCGAAGATATTCCCGAGGTTGTATGTGAACATGATACGGGCGGGGAAGCGGGCGGCGTGCTCGACGTCGTCCTTGAAAAACTGAACGAGTTCCTGGAATCCTCCAAGGCGTTGAAAGATCACGTCGTTTCCGTCATGATATACCCTGCTATCCTCATTGCAACGAGCGGCGCTGTCGATCGTTGTGCTTCTCACCTATGTGCTGCCGAAATTTTCTGTCATATTCGATGAACTCGGAGGTGCCCTTCCGCTGTCCACACAACTGCTCCTAGCATTTAGCAATGCCCTCAAAGCATACTGGTGGATTGCCCTTGCCGTATGCATGTCCGGATGGCTCATCCTCAGAAATTATAAACGGACTGATTCGGGCAGATACAACTGGGACAAATTCAAGCTGAGGCTGATGGGGGATGTAATCCGGAAACTTGAGACAGCCCGGTTTTGCAGGACCCTCGGTACACTGCTCAAGAGCGGCGTCCCCCTGCTCCAAGCCCTCCATAATGCAAAGGACGTCGTGAACAACCAAGTTATTGCCTTGGCAATCGATGCGGTCTCTGCCGGGGCAAAAGAAGGGAAAGGGATAGCCGTGCCCCTATCAGATACAAAAGTATTCCCCGCCCTCGCCCTCTCGATGATCAAGGTCGGTGAAGAGACCGGCCAGCTCGATACAATGCTCCTGAAGGTTGCAAACACCTATGAGAAGAGTCTGAATATAGCGATCAAAAGATTTGTGAGTCTCCTTGAGCCTGTCATGATCCTCAGCATGGGTCTGATTATCGCAGCTATCGTTATTTCGATATTAATGGCAATATTCAGCATCATAGAGCTTCCTTTTTAGCTATGATTCTGATATACAATCGCTCAAAGAACGGGGCAACCGGTTTCATGCTCCTTGAACTCATCATCGTCCTGTTCCTCATGTCAGTCATCCTCGGCCTGTCAGCAGTCTTTTTTGCCAACAGCATGCCGGGGTACAGACTGAATGCAACGGTAAGAAGCATTTCAACGACGGTAAAACAGGCCCGCACATTTGCCAAGATGTTGAACAAACAGCAGGTTGTCACCATAGATCTCGAAAACAGGCAGTACCTCCTTGAGGGTCATGCCCCGAAAGACATCCCCTCTGATATCGCTGTCAAAGTCGTTGATCCTGTTGAAGGAGAAATAACCGACGGGCAATACTCCATCATCGTCCATTCGACTGGAGGTGTTGAAGGAGGCACTATTGTCCTGTGGAATGACAGAAAGACGGTCAGCATCCAGATAGACCCGATTATCGGAACAATAGAAGTTCAATAAACACATATGAAATATAAGAATTATCTTCTACCCAAGGATGCGGAAGTCAGTCATTCCGGCTCGTCCGGAATCTATTTTGAACAACCCCTTTTATCCCCCTTTATTAAGGGTGAAGCAGAAGGATTCCCGCCAAGCGGGAATGACAGAAGCACGTGTTGGCTCTCCCCCCATGGCTTTACCCTCCTCGAAGTCCTTGTGGCGACGGCGATATTAGGGATTGCAGTTGCGGTTGTCCTCCAGCTTTTTTCAGCGAACCTGAGAGCCCTTGCCTCATCAGAGGATTATGTATCCGCCACAAAAATGGCAGAGGCAAAGATGCGGGAGATACTGGATGATGCAGCACTTGCCGAAACATCCTTCAGTGAGACAACAGGCGATGGATACAGGATAGATGTTTCGGTGACGAACGCACTGGAGGAGAGGACTGAAAATCTGCCGGTCAAGCTCCTCGAAGTAAGTATGACTGTTCACTGGACAAAAGGGATAAAGGAGAGGTCGCTGAGTCTCAGGACAATGAAAGCCGTAAGAAAAGAGCAAATCTTATGATATGCAACAAGCAGCACAACAGCAGAGATAACAAGAATATTTGTTATTCCTCCTGCGGCTTTACCCTGCTTGAATTGACCATTTCGATCGCGCTCATCGGAATTATTGTCCTGATCATCACCGGTGCCATGCGTCTGGGAACACGGGCCATTGAGTCGGGCGAGAAACGGATAGCCTATCTTGAACGGACCAGGTCTTCGCTGAATATCATAGATTCCCAAATCCAGTCATATATCCCGCTCGTATACATCGAAGACGGTGAAAAAAAATATTATTTCAAAGGGGACCGGGAATACCTCGAATTTTCGACAAACTATTCCATCTGGGGCGGAGAGAAGGGATACGTCATCACTACCTATTCAGTTCAGACACTGGAGAATGGCAAGCAGGCTATCTATGCCTCAGAGAGTGTAGCCGGCAGGCACAACAGGGTCGAAACCATGCTCACGAATCCCTTTGAGAGCATTTACTTCGAATATTTTTATAAGGAGCCGACGGAGGAAACAGGCACGTGGACAGATCAATGGACAGACAATATAAGCATCCCGGGAGCGGATATCGTCAGCATTCCCGAAAAGATACGGATCCATTTTATTGAAGGCGCTGAAGACCTCGCCCTTGTAATCCCGGTCAGGGTAAAGAGGTCGGCCGCAGATCTTGCAGCGGCCGGTGGTTTTGAGGAGGAATTCGTTGCAGAAGAATAGCGATGGAATAATGAAGAGCACATTTTCACAAAAAGGCATTGCCCTCCTTGTGGTCTTATGGGTTTTGACCATTCTTATGGTCATCGTCTTCTCATTCTCGTTCATGATCAGGACAGAAACGCTCTCGACCGCTTCATTCAAAGGCGGGATGGAGAAAGAATTTGTCGCAGAAGGCGGGATGGAAAGAGCGATCACGGAACTTTTCTACCGGAATGTCTATAAGAACCAGACGATTGAATTCGAGGGGCTTGAGGTCTGGCAGGTGGATGGCACGCCCTACACCGGCCAGCTCGGCAACGGAACGTATACCGTTAGCATCACTGATGAATCAGGCAAGGTGGACATAAACTTTGCTTCTGATGTACTATTAAAAAATCTCCTGTTGAATACAGGGCTTTCCGATGAGGAGGCTGATACCATCGTTGATTCCATAATGGACTGGAAGGATCGCGATGATCTGCACAGGCTTCACGGAGCCGAAAGCGATTATTATCAGTCCCTTCAAAATCCCTATAAGGCAAAGAATGCCCGCTTTGACAGTCTGGAAGAACTTCTCCTGGTGAAAGGGGTAACAGCCGATATCCTTTACGGGAACAATGAAAAGAAAGGAATCATTGATTTCTTGACCGTACATGCGAGGAGGAACAGAATCAATATCAATGCCGCACCCATGGAAGTGCTGATGGCAATACCCGGCATGACCCCCGAACTTGCCGACGGCATCATAAGCTCACGGCAGACAATAGAAACTGCGGGGGCAACGAATGTCCGTGAAGTTCTCGGAGAAAACTACAGTCTGATGTCACGGTATATTACGACCGGGGGATCGAATGTATTCTCTATTGATGCCGCGGGAAGCAAAGAGAATGAGAAGGGAACCTATGCTATCAGGGCAACAGTCGTTTTGACCCCAACGACCTCCCTTGACGAACTACCCTATAAATTCCTTTACTATAAAAAACCGGTGACTATTACCCAATGAACGGAACTGCGGTAATCAACAAACTGTCGCTATGGGCATCAACATCTTCTTCAATGCTGAAGAAGATCACCGACCCGATCAAACGTTTACTCACCTTCAGCCTCGCCGACGACAGTATTTATCCTGCGAAGACCTTAGCTGTATCTCTCGATAAAGATACCCTTTCTGTGGCCTACGGCAGGAGACTTTTCTCCAGGATGAAAATCCAGGCGATCCGGGAATACCCCTTTGAAGGCAGGTATCCTCAGCCCGAGGTCCTGGCCTCATCCCTCGCTCTGGCAATCAGCGATCTCGGCGCTCGCAACGCAGAGGTGACACTGAGCATTCCAAAGGCGTGGACGGTCATAAAGACCGCGGAGTTTCCGGTGACAGTCAGGGAAAATCTGTCAGATGTTATTGCGTATGAACTTGACCGAATTACCCCGTTCAATGCAGGGAACGCATACTATGACTTCAGGGTGCTCAAAGAAAAAGAAGGGAAGCTGTCCATCCTCATTGTTGCGGTCAAGGCCGACGTCATCCAGCCCTATATCGATGCGCTCAGCGAAAGGGGCATATCAGTCGGCAGGGTATCAGCCAGCCTGTCAGGCATCGAGACCCTCTGCCGTTTTACCGGCATGAAACGAGACCTCATCTTTCTCGAGCTGGGCAAAGAAGGCTATGAGGGTGCCATGTTCCATAACACTTCGATATCGAATGTTTTGACAGGATCTTTCCCTGCAGATGACGAGCGATCGCAGGCTGATCTGGTTGCCGGAGACATCAAACCTCTCATCGATGCGATCAAAAACAGCGGCGGGGACCCGCGCATCATGGTGCATCTGGGAGAGGCGAATCCCGGGCTGAAAGAACTGCTTAAGCTCCGGCTACAGCAATCCGTTTTCTTTCTGAATGAGACAGATATCAGATTAAAACATCCCGCATACGAAAAAGGCATACCCTATGCAGCCTTTGGAGCAACTCTGGAATCCTTATGGCCAAAGGCAAACGGGCTGAATTTGATTACAAAGGGAATACACAAAACAGTCAGGGCGCCGGTATTCCTGACCGCCCTTCTCCTGCTCGCAATCCTTGTCTTATGGATTGTGTATCTCATCGCTCCCTTGCAGATCGAGGAAAAAAGGCTTACGCAGATTGACAGCCAGATCGCCTCACGGAAAGAGGAAGTGAAAAAAGTCGAGGCGCTCAAACAAGAACTGGAAGCGCTTCAGGCTGAGATCGCAACGATCAATAATTTCAAAGAGAACCGGAGGATGTCTCTGGACATTCTCAAGGAACTGACGGCGATTCTTCCGAAAAGCGCCTGGCTCTCCCGGACAAGGATTTCACAGACAAACGTTGACCTTGAAGGATACGCTTCCTCGGCAACAGGACTCTTGTCGAAACTCGAGGGATCACCGTTTTTCAAGAAGGTTGAATTTGCTTCGCCAACCTTCAGGGATACCAGAATGAATGCCGACAGGTTTAACATTAAAATGGAGGTTGAAGGCGTGGATCTCGAAGCCCTGAAAGCAAAAGAGGAGACTACAGGTGAAGAAGAGGAATAAGACATTAATCATTACCATACCTCTGATGGCAGTTCTCCTCGGGTTTATGCTCTATGAATATGTTTATCTCAGGATCCAGTCCGATGTGGTCACGATCAAGGAAAGCCAGGCGATAAAGACAAGGACCCTCGAAAAATATATTTCGCTGATTGCGGAAAAACCCGATATCGAGAAAAACCTCGCCACGTTGAAAGAATCGAGGAAGGCCGATGACGTGAAACTCATCGAAGGAGATACGCTCTCCCTGGCTTCCGCAGCTCTCCAGGAGATGGTGAAGGACATCGTAACGCGGAGCGGAGGCACCATATCCAGTCAGCGTGTGGGCAAACCGGAGGACGTCGGAAAGTTCAAAGTCATAACGGTAAGCATGGACACCATTCTGCCTGATCCCCGGGCCCTGAGGGACATCCTTTACGCCATCGAGACGCAGACGCCGTATCTTGTTGTCAAGGATCTTGACGCACGGATCAGAAACTACAGGGACCCGCGCGATCTTGTGGTCAAGCTGGATATCTCCTCCCTCACGAGCAGCCGATGAGGGTTCCTATCATAACTCAAGAAGTTATTACCAGTCTTATCAGAATAACAAGTTCGTCATTCCCCGACTCGATCGGGGAATCCAGTTTTTTCAATAACAAGACCTGGATTGTCCGGTCGAGCCGGACAATGACAACATTGGAAATCCTTCATAGATGAGATTTAAAAGAATACTCCGTAACATCAACATACTCAACATCATCCTCGTAGCGGCGGTTATTGCATTTGCCGCATACAGCATCTTTCCGACCCTTGAGATGAAGGTTAAATATGCGCTGCCCTCGGCAAAAAAAAGTGAAGGGGCAAATGCCGGAGAAACCGGGGAAGCCGAAGTTCCTTCTCTGACCGAATATACTGCCGTCGTTGACGAAAATCTCTTCCATCCGGAGAGAAGAATACCGCCCGAGAAAAAAGCCGAACAGCCGCTGCCACAGCCGGATTTTGTCCTCTATGGTACTATGATATCGGATGACCTGAGCCTTGCTTATTTGGAAGATCTCAAGGCGCCCCGCAACACGCCGGGGCGGGGCAAGAGGCAGGTCGCCCTGAAAAAAGGCGACTCCATGAGCGGTTTTGTACTTAAAGAGATAGATACCGACAAGATCGTAATGGTAAGGGGAGAAGAGAAACTGATTGTTGCAATGAATGACCCCCAGAAGCCAAAGACAAGAGCGGAAGTTGCTACGACAGCCACAGCAACGTCACAACCCAAGGTAGCTCCGGTTGCCCCTGCTCAAAAGCAGAGAGAGCCTCGCAGAGCAGCTGCCGTCGGTCAGTCTCCTGCTCCAGCAGCGCCGAGGGCTTCAGTTCCACAACAGCCAAGACAGCCTCAGCAAGCAACTCCTTCTGTCTCACAAGCACAACCTGTTCGCCCCAATATCAAAAAAGATGCTCCCGCTAACGCGTACATGCCGAGTGGCACAGGGGGCGGGCTTCTATTCCCTAATCGTTAGTTGTTTTGTCAGGCATCATCATTCATCTCCGTTACCGGCTATAGAATTAATGAGAAAACCTTGGGAGAATGCAGGAATGAAGGGCAGCCCACAAAAAATTTATTACGGATTTGATTATCTGAGAGCCCTTATGTCCATTGGTGTTGTCACACTCCATATGGAACTTCTTGGAAGACATACTATTCTTGACATTCAAGAATACCGCCTGCACAAGTTTTCTGTCCCTGATCTTCTTAATTATCATATGCTCTGCCTTGCGGTACCAGTTTTTTTTTTAGTTTCTTTATTTCTTTTCTTCGAAAAGGTCCACAATAATCGTGCCTATTTTTGGAGCCGCATCGAAAGACTGATATATATCTACGTATTTTGGTTGCTGCTCCTTATTTTATGGCGAGGTGGTTTGAATCAAATGCTGCCGTCATATGACCTAAAAAGCATTCTTATCCTCATCATGAGCGGAGGTCCGTCAGCGTTCTATTTCTTTTTTTCCTTGTGTCTGTTAACGTGCATCTCATTTTTTGCTATGAAACTTCCTCAGCAGGCTATATGGGTGCTGCTGGCGACCTCAGCATCACTTCTCTGGATGATGCCCTTTTTTCTTTTTAGAACAGGTTCCAACCCTTCTCTCGTAGCTGCGTGGAACCCTGCTAATTTTTTTGTATACGTCTTTATCGCCATATTGATCTCAAGATACCGTGAACGTCTGCTCTTCAAACCTACTTCCAACTTTTTCAGAAATCTGATTTTATTTTTGTTTATACTCTTTATAGCAGCTTCAGTATTCGAATGGCACTGGATGGTCGATGCGAGAAATTTTACCGCTAATCAACATATCATCCCGCCATATACGAGAATTTCAGTCGCAGTAGGTTCTCTGCTCGTTTTTTTGCTCTCGGTGTCTGTCAGTCGTCCGCCTACAGTTTGGATCAAGTTTCTATCCGATAACTCCTTGGGACTCTACTGTTTTCATCTTTTCGCTATAGAGATAAATGACAAGATATTGAACATGCTCAAACTATCCACACATGCCGTTATTAAGTTTTTGTTTGTTTTGCTAGTATCGTACGCGTGTTCACATCTCGCAAGGCGTGCTTTTAAGAAAGGATTATTGTAGAAACACGACCTGATAGAGGGTCCTTGAAGCATATCCTTAGTTCTAAAGCATATGCACTGATCAGATCAACAAGTCCAAAGTACATAATAATCTTGTTTATTTCTGACAACGTAATAATATCACCTTATCAGACCGAACCATTACTAAAAGAGATCGCTGTCGCCCATCGTGTAATAGAAAGAGTTTTGTAATCTCATCATCGTCTCATCTTCAGTCAGAGTGTAAAAACCAGGGAATAAGTTATTAGGTTCATTGGTCAGATCAAAGCCGGCCTGATCGAGGATATCGTTCCACCATTGAGGATTCTTTGAAAACCATCCTTCAATCGTTTCAATATCTCTGAACAATGAGGATTGAAAGAGAAAATTCAAGACCAGCTGGACCGCTTTCCCATGGTTTCTGTCGAATAACGCATCTCCCCATAATAATTGCACGCCCTTTTTATAAAAAATTGACCACCCGATAATCTCTTTTCGCTTATAGGCAGCAACACAAATATAATTCTTATCAGGACAATTTCGATATCTCCATGCAAGATATTTTGAATCCCTTTTTACCAACAGGACATAGTGAGGAGCTGTTCTTTCAAAAAAATAATCGAAATTTCTATCGAATGAATTAATCATCTCAACCGTATAGCCGCATAATATCTTTTTAAACGAAGAGATCCTGTATGGAGAAAATCCCTTGACATTCTTAACCCTGTAAGGAATAGCATCAATATACTGATATCTCAGAAACTTTTCCCCGAACTTTTTTATCGTACCGGTATTGAAGCCATACGTGAATGGTACTTTTCCCTCACAATATTTAGCATAAAAATGCTGGGCACTTCTTGCAAGAATACTTGTTTTCCCACGACCTACCCCTCGAACTTCAGGCCGCGTCATGGTGTCTCCTATTTGAATGGAAAGAAATGTCTCAGCACTGTCATTTGTGTGATCATAAAAAAACACGGGGTATCCTGAGTAATGAGCAACAAGATTCCCATCATCTGAAAAGACTTCCGAAATTTTGTATGAATCGAAAGGGTTGTCTCTATATTTCCAGAACCAGTGTTCGATGGACCTTTCCACACGAAATACGTCGCCAAATGTAGACAGTATGTTCTTCTCGTCACCAATGGAATATGGTTTGACAAAGAAATTATCCTTTTTCCCAACAAATATCTCATATCCAATCTGTCCCTCAAGATTCCGCTTCTTCTTTTTTCCCCATAGACTGATATAAAAGTCAACACGATCTCCAGCTTCTTCCGCGACACCCGAAGCGATGATGTCCCTCTTATATCTGGCGAGGCCTTCGATGATAACTTCATATGTGGGAGAAACATTTTTCCCGATCTTTTCATGCTGCGTAATTCGGAAACCATGTTCAGCAAGTGCAACAACAAAGTCACTTGATGTGTGAATACTCTCTCCATGTTTAATCGATTCATCGTAACAGACCTCATCTGCAATAATCAGAAAGCCGTTATCTTTAAGCAGTTGTCTCGATTTCCCCATAACAGCGTCGAGAGGATTTAAGAATGGAACAGATTCCTGGAAAAAAATGACATCATATCGCGCCTGTGCAAAAATCACGTTATGCTCATCAAAGAATCCCAGTGCATGAAATTCAACTCCATTTCCTTTACAGGCTTTTTGAGCATAGTCGACCATTGCATGGGATGGTGTTATTGCTGTGACTTGATACCCTTTCTGTGATAATACAGATGCAGGACAACCAAGACAAACGCAGACATAAAGAACGGCTGCAGGAGGAGGAGGAAAAAAAGATAGAAGATGTTCGAGCATAGCCTGCTGCGCCCTTTCTATCGATAATAAAGTATTTTTCTCCTCCGGCCAGAATCCAAAATGGAGATGGTCACTCTTCATGAATGTTCTGTAATAACGAAAGGGTTCCGGCAGAGAACTGATGGGCACGTTATTAATCATAAACAACCACCTTACACGTAATCAGCAGAACAAGATTTTCTCTTCTCGATCTCTGAACTTGTTGACCTGACACGCATTCGCTCAGCACTTTCACCTGTGGTTACAAGTTTCTATATATCTCAAGTCTTGAGTTTCAGGAATTGTTTTTCTACGACATAATAGGAAAAAGTTGCAAAGGAAAATGCAGCCCCGGCAGTTATCAGCATGGCAATTGACGGTAGCATGGTGTCCTTCAGTCCCGCTATATATACTGTAACCTCTAAGAAGAAAAAATGCCATAGGTACAGGCTATATGAGATAATTCCGATAAAGACTAAGGGCCTGAATCGACTAATAACGGATAGCTTTCCCCTGAGACGTAAAAGAGCAGCCATTATTAAGGCAAAAGAAAAACCAAGGAGGGGGTGAAATATTGTCGACGTCAAAACGTCATTAAATATTTCGTCTCCACCTTTCAGCCAATATGACCCGCACAAGAAGAAAATCAAAACACCGGCTGTCAAAAGATAAGGGCGCCATTTCCGAAACGAACGCCAGAAATCTTCATTCATATACGCCATTGCCAAGAAGATACCACAGATAAACTGTGGCAATCTGCCAGGAAGCTGGTTGATCAGCAGAATTCCCGTGTCGGAATATCCAAAAATCATCGCAACAATGAACCGGTAAAGAAGGGAGGCAATCATCAGGAAATTCAGGTAAAGGAATCGATTCCTTCTAACAAGACCCGCCATGAGGATAAGAAATATATAAAACTGAACTTCGATGCCTAAAGTCCAATAAATCGGTTGTATGCTGAATGCGACATCATAATTGAGGACATGGGTGAAACTCAGGTGCATGAAGAATTCCTTCGAAAAAAGTTTATCCCTGTGCAGCAAGACGACCTCAGCGAGCAAGGAAACGTAGAACGCAGGCGCTATCCGGAGGAAACGGTTTCTGAAATACTTTTTATAATAGATCCTTTCGTCAGTCACATACTTTCTGGTTACCTGCAGATACATGACAAACCCGCTGATGACAAAGAATAAATCAACCCCGCTCCAGCCGAACAGAAAAAACGATTTCCAGCCTGGATAGAACTCTTTTACATAATGGAAGAGCAGCACAGACATCGCCGCCCACGCCCTGAACGTATCTATTCTCGGTAATGCGACCCAATGCTCCATCCTGGCCTATCCGAGATTGCGCAATCTTCGCTTCATTCTGCTATCCCCTTCTCTAAAGTTTCCTATGAATGTCCAACAGGAAAAAATAGTTTGACAGAAAAAGAAGGTGAAAGCAACGCTGCGAGCATTGAACATAAAAAAAAGGTGGGAGGGGATACCCTCCCACCTTTCATAAAGGAAGAGAATTAATCGTCGTAATTAATCTCCCAGTTGTTGTACTGGAAGTGGGATGCGCTGATGTGGTTTGTGCCTGTGTTGAATACAGCTCCTGTATACGCAGGAGTATAGGTATCCGTCGGTGAAGAGGAATTGGTGCATTCGCAGGATGCGGTATTTGTAACGGTCTCCGTGCAACCCGCAGTCGAGTTGGTTGCGGTGATAGCAAACCTTATCCATCCTTCAGAGAACGGAGCATTTGTCAGCTTGAAGAGCGAAGCTTCCTCGCCCGGAGTGGAAACAGTCGGGAGGCCCGGTGAGAGGAACTTTCCAAGCTGAACCGTCTGCTTGTTCTCTTCATTATCCCAGATTGCCACGGGGGTTATCAGGTCCCTTTCCCCGATGAAAGTGCTGGAACGGGAAAATGAACGCAAAGCTTGTTGAGATATCAAGAATTCGGGCCGGGACTGCGAAGTAATGGGAATCAGCCCAGTGCTTTATTCCCCCAGGTGCCCCAGCCGCCACCATTGTACACAGACTGAGCATCGTTCATATAACCCATTATGTAGTTAATCTTTGACGCAGTTCTCGCGAGTGTTCCATTTCTCGGGTTGTCGGTCTGAATGTCTGACAAGGGTTGGGCCGAATGTTGCGCCTGCGCCGAACTTGTTAGCGACATCATTTGCATCATCAATTTCGTCCTGATACAGACAGTGGTTCATGTCGTCGGCACCGCCGGCAACGGTGTCGCCCTTATCGGCTGCGACATAGGCGTAGCATGGGTCCTGCATCAGCGCGCTACACAATCCGCGCTCGCAGCCTCTGTCCCAAAGTCCTCACAGTGGAGCGACAAGAGGGGCATACTGATCAAGCACTTCACGCATTCAACTGGGTAAACCTTGTAACAACTCCCGAGGATACAGTTGCATAATACTGCCTACCGATCAGGACGGGATACATTTCCTCAACATCGCCGCTACAATATATTCGAGAGGCTAAGGTCGTGAATTCGTGCAATGCAGAAGAAGCTTGCCCGGTATCGTGACTCGTCATCAGTATCGCAATCGTCCCAACACTTGTTCTTATTGGTGCTGCAGGCCCAAATAACACCCTCACCGATAACCTCAACATATCCTTTCTTTACGCGGGCAAGAGAAGTTGCGGCAGGCTTCATCACCATAACACAACTGGACAAGAGAGAGCATCGCAGGGAATGAGGTACTATCGAGAACGAAACAGTCGTCTCCCTCGGCGTCTCCGTCGCATCGTTGTCCCTGTCAAAATTCGGGGTAGAAGCCTGAATTGACAAGAGTCTTTGTGTCGCAGGATGCGAAGACCATTGCGCCATTGTCCTCATACAGATCAAAAGTAAATACATCTGCCGGTGACATGAGGATATCAAAGTCCAACAGTTCGATCGAGGCAGACCCTGTCCTTACCCTAACATGGGCCTGCACCCATCTGTCCGTTGCTGTATTCGTTACCGTGAAGTAGTTGTCTGTGAGACCCAGTCCTCCGGCTGCGGCACTTCTCACGTCATAATACGTGAAGAGAAGCGATGTGCCTGCCGTTTCACCGCTCATGGCAAATGCAGGCAAGGAAATACAGAGTGCTACCACGGCAACCAAAACAACCCTGAGTGCCGTTTTCATTATTCCTCTTTTCATGAGACCTCCTTTTTATTAAATATTCTTCACGCGAGGCCAACGGCCTCCAAAAATTACGAAAAATTCTCTAATTCTCTTCCTTTGGCAGATGCCGCCAGGCATTGTCTTCCTTTACCCAATGATCCTGGAAAAATCTGACCGTATCGATTGCAGCCAGCTTGTACCCGAAGCTTGCTCTGACCATCACCTCCTTTTCACTGATAGGCTTTACCTCAAGAGGCCTGACAGCGATGATTCTGCGCAGAATTCTTGAGCCGTTCATTATAAAGATCGAAACTCGTCGCCTTCCTGTATTCGCTGCTCTCCATATTATACGCTTTCTTATAGTCACCCGTTTTCTTTGCATCGTAGTACTCCGAAAACGCTTTTACAAGATCATTATACTTCTCCGGTATCTCCGATACCTTCGGACCAGGTGCCTGCTTGATATCCTTCCAGGCGGGCTGCGGAATTTCTTTCTTGTCCTCTAGCGTTTCCTTCACTGCCCCATACCGAAAAAGGCATCATGCAAACCGCTAAAATAATTATGTATCTCATAAGAAAATTCATACATCCTCCATATTCTCGAAAAGTATAATTAATGATGTCATCCTTGTCAAGGTTTTTTTAACTATTTTCTTAACGGGCAAAGAGTTACGTTAATAATTTTCTTCAATAATATGCAAAAAATAGGCCAGTAAGGAGACCACTGGAAGTGTTGATTTATGTGCAGTTGAATTTGTTTGATGTTCATGGGATGTCTATTATTTTACATACATTGTGTATTATTTGCCACAAGTGGCATTTCGTAGCTGAGCCACATCCTGAAATCCTGTGCTTCAGAAGCATTGCCCAATTCCCAAAAAGCCTCAGCGAATCTGACACCTTTCCCCAGCGTAAAGGTCCTGTATCTGTTTATTGCTTCCATGAGATCAGGGTAGTCAACCAGTTTCAGCTGAGATTTATAGCATTTCATCGCCTTCTTTTTCCATTTAAAAGTTTTCGAGATATCCACCAGAATGCTTGGTCTTATCGGCGAGACGATTTCATAGAAAATACATCTCGTAGTTTTATCCCCGCGGGACAGTTGATCTGCAGTTTCCGCGGCAATCCTGTGGTCGGGATGGAGTTCAATAAGGGACGGGCTGTAAATGACATCCGGAGAGAATGAAGAAACGATTTTGTTTATCGCTTCTTCAACGTTATCCCTGCAAGAAACCAGTTCTCTGTCAGGAAAGCCGAGGAACTCGTAATCTGCCACGCCGAGGAGCTTGAAAGCCTTCACGGCCTCTTTTTCTCTCAAAGACGAATATTTCTGTTTTTGGGTTGCTCTGGGATCTGCCTTCTCTCCCGCCGTCAGTACAACAACTTTTACATTCTTCCCCGCTTCTGTAAGAAGCCTCAGTGAGCCGCCCATCCCAAAGGTCTCATCATCCGGATGAGGCGCCAGCACCAACACTCTCTCCCCCGGGGGTGTCGAAAGGCTGTACGGGACAAGTTCGGTTTCGAGGAGCATTGCAATACTATTTGAGCTCTGTTCCCGCAAGCTTTACGATATTTTCCTTCGTGGCCTTCTCTAACAACATATTGCCATTGATGAATGCTACCGGGTGAGGAGGCAGCCGGAGCTGTGATGCAATTTTCAGATCTTTAGAAACCTGCTCGTCATTGCAGGCCTGAAGATCGCCTGTCTTCTTGAAAGCTTCAAGGTCTTCTTTGCTCCCCCAGTCGGGATGAGCCTCGTATATAACCAGCAGGCCTTTTACCAAGGATTCATTCTTAAAGCAGGTCAAAGCCATCATTTTTTCTCTGTCCGGCTTGCTCTTGGGATAAAACTTTACATACAAAACAATCTTATCCCGGTTTTTTTGATAGAGGTCATAGAAAGTTTCGAAGAGTTCCTTTGAATACATGTCGGTTCCCAACCACAGGACTGCTTTAACGGCGGCATTCTCATTCCCTATCAGGTAATCTTTATTGAGTTCCATTTTTTCAATATCGATGAATTTTGCTTTGGTTTCTCCGACATCCTTCTGAGTCAGATTTTCCCCCGACGAATTGAATATGGAACCGGCGAAGATGAATTTTCCATCTCCGGCGGAATAAAAGAGCACCGGAGTTTCGCCGTACACAGACTCTATCCACACCCGTGTCTGCTTCCATCCCTCAATGGGTGATTTTTCAGGGTTATCGGTGCGGACAACCTTTACCCCTTTACCCAGTGTGTTTTCGACCACCTTCAAAATTATTTCAGTCTCATTCGCAGGAGTCACTGCTTCTTCTGCAAAAGCAATTGAAAAAGAAAAAATAAAAAATACAATAGTAATTGACAAGTATCGCTTCATGGCTTATTCCTCCTTGTTTACAAACTAATAACAGACGACATGATAATACCAGAAGGCCCCTTTTGATTGCCACTATTCCAGGATATGACACCCTCTACTCTGCCGCAAGGCATCCTCAAACTGCTGAGCGATCCTGCTCCAGAGAAACTGTTTTGCATATTCTCTGCCCTTTGACCCCATATCTATCCTTTTGGTCAAATCACTGAGCAGAAAATCCATCTTCTCTGTCAGCCCCTCAACAGAACCGGATGGGAAGCGCAGACCGAAGCCTGCTTCTTGCACATAACTGAGCTCCGGTATATCACTCACAATAACCGGTTTTGCGCATGCCGCGGCTTCAAGAATGCTTATGGGCGCGGATTCATGACGTGACGGCAGAACAAACAGTTTTGCCTTTGACAAGAGATTGATTTTTTCTTCACCGGATACAAACCCTGCATACTGAATTCTTTCTCTGAGAGAAGAAGGCAAACCTGACAACAGCGAATCGATCCTGTCAAATTCATATCCGGCAAGGACCAGCCTCAAATCCGGATATTTCCGACTTATGTTTGCGAATGCTTTTACGAGAAGATCAAGCCCTTTTGTGTAGATATCAATCCTGCTGAGGAAGAGAATGTACTCTTCCTCTTGTGGGTCAATCTTCAGGAGTTCTTCGTCTATCCCGTTCGGGATCACATGGCATGAGATGACCCGTCTTTTCACTCTCTGCATGATTTTCTTTTTCGTAATATCCGATACAAAGATGAACCTGTTGTGGAGTCCGGGATAGAACTGTTCGACTGCGTACATGGGAAGGGAATAGAGCGGACTGAATTTTTTCAGCGAGTGCTTTTCCATAACCCCCTGAACCTGGAGTATTACAGGCCTGCCTGTGAGAAATTTTGAGAAAAAAGGAGTCGAAGGAAGAAAGTTTTCTATGATAACATCGAATCTATCAGCATCTTTTTCTGACAAACTGTGCAGCTTTGATGGTGTAAGCTAATACACTCTTCGTGAGGCTCCTGCTCTCGGTTCCAGCAAAGACATACTTCAGGCCATCTCTTTCACCGTTTTTTGCTCCGGGATATTTCATGCACAGGAGGGTTATGTCGTGCCGTGTCATTTAATCGCTTGTAAATTTCATTCGCCCTCACCCCCGCCCCGCCGAACCCGAAAGGACTGCCGGGACTTTCATAAATGATCTGGAGAATTTTCATAAAGATTTTTTGTGGCGAGAAACTGCCTCTTTGTAAATTATCTCTTCATACTGTCTGACAATCTCCCCGGCTGAAAAGTCTTTTACTCGTTCCTTCCCGCGCTTTGACAATTCCTCCCGCTGTTTTTTGTCCTTCAATAATTCCGTTATTGCGTCTGCCAGTGCTGCTTCATTATTGACCGGGACGATTATGCCGCATTGTCCGTTCTTCAGGATCTCCCGCGGGCCCGACCTGCAGTCGGTGGAAATAATAGGAATTCCGCATGCCATGGCTTCGAGTATGGCCATAGGTAACCCTTCATACTGTGATGACAGAACAAAGACGTCGGAGTGAGCTAACAGAGCGTAAGGATTTCTCTGGAATCCTGCCAGAGAAACCTTCTCTTCGATTCCAAGATCCTTGACCATATTTTCGAGGTAAGTACGCTGGGGACCTTCACCCATAATAATTAATCGAGCATCTGTTGCTACAATGACACGACTGAAAGCTTTGAGCAGAATATCGAATCCCTTTTGCGGGGTCATGCGACCCATGGCGACAACAACAGGTTTCTGCTCTCTGAAAAAAGGGTGCCCGGGTGCATCGTGCATAAAATGGCTGATGCGGTCCAGGGCTATCGGATTATAAATGGTCTGAACCTTATCTGATGCTATACCGAAAGCAGTGACGAGATCTGATTTAATCCCTTCGGATACCGCAATAATTTTATATGCAAATCGATAGAAAATTTTCACCATGGGGACTACAGGTATTCCCAACATCTTTCGGCCTTCTTCTGTTTTGATAACCTCGCTCAGGGTATTATGCTCGCAGGCAACCACCTTTATCCCGCACAGCAGGCCAGATAGGAGCGCCATGACATTGTTGTGAGTCAGCATACTTAATATCACATCCGGTTTTTCCTTCCGTACTGTTTTAATAAAATTCAGAAGCTGCCGCAATTTACCGGGAACACTTTCTGATTTTCTGGCAACAACGACAACTCTTATGTCTTCAGGAAGAAACTGTCTGTAAGGCGAGTCTTCACAGGGATATAACAAAGTAAGGGTTGGTTCAAATTTGTTTCTGTCAATATTCCTGAGGATATCGACCATGACCCGCTCTGCACCCCCGCCTGCAAGGGAAGAGATGAAACAAAGAACTTTGATTTTTTCCATCGTTAAACTATGTGTATAAAATGATTTCTTCCCATTGTTTGAGCGACGCTTCGAGGTCAAAATCCTTTGCCCGTATTAAGGAAAGCTCCGATAGTCCCTCCCTGAGTTTATCGTCCGACAGAACCCTGATGAGTGCATCAGCAATAGCATCGGCATTTTCCATAGGGGCAAGGATTCCATACTTTCCATTTTCCACTATTTCAGCCGGGCCTGAGGGGCAATCGGTAACGACAACCGGAAGGCCCAATGCCATGGCTTCAAGAATGACATTCCCCAACCCTTCATATCTCGAGGCAAGGCAGAATACTTCAGCACCGAGAATAAACTGAAAAGGATTCACTTGCATTCCAAGAAATACTACATCGTCCTGCAAATCCAATGATTGCGCCAATGAGATGAGTTCCTCTTTTTTTTCGCCATCCCCAAGGACTAAAAGCTTTGCTTTCCTACCATCCCGAACCTTTCTGAAAGCCCTGAGCAGAATATCGAACCCTTTTTGATAAACAAGCCGCCCCATCGATACTACGACTGGCACATCAAAATGAATACCGGGATCCTCGGTAGATAATTCAGCTATCTTGATTCGATCGAGTGGATTGTAAACAACGCGAATCTTCTTTTCAGGGATTCCGAAATTTCGGCTCAAATCTTCTTTTTCCCCCTGCGAGACAACGATAACAGCATCTGCACCACAATAAGCCTTTTTTATTAGATATAGTTTCAACCATCGATATTTTTCATGCGCAAAATGATCCTTAACATACTCGGTCATATTCACGGTGTCATGAACTATATGGACTAAATCGGTAAAACCCATTTTCTTCGCCAAATAGGCAATAACAGCGGGGTACCACGTGCAACTTATGACCATATCGGCTCTTAATTTCATAAGTGCATCCCTGAATCGCGGAAGAATGTGAAACAGATTTGTATGCATGTTTTCACCCAGACTCAGCCTTTCTATACTGTCAGGCACCACATGCAAGAAATCCCCTCTTTCCTGAAGCAGAAGAAGTTTCGGATTTACTTTTCCGCTCTTTTTTAAGAGCGGCAAGATATTCCTTGCCAATTTTGCCTCTGTCCCCCCTAACTGAAGGGAGCCTATAAAGAACACAACGTTTTTCATGTCCGGTAGCGTTTATAATACTAAAGCGAATATGAATATGCACAAAAAACCGCTTGTCAGTATCTTAACCCCCGTATACAATCAGGCGCCGTATATTGATCATACAATTCGCAGCGTCCTGAATCAGACATATCAGCACTGGGAATGGGTAATATTAGATGATGGGTCAACGGATGATACCGGTGAAATAATACAAAGAACTAAAGACAGCAGAATAAGATACACCGCTCAGGAACATGCAGGTCTTAAACGTCTGGCAAAGACTTTCAATAATGCCCTTGCATTGTGTAGCGGAGATTTTATTGCGCTGCTTGACGGTGACGACTTCTGGCCTCACAATGAGAAACTTGAGATGCAAATCCAGAGTTTCAGCGATCCCGACATTGTTCTTAGTTACGGCGAAAGTTGCGTAATTAATCAAAGCACGAAAAAGATTGGCTATATGAGCATCCCGGATGATACGAGCATCGCCTGCAATAATCCAGTTGGGTCTGCCTTGAAAATTTTTTTGCTGAAGAGGTATTGCTTTCTGCCTAATTCAACGGTAATGCTCAAGAAAGAAACCATTCACACTATTGGTGGATTTACGGAAGCGGCGGGACTCACACAGGATTTTCCGACCTGGACGAGGCTTTCTTTGGAAGGAAAGTTTGCCCCGATACCTTTTTGCATCGGATACTGGCGGCGTCATATTTCATCTTCAACGTTCGAAACCGATCCGGAGCGATTGTTCGATTCGGGCATATCTTACCTAAGAGATTTTATTGTCATCCACGAAAAAAAACTTCAGTCTCTCGGCCTCTCGTATGACTCGAAAAGTCTTGAAATACATTGGAACGCATTTAGAAAAAAGCACTTCCGCTATTTGCCTTACAATAGAGCAATGCTGATGTTACGGCTTGGTTTATTCAAAGACGCAAAGGCTGAATTTAGGAGATTTAAGGAATTAAACCCCTCCGCAAAGAGCGAGATTATCTATGCTTTGATCAATATTTCCCAGGCTCTAAAGATAGACGTGGTGAACCCTCTTGCAGAGTTCAAAAGCAAATTTTGAGGCATTCTTTCAGGATAAGAAACGGAAAAGCTTTAGATCTCTGCATCAGCTTCGTATGGCAAG
>CAVQRT010000030.1:0-324556 GCA_963715195.1 Thermodesulfovibrionales bacterium | reverse complement strand
CTGCTCGATTGCACTGTCGATATTGATGTAGGATTAAAGATTTTGGAGGAAAATAAGACCAACTGCCCTCTCATTCCAAACATCTTCATTACTGATCTCAACGCTGAGGGTATTGTTCTGAGAGCCTTCAGAGCAGGTGCGAGAGATTTCTTCAGAAAGCCCGTCAATATAGCTGCATTGCAGGATACGATAGAGGGACTTCTATCTGTCTGGAAATCATGCCGTGAAAAACGCTTTCCGTTCATCAAGCCCATTCCGCAACCTATTTCTTACTCTCTGAACACGGTGTAGATTGGAGGCAGGAAATATCTTTTGCCTATACTGATGCCTTCCTCTTCTAAACAGGTAGCGGATTTATCATATGCAGAGAGCATATGGGAAATACGTATAGTTTGCTGAGAGAGCGACGTTCCACTTGACAAAATAATTAATATATGATAATAATTATTATCATTTTAGAAATCTTATCAAACATATTATGGACCTAGCTACGCAAAGACAAAAATATAGGGGACTACAACTTACAGCGCAGAGATTGGCAATACTTGACTATCTTGAAGGAAATGAAGAACATCCGACAGCAAAGGATATTTATAAGAAAGTCTCAAAGAAGTTTCCTACAATGTCTTTTGCAACTGTCTATAAAACACTGGAAACCTTAGTCGAGAAGGGATATCTTGTTGAACTTAACATCGAAGCAGACAAGAGACGCTTTGATCCGAATACTGAACCCCATCATCATCTTATCTGCACACAGTGTAAGAAGATTGTAGATCTTCAGAGAACGTTTAATCTTGCCATTCCTGACAGCGAACGGGAAGGCTTTGAAATAGTAGACAATCGTATTGAGTTTTTCGGTCTTTGTCCGAAATGCAGGACCAAAAAGTCATAATTCCGGAATAAATTCGATACGATTCGTCCAACATGGGGAGGAAGGTGATGCCTATGCTTTATCTATCTCTACAGAGGCGAACCACAGTCAAAAAGCGCAAGACTAAGGAAAGGAGGGAATAGTGAAGAAGTTGCTTGTCATAAAGGCAATTATCATTCTGGTATTTGCCGGGATCAGTTTTGCCGCTCTTGAAGTTCCAACAAATATCCAGCAGCCCGGTACCCAACCGCAAGAAGTATCGAATTTAGAGTCACCAAACAAGTGCGACAACTGTCACGGAGGCTACAACACTGCCACAGAGCCCGCATTTAACTGGCGAGGAAGTATGATGGCAAATGCCGGCCGAGACCCGATCTTCTGGGCCACTATGGCCGTCGTTGAGCAGGATTTTGATGGGGCTGGAGACCTGTGTATACGATGTCACAGCACGGCGGGATGGCTTGGAGGACGGTCTACACCCACAGACGGCTCCGGTTTGGCAGCGGGTGACAGTGACGGCGTTGAATGCGATTTCTGCCACATGATGACCAAACCTGACAATTCAGAACATGTGGGAGTTTTCTTTCCGCCCTTCGAACCGTACGATATCCTGCCGGATCTTACCAAGGAAGGATATTACGGTAGCGGTATATCCTCTCTTTGGGGCGGAAGTGACAAGCTAGGGCCTTATTCGGATGCTCAGGCTAGGCACCAGTGGATGTCATCCAAGTTCCACCGATCCGTTGACTTCTGCGGCACTTGTCATGACGTCTCCAACGCAGCAGTAGGGAATCTAGCACATAACAATGGTGCTCAGGCTACAGCAGATCCGGTCATTGCCGACGGCAATCCTGGTATAGTGAGTCCGGTTGATACAAAGGCTGCCTTCAACAATCCGCCGTACAAATACGGTATCGTTGAGAGAACATTCAGTGAATACAAGGCTGGCATGATCTCCCAGACGCTCGTTAATGACTATGTGAACCTTCCTGCTGATCTCAAGGGTGGTGCATTGCAGGCAATTTACAATGATGCAACCCAGGGTGGAACAGTTAGCGGCAATTATGAGGATGGCGATCTCCGTTTCTACAGCTGCCAGTCCTGTCATATGCGTCCCGTATTTGGACAGGGCTGTAACAAGAATCCACCTTTTCGCAGTGATCTCCCTCTGCATGACATGACTGGTGGTAATTACTGGATGCCCGAAGTAATCAAGTATCTAGATGGTCAGGGAAAACTGCGACTTGGCGGCAACCTCACCTCGGTCCAGATTGCTGCATTGGATGCCGCTGTTCTCCGGGCAAAGGAACAGCTCAACCTCGCTGCCTCACTTTCGATTCAGGGCAACACATTAAAGATCGTGAATCATACGGGACATAAGCTCATTTCGGGGTATCCCGAAGGTCGCAGGATGTGGTTGAATATCAAATGGTACGATGCTAATGGAGTACTCATACGTGAAGATGGAGCATACGGTGAACTAACTGCAGATATTGATGGTACTCCGATTGTTGTTAAGACCATTCTGGATCCTCACGATCCAAACACCAAGATCTACGAGGCCCACTATGCCATGACGCAGACATGGGCGCAACAGCTTACCAGTCTTGGCTGGGACCCTAATCTGGCATTGAGTTATGACCGTATAACCGGTGCTGTGGACTGCACGCTGCAACAGTTAGCAGAAGGTGTATGCTCTACTGTTCATCCTGACTATGCAGAGACCTTCCACTTTGCACTGAACAACAAGGTGGCCAAGGACAACCGTATTCCCCCTTATGGTATGGACTATGAAAAGGCCAGATTGCGTAATGCCCTGCCAGTGCCTGCAAATCAATACAGTGGTGGACCCGGTAAGACATACAACTACTTTGATACTTTTTCTCTTAATTCTCCGCAGGGAGCAACCAATGCGACTATAGATCTTGTCTATCAACCGACCAGCTGGGAATACATTCAGTTCCTCCACCTGAGCAACAATAAAAGTATAACTTTCCTTGAAAATGAAGGTGTATACATGCTTGAGGCTTGGCTGAATACTGGTATGGCAGAACCCTATGTAATGGCCTCCGCCACATGGGGCACGCCGCCGAGCGTCTGCAATGCGCCCACCCCAACCCTTCTAGCTGCCACTCCCGGCGACAAACAGGTGACGACTGCGTGGCAGGAGATTCCGGGTGACCCGGCGGTTCTGGGTTATGGACTCTACTACGATCAGGCCGGTAAGTCACAATTGGTCGTAACTCAAATGAATCCCGCGGCAAATAATTATATTGACTCAGGTCTCACTAACGGACAGGAATATTGCTACAAGGTTACCTCTCTTTACGATTGTGATGGTAATGGCATATATGAGCTGACGTCAGGTGACGTAGAATCTGGTTTCAGCAACATCATCTGCGCCATACCGAATGCTCAGGGACAGCTCCGTACCGGTGTGGACACAATGGAGACAGGCAAGTATGTAAAGCAGGGGAAAGGTAAAACTGCTACAATCGTTTTTGAACCTGCAACGACCTTTGCTGCTGGAGAGGGTATCGTGATTCGAGCCCATGTTATAGATACTGCCACGGGACTGCCTTTGGAAAATGCAAACGTAGATATCACAGTAACAGGCCCTGAGACGCCTAGTCCCCTATCTGCAGTGAGTGATGCGAATGGGATTGCAGAGGCTACATGGCAGACCCAGGCCCCAAATAGAAAAGGTGCGGGCGGTACCACTCTCGGACTTTACACGGCCACTACTACCAGTGTAACTGCTGCAGGTTATACATGGAATGGCGTGATGACGAATACGACATTTAGGATCCAATAAGTTTCTAAAAGCAAAAAAGGGCGGCTTGTGCGGTGCCGCCGCCGCCCTTTTCTTTTTCATAGTGAACTGAAATAGTGTAATCCCGAACCACTCTTGTAACTTTTCCTTATAACAGCTGTATAAATATTTCACTCCTGGGCCAACAACAGTGTGCAGAAAATGTTCCCAAAATTACCGAATGGGGTATGATAATCTTCATCATACTTGCAGGAATTGGCTCAGTTAACTGCCTGAGGAGACAGAGAAGAGCATAAACATAAATTTACTTTTTTATAAGATGATGCACACATAAGGGCGAGATTTTATCCTCTCCCTTATGTGCAGTTCAGTAGTAAATATTCAATTTTAGTCTCTTTCTTGTTTTCGACCTTGTAAATATTTTTTTGCACCCCGACAACCAGAAATGATTAATCCTCGTTGTTAGCCTTCTGAGGTAGCTTTTTTGTAGATTTTCATTTGAAGGTCTCACCTATTGAGAAGTGTCGATGGTGTTCAGTTGATGAAGGAGTTCTTCTCGTTAAGAACCCTGCGCTCTTGGCGCAGGGTTCTTAACTGAAGATGATTTTATGAAGATGAACGGTTGCCTTTTCAATTTATGAGCGAATTTTTTTCACTTTATGCGCATCAATTTTCACTTTATGAGCAAACCGACAACAAACATTTTCTATATATCAATATTCCGGGCCTCAAGCGCATGGGTAGTAATGAATTCCTTCCTCGGCTCGACCTGTTCCCCCATTAACACCGTAAATATGCTGTTTGCCTCCACAGAATCCTGCACTGTAACTTGGAGGAGCGTTCTCCTTTCCGTATCCATCGTCGTCTCCCAAAGCTGCTGGGGGTTCATCTCTCCAAGCCCCTTATACCGCTGAATGGTGAGCCCTTTCTTTGCAGTAGTCAGGATGAATTCGAGCAGCTCCTTGCTGGTTCCGATCTCTTTCACACCGTCTTTTATCTGCACTGTGTAAGGCCGCGGTCCAAGATCCCGTATGATGCTGAAGAAATTTTCGAGTTCTCTGAACTCAGGCGAAGTGAGAAAGTTTGTGTCGAGGTTCAGTTTATAGTTCTGCCTCCTGATCTCAACGCCGTAAGTCTGATGTTCTTCGTCAAGCTGGATATCGCCGATAAGCATGTTTGCATCCTTCTCCCTCATCCTGGTCAGAAGGTCTTCAAACTGATTTCTATCTTTCAGGGTCTCCTTGTTCATTCCGGAAGAAAGGATAAAAAGCAGGAGGTCCGGATCTTTTCTCCTTCTCTCGAACCATTCGGTCAACCGTTCGAACCGGTAGAGCCTCTTGAAATGCGTGATAAGGGCTTTGCCCTTCACATCCTGCCCTTTGATGTTCATTTCAATATCATCCGACGCGAGCTCAAAGAGCATGTTTAGCATTTCCGATTCATTCTGAATGTATTTCTCTGTTTTACCCTTTTTCACTTTGAAGAGCGGTGGCTGGGCGATATAGAGGTACCCGTTTTCGATAATCTGGGGCATCTGACGGAAAAAAAATGTCAGGAGCAGGGTTCTGATATGGGCACCGTCAACATCAGCGTCGGTCATAAGAATAATCTTGTGGTAACGGATCTTTGTTATGTCAAAATCCTCATGCCCTATGCCTGTGCCAAGAGCCGTTATCAGAATCCTGATCTCCTCCGAGCTGAGCATCTTGTCAAACCGGGCCTTTTCGACATTCAAGATCTTCCCTCTGAGCGGCAGGATAGCCTGAATGCGTCTGTCCCTGCCCTGCTTTGCAGAACCACCGGCTGAATCTCCTTCCACAATGAACAATTCGCTCAGAGCAGGGTCCTTTTCCGAACAGTCTGCAAGTTTGCCCGGGAGCCCTGTATCCTCAAGGGCTCCTTTCCTTCTCGTCAGCTCCTTCGCCTTGCGCGCTGCTTCACGGGCACGCGATGCCTGTATCGCCTTTTCAACGATCTTGCGTGCAACCGACGGATTCTCTTCAAAATATGTTCCGAGGGTATCGTTCACAATGGATTCGACGATGCCTTTTATTTCGCTGTTGCCCAGCTTCATCTTGGTCTGTCCCTCGAACTGGGGATTCATAAGTTTCACATTGACGATGGCGGTCAGCCCTTCCCGAATGTCGTCACCGGAGAGCCCTTCCTTGCTGTCTTTCAGGAGTCCCGTTGAAAACGCATAACTGTTGACTGTCCTCGTCAGGGCTGATTTGAACCCGATGAGATGAGTCCCGCCTTCTTTGGTATTGATATTATTTGCAAAGGTGTAGATGGTTTCGGAATAGCCATCGTTATATTGCAGCGCTATTTCAACAATGATATCTCCTTTTTCACCGGAGATATAAATGACTTTCGGATGAACGAGCGTCTTGTTTTTGTTCAGATGCTCTGCAAAAGAGATGATTCCTCCGCTGTAATGGAATTCCTGTTTCTTTTCCGTACGCTCATCGGATAAGGTTATCTTCAGCCCCTTGTTGAGGAACGCGAGCTCCCTGAGTCTCTGGGAAAGAATATCCCAGCTGAAGTCAAAAACCTCAAAGATCTCGGAATCCGGATTAAAGGTAATCTTTGTCCCCCTTCCCTTTGTCTTTCCGACAATCGTGAGGGGAGCTGACGGAACCCCTTTCTCATAATGCTGCTGGAAAACATGCCCGTTCTGCCTTACCTCCAAATCGAGCCATCCTGAAAGGGCATTAACGACAGAGACCCCGACTCCATGCAACCCTCCCGAAATCCTGTATGCCTTTGACTCAAACTTCCCGCCGGCATGCAATTCAGTCAGCACAACCTCTGCTGCTGAGCGTCCCTCCTCAGAGTGAATTTCGGTTGGTATCCCGCGCCCGTCGTCGATAACCGTGCAACTTCCGTCGAGATGAAGAATCACCTCAATATTATTGCAGAATCCGGCAAGGCTTTCGTCGACACTGTTATCCACCACTTCATAAACGAGATGGTGTAGCCCTTCCATACCTGTTGATCCAATATACATGGCGGGCCTTTTCCGCACGGCATCGAGACCCTTGAGGACTTTTATATCCTCGGCCGTATATGATTCGTTGTTGTTATTTTCTTTGTTCATTTTTCCTCTTAAAGCCCCCTCCCCAACCTTCTCCTACAAGGGGAGAGGGTGTATCCCCCCTTAATGTGAGGGCTACAGAGAGGGCGATCTTCTTCTCTGTTTTTTATATCCTCATCGGCATGATCACGCACTGGTAGTCATCGTTTCCGTCTTCTTTCATGAGCACCGGACTCAACGGGTCCTGCATCTCGATGACAACCTTATCCGAGGTCATCGCATTCAGGACATCAAGGACATACCGTGCATTGAACCCGAGCGAAATGGTATCCCCCTTATACTCTACGGGAACCTCTTCCTTTGCCTCTCCAAGGTCGGGGCTCGAAGAAAAGAGCGTCATCTTGTCATTTTCGAGGTCTAACCGTACCGCACTCGCCCGTTCCCTGGACATTACCGATATCCTTCGGAGGACTCTGGCAAAGGCTTCCCGTCCGATAGACATCTTTCTTTCATTCGACTGAGGAATAACATTCTCATAATTCGGGTAGGAACCTTCGATCAGTCTTGTAAGAAACTGAATTTTGCCGATTGTGAAGAGCAGATGTTTTTCCCCGATTGATATCGTAACCCGCTGCACCTCGCCTTCCCCGGGTTCAGACGGCAGAAAACGCCTCAGTTCAGAAACCGCTTTTCTCGGCACAATGATCTTCTTTTCATCTTTTAGCTTACTGTCGATCTGACCGTGGATAATTGCAAGCCTGTGACCATCTGTCCCGACAACGGTGAACGAATTCTTCTCCGACCTGGGATGGAAAAGCAGTCCGTTGAGGGTATACCGCGTATCACTCTCTCCGGCGGAATATAAGGTTTTTTCTATCATCTCAAGGAGCATCGGCGCATCAATGGTTATCTCTTCGATTTCCCCGCCGCCGAGGGAGGACGGCCATGCAGGAAAATCACCGTGCGGAAGACACGCCAGCTTGAACTCGCTTGCCCCCGACCTGACTCTGAGCCATTGTTCATCTTCCGTCTCAAAAGAGAGATCTGTATCCACTTCTCTCACAATCTCAAAGAGTTTCCGTGCAGGAATGCAGATTTTTCCTTCCTTTTCGACGACAATTTCTATCGGCTCCCTGAGTGCCGTTTCAATATCGGTTGCTATAATTGATGAACCTTTCTTTCCTGCATGCAGCAGGAAATGGCTCAGGATCGGCATGGTATTCTTCTTTTCGACAATGTTCTGGATATTCGCGAGCTTCTCAAGCATCTCTCCCTTTGATACATTCACTTTCATCTTAGCCCCTCCTCTGTATTCGTAAACTCTTCTTCATCCCTTTATCTTCCGTATGAGACTTTCTATCATCCTGTTGGAGGCTTCATCCTTTGCCCTTTTCTCCTCAATCTGTTTGCAGGCATAAATAACCGTGGCGTGGTCTTTTCCGCCAAAGTTTTTTCCGATATCACTCAGGGAGAGGTTCGTGAGCTGCTTGCTCAGGTACATCGCAATCTGCCGCGGCAGCGCAACCTCTTTCGTACGCTTCTTCGCCTTCATATCCGACAGTTTAATGCCGAGATGTTCAGCCACGATCTTCTGGATGTGGTCTGTTGTCACCGGTTTTTCATCATCTTCAATAAGATCCTGCAGGATATGTTTCGCCATATCTTTATTAATAGGTCTCCCGGTGAGAGACGACTGGGCGCCGAGCCGGATGAGGCAGCCCTCAAGTTCACGGACGTTAGATTTGACTTTTGATGCAAGGTAATATGCAACATCCTCGGGCACAAATATTTTTTCTGTTTCCGCCTTTCTCTGCAGGATAGCGACTTTCGTCTCAAGTTCGGGAGGCTGGATATCGGCGATAAGCCCCATGCTAAACCGCGACCTGAGCCTGTCGGTGACCGCACCGATTTCTTTCGGCGGCCTGTCACTCGAGATCACAATCTGCTTCTGTCTTTCATAAATCGTGTTAAAAGTATGAAAAAACTCCTCCTGGGTTTGTGTCTTATTTGCAATAAAATGTATATCGTCGAGCAGCAGGAGATCGAGATTCCGGTACTTCTCCTTGAGCTCTCCCATCTTCTCATGCCGTATTGCAGAGACCACTTCATTGGTAAATTGTTCAGCAGATACAAAAATCACTGATATATCAGGCTTTTTATCAATAACCGCATTTCCGATAGCGGTGATGAGATGGGTTTTTCCGAGTCCCACTCCACCGTAAATAAACAAAGGGTTGTATATCCTTCCGGGCGCCTCTGCAATCGCCTTCGCAGCAGCATGTGCGAATTGGTTGCTTTGACCGATGACGAATTTCTCAAAGGTATATTTCGGATTGAGATAAATACCCCTGCTGGCAAGCTTCTGCCTCCTGGTCTCTAACCGCATATCCATCTTCCTGACGGTCGGGTCCATCTTTTCTGCTATCTTGTACCGCACCATTACAGGAACTCCCATAATCGCGCCGATGGATTCAGTGATGATATCAGGATAATTATCCTCTATCCAGTCTTTGAAGAACCTGTTCGGAATTTCTATCGTCGCTTGCTGTTCCTTGAACTGGGAGAGTTTGATCGGCCTAAACCAGAGGTCAATGATATTGCTGCCAACCCGCTCTTCGATCTTCGCAAGACTTTTATTCCATATTTCTTCTGGAGTCATAACTTGATTATTCTATCAACATTTTACTAACACTTGTTAATAACTTCTTTGGAAGGTGTACCATTATATCTAAATACTGACAGGGAAGACAAGAAAATCTGTTATAAAATTGTCTAATAGATTGTTAGTTACTCAGAAACAAACATTTATAAAAAAACTCCTTCATTTATGAGACCGGTTATGAACACCAAAAAACGGTTCTATTTCCTCGCCAAACCCCAATTTTCAACATATGAACACACCCTACTATAACTACTACTTTATTTATATAAATAGTAATAGTAGACAAGAAATTTTTTCCCATAACAGAGTTACTTCATTTTCAAAGACGATTTAATAAAAACATCTATATCGCCATCAAGTACCGTGTCGACATTTCCTGTTTCAAAATCAGTTCTGTGATCTTTAATAATCCGGTACGGTTGAAGGATATAGGAGCGTATCTGACTTCCCCATGCAATCCCTTTTTTATCAGCCACAAATCCTTCAATTCTTTTTTCCTGTTCCTTCAATCTAACGTCATATAAACGGGCTTTCAGAACCTTCATGGCAAGTGCCCTGTTTTTGTGTTGGGAGCGTTCGTTCTGGCACGTAACAATGATACCTGTTGGAATATGCGTTAACCTGACGGCAGAGGAGGTCTTGTTGACGTGCTGTCCTCCTGCGCCTGAGGCCCTGAACGTATCCATTTTTATATCGTCGTCTTTGATTTCTATATCGATGTCTTCCTCCACTTCGGGATAAACGAGGACAGCGGCAAATGATGTATGCCTTCTTTTCCCCGCGTCGAATGGGGATATTCTGACGAGTCTGTGAACTCCTGCCTCGGATTTTAAATACCCGTAGGCATAGGGTCCGGCTATGGTAATGGTTGCACTCTTGATACCCGCTTCCTCCCCCATCTGCAACTCGATAATCTGCGTGGTGAATTTGTGCCGTTCGGCCCAGCGGAGATACATCCTCATTAGCATTTGTGCCCAGTCCTGGCTTTCTGTTCCGCCTGCCCCGGGATGAATGGTGATAATGGCATTATTTTTATCCATCTGGCCAGACAGGAGATGCTCAATCTCAAGGGATTCCAACTCCTCCTTCAGTTCCTGTATTTCTCTTTTCAGTTCCTGAAGAAAAAGCTCTCCGCTTTCTTCTTCAAGAATTCCTATTGATTCCTCGAGATAGACAAGTTTGCTCGTGAGTGCATCAAAGTGTGAAACAATGTCCTCGAGGTTGGATTTTCTTTTCAGGAGGCCCCTGGTTATCTCGGGAGATGCCCAAACCCCATCGGATATGAGGTCTTTCTGGATTTTTTCGATTTCTTCCTTCAGGCTGGGTATTTCAAAGATAACCTCTGAGAGATTCAGTCTTGTCCCTGAGATTCGATAACTCTTCTTTCAGTTCGTTCTGTAAAAGCATATTTCCTCCTTAAATAGTTCTTAATTTGCTCATTACATTTGCCAGTAAGATGACAGAAAACACAATACACAAATAGGAGAACAGGTCTCCGTACTTTGCGTAAAAGCTTACTGTAGAATCTGTTTTTATGTCCTCAGTCAGTATGGCCTTCTGAAAAAGGTCTGTCAGGGAAATAATCTTTCCGCTGCTGTCAATAAATCCGGATATTCCAGTATTCGCAGCCCGTATGACCGGTTTGCGGTTTTCGACCGCCCGGAAAACAGCCATACTGAAGTGCTGGTAAGGCCCGCTTGTTTTTCCAAACCATGCGTCGTTGGTAATATTCACCATATAATCCCCGCCGTTCGAATAAAATTTCCTCACCAGTCCGGGAAAAATGATTTCATAGCAAATGAGTGGCGCAAAAGATCCGGATGGAGTGTCAGCCCTGAGATAGTTGTTACCATGCACATAATCTCCTATTCCCACAACAAGCTTATTGATAAAGAAGAGGAGTTTCTGCAGGGGGACATATTCTCCAAACGGGACAAGATGTATTTTATCATAGGTGTATGTTACCTTTCCAGACTCATTCAGCACCACTGCGCTGTTTGCGAGCAGGTGCCTGTTGCCCTGTGTGCCCTTTACCAAAATCGTCCCGAAAAGGAGGTGGCTGTTCAACTGGCGCTGAAATTCAATGAGATCCCTTGAGTACGTTTTGTCGGCCATAAAAAAGAAAGGCACCGCTGTTTCCGGCCACACAACGATGGATGGCGAAAAACCGGCGGCCTTTAGGGAAAGGTCTTTATACGTTGCGATAACAGCATTCTGGTATTCGGGTTCCCACTTTCTGTCCTGCTCGATATTTCCCTGAATGATGCTTGCTCTGATCTGCTTGCCGTCTCTTTGCTCCCGGAGTTTCATCTGACCGTATATGATGGTTGTGCCCGCAAGCGCAACGAGAACCACAAAACCGATCAGAGTATACGACAATGGAAAAAGCGGTATGTCCCGCGTGCGCTGTTTCAAAAGAAACAGGTCCGCAAGAGCACCATTGACCGCTACAACAAGAAAGGAAACGCCGTAAATTCCTGTGATGTCAGCTATCTGGATTACGGCAAGAAACTGATATTGCGAGTAACCGATACTCGACCACGGAAAACCGGTAAAGACATACGTACGGAGAAACTCCAGCACGACCCAGAAAACCGGTGCGATCAGCAGGGCAGGCAGGCGGGTTTTCCGGATGGTAATTGAAAATAAGACCGCAAAGAGACCGGGATAGAGACTGAGGTAGAGGCAAAGCAGGATAACAATCGAAATGCTTGCCGGCAAGGAAATGCCGCCGTAATGGTTTATGGAATGGTATATCCAGTACAGTGTCCCAAAAAAATACGGGATTCCGAAAAAGAGCCCTGTCTTGAATGCCTTTTTGGGGCCTTTGTTATAGAGGGAAAGAAGAAAAGGCACGAGAGCAACCCATGCCATGAGAAATAAATCCGGTTTTGGGAAGCAGAGGACAAGGATGATCCCTGAAATTACCGCAGGCCCATACGTTATGAGATGCTGAATTAATACCGGGCTTATCATGGCTTTGCCGGTATCTATTTTACCCCATGGACTTTAAAGTTTGCTCCCTCCTTTTACCCGCCCGATTTGAGAAATAAATAACTTTCCAAATCACTCCCTCAGATCTTCCCATGAACAATTGGCGTCTTCCGGATACTTTGGATTATCCATAATGAATCCCGCAGGCCCCCAGAGATTTCTGCCACGGAACGAATACATGAGCGGATAGTACCGGATATCGCAAGGCGCGCTCGTCCCAACCTTGCTGCACTCCTCCTGGCTCTCAATGTGATAGTCTACCTGGTTCTTTATTGCAGAGCATGACTTTATATAGCTTTCAGGAACCGGAGGATGAAAAAAGACATCCCGTTCATCTGTTTTGACCACAGGAGCATAATTGCTGCAATGAAATGCATCATCGCCGTAATCGCTCAGTATAAATGCCCTGTAAAGGTCTCCCGGGCTGATAAAGGGAATAAAGAACGTATAGTCAGATGGTGAAGCATACAGAGGATTGCCGGCAGAAGATATTTTCAGATATACATCCTGTGCTGCATGGGGAAACACATCCCATTCATCCGCATTGCCGTCACCGTCTGTATCAATCATTGCTATGGATTCAGGGCTTCCTGCTGCATACCAGCTGCCGTTCAGGCAGATTTTGTCCATGTTGTTGAAAAGATCAACGGGAGTCGGCTCGCTGATATCTTTAAACCCGATGGCAATGGCTCCATCCTCATTCCCGAGGGTTCCTTTATAGACTACCTGCAGGTAAACATCGGTGGCATTCAGGGGAATGATCGTATCCGGCGCTGAGTCGAAGGTGAGTTTTGTAAACGGCCCCTTTGGTATGAAGCGGATATTGTTTGATTCGGGTATTACCCGGTAAAAATAATCGTTCGTTGTGGGGACGGGATAGGATTGAAAGGGATCATCCTGAGCAGTCCTGTATCTCACAACAAGCTCGATGCTCCCGTCGCTCATTTCATCAGCGTTTGGTGTGCTGTTTCTCGCAAGAACGGTTATCGTTGAAAAACCTCTCACCGAATCATCTGAAAAGGAATATGCACCGCTGTCCGGCAGGATCAGCTCTATTGTTCCCCGGAAGAAATAATCCAGCAATCCCGCTGAATAGCCCGTGGCTCTGGGGACGAGAACCCGGGCATAATCTTCGTGACATCGTTCATCACGGTAAAAGGTGCTGTAATATTTGCTTCCTTCGCCAAACACTGTATAAATGGCATTGGTAAAATAACTTGGTCTCACAAAGTGCACGATCTGCTCACCGTCAGCAATCTTGCTGATCCATATGCCCGTATCCTCTTTCCCGTCCTCACCTGTAATCGTCTCGGGGAGCTTAGTGCCTGCTATGAAACTCTGCATATCAGTGCTCGATTTGTTCGGAAATGGAAAATAATGACGGTTTTCTGTTTCAAATCGCTCAGCGGCAAAAATTGTATCGCCGCTGAAAAAGTTTGCATTCGTATATTCCGCCAGACCCTGCACGAGCGCGGCAGAAGGATTTGACCCGTTATAAAAGTCGGCATCAAAAAGCCGGGCTACCGGTGCGAGGCCATTGATCGAGGTGCTGAGAGAGACGTCCGTAAAGACAGGTTCCGAGGCAAGGGTACTGATATAGTTAGCTTGATCTTTTGCCCATGCTTCAAAATATCTGCTGCCGGACAGATTTTTCTTCATGATGGAGTCCTCAGGGTGGGCGTCATTCCGGACATGATCAGGCACGGCGCTGTCCTGGAGAAGGTGCATCTGGTGGCCCAGACCCCTGAAGGTCTTTGCGAAATGCGCCTGCCGGTCTGTTTCATTCATTGAGGTAAGAGCCGCATAGAAATACTCTCTGGTCTTTTGCCATGACCAATCCCCTTCAACAATGGTTTGCTGCTTTTCTCCGTCCTGCGCCCAAAGGACGGATGATTCACCGGTGTAATGAGCGATGAACCAGTCATCCAAACCGGCCTCATGCCAGGGTTTTAGGGGATTATGAAAATGATTCAATGAACGGGTTGAGCCGGTTAAGGGGAAAAAGGGGCTACTTTTGTCCTCAAGAGAAGCCCCTTCTTGAATCCATATCTTTAACGGCTGAGATTTATCTTTTCCATTTAAATTCTTGATCGCAAGACTATTATTGCAATCCAAATTTTTTAAGGAAATTTCCATTATCTTATGTCAATAATAGAATTTTCAGCTGCGATACTGAGAAAGATCCTTATGGGTGACTTTATCGTTCCAAGCATAAAGTTCCATGATTTACTATCAGAACTCAATAATTGAATCAACATAAAGAAAATGATTGCAGTCTTTTTTATCATCATTATCTCTACCTCAGAATATAATGATAATCCAATATCTTTATATTCTTTGTTAATTTCTTCGAATTAAGTAATTGCTGCTTTCTATGCATCAGAAGGTTGCTAGATCAGGGTGTCCTTTTTTCTTCCTTTCTTCCATAGTCAAGTTCTTTAATGGAATGATTGCTTTTTTTCCTTCCCATTTGATTTTTTTTCTGAGGATAAGATCTGATCTCAGGGATTCCCAGGGGTAAAGCCCAATGTGCTCATAGCCAGCCTTGAATATCAGCACATCCATAGGGGTCACATTGCTCAATATCCTGAATCCCATGCCGGGGATTTCAAACTCCCCCTTTTTATCAGTCACCGTTTCCCTTGCATCATAAAAATCGTGGACCGCGCCGCCGGGTGTCGTTATCTCGCTGTTCCATACCCCGAGCACAACGACCCCCTCAAGGGGTGCCCCGGTATCTGCATCTATAACCCTCCCGCTGTATGGTCCGTCGTAGCGGATTGCATATGCGCAGGTGATGGTTCCTAAAACGATCAGGATGCTTATGACGGCTAAACTAAATTCCCTTTTCATAAATCTCTCCTCCTTTAAATTAATACCAATCTATTTTCCACAATCCATCGTGGTCGACCAAAAAATAGATATAGTGCGCCATGACGACTGTCTGCCCGCCATAGAATTCATTCTTTCTGATGCGGTATTTTGCGGCATTTCCTCTTATATACATGCGCTCGATGTTCTGCATGTCCTCAACAATCTGCGGCATATGAGTATCGAGAGAGGTAAATATGTCATGGTAATGCAGCCTGATTTCTTCGGTAAAATGGTTTGCCGCGGTATTAAAGTCCTGGATTTCAAGTGCATTCTTCATCCCTTGCCATTTCCTCCTGAGCAGATTATCCATTTGTGTTGCATTCATAACTGTTATTGCAATGCTGTCCTGATACACATTGCCATCCGGAGCGGTGACGCGTGCGGTGAAGGTGTAAATGCCTTCAACAACTATCGAAAACCGGTATTCGTTCTCACCGCTGTCTAGCAAATCCGGCTGGGAAGGTCCTGATACGGAAATTTCCGCTTCATCAAAACTAAATGATGCATCTATGCTGAGCGCGGATTCAAGTGGTGCTATGCCTGCTTCGATGTCAGTTTGCAGCCTCATATAATTGACTTCCGGGATAGAAGTGACCGTTACCGAAGCCAATGCCGTCTTGCCTCCCGAATCGGAAGCAGAGGCTGTTATGGTATTTACCCCTTCAGCGAGCGGTACATGGTTTACGACAAACTGATTTCCATAAATTGTTGCAGGGATACCGTTCACGGTCACCCCCGTATCATTACCTGTGGAATTGATAATAGCCCCTTTTACCGCAACATCACCTGACACTATATCCCCCTGCGACGGGGAACTGATGGTAATAGTAATGCTGGGTGCAACCTCTGCTATAGTTCCTTGTCCGCCGGTGAGCGCCGAGAATCTCCCTGCCCAGGCGTTCCGGATGTTTTCTATGCCCTGCAATTCATTACCGGTAAATGAACCGGGCGTGGTTATAAAAATAAAGGCCGCGTTGAAGACTTTCTGAGACGTTAAGGCATTCGGCACCCTTTCCCCTTCCGCAGAAATAATATCGTCTATCGTTATGTGACGGGGCGTCCCGGAAATGGTAATGCCTGGTTCGGGCAGAGCCCAAGGATCAATGGATGGATTTTCGATCAGGAGCATAGGCGGTACCTTTGATTTGTCGGAAAAACCCATGAGATACAGGTCAAGGGGACTACAGTATTTTCCGGCACCTGTTGAGGAAAAAGTTCCGTTGCCGTTGTTTTGCCACGCATTTCCGTAATGCAGTGAAGCACCGGAATCGAGCAGGAAGCTCCAGTGGCTTGCGTTTTTTCCGAGAAGGTCTGTTTTGATACTGCCATATGCATCTTTGTACTTCACGTATGCTCCCCATCGGTGCATCTGTTCATGGACAAGGGTATTAATCGTATCTTCGAAGTTCGGATCGCAGGGATCGGTGATCAGGGTCACTACGTTTCCCATATCGATGATGCCCTGCAGTCTGCCATTGCTTCCAAAGAGAAGCAGTATTGTCGACAAGAGATTTGCCGATTCCCTGCGTATCATTTTTTACTTCAAGATAGAAGCCTCTGGCCGCAGGATCCGGCATGGCATAGGAGAAATTCGAAAAGACGATAATAAAATCATATTCGTCGGGGTGGAGCCTGAAAAACTCCCTGGCAATCTCCTGCCGCGGGACAATGTTCAAAGAACCGTCGGGGTTTTTGGCATCGTAGTTTCCGGTAATTTCCATGACGGTTACATTTCCGTAATCTCCCAGAGTGGTTGCAGAAAATATCTTTGACAGAATTGCAGTGACCTCTCTGTTTTCGCCTGCACCCAGTGTTTCTGTTAACGTGAAGGTGTTATAGCCTTCTTTTGTGACAGAAAGATCGAAGCGACCGGCTTCGACACCCTCAAGAATGAATCGGCCGTCTGCGCTGGTGAGGGTGGACCGCGCAACGTTGAGAGAATCAGTCACCAAAACCATTGCAGATTCGATCGGCAAGAGATTGAGCGAGTCTGTGACCAAACCGCTGATGCTTCCCTGCGTTGCGAGGGTTATTGTGATGCTGTGGGAAGCTGTCCGGCCATAGGGATCGATTGCAAGAGCAGTGATGGTATTCTCACCAATCTCAATCTGGTATTGAAACGGAAAAAAGGCCTTCATGTACCGTTGGCTCAAGGCCATTTACGGTCACTGTTGCATTATTGCTGACAGTGCCGGCAACCTCTATGGGTGATAAGCTCACCACTGCACCGTCTGCCGGCGACGCAATGGTGATGATTGGCGGGGGGACCGGCGTCAGGCTAACGTCAAGGGTCACCGTCTGTCCATCAGGCAGTGTTCCGTTTATAATCTGTTGACTGTAGGCCTCTTTTTCAAAAGTGACTGAAAAATTCCCGGAGCTTAAGCCCGTTACTGTATACGATCCAAGAGGATCAGTGGTAGTTGTATAAATATTGGTTGAGTCTGTGACGGTTACATGAACACCGGGCACCGGCAGGCCGGTGGAGGAGTCTATCGCTGTTCCTGTTAGGGTTGCAAACAGTTTGACGAGCCCTCCCCGAACACACCGCACATTATAATTATTGTAGAATTTGTGTTCAAAAACGCTTGAGGAATATCCATTAAAAAAATCTACCACATAAGCATCATCCGGGATATACGATGAGGTAGACGACCAGTATTCACTCCAGTAGCTGCAGTCAACCTGGGGGAAGAATACATGGTTGATAGCGGGTTTGTACCGGATATCCAGAAGCGATGTAAGCTCTCTGATATTCGGCAGTCTCCAGTCCGTATATCCCGCGAGCGAAAGGCCTTCGCAGCGGGCGAGGGCCGTTTCCCAGTTTGCTGCTGTCGCATCTCCCTGCTCCCACGTGAGGCCCGAGAGCAAATCCGTTGTTGTGCCGTCGGCATTATCGAGCAGGGTATCAAGGGGCAATTCAGCGCCCCGCGCGCACCGCACATAATACCGCGATGACTTTGCGCTTCCTCCGACCGTGCCGTCGGAGAAATTCATATGCCAGGCATTGTCTTTATATGTGTCACTCGATGAGGATGACCAGTAGGGGAAATTCTTGGTTGACGGAAAGACGGTCCCATCTATCGCGGGGTCATGACGCCCGTAATCCGCTATGCTGCTCAACTCTCTTATAGTCGGGAAGCGCCAGTCGGTATGGCCGCCAAGCTCAAGAGTCTCACAATACAATGCGGCCTCGTCCCATGTCCGCGTTATTCCGTCATCCTGCTGCTGCCACATGAGCGATGTGTTGCTGTCCTTCACCGTCCCATCGGTATATTGAATATAGGAGGGCTGATTCATTGCGTAACTCCCGTCCTGAGCCATGGATGATCCCGGCAGAGGGCATACGATGGGCGTTCCATTCCCGCTGTAGCAGCTTGCCTGACCGGTGTCGGGAAGATAAAAGTTGCTCATCGCAGCCCCTTTGATGTTAATAACCACAACCGGCCGGTCCGCATCATTTGATGGAATCGACATATGACCGGTAAAATCCCCGGTCTCGTCAAAAAGAAAGGTGACAGTGACCGAACAGGACATAAAAGCCGGCAGGGTCGTGCCCGAGCAGGTATCAGACGTCAAGAGAAACGGCGGGGAAGGGGGAGAAAGTGAACCTATTAGGAGACTTTCTTTACCAGTGTTTGAAATGAGAACTTCCTGCATTGTTACCCCCTGCCCGTTTGCATGCCAGAAAGCAATCTCCTGGGAAGATACCCCGATTTCCTGCTCATCGAGAGGAGCTTTCTGCTGTCCCCGAACACAGCGTACGCCATATTTCCTGCAATTTTTGTCTTTGATTGAACAAATACCAAGCATTCCATTATGGTTCATCGTCCACTTGTACAGGTAATCGGGTATGGGCAGATAGGTCGTAGAAGACCATGAGGGAAAGTTGATATTCAGATTAAGATAATCAGACATAATCGACGGACCTTCTGCCCCGTGGGTGAGCGATTCATATTCCTTTATATTTGGCACTCTCCAGTCTGAGTATCCGCCGGACGAGAGGCCTTCACAGTATGTGAGCGCATCAGCCCAGCCTATCTGGGTTTTTTCATTCTGCTGCCACATCAAACCGGTAGACAGGTCGGATACAGTTCCATTGCCGTTTTCTATAAAGTGAGCAAAAGGAAGCGAACTGCTCCGGACGCACCTCGTATATGCGCGGGTTGATTGAAGGAGAAGATTGTAGTAGCCTGATGCAAAATCGACTGACAAAGGTTCACCGTCGGAGCAGGTCATCCTCGTGGATGTCCAATAATATGTGCTTTTTGTGTTTGGAAATGCAGAGGGGTCAATCGCCGGATACTTCTGCCCGTAATTGACAATGCCGGCTAATTCCCGTTTTGTTGGAAGCCGCCAGTCCGGGTATCCGCCCAGGTTCAGGCCTGCGCAGTAATTATCGGCTTCAAGCCAAGTTCTCGTGATGCTGTCGTCTTCCCGCTGCCAGATGAGCTTCGTATTGTCATCGATGACGGTTCCATCACCATTGAGTGTAAATGACAGGGGATTGATGGCATAGCTTCCGTCCTGCGCAAGCGGGTCACCGGGCGTAGGACAGGCAACAACTTTGTTTTTCACCTTGCTGCTGAAACAGTGTGTTTGACCGGTATCGGGCAGGTTATAAGCTTCTGCCGAAAAACAGAACAGGAGCATTATGAGAGCGGCAATACTGACGATCATCGTACATCGCATGGTTTTTTTCATCACGGTTCCTCCTTAGAGAAAATAAACTGGGTTTTTGGTTTATTGTCAAAATATCCCGAAGCTTTATCCAGGCGGCTGTACTATTGCATCAAGCGGGGCGAATTTACTTTCCATTTCTTGCTTTTTCTTTCACATTTTTTGCTTTTTTATGCGTGTTGCAGACGGGACGCGATTTTGATAGAATTTGCCAGAGAATCAAAACGATTGCATAGACTGCTGTATTAAGCATGAAAGGGGAGACGTCTTTATCGTCTGTAGAAACTTATGAAGGAGAGGGGTTCCCATGGAAAAGATAAAGATTGATAGCAACGCCTTTGTTTACCCTATGCCGATGGCACTTGTCGGTTCTGTTGTGAATGGGAAGGCGAATTTTATGGCATTGGGATGGATTTCCAGAGTCAATTTCAAGCCACCGATGATTGGCATTGCACTGGGGCCGCATTATACAAATAAGGGAATCGCGGAGAACAAGGCTTTCAGCGTTAATATTCCCGGAATATCATTGATTGACAAAACCGACTATTGCGGATTGGTCTCCGGCAGAAATACGGATAAATCAGAAGTGTTCGAAGTTTTTTATGGTGATGTCAGGGGAGCGCCTTTGATAAAGGAATGTCCTGTCTGCATGGCATGCAGGCTATATGATGAAATCAGATTGCCATTTAACACCTTATTTGTCGGTGAAATCGTGGAGGTGTATTCGGAAGAGCGCTATCTTACCGACGGGAACCCTGATATTAAGAAAATAAATCCGTTTACGTTGACGATGCCGGACAACAATTATTGGGAAGTAGGAAATAATGCCGGCAAGGCATGGAGTACCGGGAAGAAATTAAAGAAAAAAGAATAGGAGTTCCTGACAAAACGCTCTACGGAAACAGCACTACTTCTCTTCCGATATGTCGGTGTGCCTGATCATCTTGCCTTTGCACATATAGATGATCATCTCCGCAATGTTCGTGGTGTGGTCGGCGATTCTTTCAAGATACTTTGCTATATAGGTTCTCTTCACCGCTAAAGGAATTATTTTCGGGTCCTGAAGCATGAGGCCAAGGAGTTCTTCAAAGTTCCTTACCGTGAGCTCATCGACCTCGTCATCCCGCTTGATAACTTCATAGGGTAGGCGAGAACATCCGGTGACAAATGCATCGAGGGAATCCCTCACCATTTGCTGGGTTATGTCTGCCATTTTCGGAATGTTTTTGAAAGGCTTCAGCTGCGGTTCGCTGTTCAGTTCAATCGCCCTCTCCGCAATATTGACTGCAAGATCTCCCATCCTTTCAAGGTCTGTCGTGATCTTCATCGCTGTCGTGATCAGCCTGAGGTCCCTCGCCATCGGCTGGCGCAGCGCAATCAGCCGCACGCATTCTTCATCGATTCCCACATCGAGCGCATTCACCAGATGATCTCTCTTCACGACTTCGCGCGCCAGCTCACTGTCTCTCTCAACAAGGGCTTTTACAGAATCGCGGATGGCGTCTTCAACCATGCAACCGAGTTTCAATACCATTTCCCGCAGTGCCTTTAATTCATTGTCGAAAATTCCCATCAGCCAAATCTCCCTGTAATGTATTCTTCTGTAAGTTTATTATACGGATTCACAAAAATCGTGTCCGTGTCTCCAAATTCAATGAGTTCTCCCAGATACATGAAGGCCGTGCAATCAGAAATCCGCGCAGCCTGCTGCATATTATGGGTCACAATAACAATAGTGACAGTTTTCTGTAACTCCTTAAGCAGGCTCTCTATATTTGCAGTCGAAATAGGGTCGAGCGCCGACGTCGGTTCATCGAACAGCAGCACCTCCGGTTCCTGGGCAAGGGACCGCGCAATGCAGAGCCTCTGCATCTGCCCGCCAGAAAGGCTCATGCCCGATTCATTCAACTTGTCTTTCACCTCTTTCCAGAGATCAGCCCTTGTCAGCGCATTTTCCACAATCTCATCAAGCTGGCCTTTCTTTTTTATCCCCCTGATTTTTGGGCCATATGAAACGTTTTCATAGACAGAACTCGGGAAAGGATTCGGCTTCTGAAAGACCATGCCGACCTTTTTCCGCAGCTCAATCACATCGGTTCCCTTCAGGTAAATATCTACCCCGCTGAACAGCACCTGCCCTTCAACCCGTGAAATGACAATCAGATCGTTCATCCTGTTGAGGGACCTTAAAAGGGTTGATTTTCCGCATCCGGAGGGCCCGATGATAGCCGTAATCTTATGTACTTCAATATTGAGGTTCACTGTTTTAACGGCCATGAAGTCTCCGTAAAAAATGCTGAAATCTTTAATCTCGAATATGTTCTTTTCTTCTACCATACCCTTTTTTTTCTCTGCCTTGACCTGAGAATGATCCCCAAGAGATTCATGCCCAACACGAGAATAATTAACGTGAGAGCTGTGCCGTATTGTATCGGTCTCGTCTCTTCAATATGCGTCCCTGCAGTTGCAAGAACATAGATGTGATAGGGCAATGCCATGATAGGCTCGAAGAGAGATCTGGGGACTCCCGGGGTAAAAAACGCAGCAGCGGTGAACATGATGGGCGCCGTCTCTCCTGAGACCTTGGCGGTTCCAAGGATTGCGCCTGTCAGGATTCCGGGCATTGCAGTCGGTACAATAACCTTTCGAATCGTCTGCCATTTTGTCGCTCCACATGCCAGTGAAGCCTCCTTAAAGCTGTACGGCACAGCTTTTAATGCCTCTTCGGAAGTTGATATGATGTACGGCAGAACCATGATGGCAAGCGTCAGCGAACCTGCGAGCAGACTCATTCCAAAGTTGAAGGCCACGACAAAGACAGCGAGACCGAAAAGCCCGAAGACAACGGAAGGCACTCCTGCAAGGGTATAGATAGACATCATGACCATGTTGAGGAGCAACCCAGGCTCGGAATATTCTGCGAGAAAAATAGCGGTGATAACTCCAATCGGGATGACCACGATCATGCAGAGGAGGGTCAAAAGGATTGTCCCGACAATGACGGGGAAAATACCGCCTTTTGTCATCGCTTCAACCGGTGGCTTCGTAATGAAATCCCAGCTCAGGATATGTGCGCCGTTATAAATGACAAAAGCTAAAATGATAAATAGAAAAATCGCGCCAGTGAACCCGAGCGTGCGAATGAGCGAAAGGAAAAAATTTTCCCGCAGGTGGCGTTTTCTCTTCTGAAGAAGTTCTTGAGAGCTGATGGTTTGATAAATATTCCCGTTCAAATTTTTTCACCAATCCTGACGGTGCGATATTTCTTTGAGATGAAATCTGAAAGGAGACTGAGAATAAAGGTAATAAGAAAAAGTATCGCGCCGACACCGAACAGAGCATGATAGTGAAGACTCTGATAGGGGGCCTCTGCCATTTCGGCTGCAATGGCGGAAGGCATCGGCCTTGCAGGATCAAAGATCCCGTAGGGGATGACAGCAGCTCCTCCGGCTACCATCAGCACAATCATGGTCTCTCCGATGATCGTCCCGATACCAAGAATAACAGCAACGCTTAAACCGGAAACAGAAGCCGGAATTACGACCCTCCATATTGTTTCCCACCTGTTCGCCCCAAGGGAATAGGAAGCTTCCCGGTATGTACGAGGGACAGCGGTTAATGCATCCTCGGCGATGCTTGAAATCACCGGTATTGCCCTCACGGTCAGCATCAAAGCTGCTGTTGATATGTTGAGCCCTGAAGCGATAAACAGTTTGTTGTAGCAGAAATCAGCGAGCGTCGTTGAGATAAAGGGGATGTTGGTACTCCGCAGCAGTTCAGGGAGCTTTTCTGCGAGAATGGGGGAAAGCCAGTTGGAGAGAAGAGGGGCGATAATCACCATACCGAAAAAGCCGAGAACCACCGAAGGAAAGCTGGCAAGGATCTCTATCAAAGGCTTCAGGAACTCTTTCACCCTGTGGTGTGCAACCTCTGCGACGTAAACAGCTGTCGCAACTCCAAGGGGAATAGCCAGGAGCGCGGTGATAAACGTGACAGCAACGGTGCCCATGATGAGGGGGAGCATTCCGAAACTCGGCGGGTCATATGTTGGGTACCACTCCGTGCCAAAGAGCACTTTCAGTACCCCCGCTTTATAAAAGATCGCGAAGGCTTCCTTAAAGAGGAAAAAAGCAATAAGGAGGAGAACGACGACGGAGACGAGCCCGATAGAGCTGACCGCTAATTCAACGGTTTTTTCCTTTGTCTGCCACTTCACGGTAGGTATTGACTTCCTTATGGTTCCTTAAAAAAACAGTTAAAACGGTCAAGGATCCAAATTGTCAGTCACTTGCTCGTGCCCTGAATCCTTGACCGCCTGGATTGTTTGATCCTTTTACGACTATTTTATGCTTACGTATTTTACTTCATTCACGATCTTTTGCCCATCTGCCGAGAGCACAAAGTCGATAAATTTTGCAATGGTACCGGCGGGTTTTCCATTGGTGTACATGAAGAGAGGCCGTGCAATAGGCCATGAACTATCGCGAACCTCGATCGGGCTCGCCGTCTTTCCATTCACCGATAAGACCTTAATAGATTTGTCAACATACCCGATTCCGATATAGCCGATTGCAAACCTGTTCTGCGCAACCGTCTGGACGGCCTGACCGTTTGATGCGACAAGCAATGCATCTGCTCTCACCTTGTCGCCTTTGAGTACCTTCTCCTCCCACACTTCATATGTTCCGGAGCTAGTATCCCTCGATACGACGGAGATCGGCCTGTCCGGTCCGCCAAGCTCTTTCCAGCTCTTAGTTTTGCCGTTGTAAATATCTCTGAGCTGCTCCATGCTAACATTATCAAGCTTCATGGAAGGGTGAACAACCGGGACTATTCCGTCAAGGGCAACTTTATGGCCGGTCAGGGAAACACCTTTTCCTTTTGCAGAAGCAAATTCCTTTTCTTTTGCCTCGCGGGAACTTGTTGCAATATCAGTCGTGCCATCTACAAGAGCCTTGATGCCGGTACCCGAACCGCTCCCCGATACAAAAACTCTTGTATCCGCATGCTTCTTCATGAAGACTTCTGCCGCTTTTTGGGCTATAGGAAGAACCGTTGTTGATCCGTCAATCCTCAGATCCTCGCCATAAGACAAGCCAAACATGGAACAAACAAAAACAACCGAAAACAGCATAATTAGCAGTTTTTTCATTACTTTCCTCCTTTTCATTCTGTACGATACAACGATTTTGTTACAGCTATGTGACAGTCATGTTAATTTTTTGTTACATGTCTCACCCCCCTTGGGAAAAAACAGGTATGGTTTCATCTTAGACCTCTTGTGTTAAAGGAATATTACGATAGGGTTAAATTTGTAAACTGGAGAGATAGACGGTATCGGCTGACATTTTATGCTTCAAGTGCCTGGCTTTGTTGCCCAATGAATAAAAAAGCCCGATATCATCTTTGTAAGATGCAATCGGGCTTTTTGTTCCTTCGTACCGAAGGTAAAAAGATGCCGAAATTTATTGAGAGATCCTGGTCTCCCTCTTTATCTTTAAGTCTCCCAGTCCGCCCTGGGTAATGTTGAATTCGATTTCCAGTTTGACGGTATGCTACAGATTGACTTGAAGTCCTTTTTCCCTTAAATATTCTTTCACTTCTCTGATGCGGAATATGCGGTAATGGAATACCGAAGCAGCCAGCAGTATCTCCGCGCCTCCTTCTGTCGCTGCCTCAAAAAAATGCTCTAACTTGCCGGCACCACCTGAAGCCACGACCGGCAGATCAACTGCATCTGAAACAGCCTTCGTGAACTCCAGGTCATACCCCGCTTGCGTCCCGTCGCCATCCATGCTTGTCGGCAGAATCACCCCCGCCCCTAAATCCTGACATTGTTTTGCCCAGGCAATCGCATCTTTGCCGACGGGTTTCGTCCCCCCCGAGACGACCAATTCAAAGCCCGAAGGCATCTGCTTGTTTCGCCGGGCATCAATAGCGACCGTTATTCTCTCAGGACCATACTGTTCTGCCGACTGCTTTACGATGTCGGGGTTTTTCACAGCAGCACTGTTCATCGAGACTTTGTCGGCTCCGGCATTGAATACCAGTTCTATGTCTTCAAGAGTTCCGATACCGCCACCTACGGTCAGCGGAATACTGATAACTGATGAGACATTTTTTACCCATTCCAGTCGTGTCTTCCGGTTTTCTACTGTCGCGGCTATATCCAGCATTGCCAATTCATCGGCTGCCTCTTTTTCATAAAAAGCCGCGTTTTCGACCGGGTCGCCAGCATCCCGGATATTGACGAAATGTATGCCTTTCACGACTCTTCCATCCTTCATATCCAAACACGGCATGATTTTGATCGTCTTCATGCAATTCTCCTTTATTGGGATAACCGAAAAATACGCTCTGAACCATTATATCAATTCGTGAAAAAGTTTTGCCTGCGACTTGGTAATCCTGCATAACGCAGCATCTAATTTACTATAATATTTATAAATGCTATCTGAGAGGATGTCAATCAGGGATGAGAAAGCCTCAGATTGAAGGACGGATTCCGCCAATAGATGCCGGCGCCTGCTGATCTTATGCGGGTAGATCAGTTTTTTACGTGAGGACTGAATAGTGTCTCTTGCTCTGGTAATACTCTTTCATATCATGATATTTGCGGTCGCCACTTTCGGGACTTCCCTGCTGATTGAGCGTTATTATCACGGAAGGCTGAAATGGGTGCTCGTTCCGGCCCTCACCTTCATGTCCGGTGGCGTGCTTATCAAGACGTCTTTTGTGCCGATGGTGCTATTCTTTCTGACGTCTGTATTCTCACTTCAGGGATTGGGGATGATACTCCTCGGCGGGGTGATGACCGGTGTGTTTTTCTCATTCTTGTGAATCTTTTTCCGCTTGGTTCAGTTGATCCTCGAAAAAATGCTTACCTCTTCATAACTAACTAATCTCAAAATTCCGAATCCTGCCCGTGGACACCGCCGGAAATCAAGCGGCTACATTGGTCATTGCCTGATCCCGCGAAAGCTGAAGGAACAGAAGAGGAAATTGTGCATGAATTTAGAAAAGTGCGGGATGAGATTCGTGGGAGGATTCAGGATTTCTTAAAGACTGTTCATTGACTCAGTCGCAGACCTTTGCAGGCAGCATAGCCTGTTTTATCTGCTGAGCCTTCTCTTTTCCGGCGAGTTTCGCAACAATAGATAGACCAAAACATAATGCAGTTCCGGGCCCCCGGCTGGTCATCACATTCCCGTCTTCGACAACAGTCTTCTCGTCATACACAACGAGGTTGACAAACAAATTATTTAGTGATATAAGGAAATCGACCATCCAAGAAGGGCAAAATCATGGAATCCGGAAAAAGAAAGTACTTAAGGTGCGATTTCTCCAAAATAGTTACGTGTTCTCTCCTTGAAATCAATGTCAAGTTGGAAGGTCGAGTGATTTAATATATGCACTTCACCGGGCAATTTTGATTCGACATGACCTGTTTGTGATTTGCTACAAGTGAGGTAAGAAAGGAGATACGGGTTTAGTGGCAACTAAAACGTTAGATGCCTTGGGCTTTAAGTGCCCTCACCCTGTTTTAAAAATTGCTGCAAAGGCGTCACACATGTTCAATGGTGATATCCTTGAAGTACTTGCTGATTGTCCTACCTTTGAAAAAGATGTCCGTTTATGGTGCGAAAGAACGAAAAAAACGCTCCTGTGGATAAGAGAAGAGGACGGGAAAAAGCGTTGCCAAATACAGTTTTGATAAATACACTGGAATGAACTTGATATTTCCAAATAGCAAATTCTTTATTTCCATGAAAAAAAATAACAGAAAACGAGAAAAAGTCAAAGCAACACCAAGAATTAGCAATGCACAAATAATAAAAGAAATAGCCGCTTCAGACGAAATCCTCGAAGCAATTGGCGATGGTATTAGTATTCTGGATAGGACTTTCAAACTTATATATCAAAATCAAGTTCATCGAAAGATATTTGGAGACCATGTAGGTGAATTTTGTTACCAAGTGTACCAAAAGAGAGAAGGCGTATGCGATGGATGTCCGATAGATCTCACTTTCAAGGACGGTAAAGTTCATACCGTCGAAAGAAAAGATAACTCTGATGAAAAAATGAGATATGTTGAAATTACCGCATCCCCCTTAAACGATAAAGAAGGGAATGTTATAGCAGGCATAGAAGTAGTAAGAGATATAACCGAACGGAAGCGGTTAAACGAACTACTGAAAAATGAACGAGATAGAGCACAAAAATACTTGGATATTGCGGAAGTTATCATGCTTGTTATCGATGTGGACAAGAAAGTTGTTCATATCAATAAAAAGGGATGTTATGTTTTAGGATACGAAAAAGAAGAAATCATCGGTAAAGATTGGTTTGAAAAATTCCTCCCTGAGAGAATAGGTAATGATGTAAAACAAGTTTTCATCAAACTTGTCAATGGAGAGATTGATCCGGTTGAATACTACGAGAACCCTGTTTTAACAAAAAGTGGTGAGGAAAGAATAATCGCTTGGCACAATACAATTTTAAGGGATGAGATCGGGAATATAATCGGGACACTTAGTTCGGGAGAGGATATCACCGAGCGGAAAAAAACAGAAAAGGAATTAGAGATCAAGAGTCATAATCTTGAGGAAGTAAATACCGCCTTAAGAGTATTGTTGAAGAAAAGAGATGAAGATAGGATAGAGCTTGAAGAGAAAGTATTACTGAATATAAGGGAACTCGTTTTTCCCTACTTGGAAAAAATAAGGAAGAGTGGGTTGGATGAAAGACAAAGTGCATATGCTGGTATCTTGGAATCCAATCTTAATGATATTATCTCATCATTTTCATATAGGTTATCGTCAACGTATTTAAACCTTACTCCTTCAGAGATTAAAGTAGCAAATCTTGTCAAACAAGGCAAAACGAACAAGGAGATCGCGGAACTGCTTAATATTTCTACAAGAACAGCTGCCTTTCACCGGGAGCGTATCCGAAAGAAACTCGGAATAAAAAACAAAAAAACCAACCTCGAATCCTACCTGTCATCCATGAACTAATACCAGCTTAATACTGGTGCTATTATGGTCATTATTTGGCATTCTATTAGTATATGTTTGATGTTATATTTCATTAATACCTTAATACCTTGAAAACTGCAATGAGAAAGAATGAATAGAGATGGCAACGGAAGTATTGGATACCAAAGGGCTGAAATGCCCGCAACCATTACAAAAAATAGCTATAAAATATGTGGATATGAAACAAGGGGAAATCCTTGAGGTAATCGGCGATTGCCCTACTTTTGAAAAGGATGTGAGGATTTGGTGTGAGCGGATGGGCAAGACACTGTTATTTTGCAGAAATGAAGATAATAACGGAACGGTGCGGTGCCAAATACAATGTTGATTTTTTTGGCTCTTTTTAAATAATTAAGGGTTCTTCACAATAAGCACACAAATAGCTTTGCTCACATGTGAGATATATAGAGAAGTGGATATTGTTGACGAGATCATCGATTTAGGAAGAAGGCGTGGAATGCTTTCGCATGATGAAATATATGATGCTTTCCCTTCGGAGTTTCATTCCCCTGAAGAAATAGAAGACTTTATAGATCTTCTTCAGGATATGGGGATCAAAGTCGTAGACAGTCCTGAACCTGGCGCATCCGGAGAAGAACGTTTTGATGAACAGAAAATAGAAGAGTACGAAAAGACAGAAGATCTTATTCAGGCATATTTCCATTCGATGGGAGATATTTCAATACTTACGAAAGATGAAGAAGTGGAGCTTGCAAAGGCCATTGAAGAGGGAAACAAGATACTTACGGATTTGATTGCTACATTCCCTCTCTACAAAAAAGTCGAAAGCAGTTTCAACAGAACAGAAAAAGATGATTCAAATAATTCAGAAGCAATCCTTACGAAGAGTTTGGATACACTCGACTACCTTATGACAAAAATAAACATTGCCGATAGAAAGGTTTTCAAGTATGGAACTTTAAAGGATTTGAAAAGCTTATTAAGAAGAAAGAAGGAAAAAGGGCTGAACCCCCAAAAGCTTTATGATCTTGCGAAAGAGATAAACGCAGAGTATCAAGTATGTTGAATCAGAAGTTGGAGTAACAGTAGACGAATTCAAAACGACGTATGATAGGATTAACAAAGCAAATAGGCTCATTGCCAAGGCAAAAAATGAGTTGATCACTCGTAACCTCCGATTGGTAGTAAATATCGCAAAAAATTATATTGGGAGAGGTCTTGCCTTACTTGACCTCGTTCAAGAAGGCAATATCGGTCTGATGAAGGCAATAGACAAGTTCGACTATCAGAAGGGTTTCAAATTTAGCACTTATGCAACCTGGTGGATACGACAGGCCATTACGAGAGCCTTGGTAGATCAAACGAGAACCATCCGCGTCCCTGTGCATATGATGGAGTTTTATAACAAGGTTACCAAGGCTTCCAGAGAACTGGTAGCCGAGATTGGAAGGGAACCCAGCAAGGAAGAAATTGCGGAACGATTAGGCGTCCCAATAAAGAAAGTCAACGAAGTATTCAGGGCGACACAAGACCCCATCGCTCTTCAGACTCCCGTTTGTGATGAGGGCGCGACGATTGAAGATTTTATCGGTGATGCAGTGAGTCCCTCTCCTTATACAAATGCAGAACAAAATGGGATCACCGAACAGATATTAAAAATTCTCGATACCCTTACTCCAAGGGAAGAAGAGGTAATAAAAATGCGTTTTGGTATTGGGTTAGAGAGAGATTTAACCCTTGAAGAAGTTGGAAATCATTTTTCTATCACCCGTGAAAGGGTGCGACAGATAGAAGCAAAGGCTTTAAGAAAACTGAAACATCCACGCCGACTCAGAGCATTAAAGATACTAAATACTGCTTAGCATATAGTCTATCATTCCTGAGAAACATCGTCAGAAAATAGTCGGACAAAACAACAAAAGACTAACCTTTGACCTTACCTTATATTCTTGAACAGTTTTTAACTGGCAATTAACTGTTATTTAATTGGGATATGACCATGTGTAGTTTATGGTATAAATATATAAAGAGAGGGTAATGTTTTACCCCAAGGTAAACGCAATAATCCCCAATCGGGTGTTACCCCAGCACCCCTTGAGTTTACCTATCCCCCCAATTACCCTCTCTTTTTTTAATCACTACAGTTGGCAAAAGCAGAGAGGGCCAGGGATACAGATCTACCAGAATGGCTGTATTGTGCAGAAACGGTATGACACGCAGTCAGTTCTTTCTTTTCATTCCCCTCAAAACATTAAGGGGTATCCGATTACGAACCTTCCGTCTTTCATGTCAAGACACGGCATGATTTTTAGCAGTTTCATAAATGTCTTCTTGTTATCGAATGATTTATAGATGTACTGTGCTCAATGATATCAATTATCGATATGGTTTACTTCCGGCGATGGGTTTCCGGGGCCGGCCCAGACAATATAGTTCTTATTGATAAAGAAAATGTTCTGAGAACCTGCCCCTGCTTCTTCAGAAACAATAACTAAAAATTGCTCCGGCGAGTACCTTAAAAAATCAGACAGCCGGGTATAATCTCCTCGAATATTGACTTTCCCTTTTATTATTGACCCGTCTGATATTTTTACCTCCACCTTTGCGAAATTAACCGTGTACATAAAAAGCCTCCCTTTAAGAAATTGGTGATCGGATATTTTTTTGTAGAGCTTTCAAACGTCAGGGTAATTTTAGCAGAATACTTTCTCGAAATGCTTAGCAACCCGCAAAGCGCTTAGGTTACGAAAGTTGTTTCAGGTGTATAAAGCTCAAACACGTGTTATCTTGCAGTATAATATAGTGTGGCGAGGTTAAGGGTGAAGTGAGTAAACGTTCATTCAGGGCATGATAAAAACTGAGATTGAAAGACAGATTCCGCCTATAGATGCCAATTCCGCGTCTCGAACAGAAACAGCAACCTTTGCACTTGGGTGATTCTGGGGTCCTGACTCCCAGTTCGGGGTCATACCGGGAGTTGTCAGTACTCGTGTAGGATATACGGGGGGAACAAAAAAGAACCCTACATACACCAACCTTGGAGACCACTCCGAGGCCTTACAGATCGACTATGACCCGGAAAAAATCTCCTATAAGGATTTGATGGATATGTTCTGGTCGGGTCATGAGCCCGCAGTAAAATCCTGGTCCCGACAATACAGAGCTGCAATTTTTTATCATAATGATCATCAAGAACGCCTGGCGCTTGAAGCAAGGGCTCATTTGCAGGCGACGATAACAGGCGAGATTAAGACAGATATTGCTCCCTTTACTGAGTTCTATCTCGCTGAAGATTATCATCAGAAACACGCCCTCCAACACAGTTACGAGTATATGCAGGAATTTAAAGCTCTGTATCCTTTGTTTCGCGATATTATCTCTTCCACGGCTGCTGCACGTGTAAACGGATACTTGGGCGGTTACGGAACGCTGAAGATGTTACAGCCTGAACTGGATAGTTACGGTCTTTCTGCGAAAGCGAGGGAGCACCTTTTTAACTTTGTAAAAGGAGCATCTCGCTACCAATGCAGAAGAACGGGAGCTTGCTGATTATCCTGTTCAGATAGCACAAAGGAATATCAGTCTGCGAAGCCTGATATAAGGGCTTCCTTCTTCCTGCCGGGCAGTCTGATATACGCGGGTAAGTATCTTGGCACTTGCTTTTACCATACTGTTGAATATCCTTTTTGTGAGTCTCATTTCGCCTGGTTCAGTTGATCCTTGAAAAATTTCTCATGCGTTTATGAAAGCCGATGCATCTCATAAAAAGGACTACAGCGACAGGTTCTTTTTCACCCTGATTTTCGCTTCAATGAAATCCTCATGCTCAACATAAATCAGGTCTGCAATCTTCCGCACCATATACTCTTCATGCTTGTCGAGATGCTTGTCCGTGAGAGCGATTTGCCACAGATGCTCTATGATTTCCACTTTCTGCGCATACGACAACCCCTTGTGGATGAGCGAGGTAAACTCATAATAATCCGTGGCCTTTCCGATTTTTTCTTTTGCGAGCTCCTTGAGTGATCGTGTCTCTTCCCTGGTGAGGTTGAATTTCGACTGGAGGGTATGCAGAACGACTCTTCGTTCATCTTCACTGACCTTACCATCAGCTTTCATCATCTCAATAAGCAGTGCTGCGGTAGCAACCTGCAGAGCGTGTTCGGACCGCTCATCTGCTTTGTCAGATTTGGGCTGAATATGTTTCTTGAAGAATTTTCTGATCGAGGTAACCATGGACAGTAACTACTACTAAATTAATATAAGCGTTTTTTGCTGTCAACAGAGCGGATCCTATGGCGAGGGACTTGGTGCCGGTAAGGAACATCCGTTGCCTAACCTGTCAAAATATTCTTCAATCTCTTTATCGCTAAACTGGAAGTGCTTCAAAAGGGAATAACTGTCAAGGCCCGCCTTTGTTGACTGCTCAACTATCTCGTCCATGATTTGTTCCAGGAAAATCGGAATAGGGTAATAATAGTCGAACCCTATCTTTTCATGGCCTTTGTCCTTTGCGAACTGATTCTGATTTTTTCTGATGACGCGAACTTTTTTTGTTAGTCTGATCTTTTTGGTCATTTGTTCTCTGCGGTACCCAGCGAGAATAATAAAACGGGCAGGGAATTGTTCTTCGGTGGAAGGTTTCCCTGCCCATCCCCCTCCCATCACGCTCCTCATTCATATATTACGAATATCAAAGAAGATTACAATGAGATTCTTGCTATTTTTCACGGTAAAATTGCTTTTTTGAAAATATTTTTGGCATTGGGTGAACCAGAAATTATCCAAGCCTTCATAATCGCCGAGACCTGCCATATATGGAAATTTCAGGAGTATTTGCCTAAGGTGAGGTTGAGAATGGTTATGACTGTTTTTCTGAATTTATCGACTGGTCAATCGCTGATGCTTTGGTGTGCATTCTGCTGCATCAGGAATATTTCCGCCTCATTTCTGTTGAGGGGATGAGAGAAAAAGTAACCTTGCGCATACTCGCATTTCAGAAATTCGAGTGTTTTCAGGTTTTCTTCCTTTTCGACTCCTTCGGCAATCACGCGCAGTTTCATATTATGAGCCATGTTGATGATTGATTGAACGATTTCGGTATTTTCCCCTTTGCCAGTCAGTCGCCCAATGAATGATTGGTCAATTTTTAATGTACTGATGGGAAATCGGTGCAGGTAGCTCAGTGCTGAATAGCCTGTACCGAAATCATCGATATGAATCTTAATCCCCAGGTCTTGCAACTCTGAAAGAACAGCAAGGATATGATCGGTATTATCCATCATAACCGTCTCTGTTATTTCCAGAGCCAAATCCCCGGGATTCAGTTTTGTTTCATCGAGAATCTTTCTTATCTGATCAACAAAGTCGGTATTTTTGAAATGTACGGGAGATATGTTGATGCTGACTACCAATGGCGGATCGTGTGGGGACTGCCGCTGCCATGAAAGCATCTGTGTGCATGCTTCGCGAATAATCCACAAGCTCAGGGGAACAATAAGCCCCGTTTCTTCAGCAAGAGGGATAAACTGCATCGGCAAGAGAAAGCCGCGCCGGGGATGGTGCCACCTGACCAGGGCCTCAAAGCCCACACTACTCCGGTTTTCGAGGGAGATGATAGGTTGATAATAGAGAACAAATTCTTTGTGTTCAATGGCATGACGGAGGTCTATCTCCAATTCTAAGCGGTCCAGTGCATTAATGTGCATCGACTTATCAAATACTAAATAGCATCCCTTCCCGCGTAATTTCGCATGGTACATGGCTGTGTCTGCATCGCGGAGTATTTCTTCGGGCTGCTGATATTCATGATTGCTTATCGCTATGCCGATAGTTATCGCAACGTATAGGTCATGATGCATGAGATGAAAAGGTTCTGTTAAGAAGTTATTTATACGATCGGCAATCTTTGTTGCATCACTCTCGTCTTTTATGTTTCCTAAAAGCACGACAAACTCATCTCCGCCAAACCGGGCGATGGTATCGTCGGGACGTATATGGGCCCGCAATCTCTGTGCGACCAAAACAAGCAATTTATCACCCGTCAAGTGACCGAAGCTGTCATTGATATTTTTAAATCTGTCAAGGTCCAGGAAGAGAATCGCGAAGAGGTGGTCGGTATTTCTCTTGTTGTGGACAAATGTCATTTGCAAGCGGTCCATAAACAGGGCGCGATTGGGGAGGCCTGTCAGGTTATCATATAACGCATTTTGGATTAACTGTTCTTCGGTTTTTTTTCGGCCTGAAATATCAGTTAGTGAGCCTGCCATCCGGACACTGGTGCCATCGGTGTTTCTTACTGCGAGCCCCCTGCTCAATACCCAGAGATAATCCTGCTTCTTATTCATCAAGCGATGTTCATTCTGAAAATGCGGCGTAACTCCGTTGAGATGATCGGAAATATCTTTTTTCAATTTACGGATATCATCCGGATGAACCCGATGAAACCATTCCTGAAGACGAGCCCCTATTTCATCGTCTTCAAATCCCAGCATTGACTTCCATCGGGGGGAGTAATAGATATCGTTTGTCTGCAGATTCCAATCCCAAAGACCATCATTCGCGCCGCTTGCAGCGAGTTCATACCGTTCCTGACTCTCCTGGAGGGCGGTCTGAATTTGTGCACGCTGCTCTATCTCCATATGCAGTTGATCGTTGGTTATCGATAGTTCAAGCGCTTTCTTTTCAATTTGTCTGCGATAGCGAAAGAGGTACCAGGTAGCAAAAAGCAACAGTGTCAGACTGGCAAATAAGAGATAGACGGTGAAATGGGGGAAAAATAGTACAGGTTCAGGTATCTGCGGTGATTGATTTGCGAATGCGCCAGAAGAAAAGAAAAGGTTACAATATGTCACGATTATCATAGAGTGCATACGTGTCCTGAATAGCGATTTCCCTGGACAAATTGCCATTGTTCGGAAGCCCATTTTCCCTCTATAACCTCTGTTTTGAGCGCTCAAAGGAATGAAACGGTATTGCTATATTACCCATATGGCATATAGGTAAGCAAAACTTATGCCGTGGATGCAAGCTGTAACATATTGATTTTTATAGCCGAAAAAATAAAACGGCCGCCTGGATTCATTGTTCCATGACGAATATTGTCATCTTTTCTCATTATACTGATAATCAGTAGGATGCCTTTGAGAAAAAGAAAGTAGGCTATAATTGTGGTTAAGCCCATTGGCCATTAAGAAGGAGAGCAGAGTATGAAAAAATTTGCGCGAGTCTTTCTGATGTGTGTTGTTTCCCTCACTCTCACCGCATGTATTCAGGTTGACACTGTTGTGAACGTGAAGACGGATGGAAGCGGAACAATTGAAGAAACATTCCTGATGAGAAAAGACCTGCTCCAGCAGATGAAGAAAATGATGGAGGAGATGGCTAAGAGCATGGCTGAGATGATGACAGAAGGGGAAAATAGCGGCAAAATACAAAAGAACGCTGATTCCGAAATGAAAGCAGAGGCATTTGATATCTTTGATGAGGCAAAGCTCAGGGAGAGCGCCAGACATAAAGGAGAAGGGGTTACCTTCATCGGAGGATCAAAGATAATCACTGATGACTACGAAGGATATAAGGCCATGTATGCGTTTGAGGATATCAATAAAGTCAAAATCAATCAAAACCCAGGAGAAAAAGTGCCGTCTGTTCCTCAGCAAGGCGGCTCTGATACTGACAGAAACGAAAAAGAATATGTCATCTTCACCTTTCACAAAGGGAACCCGGCAGAACTTATTATCAAATCTCCAAGAAGCAGCATGAATTCAAAATCAGAGAGTTCTGAAAATACACAACCGTCTCAAAATAATGACAAGCCATCGGAAGAAATGACAGCTCAGGTAAAGCAACTGTTTCAAGGAATGAAAATAACGTTAACGGTAGCAGTTGATGGCAACATTGTTGAAACGAATGCCTCTCACAGAGAAGGCTCAAAGATCACGTTAGCAGAATTAGACTTTGGAAAAGTGATGGAGATGCCGGAACTGTTTACAAAGTTGAGCCCGGCTTTGCCGAAATCTATGGAGGAATCCAAGCTGCTGATGCAGGATATTCCCGGAATAAAAGTCGATTTGCATGACGAGATACGCATACGATTCGAATAAGCTGAAGAAATATTTTGTTTTTATAGTGGCATAGTTTATATTTTGGACATGATGGCGTAAGGCTAAACGATCACCAATAAAGCAAAATCATATTTTGCCCACTGCAGCAAGGTAAATCGCGAACTCATCCTTTCCATCAACCCCCAGAAGCTGGTCCAGTATCTCCTGGTGATATGCAGCAACTGCACATGTACCTGCCCCGATTGCTGCACTCGCCAAGTAGAGGTTCTGGCAGACATGCCCGGCATCGATCGCGATGACCTTGTGTGCTGCGAGATGGTACCGCCATTCCATGCGATACGGGACAGCTGTCCAGATAAAGGTCACCGGGGCTTTCCCGATGAACGACTGGTAAAAAGTTGCAGTCACGATGTCGTCTGCAAGATTTTTGTTTTTTGATACCAAAAGTAGCTCATGTTCGACCGGCAGGTAACGATAGATACCTGTTTCCAATCCTGCAATGTTCAAAATGCACAGATATGTCTCGAGGGCATGGCGGCAACCGGCAGAAGGTACCGTTCGAAATGCAGCAGTTTTGTCTCTGGTCGTCGTTATGCCCTGGGTAGCCCACAGAAGGAAGGACAGGTCTTCCAAGCTGATGGGGGCAGCCTTGAAATGCCTGTGGCTTCTCCTGTTTTGTATGACGGATATGAGATCAGGGCTGGCAACATTATGCCAGTTCTCTTTTGCAACAAGATCTATACGAAAGCTATCCGCAGAGTAAGGTATTTGAATGGGTGGCGGAGCTATCCCCTTGTTCTGATCAGTGAGACGGAAATCGATACGCTGACGTATCGTATCCTTAAGAAAATTTCGATACTCATCAAATAGATTTTCCATCGCAAAAGTGAATGCGCTTTCCCGAGATATGAATTCTCTCTGTTTTCTTATTTCTTAAGTCCGTGCTCTTTGTACCCGGCGCCCTCCTCGACAAACATGGATTTCGCAGCACCACAGACAGGACAAACCCAGTCATCCGGCAATTGCTCAAAAGGTGTGCCGGGTTTAATCCCTGAATCAGGGTCTCCCTGAGCCGGATCATAAACATAACCGCAAGCTGTGCAGACATATTTTGTCATCGTACAGATCCTCCTTATCGGTATTGTTGTGAGGGCAAAACGACAGTGAAATGCACTAAAAACCGTCTCCGCAATTAAGCCCTCATTGATATTAACAGGAACTCTTGCATTTGCATGTCAGTGATGCTCTCTTCGGGACCTTTCTGATTGTCATTGCTAAACCTCCTTTCATCGGAGCACCTAACTTCATGTCCGGATTGCTGAATATTCTCTTGCTGAAAAAAATACCCTTAAGGCATGAAACAAGCACGCAATAATTCAAAAAGCATCCAAATAAAGTAACCAAGAAAGCTCAAGATACTGTCATCCCAACAAGTGAAACGCGTCGGGAATCCTTCACAGAAGCTGTCAGATAGATTCCGGCCAAGCAGGAATGACAGACTGACGGTGACAGGATTATATGTATCGACAGCTAATTAATAGTCTAAATGATTAACCATAATATGTAAAGTAATATATTTATATATTAAGCCTATCCGGTTTTGACCTTTGCTTTTCTTTCCAGGTCAAATGTCCCCGACGCCCACTCATTGATTCTCATGGCCCTGTAGGAAAATATGTCCTCAAGCTGATCCCTAATCAGGATATGGTGCGCAAATTTTCCGATGAGCCCGAAGGGAAGCCGGTATGTAACGATATCCTTCATGCTGGTGCCTTCTGAAACTTCCTCGAATGTGTGGAGATGTTCCCATGAGGTGTACGGCCCTATGACCTGAATATCGGTGAATCTTTCCGGAGGCAGGTAGCGGACGATCCGGCTTCTCCACTTGGTTCTCCCCAACCACGGTAGCCATTTGATGCTGTAATCGTATTCAGCTCCTTCGAATACCCTCTCTCCCGCGGCATGATCGAGCATTCTGAATTGAAGCCAGGCCGGCGTTATTTCAGAGAGATTCCGGGGATCTTTGAAAAACTCAAAAACGTCTTCCCGCGGCAACTGAATAATTTGAGAAGTGCTGAGTTGCTGCGTATTGGCATCCACTTTCCGAAAAACCATAGTAAAGGAAGAGGGCAACAGCGATGTATCTGTCAAATCTGTAACCTTGTATCACATCAAATGACTTACTGCGAATAGTATACTTGATACATTCAGAGGAGAAAAAGGCTGGAACGGCTAAAGCAGCACGGCGAGCAGGGACAACGCTGATCCTTCGAAAGCCTTTTCCACAAAGGCCCCAACGACTGCCTTATAGATTATATGGCTTGCCCTGGATGCGTTGGAATGTATGTACTGGTCATTGGTAACTGCCTTCGCGGGGTTAAAAATACCCCTGGTCCTGAGAGTTTCGAGCAGCATCTTTGAAGTCACTTTTCGCTCGTCATACGTCATGATGATGCTACCGGTAAGCGGATTTGTCGTTATTGACTTAATGCCGTGAATCTGTTCGAGGAACCGTTCCACATGTTTTGCGAGAGCAGTATTGCCCTTAATGAACGGCGTCTTAATGCGTAAACGGCCAGGAACATCATGGAGATAATAGCTCATTCATTTTCTCCTTTTTCGTTAGAATTTTGATTTTGACATAGGCCTTACACTGCGGATAATGAGCACACCGGAATCGAGTAAAATCCTTTTCTCTTTTATATACGTGCATCATGGTTCCGCACTTCCTGCATGTCGGTCTGAAGTCACACAGAATTCTTCGCGTATTATGGGTAAACTGTCGCCCGCATATGATGCAGTAAAACCGCTGTTTCCCGCTTTTGATCTTTCCATATTTGTAGACTGCACCTGAACTGCAAAAAGGGCATTTAACCTCCTTGGTCTGCGGACCATTATGCGACCCCATAGTGACATCATAGAGAAGCCGTGTTACACCTTCATGAAGTTACGGTTAAATTTTTGTTACAGCGTGCCGCGAGATTCCCATGTATTCCGGTATTCAGGAAATCGATTTCATGCAATTTTTCGATGTAAACCCTGCATATCTCAAAGTGTCTGCTGATGCACATATCGGGATTGATATTTTCGAGATTTCTCAGGAGAACAGCCTTTGCACTGCACACTGCACCTTCTGTGCTGCCGGTCAAATACGGACATGTGGTGAAGACTTTATCAGAAAGCATTCCATTACCTCCCTGTGTATACCATACCACGCGATATGTTACACAAATGTTACATGACGGTGAAATTTCGGTTACCGGATGGTATGTTCTGCGGCGTTAGCTTCGCCGCAAAACCTTTGCGAGGAATATGGGACAATCATCAAATTGTTCAGTACTGCAGCAGATTTCTCTTATCTTGTTATCCAATGCCATGGAAGACAGGGAAGCAAGACAGGTGGTATTGCCGTCAAACGGACAGAATGTTTCAGAGTGCCTGACGAAGCCCTGCGGCTTGATCGTTGTCATATTCATTGAGCACCTCCTTTCGATAAGGCTAACAAATGAATGTTACGTAATTATGAAAGAGCTGTTACATTTTGCGCCATGAATATCGGGAATCGGATGAGAAAAAGCATGAGGGGTCACCCCCTCATGCTTGTCGAGTCGACTCATGCGCGCTTATTTTAACGCTGCTGCGGCTGAGTCTGTCACGGTGCTGTCAGCAGAATGGGTTCTCTGGTATCCGATCTGTGGTAATGTTTCAAGATAGAGAGGGGCTCCGTTCGGCCCGTCATTGAATATCCTGGCTGCTGTCACATTTGAAAGCCCCATTCCATCGGGCACCATAAATATGATATTTTTGGCTCTGCCAATCGCATTGCAGGATTCATCAGCAAGTGCAATGACCGGTATGAGGAAAGATACTATCAGCACAATACTCACTGCGGTTATCAACGGTTGAAAACTTTTTCTCATTTTTTTCTCTCCTTCTTCTTCTGTCTTTTCTCTGCTGACCAAAGGTCAGATGAACTTTCACGCTCTTTTGCTTCTGGGTGTTTATACGATCCAGTCGTGTTATTTCCCACCCCCTTTCCTTTCTTTATTGAAACAGCTTGATCATTTGCACTAATGATTTAAGTGAGTTGAAACGTAATCGTTTTTACAATATCAGGGGTGCGTTACGAGAATATGAAATGAATTTTACGATTTGATTAATTCAGGCAAGTCGGGTTTTGATAGCGTCGGCAAGTCTGTATCTCCAAGACCAGAGGCCAACTTCAGGACATGGTGACAACAGGGAATCCTTGCCGATGATGTAGCGGTTTCCCCGCCAAACTACGGTATTGCTGATAAGGGGAACGAACCACACGAGGCCAATGAGTAGATCCTTGACCGGAGCAAGGACATACCACAATGAATGCACAGATAGAAAAGAAGACGGCGTGCTCTCTTTGCCTGAGGAACTGCTCCCTGCATCTGTACTCGCTAATGCACTCCCTATCACCATATCACCAAGGATTTTAAGGGTACTCACGATCAGAACGAACGACATGGTCATTCCTGAGGGCCCACAGAGAACGAGGGGGAAAAAAGACATGAACACCGGATTCCCTATCAGTTCGGAGAAGTAAGATACCCCGCCGATTCTCCACCTGAGTTTTCCCCACCGCGTATGCCTGTTGAGAAATCTTCTGACCCCCCAGTATTCATTGATGTTCTGAATGACGTGACTCGACAGAATGACGGTCTTCCGCTGTTGCTGCATCTTTTTCCCGATCATATAATCTTCTGCAAGCACATCCTTGAACGCTTTCAGCCCGCCTATCGCGTCGAGGTCGGTTTTCTTCATAAGCATCGATTTTCCGACAACGCAGGGCATCTTAAGAAATCTGTCCAGGAAGCAGACGCTTCCCAGTACGAAGGAATTAAGATGGAGGTTCTCGAAGATCGATCCGAGGGAACGCCCGCCACTTCCCCGTATGATGTTGCTGACGAGACCGACAACCGGGTCAGACATGAGCTTGACGATAGATTGCAGATAGTCTCGGTTAACGAATACATTACTGTCACTGATGAGGACGTGTTCGTATTTGGCTATCCGGTATGCCGGGATGAGATTGTTGACCTTTGGGTTGAGACCAACTTCGCAGCGCTCAACCAGTATAGTGATATTTTTGTCCGGGTATTTATCCCTAATCTTCCTGACTACTTTGTACGCTGGGTCGTTGTAATCCTGCAGGGAAAAGATAACTTCATATTCCGGATAATCCTGCAGGCATATGCTTTCAAGGTTGTCGAACAGGTTGTCATCGAGCCCCTTCAGCGGTTTCAAGACTGAAATGGGCGGGCAGAATCCGCGCGCAGCGCCTTTCCCCGCCGGCACCTCGTTCTCGCACAGGGTTTTCCGTATTGCCCAAATCTGCAACCCGTAGGCGGTGAGTCCTACTACGGTGATGCCAAAAAATATGTATACCAGTTCCATCGTCTCTCCTTTTTTAGTTCCTAAACAACGTTATAGCAACCCCTTTGTTGTGCCGAATGCAGTTCTTGACCGAGTCAACATTCTTTTCGCAGTTCAGCATTGTCTTCCACGAATAGATATGCCTTGCCCTGTGGAAATCACTGTTTGCGATATAGGGATATTTCTTCAGGCTGATAACGTTGAATACGTCATCCCTGTTTGCGATTTCCCACGCATCAATGTATTTGGCGTATTTGTCGCGGTTCTTCCAGAGAAACAGGGTATCCCGTGTTGTGATTTCGGAACTGTGATGCGGGTGGCAGGCCACAATGATGGCATCCTGTGCCTTTGCCTCAAGGAATATCTTCTCGTAGCTCCAGCATGCGGGGATGAATTCCTTGATATCGATGAGCAGGATATGTGCCGATTTTTCAGATGAGATGTAATTCTTGCTGATCTCGACTCCCGGTATAATGAGCATTCGGTATTTGTCCCAGGCCCGATCAGCCTCCTCTCTGATATGTGCCATGTAGGCATGGAAGTTTTTCTCATTGATGGTAAACCTGAAACGGTGGGCCAATTTCCCGAATGAACTGTCGCCGTTGACTACATGGTCAGTTATGGCAATGACATCAAAGCCGGCCTGGCCGAAGAGATCAACGGTTCTCTGTAACTCTACCGATCCATCAGAGTACTTTGTGTGAATATGAAAATCACACAATAACATTAATAGAATAATAAGTATTTTTAATTACAGGAGTGTGAAACGACGATGAATTTTTGGTTAAAATCCTCTGCTTTTAATCAGGTATGAATAGTACAATGCTGCCTTGGTGGGTGTGCGCTCCATGGTGTTGAAATCAACGTTGTAGAGGCCGAAACGGGCGTCGAGCCCCTGAAGCCATTCGTAGTTATCGATGAGGGACCAGTAAAAATAGCCCCGGACATCGGCGCCCTTCTTTAAGCACCGCTCGAGGACATCAATGTGTCCCTTCATAAATTTGATCCTCGCACGGTCATTATGTGTTGCAATGCCGTTTTCTGTGATGATGATCGGGACATTCAGCGTCGAGGCATAATTCAGCACTTTCTCAAGCCCGTGCGGATGGATTTCCCATCCCATGTCTGTGAGACCATGGCCGTCGATATCCCTGTGCCTCAGTTCAACAGCCATTTTCCTGAAGGGGTTAAACCGCATGTGCACTCTCGTGTAATAATTGACACCGAAGAAATCGAGTTTGTTTCGTACCGGCACAGAAAGGTGAACCGCTCTTCCAAAGGGGAATTTCACGCGAAGCGTGCCGGTCAGGAAGGCGTCGAGCAGTGAATGGTTATAGAAGTACTTCGCAATTTTTGCAAGAAGCCTGTCCAGCGGGTTCCATCTCTTCCATGGTGCAAGGGCAGCCATATTATGCGCAACGCTCACCAGTGCTGAGGGCATTGTTTCGTGGATCATGTCATAGGTTTTGCCATGACAAATCAGGATATTCTCCATCGCTCTGACTGCAAGGGAGATGTCGGTTATCCCCGGCGGCATGCACCCTTCAAGGTACCCGCCCAGTATCAGCACATATGGTTCGTTAAACGTTATCCAGTACTTCACCCCGCTGATTGACGAGAAGACTTTTCTGGCGAAGGCCATAAATTTCTCAACCGACCGCGATTCATGCCAGGGATATTTTTTGATGAACCACAGCGGGTGGGTGAAATGGTGGATGGTTACCATCGGTTCAATATTGCTCTCTCTCAGTATGTCAATAATCTCCTGATAGTGGGAGATGGCCTCTTCATCCCATAGGTTCTCTTTCGGCTGAATCCGGCTCCATTCGACCGAGAAGCGGTAGGCGTTGACTCCAAGGTCCTTGAGGAGCCGGAGGTCTTTTTTGTAAAGGGCGTAGTGGTTAGTCACCTCTGGCGCTGAGCTCAGGATGGAATCCCACGAAGCCCAATCAGCATGGGGCGAACCCTCGAGCTGAAAGGCCGAAGTCGCGACACCCCAGAGGAACGGTTGTTTCATTGGTACATAGTCTTATTATTATTCTGCAAATAGCTTCAAACTTGTCATTTCGGCTTGGCCGGAATCTTTCTTCAGAGCAACTCCCATTTCGAACAGAGTATCAAAAAAATTCCCGACAAGCGGGGATGGCATTCAATAGGGAAAAATCTGTATACATAATATCAGTCACGTACCACAAAAAAATATGCCCTCCCGGGGGTGGGAGGGCAGAGGGGTTAACAGTGCTCCTTATCTGGCGTTAAAGAGCGACTGACTTAGAATTTGAATGCATAGGTGAGATCTATCTGGATTCTGTTCTCCTCTGTTGATCTCTTGTCACTGGGGATTTGTGAGCTCACATTTTCGGTAATGTAATACTTGAGTGCGTGCGCCCATCCCTTTCCGAGTCCGAACCGGTATCCGAATGTCCAGCCCTTATTGTTTGTCCCGCCGCTGCGGAAATCCGAATCGGAAAATTCGTCATATGTTGCATCGCTTTCCACTCTGCTGTAGGTAGTAAATACCTGCCAGTCCTTAAAATTCTCCACTTTTTTGTTTCCCGCGGTAATGCCAAACAGATATCCGTCACTGTCGTCATCCGCTGCAGTGTTGTAGATGTAATCAGCGGTCAAGCCGACATAGAGCGGCAGATACAGTGCAACGCTGGCTGTTGCGTTGTAGAGCCGGAAATCACTGATTGTATTCCCGTAGTATTTATTGTCGTCTGCAGAGACGAGATCGACATTGGAGTAGTTATAGTGGGCAAGTCCGACCGCGATGTTGAATTTATCCTTCTGCTCATATTTTATACCACCCTGAATTCCGAGAAGCCAGGGGTCAGAAGAATCACCGCTGATCTCATCGAGTGGGAATGCCCCTGCATTCAGGAAAAGGGTAGGCTTGCCGACTTCATGCTGTGCCTGAATAGCTACCCCTTCCGGGCGAAGATCAGAATCAAAAACAATCCAGGTATGAGGGGTGAACGGATTTTTAAACTTTCCCATATAAACCTGGAGCTTTTTATCGAAGAAATTATGTCTGACGTAGGCTGCATCGAGCCAGACATTCTTGAGTTCAAAGATATCGCCTAAAGACTGATTCAGGGTAACCTGGTCCTGTTTTTCTCCGGTGCCGAGTGTGAATCCAACCTGGGTCAGTTCGTTGATATCATAGGTAAATCCGAAACGTCCCTGTATCCTTTCCCTGTGCCTGTCGGCCTTTTCAGGTTCATCATACCACTGTGAATCATGGCGCATCCTGAAACTGCCTTCCCACTTCGCTTTTTTCTCTTCAGCCTTTTTCTCTTTTGCTTTTGCTTCCACCTTAATCTCATCGGTTACCGAGATTGCTTCTTCCTTTGTGAGGACACCTTTCTCGACCAGCTTTTTCAGAATCGGGTCGGTGATATCCTCTGCTGCGATGGACGTTCCGGCGAGGAACATCGAGGCAACAAAGGCTGACAACGATTGCCACTACCTTCTTCTTCATACCTTTCCTCCTTTAACGTTGTTTTGATTGGTAACAAGCAGACGATTGCAAGCTTGTTTTCACCCTCCTGCTGCTCAAAAACCGCTCTTACTTTAATGGAGAAATGTTACAGGAATATTAAAGGCAGATTAAATTTTGGTTACGGGATTATAAAAAAGAGCAGATGTTGTGGCAAAAAAATTATTTTTTGATACCGCAATATACCTTTTTCATGATGGGTGGTTGGATGTTTTTATCAAGCGGGCGATGCGAGATATTTAAATCACATCAAAGAGTTGATATTATCAAATTGCTTCCGTTTCCCCTGAGCAACTTTATTCCTTAGGAATGATTGAACTTTAAAAAACATGCTCCGATCATGTTGATTTTTGAGGTGACTCCAGGACCAGAGTAATTCCCATCTTTTTTTGAACGCTGCATCATCACGAATTTCTCTCAGCACTGATAAGATATGTTTCTCTCGTTCCGATGAGCTCGTTGAATCTATTATTATTTCTTGCGGATTAAGGAGTTTTTTTCCAAAAACTTGCCCGGAATCATATTGTTCTCGAACCCAATCGTTTACACGAGCACGCACACGTGTGTCAGTATGAGCGCTGGGGTATGCTTTTCATCCCGCTGTATATTGGTTCAAGTCTTGCGCAGTTTTTGTGCGGCCGGGACCCGCACCGTTATAATCATTTCGAGCGACAGGCATATCTGGATGCCGTATCTGCAACCGCTATGGCGAACACGCGCAACCGCTAATCTGGGGCAATGTACTTCCCCAACTCCATTAAGATAATTATCTGAGAGCAACAGTACAAATAGTAATTAACAGACGATGATATTGTTCGTCAGATTAAATCCTGTCATGTGTGACGTGCATTATCCCGCGAAAAATGTCCGGTTTGTCGGTGGCTATACCATCAACATCTTTTGCAATGTAGTTTTGGGCTTCTATTGTTGTATTAATCGTCCAGACGATTACCTTCAGATTGCTCTTGTGTGCCTTTGCTATATCTCTCCTGTGAAAAAATCTGTAAAGAGGAACGAGATACTGGGCATTCAGCTTTAAGGCTGTGCCGATGGGATTCTTGAATTTCGTATAAATGAGGCCGGTTTCGATTTTCTTGTCGATGGTCCTGACATGAGCAAGCGTTTCTTCGTGGAAAGAGACGATGATGACCCTGTCTTCCAGTTTCTCTTTCCTGATCACATCCAAAACCTTGTTTTCGTAACCAGCCTCTTTTAATTCAATCAGTATTTTTTCAGCTTTTTTGCCGATAAAGCGTAATGCTTCCGCAAGGGTAACAATCCTGTTTTCGGTCATATGCTTCAGTTCTTTTAGCGTTGCCTCGTTTATGCGAACGTCTTTCTTGAAGACCTTTTTCAGATTATCATCGTGGCTGATAATTAATTGAGCGTCTTGGGATATTCGAACATCAAATTCGATGGCATTCGCACCCAGTTCGATTGCCTTGATGAAGCTTTCGAGAGTATTCTCAATCTCGTAAGCCTTGGCTCCACGATGGCCGACCTTCAGAAACATGGATTAAGATCCTTTTTCATCCATATAAACGTTTTTCCGATACCATACGCTCAAGCTCTTCTATCAGTGGCACCTGCACCTGTCTTTCTTTTTGCAGTCAGCATCACAGGCTTTGACATACTGGAAGTTCCCTCTTTCGGGGCACCATATTTTAGCGGTATCTATGTCTGAAGCATCTTCTTTGACTGCGACTTTCTCTGTCATGCAAGTTCTCTCATGAACCATTGTACGACATATCCACTGCCAAATTCTCGATATTCTTGACAAAAGGATTACAAGGTGTTATGAAGAAACAAGCAAGGGGGTTTTATGAAAAACAAGAAGAAAATCTTGGAAAACTACAAGAGAGTTTCGGACGCATGGGCCGATGTAGGTCTTGATTTTCCCTCAACCATCTTGCAGAACTTAAGGGATGACTTGCCACAGGAAGTGAAAAGGGAGTACGAGGTTATGAAGGAACAGGCGAGAAAAGACTTAAAAATTCCTTCAAAGAGCCCGGGGTAATGTAAAGAAAGGTAAGAATTACACTCCTATTATCGTTTGAACTCTAACCCTACCTTAAAGGTAGTATCACCTATATTTTTATGCCAACGAACTATTGCGGGTAGAGCATCTTCAAATAACCCGCCATTTATTACTATCTCCTGTCCCTCTTCAAGGGGATATCCGGTAACCATGCGCAATCCTGAGAAACTATAATCTTCCATCATAGCTGACAAAACTTTCCCGGAAATATAGGCAGGGAGGGAATAACGAATGATTAGGGAAGCAATATCCCTCTCATATTTTCTTTGTCCCAACGCCATTTTGTCCCCCTCCGGCTGGTTGATTTACTTCTATCAAAAAATAAGATGTTTGTCAATATGCTCAGAAAAAGATAAATTACTGTATGCGCTATGAGTGTATAAAGGCATAACAAAAGATCGGAGGGGTACATGATTGCAGCGGATACCATTTCACTAAGCACCAAGGGGTTCAGTGATGTTATTGATATTACGGACAGGGTAGCCAGTATTGTAAACAAATCAAATAGCAAGAACGGACTGGTTACCGTTTTCTGTTCAGGATCCACAGGGGCTATCACTACCATTGAATATGAATCAGGAGTAATCAATGACCTGAAAAAAGCTATAGAGAAAATAGCACCATCCAATATTCCATACGAACATGATAGACGATGGGGTGACGGTAATGGGTTCTCCCATGTACGGGCTGCGCTGATGAAGCCTTCCCTTTCTGTTCCCATAGTAAAGGCCAAGATGACTTTAGGGACTTGGCAGCAGATTGTCTTTATTGATTTTGATAACCGAGGGAGGGAGAGAAATATTATTGTTCAAGTAATGGGGGAGTGACAGACAGCATCAGATATATGCGGTGAGGGAGCATATTTAACTATCTCCGCGATTTCCTCTCTTTGGTATTTTCTTCTCTCTAACTTCTTCCCTCCGTTTTTCTCATCGAGTTAAATAATTTTTTGATCAATATCTGCTCTTTTTGCTCAAACAGGGGGGCAGAAAATGCGTACAGTGGTCCCCTGGCCTTCAGCGCTTTCTATCTGCATATCCCAGCCATGCGCCTTCACAAGATGTTTCACGATTGCGAGTCCGAGGCCGGTGCCTCCGAGCTCACGCGAACGTGCCCTGTCGACCCTGTAAAAACGCTCGCCGAGCCGGGGGAGATGTTTTTTCGGAATCCCGATTCCCGTATCTTCAACAGAAATGACGACAGAGGTGAAAGGTTCGATGTCAGAGACTGCCTGGATGCCGGAGGATGAAGTAGGAGTCTCGGTTTTATCTGCACTTGTAACGTTTACTGTTTCACTCTTTGCCCTTATTGTTACCCCTCCCTGCTCAGTGAATTTAATACCGTTGTCAACAAGATTGAGCAGTATCTGAATCAGGCGGTCCCTGTCAGCCCTGAAATCCATTATTGCGGGAGAAATATCCTTCCTGAGATATAATCGTTTTTCCTGTGCCTTCTCCGCCAGTATGGTGAAGACCGTATCGATGACGTCGTCAAGATTGACCACGTCCTGCTGTATCACGATATCCCCGAGTTCGATCCGTGAAAGGGTGAGGAGGTCTGTCACCAGTGAATTGAGCCGTTCACTGTTGTTTTTTATGGTCTCAAGAAATTTGTAAGCATTGTCGCGGTCATCAAGGGCTCCTTCCAGCAGGGTTTCCGTGAATCCTTTAATGGCGGTAATCGGCGTTTTGATTTCATGGGAAACATTTGCCACGAAATCCTTGCGTATCTCCTCAAGTCTCTTCAGCCTCGTAATGTCATGAAAAGTCATGACAATGCCGGATAACTCATCTTCCTTGCGGTGCGAGTAAAAAGGAGCAGCGGTAACCATCAGGCAGAGATCCTTCGGATGGGTTATTTCGATCTCACGGGAGATCCTTTCCCTGCTCATTGCAACGTGGTCTATCATATCCATCAGATCTGTTTTCCGCAGGGTCTCCATGATGGTTTTCCCTTCGATACTTGAGGCAACATTGAAGAATCTTGAAACGGCCTCATTGCTTAAGAGAATGGTTCCGTTTCGGTCCGACAGGATTAATCCGTCAGACATATTCCTGAGGATTGCTTCAATCTTCTGCTTCCTTTCCTCACTCTGCCTGAGCTTATCGTAGAGTTCATGTGCCATCTCGCTGATATTTTTCCCCAGTTCTCCAAGTTCGCCTTTTTCCTTGAGCAAAAGCCGTTTTTTGAAATGCCCGGAGGCCACCTCTTTCGAAAAAGCCGTAATTTCCTCCACTGACCGTGTAATTCTCCTTGCCTGTATCAGTCCCAAAAGTATTGCCAGCAACGATACCGCCAGGGTTGCTGTCACAATTCTCATCCTGATACCATTCACCGCTTGCTCGATGTCCTTGAGAGGGAGTGAGAGCCTGAGAAATTGTCTGCCTGCATCAGACTCGAAGGTAATCGCCAGATAGAAAAGGTTTTCTTGAAGGGTTTTGCTGAACCTGATTGAAGAGCCGATGTCACCCAAGTCGGCCTCCTTTATCTCCGGCCTGTCGAGGTGATTTTCCATCTTCGCAGAAGGCTCATCGGAATCCCCTAAAACCTTGCCGGTACTATCGACGATGGTTACCCGTGCTCCGGTCTTTTCCTTATACTCCCTGCAGAACTGGTCGAGATTTTTTGCATCAAGAGCCGATGCCTGATCTGCAATGAGATGAGCCTGGATGATAAGACTGTCCCCGAGGTTGGAGATATAATTTTCTTTTACGGTTCCCGAGAGGTAGAATTCAAGAATTATGAGGAGAAGCGGAGCGATAACGAGATAGGCGAGGACAATTCTTCTGAACAGGACATGCTTCATTACTTTGCATCAAAGAAATACCCTATGCCCCGCATAGTCTTTATATACCTGGGTTGCGCAGGGTCTTCCTCGATGTTTGATCGCAATCGCCTGATGTGCACGTCTACGGTCCTTGGTTCTACAAACGCCTCATCGCGCCATATCGCATCGAGGAGCTGGTTTCTGCTGAATACTTTCCCCCTTCTTTCGGCAAGGAACAAGAGGAGCTTGAATTCAGTGGCGCTCAGTTTGATTGGCTTTGTTTTTACTAAAACAATATACCGTTCCCTGTCTATTTCAAGATCCCCTATCTTCAGGACCCTTTCGCTTGCGGGTTTCTCCCGTGATCGCCTCAGTACGGCTTTGACCCGTGCAACAAGTTCCCTCGGACTGAACGGCTTGGCCATATAATCATCAGCTCCCATCTCGAGGCCGAGGATTCTGTCAACCTCTTCGCCTTTTGCGGTGAGCATGATGATCGGCAGAACAGAGGTTTTCGGGTCGTTCCTGAGGATGCGGCAGAGTTCAATCCCCTGAATCCCCGGGAGCATGAGGTCAAGAACCAGCAAGTCGTATTTACCCTTTCGTACTTTTGCGAGTGCCGTCTCACCATCTGAAGCCGGGTCAACGTGAAAGCCTTCCTTTTTCAAATTATATGAAACAAGCTCGACAAGGTCAGCTTCATCATCAACAACGAGGATTTTTTTCGGCGTATCCACTTAATACTTATAGCATTAATGTCCAAAGCAATGCAATACGAGTATGCTTGTTGACATAAGATTTATTTTTTTATATCCTACAGTTACCTCAAGAGGCAAGTAATGAAAATTTTCCCGAAAGAGACAGACTTTTTTGCCATTTTTGAAAAAGCTGCAGCAAATGTTACCCATGCTGCGACACTCCTTGTTGGTATCATGGAGCACTTTACTAACCTGGATGCCTGGGCGAGAGAAGTGCATGAACTTGAACAGGAGGGTGACGTCTATACCCATGATATCATGAGAAAACTGAATAAAACGTTTGTTACCCCTATAGACAGGGAAGATATCCATGCTCTGGCGTCTTCACTTGATGATATATTGGATCTTATCTGGGGCGCTGCTGACAGACTCACAGTTTTTAAATTACAAGAGTCTACAAAGTGGGCGATTACCATGGCGAAAGATCTCATGACAACAGTGGAATTTGTAGAAAAGGCGATAAAGAAGCTGAGAGAAAAAAATTACGCCCATATCCAGGAATACTGCATCGAGATCAATAAGCTTGAAAACAGATTAGACAGGGCTTTCAGGGATGCTCTCGGGCATCTGTTTGATGAAATTAAGGATCCAATTCTTATTATTAAATGGAAAGAGATTTATGAACATCTCGAGAATGCATCAGACAAGTGTGAGGATGTTGCCAATATTTTGGAAGCCATAGTCCTCAAGCATGCCTGAAATTATTATCGCCACTATTGTTCTTGCCATTCTCTTCGATATCAGCAACGGATATAATGATGCCGCAAATGCAATAGCAACAGTTGTCTCCACGAGGGTTCTCTCACCAGTCCAGGCAGTGCTCCTCGCAGGTTTCATGAATGTCCTCGGAGCATTTTTGACTACCGCGGTAGCAAAAACAATCGGCAAGGGGATTGTTGATCCAAAGGCAATAACTGAAATCGTTGTCATGTCAGCATTGGTTTCTGGATTTCTCTGGAACACACTCATGACCATTATCGGCCTGCCGGTCAGTGCCTCGCACGCATTAATAGGAGGGCTTGTCGGCGCTTCAGTTGCATATGGTGGGGCTAGTATTCTCAATATTGCTGGCTTGAAAAAAATATTTCTCTCTCTCGTTATTTCCCCCGTGTTCGGAATAATTTTCGGCTTCATCTTTATGAGTGTCCTCCTGAAGTTTTGCGGGAGACTGCCCGGGGCGACTATTAATAAATATTTTGGGAAACTTCAAATCATTTCAGCGAGTTTTATGGCGCTCAGTCACGGCTCGAATGATGCTCAGAAAGTCATGGGAATAATCACGCTTTCTCTTGTGAGCGGAGGATATTTGCACTCTGTTGAGGTCCCCTTTTGGGTCATACTGATCTGCGCAGTAGCGATGGGATTGGGTACCGCTCTTGGTGGTTGGAAGGTCATCAAGACAATGGGAGTCAGTATGCTCAAATTAGAGCCGGTCCATGGCTTTGCTGCAGAGACTTCTGCCACAGCTATTATTCTTGGGGCCAGTCAACTGGGGCTTCCTGTCAGCACGACACATGTCATTGCTACGGCTATTATGGGAGTCGGTTCGACAAAGAGGCTGACTGCAGTGAGGTGGGGGATTGGAAAGAAAATCGTCAATGCCTGGATATTTACTCTTCCGGCATGTTTTCTTTTCGCGTGGATTACCTTTCAATTGATGAATGCACTGTTCGGATAGTGCGTTATAGGAAGCGCTCTGCATTGAGGGATATTAGCGCGTAAGCAAATCCCTGATTGCTTTTTCTCCCACGCCTTTCTGTATTTTCACTTTCCCGATTCTTTCAGGCAGGATAAACTTCAACGCTCCGGCAACCGACTTCTTATCGAGTTTCATCGATGAAATGAGGTCTTCAGTCGGGATGTCAGGAGGTATTTCGGAAGGCAGTCCATATGCTGTAAGAAGCGCCTTGATCCTCCGGACATCATCGCTTTCGAGAACGTCGAGCATCTGCGCGAGTTGTGCCTCAAGGTACATTCCGATTGCGACAGCTTCGCCGTGAAGAAATCGTGTATATCCGGTAGCAGTCTCGATTGCGTGTCCTGTCGTATGCCCGTAATTCAGGATAGCCCTCAGTCCTGATTCACGCTCATCTTTTGAGACAACCTCTGCCTTGATCTCACAGGAACGCTGGATAATATATGCGAGGGCTTCACTGTCGAATTCCAGGATTTTCTCCCTGTTCTGTTCAAGGAACGCAAACAGTTCTTCGTCACGAATAACCCCGTATTTTATTACTTCCGCGAGGCCGGCAAGTAATTCTCTCTCCGGAAGGGTCTTCAGGGTATCTGTATCAATCCAGACAATTCTGGGCTGCCAGAACGTTCCGATCATGTTTTTTCCGAGTTTGTGATTGACGCCGGTCTTGCCCCCGACGGAACTGTCAACCTGCGCGAGGAGGGTTGTGGGGACCTGAATGCAGGCAATCCCTCTCATGTAGGTGGATGCAGCGAATCCGGCTATATCACCGATTACCCCACCCCCGAGTGCGAGAAGGGCTGATGACCTGTCGAGCCTGTGTCCAAGGAGTGCGTCATATAAATGCTGCAACCAAACCAGGTCTTTGAACTCCTCACCGTCCGGGATCGTTACCGTCAGCAGATCAAAACCAGCTTCTTGAATGGAATCAGACAGACTGTTTCCATACAGAGAAAAAACCGTTGGATTACTGACGACCGCAATTTTGGGGCTGAGATCGAACAGTCTCAGCCTTTCACCGATGTCTCCGAGTATTCCGCTTCCTATATAAATGTTGTAACTTCGTTCAGCCAGCTCAACCCTGATTTTTTCCATAATATTCATTAGTTGTGCCATTGCCCGACTTGATCGGGCAATCCAGAGAACAAGAACTGGATTCTCCGGTCAAGCCGGAGAATGACGATTCTGAGTTTGACTTTTACGCCCTGCGCTTTTGGTGCAGGGCTATTAACAACAACTCGTTTAGAGTTTAGAATTTCGTATTTGATCGATAATCTCTTCCGCAATCTGCCGGGGTGTTTTATCCTCGGTATCGATCATAAGATCGGCCTTTTCATAAAAAGGCCTCCTGAATTCCAGAAGTTCGCGAATCTTTTCAAGAGGATTGTCTACCATCAGCAGTGGCCTGTTGTCGCTATTGCCTGTTCTTTGCAGGATTGTCTCCGGTGTTGCCATGAAACAGATAACGATTCCCGTTTTTTTTAGGATATCCATATTCTGTTGCTTCAGGACCGCCCCGCCGCCGGTGGAGATAATAACGTTCCTCTCCCGGGAAAGTTTTTCTATCATCTCCGACTCAATATCCCTGAATTTCTGCTCACCGAACTGTTTGAATATCTCATTGATGGTCATCTTTTCTGATTTTTCGATTTCCGTATCCAGATCTATCAGCTTCAGACCCCTGATTTGCGCAAGTTCCTTGCCAACTTCGGTTTTCCCTGTCCCCATGAAGCCGGTCAGAACGATATTCTTCATTATCAACCTATTGTAGTAGTTACAGGTGGTAAGGTCAATCTGGTATAGTTGTACATATGCCAAAGGTTCTCGTTGGGATGAGCGGGGGCATTGACTCTTCAGTCACCGCATATCTGCTCAAAGAGCAGGGATATGAGGTCGAGGGGATATCCTTTCTTATGTGGGAAAAGACGGGGGGAACTGTGCCGGCCTGCTGTTCGTTTCGATCAATTGAAAGCACCTCCCGTACCGCCCGGATGATAGGAATACGTCATGACGTCATCGACGTGAAAGATGATTTTGCCGGAAAGGTCGTCACACCGTTCGTGCAGGCATATACTTCAGGATTGACACCGAATCCATGCATCCTGTGCAACCGGTATATCAAGTTTCCGCATCTTATTCAAGAGGCGGAGAAAAGAGGTGCGGAATATATTGCAACGGGACATTATGCAAGAGTTAAAAGAGAGGGGCCAAGGGTTCAAGGATTCAAGGATTCAAGGATACCTTCAGCCATACACCTTCAGCCTTCAGCTCTTTTAAAAAAAGGTATCGATCTGAAAAAAGATCAATCCTACGTGCTGTATTTATTAACTCAGGATATTCTCAGAAGACTGATTCTGCCCCTCGGCGGTTTCACGAAGAACGCTGTCAGGAAAATAGCCGGAGACCTTGGTCTGGCTGCAGCAGAGTGTAAAGAAAGCCAAGAGATATGCTTCATTCAGGGGAGAAATTACCTGCAATTCATTCAGAAGTTTTTTCAGGCTGAAATGGAACCGGGCCCCATTCTCGACCTGCACGGGAAAATCATTGGAACACATAAGGGGATTTACGGATATACCATTGGTCAGCGCAAAGGTCTGGGTATAGCGTCGCCGGAACCCCTCTATGTAACGGATATCGATATCGCAAAGAATACTGTATACGCAGGCCCCCGGGATTCAGCAAAGAAAAAGGAATTTTCCGTGCATGATTTAAACTGGATTACTCCTCCGCTTTCTCAATCAATACAATGGGAGGAATCGGGGTCAGGGGAACCCGCAGGTTTTTTCAGGGCGACGGTTAAGGTCCGTTCCACCATGAACGATGAGCCGGCAACGATTTTTTTTAAAACAAATCCCCCCTTACCCACCTTTGCTTTCGCCCCGGCGAATCCGCCTAAATGCGGAAAAGGGGGCAAGGGTGGATTATCAGGTGCGATTATTGTCCATATTGTTTTTGATGAACCGCAGTGGGCGCCGGCTCCCGGGCAGAGTGCGGTATTCTATGACAATGATATAGTAATCGGCGGAGGCGTCATTAAAAGATCAGGTTAAGGGCATTGGGAGCGACCTCGACCTTCGCCGGTGTCATTCCAAAATAATCGCCGTCCAACTGGATATGAGCTCGGCCGTTGATCACAATATGTTTAGCCCTGAGATATTCGATATCCCGGTATTTCAAATGGGTGCCGGTGAGCACACCGAAAACATACCGTGCTATGTCAACTCGCTTTCTCCCTTTAAAAATACACAGATGCAGAACAGGATCGCTCAAGTCCGCGTCAGGGGTTACACTGAATGCCCCTCCGTATTTCGCCGCATTGCCGATGATTCCTGAATATCCCTCGTAGTGTTTTCCGTCAGCAGTAAAGGTCAGGAGAGAAGGATGAAATTTCACAAGGGTTTTCATCCCACTGTAGAGATAGGCACCCTGTCCGGAAAATTGCTTCAATACTTCGTTGGTCCCGTATACCGCCATGGCGTCGTACCCGATTCCGGCCATAAGAATAAAATAACGGGAAATGTTGGGTGAGGAATCGGTGAGTGTTATCTTTCCGAGCGAAATACTGTGCGGATTTTTTCTGAGAGCCTTTTCCATGGCAGCCTGAACATTTTCAGGGATATGAAGTTCCCTTGCAAGGACATTGGTTGTGCCGAGCGGCAAAATACCCATCGGAATACCGGTACCCGCGATTCCATTGACGACCTCGTTAAATGTTCCGTCACCTCCGGCGGCAATGATGAGGGAGGGCTGCCGTAGAAGTGATTCCCTCGCAAGGTGCTCTGCATCACCCCTGCTGTGGGTAAAGATGACTTCTACTTCGTATCCCTTTGACTGCAGGTAATAGGAAGCCGTTGCGACTTTTTTGTTTGATGCCCTGTGAGCTGCTGGGTTAGCGATAAGGATTATTAAGGATTTCATATACCGAATGGATGCCCTTGCAGAGGGCTGTCTTTCCGATCATGACAGGCATTGTTTCGAGATAGTAGATCAATCCGTTGATATCCGACCCCTCACGCACAAAAAATGCCCTTCCTCCCATTGTGCTCCTTTTCCGTTTGATATGAGGTACCCTTATATACCCGAATTTTTCAGACGCAACATAGCCGGTTGTATAATCCGGGTCATCCGATACACAGAGTTCGGCAATCACATCTTTATGAGATACAACCTTTGAAGCAAGGATCAAGGCCTCTTTCACAATGTCTGTGTTGATTCCACAATCAGAGAGCCTTGCGGAAAGGAGCTTGGAAGCCGGCGAGGTGATTCCAAGGCGTGATACCCTAACGCCCCTTTGCCTGTCCGGCTCAAAACGGTAACCTTCCTTTGCACCGATAATTGCAGCACCCCTCATGCCACCTTTCCTGATTGTCGCGAATCCTGCTTGAAGCGCTTTTTTTGTAATGCCCAATGCAAACAGGATCTCCTGAATAATGGTCTTTCCTTCCTCCGGCATCCGGCACATGACCGTGCTTATCGGCAAGGCTGGTATGGTCTGAGATCTCTGACTGATTTTCTCAGCGGTAACGACAATCTTATCGGCCTTGCCCTTCGAATGGTGTAATGCTCTTTCGGTATACCGGCTGACGACTGCCGGAAGTTCTGAAACAGGATAGAGCCCTTCAGCCCCTGAAATGTGTATTTCATTTTTACTGCTTCCCTCCCGGGTAGTGTTTGCAGTTTTAGATGCTCTCATCCTTATACTCCACAGGTGTTTCATCACAAATATTTCTCTTCCCCCTTTGCAAAAAGGGGGTGTGAGGGGGATATTACATCAGTCCTTTGGGTCCTTGTTTGAGATGATTGTTTCATACGGGAGTGATTGAGTGGTACGGACTCTGATTGACAAGTAATTGAGATGCTGAGATGCCAGTGAAAAAAATGTGATTCAGTCGAATAATGATGCAAGGGTCGATGCCTTTTCCTCGATATGCCGGGTCATTTCGTCCTGCTGGTTTTTCAGTTTATAGAGTTCGTCTGCGATATCGAGTGCGGCAAGGATGCTTGCTTTCACCGGTGTTATGTTTGGTACGGCATTGTATACATCTTTCAGTTTCTTGTCGACAAAAGCGGCGAGTTCCCTGATGTATTCCTCAGGGGCATCGCCCCTGATCGAATATTTCTGCCCCAAAATGTAGACTTCGGTGCTGCCCATTGTTCTCAGTCAGCCTCGAGCGTATCGAGTTCGCTGAGGAGCGATTCAAGCTGATTCTTTATGACGTTCTTTTCTGATCTGAGTTGCTCGACTTCCTGGCTTTTTTCATCTAAGAGTCTTTCGAATTCCCGTATCTTTCTTTCAAAAAGTATTTTTTCCTCTTTGAGGGTCTTAACCCGCTCTATGGCGGTTGAAATTTTATCTTCAAGGCTTTTCAGTTTCTCCAATGGCTTTACCTCCTTTTTCCCGTCCTTGGGTAGATCCTCGATTTGGTCGTCGTCAAAGAGGGATTTTCTGAAAACCATCGTACCTAAAATACCAGAACAGTCAGGATAAAGTCTACATGCTTTCAAGGGTCAGGCTGACCGTGTGAGGGTCCTTTGCGTAGCTCCTTTTGTACTCGAAAAATGTTGTCAGAACCCTTTTCACATAATTTCTTGTCTCACGGTAGGGGATATCCTCGATGAATTCATCAGTGGATTTATACTTTTCCTTTTGGAGCCATTTTCTCACTGTCTCCTCGCCGGCATTATACGCAGCAATTGCCTGAGGGTAGGCGCCGAACTCCCTGACAAGAGCACTGAGATAGTACGTGCCGATCCGGAGATTTTTCCTGATATCGTTCAGATCCCGGGAATAACGTATGCCAAGGTTGAGCTTACGGTCAAGCCTGAACGCAGTGCCCGGCATAAGCTGCATAAGGCCTATCGCGCCTGCAGGAGATCGGGCTTCATAATCGAACCTGCTTTCTTCCCGTACAATCGAGAGTACCAGGAAAGGATCGAGAGAGTATTGAGAAGACAATGCTTCGATCGAGTCCTTGTAAGCCCGGGGATAAAGGAAATGGCGCACCATATCGGAATTCGGGATTCTCCCTGCCAGCCTGACCGAGGATCTGTACTCCCCCGATTCCTCAAATTTGGAGCATAGATACAATATGTCATCGAATGAGCGGGTATTTTTCGACAAATGGGTCATCTCGGATAAAGCTTCATTCTGAAGACCGAGAGCAAAAAGGTATTCGATGCGTTCGATCATTCCGAATGAGGGCGCTGCTGCCTGCACAACGTTGACAGTGCTGACGAAACCTTCCTGAACCTTGCTATTGGATTGCTGCTGACTCTTTGCTGTCCGCATATTCAGCATGATACTGTAGAAATCTATCCTGCTTCCTAATGATGGAACATGATCCGTGGGTGCATCTTCCCCGCATAATTCAAGACTTCGCGTTTTCCAGTAGAGATATTTCGTGCCGCCATATGTATTGTGAAGACGGGAGAAGATTTCCGATGCCTTCCGGTATTCTCCTCCAAGAAAGTATGTCCACCCGGTGCCCCAGAGGGATTCCTCGGCCTCTGAAGGAAATTTTTCCATGATATCCCGGTAGAGCGCAATGGCGTCCTGGCTTTTTCCGTCCCTTCTCCTGTCAGCAGCCAGGGCCAGAAGGATTGAACTCATCCTTGCATCATTGACGGCGAAGAGTTCATCGAGAGCATCATCCAGTGCGGTTTTTTCTCCTGCACGATACAGGGAACGGATTTCCCAGTACTGTTCTCCAACCTGCTTATAAATGTCCGAGGCTTTTTGGTATTTCTTCTGTCTGAAAAGGCAAAGAGCAAGTTTCTTCAGAATCTCTGTTTTGAGGGAACCGTCATCCTTCGCCAGTGCCTTTCTCAGTATTGGTTCAGCAGTTGCGTAATTCATCTGCCTGATATGGTTCGAAGCATGCTGCAGCATGTCCCCAACCCCGATATCAGATGCATCAAGTTCCTGCAGAGCCATCGTCGAAAATACCCGTGCGTCTCTGTAGATTTCCTTAAAAAGGAGCTTAGCCTTTTCAGTTTGTCCGTCCTGCTTCAGCCATCGGGCAAAGCTATATTTTATTTCTGTATCAGATGGATAATCCTTTATATAGGATTCATACAAGGTTTGGATATTTTCTTCTGAAACTTTAAGAGCTTCCTCTATCTCCCTCGACCGGGATTCCTTTCCAAGCGACGAGTCCGGATACTGTTTCAGGAGTGTTCGAATGGTCTCGAGCGACCGCTTGTGGTCACCGGTTTCATGGTATGCAGCGGAAAGCCATAAAAGGGCATAATCGCCAAGGACGGGGAACTCTTTTTCTGCTTTCTTCAAACTGACAATGGCATCATCATATCTGCTGTTTTTGAGGTCGTCCCTGCCTTTTTGCAGGTATGCTTTGCCGTCAAGTTCTTCCCCGTAAACGGGGAAGCAAAAGATGAGGAGCAGGATAATGCTCACCAGGTATTTCATAGATTTATCATAGTCAAAATGGTGTTTTTCAGCAACAGAGTGAAACATCGCTCAAATAGAATATCTGCCATCTATCGACAAATAGAGTGAGTTATCCTCGATACATGAAAGAGGCGCTGATAAACCGGTATCGTTTTTTGGGGTTTTTATGAAAGCGGGAATGCGGCTTTGAGCCGGAGGGTTTCATTGCTGTCTTGCCTTTATTGTACCTGTCACCTGTCACCGGTAAACGCACAGGAGCCTCAGGGATGAACGGTTCCTTTGGAGAGTTTTCCTTTTTCCCGCCGAATGCTGCAAAGAGGGCTGCTGCGGCAATATCCCCGAATGCATAGGATTCCGACAACTCTTTCACAGTCTGAAGGTATGAAGCATGCCGGTTCTCCCTGATTATTCCGGCAATGTCCCGGGCAATGTTTTCCTCTTTTGCCTTGAGAACATCTGCCCGTGAAGGCAATCTTTTCCTGTCAATAACCGTCCTTGCTGTTCTCTCTATCAACCGCAGATGTTTGTATTCCCTCGGAGTGATGAGGGTTATAGCGATCCCCGACTTTCCTGCCCTGCCTGTCCTTCCAATTCTATGGACATAACTGTCGGGATTCTGGGGGATCCCGTAGTTGATCACGTGCGAGACATTTTTTATATCAAGTCCCCTCGCAGCCACATCAGTCGCAACAAGGATGTCAAGCATCCCGCCCCTGAATTTCCTCATGACTTCATCCCTTCTTGCCTGGGTATAATCGCCGTGTATGGCACCTGCGTTGAACCCCAATTGGCTGAGTTTTATGCTGACATCATCAACCTCCCGCTTGGTATGGCAGAAAACAATGGCAAGTTCCGGGTCTTCGACATCGAGGATCCTGGAAAGGGCGTTAATTCGGGTTTCTTGCCCGACCTCGTAGAAAAGCTGCCGTATCTCCGGAATGACAAGATCCTTCGTATTTACCTGTATCTTCTCGGGAGTTGTCATATGCCGTTTCGCGATATTTATGATCTGCTGGGGGATTGTGGCTGAAAAGAGAAGAGTCTGCCTTTCTGCGGGAGTTTCCTTCAGTATTGTTACAATGTCATCGAGAAACCCCATATCAAGCATTTCGTCTGCTTCATCAAGAACAACCATTCTTATCTCCGAGAGGGACAACACCTTCCTGTTGATCAGGTCAATCACACGGCCGGGTGTACCGACGATAATATTGACGCCGCGCTGTAGAGTCTTTATCTGTCTTTCAATCGAGGAACCACCGTAAATAGGCAGAACGCTGATTTTTTTATGCCTGCCGATTTTATACATCTCCTGAGCAACCTGCACTGCCAGTTCCCTTGTCGGTTCAAGGATGATCGCAAAGGGTTTTCTCCCCTTGCGGCATCTTTCCGTGATCGGGATGGCAAAGGCAGCAGTCTTTCCCGTTCCTGTTTGTGCCTGTCCAACAAGATCCTTCCCATTCAGTATGATGGGGATGGCGGTGACCTGAATAGGTGTCGGCTCCTCAAACCCGATTTCTGATATTGATTTCATTGTTTCTTGACTTAACCGAAAATCTTCAAAGTTCATTGTTCATCCTTTCATTTTCTCACGGCATAAAAAACCCCCAGAGCTTTCTCAGCATCTGAGGGTTCGTGTCATCCAAATACTAAAAGCTAATCTATAGTAACAGAAAGTTCTTTTAAAAAGCCATTACGAAGCCATTTCGTGATTTTTATGCCCGCGTCCTTATATTAGTCAGGATGACTAATCATTTCCTTTAACCTCAAAGCATTTCTCATCGCAAACCCACCGTGGCAGTTGTTGAACATGGCGCAGGTGACCTTTGCCCTCTTGCTTATGTTGTTCATTGGGGATATGAATTCCTTCAGTTCCTTATCACTGTAAAGATATGCATACCGCAAGGATGTCTCCACGCCTTTCTTCAGCCAGTTCTCCCGGTTCCTCCCGTGAAACCTGAAATAGGCAATATCGGTAGTCAGGTGGGGGATGAAGGGAACGGTTGCGAGGTTTCCATACTGAGGTTCGTCTGCCGGAATGTAGGTAATGTGATGCTTGGTGAGGAAATGGAACACAGAATCCTGAACATCAGGTGTGAGCCAGCTGCCGTGTCTGAATTCCACTGCCGTTGATAATCTACCCATCAGTTCTTTTCCGGTCAGTATGAAATCCATATTCCGTGTGCTATAGCAAAACCATGGGGGGTACTGGAAGACCAGAACGCCGAGCTTGTTGGCTTTTTGAAGCGGGTAGAGAGCTTCCCTGAAACGGTCAGCGATGGTATTCAGGAGAAACGGTTCTTTAACGTAAGCACGATTCCCTGTCTTGTCTTTCTCAGGGAGGATACTGAAAATATCTTTCGGCAAAGTATTGGGGTCAATTCCGTGACCGGTAAGCGCGCCGTAACCCTTTATATGAAAAACGAAGTTTTCCGGTGTTCTGTCAACCCACAGGGAGGTGTTTCGCCTGTCGGGGATGGCATAATAGGTTGAATCGACTTCAACCGTATCAAATTGGCCCGCATAGTACCTGAGCCTTCCCTCAGCGGTTTTTACTTCCTCAGGATAAAACTCACCGCTCTGAATTAATGACTTTTCCGTCCATGAACACGTGCCGATGCGTATCATGTGATGTATTATGTTTAAATTGTTCCAGGAATTCTATTATGTTTTATTGTAATGCATCTTTGTCCCCAGTGAGAACTGACAGGCATGCACTCCCAATGCTTCTCTGAATTGCCTAGATTGCTTGCAGAATGCTTGTTACTTCAAATTTATGCTTTCTGCTTAAGTGATCTCTATGCTACATGTCGATACCACATTTGAAAACAGATCGACTGTAGCATCTGAGATAATATTGTGGCAAAATATCAGACAAGTATGACAAGTGCATTCGAGAACACTTTGAAACAAGCAGATACTTAATGAAATCAATGAGCTGGTATCAGTTAGAAATAGAAGAGGTATTCAAAAAGCTTGGCTCGTCACATGAGGGCCTTAGCAGAATCTGAGGCGAAGATTCGCCTCTCGAAATATGGCCAGAACAAACTTGCAGAACAGGAGCAGATCAGCAAACTGAAAATACTCATCCATCAGTTTAGCAGCACGCTCATATTTATTCTCCTTATCGCATCATTAGTTACTTTTCTTCTTGCAGAATATATAGATATGGCAGTCATCATGTCAGTCGTATTACTGAATGCGGTAATTGGGTATCTGCAAGAATATAAAGCTGAGCAGAGTGTAAGAGCGTTAAAGCAAATGGTTGTACCCAAAGCAAGGGTTCTCAGGGATGCAAAAGAAAGAGAGATACAAAGTGAAGAATTGGTGCCCGGAGATGTTGTGCTTCTTACCTCTGGAGCCAAAGTGCCGGCTGATCTAAGACTTTTCCATGCGCTGGAATTGAAGGTCGAAGAGGCAATGCTGACCGGTGAATCAGTCCCTGCAGAAAAAAATGCTATGCCTATTCAAAGCACGAATTTGACTCCCGGTGATCAGACAAATATGGCCTTCATGGGGACAATCGTAGTTAGCGGAAGGGCAAAAGGTGTTGTGGTCAATACAGGAACGAATACTATATTAGGGACAATCGCCCAGGAATTGAAAGCTGTGCGTCCGGTAAAAGCTCCTGTACAGGAAAAGATTAATAAGTTTTCGAAACAGATAGGCTTGCTTGTTCTCGCAGCTTCTGCTGCTGTTTTTCTTTTTGGGTTGCTCACAGGAGAAAGCATTAAGGATATGTTTATGACCGCAGTTGCTGCAGCTGTTGCAGCGGTCCCGGAAGGACTTCCAATAGTAGTAACGATAGCAATGGCTGCAGGGGTAGCAAGGATGGCCAAACGAAACGCCATCATACGCAATCTCCCGACCGTTGAAACTTTGGGAAGCACAACCGTCATATGCTCTGACAAGACAGGTACACTGACTAAAAATGAAATGACCGTGCAACTTGTTTATGACGGAGAGCATACTTATGAGATAACCGGTAGCGGCTATGAACCCAAGGGCGAGATACTCCATGAAAAAATGCCTGTAGAACCACATGAATTGGATACGCTCCTCCATGTGTTCCGAATAGGGTTGCTCTGCAATGAATCTGACATCTACGAAGAGCAAGGTCAGCTCAGAGTCGATGGAGATCCTACTGAAGGAGCGCTCATTGTCTCAGCTATAAAAGCAGGGCTGAACCCGGAAACAGAAAGAGAGCATTATCCGAGGCTTGGTATCATCCCGTTTGAATCTGAACGAGGATATATGGCAACCCTGCATGAGTATCAAGGCAAAAAGATCATCTTTGCCAAAGGTGCAGCAGAAAAGCTCCTTGATATGTGCACTGCCTGTCTTATCAGTGAACACCTCATACGGAAAGATTTCATGAAATTCGCGAATACCTTAGCAAAGCAGGGACTGAGAGTTCTTGCCATGGCGTATAAGGAGATGCCTGATGATACAAATGAAATTACCCACCATGATATAGAATCCGGACTCATCCTGACCGGACTACAAGGCATGATCGATCCACCAAGAGAAGAGGTAAGGCAGGCAATCGATGGATGCAGGAAAGCTGGTATAAGGACGGTTATGGTTACCGGGGACCATGCCATAACCGCTGAGGCTATTGGAAGACAACTTGGCATTGTTCAGGAAGAAGCGAATGCATTAACTGGGAAAGAGCTGGGGGTTATCAGCGATGATGAACTTTTCAACAAAGTACAGCAGACATCGGTTTATGCACGCGTTGCACCACAGGATAAGCTCCGTATTGTTCAGCAGCTGAAAAAACACAGTGAAATAGTCGCAGTCACGGGTGATGGAGTCAACGATGCCCCTGCGCTCAAGGCTGCACATATTGGAGTTGCAATGGGTAGAACAGGTACGGACGTCGCGAAAGAAGCTGCTGACATGGTAATAGCAGACGATAATTTTGTGAGTATATTCCACGCGGTAGAAGAAGGGCGTGTTGTTTTCGAGAATATAAGAAAAGTCATCTTTTTTCTCATTCCCACGGGTGTTGCTGCAATACTGTCCATATTGATCTCACAAGTGCTGAAACTTCCCCTTCCGTATCTCCCTTCACAACTCCTTTGGATTAACCTCGTAACAAATGGCCTGCAGGTTCTTGCACTTGCCTTCGAGCCGGGAGAAGAAGGGATCATCAATAAACCACCGAGGTCACCACATGAAGGACTCATGTCTAAGCTTCTTATCCAGAGAACTTTTCTTGTGGGTTGTATAATCGCTCTTGGCGTTATCGGAAACTACGTTCTTGCATTACGATCAGGTGATTCTCCCGAACAGGCCAGAACTGTAGCCGTTACTACAATGGTATTTTTTCAGTTCTTCCAGGCGTGGAACTCGAGGTCCGAGACGAAATCTATTTTCCGTATCAGCCCGATGAGCAATCCTTTTCTCTTTTACGGTATGCTTGCCTCTGTCTTTGCTCATCTTGCCGTTATATATGTGCCTGCCTTACAGTGGCTATTCAGAACAGCACCCTTGGCCATGATGGAGTGGGGAGAAATACTGTTAGTATCAATTACGATTATTTTTGCGGTAGAAATTGATAAATGGATGAGGCGAAAGAAGTTGGACGATCAATAAAAAGGAGTTTTTCGATGAAATTAATTTTTGTAGCATTCATGTTGTTATTCTCCGGAGAAGCAGCATTTGCTTACGAACAGCCAAAGTACGAGATCGTTAAAATATATAAAGGTTTTGAATTGAGGCGCTACGCTCCCTACATTGTGGCTGAAACTGTCGTATCGGGAAAGTTTGATGATGCGGGTAATAAGGCCTTCAGAATTTTGTTTAAATACATCTCGGGAGATAACCTGAAAAAAACAGAAATCCCGATGACAGCCCCGGTCAATCAGTCTCCTGCAATAGAGTCCGCGGAAAAAATAGAAATGACAGCTCCTGTGGAACAGACTCCTGATGGGGAAAATTCGGATTCTTATGTGTTCAGCTTCATAATGCCCTCAAAGTATACGCTGGACACGCTGCCGATTCCAGCAGACCCACGCATAAAACTCCGGCAGGTTAAATCAAGGCTGTTGGCAGCGCGCACTTATTCGGGAACCTGGTCTGAGAAGCGCTACAGGGAGAATGAAACCGCCCTCTTGGAAGCAGTAAAGGCTGCGGGGTTCACTGCAGTTGGTGAGCCGATTTTTGCTCGATATAACTCGCCTTTCTCTTTATGGTTTTTACGCAAAAACGAGGTTCTTTTGGAAGTTGAAGAAGAGAGAGATATCCAACAATGATATTAGTATTTTGTCGGAAATTGAGCAGAGTGCATATGATGAATACATTCTCTTTATCTGCAAAGCATCAAGATTATTGACTTGTGAGCATACCCCTCAAAACTCCTATGTTTCCTGCGGGGTGAAAAAGACAAAAAGCTATTCCGGGTTTGTAAGAGGCAACCCCGCTTCCTGTAACAGAGATGTGATGATCAACTTATAGATTTGGAAAGTACGTATGGAATCTAATAATAACATCGGCATTACATTCTAAAAAAAGTACTTGATTCCTGCAGACCTGCATGGGAAAATTAGGAGAATAAAATTCCAAGGAGGTATGTGATGAATCAGGAAGATTAAAAAAAATTCTCGCAGGATTGAGCATTACTGCCCTTGTCACCGGAACAACCCTCATAGGAGTTGGATACCCTGAACCGGCGCAAGCAGCCTGAGCGGGGAGCAAGGGTTCCGGGGGAACCGAAGCAGTTGGAGAAAAGGCTTTAACGGGTGGTGACGCCCAAAAAGGAAAGCAGCTTTTTGCAGATCCTAAATTGGGAGGAAGCACGAACGATAAAAGCTGTAATTCCTGTCATCCTGACGGAAAAGGTCTTGAAAATGCCAAGGATGTTGAAAGCATGACTCAGAAATGTATAGAGAAGGCACTGGAGGGGAAACCGCTGGCAGCAGATTCTCAGGAGTTGAAGGATCTGGTTGCGTACATAAAGTCATTACTAAAATAGAATGTTGAATAGCACGTGCGGGGAATAACACCCTGTACGTGCTATTCAATTCACTTTTTTTCGACAATCGGATAGATATCGCCTTATGATGAGGAAAAGCCATTAAGTTAATAAAGAAAGGAGAGACTATGGCAACAAAGGTCGGTCAGAAATATAAATGTACTATTTGTGGCAATGAGGTAGTAGTTACGCATGAAGGCAAAGGAGAACTCGTATGTTGTGGACAGCCAATGTCAGTCATTGGTGATGGGTTTGAATGCAAATAACCGGATTGCAAGAGAACCCTTTAAAGATATAGAAAATTTCCGGTGATATCTTCGCCATACCTACTCATTTCCTGTGTGAGTGTGATCTAGAGGCTTCAGAATGGCAACTGTTGCGCCCCAGCCGCCCGCGTCCAGTCCGGCAAGCTTGAATGAGACGACGTCAGGAAGACGTTTCAGCACGGCGTGGACAGTCTTCCTCAGCGTACCAGACCCTTTTCCATGTATTATGCGAACATCGAGGATACCTTTTCTCCTGCACTCCATAAGATACTCCGGCAGTAGGCTCATGACTTCCCGGGGATGAAATGTATGAAGGTCGAGTATGCCATCGATCGGCAGTTCTACAGGCTCCATATTCTCGAGATCCTCGCCCTCCTTGTGATTAATTGCATATTTGTATCAGTATTCTTCAATAATTTCAAGGAGGGTCAAGTGCGGAGTGGCAGATGCATCAGCGAAAGATGTCCAGAGACAGAGCCTACTTTCTTCTGATAGGTTTATCCTATGGGTTGAGATTTCTTCTGATCCAAGTCGAATCTTCTTAAAACACAGTAACAAGGAAATAATATGCCATCACCAAAGACAGTGTTAACTTCGCAGCTGTACCGGTGAGAAAACCAAGCAAGGATCCAATAGCAGATTTTATTGCTCTGTCGACGTGCTTTCCAGCTATCAACTCACCGAGAAATGCACCCAGTATTGGACCGATGATTATCCCCAAAAGCGGGAACGATATAAGACCAATAACTAACCCTATGGCACTGCCCCATATGCCGTATTTTGATCCTTGCAGTTTCTTCGTGCCGTATACGGGTATGACATAATCAAGTAGTGTTACCAGAATTGTTAATCCCGCAAAGATAAGCAGAAACTTGGTAGTAAATGGCTGACTTGAAGTGAACTGCAAGAGTACTAATCCAGCGTAACATACTGGGGGGCCAGGCAAAGCTGGCAAGATACATCCTGCAATACCTACCACTATGGCTATTCCGCTGAAAATCGTAAGTAGTATGTCAGTCATTCAATCCTTGGGAGTTGTTTTAAATTTACCGCTGATTCTATCAGGATGATATTTGAAGGCCTATCCCTGACGTTACCTCTTGACTGCCTATTTGGCTTACACCTAATATCTCGGTATAGTCTTTTTGTTCCATATGCTTTCCTTCTCCTCAGTATACATTGATTATTGCCTTGTAAGACAGATACATCCATATTCCTGTAAATAGAGATGACAGGATTATGAAAGGAACGAATGATGGTCACGCTTGAGATATCAATTTTGCCTTCCTTTTTCTCAATAAACCTCGCGTTTTTATGTATAACAAAACGTTGATTTTCATCTCAAAGTCGCATCCGACCCAATATGTAATAAATGCGTGTTTGAAGAAGTTTAAAATCTACGAAAGCAGTATCGGGGGTTTCTTTCCAATACTAGTGATCATTGCGGATGAACGTCATGAATCGTCAATGTCACAGCCCGATAATGTTTTCTAAGCAGCAATAATTGCATTTAACCAATTGAAAATACGAGAAAAAGCAAGTTTTGTTATGTGTAGCGCGGTGACCAGCGAACAAATTTGTCAAGTCGAAGGCGTCAGGTCAGGTCTGGTTTAAAGAAGTGAAGCCCTTAATCCTAGTCGCTCTTAGTTTATTGAAAAAATACCACGGTCAACCGTAAAAACGGATTTTAGCAACTGGAATATTTCCTTTTTATTATCCGGTCGTTTGACCATTATTCTGGCATCTTTCATTACAAAGGTGAGATAAAACCCAAAATTGACTTTCTTGATTTCAAGAAACTCTCTTTCAATCGTGCCCCTCTCATCCTGGAATACAAAGCGAATCTTACGAACATCAAAATCAAGCGTCACCTCGTTGGCAAACCGCTTTTTAAACATCAGAATCACGCCATAGAACGGCAGGACAAAAACAAGCGCATGGAAGATGGCATCCACCGTTGATAACTTCGTGATAAAAAACCCGAGTAAGCTAAATAACAGCAGGAATGCGAATGTAATCCCGTGAAAATAATTAAGGAAGATACGCTCTTCACCCGGCATGTAAAAGGTATAAATATTTTTTGTCATACCCTGTTAGTACAGATGTTCTACCCCTTTGCTGTCAGTATAGCCGCAAAAAAGTATACCGTAACCATTAAAAGGTTTCTACTGTTTCACGGCAAATAAATAGGTGGATAAATAAATAGAATAAATAGGGACGCATGTTCATGCTCATTAGATATGTCTTTTGGTATAGTAAAAATAACCAAATACGGAAATCCCCAGTGACATTTAACCAACTGCTTTACTCCCCGATTTTGATGATAGTTACTAAGGAGTGCATAAGTAAGACATCATTCTCAAAAAATCTCCCCACGCCCCTCTTTGCCAAAGAGGGGTATAAAACCTCCCTTTGGCAAAGGGAGGTTAGGAGGGATTTTATAATTAATGTCTTCATACTTATGATCTTATTAGTATGTCATGTGTTGGAGCCACGTTATAGCTTGGCTCGAACTCGAATGAGGGGTGATCTACGTCAAAATATTCCGCGATTTTCTTGATGGTGCTGCTTTTCACAAAACAGCCACACATATCATAAAGTACCATAAAACGAAGAAGTCTTTTATATGTATAACCAAATCTATTGACAGTGAACTATCGTTCACTCTATAATGAAGCCATGAAGAATACAGTCAGAGAAGACAAGCTGAGGAGCAGAATCAAGAAGATAGCCAATTTTTATCTTCAGAGAGGCAGAATGCCGAGTTATTCAGAAATAGCAGAGATGACTGGATTTCGGTCCAAAAACGCGGTCTATAGACTCGTCAACAAACTCGAAAAACTAAAAGTTCTCGAACGAGATGATAAGGGAAGGCTTATAGCGCTCTCCATAGGATTACCGGTAAAACTGCTCGGAACAGTAGAGGCAGGATTTCCAAGTCCTGCCGAGGAGGAGCTCGCTGATAACCTGTCTCTCGATGATCTCCTCATACAGAATCCTGAGGCAACCTTTTTACTGAAAGTATCGGGAGATTCGATGTCAGAGGCAGGCATACTCCCCGGTGATATGGTGCTTGTCGATAAGGGAGAACAACCCAAGAGTGGAGACATTGTCATTGCCGAGGTCGACGGTGAATGGACGATGAAATACCTTAAAAAACGCGGTGAGAGCGTAGTGCTCATTCCCGCAAATCCCAAGTATCAGCTGATCAGACCGAGAAAAGAACTCAAGATTGCCGGTGTAGTAACGGCAGTAGTCAGAAAATACCGGTAGTTTTACCTCCTTCAGGAAACATATGGATAACCAGCCTTTAACGATCCATTCGTGGCCGAGGGCGATCATCCATCTGGATGCAGACGCCTTCTTTGCTTCCTGCGAACAGGCAATCCACCCGGAGCTCATGGGGAAACCTGTTATAACGGGCAAGGAACGGGGAATTGTTGCAGCAGCTAGCTATGAGGCGAAAGCCAGTGGTGTTAAAAGGGGGATGAGCCTCTATGAAGTAAAGAAGGTCTGCCCGGATATCATTATCCTGCCCTCTGATTATGAGACATACAGCCTTTTCTCCCTCCGAATGTTTGAGATACTCAGACGCTTTTCACCTGATGTGGAGGAGTACTCGATAGATGAGGCTTTTGCCGACCTGACAGGACTGAGGAGAAGTTTTCATGGCTCTTATGGAATGATTGCCCAGAAGATGCAGGAAGCGGTTGAAGAAGAATTGGGGCTTACCGTATCAATTGGACTGAGTATTTCCAAGGTTCTTGCAAAAATAGGATCAAAGCATAAAAAGCCACACGGACTTACCGTCATTCCGGGAAGGGATATTCATCTCTATCTCAAAGATCTTCCTGTCGAAAAAGTCTGGGGGATTGGACCCAACACAGCTGCTTTCCTGAGAAAGTACGGCATTATAACAGCACTGCAGTTTGCCAAAGAGGACGAACACTTTATAAGGAATCACCTCTCCAAGCCCTACCAGGAAATCTGGCATGAGCTGAATGGACGGTCTGTCTATCCCGTTACCACAGAAGAAAAGAGCAGCTACCAGTCTATCAGCAAAGCGAAGACCTTTACTCCTCCCTCTAACGATGAAACATTCATCTTTGCCCAGCTTGCAAAAAACCTGGAGAATGCCTGTATCAAGGCGCGGCGTTATAACCTCGCTGCAACAAGGCTCATAATCTTTCTCAGGACGAAGGAGTTCAGAAATAGCGGGATCGAGATGAAATTGACCCGCCCTACCGCCTATCCATCAGACCTTTTTGGCCCATTACGGGACGGGTTTAAACGTGTTTATAAGCTTCACAGCTTTTATCGTCAGACAGGAATTATCCTGGCCGGCCTCGTCTCAGAGATAGCTGTTCAGCATACACTTTTTGATGACCCTGCAAGGATAGAGAAGATGTCCAGGATTTATCATGCTGTCGATGAACTGTCAAAACTGTTTGGGAAATACACAGTCCATCACGCAGCAAGCCTGCCGACAAAAATACAGGCTCAGCATGAGGGAGAACGGGACGATGTCCCCCAGAGGGCAACAAATTTGTTTAAGGGTGAGAATAAAAGACAGAGGCTTGGATTGCCCCTGCTACATATCAAAGTGTGAAGCTGTTTACCCCATAAAACAAATAGAGCCATTTTAAGGGTTTAAGCTGATTGGACAACCTCTTTACGCTGGCAATATCAACTTCAGCTTTTCCTGCCAGGATGACCAAATACCCTTAAATGGCTCCAGAATAATTTGCGATCTCAGATGCGGGATACCTTGAGCCCTTTCTTTCAGGTGGGTGCTTCGGTAAATGCTTTGGGTTTCCTCCTCGTTGCGGGAGGGCTACTCGCCTGCATCTAACTCCTGCTCCCTTACTGAGTCTGATCCTCAGGTTAATCCCGTCCTGAGTATCGCAATTCCTTTTCTTAATTATATTTTACTCTTTAGGGGAAATATTGCAAGAGTCGTTTGGGTCGGGGAAGAGCGTTTTAGGGAAGGGCGAGTTGGATTAACTGCTTTCTTAACCATTCTTTATCAAGGTCAACATTTCTTAGGGTATTTCGGGCTCTCATAGAAATCGACCTGATCTAACAGTGCATTTTTTATCGTTAATCTTCTTCTTAACAATATGTGTCAGGCGCACACCGATGAGCCGGACTTTCATTTTCAGTTCAATCCTCTTAAGACACTGGAATACTGATCTCCTTATATGTTCGAGTGAATCAGTCGGCTCCTGAAGTGTAATTGTCCTCGTATAAGTCTTGAAATCACTGAATCGCACCTTCAGGGTGACCGTTTTGCTTTTGTACCCTTTCTCCTTGATATCGTCAACGACTTCCCTGGTAACTTCGGCTATGGTTTTTGCGATGATCTGCCAGTTATTCGTGTCTTCCTGAAACGTTATTTCCCTGCTTACAGATTTTGGCTCCCAATAGGTTACGAGAGGACTTTCATCGGTTCCCCGAGATGCTTCATGCAGATAATGGCCGTAGGATTCGCTATTGCTCTCAGGACATTACTCTTCTTCAGCCTTAGGGTCGGCTATATCAATTAAGGTTTTCTCGACTTCTTTCTGCGTATTTCGCAACCTGTCTTTACAGAATTTTATCAACTCCGATGCCCTCTTTGCCTTTTCCGTAAGAACATCAACATCTATTTCACCGGATTCAATTTCTTCCACAATCTTTTCAAGCTCGGTAATCGCCGATGTATAGGTCAGTTTATTCTTCCGCATGTAAAGCCTCCACTTTGCTTTTGACCATCCCCTTGTAAACCCTGGTTCTTATTATATCCCCTTCCTGCAAGGTTGCAATATCCTTGACAGCCTTTTCTTTAAAGTATGTAATGCTGTAGCCCCTTTTCAGGACATTTACTGGATCGAGAAGCCTTAGTGCCTGACCACAATGCTTTATCCTGTTTTCCTTTTGCTGGAAAAGTTTATTTAATCCGCCAACAATCCTGCTCATATCGAGTTTCAGACTGCTATTGTGGCTGTTTATTGACTGCGTTGTTTCATGAATAAGTTTGTGCAAGACTATCTCTATCCTGCTCATTTCACCGCTGAACCTGTCTCGAACAATATGTCTGAAATGTTGAACAAGATACTGAAACCGGTGGGTTTCTTCCTTCATTGATTCGTCTATCAGATGAGCTAATGTCCTCTGCGCATTCGATAGCCTTTCTTCAAAGCTGCTCATTCCTGACAGCAGAAATTCGGCTACCGCGGTGGGTGTTTTAAGCTTTGTGTGGGCTACTAAGTCTGCTACCGTGTCATCCCTTTCATGCCCTATTCCGGTGATAACAGGCAGGGGGAATTGTGCCACTTCGACAGCAAGCCCATAGGTATCGAAACAGCTCAAATCAATCTGTGAACCTCCGCCTCTTACTATTACTACTGCATCAAAAAGATCTTTGTGGCCCCTTATTTTCCTTAAAGCGGAAATGATGGATGACTCGGCCTCCTGACCCTGCATCGCGGAATGATAAAGCGTATGAAAGATTTTGTAGCCGTAGGGGTTATCAACAAGGTGATTTATAAAATCACCATACCCCGCTGCTGTTACTGAGGATATGACAGCAATTTTTTGGGGCACTAAGGGTAAGGGGATCTGTTTATTCAATTGCAGCAAGCCCTCTTTTGTTAACCGGTCAATGATTTCTCTCTTTTTCCTTACCATTTCCCCAAGTGAATAAGTGGGGTCTATATCTCTTACGTTTAGGCTAAGACCGTAGACTTCATGGAACGTCACATTGACCTGGAGTAATACCTTCATGCCCTGCTTCAGGCTTTCTCCGGTTGCTTTTTCAAACTTGGAAGCGATGCCTCTAAACGTATATGCCCATATGTTTGCTCTGATTTGGGCTATGGTTTCTTCTTCCTCTCTTTCTACGAGTTCAAGATAACAATGCCCTTTGGAATTGCATCTAATCTCAGATATTTCGGCAACAACCCATACCGATTCAGGAAAGGCAAGTCCTAAAGCTTCTTTGATACTTGTGTTTAATTCGGAAAGGGTAAAAACAGGTAACCCTGAGTATTGTTCTTCTTGTGATAGTGGTTGCATTGGAATTATTCCTTAGAAGGATGATAGTGTGTCTGTATCCGACTGCGCTGAATCCCTATTCTTGAGGATCATCCGACCTTCCTTTTAGGATATAGTTCAAAATGTCGTTCAGACTGTTGAGAAGTGTGAATCCGTTATTTGCATAAGCTCGATTCCACGGGAACAGTAACCCTATGGCTATCACACCTTTCTGCACTGCTTTCTCCAATACTCGTGGTGCATCATCAACAACAACATCGGTAAATTCATCAAACAACTGGGTTTTATTAAAAGAGAGGTGCAATTCGTCATAGACAAGACCATGCTTATCGAGCCACATTTCGGTTTGTTTTCTGTGATCGGGTGACCTGTGGCTCGCTATAGTGATATGGTAATCATTTTCTCTGAGGTTGCAGAGAAAATCTCTTGCTTCTGGATAGGGCAGATAGCTATCACTGTTCTGATTTAAATGAATGGCATTGACAGCACTGTAGAAGTCCTCCTCCGAACAGTACCCTTCCCAGAGATCCCAATGAGTCCAACTGTCAGGGGGTGGGAATTTCTTGTTAAGCTTCTTCAATTCATCATGAAGTGCATCACAAAAATGCCATAAGGTGTTGTCGATGTCTATGATTGCTCTTTTCGGCATAGAGCTTTTTGTCTCCATTTATAAATGATATGAGCCAGAAAATATTATAACGCATGATGTCTTTTGGAAGATTGTCTGAAAATTATTAAGCGGCTGGTCAATAAGCAGGTAAACTCATCGAAATACACAGGCTTTAAGAAGGCTTTTTCCAAATGCACTCTTCCGGTCCAATTGCCTATCTCATTTATAGATGGGCTTCTCGATAACATTGCGGGAAGGAAGGACCGGTGCGAACCATTTAGAGATTATTTTGAGCCGAAATTATTCTGAATTAATAATTTGAAAAGCTTCGATTATAGATTATCTCCCTAAAAATATTTAATACCTTCTTCTATGACATGAAGCAATTGCCTATGGTGTATTTTTTCAATACTCTCATGACGTCATTGAAATGCTCAGCAATCTGATACAGTCCTTCTTTATCAGATAAAAACGATCTATTTCTATTGCGATTTTATGACAGGGCATAATGCCACTTTTGAGTATAAAATTTCAGATATAATATAAACAAAAAGCACAAGAGAGATTGAACAGAATGAAGAAGGAAACAGTGAAATTACTCAAAAAAGCATCCAGGGAGAGGATCCCTTTAACCTCCTTAAAAGGGAAAATAATGCCGTCTAAAAAGAGGAAGCTTGCAGAGAAATCACTGAAGAAAGATGCATTGGAAGAGGTGGCGCACAATGATTGAAAACCTTATTCGGAAAAACAGAAGTTGCAGAAGATTTTATCAGGATAGAAGTATAAGTACTGAAATACTGAAAGATTTAGTAAACCTCGCCAGACTTTCACCGTCATCCGCAAATCTCCAACCTCTGAAATACATAATTTCTAATACTCCAGACAAGAATAGTCTTATCTATCCCCATCTTGCGTGGGCTGGATATCTGAAAGAATGGCCTGGTCCTAAGGAAGGCGAGAGGCCATCAGCATATATAGTCATTCTTGGCGATACAGAAATTACGAAGAACTTTGGATGTGATCACGGAATAGCAGCTCACAGTATTCTTCTTGGAGCCACAGCAAGGGATCTTGGCGGATGTATAGTCGGTTCAGTGCAGAGAGAAAAATTGAGAGATTCTCTGAAGATTCCTGAAAGATATGAAATACTGCTTGTCATTGCCCTCGGAGTGCGCAAAGAAACTGTTTTAATTGAGGAAGTACAAAAGGATGATATAAAGTACTGGCGGGACGAAAAGGACGTCCATCATGTTCCGAAACGTCCTCTTTCAGAGATCATTTTAGAGTTTTGAAAAAAGTGCTTATTTGGGACATATATAATATTTCTGGTTCAGAAAAACCTATACTGACCAGGATATTTTCAAGGATTCTGACATTCATCAGATCTTTGCAGAACTGAGCAAGGTATTTGGCTTTGACAGGTCAGAGGATATCTTCAGCCGTAACACCTTTTGCGGTTTTGCACGGCATACCATAGAACTGTTCATCGCTGAAAATTTCAAATATTGCGGATTTCCTGTCTAAACCCTATGAATGTATGCTCCGAGAACTCAGCCTCGCATGTATTCTTGATAGACCGCCCTAGCTTTATGTAGATTTTCGATAGGCAATTTGATAACATATCTTGCCAGAGGAGGTGATAGTAACTGAATTAATTCTGTATTTCCAATTGAGTGGATGTCAGGGAAGAGGAGTGAACTACATAGGTGATTCTCCCGCTGCCCCGCAGCCGTGAAGGGAACGAAAGCCACACATAAACCACTGTCATGGGCGATACCGTGATGGGAAGGCAGGCAAGTAGGAAGCCCTAAGCCGGAAGACCTATCCACCCTGAAAGTAACAAATCTTTAAATTTCTCGAGGGAGGAAACATGAAAAATCTACTTGTTGTATCGTTGTTCTTTCTTCTTTTTTTCTCTTGGCTTTCAACTTCAGCAGCCGAACTGCATGTCACACTTGATGATCTCGTTGTGACTGCAACACGGTATGAGGAAATTGCATCAACAGTTCCGGCCAACGTTACCATTCTCACCAGAGATGATATTGAAAATTCATCCTCGAAGGATGTCCCTGAACTTCTTGCAACGAAGGCTGCAATTCATGTCAGTGATATTACGGGAAACCGCCGGTCATTCAACGTTGACTTGCGTGGTTTTGGAGAAACCGCTTCTTCAAATACACTTCTGTTGATAGACGGAAGACGAGTCAATGAACCTGATCTAAGCGCCGTTGACTGGACTCTCGTTCCTCTTGAAAGTGTTGAAAGGATTGAAATTATGCGTGGTGGAAGAGGAGCCGTCCTTTATGGCGACAATGCAAGCGGAAGTGTGATTAACATCATTACAAAAGAAGGAGATGCGTTGAAATTTGGAGGCGAGTTAGCTAACGGAAGTTACGACACCTTCAAAGCCAATGGATATGTGAGTGGTAGTTATGAGAACCTGTCCTACAATTTATCAGGTGACTATTTAACATCGGATGGATATAGGGACAACAGTGACACAGAAGCGAAGGATGTTGGATTAAACTTAAATTATGAGGCAAGTGATTTCCTGAAATTACATTTTAACAGTGGATATCATAAAGACATCACAGGTCTTCCAGGTGCATTGAAAGAGAGCGATTTTGCTGCGGGGGCTTCAAGGACTGATTCTAAACATCCTGATGATTATATAGATGTTGAGGATTATTATTTCAAAGTTGACCCTATGTTCTATTTTCTCGATGATGATGTATTGAAATTCGACATAGCTTACAGAAAAAGGGATTTTTTCTCCTTCGCTACTGGTGATTTTGGATATTTTGAAGGTGATAGCGAGATTGAAACCGTGACATTGTCGCCACAAGTGCTTCTGAAAAATTCTCTAGGGAAAGCTAAGAATACGTTTACTCTTGGGATGGATTACGCTAATGCCGATAATGATATTGTGAATGAGTCTCTTTTTTTCGGGGTTGGTTCCATAGGAAAATTTGATCTTCAGAAGGAAAATTATGGTTATTATTTACATGACGATATAAATATTGCAGATACACTTTATCTATCAGGAGGATATCGACATGATAAAGCACAATTTACTTTTAGTCCGAGCACTCCCGATGAAATAGATATGAGAAAAGATCTCTACACCGCCGGTGTAAACTATGCTTTCTATGAGAAATCTTATATTTACCTTAGTTTTGCAAGGAGCTTTCGATATCCCCTGCTTGATGAACTCTATAGTTTCTTCACCAATACAGTAAATACCCATTTAAAGCCTCAATCAACCGATGATTACGAGATTGGGGTTAGACATTATTTCTCTGATGAAATATATGTCCATGTAAACTTTTTTAGAATGGATACAAATGATGAAATACTCTTTAATCCAATAACTTACACAAACGAAAATTTAGATGGAAAGACTCGTCGTGACGGCATTGAGATTGCCTGTTCTGCAAAACCAGTGGACTGGTTAACCTTAAGGGGGGCATATACATATATCAATGCAGAGATACGCGGAGGAGCATTCGACGGGAGCACGGTTCCAAACGTCCCCGAACATACCGTATCTTTTGATGCCGTTTCTACTTTTCGCAACGGCCTCACTCTCACTCTGAACGGGTTATATGTTGGGGAGCGTCCCTTCATAAGCGATTTTTCAAACACTTACAGCGACCAAGAGAGCTACTTTGTTCTTAACAGTAAAGTGCAGTATCAATGGAAATCTCTGGAGCTTTTCCTGTCTGTAAACAATATTCTGGATGAGGAGTGTTCAGAATATGGCGTGCTTGGAGGATTCCCTCTTGAAAAAGCATTCTATCCATCACCAAAAAGAAATTTCCTTGCTGGACTATCAATTCAACTCTGAAGAAATAAATGTGCGAACTATAAATATTATTTCAGCGTAACAGTGGTGAGTGTTGAACAGAAAGGAGACGTTATATATAAAATTGTTGATTTTCATCTCAATATCGCACCTAACCCAAAACATCATCAATGCGGATTTGATGAGCGCATCTGAGAAGGTCATACCTTTGCACAATGAAATGCAGAAGAAAATGGAGAGGATACAAAATGGGCACAATTTAGGCGCAGTGCCTCAGGATAGGTTTTTGGTCTAATATTTCGCTGCTCCACACAAACATAGACACTGCACACTTCATCTACAATGACTCAGTTTCAATGATTGATTTCAAAGGCAACAGTCCTTCCTGAACTAAATCCTGCCTATTGCATCCTTAGAAATACTAAATTCAATCAGGAATATTCATTAATGAACCTTTTAAACACGAGAAATCTTTTAACATTCTTGTAACATTTATCTGATATATTCATTGCATGGCTACCGAAAAAATAAAAGTGTTGTTCGTCTGTGTTCATAACTCAGCAAGAAGCCAAATGGCCGAAGCATTTTTGAAACATTGCGGTGGAGAGCGATTTGAAGTAGAGAGTGCAGGGCTGTCGCCTGGCACCTTGAATCCTTTAGCGGTTGAGGTAATGAAAGAAGAGGGATTTGATATCTCAACTAATCAGACAAAGGGAGTGTTTGATTTTGTAACATCAGGAAGAACTTTTCATTATGTTATTACTGTTTGTGATCATGCAACTGCACAAGCATGTCCTGTATTCCCTGGAATTGCCAAACGCTTACACTGGTCATTTGAAGATCCTTCGTCGTTTATAGGTACCCATCAAGAGAAGCTGTTCAAAACACGGGAAGTCCGAGATCAAATAAAGATCCAAAGTGAAAGAATTTATTCGAACACTTTCCTGAGTTTTTTCGTTTATACTTCGAAAGGATACAAAATATACCAAGGGGTATTTGTGTCTGAACTTACAAAACGCCTGTCATTTCTCGATAGATTCCTCACGCTCTGGATATTCATTGCCATGGCATTCGGTGTCGGTATCGGCTATTTCTACCCACAGGTGAAAGACTTCATTAATCTCTTTCAGGTTGGTACGACAAATATACCTATTGCCATAGGTCTTATTCTCATGATGTATCCTCCTCTTGCCAAAGTTAAGTATGAGGAACTCGGGGAGGTCTTCAGAAACAAAAGAGTGCTTGGTCTATCACTGATTCAAAACTGGATAGTAGGCCCTGTTTTGATGTTTGTTTTTGCTGTTATGTTCTTGCAGGGATATCCAGAATACATGATAGGATTGATTTTGATCGGACTCGCACGCTGCATAGCTATGGTAATAGTGTGGAATGATCTCTGCATGTGGAGACAGGGAATATGCAGCAGGTCTTGTAGCATTCAACTCACTCTTTCAAGTATTCTTCTTTTCTGTTTATGCATATGTATTCATATCAGTGCTTCTGCCCTTGTTAGGCCTGAAAGGGGCTGTAGTAAATATCACTATGGGGCAGATCGCAAAGAGTGTCTTCATATATCTTGGCATCCCATTCATTGCAGGGATAATAACTCGTTTCAGTCTCATAAAAATCAAGGGACGGCACTGGTACGACACAGCATTCACCCCTAAAATCAGTCCCATAACATTGATAGCTTTGTTATTCACGATAGTTGTGATGTTCTCTCTCAAAGGGGAGTATATTGTACAGTTGCCATTTGATGTTATCAGGATAGCGATACCACTCTTGCTCTATTTCATAATCATGGTCTTGCTCTTTTCATGGGAAGAAGATTCGGTGCAGGTTTGAGAAGACAACCACTCTATCGTTTACGGCTGCAAGCAATAACTTTGAACTTGCCATCGCTGTCGCTGTGTCTGTATTTGGAATAGATTCTGGTCAGGCATTCGCTGCGGTTATTGGTCCGTTAGTTGAAGTGCCAGTATTAATAGGGCTTGTGAATGTTGCCTTGTACTTCCAGAAGAAATACTTCCCGAGTCAATATTGCAAGGGATTGTGAATGTTGAGCCACCATTGTAAAAAAGCAAAACCTATAAAAACTAATTTGCAATGTTCTTTCTAAAATCGACATATTTCATTATCGCCTCAAATTCAACATTAGCAGGTATCTTTCACACCCTGAAAAGTTTAAGACCAGCAGTTCACTTTTTTTTGTCTTCACAAGTGTCATTTCTATTCATTTCCACTGAACCAAAATCAGGGCGAGAGATGGAAGTAGCATTTATGCCTGAACACATCGCTACCCGTTTAACTGACTATATCGCCAGGGAGCTAGTGGTTTATTCCCTAATAAAATGATGTACAATATTATAAGTTTTTTATTTTTGGAGGAGCCGACAATGTCGAAGGTTGAAGAAATAAAAGAAGCCATAAACACCTTACCCAAGGAAGACTATATTTTGCTGAGGCAGTGGTTCTCAGAGAAAGACTGGCAACAATGGGACAAACAAATCTTATCAGACTCAGCCTCGGGAAACTTGGATTTTTTACTGAGGGAAGCAAAGAAGGCAAAAGCTACCAATAAACTCAGGGATCTTTAGGTGCATCGCACAACAGAGCGTTTCTGGAAATACTTTGGAAACCCGCCCGCTCCTGTTCAAAAGATAGCAAAGAAGCAATTCGAGTTATTATGAGTTAATCCGTCTCATCCATCTCTTTATTTTAAGAAAATAGGTCAATTTTGGTCTGTCCGCGCTGGTCTAAATTATAGAGCGCTCGCGGTCGAAGACGGTGACGACTATATTTGGGTGTGGATAGGAACTCATGACGAATATGAAAGGACGAATATGAAAGAATGATAAAAGAAGAAGGAAAAAAATGGCGCTGAACGATTCGGTTTGCACTTTGATAATGATGTTTATCCTATTCCATAACGCAATTGGCTTCTTAGGTCATTTGCTCCCAAAAGAAACACTCTCCTCTCTCCGATTACCTGCTATTTATTTCCCTTCGAAATATTCTCCGTATACAAATTCTGGCGTATTTAGTTCCGGATGTACTTTTCGGCGATTTTGATTTTTGCAGGGTGTTGATAAGCAGGTGATACAAATAGCATTATGACATTACTCACCGTGCGGACTCGATGAAGCAGTTCGCATTATTTTAGAGCCCGCAAAAAGCGTTTGTTCTTAGGCGCAAGTAGGATTTCATATTGTGGATCCTGAACGTCTGATAAGCAACATTCACAATGTTTTCACGTTTCCTTCGTTATTTCTTCATTTTTCCGATGTATTCTTATATTTAAGCGAATAACTTTCTTCATGAGTTAGCAGCCAGTAATACCCTCCTACTGGCTGCTCTCCCTCCTTTCTTCCAAACTTAAATCTACCCTCCTAAACCTGATATAATGGTGCTGCAACTTACTCATGACTACAGATATTTTCTTTGAGATTCATCACAATCTTCCAAGAGAAGGCCCCGGGAGAAACCGATATACCAGACAGGCGTTTTATTTGCTTCCTGATATGGACAAGCCCCGTATTCTCGACATAGGCTGCGGTCCGGGAGGACAAACAATGGAGCTTGCACGATTAACCCAAGGGGAAGTGATAGGGATAGATACCCATCAGCCATATTTGGATCAACTGACGGAGAAGATAAAGGAAGCCGGACTCTCAGATCGTGTCCATGCCATAAACTGCTCAATGTTTGATATGAAGTTTCCGGAGGAGAGCTTTGATATCATTTGGGCTGAGGGATCTATTTACATCATGGGCTTTGAACGAGGGTTGACCGAATGGCGGCGCTTAATAAAACCAAAGGGATTCTTAGTAGTTCACGAGATGACATGGCTACAGCCAGACCCCCCTCAAGAGATTTATGAATACTGGAAGAAGTTCTATCCTGAGATAAAGACCGTTGCCGAGAACATGGAAATCATCTCAAAGCATGGATACTCTCTTCTTGGGCACTTCACTTTGCCTGAAGATGCATGGTGGATCGAGTATTACAATCCTTTGGAAGAGCGGATCAGGAATCTCAGAGAGAAATATATTAATAATACCGAAGCCCTTGCCGTCTTGGATAACGAACAACGAGAAATAGACATGTACAAGAAATATTATCAATGGTACGGCTCAGTCTTTTTTGTCATGCAGAAAAGTTGAAGCTGCAATGCTATTCACACGATCTCCATAGTTCCTTCATACTTCCCTCATATCTTTTGGATATCCTAAGAGAAAGGACAGTTTGACTTCACTCCTTTCTCTCAATCAGGGTCTCCCCCTCCCTGGTTGGCTCAAACTGTCCTCCCCATTTCTCTCTATATCTCTCCCCTTTGAACCTTGGTATAATTCTGACATTATAATAATCGGCATTCTATCCTGAGTGACACATATGGATTCACTAATATTAATAATCATAGTGATAGGCATATTTCTTTATTTTTATTTCAAAAGGAAGAATCTTGTTCCCACAAACAATCATGCTAAGGATAAACTTGGATATCCGCTATTGGGAGACTTTAACAAAGTCTTCAAAGATGCAATGCACCACTTGGCGATGCATTGGATACTATGCTTGAGAACGGGATACTGAGAATACCTTTTACCGATGGGCTCCGCTTTGTGGGAATAATTTCAAGATCTGTAATCCTTGAGTTCGCTTGATCGAATAGCTAATCGAATGCCTCTTGCACTCCGCTTCATTATGAGCAGAATTGATTATCAAGAGTTCAAATAGAAATAAATACTCTTCCTCATCAACTTCCCGATATAACCCCTTTGAAAAAAAGCAAGGCAATAGCAATAAGCATAAGCGAAGCACCCAAGAAAGAATATCCTATCCCAAACTGTGAGGCAATAATTCCAGCAATGATGGGACCTGTTGTATGCCCTATGTCCATTATGGAACCGAGGGTTCCCATTGCTGATCCCCTTGTGCTTTGTCTGCTCAAATCGGCGATAAATGCAGCCGTTGCAGAGGTAACAATGGAAAGACACAGACCAAACAATACACTCAATAGGAGAAAAGCTATAAAGGATTTAGAAATGAAAAAGCTCCCGATACAAATTGAGCCAACGATTGTGCCTACAAATATTTGAGGTTTTCTACCGTGTCTATCGGATAATCTTCCCATCATAGGTTTTGTGAGTGCAAGTGTAATAATTTGAGCTGACAGAAAAACCCCGATTTCGTAGGCACTCAACCCGATGTTTTTGCAATAAAGTGGTAGGAAGGTTTCAAAGGTTCCATAGGCAAAAAGTATTGATGCCTCAACTATACAGGTTAACAAAATGTTTTTATCTGATATAACAGGCTTTAAAAGCATCCATGTTTTTATTTTTGATTCTTTAATTTCGACTTTTTCGGCTGGATTGGGCAAACGGAATATAAAAAAAAGCGTTATAAGTCCTGCGATGCCGCAGAGGAGATATACGGCCTTGAAACTCAGAGCAGGGTTATAAGACAAGAATCCTAAAAGACTCCCACCAGTTATCGGGGCCATAAACCTTCCAGTAAGAGTTGATGTAGAAAACCATCCAATTCTTTCTCCTCTGTCTTCTTGGAAGATATCGGCAACTAATGCCATCCCAACAGGGATAAAAATAGCTGTGGCAAAACCGTGATAGAATCTTACCAGAGCAAGCTGCCATATTGTGGTTACAAAAAGATAGAGAAAGGGTGCTGTGGAAAAAATAATTGCTGAAAATACCATCATTCGTTTTCTTCCTAATCTGTCTGAGAATATTCCTGCTGGTATACTGGCAATAATTCCAGTAAATGCTGATACGCCTGCAATGATGCCTACTCCTGTTGGCGTTGCTCCGAGATGTTCGCTAAATAAGGGTAGTACAGGGCTTTTTGAAATGGTTGAACTGAATATGGCAAACAACCCTGAAATACAAAGTAAAATAAACGGAGTATTTTTAAGCATAATGAAACATTATTACTTAAGACGAGGTTAAAAAAAGAAAAATAATTTATCAGATCATATCATAATCGTCTATGAAAACTTGATAACCTGCATAGCAGATGAAGTCGCTATCTCGATTCTTCCTGAACCAAACACTGATGACATCTACCAAATGTTTGGAGCGTTCAGGTGATCACATAGTTTTAACGGAGCCATGCGCAAGATGAATGAAGCCAGGTATTTTCAGATCTTTTTAACAGCCTTATCAGATAGTTCCTTGATAGAGTAAGGTCTGCAGCTATCAGTATGGATGTTCTTAAAGCAGACCTAATATTACTCATATAATATCTTTGATTTTAATGCATATTTTGTATGACTAAAGTTTAGGCAAAGGGATAAGGGTTCTTACACGGAGAGGGTTGGAAGGGATATTAGACAATCTTGTTCACAGTTTGTCAACAAATGCTGTTGGTAATAATTTCCTGTCAAAATTTAATCATAGGGCAAATGCCCTTAATGGGCAGAAAATAATAGCACTTTTCATTTATTACCACTTCGCCCCCAATCGCACATCGAGTGGGACTGTTAACGTTCAAACAATCTAAATCGAAATCCCTACAAATTAACTCCTTTTGATGTTCTATTTTTTCTTCTAATACGGTTTGAATCATCACGCTAATCTCTTTTTTTACTTACAAAATTTTACAACACTCCACTATTTATTTGCGAGGATGCAACACGAAAATAAGCATTGATTCATTTTCATGTTCTCTTTCAGATGGCGGTGATTGCAGAGTTAAATTTCTTCCTGAAAATGTATTGTCTGACAAATGGTGTGGTTCAAACACCAAGAGGTAAGTACCCTGCTTGTCTATTCCTTCCTCTCCTAAAGTTAGCTCTGCAGGTAGCGTGAGGTAGCGCTTGCAAATAATTTAAAAATCTAATAGATTTAATGAAAATCAATAAGATAGGCAAATAGATGGTTGACTTCTATAATGAATTAGTTGAATTAAGAAATAATGTTTTAAGACTTGGTGCATTAGTTGAGCAAGCAATACAAGATTCTGTTAAATCTCTCGTTGAAAGGAAGAACGACATTGCAAGGGGTGTTATTAAAAGAGACCGAAAGATTAATGATTTAGATGTTGCAATAGATGAAGACTGCATAAGGCTTTTAGCTCTTGGGCAACCGAAGGCAAGAGATTTAAGATTTATAGCAACAACTTTAAAGATCACAACAGACCTTGAAAGGATAGGTGACCTATCAGTTAGTATTGCTAACAGAGCGTTAGAGTTGAATAAGGAACCACAATTAAAACCTTATATAGATATCCCACGTATGGCAGAGATTGCTCAGGCAATGGTAAGGGATTCTCTTGATGCCTATGTTAGAGGCTGTACAAACCTACCGTATGCTGTAATAAAGAAGGATGATGAAATAGACAGGCTAATGGAACAGGTTTTTAATGAACTTCTTTTCTATATGATGCAGGATCAACGTAATATATCACGAGCAGTCAGAGTCAGTTATGTCGCAAAATATCTTGAACGCATTGCTGACCATGCAACAAACATTGCAGAGATGGTTATTTACATGTGCAAGGGAAAATTAGTAAGACACAAAATAAAGTAATCTCGAGTATTAGATCATTTATCCCCACATTCATGTATCGTTTAGTGGTATTAAGCTGTCCTACTATCTTCTACATGCAGATCGAGAACAATACGTCCCCATCCACCGCATTGCAGCCCTGCGTCAAAACAATGAGTCCACTTGAAACGCATTGTATTCGGGTCAACCCCTGCATACAGCATTTCACTGACAGTAAAAATCATCATTACCGCGTTGCTCAGGGCAAACACACAGATTTTCTTCGGACTTCGTTCGGTGAGTAAATTGCCTGCCCCATCGAAATAGGATTTGTCACCAATCCGGCGTCGACTATTGCATCCATGAGATTCGACGACTTCAAGGACAATGACCTTATTCATATACCTATTTCGGCAAAAATGTATATCAAAAAAACAAAAGCGTTGGATCAGACATATTTATTTTCTTCTGATTTTTAAATCTATGAAGTGTTATTCTATAGTATCCTACCTTTGAAGTCAGAGAAGCCTCAAAGCTTTAAGGCGTTAGGGAATCTTAATTCTTTCAAGTGGGGTTAAAGTATGAGCAAGAAACTGTATGTAGGAAGTATCCCTTTCAGTGCAACAGAGGAATCTCTCCGCGAGATTTTCTCAGGTATTGGAGAGGTTGAATCGGTAAAAATAATTACTGATATCGACACGGGGCGTTCCAAGGGTTTTGGCTTTATTGAAATGTCGTCCGCAGACGACGCTAAAAAAGCCATAGAACAGCTGAACGGCACAAAACTTATGGACCGTGCTTTGATCGTCAATGAGGCAAGACCTCAACAGCCAAAGGAAGGACGGGGTTTCGGCCGAGGCAGGGGCGGTCTCGGACAGGGAAGGGGATCAGGTTATGGAAGAGACAGGAGATAAATTATCATAGAGATAAGAGTAGTCGGCAATGATATAGAAAAAGCTATCAAAATTCTGAAGCGTAAAGTTCAGACTGAAGGACTTCTCAAAGAAATCAAGATGAGAAGTTTTTATGAAAAACCTTCGATAAAAGAAAAACGAAAACGAGCAGAGGCTCGTAAGACAAGAGCGAAGGCTAAGAAGCGTAGGAGATTTTGATAAGATTCTAATAATAAAAACTTTTTTTCTGTTAACGTTTTACGTTACTGCGGATATTGCCGCCTTCAGGGCCTATAGAATAGGCCGTTCGGTGCTTCTACCCGCACAGGATATCAAACTAAAAGGAGGAATACACAATAGCTAATCAAAGACGAGTATTGCCCGGCAGGGTCGCTGATCTTACCCGCATAAACAACCAGATCAGGCTGATTAAAGCCAAACAGATACGAGTCGTTGCCGATGAAGGGCAAATCGGCATCATGGATATTGAATCTGCTTTGAAGTTATCTAGGGAAAGAGATTTAGATCTTGTGGAAATCAGCCCCAATGCTGATCCGCCGGTCTGTAAGATCATGGATTACCGGAAGTTCAAGTTCGACAAGAGCAAGAAACTTCAAAAATCCAGAAAAAAACAGGCGACGCAAACCCTCAAGGAAATCAGGATGCGCCCGTTAATCGATACCCATGACTACGAGTTCAAGAAGCGGAGTGCTCGGAAATTTATTGAGCATGGAGATAAGGTTAAAGTAACAATGCGTTTTAAAGGACGAGAAATGAGTCGCCAGGAACTGGGGGCGAAGGTTTTAAACAGATTGGTGTTGGAAGTGGCGGATATCGCAAAAGTCGAAATTCAGCCTAAAATGGAAGGCCGCCAGATGGTGATGATTCTTATGGCTTTGTAGGAAGCTCCTATTTTCTTACTTGACGCTTATTCGAATGCAACGTTGTCTTCAAGAAGTGGCCCCCGTTTAACCCGGGCACAGTCCCTTTCAATCAGTTCTACCGTGAATATACTGGGACACATCCTGTAATTGTGCGGTAATAAAAAAAGCTTTTTTCGGGTATAAACTTCCTCGCTGTTTCAAATTCAAACCGGCATAACTATATCAAAACATACTCAATTATCAAGAATCTGCAAATCGATGAAAATTTAAAGGAAAGTCTTCATTATCAAGGGATTATGAAATCGCATTCGTTGGAATTAGGGAACCTGTACTCTATTCTACCGGGCTAAGGAGGCACACGGGTTGAATGGAATTATACCTTAACATCTGACAAAACTTCATGAACCCGGAACTATATGTGGGAACGCTACGGCTTGTAATACATGAGTTGGCGGGACAATGGCCTGATATCAGTTGAGAGTTGTTTCATGTGCTCTTCAGACATCTGGGCAAACTGAGAAGCGAACCTCACGTTCTCTTCAAGCTGCTCAAGGGTATCACAACCGATGACAGCTGTGCTTACCGGATAAGAGAGTGCAAAATGAAGAAACGGTTCCATGCTTTTGTACCACGGAATTCTTGCAGCAAAGCCCCTGAAGTACACCTTCATGGCAATAATACCCATATTCTTTTTTTCTGCAACAGGGAGGACCGTTTCGATAAAACTCTTGTAGTGCGTTTCAGCTGGATTTACAGGCATTAAAACCGTATCAAAATCGGCAATTTCGATGCATTTCCTCAATATCTCAGGATCATGGTGGCCGGTCACTCCGATAAAACGTGCCAATCCCTTTTCCCTCGCTTGTAAGAAGGCCTCCAGCGCTCCGCCCGGGCCAAAAACTTCCCGCATCTCATCTTCTGTCCTCATGTCGTGTACCTGCCAGAGGTCCAGATGATCCGTATGCATGTTTTTTAGCGACTCTTGAAGATGTTCAATCGCTCCCTTTTTATCTCTTGCATGGGATTTACTTGTAAGAAATATGTCTTTTCTTCGCTCTTTCAGTGCCATTCCATAGTATGATTCGCTCCCTGCATATGCCCTGGCCGATTCTAAATAATTGATACCCAGATCGATGGCCCTGTTGATAAGGGCATATGCATCCCTGTCATGGTTGAAAGTCCGAAGAATTCCCTCTCCGCCGAGTCCGATAGAGGTGACCTTAACCCCTGTTCTGCCGAGAATCCTCAAAGGAATAATCATGTATTAATTGTATCACAGCTCCGGAATGCCAAACAGAAGAATTACAGCTTACATGCAATAACGTGGCGTGTTTATGCTAAGATAATTCACTTTTTTAAAACTCTGTGAGGAGGCATCTGATGGGCAAGTTTGATGAACGTTTCCGGAAAAGCATAGAGGACCCGGAAGGATTCTGGGGAGAAGCTGCTGAAGCGATTACGTGGTATAAAAAGTGGGATAAGGTACTCGATTCAACAAATCCTCCCTTTTACCGGTGGTTTACCGGAGGCGAACTCAATACCTGTTACAATGCCCTCGACAGGCACGTGGAACATGGAAGGGCAGATCAAATAGCACTCATCTATGACAGCCCGGTAACAAAAACAATACAGAAATTTACCTATCGGGAGCTGCTTGATCAGGTATCCCGCTTTGCCGGTGCGCTGAAAAACCTCGGTATTCAGCAAGGGGATACCGTCGTTATCTACATGCCGATGATACCGGAAGCTGCCGTTGCAATGCTTGCCTGCGCCCGTCTCGGCGCGGTTCATTCCGTTGTATTTGGCGGATTTGCTCCGCATGAACTTGCTCTCAGAATTAATGACGCCAAACCAAAAATTGTGGTTTCCGCATCAGGTGCCGTTGAAGTGACAAGACTCATCGAATACAAGCCCTTGCTGGACAAGGCGATCGAACTCGCAATACACAAACCGGAGAAATGTGTAATCTTCCAAAGGCCCTTTATTAAGGCGGAGATGATACAGAATCGCGACCTCGACTGGAAAGAATTCGCCAGCGGCGCAGAACCTGTTCCATGCGTTCCTGTCAAAGCAACCGATCCTTTGTATATCCTCTACACATCCGGGACAACCGGGAAACCAAAGGGTGTTGTACGAGACAACGGCGGACATGCAGTAGCCCTCAGATGGAGCCTTGAGCATATCTACGATACAAAACCGGGTGAAGTATACTGGGCCGCTTCCGATGTGGGGTGGGTTGTCGGCCACTCATACATTCTTTACGGACCATTAATAACCGGGTGCACAACCATTCTCTATGAAGGAAAGTCTGTTGGCACACCCGACCCTGGCGCTTTCTGGCGGGTCATCTCCCAGCACGGTGTGAAAACACTCTTTACCGCTCCAACCGCATTCCGGGCAATTAAAAAAGAAGACCCATCAGGACAATATGTTAAAAAATATGATCTTTCACAATTTCAGTATCTTTTCCTTGCCGGTGAGCGACTGGACCCAGATACCTATCACTGGGCACATAATATGCTAAAGAAACCGGTCATTGACCACTGGTGGCAGACCGAAACCGGCTGGCCGATTACCGCTAACTGCATGGGGATAGAACAATTTCCGATAAAACCCGGCTCTTGCACAAAACCAGTGCCCGGCTACGACGTTCAGATTATCGACAATCTCGGGGAAAACCTGAATCCCGGAGAAGAAGGGCTGGTTGTGATAAAACTTCCTCTTCCACCCGGAACACTGCCCTCCCTCTGGAATGCAGATGAGAGATTCATCGAATCCTATATGAAGATCTTCCCGGGATATTATTTCACAAGCGATGGCGGCTATATCGATGAAGACGGCTATGTTTACATCATGGGAAGAGTAGATGACGTAATCAATGTTGCCGGCCACCGTCTTTCAACAGGTGCGATGGAGGAAGTTGTCGCGCAGCATAGAGATGTTGCCGAATGCGCGGTGATCGGCGCTCAGGATTCCCTGAAGGGGCAGCTTCCTGTCGGGCTCGTTGTCCTGAAAGCAGGTATTATCAGAGAAGAAGGAGACCTCAAGAAGGAACTCGTACAGATGATACGGAATGAAATCGGCCCTATAGCCTGCTTTAAGGAAGCAACCGCTGTGACAAGACTCCCGAAAACCCGCTCGGGGAAAATACTCAGAAGTACTATGAGGAAGATTGCCGACGGGGAACCGTACCCTATTCCATCAACCATTGATGACCCTTCAATTCTTGGGGAAATTGAGGATGCACTGAAAAAGATCGGGTACGCACAGAAAAAATAGAGAATATTCCTGCTATATCTTTTGGTACATATTCTGGTTCTTACCCTGCCACGTATCCTTTTGCGCAAGCATCTTTTCGATGTCCCTGAGGATTTCCTGCCTGTTTTTGCCCCACTGTGGTGCAATCAGCATGTTGTCAGGAGCTTCAGCAAAAAGCCTCTGCAGCGCAATCCGCGGTGAAAGCCGCCCGAGGAATTCAGTAACGAAATCAATGTATTCATCATAGCCGAATACAGGAAAGGGGTCTTCACAATACAGAACTGCAAGGGGGGTGTCTTTTATCACCTGAAGATGGTGGATCTTAAGGAAATCGATCGGAAGATGCGAGAGTTCGTCTGACATGGCAAGCATTTCTTCACGAGTTTCTGTTGGAAATCCGATAATGATATGAGCGCCGATCAATATCCCTTTGTTGATTGTTATTTCAAGTGCACTCAGAAATGTATGGTAATCGTGTCCCCTATTGATAAACTCAAGGGTTTTGTCGTACATGGACTGCATGCCGTACTCGATCAGGATGAAGTGTTCCTCCGCCAATGACTGAAGAAGCGTTATCTTTCGGTCGTCAACCGAATCAGGTCTTGTCCCGATAGCAAGACCGATAACCGCAGGATTTGCCAATGCCTCTGTATAAAGTCTCTCCAGTGTATCGACAGGAGCATGCGTATTTGTATACGGTTGAAAATAAACAAGATACTTCCCGGCTCTGTATCGCTTTTGAACAAATTCGATCCCGCTATGAATTTGATCGGTAACCGTGAAGGAAGGACTGCAGGAAGCAGGCCTGAAGCCATCATTATTACAGTATATACACCCTGAAGTCCCAATTGTCCCGTCCCTGTTGGGGCAGGTAAACCCTGCGTCCACACTAACTTTGTAAACCGGACACCCAAAACGGCTCTTCATGTATGCGCTAAAGGCATTGTATCGTCTGTTCATAATTTTTTATAGCCGTCCCACTCAATGGCAAGTCCGAAATTAATTGCATCAACAGCCCGAAACCTGTCCGATGAATTCTTTTAATGGCTCTATATCTGATGTGCACTCAAACTGAAAGATATTCTCGGGGCAGATCCAGCGGAGGCTCCCAACCGGCACAGCGTATTTTCTGATATCTCCTGCCTGTTTCATGGTATTCACCTTTGATAGCCCCATTATAACATGATCACCGATACATGCTTTCGGCTTCATTGTGCCGCCCCGGGCCTTGACAAATGTGCATTTATTCGATAGGTTTCAATGACTTTTCTCATTGTCTCTGATATACTTTTCGTTGTTACTATTTCTTTTACGAACAAATTTACTTATGCCACAGCTATATAAGGGAAAAACCATTCCAAAGAAAGAAATCCTCACAGCTGCAAAAAAAATCAAACTTCTTATACTTGATGTCGACGGTGTATTGACAGACGGCAGCATTATCCTCGACAATTTCGGGAACGAGCTCAAATCTTTTCATGTCCGGGATGGTCATGGCATAAAAATGCTGATGAAGGCCGGTATTCATGTGGCACTGATTACGGGCAGACAGTCAAAGGTTGTTGAAAAGAGGGCAGATGAACTCGGCATACGAGATGTCTTTCAGAAGTGTTATGACAAGACCACTGCGTATGATCAACTCGCCAGAAAATATTCCCTCGATTACAGTGAGATTGCCTACATTGGTGACGACGTTGTTGACATCCCCGTTCTGAAAAGATCGGGTCTGTCAGTGGTTGTTGCTGACGCCGATGACGAGACCAAAGCCTTCGCCCAGTTAATAACCACAAAAGGGGGAGGCAGGGGAGCTGTCAGAGAAATCTGTGATTTGCTCCTCAAAGCAAAGGGTCTCTGGAAAGATAGAACAAATGGGAACGCTTAAACTCAATCTCCCGACAATTCTGACGTTGAGCAGAATTGTCCTCATCCCGGTATTTGTTCTTACCGTCTATATGCGTCCTTTTTGGGGCGCACTCATCTTCGGCATTGCTTCACTCACAGATTTTCTCGACGGATACCTTGCACGCCGTTCAGGTGATATAACAAAATTCGGGATTATCCTCGACCCGATTGCGGATAAATTTCTGATCATATCTGCTCTCATAGTACTTGTCGATATGGCGAGGCTGCCCGCCTGGATCGCAATAACCATTATAGCGAGAGAATTTCTGGTAACAGGACTCAGGGTGGTCGCTCTTTCGAAGGATATCGTCATCGCTGCTGAACTCGGGGGGAAAATCAAGACGACTGCGCAGATAATCGCGATCCTCTGCCTTATTCTCAATACAAGTATTCTCGGTCTTGATCTCTACGATATCGGAATCGTTTTCATATGGATAGCCCTCATCGTATCTATAATTTCCGGGATACAATACACAATATTATTCGGCAAAAAAATCAAATAACGTTTTATGACTAAAATTATTTTCCTTATTGCTGTTGCGTTTGTTCTCGGATCCATTCCCTTTGGTATAATAACGGCTAAGGCAAAAGGGATTGATCTGAAGAAGGTCGGGAGCGGAAACATCGGTGCGACTAATGTTCTCAGGTCCCTCGGAAAATGGCCGGCCATTCTCACCCTGTTGGGAGACATATTGAAAGGAACGCTTGCAGTCGCCATAGGAAAGTATGCAGGTGTTGAACCGATTTTCGAGGGTTTCATAGGCATGTCGGCAATTTTGGGCCATAATTTTTCTATTTTTCTCGGTTTCAGGGGAGGCAAAGGCGTCGCGACAAGCATCGGAGTTCTCTTGTTCTATGTACCATACGGAGCGCTTCTTACCGTTATTATCTGGGCCGTGGTTGTTCTGTTTACAAAGTATTCGTCTCTGGGGGCAATTGTCTCCTTCACGCTGTTACCGCTCAACGTGCTGCTTATCCATTCACAGGACACAACAAAATTTTTTGTATCTTTACTTATTTCTGTCTTTATCATCATCAGGCATCAGGATAACATCAGACGGCTGATGAAAGGTACTGAACGGAAAATCGGACAACGGGCATGAAAAAATACATCCTGTCCTGTCTTGTGTTCATCTTCATCATACCATCACTATCTTGGGGTAAGGATCTCTACGAAGAGCAACTAGACAAAGGAATAAGAAACTCCGAACCGTATTCCTACCTGCTCATGAATGCTTCAAAAACGAACAGGGAAAATGCGCCCTCCCTTCTCAGGGATGCACAAAAATACTCTCCGGACCTCCCGGCGACATACTTTGAAACCGCCAAGGAAACCCTTTCCATGTCGCCCAGGAGTGTATTTGAAGCATTCGATTACCTGCTTCAGGGTATTGCAGCCTACAAGAGAAACTTCTGGTGGTCATTTATGATGATGTCATCAGTGCTGATAAGTGCTGTCCTCTCCTTTTTCGTTTCGATTCTCATCCTTATCTTAATTCGCCTTCCTCAAGACCTGCCCCTGCTTTCCCACGATATTCGTGAGGAAAAAACAAAAATTTTCCTGCTGCTTGTGCTCAGCAGCGCTCTTTTTGGACCGCTTTTCCTGCCCGGCGGGCTCCTTCTGCTCATAAGTTTTTATCAGAAAAAATGGGACCGGATTATCCTCTTCTTCTATGTTGCGTTTCTGCTTGTCTCACCATGGGTATTCAAGACGGTATCAACAATATTTTATGCGTCTGCCTCAGGCACATTAAAGGCTGTCGTGCAGGTGAACGAAGCGAAGGACAATACCTATGCCCTCTCCCTCCTTCCCGGAAGCCAGAACCCCGTTGAGATCTTCTCTTATGCACTGGCTCTCAAACAGACCGGGAGATATCAGGAGGCGATTGACCTGAATACAAAGCTCGTTGCCATAAGACCAGATGCAAGGACATACATTAACCTTGCAAACAATTATGTTGCGATCAACAATCTGGAAAAAGCACAAGAGCTGTATAAAAAATCCCTCAAACGTGCTCAACTCACATCTGCGTTTTATAACCTGAGTCAGGTATACAGGGAGACACTCGATTTCGATAAAGGCGAAGAATTCTTCCTTGCAGCCCAAAAGCTTGATCAAGCTGCCGTCTCCCGATACAGGTCTCTGTACAGCAGAAATCCTAACAGGTTTGTTGTCGATGAAACCCTGCCGATGGAAGATCTGTATGAATATGCCAAAACAAAGACAAAAGCGACCTTCACCGGCGGTTTGTCGTATGTCCCTCCTTTTGTGATGCCGTTGATCGGAATTTTTTTCATCGCGATATACTTCATCGTAAACAAACGTTTCAAAACCTGGGCATACCGGTGCAGCAAGTGCGGAAAGATTCTCTGTACCAAATGTGAAAAGCATATTCTGTGGGGCCGCATGTGCCGGCAGTGTTATCGATCATTAATCAAGCTCGATGAACTCGATGCAAAGGAGAGAATTGCACGTCTGCTTGCAGTTTATGAATACCAGAAGAGGCGAAGGAACCTGATAAAAACCTTTTCCCTTATCGTTCCGGGATGGGGCCTTATCCGTGGCGGAAATATTCTGTATGGATTCTTTTTTCTCTGGATTTTTTTCTTTTCTATCTTTGTTTTGATCATGAACTCATTTTTTACGATCGAGATGTACCGCTTTTCCCACGCATGGCTTAACCTCGGCTCAATAGTCCTTATTGTTTCCACATATCTTCTGTCGAATACAGCAACGAGAAGGAGGCTCGCAAAAGGATGGCTTTAGAGGGATCGCTCAGAGATTTTGGCCTTGCTGATATTCTGCAGCTGATCTTTTTCCAGCGTAAGACGGGTGTCCTGAATCTCGAAGGAAAGCTGGATAAGATAAGACTGTTATTTATAGATGGATACATTGTAGGTGCTGAATCCAAGAGGAGGATGGAAGCAAACCGTCTCGGCAAAGTCCTTGCCAAAAAAGGCATTTTCCCCGAAGAAAACCTCCAAGCCCTGCTCGATGAGCAACAGAGATCCAACGTCAGACTCGGCAATTTCCTGATCCGAAAGGGCATCGTAAAAAAGGAAGACATCGAGGAAATCCTCATAGGGCAGATAAAAGAGACCATCATCCAGATATTCAATTGGAAAGAAGGAACCTATGAGTTCACCCCGCAGGCCATTCCTGTAGATAAGGATATTCCGATATCGATAGATACACAGCATCTGCTTATGGAAGGCCTGAGGATCGTTGATGAATGGACGCTCATCGAGGGGAAGATAACACTCGATACGGTCTTCAGGCAACAGACCGACGACGTATCAGCCCTTTCAGAAGAAGAGAGGGACATCCTGTTCCTCGTCGATGGAGACAACGACGTAAGTACTATTATCGATATCAGTGGCAAGGATGACTTCGCTGTTTCGAAAACTCTGGTTTCTCTCATAGAAAAGAATATCATTGAGGCAAGAGAGCCTGCTCCGGTTATGAAGGAGCATCCGCCTGCTCCGGGGGAAAAATTATATATCCATCATCAGTATCTTCCTGCAATTGTAATTGCCGCTGCAGTTATTCTGTCTCTGCTTTCTATTTTTTGGGGATCTCATGATGTCTTTCAGAGATTCCGCGCATCAAAAGGTGTCGATGACCTGCGGTTCGGGATTGCAGCTTACAAATTTGAACATGGCTCGTATCCTCCAGCGGTGCACACGATAGCTCCGGAAACAGACCCATGGGGAAATCCGTATATTTATCGTTTCGATGATAAGTCCTTTCTTATCCGGAGTGCCGGACCGGACGGAAAAGAAGGCACCGCAGACGATATCTCTTAATAGATCAATGGCGGTCAGGATTATTGTGTTCCTCAATGCAGTTGAATGTTTCTCCTGTCAAATCCAAACGCATCATGACTGAGAAAAAGGCAGTTGTCCTCCTGAGTGGAGGCATTGATTCTTCCACAACGCTTGCAATCGCAAAAAAAGAAGGATATGGTGTATATGCCCTGAGTTTTCATTATTCCCAGCGGCATGTCAGAGAACTTGAATCAGCACGGCTGTTCGCATCATCTTACGATGTGAAAAAACATCTCGTTATCCGGTTTGACCTGAGAGATATCGGTGGTTCTGCGCTGACATCAGAAATAAATGTTCCCAAAAAAAACATGAACAATGAATCGGGCTGGAAGAATAAAGCGATGCAGACAAAGGCCGACGAGCCCTCATCCTTCATCCCTCATCCTTCATCCCTCATCCCGGTTACCTATGTCCCGGCCCGGAACACCATCTTTCTCTCCTTTGCTCTTGCATGGGCAGAGGTCCTCGAAGCAGCGGATATTTTCATCGGTGCGAATGCAGTTGACTACAGTGGATATCCCGACTGCAGGCCTGAATATCTCCTGGCCTTCGAGAACATGGCGAACCTGGCTACCAAGGCTTCCGTCGAGGGAGGTATCCGCCTTAAAATACATGCTCCTCTTATAGCAATGAAAAAATCGGAAATCATCCGTCAGGGGACTGAGCTGGGAGTTGATTACGCTTTGACGTGGAGCTGCTACGACCCGCAACCAAAGAAAGTTCAAAGTTCAACATACAAAGTTCAAAAGAATCGGAGAGGATTTCCAAATCTTACCGCTCAAGTCTCCAATGCCATTCCTTGCGGGAGGTGTGACAGCTGCATTTTCAGGGCAAAGGGATTTGAGGAGGCTGGGATACCAGATCCCTTGCTCAGGAAGCCATAGCTTCAGGTTAAGCTTGCTAATATATATGACATGGCAGCAAACCAGACTATGCTACAACTGAGGGGACATCACCTAATCTGCCTTCATTTTTTCAAAGGTCAGGGTTATTCTCCGGAATTTATAGTAAATCTTGGAGAAATCCTGAAAAAAGCTGAGGCCGACGAACAGATAGAGGTGGTCTCAGGAGCGGATGATATCTGTAATATCTGCCCGTATCTAAAGGGAAAAGAATGTTTTTACAACAGCGAATCTGACCAGGAAATACAGGCAATGGATAGAAAGGCATTGGAGTTGCTGGAACTGAGCCTTAGGGACATCGTCCGTTGGCCGGCGCTCAGGGGAAACATCCCTGTAGTATTCCAACAATGGTCACAGGAATTTTGCAGGGCCTGTGATTGGAGAAAGGCCTGTGAAAAAAATGATTTTTTCAATCAACTTGGATATGAAAAGACTTTACGTTGACTTTGATGAAATTCAGAAAGCTATGGAAGATGTGGTACGGGATACATTTGACTATTTCCTTGATCTTGAGACCGGGGAGGTGATGCCTTTATCAGAGGAAATAGTGAAGGAATTGAAAGCACGGTTGTCTGATGATGATCTCGAAGAAATAGAAGAGGATATTGAATACATTGAATTTGATGAAGAACCCGAAATTCCTGACTGGATGACGGACGAAATGGAAATGGTTCTCGAAATTCTCCTCGATGAAAGCGGACGGTATATCCGTATCCCTGAGCGGGAAAACCGGACTGCCTATCAAACCATGAATGATTTTCTTGAAAGTGTCGTGGACCCATTCATGAAAGAAAAACTCTTCGCGGCATTGAATGGCAAGGGCGCCTTCAGGAAGTTTAAGGATACCCTGGTCAGCTTTCCCAGGGAACGGAAGCGATGGCATGGATTCAATGCAAAAGCCATGAGAAAGGAGATCCATCAATGGCTCAAATCCTTAGAAATACAGGCTGTACCCCTGCAAAAACCCCGGTAATTTGTGTAAGATTTTCTGGATATTATTCAATTCCCATTTTTTTTAAGGCCTCGTCAGCAGAACTTTTTGTGGCAGGTGCCTCCTCAGGCAGATAGAGCATTACCCCACCTTTAACCGGTCTTATGATGATCTTTCCCTCAGCGGCTAACTTATTGGTAAGTTCAACGGGATTTTCACCATTAAAATATTTTTTACATGCCTCATTAAATCCTGAATAAACGCTGTGGATTCCCTTATATCCCTCCTTTCTCAGACTTACAATCGCTTTCTTTACAAATTCCTCGTGACTGAGTTTCTCTGACATGATACCCTCCTTTAAGAATATAGCCTTCTGTTTTGAAAAAATCTAATGCATATGCTATTCAATGCTCCTCATCCATAATGAAAAAACTTATCAGAGCAAAGGTGCTTCGTCAAGTTTAAGCTGTTCCTCCATGTCTATCGCTTTTTGTCCCCTCAAATCCTCGATTTTCTTTAGGGGTTTTTCGAGCATATTTGTTCTTGTTGTTATCAGGATATCATATTCCTTCTTTGCAGCGTCTAACCTTTCTCCCATGAGCCTGAATCTTTCTTTATAGGAATTCCACTGTTTGGAAAACTCACCGAGCAGTTCGAGTATTTCTGAGGCAGTTCTTTCAAGGTTGAAATTTTCGACAGCCTGCCGGATAACTGCAAGGACTGCGTACAGGGTAAACGGGGAGCAAAGAATAGCCTTCTGTTTTAGTGCCTCATCCATAATCGTGGTGTCGGATTCGTTGATAAAACTGAAGACCTGTTCATTCGGGATAAAAACAATCACATAATCAATGGTATTTTCAGCAGGGTTGATATAATCACGGGTCGTCACCTGCCTGATCATTCCCTTTGTATTCTTGAGAAGTTCATCCCTGAATCGTTTCCTGTCATGTTCTGTGTCAGCATTCAGATAATGGATGTAATTATCGATCGGGAACTTAACGTCCATATTGATTTTCAGGTTATTGGGCAGCAAAAATGTATAATCAGGCCTGCCGGATGAGCTTTCAAGGGTCTTTTGTTTCATATAATTGACCCCTTCCACCATACCAACCAGTCTGATGATGTCTTCGGCCATCCGCTCTCCCCATTCTCCTCTTTTTTTCGGGTTTGCCAGAGCATGACTCAGATGTTCGGTCGTCTCCTTCAGCTTCAGTGTGACATCTTCATGTTTTTTGATCAGTGTGGAAACCTCTGTAAATTTCTCCCCGCTTGTCTTACCCACATCCTCAATTCTTTTCTGAACTTCAGATAACGTTTTGCTGATCGCTTCAATATTCTGGTCTATGAGCTCTTTCTTGCTTTCAAGTTCTTTTTTGCCTTCAGCAGTCTTGGACTCGAGTACTTTGTCGGCAAGTTTCAGGAACTCACCAGAATTTTTTGAGAGGGCATCTAAAGAAAGTGCTTTAAAGGTTTCACTCAATTTATTCTCCATATCCTGGAATCGTGCTATTTCTCCTTTAAGATGCTTCTGTGCTTCCTCGAGACGCGCTTTCGAATCCCGTTCAGCATTGAGTTCATCCCGTGTCTGATCTATTTCGGATTCTTTCTGTTGCAGGTGCAGCCTGATTTCCTCAATTCTCGCTTCGGCTCCGCTTGCCTTTTCGCGCAGCTCAGTTATTTCATCCGCATACAAAGATTGCATGCTGGCAATCTGTTCCCTATGTTTTTTTTGCTCGATGAATGAGGCAATAAACCAGGCACTGATTGCTCCGATAAGAATCCCACCGATTATAGCAAGCATGAATTCCATTAGTATTTCCTTTCAGGATGGAATCTTTTCATATGTCCAGACACGTCCGCCGTTGCGTATTTCATCTATTCTTTTTACGAGGCGCTTTTTATGGAGATTCAGCAATCTCGTACCGCTTGTATTCGCCTCAAGATGCATAATATCTGAGAGTTCTTTTGCAGTTATTGTTCCTCTTTGGATTATCAGATTCAGGGTTTCATTGAGATATTTATTGAGACTCCCGAGCAAGATGCCCTTCCCGTTCCACATCAGAGCCATAACCGCAAGTTCTTTCCGTTCGAGGGCGACTTCAATATTCTCCCTCTGATTTTCGTTCAGGCCCATGAGAATGATGTATTTATCTCCGTACTCACCGCTCAGAAGTCGGGAGGTGAGCTTTGCGATAATTTCATCAGCGCAGGAGTAATCAATAATACCAATCTTTGAAAAATCAAGGGCAATGATCTCACCGTCTATTTCTTTTTCGATATCTTTTTCAATCCGGTTTCTGATAATCTGGCCTGATTGCCGCGTTACCAGATCCGCTGAACCGTTTTGAAGTTCTTCTTTCAGGAGTTTATAGAGAGAATAAATTTGCATTCTGCACTCATTTGCCTATGTCCTTCCGGAATCTCGGCGATCAGTTCTTTTATATCTTCGTTACCAAGGATCATAATTTTTCTGTATTATTCGAGCTATCAATCATCAAAAACTATTCTATATGATTATTCAATTGAATCAATTGAATCATATAGTAAAAATAATTGTCAAGAAAATTTTGCCATTGGATATTCATTGAGGATGTTTTCTTGTCAGATAATGACTTCTTCTATTGAGTGACAAAAGAGATGCCAAGGGCTTAGGACTCAGATTCGCCTTCGTGTTCCACTTCTGTTAAGTCTATGCGTACAAGGGCGAGGATTGCGGAATGGGGGACGATCAAATATTTCTTCTCCTCAAACTCTATCTCCACAGCAACCTCCTTCAGGAATATGGCGTAATCCCCTGCTGTTGCCTGCAGCGGAACATATTTTACTTCCTTTTTCCTGCTGTCAGCCCATGGCTCATCAGATACAGTTGGGTCGGGAACAGGATACCCCGGTCCCGTCTTCACAACATATCCGCTGAGCACTTTTTCCTTTTCCCTGACGGTCGGAGGAAGATAAAGCCCTGAACTCCTCTTATCGGTCCCTTCATCAGGATCGATAAGAACTCGATCACCGACAATAACAAGATTTTTACCGGCTTTCATAGGGGTATTGTAAAACATTCTCCGGAAAGTTTATACCTCCGGCAGCAGAATATTTATCTGGGCTCCCGGGAAATACCGGAGATTCTGCTCCCTGGTTTTGCCTTTCGCCCAACCCGGTATGATCGACAATTTTGCAGTTCCTGAACGGATTGAAAGTTTCCCGTTCCAGTGTTTCACAAATCTCCTTACTGCGGATAATCCGTGTCCTCTTCCTTTGTCAACGAACCGTGATGCACCGTGAAGCAAGCCCTTCCCGATAGCCTCGCTATCGCTTTTCAATGAGAACCTTTCCGAAAGTGATCCTCTGAACCCCCTCCCGATATCCATAACGGCAATCTTCGCCATATTCTTATTAAGATTCTGAAAGTGGTACTTCTGTATGCCGACGAAACCCTTGCATTCGCTGTGCTCGATAATATTTTGGCAAATCTCTGACAAAGACACGATAAAGTGATTGATTGCATTTTCATCATAGTGAAGATGTTTTGTCAGGATCGAGTGACTTCGTTCCTTTACCTTTCCCACAATGTAGTGGATATCATCGGATTTGATGATCGGTGTAATCTCCAGCAGGACGTCGGAACCCATATTTCTCAGGTATTTGTTTTTTATGACCGGCTTTCCGGGTAAAAATCCAAAATATCTTTCGGCACATGAAAAGAAATCCATGCGTTCAAGGTATTTCAGTACTTCTTCAGATTCAGGAAGAACCAGATTTTTTTGAATTCCCCTGGATTGTAAATACTCTCCGATCTCAAGAATACTTATCATGCCGTAGGGATCAATGAAGGCAACATCTCTGAGTTCAACGATTGATGCACTTTCGAAACAATGAAGAAGGCATTCGAAGGTTTCTTCTGTTATCCGGGTCAGCACGCGTGTAATTTGGCACAGGACCTATATCTCAAATACGTCTCCTTTTTCAGGCACATGGGTACGAAACCCGAATTTCTCCATCACGAATTCACCGAAAGCAACCGCAACATCTTCCTCCCCATGTACAATGAATACCTCGGGTGAATTTTTGAAACAGGAAATCCAGTCAACAAGTTCAGCCTGATCCGCATGGGCTGAAAAACCGTTGATGGTATATACAGACGCCCTGACCGCTATTTCATCGCCAAGGACATTTACAAATTTCGCACCATCCACAATCTGCCTTCCCAGCGTACCCTTCCCCTGATACCCGACAAATATGATGCTGCATTCCTGCCTCCACAAATTATGCTTCAGATGGTGCCGCATTCTTCCACCTTCACACATGCCGCTCCCGGCGATCACGAGAATCCCGGACCTGATTCTGTTCAAAGCCATCGATTCCTGAACGCTCTGTATAAAGTGAAGCTTCAGAGAATCATCAAATTCATCAGTGGAAAATCGTCTTTTTGCCTCTTCATCAAATACTTCAGGGTGTGCCAGGTAGACTTTTGTTGCCTCTTCTGCGAGAGGACTGTCAAGGTAGACATGAATATTGTAAAGCCTCTTCTCCCTCACAAGGTCGTTCAGGATATAGAGGAGGTCTTGCGTCCTGCCGACGGCGAATGAGGGAATATAAACGTTTCCACCTTTTTTAAACGTTATTTTGATTGCCTGGACCAGTTCATCAATACTGTCACTCAATGCCTTGTGCCGCCTGTTGCCATATGTTGACTCCATGACAATGAAATCTGCCTCAACAGGGGCAGATGGGTCTCTGATAATCGGGTTGTCTTTTTTCCCGATATCTCCGGAGAAAACTATCTTCCTTTCTCCCCCGCTGTCCTGAAACCAGACTTCAAGGGTTCCTGAACCAAGGATATGCCCGGCATCTAAAAACCGGTACTTGATCCCTCTGCCAAGATGAAAAATCGTATCGTATGGTTTCATTTCAAAAAAAGGCATTGTATTTTTTACATCCTCAACGGTATAAAGCGGCGAGACAGAAACCTTTGCAGCCCTGACAGCTTTTTTTGTCTGCCATGCAGCGTCGCTTTCCTGTATCTGTGCGGAGTCATAGAGCATGATTTCAAGAAGGTCCCGCGTTGCCGGCGTCGTCAGTATTTTGCCCGCAAACCCCTCACGTACAATTCTCGGGAGCATACCGGAATGGTCTATATGCGCGTGAGTGATAAAAATGAAATCGATATCTTCAGGCTTGAAGTTAAAGGGCACCCTGTTAATTTCTTCAGAATTTTCACCCTGGTAGAGCCCGCAATCCACAAGGATTTTTAGTTGGTTACATTCGATGTAGAAGCAGGAGCCGGTAACGGTCCTCGCACCACCAAGGAATTGCAATTTCATATCATGACTCCGTTATAAGCTATCACACGTATATCCTGTTCCTTGTTCACCGAGAAGAATTTCAGGGGTCAGCATCCAGGCTAAACTCCATAGCCCTGCGTCATCCCTTTTGAGGCAGGTGATAGACGCCGTTCTGAACGCGATGACATTCTTCGCCAAATTCCCGCACAGGAGCAAGGATGCAAGACGCCCGAGATGCGGCAGGTGCCCGACGAGAATCGTATCATCATATGTATTTTGTATACGAACTGCCCAGATATCAGGATGATCAAGGGGTGACAGGCCATCCACTTCTGAAGGACCCTTTACAGGATTCAGATACTCGGATAAAATTTCTGCTGTCTGTCTCGCTCTCAATTTGGGGCTATGAAATATTCTAAGGGCATGAGGGTTCAATTGCCGGACACAGGAAGCGATCCGGGTAATATCGGAGATGCCCTTTTCGGATAATGCTCGCAAAGGGTCCTCTTCTTCCTTCCTGGCATCTGCGTGCCGCACAAGATAAAGAACCATCGTTCCTCCTTATTGATCTTCTTGAATCGGTATGCCGTTTTCTTCTTTTTTAAACTTCACATATTCAATCAGACCGATGAGACTTCCAACCGAAGCTGATATAAACCAGGACAGGGAAATTGCTGTGGCAGCCTCGGGCTTTACTCCGATAAAGCCAAAAAACAGAACGAATGCTCCTTCCCGAACACCGAGGCCGGAGATTGATATCGGAATCATCGAAACCAATATAATGAGCGGCAGGTAAATAAAGAGTGAAAGAAATGGGATATTTTGTCCAAGCCCCTGTGCAAGGATATACACGGCTGAGAACCCGGCGAGCTGAACAAATACTGAAAGAAGCAGTGCTTTTCCTATGGTGCCCCTCTCGTTGCGGTAGATATGGAAATAATTGTACAGATCTGCGAGGTGTTTAATCTGTTTCCCAATACGCAGGCCGAAAAACAGAAAGCTCCCGATGATAAAAGACAGAATTACCGACAGTAAAACCCATGCTATGTTTGTTCCATGCAGGTATTGATATCCAAAAGGGAAAGCCACAGCACATATCGCAATTAAAACCACTAGGCCAAGATATCTGTCCATAAAAACAGACGCCAGCGCAAGGCCGACCTTGCCGGTTGTTTTGTAAAGATAAAACCCCTTGATCGCATCTCCTCCGATGATCCCGGGAAGAAAAGAATTAAAAAAAGCTCCGATCATGTACAACGAAAAGAGCTTTTTCAACCCGAATCCGCCGGGAAGCAGCAACTTCCAACGCAAGGTGGAAATCAGCTGAGCAAGCAGATAGAGGAAAATCGCTGCAATAAATGCAAAAATGTTGATACCGCCGAGTGTTCTGAGTATCTCGGTGAGGCCTGTCCTGGCAAAAATAAAATACAGGAGTGCCGAGCTTATGCAGAGCTTGATTGCGGCCGGGAGGATTTTATTTGCTTTCAGGGCCAAGGATCTTCTTCATTACGTAAATAGGTTTTCTCTGGCTCTCATGGTATACCCTCACGAGCATTTCTCCCAGAAGTCCCATTCCAATAAGCTGGATACCGACGATTATCAGGAGAGCTCCCAGCAAAATCAGCGGTCTGCCCCCTATAGGATTCCCGAAAAAGAGTTTGTCGATGCTCAGATAAAGCAGGATGAGGAATCCAAGAATGCCGCTCACCATGCCGACAGGCCCGAAAAACTGAATCGGTTTCGTGGAAAAGCTCTGGAGGAATTTTACCGTGATCAGGTCTAGGACAACTTTGATCGTACGGGATATGCCGTATTTTGATTTGCCGTAAAGTCTCGGGTGATGGACGGTTTCAACTTCCGCAACCCGGACTCCATACCAGCTCGCAACGGCTGGGATAAACCTGTGCATCTCTCCATAGAGCTTGAGATTCTTTATTACTTCCCTCCTGTAAGCCTTGAGTGAACATCCGTAATCATGAAGTTTGACGCCGGTGACATTGCTTATCAGCCAGTTCGCTATGATAGAAGGTAACCTTCTGGTAAAAAACGGGTCTTTCCTTTCTTTCCGCCAGCCGCTCACAAGATCGTAATCTTTTATCATGCCGATAAGTTTCGGTATATCAGATGGATCATTCTGCAGATCGCCATCCATGGTAACAACAACATCTCCCCGGGCAAAATCAAACCCTGCTGCAAATGCCGCGGTCTGTCCAAAATTTCTCCGGAGACTTAGTACCATTACCCGTTTATCATCAGCCTGAATTTTTTCGAGGAGGGAAAGTGTCCGGTCGGTGCTCCCGTCATCGACGAACAAGATTTCGTATTCCTGCCCCATAGGGTCAAGAGATTTTTTTAACCGGTCGTAAAGAAGCTGAATATTCTCTTCTTCATTGTAGAGAGGGATCACGACAGAAAGCGTCATCAGTATGTCACCGGTTTCTCCGGATCTAATCCCTTGAAATCGTAACAGAGGAAAATGGAGTAGTCTCTGATTTTTGCATGCTTCTTAGTATAAGCGGTAAATACCTTTTTCTCAACTTTCTCAAAAGCGCCTGCCACGTGTTCCGGAATACGCACATCGCCTGTTCTGACAAAGATTGCATCAGAGTGGATGAACGTATGAAATGATGGCCACAGATCATACTGGTTCATCCTCCGGTTTCCGTTGATACAATACGTTACGGGATGCCCCCGAACATAAAAAGCAAGCTGGCTTGAAATCTGATAACGGTCAGAGAAGATAAATACCGGTTTGTTGAGTAACATTTCTTCATAGAACGCTGAGACTTCTGACCCCAGGTCTTTCCATCCGGTGAGGCGTGCCGCAGGATCAAAGCGCACGGGAAGGTTGAGTATGGCCGGGTAATGGGCTATGGAAGTGACGGTCAATGCCATGGAAAGTGCAGTCGCTGTCAAAATCCTTTTCCATTTCGCGTCGTGAAGGAATTTTTTTAGGGCGTAAGCTGCAAAAGCGACGATGCCTGTGACATAACCCGGCAGTGCCCAGTTCGCCTGGACCTTTCCCTGAACACTCTTCAGAAGAAAAAAACCGATCACCGGAACAGAAAACCAGAACAGAAGAGAGCCAGGGTATTTCCGCCGCAATTGCACAAGGGCAACAATCATCAATATCAGCAATAGAGGCGTTATTACCCCGAGTTGCGATCCGATGAACTCCAGGAAGCTCAGAGGGGAAATCTGCAATCCCTCCGCAATATGGACCTGCCCCGCAGTATGCCTGAGTGTCACCCAGTTGCGGGTTGCATTCCACACAATGACCGGACTGAATATGAGGATACTCAGGATACAGGCAAGGTAAGGACCTTTTGTCAGAAGAATTTTTCTCGTCTCCTTCGAAATCAACAGGAACAGAAAAGCACAGGGATAGAAGAACGCCATGGAATATTTAGTCAACAAACCAAGCCCTACAGACAGGCCGAGCATGCTCCAGGAGAGAATCGTTTTAGGATGCGCAGTATGAGTTTGGTGGAGAGATTCCCCGAATAAAAAAAGCGCCAGGATCCAAAAAAATATAAACGGGGAATCAATGGTAAAGATAACCCCATAGGCTGAAAAAAGGGGGATTATCTGAATGATAAGTGCCGAAAGCAATCCGGCCTTTTCGTCATAAACCCTTCTTCCGAAAAAATACAGCACCATACTGCTCAGTGTTGAAAAAACAACAGCCATAATCCTGATGCCAAAAACCGTATCCCCGAAGAGGCCGGTGCCGAGATGAATAAGGTATGCGATCATTGGTCCCTTCGAATAGTAACTGAGATCGAGCCTGCGGGACCATTCCCAGTAATGTGCTTCGTCAGGACTCAGCTCCAGCGGACCATTCTGAATGTAATAGATACGGAAAAGTCCGATACAAATGAGGGAAACTGTCAGCACCGTTGACAAAGGGTTTTTCTGAAACCTCTTCGATGCCACCCGATACGAATGCAAAACCAATACCGACACGAGCATACCAATCAGTGCCCCCGCAAGGACGTCAGAGGGATAATGAACGCCCACATAGACTCTTGAGAAGCCCACCGTAACAGCAACGACAAGAAAAAGGTAACGGATCCGGTTCCTTTGCAGCAGCAGGTAAAAAGGGGTCATAAATGCAAAGGCGTTCACTGCATGACTGGAAGGCATCGAAAATGATTCCCCGCACCCTACAAGCAATCTCACTCCGTCCAGCATATGGCATGGCCTGACACGTCCGAAGAAATGTTTGAGGGTATTCGATGTCCAGTCAGCCAGCAGGAGCGCCCCAACTCCGAGAACAAGGGCAAGCAGTGCTGTTTTCCTGTCCTTTGCAGCACACCATAGAAAAAGGGGCAGAAAAATCATCCAGACATTTTTGGTAATAAAAGGCATCACGAGATCAAAGAAGCTGTTCTGAAGATTTAGATTTACGAGGAAAAAGAGGAGGGCATCAAGTTCAGGCAGATTCATTAAACCAGAAAATGTATTTGAAAAGTGCTCATAGTGTGAGAAAATTTATTTTTCGATACCATAATGTCCCTTCACCTGATGGTTTCACCGATATGTTTATTCAGAAAAAGATAAAAAATATTTTCATTAAATCATCGAGTTGCATAATTTTTTGAACAATGTCTGAACTGTTTGGATTAAGTATTTTGATCGTCTGATTTGATTTCTTTTGCATGCTTCTTTTGTATCCATTGTATAATCTCTTCTACCATTGCTTCTATAGTGGCTTCCTTCGGCATTATGTCAACACGAAGCCCTGCTTTTTCGATTGACTTTGCCGTTACCGGGCCTATGGCCGCAATAGGGATCCCTTGCAAATATTCGTCAGCATCCTCGCCCATAATTTCTCTGAAATTATCAAACGTTGCTCCGCTCGTGAAAGTAGCCATCGAAATCCTTCCTTCCCGTAAAAATCTCCGGAGTCTTTTTCCCCGCGATTCAGGTTTTACAGTCCTGTACACAACAGGGACATCGATTTCTCCACCCAGCTCTCTTACTTTCTCAGGGAATATCTCCCGTGCTTTTTCTGCCCTCGGAAGCAGGAAGCGCATGCCCTTGAGAAATCCTGAGTTTTTGATTTTCTGTCCGGAAGCAGTACTATGCCCCTGGCCGAGTTTCACGAATGACTCGATGAGGCCCTCTGCGCGGAAATCACCGGGTATCAAATCAACTTTCATGCCATAGTTCTTAACTTCCTGTGCAGTCTTTGTCCCGACCGTGCAGATTCTTATCCCTTTCAGTTCCCTGATATCCTTATCTCTTTCGAAAAACCGCCTGAAAAAATATTTCACGCCATTCCGGCTGGTAAAGACAATCCAGTCATATGACGTGATGCGTTCAATAGAGGAATCAAGCTCTGCATAGCTTGCCGGCGGAATAATTTCGATCGTCGGAAATTCCAGAATCTCTGCACCCATTTCTTCCAATCGTTCAAATCCTTCCATATGTTCCCGAGTCACCAGTATCCGGTATCCGAACAGCGGCTTTTTTTCATACCATTTCAGGGTCTTCCGCAGATTGACCACTTCACCGACAATCATTACTGCAGGCGGTTGGATATGCTTTTCCCTGACAATCGCCGGAATGCTCTCCAATGTCCCAACGATCGTCTTTTGGTCAGGCCGCGTACCCCATCTGACAACAGCAACGGGGGTTTCAGAAGGTCTGCCGTGCTCCATCAATTTTCGAACAATCAGATCCACGTTTTTTACCGCCATAAGAAAAACAAGGGTACCGACTCCCGTTGCGAGCTTTGACCAGTCGATCATGCTCTCCTTTTTTGCGGCATCTTCATAACCTGGAATAACGGCAAATGAAGAAGATAAAAGCCTGTGGGTCAGGGGGATCCCGGCATATGCAGGCGCTGCGATGGCCGAACTCACGCCCGGTACTACTTCAAATGCTATTCCTTCCCTTGACAGAGCCTCTGCCTCCTCCCCCCCCCGGCCAAAAACAAAGGGGTCTCCGCCCTTCAGTCTGCAGATAATTTTTCCTTCCTTTGCCTTCCGGACAAGGATGTTATTGATTTCATCCTGAGTCAATGTGTGATGACCGCCCCGTTTCCCCGCATAGATAAATTCGGCGTTATGACTAATGTAATTCAAAACCTGTGCATTCAGATGGAAATCATAGATGACAACATCGGCTTTCCTCAGACATTTCAGTCCTTTAATGGTAAGCAGGCCGATGTCACCCGGTCCTGCGCCGACTAAATACACTTTTCCTTTCATGTGATCATTGTATCATCAGGCAAGGTTTTTGACAGGAGTATACGTATGCTTACTGCTCTGTGTAACTGGTACCCGCAGTAATCTGCTGGTATGAACGCTTTGCGAATGTAATCCTATCCGGGGTTCATCGCATCTCTGAGGGCTTTCCCCACCTTAAAATGCAGAACACGTTTCCCGGGCACATCGACTCTTTCCCCTGTTTTCGGATTACGGGCCCTTCGGGGTTTCCGGACTTTCGGCTTAAAATTTCCAAACCCTCTGATTTCGATCTTTTCTCCCTTCACAAGGGCTTCTTTTATGCTGTCAAAAACGGTGTCAACAACGATTTCCGTCTGTTTTTTCGTAAGGCTGCCGATTCTCTCAGATACCTTTTCTACCAGGACTGATTTCGTCATATTCCCTCCTTTCATTCGTTGATCATGGTTTGGAACATCAAGCAAAAAATTTTTAATTCATGAATTCCCTGTCAGGGTGTAAAAAGGTACTTAACACTCACTGAAGGAAACATATCCGTCAATTCCTTTGGCATCTTGCCTCTGAGGAGACTGATCAGCGAAAACTTCTCTTCTTTGCTGACCACTGATGGTTCTCCTTTTATGCCGGAGAGTTTTGCTGCTGCTTTGACTGCATCTTCAAGATTCCCGAGTTCATCAATGAGGCCGGCCTTAAGTGCCTGTTCTCCGGTGTATATCCGTCCATCAGCAATCCTCAGCACATCCTCACGGAGCATATTTCTTCCCTCGGAAACAGCATTGATAAATTGTTCATGCACATTGTCAAGCACAGTTTGCAGGATTTCCCGCTCTTCTTTATTGATACCACGGAATACCGAAGCGATGTCCTTGTGCTTGCCGCTCTTTATGACTTCGGTTTTGACACCTATTTTATTCATGAGCCCTTCCATGTTAGGTATTTCCATTATCACACCAATGGACCCTGTGAGGGTTCCCGGGTTTGCAATAATCCTTGTGGCAGGCGATGCAATATAATATCCACCGGATGCCGCAATAGAGCCCATCGATACCACGATGGTCTTTTTCGAAACGGCCTTTCTCACTTCTTCATAAATTTCCTGCGAGGGTGCTACGGCCCCACCCGGACTATCAATCCGAAGGACTATAGCCTTCACTGAGAGATCCTTCACATAATCTTTGAGTTCATCAATCATATTCCCCGAATCGAGAATCGGTCCCTCAATACGGATAAGCGCGACCTTGTCGCCGATGGGCAGATTTTTCTGGAGCAGGGCGAGAACCAGACTGATGATAATGACAATCACCAGAAGCACAGCAAACACGATAATAAATTTCTTCAATCTTGTGTCCTTTTCAGATTTTTCATGCTCAACCCGATCTTCCGCTCCTCGCAGTCTATTTTGATGATTCGAATCACGATGGTATCGCCCGGCTTGATAACATCTTCTACGTTCTCTGCCTGCGGCTTTGCTATTTCAGATGAATAAACAAGACCCTCGCCCCCGCCTTCGAGCTCAACGAATATGCCGAAATCCGTAAGGGTGAGGACTTTCCCCGTAACTTCTGAACCGAGTTTAAACCGCTCAGGAATATCATGCAACCACGGGTCCTGCTCCAGCTGTTTCAACCCAAGTGCCATTTTTTCTGCTTCCGGCTCGATGCTTAGGACAATAGCATCAATCTTCTGACCCTTTTTCAGTAATTCCGATGGATGCTTGATATGTTTCGTCCAGGAAAGATCTGATATATGGATCAGGGCATCGATGCCCTCAGGCAGACCGACAAAAACCCCAAAATCAGTTATCGTTTTGACCCTGCCCGATACCCGTTGACCAACTGAGTACCGTTGCGAGACCAGTGACCAGGGACTCGGCTTGATCTGTTTTATACTCAGGGAAAGCCTCCGTTCCTCCTTGTCGACCTTCAAGACAAGGGTCTCAACGGTCTCGCCTATGGACAAATATTTTGAAGGATGCTTCAGCCTCGACAACCAGTCGATTTCTGAAATATGCACAAGCCCTTCCAGCCCTTCCTCAAGTTCTATGAATGCTCCGTAATCGGTAATGCTGACAACCTTTCCTTTCACCCGCCTCCCGACAGGATATTTTTCATCAACAAGGCTCCATGGATCGGGTTTTTTCTGTTTATATCCCAGCGTCACTTTCTCATTTGCCTCATCATACTTCAGGACAATAACTTTTATTTCATCACCGATCACAAAGAATTCGGACGGATGATTGATTCTTCCCCAAGAGATATCCGATATGTGGAGGAGACCGTCTATGCCACCGAGGTCAACAAAAACACCATAATCAGTGATATTTTTCACGATACCATGCATTACCTGTCCTTCTTTCAGGTTTTCGAGTGTCTCTGCCTTCTTCTTCTGCATCTCTTCTTCAAGAATCGCCCTCCTCGATACAATGACATTGGAAAGTTTGCTGTTCAGTTTCAATACCCGAAAAGACAGTTTTTTCCCGACAAGGTTATCAATATTCTTAAGCGGTTTTATGTCGACCTGCGAGCCTGGCAGGAAAGCCGCAACACCGGAGATATCAGCAGAAAAACCCCCTTTTGTCTTTCCGACAATCGTGCCTTCGACCGAACTTCCGTCCCGAAGGGCATTTTCGAGCATTTCCCACACCTTTATCTTGGTAGCACGCTCTTTTGAGAGCTTGAGCGTCCCTTCAGCATCTTCAATTTTCTCAACAAAGACCTCTAAATCAGCACCGATCTGCAGGGAACCTATCTCCTCTCCGGAGAATTCATCGATCGGAATAAATCCTTCAGATTTATAGCCGATATCGATAATAACCCCATCCTGCCGAAGGGATAAGATCTTTCCTTTCAGTATCGAGCCCTCCTGAATACTATGAAAGGTTTCAGCATACAGCTTTTCCATTTCGTCGTTTTTCAGTTCCACGCAACCATTATCCTCCTATATCTCTGATTCTATTTTCAACATCTCTGATAATCCATGCGGGCGTTGACGCCCCGGCAGTAATACCGACCTTTTTTGCTTTCTTGATCCGTATCTTGTTTATCTCAGAAGCGGTTTCTATATGATATGTCGGTACAGACAGACACTCACAGAGCTTTGTGAGCTGAGTTGTATTGGCGCTATTTTTTCCGCCGACGACAAACATTACATCAACCCCTGCGGCCACGTATGCAGTTTCCTTTAATCTCTGGGCGGTTGAATTACATATCGTATTATATATTTTTATCTCCTTCGCGTGTTCGGTGGCTTCAGAGATAACCTTTTTCAAAGCCTCAAGGGGCTGTGTAGTCTGTACAACAATACCAACCCTGCTTTTTAGACGGGGGAGAGGCGATTGAGCGTTCACCACGATTGCGTTCTTGCTGGCATAACTCATAAGACTTTTTACCTCTGGATGGTTTTTCTCTCCCAGAATGACTACCTGATACCCTTCTTCACTTAGGAGTTTAGCATAATACTGAGCCTTTTTTACAAACGGACATGTTGCATCAATAATTTCACACCCCATGCTGTCAAGCTTCCGCGAGACATCCAGAGGTATCCCATGAGTTCTTACGATGAGTGCCCTGATATTTTTTCTTCCCCTTATGTCGTAAATGGGGACAATCCCTTTCCCAATAAGCTTCTCCACAACCTGGGGGTTGTGAATAATCGGACCGAGTGTGAATACCCCTTTCCGCTTTTCCTTGGCTATCTTGAAGGCTATGTTGATAGCCCTCTTTACGCCGAAACAAAATCCGGCTGTCTTTGCAATGATTATCTCCACCTGTATCCCCTGCAGCAACAAATACCCGTAATACTCAGATCAGCAGACCTAAGGATCTTTTCTGACGAAATCAAGGATTCTGTCTTTTACTGCTTCTATCGTGAGGTTCGATGAATCGATCAGAAGGGCATCGGGTGCTTTCACCAGAGGAGCTATGTCCCGGGAGGCATCCCGTTTGTCCCTTTCTATGATGCTGTCCATTGCCTCTTCCATGCTCATATCGATTCCCTTGCCCTTGTACTGAAGATACCGCCTCCTGGCGCGCTCTTCCACAGATGCATCCAGAAAAATTTTCTTTCTTGCATCAGGGAACACGACGGTGGTCGTATCCCTGCCTTCAATGACAAGGTTATCATGCAACAGGGCATTCCTCTGGAAATCAAGGAGGAAGTCCCGCACAACTTTCCGCGCTGAAAACACCGAAGAGAAGTGGTCAATATCCTTTGATCTGATATCATCCGTCACATCGTGATCGTTCAGAAACACCCTCCCGTTTTTGAACAAAACAAAGGTATTGCACAGAACATCCATGAGCCTGTCATCACTGTCATGAGGCTCAATCGCATGTTTTCTCAAAGAAAAAGCGACGGCTCTGTAGAGTGCACCGGTATCAAGATACCCATATCCAATCTCCTGTGCGAGAAGCTTTGCGATCGTTGTTTTCCCGGAGCCGGAAGGGCCGTCAATAGCAATAACCTGTCTCATGATATCAATTTCCTCAAAAGCTGAAAAAATCCGGGGAATGATATATTCACGGAACCTATACCATGTACCGTTGTTGTCCCCTCTGCAATGAGACCTGCCACAGCCATTGCCATGGCGATTCTGTGATCTCCGTGACTCTCGATTGCAGAACCCCTCAGAAGACTCCCGCCTCTGATGCTTAGACCATCCTGAAATTCATCTACTTCTGCTCCCATCTTCCTAAGTTCTGTTGCCATGCTCCTGATTCTGTCGGACTCCTTTACCCTCAGTTCTTCCGCACCGCTGATCGTCGTAACTCCGGCAGCCTGTGTGGCAGCCACACAAAGCACCGGAAATTCATCAATCAGTGCGGGAATTAGTTCTCTCGTTATGGCTATCGCCTTCAGCGCTGCACCTCCCCTGCAATGGATATCCGCAACCGGTTCACCAGATACTTCCCGGACATGAGATATCTCTATAGCAGCACCCATCTCCCTGAGAACACCAAGAAGTCCGGTCCTCGTCGGATTTATTCCGACTCCCGTTATGGTTATATCAGCATTCCTAATCAATAAAGCGCCAACAATGAAAAAAGCAGCTGATGAAAAATCGCCCGGCACAGCGATCTCGGCACCCCGTAATTCTGTGCCGCCTTTTATAGTCACGCTGAGGCCATTTACAGCAATATCTGGTCCGAATGCCGGCAACATTCGTTCGGTATGATCTCTTGATTTAACCGGCTCAGCAACGCAGGTGTCTCCGGATGCGTAAAGACCTGCAAGGATAAGGGCTGATTTTACCTGTGCGCTCGCAACCGGCATGGAATAGGCGATACCCTGCAGGGAGCCTCCTTTTATCGCAAGAGGCGGATATGTACCTTCTGCACGTGCAAGAATGTCCGCTCCCATAAGGCTTAATGGTTCTATGACTCTTGCCATAGGTCTCTTTCTCAGCGATGCATCCCCGGTAAGTACCGAAAAAAACGGGTTGCCCGAAAGTACGCCCGCAAGAAGCCTCATCGTTGTTCCGGAGTTGCCGCAGTCGATTACATCAGATGGCTCCACGAGGCCATGAATACCCTTGCCCTGTACAATGATATCTTCCCCGCTGTCATCAATATCTGCTCCAAGAGCCCTGCACGCATGCAAGGTGCTTAACGGATCTTCGGCCCTGAGAAAATTTCTGAGAACGCTTCTCCCCTTCGCCAGTGAAGCGAACAGTATCGCCCTGTGGGATATTGATTTATCAGGAGTCGGAGAAAACTCTCCTTTAAAATGCCCTGCCTTATGCAGTTCAATCCTGTCCAATGCTCTCCCTCAGTGTCCGTGCTCTGTGGAAATCCAAGAGAAGGGCTTCACTGTCATCATCCCTGAGATAATGACTCACTCGGTCGAGGTTTTTTTTATACGCCTCTAAATATGCAAGGAGATTCTCCCGATTGTGCCTGCAGATATCCCGCCAGAGTTCCGGCTGGCTTGATGCTATCCGTGTTGTATCCTTAAAACCCTGTCCGGAGAATGTGAGATAGGAGCTGTTTATGTCCTCAACCGTATTGACAAGTTCGTATGCCAGGAGGTGAGGCAAATGGCTCACGGCAGCATAGATCCGATCATGTTCTTCGGGTTCCATCAGTGTTACCAGTGATCCGACGGTGCGCCACATGGCGATAATCTTCTCAAGAGCATCTCTGTCAGTATCATGCGTTGGTGTGAGAATGCACCTGGCTTGCTCAAAAAGTTGCGCTGACGCGGCATCAATTCCTGAGCGGTCACTCCCTGCAATCGGGTGTCCTCCGACGAAAAAACCACGGGGTGAAAGTAATCTCTCCATATCCCGCACAAGGCCTCCTTTGACACTGCCGACATCGATAACGATTGCATTCTGTTGCAAGACCGGAGATATCCTTTTAGCGATATCGATAAAGACCCCGACCGGGGTCGCGAAAATGATGAGATCAGCATTATTACAGGCTTTTGCCGGATCCGATTCAAAAGAATCGATAATCCCCTGCTCTTGTGCCCGGATTAGATTCCCCTGTGTTCTGCCGTACCCAACGACAGTTTTGGAGAGTCCGTATTGTTTGAGTGCGAGAGCAAGGGATGCCCCAATGAGCCCGACACCGAGTATCGTTACATTCTGAAAATACACCTATATATCTCTCCCCACTGCCAAAGCAATAGGTTTCAACTCTTTCATCAGTTTCTTAAAGTCATGTGGCCGTAATGACTGCTCGCCGTCAGACAAGGCTTCTTCAGGGTTTGTATGAACCTCGATGATGAGCCCGTCTGCGCCTGCTGCCACGGCTGCTTTTGCCATTGGAGCGACAAGGTCCCATTTCCCCACTCCGTGACTCGGATCAACAAAAACAGGGAGATGGGTAAGCTTTTTGAGAACAGGGACTGAGCTTAAATCAAGTGTATTCCGCGTTGCAGTTTCAAAGGTTCGTATCCCCCGTTCACAAAGGATTACGTTCTGATTGCCTCTGGACATGATGTACTCTGCTGCCATAAGCCATTCTTTTATCGTCGCTGACAGACCCCGTTTTAACAAGATTGGTTTCAGGGAGAGGCCGACTTCAAGAAGTAGCCTGAAATTCTGCATATTTCTCGTTCCAATTTGTATAATATCTGCGTACTGGGCAAGAATCTCCATGTCTCTGGGGTCCATAATCTCGGTAACAACGGGAAGTCCTGTCTTTGTCCGTGCATCTGCCAGATATTTCAGTCCCTCCTCCCCGAGACCCTGAAAGGAATAGGGAGAGGTTCTCGGTTTAAAGGCACCCCCTCGGATAAATCCCGCCCCTGCTTCCTTGACTTTCTTTGCGATGGCCATAAGAACAGTCCTATTTTCCACGGCGCATGGCCCGGCAATGACCTGTATTTTTTTACCGCCGATAAGCCTGCCTTTAACGTTGATTGTTGTGTCTTTTCCCTTGAATTCCCTGCTCGCAAGCTTAAATGGCTTCAGGATTCTCATCACATCTTCAACACCAGGCATCACCCGTATGGCATTTTCTTCGTCTTCGGTGATTTTTGAGGTATCCCCGATAACCCCAATGATTGTTCTCTCGGTCCCCTTCGAGATATTGACCCGAAGACCCCGCCCCTCAAGCTTCTTGACAAGATGTTTCAAATCTTTTGCAGTTGCACCCGGACTTAAGACAATAATATCCATGTTATCCTCCGTTCACTGGTCAATGGTTTTTGTTACTATTCGAAATGCTTTGATCCGAAAGACCGCTAACCCATGACCGTTTTCAAGGCATCAATAAATCTTCTATTTTCTTCCGGTAAGCCGATGGTAACCCTTATCTCATGCTGCCCCACGGGCCTGACGATCACGCCCCGTTCGAGCAATGAGGCGTAAAGGGTTTGCGCATTCTGTTTTAAGGGAATATAAATAAAGTTCGCTTCTGTAGGCACATATTTCATCCCGATGGAATCAAGTTCTCTATAGAGATATTTTTTGCCCTGATCATTGATTTCCCTTGTCCTCAGGAGATGATCCTCATCTTGTAATGCCCAGAGAGCCGCCTTCTGTGCCAGAGAACTGGTATTAAAGGGAGGCCTGAGTTTATTCATCTCGGCGATGATATCTTTCCCTCCGATCCCATACCCGATTCTGAGCCCTGCGAGTCCATAAATCTTTGAGAACGTTCTGAGTATCAATATCTCTCTCCCCTCTCTGAGATATCGCATGCTGTCGGGATAATCAGGGCCGGTGACATATTCACAGTAGGCCTCATCAACGATGACCAATACCCCTTCAGGAATCCTTTTCATGAGCTTGTCGAATTCCGGCTTCTTATTCATCGTTCCGGTCGGATTATTCGGGTTTGCTACAAAAACAATCTTTGTGCCCGGGGTTACTGCATCAGCCATCGCCTCGAGATCGTGAGTATGATTTGTTAACGGTATCTGTATCGCGTTGGCTCCCTGTGCCTGCGTCGACATGGGATAAACAACAAACGACGGATGAGCCATAACAGCATCATCTCCCGGTTGAAGGAATGTCCGTACCGCGATATCTATGATTTCGTTTGAACCGTTTCCGAGGATTATCTCATCCTCGGAAACAGCCAGTTTTTGGGATAATACCTGTTTCAAATAGTAACCGTTTCCGTCAGGGTACCGGTTCAAACTGACCGAGCTTCCCGTATTGGCAAGATCATTTATGATTTCCTTCAGGACGAATAAAGAAGGACCAAGGGGATTTTCATTCGACGCAAGCTTGACAGAATCTGTGATTCCCAGTTCACGTTCAAGCTCTTCCACCGGTTTTCCGGGAACATAAGGTTTGATGGTTGACACGTAGCGAGGTGGTTTGATCATTACAATCCTCCGTAAGGATAAGAGCCGAGAATTTTGAGGAAGAGACAGTTGTCTTTTACCGCATCAATTGCCTTTCTCAATTTTTTATTTTCTATGTGGCCTTCCATGTCTGCAAAAAATATATATTCCCACGCCTTTCTTTTCGACGGCCTCGATTCGATTTTCGTCAGATTAATGTCCGCTTTTTTGAACGGCTCAAGGGTTTTATAAAGGCTCCCGGGTTTATTTTTCAGTGTAAACATGATCGAGGTCTTGTCATGTCCGGACTGTTGAGGAAATTCTTTCGAAATAACGAGAAACCGTGTATAATTTTGTCTGCTGTCCTCAATATTCTTCTCTATAAACTGCAGATTATAGATTTCAGCAGCAAGATCACTTGCAATTGCAGCGGCTTCAGGATCCGCTGAGGCACGCTCTGCAGCCCTGGCTGTGCTTGTCGCCTCAACAATGGGAATTCCTGCAAGGTTCTGCTGAATCCACCGCCTGCATTGAGCCGTCGCCGGTGAAAAAGAATACACCTTTTTGATCTTTGATTTATCCCCGCTCAGTGAGAGGAGGTTATGGGTTATTTCGAGCATCACCTCGGCAGAGACCCTGAGCTCAGAATCAATAAACATATCAAGCGTATAACTGATCACACCTTCGTTTGAGTTTTCGATCGGTACAACACCGAAATCAGCCTTCGCAGTTTCAACAACATCGAAGACGTCCTTTATGCTCTCAACAGGCATAAACTGGGCTGATGAACCAAAATGCCGCAGCGCCGCAAGATGAGTGAATGTGGCAAGGGGACCTAAACATGCGACCTTCAGTGGTTCCTCAAGGGAAAGGGAAGCGGACAGGATTTCCCGGTAAATAACTTTCAGCGTTTCATTGGGAAAAGGCCCCTGATTGAGGTCTGTAAGGCGTTCTAAGATCTGCCTTTCACGCTCAGGGGAATAGAATTTTGCATTTTCATTCCTTTTTACATGGGCTATTTCAAGAACAATATTTGAACGCTTGTTCAGGAGGTTGAGGATTTCATCGTCAATTTTGTCGATCTCTTTCCGCAATTTTTCGACGTTATGCATACGATTGTCCGGCAATGCCCCTTATGTATTCTTCCGCAGACAGGAATTCTTGCTGCTTTCCCCTCTGATGTTTAGAGATTAATATTACTCGTTCTTATGTATTTTTTCAATGCACCGGCTGGTGCGAGAGTTATTTCATTCAGCAGCCGGGTTCCCCCTTGTTTCCGCAGCAGCTCTGCAGTTTCCTCAGTTTGGTTGCGGAATTTTTTAGAATGAGCCGGATCTTCCGACCAAGAGGCATCCGGCTTTTCATATTTTCCAAGACATCCTTTGCATTTGGACGGCCATTAGCACACATTTCTCTTTCTCCTCACAAGATAAAAACGTTGCTGTATAGTATAGTAATGGATCCTTACTTTTTTCATAAAAAATACGTTGACATGAATAGCAAACGAGTCAGAACATTGAAAAGCGGCACCGTTAAAAATGGTCCTGTTGCCCTGTGGATGAGCCGTGACCAGCGAGTACGGGATAACTGGGCACTCTTATTCGGTCAGCACTTGGCGATGAAACAGGGGGCACCCTTTTGCGTTATTTTCGTGCTCGTGCAGGACTTTCTCGGAGCGACAACACGGCAGTATCGTTTTATGCTGCAGGGACTTCGGGAAGTTGAGAGGAATCTTCTGGGAAAAAATATCCCGTTTTTCCTTCTCACCGGTTCACCGGAGGAGGAGATCCCCAAACTTGTCATGAATCACAAAATATCTGCTCTGGTCAAGGATTTCGATCCGTTGCGCCTGAAGAGGCAATGGACCGATGCTGTTCTAAAGAAGTTAGATGTTCCGGTGTATGAAGTCGATGCGCATAATATCATCCCCTGCTGGATGTCCTCGCCGAAACAGGAATTTGGTGCATATACGCTCAGACCAAAAATTCGCCGGTTACTGCCGGAATTTCTTGAAGCATTTCCCCAAATCAAAAAACACCCTTTCCCCTGGAAAGCTACAATACCCCAAACAGACTGGGTGAAAAGTGTGAAGAATATCAGAGCCGGGCATATTCCGGAAGTTACGTGGATAAAACCAGGAGAGCATGCGGCTTCCCGTCTGCTCAGGGATTTTATAGAAAAAAAGTTATTGTCCTATCCTGTACAGCGAAATGACCCAACCGCAGACGGACAGTCAAATTTATCCCCTTATCTCCATTTTGGCCAGATTTCTGCCCAGAGGATTGCACTTGAAGTATCCGGGTCTCATGTGAGCAAAATTTCGAGGGAGTCTTTTCTTGAAGAACTCATTGTCCGCAGGGAGCTTGCTGATAATTTCTGTTTTTATAATCCTGATTATGATACATTTGAGGGGTTTCCCGAGTGGGCAAAAAAGACATTGCATACTCACAGAAAGGACCGGCGAGCATATCTATACACGTTGGATCAACTTGAGCAAGCACGCACACATGATGACCTCTGGAACGCTGCACAGATGGAAATGACAATACGGGGCAAGATGCACGGTTACATGAGAATGTACTGGGCAAAAAAGATTCTTGAATGGGCACAGACCCCCGAACAGGCTCTAAAAACGGCAATCTACCTTAATGACAAATATGAACTGGATGGAAGAGACCCCAATGGGTTTGCTGGTATAGCATGGAGCATAGGGGGTGTGCATGACCGCGCCTGGGCTGATCGCCCTGTCTTTGGGAAGATACGTTACATGAGTTATCAGGGCTGTAAATCGAAATTTAACGTGCAAAAATACATTGCATCTGTTCAGACAATGTAAGATACCAGGCGCATTAGGCAAGAGGAAATCGTCTTTTTTGTGCATAGAGGTTACATATGCCGGCAGATACAGTATTTTCGCTCATTCTCAGTCTCCCGATAAAGATCGGGAGACCTTCGAGGCTTTTGCCTCTACATTTATTAAGATACGACATTTGACTATCGGCAAAAAAATCCGCTCACATACAATATCTGCCGTCTAACTTATGAATTAGGTGGGATAGAATGAAACACGGCAACATTCCTGATAAAGTGATCAAGGGGACCGTATCCGTTCCGGACCGGCTCTCCATGTTAGACAAAATCCAGCCTCATGCTGTCCTTGCTACTGAATACGGCGGACAGCCATATACTTCTCTTATTGCCTATGCGTTGACGCCGGATACAAAGGGGCTTATATTCATCACGCCCAGGTCAACGCGGAAGTATACGAATATCCTGAAAAATGAACGGGTTTCCCTCCTCATTGATACCAGAAAGAATACCCCTGATGACTACCTGTCTGCCGAGTCTATTACAATTTTGGGAAAGGCGCATCCAGTCAGAAAGGGTACACAATGGGAGAGGCTGATCAGGGTATTTACCGAAAAACATTCACGGTTGGGAAAAGTCACCGACTCTCCGAAAACGGCGTTGATCCTCGTAGAAATATCCACCTGCATCCATGTCACACAATTTCAGAGCGTGACAATCTGGGAAGTTTCATGATTATGTTTATAACAGGGCCCAATTCATAAAAATTTTCATCCTGCCTTGTTCTTCATCTTTTCTGCAAGCTGATGCAGGACGGTTTCCAGCGGGATTGGGTCTCTTCCCGTAACTTCTTTGAACCGGTTCCTCGAAGGAACAGTATTTGTCTTCAGCCCTTCAGCAAGTGCCCTCCCGACACTGTTTGGTATACCGGTGACTAATTCTATCCAGAGCGAGGACAGATGGACGGCAAACAGCGGGACCGGAATGATGACGCTTTTCACTCCCCGTATTGCCTTTCCGCACAAAGAGAGGAGATCCCGGTAACGGACAATGTCGGAACCTATTTCAAAAATCTCATGTCCTTGTATGTTCCTCCTGACCATGGCTTCAATACAACTCGCTGCATCATCGAGTGAAATCGGTGCGCAGAGAGAATTGAGCAACAGCGGCGTTATCATGACCGGGAGCCGTTTGGCAAGGTAATAAACGATAAGATATGATGCGCTGCAGGTATCTAAAAGAATGCTCGCCCGAACTTCTCCAACAGGAATACCATAAGATGCAAGCGCCTGGCCTGTTTTCATTCTGCTCGTTAAATGGGCAGATACCTTTTCCCCCTCGGGAACAATCCCGCCAAGGTAAATGATTTTCCTAACTCCGGTTTTCTGTGCGGCAGTTCCCGCTGCATTTGCCAATTGGATATCAAGCTCTTCAAAATTCTTTGCGCCAAGGGAGTGAATGAGATAGATTAAGACCTCCGCTTCCCTGAAAAAGTTCTCTGCACTAAGCGGATCGAGAAGATTTACCTGCTTCCAGAGAAGACGGTCGCTCCGGATATTTTTTGGTATTTCATGTTCAGTCCTGTAGGAAGCAACGACGGCGTACTCTTTCTTTTCGAGCAGCTTACTGATCAGGCTCTGCCCCACGCAGCCCGGCGCACCGAGTATAGCGATTTTCACAGGTCCCGGAACCGTTTCCCTTGCCATAATGATTTCCCCATAACCTTAAACCAAAAAATACATTTGACTTTAAACGTGCAGATTGTGCGAGAAAAATTATTATTCGATACTATAATGTACCTTAAAAGAATAGTTTCGTGCGTATTTTTATTCAAAGAGCAATGATAGATATTTACATCAAATCAGTGAGTCACATAATTTTTCGGGCAATATCTGCACTGTATGTTTTACGTTTTTCCTATCAGGACAGAGCATTCGGCGACACTGAGGATATATCGTGATATGCTGCCGATCACTCCTCTGAACCCTCCCATGCCCTTGCTGCCGAGTACAATAATGTCTGATTGCAATTCATACGCTGTCCCCAGTATTTCATCCGTAGGATCACCCGTCTTTATAAGCGAATGAACATGTGGGAAACGTCCGCGCAGGTAATCTGCTGCCTGTGCGACAATATTGTCGGATGCGCTGAATTCCTTATCCATCAGACTTTTCAAATCTTTTTTCATTCCTGTATCCATCTTCGACATATACTGCTCGGGAATGTCGTAAAAAGCAGGTGTGATTACATGAAGTAAGGTTATTTCCGTGGTGTCATGCAAGGGCATTGACATTAATAGTTCACCGGCCTTCAGCGCAAAATCAGAGCCATCCGTCGGGAACAGGATTTTCATTCTGTCGGAAATGCCGTCACCGGACGGTTTGATAACGAGTATCGGTTTCGTGGAATTGATAGACACTGATTTCGTTATGCTGCCGACAATGTGCGACCGGATTCCCTTTACTCTTTTCGGACCCATAACAATCAGGTCGGCATTTCGGTTTATCGACATATCGATAATACAGGTATCAGGATAACCGGGCACGATAGCCTTTTTGATTTGTGCAGGCCCTGCTTTCAGGATATTCACCAGGTTATCGATTATTCTGGGCGCGATAGTGTGCTTAACCTCCAGGATCCTCCTGGAGTAATAATCTTCACTGTCTTGGAATGGTTCTTCACTGATAACATGGAGGATGGAGATTTCGTCATGAGATGACAGATTCAGTCTGAGGAGAAATTTTGCAGCAGCTTCGGAATATTCAGAACCGTCTGTGGGTAGAAGAATTCTCATGAGAAGATTTTGCCCGGATTGAGGATATTTTTGGGATCGAAAACGTTTTTTATGGACTCCATGACTTTCACCTCGCGTCTGGAAAGTTCCATATTCACGTATTTTGCCTTCGTCAGGCCGATGCCGTGTTCTCCTGATATGGTGCCGCCCAGTTCAAGGGCTTTCCTGAAGATCTGCTCAACGAGATCTGAACCTTTCTGATATTCTTCTGTATCATTCCTGTCAACCATAATATTCACATGGATATTCCCGTCTCCGGCATGGCCAAAGTTCACGATGGTAATTCCGCTCTTTTCAGAGAGCCCTCTCAGATGCCTGAGCATTTCTGTTATCCTGTTGCGCGGAACTACAATATCTTCATTTATTTTCGTTGGCTTAACATGATAGAGGGCGGGAGACACAGCACGCCGTGATGCCCACAGGTTGTTCTTGGCAAATTCATCTTTTGCCATATTGATTTCTGCTCCGAGCCCTGCACAGAGATCAACTATCTTTTCTGCCTCCCGTGTAATCGCGGACGGCTGACCGTCCAGCTCTATAAGAAGTAAAGCCTCTGCATCTGTTGGAAGCCCTATGGGCCTATATGTTTCGACTGCTTCAATCGCTTTTCGGTCCATGAATTCTAAAGTTCTCGGGATGATTTTAGAAGCAATAATGTTTGTCACTGCATCACCCGCTGATTCAAGGCCCGTAAAAACGGCAAGCAAGGTGACAACATCTTCGGGCAGGGGAAGAATTTTGAGACGGATTTTCGTAAAAACAGCCAGGGTGCCTTCTGATCCTGTCAATAATCGTGTCAGATCATATCCTACGACTCCCTTGGTCGTTTTAACCCCCGTTGTCATTACTTCACCATCTGGCAGAACAGCCTCTATTTCCATGACATAATCTCTCGTAACACCGTATTTCAGAGCCCTTGGTCCTCCTGCATTTTCTGCAACATTACCGCCGATCGTGCAGAAATTCATGCTCGCAGGGTCAGGCGGATAAAAGAGCCCGTTCCATTCAAGCTCGCGCTGGAGTCTCCCGTTTATAACCCCGGGTTCACAGAGAACGTTCAGGTTCTGAGCGTCTATCTCTATGATTTTCTTCATTTTTTCAAAACTCAAGACAATTGAACCTTTTGACGGTGTTGCTCCTGCTGTCACTCCTGTCCCGGCCCCCCTGGGAACAACGGGGATTTCATGTTCGCAGGCGTATTTCATTACCCTAACAACATCTTCTGTTGTGCGAGGCCAGACGACAGCAGACGGGCAAATCTCAATTCCAGATGCATCAAAGCCGTAGCAAATGAGGTCCTCGGGAGCGGTAGAAAATGCTATATCCGGAAGCCGGTCTCCAATCCGGGCTATATTTATTGGGATGGTCACCATAATATCTCAAAACAAACCAAATAAACTCTTGCCGCGTATCTGTTTATTTTATACGAGTAGGAAGATATCTGAAAAGAGAAGATTGGTTATTACGCTTCAACAAGCTGCATTGAAATAACTTTTGATACCCCTGCTTCTTCCATCGTGATCCCGTAAATATAATCCGCAACCCCCATGGTGTTTCTGTTATGGGTAACAACAATAAACTGGGTGCCCTTCGAAAAATCCTTCACCATATTCGAAAATTTATCAGTATTTACCTCATCCAGTGCCGAGTCTGCTTCATCGAGAATGCAGAGAGGGGTCGGTTTAATGAGAAAGCTTGCAAAGAGCAACGAGAGTGCTGTAAGCGTTTTTTCGCCCCCTGACAGGAGATTGATATTCTGCAGCCTCTTTCCGGGAGGCTGGGCAATGATATCAATTCCTGTCTCAAGGATATTATTCTCATCAGTCATGACCAGTTCCGCCCTCCCGCCGGAGAAAAGTGACTCAAAAACCTCCGCAAATTTGGTCCTTAGGGCTTCAAAAGCCTCTCTGAGTTTTTTCCTGGTTGTCACATTGATCTTTGCTATTGCCTCTTCAAGTTCGGCTATGGACTTATCCAGATCTTCCTGTTGATTTTTGAGAAATTCATACCGCGAACGCAGCTCCTCATATTCCTCAATGGTCCCGATATTGACCTGCCCGAGTTCATTGATTTTTGATCTGAGATCAACAAGTCTTTCTTCATCTTCAGCAGTCAGTGGTTCCGTTTCAAGAGTATCTATGGCTAATCCATAATTTTGATAGATCTGTTCCCGCAGGGTTTCCATCTTCACGTTATGCTCAGCTTTCTGTATCTCGAGTTCAGCAATCCTTGTCGACAGAGATTCGACCTCTTTTCTGATCTCTTTCAGCTCATGATCTGCAGTTAACAGTTCTTCATTTTCGGCATCGATTACTTCCTTTCGCTCTGAAACGTCTTTTTTGTACCTGTCTGCCTCCGCAACCAACCCTTTGATTTGTAATTCTATTTCAGCCGTTTCTTCCTCACGATGCTGTATGCGTATCTTTGTTGATGATACTTCCTCAGCAAGAAAAGCCATTTTCTGTTTGTTTTCATCCAGTTCCCTGGAAATGTTCTCTTTTTCCTTGCTAACAGCCTCCAACCTTTCCCTGAAAGAGGTAATTGCAAGCCGTATATCGGTTACTTCTGACCGGTATTCATCAAGGTTCAATCTCTTCCGGGAAATTTCCTCCTGCAAAGATGAGCCACTCCGTTCAGTACCCGCTTTTTTTGATTCGACTAAACGAATTTCCTCTTCCTTCTCATTCAGAAGCTTTTCGACAGATGCCTTTTCCCTTGCTATCTGCTCAATCTCGAGAGAAAGGTAAGCCAGTTTCCTGCTCCTTCTCTCTTTCTCTTCCCTGTAGTTTTCTGATGTAAGCTTCATAATTGAAATCTCTTTTTCTTTATCAGTTATGGCTGTCTCGATATTTTTTAGCTCTACCTCTTTTGATTCAATGCCCTGCTGGCCTGCAGTCAAAGAGGTCTGTAGTTGATGAATTTTGGTCCTGGTCTCCTCTCGCGCGCTTTCAATCTCCCGGATCTCCCGTTTTCTCTTAAATACGCCTTTTATTTCTCCCGCGATAACGGCGCCGGATGGTTCAATAACCTCCCCCTCGCGTGTTACATATAATGATCGATGGCCTGAGGAAATTAACCGGAGCCCGGTCCTAATGTCTTTCACAATAAAAACATTCGCCAAAATATTTTGTGCAATATTCAGAAATTCTTCTTTCGTTCTAACAAAATCAAGAGCTTTTCCCATCACATCCTCTGGAGCATCTGCATTGAAACCTTGTGAAGGGGGATGAACAGGGATAAAAGAAGTTCTTCCCAAGCCTTTTTCTTTTAATCGCATCACTGCATTTTCGATATCGTCATAGGATGAAAGAATAAACGAATTCACTTTTTCCGAAAGTACACTTTCTATTGCCTTTTCATACTCGTGTTCTATCTCGAATATATCTGCCAGAGACGCTATGAGCTGAAAATCGAAATCGCCGGTCAGGAATTCTTTTGTCGTCCCATCAAAAATAACCTCATTGAGTGACTCGATTCTGGTATTGTATGAGGCAAGGTCTTCTTTACGATTAGCCAGTTTTTCCCGAAGTTGCTCGACTCTGTCCTTTTCGGCGGATAATTCATTGAATTTTGTAGTTTTTTGATCTTTCAGAAGCAGAATATCATTATTTTTTACGAGCAGATTTGAATCCATCTCACTTAAGGAGAAATCCAGATCCGAAAGTACTTTCTTGACATTCTCGGTATCTTTTTTCGCCGTCTCTTCCCTGTGGCTCAAACCCTCAAGAGCGGTCTGCTGTCTGCTCTGTACATTTCTCAGCATACTGAGTTCCTCTGAAATCTTGAAAACATCCCGTCTCTTTCCCTCAAGCAGGTCTTCGGTCTCCATCAACTCATCTTCAAGTGTGCGCATATGCTCAGATTTATCAGCAAGCAGCTCTTCCTGTCTCTCTACAGATTCCGCGAGTTCTCTCTCGATCCTTTCTAATTCTGATCTCCGGAGCGTACAATCTTCTTCTTTTTTTGTATATTCTTCGTCCTGGTTACGGAGTTTTATAAGATATTCTTTGAAATTGTCTCTTTCTGTCCTTGCTACGGCAATAGTTTTTTCCAATGCAGCTATCTCTTTTTCGAGATTAAAAAACGTAGTCTGAACTTGTTCCAAAATCTTCTCTTTTTCGAGGAGTTTCAGTTTTTTTGTCTCAATATCATTCTCAATTTTTGAAAGGCCGGCCTTTTTCTCTGTTTCCTGTTCTTTTAGGGCGTTATGTTCAGTAGTAATATCCTGAAATGAATTTTTGAGAAACAGATAATCCCGTTTTGCTATTTTTAGTTCTATGGCATGAATTTCGGATATAAGCTTCTTATATCTCTCGGCTTTTTTCACGAGACGGTCGAGAAAACTGATCTGTTTTTTCACCTCTGTAATAATATCGTTTATCCTCTGAAGATTTGCTCTCGAAGATTCAAGCTTGGATATGGCCTCTTTCTTTCTCACATTGTACTTCATAACACCAGCTACTTCTTCTATTAAGAACCGCCTTTCCAGAGGCTTCGCATTCAGAATTTCGGCTATTCTGTCCTGCTCAAGGATAGAGTAGCTTTTCACCTCTAGCCCTGTATCAAGGAAAAGGTCTTTTATGTCCTTTAACCTGCATTGACTCTTGTTGAGCATGTACTCGCTGTCACCGGACCGGTAAAGGCGTCTTGTAACCGATACGGTGTCTGTTGAAGCTTCAGAGACCTCTCTGGTTGTGTCAGATTCCGGTGAATTGTTTATTCCGGATAAAAAAATGGTGACTTCAGCCATTCCTTTGGGTTTCTTTGAAGCAGAACCATTAAAAATAACCTCCTCCATTTTTTCACCCCTCAGGCTCTTTGCACTTTGTTCTCCAAGGACCCATCGGAATGCATCAACAATATTGCTTTTTCCGCATCCGTTCGGACCGACTATGCAGGTGATCCCGGGATGAAAATGAAATGTTGTCCTGTCCGTAAAGGATTTAAACCCTATTAATTCGATTTTATCTATTCGCATTTCCCAAATACTATACAATATGAATACCGTGCAGACAAGATAATTCTTGCACGATTCCGATCTAATACCGTTCTCTTACGTCAGACCTGTTCCACGTGGAACAATGTCATCTATCAGCATACGGATATTTGACTCGAAAAATGCAGTTTACGGCAGGCAGATATGAGGGAAAGCTCTCATGCAGCATCTTCGCAGGCGGCTGATAAACAGAACAAGCTACATTTATTCATTCACTACAATTTGCAATCTTAATATCATAAATTCTGCTCATGAGAGGTTTTTCCCACATATCTGCCCGCCTCTTTCTTAATAAAATCCATTTTCAAGTTCTATTATTGTTCCACGTGGAACAATATAGAAAGAATCTTGATATGACTTACCATATCATTATAAAATGTAACCAAAAGCGGGGTTACGACATGGAAGATCGTGAAAAATTAATCCAGGAGAAGATTGCTGAAAAGGAATTCATTGAGAGGATGCAGCTTCGGGGTGTTCAACGGGTTCTGTACGAGATTCTAACTGAAGATAAAGGTTTTCATCCGGAGGAAATACAAATCGATCCGCAGTTCAGAGTAATATTGAGTACAGGAGAAGCTACAGCAGGTATCGACTTTATGATTACTCTTGAGGGAACGGGCTTTATGGTAATCCGGTGTGTCCCGTCAGGGATCGAGTCATGGGAGAGATATGTCATTGCGTTCGCTCGGGCAATTATGGATTATCAAATACCCTATGCAGTAATTACTGACGGTGAAAAAGCAAAAATATTTGATATCATAAGCAATTCCTTTACTCAAGTACCAGTTCAGAATCTTCCTACACGCCATGAGGCTACTATACTGATAAAGAATTTTCAAAAAATTCCGTTTCCGGAAAAACGCAAGGAAATGGAGAGAAGAATTATTTATGCCTTTGAGGGTATCAAGTGCCAGCCGGGCAAGAATAAAATTTCATGATTTCTTTTTATTATCAATGTGTTAGCAGTTTATTTCTCTAGGCTATCTGCTTCTATGTCAATGGCGATCGTTATTTCTTTCCCTACCATTACCCCTCCGCTCCCAAGAGGCACATTCCACATAATGTTATAATCTTCACGGTCAAGTGATCCACTCGCCGCAAACCCGATGCTGGTCTCACCGTAAGGGCTGTTTTCCGGCCCTGCAACCTCCGCCAGAAGTATCACTTTTTTTGTAATTCCACGAATAGTAAGATCACCTGCGATTCTGAACCGATTGTCTCCGGTACCTTCAACATTTGTGCTCTTGAATTTGATATGAGGGTATTGTTCCACATCAAGAAAATCAGGACTGCGAAGATGATCGTCCCTTTTTTGAATGCCGGTATAAATTCCATGGGCATCGATCCCAACATCAACAGAAGACCCGGCTATATTATCCGGATCAAAGGCAATCGTTCCGCTAATTCTGTTAAACTGCCCTCTCACATTAGCAACCATCATGTGCCTGACAACAAATGCAGCCACCGAATGATCAGGATCAATAATCCACTGAGTCATTCTTTCCTCCTTGAGTATTGCTAGTTTGTTTCTCCATCTTGATATAGAGATGTAACCTCTTACACAATTTTTTTTGAAAGATACTGCAGCATGCCTTTTTAATTACTCTGTTTCTCATCGGGTTTCGAGTGCTAAACCACTTGAAAAAATTAGATTTGTAGCACTACCCGCAATCGTTCTCAGGGGGGCAGTATTCCCATCAGCTGTTCTTAAAAAAACGGCGATACAATCAATATTTTCTACATAGATCTCATTTCTTGCATGATCAATTGCTATGCCATTTGCCCCTCGCAAGCCGGTTGAGCTTCCTGAAATTGTCCTCAAGGGGGAGACATTCCCTGCAGCGGTTCTTGAAAAAACAGAGATGGAGTCGTTATTTGCTATAAAAATTTCATTCAGTTCAGTATCAATTGCTATTCCGTCCGCTCCACGTAATCCTGTAGCACTACCCGCAATCGTTCTCAATGGAGCCACATTTTCATCAGCAGTCCTCGCAAAAACAGTGATAGTAATGATCGGTTGTCCAATCGGGGAGGGGGAAGGTTGATAATTCATTACGAAGACCTCATTGTTCACAGCATCAACAGCTACACTTTGCGGTCCGATGAGTCCGGTCACTGTCCCGGAGATTGTCCTCAGCGGAGCTATATTTCCATTCCCATTCCTTGAATATACCGTAACTGATTTATTGCCATAATTTGCCGAAAAAATCTCATTGTTCACAGCATCAACAGCTATGTTATTGAGCCCATTTTGCAATCCGGTTGCGGTCCCAGCCATAGTCCTCAGTGGAATGACATTTCCATCGGATAGCGTAGGAAAGACGGTGATCGAATAATTTCTGCTATTTGCTACAAAAATCTCTTTATGAACAGAATCGATTGCGACCTGGGTTGGCCTGTTTAAGCCTGTAACTGTAGTTCCTGATATAACTCTGAGCGGGGCCACATTCCCGTTATCTGTCATTGCATAAAAGGTAATGGAGTCATTTTGGCTATTTGAAACAAGGATTTCACTGCGAGGTGAATCGATTGCCAGGCCATTTGGCTGATCCAGACATGTGGAATCCCCCGATATCTTTCTCAGCGGAGTTGCATTTCCATTGGCCGTCCTCGGAAAAACAGCAATGGTATTATTGGTATAATCAGCGATAAAAATTTCATCTTTTACAGGATCAACTGCTACACCGTTCGGTCGATTTATACCTGTCGAAATCCCTGATAGTTTTCTCAGCGGAGCTGCATTGCCGTTGGCAGTCCTCGGATATACCGTGACCGATTTTTCATTCCCAACAAATATCTCATTATTAAATGTATCCACGGTTATCACTGTTGAAAATGTAATACCGGTAAGATCTTCTGAAATCATTCGCAGAGGAGCCACGTTCCCACTGGCATTCCTTGGATATACCGTAACCGAACCGTCTGCACCAAGATTTGTCGCAAACACTTCATTATTAAGAGTATCAATGGCTATACCTCCTGGTCCGCTTAGCCCTGTTGAATCCCCGGCGATAGTCCTCAGAGGAGCTACATTCCCATTGGCACTCCTCGGATATACAGCGATTGAATTATTAATGTTTGCCACAAAGATTTCATTGTTAATAGAATCAACAGAAAGGCTATGCGGGATGTCTAACCCTGTTGATGGTCCTGAGATGGTTCTCAATGGATTCACATTTCCACTATCACTCATTGCATATACGGTGATGGAGTCCCTTAACGGATTGCATACAAAAATTTCATTGTTTGTAGCATCAAAAAAGATACCGCTTGGCGAACTGAGTCCTGTCAAATCACCAAAAGTCCTTGATGGATTTACGTTGCCTTTCAGTGATGCATCGAAGACTGAAATTGTATTCAGAAGAGAATTAGCAACATAGAGCTCCCCTGCTGGTGGTTTGGGAAAGACTTTTCTATCATTCCCGTCGCTACCACATGAGATAAGCAAAGCTACAAAACAAAAAAGGACCGTAACCCGTGAAATGACCCTTATCATGCTGCCCTCTCTTTTCACTAAGAGGCCGAGATAATTTTCTTAGAAAGTATCACTGCTTATATTACCCGTGATTAATCTTAGCAAGTGTCTTAAGAAATTGCTATATCTGCTTTCAGGTGAGCTTTTAAGAGAAAGGTAATATATGTAAGTCCCGGGAAAATATGGTTGGCCGAGGTTTTTATTCCTGAAGATCAGCGTTTGTTTCTTCTCTAAATAAATATGAGGCACTAATTCAGCAATGCCATCGCCAGTGATATCTTATCCCTGCTTCAGGCTTCGACAAACTTTCTTCGGTAAGATTTTCATATTGCTATATTCCCTAATCAACGAAGAATCTTTTCCCCCTCTTTGAAACAGTGCGAAGACTTTTGGATTTCTATTCGTATAAATATATAAGATGCAACTTGCAAAGCAAAAAAAGGAGGCAAATGTCATGAAAAGGTTGGTATTGGTTTTAGTAATGGTTGCAATAGTTTCGATAATACCCTTTTCACTCTACGCTAGTCCTATTGGTTCGGCACGAATAAGCCTGATGGAAGGCGATGTCCTTGTGCAGACTCAGGATACAGGCAACGAATGGATAGCAGCATCAATAAACGTTCCTTTGCTATCGGAAGACAAAATATGGGTTCCTGAAAACGGAAGGTCAGAAATACAATTCCTTGGCGGATCATATATTCGTGCTGAAAAAAACACTGGTCTGGATATCACAAAGCTTGAGAGGGATAGCGAAGGGGATATTACTCAAGTTGCTGTAACTCAGGGAAGAACATACGTACATTGCAATGGATCTGCTGCCAGAAATTCCGTATTTCAGGTTGATACCCCTCTGGTTTCTGCCATGGCGTATAGTTCAGCAATATTTGATGTGTATGTTTCTGAAGGCGGATACACAGAAGTCTCTGTGATAAAGGGGACGGTCTCTGTTGAAGGACAGCATGGTTACACAAAGGTTAGTGCCGGGGATATGATTTCAGTAAGCACTGATAACTACGCTGAACTTTCTCCCAGGAGAGCGAATGATGGCTGGTTGAGTTGGAATGTGTCCAGGGATTCTCTCATTGCACGAACAGGTACGAGTATAAAGTATCTTCCATCGGCACTGTACGATTACAGTGCTGATTTTGATCAGTATGGTTATTGGGTTCATACACCAGATTATGGGTATGTCTGGAGTCCCCGCATAATGGTTAATACCTGGGCGCCTTACAGGGACGGACGATGGGTATGGAGAAATCATGATTATGTATGGGTCTCCTATGAACCCTGGGGATGGGCACCCTATCATTACGGCAGATGGGGGTTCACTGTCGGAATCGGCTGGTTTTGGGTCCCCCCTGCAGTAAATGATGTTTTCTGGGGACCTGGGTTTGTCGCATGGATTAATACGCCGACATATGTATCATGGGTGCCGCTTGCACCTCGTGAAATATATTATGGATATGGTCATTATGGCCGGCACAGCGTTAACGTCACAAAGGTAAATATAAAGAATATCAATGTAACAAATGTTTATGTAAATACCAGAGTGGCTCATGCTGTTACCGTTGTTCACCATGATACCTTTGTTAAGGGAAAACACATGAGAGTGAGGAATGCACCGGCTAATCCATTTCGCACAGGATTGAGGGTATCAGCAGGAAGACCTTCTATGAAGCAGGTTAATTATTCCCCCCTGCCTTCAAAGGTTGTTCATCAGAGGTATTTGCCAACAAAGGCGGCACTGGACACTAAAAGAACCAGAGAATTGAGTAGGAGAAACATTGCTATAAACAAGAACATTTCTGCATTTAAAGAAAATAAAGCCATAACTCCAAAGCGTGTCAATGTGATTAAGGATAAAAAATCCATTTCATTGAATCAGAGTTTACATCGTGCAGAACCCAAGCCCACTCCTCAGGTCAGCAGGCAGGTACAGCGTCAGGAATCAAAGGTCACCCCGCAATCCACCAGAACTGTCCGTCGTGCAGAACCCAAGCCCACTCCTCAGGTCAGCAAGCAGGTACAGCGTCAGGAATCAAAGGTCACCCCGCAATCCACCAGAACTGTCCGTCGTGCGGAACCCAAGCCCACTCCTCAGGTCAGCAGGCAGGTGCAGCGTCAGGAACCAAGGGTCACCTTTGCTCAAAACAACAACCAGCCCAGACGTCAGGAATCCAAACCTGCTTCTCATCCGGGAAGAGATGAGAAGCATGGACAGAAAAAGGAGAAGAAATAATGAAAAAGAGTCTATCAGTATTGGTAACAGTGATAGTAGTAATATCTCTATGTTCTATGGCTTCTGCATTTGAGGGTAAAGGACGTGGTGATAGAGCACCAAAACATGAGCTCCTGTCACAGCTGCCGGCAGATAAAGCACTGCTCTTTCGTCAGACCATGAAAGAAACAAGGGAAAAAACAGCAGAAAATCGTGAACAAATAAAGAACCTTAAAAAAGAAATACGTGATGTACTCACTGCACCTATATTCGACGAAGAGATGTTCCTTGAAAAAATGAATAACCTGCGGATGGTACGCCAGAAGGAAAGGCAAACAATGGTTGAGGGATTTGCTCAAGTAGCACAGCAGTTTACCCAGGAAGAACGTAAGATTCTGGCTGAAATAATTCCACTTAAACTACGTCACCATGGGCGGCATGGAACTCGTTGGGATAAATAACCTGCTATCTGTGTGTGGGGGAGAGAATGTTATTCGCCCCCACAACATTTTTCTTGAGGCGTATTATACAATCAAGGCAGCAATGGCCATGGGAAATAATGTATCTCAAGGTGACGATGAGTTTTTAATCAGACTGATTCAGGAAGGAAGACACGACGCATTTGCAGAAATTGTAAATCGCCATTCGAAGAAATTTTACAATATTGCATATCGACTCATTTTTGAAAAGAATGATGCAGAGGATATTGTTCAGGAAGCCTTTATAAAACTCTGGGAAAAACGGTTAAACTGGAATCCAAAGCGAGAGGCAAAATTTACCACATGGTTTTATAGAGTTGTCCTTAATCTCTGTATCGACCACAACAGGAAAAAAAAGCCGGAGCCTATATCCGAAGAAATGCCACTGCCAGATAAACAGCAAGGACATGAAGTAGTGATAGAGGAGAAGCAGAAACAGTTAATGCTGGAGCGTTTGATACGGGAACTCCCCGAAAGACAACAATTGGCACTGAATCTTTGTTTTTATGAAGGAATAAGTAATCAGGAAGCGGCTGAGATACTCGGGGTCAACCTGAAAGCCCTGCAGTCTCTCATTATGCGTGCTAAAATGACCTTAAAGGAAAGGGTCAAGCAGCATTTTTAGGGGGGATACTATAATGCATAGAAAAGAGTTCGAAGAATATCTTCTTCTTTACGGTGCAAATATTAACAAGTGGCCTGAAAAGATTCGGCGGTTAGGTTTGGAAGCATTAGAGAGTTCCTCTGAGCTACAGGCGTTACAAAAAGATCATCACAATTTTGAAAGATTGCTGCAAGCCAGAGGATATGAAGGGCCTGCAGATAATTTTGCACAGCGCATTATCTCAGCATCTTTACAACGAAGACAGAGAGACCCCTTCAGCCTCGGATCTTTTATAGCGGGATTGATTGATGAATTTCATATTCCTCGGCCAGCGTTAGCAGTAATCTCTTTTGTAATGTTATTAGCATTGACGATTGGATTTGCCATAGGGTTTACGAATCCCAACGGGTCTTTAGTTTTGAACAATACAGAGGAAACACACTTGCAGGCGTTCCTCTTTGATGAAGGAGATGTAATATGAGCAAGAACATAAAAATATTGATTGTGTGTTCACTGGTCTTGAATATATTGCTCATTGGCTTTGTCATAGGGGATATGTCACATCGCTTTTCAAAAGGAGATTCCTTCAGAAGAAAACCACCGGAACTTTCGTTAAAACTCTCTCCAGAAAAAGAAAAGTTATTCTTCGATGCTATGGGGAAAGTGCGTCGGGAAAATCGAGGTATTCGCAACCAAATGAAAGAAACAAGGGAAAAGATATTTTCCATCCTGATCGCCCCTGAATTCAATGAAACTGCTTATGAGTCTGAAGCCAAAAAACTGCATGAACTGCGTGGACTTATGATGCAACAGTTATCAAATGCAATGAAAGAACTGGCAAAACAATTTACCCAGCAAGAAAGGAGTGCATTAGCTTCATATCTTAAAGATACTGCACGATCACGCCGTGGCATTTCTAAAGATTGATCTTATGTCCTGATCTTAAGGTAATTCTGTTTTATCAGGATTAAGTATTCAGCGCGGATAGATTACGATAACCAAAAGCGATGTGAGCTGCAAATTTAAGAAAATAACCGCAAGGCCTTGACTCATTTCCCTTCTTAGGTGGGTCGTGAGTTGTAAACGATATATAAATCCAGCCAAGCATATCTGGATTATGTGTGCACAATTCCTTATAAAGGTCTGAATATGCTTTCCGAAACAGTGCAAGAGGTAGTTGAGATTTGAAATATCAATGACTGAAAGTTCGAGTCCTGTCTTTCAGCTCTCATAATAATAAAGACGCAAATCCTTCATTCGAGATGTTTTGATGGATATATGCCCGACATCTTTTCTGTCAGAATATATTTCGGGTAAATGCTGTTTTGCACTGAAATGCACGGGAAATTACTAATCCCGCCAGGGGTATTTTATGGTAAGATGTATCCCATGAAACATTATAAACCTGTTTCACTGAGGGGTGTGAAGACCTATGCAATCAGGAAGAGAAAGAGCAAAGTTGCCATGCCATCCTTCTCGCGCCCTTATGAAAAAGGTGATACCCTGAGCACGTTTCTCGATAAACTTCCCCGTATCCTTGCAGTCAATGATTTCAAGGCTGTTGTGCATGCAATTGTAACGGCACGAAAAAACAGGAAACCGGTAATTCTTGGAATGGGTGCCCACCCCATAAAGGTCGGCCTTTCACCGGTCATCATCGATCTCATGCAAAAAGACGTTTTTACAGCCTTGTCAACAAACGGAGCGTGCATCATTCACGACTTTGAGCTGTCATTTATCGGCACCACTTCTGAAGATGTTGCGAGGGAACTCTGCAGCGGGACTTTCGGAATGGCCCGTGAAACAGGCCTGCATCTCAACAGGGCAATCAAAGACGGAATCAAACGGGGATACGGCATAGGGAAGTCTGTCGGAGAGATGATTTCCCGGAGTTCATATCAGTTCAGGGATAATAGTATCTTCGCAACTGCCTGCAGACTCGGCATTCCTGCGACTGTCCATGTGGCAATCGGGACCGATATTATTCATATGCACCCCCATGCCGATGGATCGGCTATGGGTGAAGGAAGCTTCAGGGATTTTATGCTCTTCACCTCTGTTGTATCCGATCTCGACGGTGGCGTATATATCAATCTCGGGTCAGCCGTCATCATGCCGGAAGTCTTTTTAAAGGCGTTGACTATAGCAAGGAACCTTGGGAATAAAGTCGAGAATATCACAACAGTCAATATGGATTGTATCCATCACTACCGGCCGCAGGAAAATGTTTTGAGAAGACCTACGATGGGCAAGGGAGCGTGTTATGCCCTCACCGGCCATCACGAAATCATGTTCCCTTTACTCGCCGCAGCTATCATCGAAGAGATGGGACGAAAAAAGTTTAGAAACCGATAGTACGAGGTGCGCGCGGACAGGGTATGACGTCCCGGATATTTACCATACCCGTCATGAATTGCACAAGCCTTTCGAATCCGAGTCCAAACCCCGCATGAGGTGCTGTCCCGAACCTTCTGAGATCAAGATACCACTCGAGGTTCTCCAGCGGAATACCTGCCTGCTGCATCCGCTCTTTGAGTACATCAAGCCTCTCCTCACGCTGGCTGCCTCCGATGATCTCCCCCACTTTTGGGACAAGTACATCCATAGCCGCAACGGTTCTCCCGTCAGGATTGAGCCTCATATAAAATGCCTTAATCTCTTCCGGGTAGTCAGTAATGATGAGCGGCCCTTTGATGACCGTATCGGCGAGATAGTGTTCGTGTTCCGACTGCAAATCCACACCCCATGAAACGGGGAATTCAAAGCTCTCCTTCGCAGTTTTCAGTTCCTCTAATGCTTCCGTATAGGACATATGAGCGAAAGATGTTTCTGCCAGCCTGGCAAGTTCCTGACAGGAAATCCTCTTATACTGACTTTCGAGAAAAGCAAGTTCTTTTTCCCCTTTTTCGATGATCTCTCTGCAGAGAAACCTGAAGAAATCCTCAGCGAGCTTCATGTCATCCTGCAGATCTGCAAATGCTATTTCAGGCTCGATCATCCAGAATTCTGAAAGGTGGCGTGTAGTATTGGAATTCTCTGCCCTGAATGTCGGACCAAAGGTATATACTTTTCCGAGGGACATCGCCAGGAACTCCGCCTCAAGCTGTCCGCTCACGGTCAGATACCCTCGCCTGCCAAAAAAGTCCTCGGAAAAATCAATGCCGCCGTCAGCTCTTCTCTGTAGACTATTGAGATCGAGGGATGTTACCGTGAACAGATCTCCTGCACCCTCGCAATCGCTTGCAGTGATGATGGGAGTATGAATCCAGAGAAATCCCCTGCTCTGAAAAAATTCGTGGATTGATGCAGCGAGGATGTTGCGCAGCCTGAAGACTGCACCAAAGGTGTTCGTTCGAGGCCTGAGGTGGCTGATCTCCCGTAAGAATTCAAGAGTGTGACCTTTTTTCTGCAGCGGATATGCTTCCGGATCCGCCTCACCAAAGATCATGATCTCTGAAACTTCCATTTCGACTCTCTGACCTTTTGCAGGAGATTCTCTTAAAATCCCGCTTGCCCGGATAGCTGATCCGGTGCTGCATCTCTGAAGTTGGTGAAATGCTGGTGCTTCCTTAGGGATTACAAGCTGGAGGGTATCCTGGGTTGAACCGTCGCTCACGACAAGAAATGCAAAGCCCTTGGATTCGCGTATGGTTCTTACCCATCCGCAGACAGTGATTTGCTTACCGATATGCTCTTCAGAAAGAACATTTCTTATCAGTAACCGTTCCACAACAACCTCCTGATACCTTTCGCTTAGTACAAAGTTTACTCTATATGATTCCTGATTGTCAGCCTGAGGCGGGTTTGGCTCACATCTTTTTGGATTAGTCCCTATAGAGCAAGGCTGGAGAAGAGTCGTTTATTATCAATCTCCTTTTATCCCTACTTCCTCTTGCTCGCTTCGAGGATCTTCTTCCTCACCCTAACTGCTTCGGGTGTGACCTCGACAATCTCATCTTCGCTGATAAATTCTATCGCCTGCTCGAGACTCATGATTCTTGGAGGGATTAACTGGAGTGCATCGTCTGCGTTAGCTGCACGCATGTTGGTAAGCTTCTTTTCCTTAATGACATTCACGTCAAGGTCATTGGCCCGTGAATTCTCACCGATGATCATGCCCTCATATACCGGGGTGTTTTCCCTGATGAAGAGCGTCCCCCTCGGCTGAAGGTGAAAAAGTGCATAGGTGGTAGATGTGCCCTGTCTGTCCGCAACCAGTGCGCCCGTCTGCCTCTTGGTGAGAGGACCGTGCCAGGGCTCATATCCGTCAAAGAGATGATTCAACAAACCCGTCCCCCGGGTATCTGTTAGAAATTGTGATCTGAACCCTATCAGCCCCCGCGAGGGAATTTTAAACTCAAGCCGCACCCTGCCGAAGCCGTTGTTCTGCATCTTCTGCATTTTGCCTTTTCGCATGCCGACCTGCTGGGTAACAACTCCTGTATATTCTTCAGGGACATCAATGACAAGGAGCTCCATGGGTTCGTGGAGAACGCCCTCGATGGTTTTTGTTATTGTTTCGGGCATGGAAACAGAAAGTTCATATCCTTCCCGTCTCATCATCTCGATCAGAATAGCAAGCTGAAGCTCTCCCCGTCCCATCACTTTAAAGGAATCTGTTTCATCAAAGGCCACTTTGATGGCAACATTATAAAGGAGTTCTTTCTCAAGCCGTTCCCGTAAATTCCTGGAAGTCACGTACGTGCCTTCCCTTCCCGAGAAAGGAGACGTGTTGACAGAAAACAGCGTGGAAATTGTAGGCTCATCGACTTTTATTCTGGGAAGGGCCCTTGGATTTTCTGCGTCTGTGATGGTATCTCCTATGGTTATCCCTTCAACCCCTGCGAGGGCAATAATCTCTCCGGAGGATGCCTCGCCTGCTGTAACCCTTTCAAGTCCTTCGAATGTATAGAGAAATGATATTTTTGTCTTTACCATTACACCGTTTTCCTTCAGAAGGGCAACGGTATCCCCCGCCTTTACGGTGCCAGAGAAAATGCGGCCAACGGCGAGCCTCCCGACATAGTTATCATAGTCTATGTTGGTCACCAGTATTTGCAGTGAACCGCTTATTGGGGTTACCGGAGGAGGAATTGTTTTCATTATCGTGTCGAAAAGCGGCTGAAGATTGTCTGACTCTTCCTCCATGTTCATTTTTGCGTAGCCCTGTTTTGCATTCGTGTAAATCACAGGAAATTCAAGCTGATCTTCTGTTGCATCAAGGTCAATGAAAAGGTCGTAAACCTCATTTAATACCTCTTGTATCCGTGCATCGGGCCTGTCAATCTTATTGATAACTAGTACCGGCGGCAGTTTTCTCTCGAGGGCTTTTTGCAAAACAAACCTGGTCTGTGGCAGCGGGCCTTCAGAGGCATCAACAAGCAATAACACTCCATCAACCATCTTCAGCGTTCTTTCAACCTCACCGCCAAAGTCTGCGTGACCCGGGGTATCCACAATATTTATCTTTGTACCGTTATATCTTACTGCTGCGTTCTTTGCCATGATCGTTATGCCGCGTTCTCTCTCGAGATCAATATTATCCATAATGCGTTCCCGCACCTTTTCATTCCAGCGGAAGATGCCGGCCTGTTTCATCATTCCGTCAACGAGTGTCGTTTTGCCATGATCAACATGGGCGATAATGGCGATATTCCTTAAATCCTGATATTTCATAAATGCTGCCCTCTCTCTTCATGGACAATAATCTGATTCGTTTGACTGCATCAGCGGCAGCAAAGAATCAGGTTATTGCATGGTAGGTTGTGATTGTATCGGCAATGTCTATGGCGGGACAAAGCTATAACTGTTATTATGTTACGTTAAATGGCATGGAAAAAGCCAGTTGCAAAAACCGATTTATATTATGAATCCGTACTCCCAGAGAATCGAATACGCCATTACCCTGCTGAGAGAGGCACAAAAAATTTCTGCCTTTACCGGTGCAGGGATATCAACCGAATCAGGCATATCGGATTTCCGCAGTCCCGGCGGCGTCTGGGACCGGTACAGAATTGTGACCTTCCAGGAATTTCTTGCGAGCAGGGATGCACGGATAGAATACTGGCGGATGAAGAAAGAACTGTTTGAGGAACTCCGCACAGCAAGGCCGAACAGGGCACATCTTGCCCTTGTACATCTTGAAAGAATGGGAAAGCTCGATTGTCTGATCACGCAGAATATCGACGGTCTCCATCAGGAGGCAGGGAGCTCAAATGTCATAGAATTGCACGGGACAAACAGAAAGGCAGTCTGCGTGCAGTGCGGCAAGCTTTGGCCCATCGAGGAGATACAGGCCGTGCTTGACACAGGCAAGCTCGATCCCCATTGCGATCTGTGTGACGGATTTGTAAAACCTGCAACGGTTTCATTCGGGCAACCGATGCCCGAACAAGAGATGCTCAAGGCATATGATTGTGCCATGAGGTGCGGTCTTCTCCTGATGATCGGTTCATCCCTTCAGGTGGAGCCTGCTGCTTCAATCCCGCGGGAGGCGAAGAAAGCAGGAGCACACCTGATATTTGTGAACCGCACTGAAACGCCATACGACCATCTCGCCGAGGTTATTTTCAGGGAAAGCGCGGGGCAAGTGCTCCTGGATATAACTGATGGGATAGCATAGGGACCCAAGACTGCATGAATTACGACACATGATGAAAAAGGTGTCTGCCGGGGATTGAGGGAGAGATCTCGTGCCGCTGCCAAGGGCGCACTATTTCGGCTGGAATGCCTTGGTAAACGCCCCTTTTGCTTTACGAAGTTTTGGAGTTCTTAATGAAGGTTTTGCACCTCAATTTGATTTTCATAAGTAATCTGCTATTGGAAGTGTTGATATGCAATGCTCAGTTACAGGAAGATAATGTGCAACTAACTCAATCATACTTAAAGATAGAAAGTCCGTTCAACGTGGCCTGTTCACCGTTGATACGTAATCTATGTATGGTTCAAACAAGTGACGAATTACTTCAAGCGATCCTTCTATCGTAATGGGAATTAATTTTGCCAAACCATATAGATTCGTCAGAGCATTGAAAACAACGTCTTTTTTTATGACAACCCGTAAACGGTCGATCATGCCTTGATCAATCATCTCAATATTACTGTATATTTCTTTCAGACCACCAAATTCAAGATCCATGGTCTTCCCTGTCTTCTGCAGGAAATATTGTGTCAATAAATACAGAGAGGTAACCCTGTATGTTGTCTCATAAGAATCTGCAAATGGGAGGTGGAATCGAGCCATTGGCCTGAAAAATATAGTATGAGGACAACCACTCGTTGCATGTATTAAACCCATCAGGGAACTGACAGCCTTTTGCGCACTGACCTTCTGAAAGGTGACACGCTGCGTTGTAAAGATATTGACATCCACTTCTTCGTGGGAAATTATGTTCTCAAATATTGGCAATAGTTTTACACAGTGTACAGCTATAGGACATTGGGGATAATTCTTAATACTCAAAGAACATTTCGGGCATTGGTGGAAATCAAGAGCTGTCCAGAAAGGGGGTCTGTCCGGGATATCATTAAGCAATAATAAAGTTTCATTGTCCAAAAGTAATTCGATTAACGCCTCTTTTTTATCAGGCAATATAAATGTATAGTTAATATTCATCGTGCCTCACTCTGCTGCTCCCTCCTCTCTTCATAAAAATTAGCACGTCTTATGAGGAAAAGCAAACCATAGTGATTTTCTTGAGCAATGCGCTTAAGACAGACTATTCGACCTCTCTTCGTATAGCAACCTGAGGCGTTGAATGATACAATAAGATGTGAGATGTTTTTTCGTTGAGTCAACACTGAAATACGGCATTGAAAAAGGCTTTGGCGAGGCCTACTATATCATTTGCCCTGCATGCTGGAACGCAAGCATACTATTTATAAGATGGGAAGATGGCGCAGAGGAAACAAGCGAATGTCCTGTGTGCGAAAGAATGATACGAACCTTGAATACTGAATAAGACGAGGCGCAACCGGTGAGCAAGGACAAGAACAGAAAAAGTGTGCCGGTCAGCAAACATGCCGCGCATAATTATTCGACTGAAGAAAAAGAAAAAATTCTTTCTGTCGCGCTCAAGCATATAATAATGATTGATGGCAAGTTATACAGTCTGGATGACGATTCTGAGCCGGATGTTTTTGTCGACTGTTTGTCGAAAATTTCATCGTGCAGGGCTGCATGCTGCTCTTATGTGTTTGCACTGACGCAGGAAGAAGTAAAAAAAGGTTCTTACAAATACAACCCTTCCCGCCCTTACTACATTGCAAAAGATGCTGATGGGTTCTGCCCATATCTTGACCGTGTGACTTTCTTCTGCAGCATCCATGACAGACGCCCCCAGTGTTGCAGAAAATATACCTGCGAGCACGACTTACGCCGGCTTCCGCAAAAAGAAGATTAACACGCCACGAACATAATCGAGAACAAATGAGCGGAACCATGGCAGCCGGTAACGGCTTGAAAGAGACTTGCCGATAGAAGTCTCTAGCAGCCTATTGTGAGGTGAGTCCAGTAAACCTCGCTACTCCGGGAGGATCAAGGAACTCCCATTTCCCGGCAAAACCGCAGACATGTGACGCAATGTCGATGTGGAGCATCGCGATACCACAATCAAGCCGTTTTGAGATGCCATAACTGTCCCGCAGGTCATCAACGGAAACAGTAATGCTGTTTGACTCCACCAGAAAGCGCCATGGCTGCCTGTTCACTGCAGAGGGGGCTATCCTCGCCGCCAGCAGAGACATCCTCACCCATTCAGGCCATTCAGTCTTCGGCATCCCGCTGACCAGTTCATCAAGGGGCTTCCTCTTGTGGGTCCGCCCGAATCCTGTGAGAAACCGTTCTTCAAAAGATGTCTCTTGTGCGGCATATCCGGCGGGTGTTACCGCAAATACCCGCTCGTGCTCCCCGATTGAGAGAAAGGAGGATGCGACTCCCTGGTCAAATGATTTACCAACCCAGCATGTCCCAAGCCCGAGAGCAGTAGCCTCAAGTATGATGCCCTCTCCAGCATATCCAATCTTTTCATGGACATGAGGATCACGGGTGTCTCCGGTAAAGGCAATGAACAAGGGTGCGCCCCTGATCTTGCCGTAAGCGCCGATAATGCCCTTGAACACCTTTTCTGCTTCCTCTGCAAGCACTGCTCTTGCCGTGTCGAATGGCCGAAAGTCATCGCAGGCGGCAGCGAGGCTTTTGAAAACCTGAGAGGCGATCGGCCTGGGTTCATACAGCCGGCGTGATCGCCTTCTGAGGAGAGCGTCATGCCATCTTTGAAATGGTATCTCCATAGTCTATTACACCTCATCACGTTTATTTTCTCAATCCAGGGCACATTTTGAGTGCACAATACCTGATAAACTGCATTATGGATAAAAGCAGCCAGCAGTATCTTATAATATGGAACAAAAGATAATCTGACAATGCAAAGAGGAGATGAGCGAGAAATACTTCCAGATATATCGTTCTGCATCGCCTGAAGGAGGCTACCTCGGGAAAGGGTGCCTCTTTCTTGTCGACCGTCCAGGGTCTCTCTCCGAACTCGCAGGCATGTTTGCAGACTATGGTATCAATATCATCTTCTTTCAATACAACCGATCAGAGCATCCAAACCGGGTCCTCATAGAAGTATCCAGCAAATCCGAAGAGGCGCTCAGCCTCATTTCATCTGTCCTGTCCCGGTCTCATCTTCTGGGTGGTCAATTTCCGATTCCAAAGCTTGAGCTGGGAGTTATGGATACCAGGAACATTCTGAAAATAGAAGTTCAGCTTCAGCACCTGCCCGGTACCCTCGGGAGGTTTGCTCGCCTGTTATCTGAGCACAAGGCCAATGTTATCTATATGGCATACCATGAAGATGTGTCCGAAACCTCTGCACATTTTTCGATAGCAACCCAGAAACCGGGCGAAATTGACAGCCTCCTGAAGGAGATGAACGAAAGGGGCTATTATTACAGCCTGGTCTACCGGGGCGCAGAGCAACGGGAGATAGAGGACATCATCGGGCTGAATCTCATTGAACGGTTTTTCTTCCATCTGAGAAAGCTTCTTGACACAGATGATATTGAGAACCTGAGGAGGATCGTTCAATCGTCACAGCGGCTCTCCGATTCACTCATACGGTTCAGCCGGGAAGCAGGCAAGCACTTTAACACCGGTGATATTACCACCAGTATCCTTGCCTTCGCATCTGCCTCCCTGATGAAAACCGGAAAAAAGTTTTTCTATCGCACGCTCCCTCCTCTCGTCTTTGACCGGATAAAATTCCACGCATTCAGGTTGCCCACGGGTGGCAATATCAATGTGCTTGAGAGCGATGAAGAGCTCGTCATGATAGACAGCGGTTATGGTCTTTATTACGAAGATGCAAAGACTATGTTCAGGGAAAACGGCCTTGATCCGGAGAAAGTCGGCAGGATCTATCTCAGCCACGCGGATGCCGACCATGCCGGCATGAGCGGCTACTTTGCCGATGAGTTGGGGAGCCGTGTATATCTGCACGCAGAAGCCCGGGGCGTTCTTGAGCATGAAAACCGCGCATGGGGGAGCAATACGCCACTTTTGGAACTGAATCACTGCTTCACTGCCCTGGTGAATGAGTTCACGAAATTCCGGGTACCCAAGAACTGGGTCCCCTACTCCTCCAGCGTAACGGAATGGATAGATGGTTTTCCGGTGATAGATCAGTTTGAACTGTCCGGTCAGTCTTACAAAGTTCTCGGGAGCAGGGGAGGCCATACCCCGGGGCAGGTTTTTTTCTTGAGCTACGACTCGGGACTTATATTTACGGGTGACTATCTTTTGTTTGTTGATAGTCTCAGCCCTGGGGAGCGCGAAATATTGAATCTCCCGAAGTTTATGATGACAAGCACCAATGTCGACAGTGAGTTATTTCGCCGTGAAATGGAAATGATGAAAAAGCTAATAGTCAATTTTGATGCGTTTCTGCGCAAGAGCGACCAAAAAGCCACGATAGTTCCCGGCCATGGTGACTACTATTCGCATGATAGGTTTCTGCAAGACTGATCTGCAGACACGACCGTTTCAAGTCTCTTGCATTTATTAATGTGCGGATTATCAAAATAATTTTGCTAAACTTTGATTATTCAAACAAATCACGGAGGGTACTATGAGACACGCATATCTGATGCCGATAATGATGTTATTAACGTTGATACTTGCGGGATCTGCTCAAGCTATGCCGGATATCGACGGATCGACAGTGGAATATAGTGCAAAAGGTGAGGTTATGAAGGGGTATCTCGCGTATGACAAAAATATCAGGGGCAGGAGACCGGGCGTCCTGATAGTACATGAATGGTGGGGACTAAACGACTACGCACGGAAGCGTGCTCGTATGCTGGCAGAACTGGGATATGCAGCCCTTGCGGTTGATATGTATGGGGAGGGGAAACAGGCAGAGCACCCTGATAATGCAGGCAAGTTTTCATCAGAACTCATGAAGAACTTTGGCACCGCAAAAGATCGGTTCATTGCCGCTATGGAATTTCTGAAAGCGCAACCCGTGGTTGATCGGGACAAGATTGCAGCAGTGGGGTATTGCTTTGGCGGAGGTATTGTACTCAACATGGCACGTCAAGGCGTTGACTTACAGGGAGTTGCGAGCTTCCATGGGAGCCTTGCTGCGGTGGAGCCTGCTGAGCGGAGTTCTGTGAAGGCAAAAATTCTCGTCCTTCATGGTGCTGACGACAGGTTTATCACAGGGGAGCAGATCGAGGCTTTCAAGAATGAGATGAAAAAAGCTGGAGCTGATTCTCGGTTTATTGCATATCCCGGGGCACTCCATAGCTTCACTAATCCCAAGGCTGATGAATATGGCAAGAAATTTAATATTCCGGTTGCCTATAACGCAGAGGCAGACAAAAGGTCATGGGAGGAACTAAAGATATTCCTTAGGCAGATATTTAAGAAATAGAGCAGCTCATTTATCGTTAATTACTCTTTTTGCATCCTCAAGGCTATGAGGTCGGTTCATGGTAGGGCAGGTGAGTGAATTTTGATAACAAAACAGGTCATTTTGGCCTATTTTACCCCATTTTACGGAGCAACTAAAAAGGGCTTTCAAGGCTCTAAGCGCCTGAAATGACTTTTAAAATATTGGTGAGCCGTGCAGGATTCGAACCTGCGACCCGCTGATTAAGAGTCAGCTGCTCTACCAGCTGAGCTAACGGCCCACATGTCTGAGAAGGAGCGCGCCTGAGAGGATTCGAACCTCCGACCCTCGGCTCCGGAGGCCGATGCTCTGATCCACTGAGCTACAGGCGCACCAGATAAAGTTAAAAGTTGAAAGTGAAAATTTAAGAAATCTCTTGTTATAATTTTGATATCCGCTAACTGTTAACTTCTGACTGTTTAACTTGCAAAATTTGCAAAGCAAATTTTCTGGGGTGAGTGAGGGGACTCGAACCCCCAACACCTGGAGCCACAGTCCAGTGCTCTGACCATTGAGCTACACCCACCATGTGCAAAACAGCAAACAGGAAATTAACCTGAGAGTTCAAAGAGAAATAGGGCATGGATTACCTTCATACCCTGTTCAGCCGTACTCAACGTGACCAGTTGTGAACTCACTATATTATATACCAAATTCATTTGGCGCGCCTGAAGGGATTCGAACCCCTGACCCACTGCTTAGAAGGCAGTTGCTCTATCCGACTGAGCTACAGGCGCGGATTAAACCGGAAAAAGTTTGAATCAGAATTATATGAATTCAGAAGAAATTCTGTCAAGAACGGCGGGGAGTTCGGAAAATTTGTCTATCATGTAATCGGCATTTGAAAGATACTTCCTCTCCCGATACCCATAGGTAACAGCCACGGTCGTAACCCCTGCTTTCTTCCCTGCTTCAATATCAAAGTTACTGTCCCCGATCATCACCGTTGCTTCTGGTCTGACTGCGAGCTTCTGAATGACATGCAGAATAGGAACTGCTGAAGGCTTTCTTTCAGGCGTGGTATCGCTTCCGACGACAAAATCGAAATTTCTAAGGAGATTGAGCCTACTGAGGATCTCTGTTGACTGATATTCCCTCTTGTTTGAAATCACGGCCTTCCTGTAATGAACAAGACGGCCGAGTGTTTCTTTTACATCAGGATACACAGACGAATAATCAATGAGGTGATCGGTATAAAAAGCGAGGAATTTTCTTTTCGCATCCTCGCTGAATTTCTTGTTTTGTTCTCCTAATACCTTTTCGAGAAGTTTTGTGATTCCTTCTCCAACAAGCGCTTTCGTTTCATCGGTAGAGATTTCTATGATCCCGACAGATTTCAGGGCATAATTCAAAGCATTGGTTATATCCCTGATGGTATCAACAAGGGTACCATCAAGGTCAAAGAGCAAAAGTTGAATTGACATGAAAAATTATATCATAGTTATTATATGTCAGCCCCTCGGACCCTGAGAAGTCTGGATACATGAACATTATAGTTTGTGCATGCAGAGCGAGATTTGGGAATTTAGTCTTGAGGTAATATTTTTGGGACGGATTCACGCAAGATTTTAACCCGAAAAGTGCAGACATTATTTATAAAATTACTTAACTCGATAATTCGATGAGAAATATTCACCATCGTTCTATGAAGAACATTATTTATAAACCCATCAGTTCAAGGTACACTAAGGTATCGAAAAATAATATATTTTTAACATTTGCACTTTTCAAATGCATTTTTTGGGTTACACAGTTCTCCGGGAGGCAATGACAGATTTGGTGGAGAAAATCAAACATATCGAGGAGCATATCCTGAGAGGCTCCCCGATAACAAGGGAAGAAGCTGCCTTCATTACAGGAATTTCCGGTCCTGATATCCTCAATCTTTTCGCGTCAGCGAACAGGCTCCGGTCCCATTTCAGAGGGGATCTTGCCGGGTTATGTTCAATTATCAATGCAAAATCAGGCTCTTGCTCTGAAGACTGCGCGTTCTGTGCCCAATCTTCACGAAGCCGAGCGAAGATTGATACATATTCCTTGCTGGAAAAAGAGCGCGTTCTCCAAAAAGCCCGGGAATCAAGAAAATATGGCATAAAAAGATTCTCGATTGTGACAAGCGGCCGAAAAGTCTCCCGAAAAGACCTCCTCAAGATCGCAGATATGATTTCTGCAATCAGCGATCTCGGTATCAATCCCTGTGCCAGTCTTGGTCTGCTTCAGGAAGATGAGCTTTCAGTAATGAAAGCTGCCGGCCTTGATCGCTATCACCACAATTTAGAGACTTCTCCGAAGCATTTTCCGGAGATATGCGGCACTCATAGTTATGCTGATAAAATACAGACAATCCAGGCAGCCCGGGCAGCAGGGCTGTCTGTCTGTTCTGGTGGCATCTTCGGTCTGGGAGAGACATGGCAGGACAGAATAGACATGGCTTTTGCTCTGCGAGAACTCGATGTGGACTCTGTTCCGATCAACTTTCTGATACCTGTTCAGGGAACCGCTTTCGGAAATAAAACCTTCCTCCATCCGATCGAAGCTTTAAAGATTGTCAGTCTGTATCGTTTCATCTTCCCCCGAAAGGAGCTCAGGATATGCGGTGGGAGAATGCAGGTGCTCGGAGAATTCAACTCAATGATATTTTTCGCAGGCGCCAACGGCATGATTACCGGTAATTATCTGACAACAATTGGACGAAACCCCGAAGATGACCTGAGACTCCTTGATATATGCGGCCTTCATGTGTGAGATATTTTGGAATTAGAGGTTTGCTGCGGCTGATAGGATATGCTGTAAAAATATGTCGTATAAACGGGGAAGAGTTCTTTTCTTATGTGTCACGATATAAAAATTTCTTTTCATCTCAATATCGGTGAGATGCAGCTCTTTGAGCAGTTTGTGCTCCAGTTCATCTGCAACAGAGAATTTTGAGAGGATGGAAACGCCGAGCCCTGCCTTAACAGCCTGTTTTACCGCATCGGTTGAACCAAAGATTCCTGCAATCTTAAGATCTTCTAAGGCTATCCCCTTCATTTCAAGAAATTTTTCCGCCTCCTTTCGGGTTCCGGAGCCCTCCTCACGAAAGACCATGGGGAGGGCAAGCAATTCCCTGAGCATGATAGTGCTCTTCTCCGTCATCGATGGTGCTGAAACAACAATTAACTCGTCCTCAACAAAGGGTGTATAGTCTATCTGATCATTTCCCAGTTTAGCACCTACAATGCCGAGGAGAAGTTCATGTTTTGAAATACTGTCAAGAATGCCCCGAGAGTCGGCGATCAGTATCTGAAAGGAAATAGCAGGATATTTTTTCTGAAATTCAGTCATAATGCGTGGCATTAAGTACACACCAGGTATTGTGCTGGCACCAATGATAAGCTTCCCCGTTGCCTCTTTTTTGAGCTCCCCGAGAGCATCCTTCAGAGCCTCAGCTTTTTCAATAATCTCTGTAGACTGGCTGTAGAGAACTTCTGCCTCCTTTGTTGGTATGATAGTCCTGCCCATACGGTCAAACAACCTGCATGCAAACTCATCTTCCAGAGCCTTGATGTGATTGCTGATGGTTGGTTGGGTAAGGTGGAGGTCCAGCGATGCCTTTGAAAAACTTCTGTTCTTAAAGACTGAAGCGAATACGCGCAGTTGGTGTATATCCATGTATCATTTTACCATAGAGTTTAGATTCCAAACTTTTCTTATCCTTCGACGAGATACGTTTTGCATCAGCTATATATTCAGCCATTTTCCTCTTAGGCGCCCGCCTGTTGCACGACTGTCTTGATCTCAAACTGTGGAGGGTTCATAATGGTCTTTTTTACAGCACACTGGTCTGCCACTTTTATCAGGGCCTGGTGGTATTTCTCCGGGAAAGATGGCGGAACGATAATTTCAACGATAATCTTTTCGAGCGTTATCTTTCCCTCTGCTATCTTTCGGTATTCAAGGCGCTGACTCAGAGCAATATTTTCTGTCGGAATGTTGCGCTTTTCACAGAAACTGAGCACATATATGCCTGCGCATGTACCTATTGATGCAAGAAAATGTTCATAGGGAGATGGGGCCGAACCCTCTCCTCCATACTTTACCGGCTGGTCAGTCTCGATGGCAAAGCCATTGAACTCTGCATTCACTTTCTTGCCGCCTGGAAAAGTGATTTTGATTTCTATGGTTGCCTCCTCTCTTAGATAATGTCTGCCCTATTTGAATCAAGACGCCTTTGCCTTTTTCAATAAATCTTCTGCTGTTCTTCTGATCTCCTTTAATCCCTTGCTCCTGACTTTTTTAACCATCTCCTCCGAGGCAATACACTTCAAAAACTCCGTTCTCTTCTTTTTGTCACGAATCATCTTCATCGCATCCTGACGAATTTTCCTCAAAGATTGCAGGTACTGCGTAAATTCACATCCGTAAACTTTTTCCAGCTCTTTCCGTATCGACCGGGAAAGAGCAGGGCTGATACCACTTGTTGACACTGCGATGTTCAGGGGACCGCGGATCATGGTCGACGGAACAATACAGTTGCATAAGTGGGGTGTATCCACAACATTCACAAGGCAGGGGGCATCCCGCGACACCTGCTCATTGACGGGGAGCGAATCCGTTGCCGCTATCACAAGAAACGCTTCTTTCAGATCTCCCTTCCTGTAGAGTCTTGCGATGTGTTGAACCATTTTTTTCTGTTTCATCCTTGCAATCTTTTTCGTGATCTCAGGGCTGATGACAGTAACTTTTGCTCCTGCCTTCAGCAAGGGGCCCATCTTTCTCTCGGCAACCTTGCCCCCACCGATCACAACCGTCTTTTTCCCTGAAAGGTTAAGAAAGAGGGGATAGTACAAAGGGGGAGCTATTGCATGAGAATGCAAGGAACCAGGTTGCCTGCGTTTCATTATTTTTTATGAATAGTGCGAAATACTCATTGATCAGATCTATCAGGACTGAGAGATTATTTCCTGCTCAGAGAAGCGATCTCTTTCTGTGCATCCTTAACGAGTTTATGTGACGGATACCGTTCAATAAAGAGCGATAAATACTCCAGCGCACGTTCGGCATTACCAAGGTTTTTATATGACATGGCTGTATAATAAAGAACATCAGATGCTCCCTGGTACCCTGGGTATTTTTTCAACAGGCCATCAAACCTTCCGAGTGCAGCCTGATAAGATCCCTTTTTGTAATAGAATTTTCCGACCAGATATTCATATTCAGCAATCGTATTACGGCATTTCTCTATCTTAAGATCTACAGCCTCTTTGTAAGGGTTTCTCGGAAACATTTTTTTAAGCTTCTCGAACTCTTCAAGGGATTTTGCCGCTCCCCCATATCCTCTCTCCGGGCTTTCAATCTGATCGAAGTAGACCATGGCAATCTGATATTGCGCATATGAGGCATACTGGTGGTCCGGATAGGCATCAAGGAATTTCCGGTATTCAGCAACGGCAAGTTCAGGCTCTTCCTCTTTCACATAAGAATCGGCGATTTTCAACTGAGCCAATGGAGCAAATTTTCTTGTCTGATCCCGGTTCTTTACCTCAAGAAAAGAAGCCCGTGCCTTTTCATATTCCTTTTTCTCCAGAAGTTCATTAGCGGTGGTAAAAGATGTTTCCGGATCAAATTTTTGAGCGGGTTGGACAGCCGGTTTTTTGGAACATGCTATGAAACAGCATGCCAGGGCAATAATAAATATTTGAAGGCATCTTACTCTTTGCATCGCACCTATTATAGCACGGGAAAAAGACCGCTGTCTGATGCAAACCGTAACACAGGGATGGCAGGGCAAGGATTGCAGGTGTCAGATGCAGATCTTTTACCTAACCCCACCCCCTGGAACGATATTTATTGCTTTAATTCGGCAGTACAGTAAGCGCACTTTACTGCCTTCATGGGAATCGTTGACAGGCAGAAAGGGCATTCCTTTGTTGTAGGCACTGTTGGAGGAGCCTCCTGCTCTCTCTTCATTCTGTTAACATTCTTTATAAGAAGAAATATGGCAAAGGCGACAATCAAAAAACTGATGACGGTATTCAGAAAAAGACCATAATTAATGGTAACTGCCCCGGCATCCTTCGCTGCTACCAGAGATTCATACGGCCCAGGAACCTTACCCTCCTTTAGGATAATGAAAAGATTGGCAAAATCGATGTTACCGAGAAGAAGTCCGATTGGCGGCATGATGACATCTGCAACGAATGAAGTGACAATTGCCCCGAAAGCGGCTCCGATTACAATACCGACAGCCATGTCGAGGACATTTCCGCGCATGGCAAACTCCTTAAATTCCTTCAACATAATATCCCTCCTTTTCAACTATTCAATGATTGTACAGCAGTTTCTAATAAATATTACCTCATATTGTCCACCTATGCTATCGATTTGATGCCAGTTAATCCCAAAAATTGCCATTAACTGGCTGAACAATACCATACGCTTTCATGGTATTCTTAATGTGTGAATTTATCTTTTCTCCAGAAGCCGAGCAGGTACATTAATAATGAAATCAACACCGTCTATCCTGACAAACCTGTCAAGGTAGCCCTTGTTTTTCCGGATATTTATGAAATCGGTATGTCCCATCTCGGACTCAGGATTCTCTATAGGATAATAAACGAGCTTCCGTTTGCATCAGCTGAACGGGTCTTTTCTCCATGGATTGATTTAGAGGCAGCAATAAAGACCAATGGCCTCCTGCTCTCTTCACTGGAATCAAACCGGCCTCTGAGGGAATTTGATATTGCCGGGTTCAGTCTGCAATACGAACTTTCTTACACAACAGTACTGAATATGCTCTCAATGGGCGGCATACCCATTAAATCGGAAGAGCGTCTGGGTTCATCTTTGTCTCATTATCCGCTCATTATCGCCGGAGGACCTTGCACAGTTAATCCAATGCCGATGTCTCCATTTATTGACGCCTTTCTGATAGGAGACGGGGAAGAAGCGGTTCAGGAAATATTGGAAACCTATTACCGGTGGAAAAATGATGGTGACAGCAAAAAGGAATCACTTCTTCAAGCTCTTGCCCGGATTGAAGGGATGTTTGTACCGTTCTTTCATGCTTCGGCATGTAAAGACCATCTCTCCTTCCCTCATCCCTCATCTTTCACTTCTCATCCTTCTTTTTCCGTTCAGCGCCGCATTCTTTCCTCCCTTGACAATGCACCATACCCGGACAAGCCAGTTGTCCCTTTTACCTCGATTGTTCATGACAGGGTCAATATTGAGGTATCAAGAGGGTGTTCCATGGGCTGCAGGTTCTGCCAGGCGGGTATGATTTACCGGCCTGTCAGGGAAAGAAGTCTGCAGAATGCCTTAGCTCTTGCGGAAACCTCCCTGAACAATACCGGTTATGAAGAAATCGCCTTTACATCCCTCAGCGCCGGAGATTACACGTGTCTCTTGGATGTTGTAAGGGAATTGAACAGGAGATTCAGGAAAGATAAGATCGCGGTTTCCCTCCCTTCGCTCAGGATATCGGCAATAAACAGTGCTCTCCTGAAAGAAATAAGCTCTGTCAGAAAGACCGGATTTACCATTGCACCCGAGGCCGGTACGGAACGTCTCAGGAAAGTAATCAATAAAGATTTTTCGGACGAAGATTATGAACAAGCCCTTCACGTTCTCTTCAAAGAAGGCTGGCTCAATCTCAAACTGTATTTTATGATAGGCCTCCCCACTGAAACAGACGAAGATATCGACGGCATCCTTGCCATGGCTTTAAAGGCACTGAAAACCGCGAAACACTTTACGAAACGATTTGTTAATATTAATATCGGCGTTTCTCCTTTCATTCCCAAGGCCCATACCCCTTTTCAATGGTACGGACAGATCAGGATTGACGAGCTCCGGGAGAAGAAAGCCTATATCAGAAATAGGCTCGCCAGGAAAGGCTTTCATATCAAGGGACATGACATTCGCATGAGCCTCCTGGAGGCTGCTTTCTCCCGTGGCGACGCTGGCATTGCCACCCTGATCGAAAAAGCATGGTCACTGGGCTGCAGGCTCGACGGGTGGACTGAGGTTTTCGATTATCAAAAATGGGAAGAAGCAATGCACCTGACAGGCATAGACGCTGTATCCTTTGCACAGCAATCCTACACCCTTCCTGATCCTTTGCCCTGGGATTTTGTTGATACGGGGGTATCGAAGAATTTTCTCTGGAAAGAGTATCTGAAGGCACTGTCTGGGGAAATTACCATCGATTGCAGGAAAACCTGCCACTATTGCGGACTTGACTGCAAGAAATCATTGAATGCTCAACCGTCAACCGCCGGGGAACAAGAACTTCTTTCTGACAAATTTTCGCCCGTTATTGGGCATACAGGACGGTTCAAACCGGTCAAAATACGCGTTGAATTTGCCAAGACAGACAGATTGAGATACCTCTCACATCTTGAACTAGTTACCATGTTTCACCGGGCAATGAGGAGAGCCGGCTTTCCCCTCGAGTTCTCCAAAGGATTTCATCCAGCCCCGAAGGTATCATTCGGTCCGCCGCTCGGAGTTGGCATTGCCGGACTGAGAGAATACTTCGACATGGAGGTTACGCCCCCTTTTGACTTGATCACGAACAGGGAAAAACTGAATGGAACGCTTCCGGATGGCATCTCCGTTTGTGACATGTCAGTCATCCCTGCAGGGGAACCATCGCTCAATGCCTTTATCTGCCGATATGAGTATGAAATAAAGGGTGCTGATATATCAGCTATTCACGAGGTGTTATCAAAAAAAGAGCTGCTTGTTGACAGAGAAAGAGGTACAATAAACATCAGGAATATGATAGAAGAAGTTATCCCACGCGGGGACATTGCTGTTTTATTTGTTCTTGCAGATCAGGGTGATACCAAGGTGAGGCTGGGTGAACTTATCCCGCTGGTATGCAGGAAATCTCTCAATGAGCTCGATATAACAAGGACAGGGCTCTATGGATGGAAAAGCGGGTGGGTAAAGCCAATTGAACGGAGCATGCAATGGACAGCGAAATATTAATTAATGTAACGCGGGATGAGATAAGGGTTGGCCTCCTTGAGGGCGGTCAGGTTGTTGAATTCTATATCGAGAGAAAGAGAGACGCGAGCCTTGTCGGCAATATCTATAAGGGGAAAGTCGTGAAAATTCTGCCGGGCATGCAGTCTGCCTTTATCGACATCGGTCTTGAAAAGGCTGCTTTCCTCTATGTAAGCGATATTCACGCAGGGCTGGAAGAATTTGCCCCGTTTCTTGAGGAAGAAGAAAAAATTAATTCCATCGAGATCGTCTCAAAGAGGGGAAAACCCGACCTCACCATAGAAGAGCTGATTCAGGAAGGGCAGGAGATCCTTGTTCAGGTATCAAAAGACCCTATTGGCAGTAAGGGAGCCCGCGTGACCTCCTACGTGACCATACCGGGCAGATACCTCGTTCTCATGCCGAATGTCGAGCATATCGGCATATCACGAAGAATATCCGACGAGTCTGAAAGAATCCGGCTCAGAACCATTGTTGAGAATTTAAACCCGAAGGGGTTTGGACTGATCATACGAACGGCAAGCGAGGGATCAGCCGAAGAAGACCTCCAGAAGGACCTTGAATTTCTTCTCCTCTTATGGGAAACCGTCCAGAAGAAGAAGGACCGGGTATCAGCGCCAACCATGCTATACAGTGATCTTGACCTCGTCTTCAGGAGCGTCAGAGACCTAATGATACAGGACGTCAAACGGCTTGTCGTTGATTCAGGAGAAGAGTATGAACGCATCAAAGATTTCGTGCGGACATATTTCGAAAAGCTTCTGGGAAAGATAGAACTGTATGAAGGCATCGAACCGATATTCGATGCCTTCGGTATCGAATTCGACATATCACGGGCTCTCGGACGGAAGGTCTGGCTAAAATCCGGCGGATACATTGTTATTGATCAGACAGAGGCCATGACGGTCATTGATGTGAACACCGGCAAGTTTGTCGGCAAGGAGGAGCTGGAAGATACCATCCTGAAGACCAATCTTGAGGCAGTGAAGGAGATCGCTTATCAGATCAGGCTCCGCAACCTCGGCGGAATCATTATCGTCGACTTTATCGATATGGAAAAATATGAAAACCGGGAAAGGGTATTCAATGCTTTTTCCGAGGCAATGAAAAAAGACCGTGCCAAAAATACAATCTCCCATATTTCTGAACTCGGCCTTATTCAGATGACACGAAAAAGGGTCCGGGAGAGCCTCGGCAGAACACTCTGCGAGTCCTGCCCATACTGCGAAGGCAAGGGTTTTGTAAAATCACCGAAAACACTCTGTTATGAAATATTCAGAAAAGTAACGCGGCTCGCCAAACACGGAAGCGAAAAAATCATTGTTACTGCCCACCCTTCCGTTGCCGACTTTCTATCAGACGAAGAGCGTGCAGGGGTAGAGGATATCGAAAACAGGTACACCGTGAAGATAACCATACGGGAAAGCCGCAGCCTGCATCAGGAAAATTATGAAGTAACAGTATTGTAGTCAAAAATCTAAATTCTAATATCTAAATCCTAAATTCCTCGTCGTTTATTTCTTGTATGGAAAACAAAAAATTCCAAAATCTTTTGACTATACTCCAGGGAATGCGAAGCGCGCTCCTTGCCTTCTCAAGCGGGGTTGACAGCACATTTCTTCTGAAAGCAATTCAGGTTTCAGGCATAAATGCACTTTCGGTAACCGCAGCTACAGAAGTCATCCCGTACGAGGATGTGCTGACGGCACAGGGAATAGCAGACAAGCTTGGGATAAAACACAGAATTATCAGTATCAACATGCTTTTGAGAGATGAATTTGTCAGAAATACGCCTGAAAGGTGTTTTTTCTGTAAGGATAGATTGTACAGGGAACTGCAATCTATTGCGCTTAAAGAGGGTTATGCATTTATTCTTGATGGAAGCACCCGCGATGACATAAATGAATTCAGGCCCGGCAGAAAGGCAGCGGGACAATACCGTGTCAGGAGCCCGCTTGTGGAAGCCCATTTATCAAAAAGTGAAGTCAGGCAATTTTCCCGTCGATTGGGACTTCCGACATGGGATAAGCCTTCCTCTCCGTGCCTTGCCACACGGTTTCCCTATGGCCAGCGAATTACGAGGGAGGCCTTACATCGTGTCGAAAGGGCAGAAAATTTCCTTCGTTCGCTCGGATTCAGAGAGTTCCGGGTAAGGGATCACGGCTCTGTCGCCCGGATAGAAGTCAGGCAAGAGGAACTTGACCTGGTTCTCGACCCCGGGAAGAGGACGGCAATCTCAGAAGCGCTCAAATCCCTCGGCTACGGATTCATATCGCTTGATCTCGACGGTTACCAGAGCGGCAGCATGGACCGGGTCCTTAAGAAGAACACCTGAACATGGAAACTGCCCGTTATCTGAACGATCTCTCGAAATGCGTCCGTTGCGGAAGTTGCAAAGCCTTCTGTCCGACCTACGACGAGGCTTCCACAGAACCGATGGGTGCGAGGGGACGGCTTGCGCTTCTCCGGGGGATTGCCTCGGGAACACTTATTCCCTCCCCGGTCCTGCACGACCGTATTTTCAGCTGTACGTTGTGCGGCGCATGCTCCAGCCTCTGCCCGGCCGGCGTCGATATAAAAGAAGCCATCCACCACGGAAGAACTATCCTGCAAAGTGATGACAAAAAGAGGAGTCTCATCCGCCGCCTTATCACCTTCTCCGCAAAGAGACCAAAGTTGAGCTTTACATTGATCGGCATGCTACAGCATATTTTCAGGCCATATCTTTTGAAACAAGGGTTTATCCCGTCACAGTTTGAACTGCCCGACCACTGTCTCAGAAACTCTGCAAAGGTTGTTTCTGTCCCGCAGAGAAAAGGACGGGTAGCGTTATTCACCGGATGCATGGTCAACTTCGTATATCCGCACCTCGGTAAATCGCTGATTAACATTTTACATACACTCGGCTACGAGGTTATTCTTCCGGCAACGGAAGCATGCTGCGGGGCTCCGTTGCGCGGCCTCGGCCTTGAGGAGGAAGCTCAACAGCTTGCCAAAAGGAATGTCCATGTGTTCAACACGCTGAATGTCGAAGCAGTCCTGAGCCTCTGTCCGACCTGCACGCTGACTATCCAGCGTGAATATCCATTACTCATCGGTGAAGGAATTCAGAAAGCACAGGATATTTCAACCTTCCTGATCGAAAAAATGGACCTGTCAGTCTTATCGGGTGTCTCCTCACCGCTTAAGAAAGCTCTTTATCACGAACCCTGCCATCTGAAATATGGACTTTCCATAGAACAGGAACCCCGGAAGCTTATCAGGGATATAGGGATTGATTTGTTAAAAACCGGCGAGACACGATGCTGCGGGTTTGCGGGCACCTTCAGCTTCACTTTTCAGGACCTTTCGCAGCAGATTCTCGCAACATGCATGAACCAATATGCAAATTCAGAGGCAGAGGTGATCATCACCTCTTGCCCCGGCTGCATCCTGCAGCTTTCAAAGAGCTGCAAAGACAAGCCGGTAGTGCATCTCATCGAGGTCCTCGAAGAAGCAGTTGTGAAAACTCCTGTATTTAATCTCGCCTGAAGTGTGTTTTATGATCATACATCGACCGGCAGATATTGTATTTGGCGGCATACATGATATGTATTCGATAAGTTCAATATTGTATAATGAACGCATAAAAATCAGCTCTGAGGAGGCGACATGAAATTCTTTATAGATACCGCAAACATTGACGAGATTAAGAGGGCCTGGGAACTGGGTCTAATCGATGGAGTGACAACCAACCCGTCACTGATCGCAAAAGAGAACAGTGACCCCGTTACCTTATTTAAGGAGATTTGTTCTATTGTCGACGGTCCCGTAAACGCAGAGGTAGTCGGCTTGAAAGCCGATGATATGATCAGAGAGGCCGAAACCCTCTCCAAAATCCATCCCAATATCGTCGTCAAGATCCCGATGATCGAGGAGGGCATGAAGGCAGTGAAAAGGCTTTCGGGAGTGGGTATCAGAACAAATGTGACCCTTGTCTTTTCCCCATGCCAGGCTCTTATTGCGGCAAAGGCAGGTGCATCGTTTGTGAGCCCCTTTGTAGGAAGGCTCGATGACATTAGCCATACCGGGATGGACCTTGTCAGCGACATCATCACAATATATGAAAATTACCTGTTCGAAACCGAGGTGATTGTCGCAAGTGTCAGAAACCCTCTCCATGTTGTTGAAGCTGCCCTTATGGGGGCTCATATCGCGACGATCCCCTATTCTGTTATAATACAACTGATGAAGCACCCGCTTACTGATATCGGTCTTTCCAAGTTTTTGAAGGATTGGGAAAAAGTACCGAAGAGATAGTAGCCGGTGTCAGCCATCAGTTGTTAGTCGTCAGATTACATAATAATTACAGGAGTTCTATATGCCGATTTACGAATATACATGCACCGATTGCAGTGAAGACTTCGAGAAACTCGTCTTCGGGAATCAGGAAGTTGAGTGTCCGAAATGCAGTTCAAAAGCAGTGAAGAAGAAATTCTCAGTATTTTGCTCTGCAGGCACCGAAAGACCACTCGCCGGAACTGCTGCATCAGCAGGATGCTCCTCCTGCAGCAAAACCTCCTGCAGTTCGTGCAAATAGAACCCTCGATAATTCAGATCAATACATATATTGTCAAATTGAAATTTGTGAAGTTCCCCAATATGCTTACTCAGGCTGGCGGAAGGGATTGTCTCTTTGAACCGCGCCGAGTTTCAGGGGACTTCCTACAAGAACAAAAATACCCAAACCTCGTTCTTCCCTGCTTTTGCTCCCCTCAAGCCACACCCCTTTCCACGAAACTGATAGGTACACTGAGGAATCCTTTATCTCAACCCATGTTGGAGTAAAAGTGAGTTCAGCTCTATCGAATTTCTTTATGGCGCCGATTAACTCCCGGTAGCCATCGTTTGTGCAGTTATCCTGAAGAGTTTCACGGTCGTTTTTGATATAGGCTAGCTTCAAAGTCTCAGCGAGCTGGAAAGCCTCCTGCGCAAGCTTTGATTCCTGGGAAACCGGCTTCACTTCCTTTTTCCCGCATGCCACAAGGAAAAACATAATGAAAAGACCAAGTACAGCTATAGAATTTCTTAAGCTTATTTTTCTTATTTCCAAATTTCTCTCTTCTCTTCTCAAGCAATGTTCATCTGATGTAGGAATGCGCATAAAATGAAATTTCGTCTCCAATAAAATCAATGACTTGCAATTTTGCCTTGCAGATAACCCAGTAAGAAAATTGCTCATAACATTCAATATCCTATAAGAAATTGCTCAATTAATGCAATTCCACGTAAAAGGATAATTTGGAGGTTTGAACCCAGCCAGAAATTTCTTCACCAAGTCCGCATTTTTAACATTCAGAATCAGGCGTGGATTATAAATACGAATCAACAGGTTCCTCAGTGAATGAAATTTGGCTTAACAGGAACAATGTTTAGTGCCTGTCTTCCGACTATTCAGTCGTCCAAATATATGACCATTATCACCTTGCTTTTCGTAAAAAGAGACAACGGACTCTTTGATCAAAGATCCATATTTTGGATACTTATCTGTAGAACATTCCACTGCCTAATATCTCGAGCATCTCCTCTGTGATCTCTTCCTGCCGGATATACTTTTGCAGAGAACTGAGTTCTCCGATATGCTTCTTTATTGATTCCGAAGCGCCCTCCATGCTCCTCAGGCGATACCAGTTCTCGCTCCGCAAAGATTCTGCATAGCACCGGTAAAAGCTGATATAAAGGAGTTCCTCTAACGCCTTTGCAAAAATGACCTCTGCATTCAGATAAGTAAAGGGTGTCCTCTTGTCCGGCCCCATCGCAGACATTCTGTTAATATCGGGCGGCAGTATTTGCTCTATGGCAATCTGTGCCTTGTTTTCGAAAAGGGAGGTAAAAATAAAAGTAAGATTATAAAAATCGTTCTTCCTGTAGATGTCCATTATCTGAACAATGGTTTTTTCCAATGCAGCCTGTATACCGCTGACGCTCAATACAGAATCACTATAATTCTCAAAGGCTATATGCCTCAACAACAATGATGAGGAAAGTCTTCTGCCAATAACAAACAGGACATCTTTATCTCCGATCACTTCAGCAACGGCATCAGCGACTTTTTCATTATATGCTCCGCATAATCCCTGGGAAGAGCCGAAGGCTACAATAATCCTTTTCTCTCTGTTCCTTTTCATCAAAAGCAGATCAGGATAATTGACGATCAGATCCGACAGAACGAAAAGGACATTTTTTTCATACTCCCTCACGTTGGGTACAATCTGTTCTGTCTTTCTTATGGTTACTCCCGCATACGCCTTCATGGCGCTGACAATATCTGCTATGGTATCAAAGGATTGAATCCTTTTTTCGACATCTTCAGAGTATGGCATGCCTAAATCTCAACAGCAGTGATGGTATTTTTCAGCATCTCGATATCCTTATCGGCAAGCCTTCCTTCCTGGTCGATTTTATTCACCAGTTCCGCATGTGCACTCAGTGTCCTGTTCAGAATTTCCATACAGGCTTTTCCCGTCGAAGCAATATCAACCGCATCGAGCATGCCTGATTCTAAAATGATGAAACTCAATACCATGGCCGGAAGCGTAAAGGGATGAAACCTCGGTTGCTTGAGCACCTCTCTCATGCGCTCTCCGCGCCTGATAAGCTTTGCTGTTTCTTCCTCAAGATGGGCCCCGAATTTGGTAAATACCTCTACTTCCGCAAACCGGGAATAATCTATCTTGAGTCTTTCCGCGACCTTCTTCATGGCTTCAACTTGGGCCTTGCCGCCTATTCTTGATACTGATTTTCCTACATCGACGGCAGGACGAATACCTTTATTGAACAACAGGGTGTCCAGGTATATCTGCCCGTCAGTTATTGAAACAAGATTTGTTGGTATATACGATGATATTCTGCCTTGCTGTGTTTCAACTATGGGAAGGGCGGTGAGCGAACCTCCCCCGGATTTCTGGTTCAGTTTGGCAGATCTTTCGAGGAGTCTGGAGTGAATAAAGAATATATCTCCCGGGAAAGCCTCCCTGCCCGGCGGTCGTTTCAGAAGAAGGCTCAATGAACGGTATGCCTCTGCATGCCTGGTAAGATCATCGTAAACGATGAGGACATCTCTGCCTTTATCAAGGAAATACTCTGCGATAGCCGTTGCGCTGTAAGGAGCTATGTACTGCAGACCGAAAGAGTTTGATGCATCGGCAACTACAAATGTGGTCTTTGAGAAATCTCCATATTTCTTTATCTCTTCGATGATCTTAAGGATGTGTGATATATTCTGTCCTATCGCAACATAAACCGAGATGACATCAGAACTTTTCTGATTGAGAATAGCGTCTACCGCTACGGCGGTTTTCCCTATTGAAGGGTCGCCGATTATTAATTCTCTCTGTCCCCTGCCTATGGGGAGCATGGCGTCGATAAGCTTAATGCCGGTATAGAGCGGCTGGGTTATGAAATCTCTCTGCAGGAGTGAAGGGGCCTCTCTTTCCACGGGATAGTATGTACTATTTTCTGATTGAGGACCTCCATCGAGAGGATTACCGAGAGCATCAAGCACCCTGCCCAGAAGGGCCTCTCCTACAGGGACAGAAACAATCCGTTCCGTCTTGTACGCCGCGTCTCCAGCCTTTATCCCGTTCTGTTCGGTAAGCAGGACAATACCGATACTTTCAGCATCGAGGTCAAAGACAATGCCTTTATCACCACTTTCAAGTTCTATAAGTTCATAGAGCTTTGCATCCCGGAGCCCGGAAACCTTCACAATTCCGTCTCCAACAGAGAGCACCTTGCCCTCTTGAGATATCTCGACGGAAAAGTCTGTCTTCCTTGCCGTCTCTTGTATCTTCTCGAAAAAAGTGAGTATATCTTTTTCCATTCAGACAGTTTCTTTCAGCTTTAAGGCAAGTTTCTTTATCTGACCTGAGAGTGATAAGTCATAGACCATATCATAAAATATTATTTTAACCCCCGCTATGAGGGCTTTATCAATTATTGTATTGAGAATAACACTCTGCGAGAGAAGCGATTCGATTGCTTCCCTGATCTTCCTTGTCTCATCCTCACTGAGTGGATATGCAGTGATCAGATCCACGTTCAGCGGTCTGTCCTTTTCCTTTATCTCCGGTATCTGAGAAGCTACTCCCTGGAGTTCCCTGAAAAGCTTTTCATATATGGCTTTATGAAGTTCCTCATCTGAAACACCCTTTAAGAGATTTATTGCAAAGAGCGTAACAGCTTCAATCGCCTTATCCTTCAATTCAGCTTCGTGCCTTGCTTTTTCCGTATCAAATACGGCTTTTTCCTTCTCAATGACCCTTGCCGCTTCTTCTTCAGCCTTGCCCATCAGATTTTTTCTGTCCTGCTCGACTTCCTCATTCATCTTCTCGATCATACCGGATTTGAGTTCGTGCAGTTTGTTCATATCATGCTGATAGTTCTCCTTCAATTCCATGGCTTCCTTTTTTATTTTCTCGGCCTCTTCGATGCGTTGCCGGATAAGACTTCTCCGCTTCTCTATAATCTCACGTATCGGCTTATACAAAATCCGCTTAAGGATGAAGAGCAGAACAAGAAAGTTTATTATCTGAAAGAGAAATGTCCAGATATCGAATTTCATTTCACGACATATCCGATTAGCGGATTTGCGAAAAGGATAATCAGTGCTATGACGAAAGCATAGATGGCAATTGATTCTATCAAAGCCATTCCGACAAAGAGCGTCCTCATAATCGAGGCAGACGCCTCAGGTTGTCGTGCTATGGAATCAAGGGCTTTCGAGAGCGATTCACCAAGCGCCCTTGCCGGGCCATAGCCGCCGATTGCTATGGCAAGACCCGCAGAGAATATTGAAACAGCTATAATGATCGTTAATCCATCCATATTCATCCTCCTTTTATGGTTGTGACCGTATTCCTCCGGCTATGAAAACCAGCGTCAAAACGCCGAATATGTATGCCTGTATAATTCCAATAACAATATGCAAAAGATTAAAAGGCACCGGGATAAGAAATCCGACTATGCCGAGAAGTATAAACGCAATCATATCCCCGCTTAGCATATTTCCGAATAGCCTTATCGCAAGCGCTATTGTCCTGGTGACCTCGCTATGAGATGAAAAGGAAATAATATCCACGTTGGTTCCTTGTAATGAGAAAGATATCCCTTCAGCCCCTGTGTTGCTATCCCAAAGACATGTGTCATGGAATAGGATAGTACGGCAAAGGCAAATGTCGTATTCAGATCGGCAGTCGGTGTTTTCACCATAGGCAGAATGCCGACAAGATTTGAAAAACCTATCAGAATCCAGATGGTTCCTAAAACCGGAATAACGAGCCATGGGTCTATGGGAAGGACATCTCTCACTGTTGTTTCTATGGCCTCAAAAATACCCTCCAGGATCTCCTGACCGGTAGATGGTTGTATGGACAGCCTCCTTGTAAAGAGAGCACAGATCGCTATTACGACGTGCCATTACAAACCATGTTGTGATAACAGTATCAGTCACCTGCACAGGCCCTATGGAAAATACCTTTTCCGGAAAAACACTCAGGGTTTTCATTTCTGAGCTCTCTTAATAAAGGTGTACCAGAGATTAAAAAAGCCGACTGCAATGCCGATTATGATAAAGGTAATTGTCCATGATATTCCGCCGCTTACCCCAATCTTCTTATCCAGATATTTCCCGAGGTATGCCCCTCCAACAATAGGCAGCGCCAGCAGCCATCCGCCGACGCCAAGGACATAGGCATAGTGCAGGAATCCGTCTTTGTCCTTTCTGGCTTCCATCAGTTCCTTCGCAGATTTCCCGATGTCTTCTGAAAATTTATTATCTTCCATCACGACCCGCCCCTTACGGATTCAAGGGTCTTTTCCATAAAAGATCGTTCAATACCTTTAATCATATTGAAAAAAGAAAGTTCCGAAGCATCCCTTTTCACCATTGTATTCTCGATAATTTCAGCCAGTTTTTCGGCATCATCGCTTTCAAATATTTCACGGGAGGTAATCGTCACTATTCCCCCTTTGACGCTTACTAACCCTCCATCCACTGCAAGAAACACCTCTCTATCGTTCTCATCAAGGTAATAGCAGAGGGACGGCTCAATGGCAGTTACGAAATCGATATGCCCTTTCATTATCCCAAAAAATCCGGACCCGTCTTTCAGCCTGATAGCCTTTATTTGTTTCTCGGTTATTTTCGGAGGTGTTACCATCCTGAGAGTGAATAATGAATCGCTCATCGTATTTCCCCGACATCGCCTATCATGAAAAATGCTTCTTCGGAACATCTGCAAGCCTGTCCGACAATATCATCTCGCAGCCTTCAAGGGTCTTGTCGAGAGGGACATGCCTGCCTTTTCTGCCTGTGAACTCCTCGGTAAGAAAAAAAGGCTGGGTAAGAAATCGTTCAAGCCTTCTTGCCCTCTTCACGATCAGCCTGTCTGCCTCCGATAGTTCCTCAATCCCGAGCATTGAAATGATATCAAGCAATTCCTTATATCGTGAAAGATGCTCCTTTGCTTTTCTGGAGACCTCGTAATGTCTTTCTCCCAGGTCCTCCGGACTGAGAAATTTTGAGGTGGAAAGCAACGGATCAATAGCCGGATAGAGACCCTTTGATGCTATTTCACGCGACAGGACAACCGTCGTGTCGAGATGGGGAAACACATTTGCAACAGCAGGGTCTGTTATGTCGTCAGCAGGGACATAAATTGCCTGAACAGAAGTAATCGTACCATTCTTTGTTGATACAAGCCTTTCCTCGACCTCTGCAAGTTCCGAAAGAAGAGTCGGCTGATACCCTACCCTTGACGAAAGCCGGCCGAGAAGGACGGAGACCTCATTGCCTGCCTGGATAAAACGGTATACATTGTCCATGAGGAAAAGTATATCCTTTTTCATTTCGTCCCTCAGGAACTCTGCAAAAGATAATGCTGTCAGCGGAGTTCTGAAGCGTATGCCGGGAGATTCGCACATCTGTCCGAATACAAGCAATGCATTGTTTATAATGCCCTGTCGCTGCATCTCCTTCCAGAGTTCGTGTCCTTCCCTCATTCTTTCCCCAACACCACAGAATATAGAGATACCCGAGTACCCTTTCGCGATTTTATAGATGAATTCCATTAAAAGCACGGTCTTTCCGACACCTGCTCCGCCGAAAAGGCCGATTTTCCCTCCTCTGGGAAATGGTGAGAGGAGATCAATGATTTTTATACCGGTCTCAAGAATCCCGGAAGTAGTTACCTGGTCTTTAAGGACAGGAGGTTTTTTGTGGATCGGTACGAGTGTATATTTTTCAAGCGGCGGCAAGCCATCTATCGGCGCACCGAAGATATTAAATGCTCTTCCAAGGCACTTGCTGCATATTGGAACACGAAGAGGACCACCGGTAGAAATAACCTCCATTCCCCTTTTGAGTCCCTGAGTAAAGCCAAGTGCTATGCATTTTATGGTAGTATTATTGATATGGTCGTGGACTTCCAGCATAATGTCCGTTCCATCCGGCTTCTTTATAACCAAGGCATCATGAATATTCGGAAGACCTTTTTCAAACTGAATTTCTATAACATCTCCATGAATGGCAATTATAAGTCCTTTCATGAATTAATCGTATCACAAAAAAGGACATTTTATTAAATTAATGGGGATGACTTTCCAAGGGTTTGGACATTTTATTTTGATTTTTTCTGACAGTTTCAATATTGTGAAAGAAATAATCTTTGGATTGTACTAAAAGATGTACTCAGGCGTTAGAGTTTTTTCATAAGGATTGATTCCAATTATACCCATGGAAAATGAGCAACACACAAGCACTAACGAGAAAAAAGGTCATATAATTCTCCGCGATCATCTCGCCGCTCATCGAACAGACCTTGCAAATGACAGGACTTTCCTCGCTTATATACGAACTGCACTTACTTTTGCTGTTGTCGGTATGCCAACCGAGTTCTTAGCTGCCACAATAATGTCCTGAGCAGAAAATGTAAGTCGTGTGCCTACCCCTTTTCTTTCCAGTGCTTTGACGATGTCTTTTTGCTTAGCCGATGTGATCATCCGAGCTGATGAATACTGTAGAAGGAATTGCAACATCACCTTTGTGGAGATGTCACAGAGGGACTCTAATTCCGGGAAAGTAGTCCTCAGAACCCTCTTTATTTCGGACTTTGTCTCAGATATGAAATGGCACAGGGACTCCCTTTCTCTGGCGAGATCCCTCAGATCCTGCAACCCCTGGGACACCGCCAACCCAGAGACAGCATCTTGGTGCTGCACTATGAACTGTGCAATGGTCCGGGCATCTTTCTTATCCGTCTTTGTTTTCCTCAAGGAGAGTTTTGCGAAGTTTGAGATAAGTAAAGGATTGATCACTACTACCTGCAACCCCTGTTGATTTAAAAAGGAGAAGAGATTCAGGTGATAGCATCCCGTCGATTCCATGGCAGCAAGTATCTGTTTGAGATCCTTACCGTGCCGAATGACTATTTCCAGAAAAAGACCAAATCCCTCAGCATCCATGCTGTAGCTGCCTTCAAACAGTACGTTGCCTTTGGAATCGATGCCCGCTGCTGAAAAAGAGTCCTTCGAAACATCGATAGCTCTTCCATCCCAAAAATTGCCACCTACGATCAACCCTTTTTTATCCATGTGTAAAATAGGACTCACAGTGGCATATGCAGCAGAAGGGGGCTTCCGATTGCCAAACTCTCCAGGAATTGAGCCTTCATAAACAGAGCCTTGAGCATTAATATCAGATAAAGGCCCTGTCCAACCAACCTCTTTTCCATGGCATGAAGCACATGACTGGTTTTGATTGATAGAGAGATTCAAATCTAAGAAAATTGATTTGCCCAATTGCTCTATTGGTGTCAGCGCTGAAGCAGTTACGCTGATGGCAGAAACAAGAAACAGAATACCCAATAATACTGCTACTTTTTTACCCATTTTTTCTCTCCTTTCTTATTTGTGAACAGTGGTTTTCACGGCCATGTTAAGAATCCTTTGATAGCACCCCCTCTCGCTGGCACTGAATGATTTGTTTGTTATTACGGAGCGGTACTTTACAAATATATATATATATTATTTATACCACAAATAAAATTAATTGCAATGGAAATATTGCTATCTTTTATAGTGAAATTGCTATTTTGAAAATATTTTTGAGGTATAAGACCGAATCTGATGATTTTCAGAAGAAACCTGCTACTGCAAGGTTCGTAAAAAAAATCTCTGCTTCAGGAAGGACTATTTTGCTGCATTATCTCGATTGTTAGTTTTATTGCCTCAGACAACTATCTTGACAGCTACAGGATAACCCTTGAGCTTTTTGGAACGATTCACGACCTTCTTTCAATGAAAGACCAGCTATAAAAATTGCACCAATGGAGTCGATCCCTCCCATTCCTGTTAATTCATATCCTCCACTCGATAAAAGAAGAACTATTGAAAGGTACAGACAGGCTCTTGTGCAATGGGCGTCTGCGACAATCGCCTGAGAATTAAGCTGTTTTCCTACTTTGAGTTTGTAATGTATCAATAGCCACATAGTAACAATTGATATCAAAGAGATAACTATTCCCCAAAAAGTGGTTTCAGGTTTATGCCCCTGATAAATATTTATTAGAGCTGTCCCTATAAGACCCACTGAGAGAATATAGAAAGCTGATCCTGTAATTTTGAGTGCCTGTCTTTCAAACTGGTCGGGATTAGCATCATAATTTCTTCTAATTCTTTTTATCATATGCCAGATACCAACACCTGAGATAACTTCAACAAATGAATCCAAACCAAAGCCAAACAATGCAAGTGTTTCATCCTCTATACCAAAATATATTGATACTAACCCTTCAAGGATATTGTAGAAAATAGTAATAACAGCAAGAGCATATGCCCATCGGTAGAGAGATTCCTTTTCTTTGTTTATACCTATTGAAAGAACTTGCATAATGATATGTTAACAAATCGTTTAAAATTGGATATTGGTCATTACTCTGAACATTTATTTCGGGTAATAATCTTTATGGTACAGCAGGATTTAATGGTTGCGGAGGAAGACATGCGCATTATTTAAGAAACCTCAAGACTGTTGAATGGTAGGTGCACTATTGACCAGAAAAGATAGCCGATTCCTGCAACGTTCATGAAGAATTTTTTTGTTCTCACCCTGAAGAAGCTACTTCTTTTTTCGAGAAACTTTTTCCTGTGGTTCGACCCCAAACCTCTGATCATTCATCTTGACTGCCTCAACGATATCGGAAGCCAATGTTTCAAAATCCTCTGTTGCTTCAGGCAAATATAGCCATTTTTTCAGGACAGAATGTTGAACGACATCTCTGAACTCTTTCAGAATAGCATCATGAAACTGATGTTCAGTTGGGATCAATATGGAATAGCTAATAAAAGAAGGCCATAGGATTACAAAAATAGGCGTGATAAACATAATTGTAACTATCTAATATTAAAAGAAAAAGTAGGCTTTGTTACGTATAGAAGAAGATCTTCGCATAGGAGAAGTCCGCAGTACCAAAAATTCTAACTTTCGTGTTGATTCCCTTTAGAGTTCACTCACAAGAAACCTGATATAATTGGTTAGATTTTAGAGAATTATCAGAATTTATCTATACATAAAAAGTGGTGTTCTTTTCAATATATATACTTCACAAATCTGACTGGAGAACTGATACAATTGTCTTCAAACGGATTGCATAATACTTATGAAAAAATAAAAAGGTGTTGCAGTGAAAACTGAATTGCTCAAACATAGTTCTAAAGCACTCAAGGGATTTGCATTGCATATAGTCGGTGCCTGTCGGGATCTCGCTCCTATCATAATCGTAATAACAATTTTTCAACTTGCAGTGCTTCGCCAGCCGTTTCCTCAACTTATGGATGTATTTGTTGGACTTATTTTTGTCATACTGGGACTCTCAATATTTGTTCTAGGGCTGGAAATGGGACTTTTCCCTATCGGGGAAGCAATGGCAGAAGCTTTTGCATACAAGGGTAGTCTTTTCTGGCTCCTTTTGTTCGGTTTTGGGCTGGGCTTCTCGACAACCATCGCTGAACCTGCGCTCATCTCTGTAACCAAGGAGGCCGCGGTAGTGGCGGCGAACGGACAATATATCAGCTCAGATTCTTCTGCCATGCAGTCCTACGCAATGGGACTCCGCATCACTGTTGCATTATCCGTAGGAATTGCTATTTTCATTGGACTCATTCGGATTCTCAAGGGTTGGCCTGTTCATTATCTTATTATTGGCGGTTATGTCATCGTCATGATCATGACAGCCTTCGCACCCCCTGAAATCGTGGGGATTGCATACGATTCCGGAGGAGTTACTACATCAACAGTAACGGTGCCACTTGTGACAGCTCTCGGAGTGGGACTTGCCTCCACAATTCGTGAACGTAATCCGCTTATAGATGGTTTTGGACTTATTGCGTTTGCCTCCCTGTTGCCAATAGTCTTTGTTATGGCCTATGGCATGTTGGTGAAGGGATAGGCATTTATGGTTAAAACATGAATTTGATTATCACATTTGTTCATACCCTTGGATTAACCGTGAAAGACGTGTTGCCGGTTATCTTCCTGTTGATATTTTTCCAGCTTACGATTTTACGAAGGTCGATACCGAATTGGAAACGCGCAGTGGCCGGATTCGTGTTCGTTCTTCTTGGATTAACGTTTTTCCTTTATGGACTGGAGACTGCCCTTTTCCCTATCGGCAAAATTATGGCGATACAGCTGTCTAGCTCTAAATTCGTTTTCAATACAGCGAATGTACCTTCCAATGCAGGATGGTATGCCTACGGATGGGTATATGTATTTGGCGCTTTGATTGGATTTGCCACGACAGTTGCCGAGCCAGCCTTAATCGCTGTATCCTACAAAGCTCATGAAGTATCACGAGGCGGGGTGAATCAGTGGGGATTGAGACTGGCTGTTGCAACAGGTGTCGCTATTGGAGTAGCAATCGGTACATTTCGCATTGTGACGGGAACACCACTTTATATATATATCATTGCAGGATATGCCATCGTAGTAATTCAAACGCTTTTTGCTCCGCGTGAAATAATTCCTCTTGCTTACGATTCAGGTGGGATTACAACCTCGACAGTAACCGTGCCTTTGATTGCTGCGTTAGGCCTTGGACTTTCTCAAACAATTCCAGGGCGTAATCCACTCATGGACGGCTTTGGATTAATTGCTTTTGCAAGTGTTTTTCCTATAATAACTGTGATGGGTTATGCTCAAATCGCACGCTGGTCGGTGGTGCGTAATTTGAGAATAGCCAAGGAGAAATGACATGAATTTTAAGTTAATCGTAGCTATGGTCAAGACCACAGAAACAGACCGAATCGTAGAAGCCGCTCAATCTGCTGGTAGTACCATGGCGACAATTATTCCTGCCCGGGGCACTGGTAAACGGGAGGCAAAGACCTTCTTTGGTCTGCACCTCGAAGCGCAGACCGACGTGGTTCTCTTCGTTTTAGAACAAAGTCTCGTAGAGTCGGTTCTTAATGCGATTTATGAAAAAGGTAATTTCAATAAGCCGGGGACGGGTATTGCGTTTGTAGTTGATGTAGAAAGTGCTGTAGGTATGGAAGGTCAAGTCGAACGCTTTAAACAGTTCATAGAAAAAACTTCTTGACCTCAATAGAACGCACTAGGCTTTTAGAGGATTAAAAGTATTTCCCTGAGTTTTTACCCGAACTTACTGTTATCCAGAATAAATTTATTTTTTATACGATATTTCAATAATTTTTAATATAGAGCTGTGCACAGCGATGAAGTTTGACTCCTTTTTAATTATGAAGAGAAAAAAGTAATACGCTCGGAGATTGCATAAAGTTTACAGGTCAGTCTTAAACTGATATGTTTCGTGAATAGTAAAATAGCAAGAGTGCAGCAATCCAACAGTGTAGGTAGGGTATTTATTATATGAAATTTATTCCATCACAGCTTGTCTACTTCCTGAAAAGTGCAGGTACAAAGAGAAATATCAAGCTCTTGAGGAAATTTTTCATCATATTGTTCCTGCTGATTTCGCTGTACAGCACGCTTTTTCATTTCATAATGGAGTTTGAAGGCAGGAAGTTCAGCTGGCTCACCGGCCTCTATTGGACGTTTGTGACTATGACAACGCTCGGGTTCGGTGACATCACTTTTACAAGTGATCTTGGAAAAGTGTTTTCAGTAGTAGTCCTCCTTTCAGGGGTTATTTTTTTACTGGTCATGCTCCCGTTCACTTTCATCCGTTTCTTTTACGCACCATGGCTTGAAGCAAAGGAGAAAGCACGGGCACCAATGGAGTTGGCCACAGGAACAAGCGGACATATTGTCCTTACGAATACAGATCCTATTTCGCTCAGTCTCGTTGAAAAGCTCACACAATATAATTATAGCTATGCGATAGTAGTTCCCGATCTACAGCATGTGTTGGAACTCCATGATATGAACTACAAAGTCGTCATGGGTGATCTTGACGATCCAGATACTTACAGAAGGCTCCGCATTGAGAATGCTGCCCTTGTAGTCGTAAACAACAATGACATGCTCAATACTAATATAACCTTTACAATCAGATCGCTATCGAAGGATGTCCCCATTGTCACCACCGCCGATGCCGAAGATTCTCTCGATATCCTCAAGCTTGCGGGAGCTTCATATGTCTTCCATTTTGCAAAGATGCTCGGAAATGCCCTTGCGCGCCGTTCCCTTGGGTCCAATTTGAAAGCAAATGTGATAGGAAGGTTCGGCGAACTCCTTATCGCAGAAGCGCCTGCAATGCGCACTGTTCTGGAGGGCCGAACCTTGAGGGAAACAAGGCTGCGGGAGAAGACGGGCGTTACTGTAGTCGGCATGTGGGAGAGGGGGGAGTTCGAGATCCCGCTGCCCGACAGCCGTATAAGCCCCACGAGTGTCCTCGTACTTGCCGGTTCCGAAGAGCATCTTGGCAACTACGACCGTATTGTCGGAGCTTCATATGCCTTTACTTCTCCTGTCATAATCCTCGGAGGAGGCCGTGTGGGCTATTCTGCCGCAGAAGCATTAAAGGAAAGGGGCATCGTTAGCAGAATCGTGGAAAACAACAGAGAACTTGCCGATAAGAACGAAAACTATATTCACGGTAGCGCTGCCGACATAAATACCCTTGTCCGTGCGGGAATCAAAGAGTCACCGAGCGTTTTCATCACTACACACGATGATGACATCAATATCTATCTTACAATCTATTGCAGGAGGCTGAGGCCGGATATTCAGATCATCAGCAGAGCCACGCTGGACCGCAATGTCAGCAAACTGCATGCGGCAGGTGCAGATATTGTCATGTCCTATGCCTCACTGGCAGTGAACACCATTATCAATATCCTGAAACCCAATGAGGTTCTTATGCTTACCGAAGGGTTGAATGTCTTTCGTGTTCATTTGCCGACCATGCTGATAGGAAAAAGCCTTCAGGAAACAGACCTGCGGGAGAAAACAGGTTGCAGTGTCGTTGCCATACATTCCGGTGGAACCATGAAAATCAGTCCAAATCCGTATATGCCCCTAAAAGAGGACAGTGAACTCATTATAATCGGTACCGCCGATGCAGAGAAGAAACTCCTTCAGGAATTCTTACTGAACAGGTAACTGTTCTTATTCCTTACCTGCACTGTCGATGGAGGGTAATCGCATGGAAGACAAAATAGCGGAAAAACATGAGAAGAAACGGGGGGAGCTTATTTATTGAAATTTGGAGAACAAATAAAGCTAGCACAGTTCATAGATATACTATCTTTTATCACTAATCCTCCATCTTCAAGCTCTTATAAATTCAACATATACAATCGTACTCCACATCAAACGGCAAATATCTAACTTGCGGACTTGATGAATTATGTGTAGCTTGAATCGTTGTAAGTACAACCGTTATGTGGAGTAGATTTATCAGGAATTGTTGTGATTCATATGCCTGCAACGATTACTTCACATAACGGGCAACTACGCATAATTCATCTTATGTTGAGCTCAACATAAGATGAAGCAGTCAACAATTTCCGAAAGCAATTCCAGGAGTTTGTTTGAAATGATATTAATTCATAATGTGACTCTCTATGAGCGGGTGCTCTCCGTATCTTGCTGGGTAGTCGAGAATGATTTGAGGAGGAAGCAGGTGAAACATAATTACATAAAAAAAGTCCTTCGAAAATCAAGATGGGCTTTCCGTTCTATATTTATGTCAACATGATTTTAAATTTTGTTTCCACTTTCTGAATTTCTCTGCTTCCTGCTGCCTTCGTATAACTCATACTCAAGAAGCCGGCATTCTATCGGACCGTTGAAAAACTGGATTCTCCGTTTTGCCCTTAATCCCACCTTCTTTGCAAGTTCTGGATTTCCGGTGAAGATATACCCTGTATATCCCATGCACTTCTGCTTCAAAAAGTCACCGATTCCGCTATAGACGCTTTCAAGTTCTTTGATCCTGCCCATGCGTTCTCCATATTCAGGGTTGAGGATTACTATCCCGCTTCCATCAGGTACCATGGTTTCTGCATAATCGCATACAGCAAATTCAATCAGATGTCCCACTCCCGCTGCAGCAGCATTTTCCCTGGCAGCCTCGACAGCTTCTCTTCTCATATCGGTTGCTACGATCCTGTAGTTCAGGGTTTTTTTGACCGCTCTTTTTGCCTGTGAACACAGCTCCTCCCACAGCGGTCTGTTAAATCCCCTAATGTGCATGAACCCGAAATTGCTCCTCAAAATCCCGTGCGCCCGCTTCAACCCCGAGAGCGCAGCCTCAATGGCAAGGGTGCCGCTGCCGCACATGGGATTGATGAAATGACAGCCGCCGTCCCATCCTGATGCCATGATGACAGCGGCTGCAAGGGTCTCCTGCATAGGAGCTTTCTCCGGAATCTTTCGGTATCCCCGCCTGGAGAGAGACTCCCCTGTGGTATCAAAGTACAGGGAACAGGCATTTCCTTTCCAGTAGAGGTTTATGACGACCCTGTCACGATGGGGGCCCGAATCAGGACGCTGCCCGGTTTCCCCCCTGATTCTGTCGACAATTGCATCCTTGCACTTTACATTTGCAAAGCGGGAATCTCTGATACCCGGGTTATCCACACTGGATGTAACGCAGATATATTCATCCGGGGATATGTACTCCTCCCATGCTATTTCGGATACAGCACGATAGAGATCAACGGGATCATCTGCAGAAAATTCTCTGAGGAGAAAGAGAACACGGTGTGCCGTTCGGAGAAGCAGATTTAGTCGGTAGGTATCATCAATCGTACCCTCTGTCGCTATACCTGCAGCTGTTTCTGACAGGATAGGGAACCTTAAATGAAGGAGCTCTTCCCTCAGAAAAGGGGTTATCCCCTTTGCACACGTGACAAGAATTTTGTTTGTGTGGCTTCGCTGCGTAGCGTGCAATGCATGCTCCTTAACCCGAAAGACGCAATTCATGTCAGGCATATGTCCAGAAAAAGCTCTTGAGTAGCACCTTTGCAGGCGGTATTATGACTCACATATCATGCGCGTTACCATTTTACCTATCAAATAACCCCATAAACACACATTCTGCATTCAAGAGTTATTGATGGATATATACCTGACATCTGTTCTATCATGATGCGACGTTTTTGATACCTTTGTCTCTAATCCTTATAATACATTACATCATGGTTTCGTACCTGACAAAAAGACTGCTGCTTATGATCCCCCTCATTTTCGGAATCACCCTCATAACCTTCTCAGTTATACACCTGGCACCCGGCGATCCTGTCGAGGTTCAGACAGAAATGTCCCTGAAGGTAACGGCACAGGCAAAGGAGAATCTGAAAAAGCTCTACGGTCTGGACAAGCCCCTCCATCTGCAATATTTCGACTGGCTTGTACGGTTTGCAAAACTTGATTTCGGAACTTCTTTCGTCGACGGGAGAACGGTAACAGACAAGATCGCCGAGCGGATTCCGATAACCCTAAGCATCAATATCCTCTCGATGTTCATTATATTGGTCATCGCGGTACCGATAGGTATTCTTTCCGCGACAAAACAGTACTCGCTATTTGACAAGCTATCGACAGTCTTTGTGTTCATCGGGTTTTCGACCCCCACGTTCTGGCTTGCACTGCTGCTCATGATCCTCTTCGGAGTGAACATGGGCATTCTTCCCATATCAGGCATCCAGAGCATTGATGTATCGGACATGGGTCCCGCTGAGCGGTTGCTGGATTGGGTCAGGCACCTCATTCTCCCTGTCGGGATATCTGCATTCGCGGGTATCGCTGGAATAAGCCGTTACAGCCGTTCGAGCATGCTCGAGGTGATACGGCAGGACTATATAAAGACTGCTAGGGCAAAAGGGTTAAAAGAATCAAAAGTAATTTTTAAGCATGCGTTCAGGAATGCATTAATGCCGATTGTTACGATTCTCGGGCTCTCGGTCCCCGGGCTTATTGGTGGCGGGGTGATATTCGAAACAATTTTTGCCATCCCCGGCATGGGGCAGCTTTTCTATTCATCAACCATGGCACGTGATTATCCGACCATTATGGGGATTCTCGTCATAGGAGCGATCCTGACGCTCTTCGGTAATCTAATTGCTGATATCTCGTATGCAATGGTCGATCCCAGAGTAAGAACCAAGAAGTAGACAGTAAGCAGTAGATAGTAGACAGTAAACAATAAACATACAACAAGCAGAATGCGGCTGCTAATAGACAGGAGACAGGGAACGATCTCATGAGACTTTTGCGGGTCATTGGGAAACGATTTTCAAGGAACAAGCTGTCCGTTGCCGGTGCGCTTATTGTACTTGCACTTATTGCTATTTCCCTGCTTGCACCGGTTATTGCGCCATATGATCCGACATCGATCGACGTGTATAATGTCCTGTCTCCTCCGAGCAAAGCGCATTTGCTGGGCACGGACGAACTGGGCAGGGATCTCCTGTCAAGAATTATCTGGGGGAGCCGGGTTTCTCTGAAGGTCGGGTTTGTTGCTGTCGGCATTGCAATCACAATCGGCATTCTTGTTGGTTCGATTGCAGGGTTTTACGGAGGCCGGGTGGATGCTATACTGATGAGGTTTGTCGATATGATGCTTGCATTTCCGACATTTTTTCTCATCCTTGCAGTTATTGCGATCCTTGAGCCGAACATCTTTACGATAATGGCTGTTATCGGCGTGACAGGGTGGATGGATGTGGCGCGCCTCGTAAGGGCGGAGTTCCTGACGCTCAAGGAGCGGGATTTTGTTGATGCTGCGAGGGCTCTTGGAATCCAGAATAAACGTTTGATAATCAGGCATATTCTTCCGAATGCCCTCTCACCTGTCTTTGTTGCTGCAACTTTTGGCGTAGCAGGCGCAATTCTGACAGAGTCGGGCCTCTCATTCCTCGGACTCGGAGTCCAGCCGCCTGATCCCAGCTGGGGCAATATCCTGACTGCGGGGAAGGACAATATAGAGATAGCGTGGTGGTTGTCCGTGTATCCCGGACTGGCTATTCTGATAACGGTTTTAAGCTACAACCTTGTTGGGGAAGGCCTCAGGGATGCGCTCGATCCCAGATTATGGGGGGCTGAGAAGGAATGAAAGAGGGGAACACACTCCGCTGTCCCCTCTTGATAGCAGGGAATTATTCCTCCCTAATTTTTTCTTGAATCCTGGAATCCCTGACTTCTTTTCAATAAGGGGAGAAATCTATTCAACGCCTGTACAATTCCATCACTTCTTCCCGCGTGATGATGGAAGTTAGTTGATAGCCGATTGCCGCTATGGCCTCTTTGCCTCCTTCCTGCCTGTCGATAAGGGCGATGACTTTGACTATTTCGAGTCCTGCTTGCTGAGATCGTGTGATTGCCTCGATGGTAGATTTCCCCGTCGTAATAACGTCATCAACGATGACGACCGTATCATCTTTTGCGATGTTGCCCTCGATCCACTGCATGGTCCCATGGGCTTTGGCTGTTTTTCTGACTATAAATGCCTCAACAGGCATGCCCCTGAGATATGAAGTATATGCTGCTGCGTATGCTATCGGGTCAGCCCCGAGCGTAAGGCCGCCGATGCCTTTTACACGAAGGTCTTTGATGAGATCGAAAATGAGATTCCCTGTGAGATACATCCCTTCTGGGCAAAGCGTCACGGCTTTACAGTTGAAATAATAATTGCTCATTTTCCCCGATACCAGCCTGAAAACAGGCTCTTCACTGTATCTAAAGGCCTTTTCAATAATGAGTTCCATGAGCCGGTTTTTCATGTCCGTTGAAAATACCTCAAGCATAAAGGGAAGTCAAGTGCAATGAGCGGAAACTCATGAAAATAGATGGCATGAGACGAATCTGCCGTTGATTTCTTTTAATTCAGGCACTAACTTGTTGCACGGGTCAAACCGTTTCGGACATCTTGGATGGAAAGGACAGCCCGGGGGGATGTCGATCGGACTGGGAACGTCGCCTTTGAGAATTTCTCTCTTTTTGGCTTCGGGCTTTAACTTCGGGGCAGACGTAAGCAGTTCTCCCGTATACGGATGTTGGGGGTTGTTGAAAAGCTCCTCTGTGGTTGCATGTTCGACAATCTTGCCGAGATACATAACCGCCACCTCATCACTGAAATACTGAACAACTCTCAGGTCATGGCTTATAAAAAGGAAGGAGATACCCGATTGTCTCTGGAGGTCCTGCAGGATATTCAGGATCTGTGCCTGAATGGATACGTCAAGTGCTGAAAGCGGTTCATCAGCCACCAGTACCTGAGGGGAAACGGCGAGTGCCCTTGCAATGCATATCCTCTGCCGCTGTCCCCCGCTGAATTCGTGGGGATAGTGGTACAGGACTTCATGCTGAAGCCCCACACTGTTGAGCAGTTCCACAACCTTGTCTTTCAGTTCAGCCTTTTTGCAGAGTTTGTGTATCTTCAGAGGCTCTGATACAGTGTCAAAGACAGTCATCCTCGGATTCAGTGAAGCAAAAGGGTCCTGAAATATTATCTGGACAGATTTTCTGAATTCACGCAGGGAGGTCCCCCCGAAGGTCTGAATGTCCACGCCACGGAACAGGATCTTCCCTGATGTAGGCTTGATTAACCGGAGAACAAGCCGCGCAACAGTTGATTTCCCGGAGCCGCTCTCCCCGACAAGGGCAAAGACCGCGCCGTCTTTTATGGAGAAGGTCACTCCATCAACAGCCTTGAGCCATTCCTGCTTTGCGAAAGCCTTTCTTTTTACGGGAAAGTATTTCCCGAGCGAGACTACATCGATGATACCCATTCGATCTCCTCTGAACGGATACAACGCGCATGCTGGCCATGAGTGATTTCCCTGAGAGCGGGTTCTTCCCGCCTGCATTCAGGGTTTACATACCGGCATCTGTCTGAAAACTTGCAACCCGAAGGGAGCTTGTCCGGGCTTGGTACAGAGCCGGGTATGGGTTTCAACGGAATCCCTTTTTGTTTCGGAAGGGAATCCAGGAGTCCCATGGTGTAGGGATGCTTCGGGGCAGTGAGGATATTCATAACCCTTGAGAATTCGACAATCCTTCCTGCGTACATAACGGCGGCTACATCAGCATTTTCTGCTATAACCCCGATATCATGGGTTATCAGGAGGATGGCCATGTTCCTCTGTTGCCTGAGGCTTCTGAGCAGATCGAGTATCTGCGCCTGGATCGTGACATCAAGGGCCGTTGTCGGTTCGTCCGCAATCAGGAGGGAAGGATTGCATGCGATTGCCATGGCGATCATGACCCTTTGTCTCATCCCACCGGACATCTGGTGGGGATATTCATGTACCCTGATCTCGGGAGAGGGGATTTTAACTGATCGCAAAAGCTCCACAGTCTTTCCCATTGCTTCATGTTTTTTCATGCCGAAATGAGTCATCAGGACCTCTGCAACCTGATAGCCGATGGTGAGTACAGGATTGAGCGAGGTCATCGGTTCCTGAAATATCATAGACAGTTCCTTCCCCCTCAGTCTCCTCATGGATTCCTTATCGAGACTGAGCAGATTCTTTCCTTTAAAGAGTATTTCCCCTTCTGCAAGGGCGTGATAAGGAAGGATTCCCATGATAGAAAGGGCTGTCAGGCTTTTTCCGCAACCGCTTTCGCCGACAAGCCCAAATACCCGGGCTTCTTCAATTTCAAGGTTGAGGCCTGAAACGACTTTTATGGCATCTTTGCCTGAACTGAATGATACGGTAAGATCTCTTAGTGTCAGGAGAGGCATGCGGGAGTTACCCATCCTCAGGTTTGATCCCCTTGTGAACAGCCACTATTCCTCCTGCCAGTATTTTATAAGAAACAGTGTTCCATCCGGCAGAGGTGATCAGATCGGCAAGGTCCGAGGGATTCGGGAAATCCTTTATGGTGTTTCCCAAATACCGGTATGCAGCGGGATCCGACCCAAACAGGCGGGAAACAAGAGGTACGACCTTTATGAGATACAGGGAGTAGACAGCAGAAAAGAAAGGATTTTCCGGCTGGCTGAACTCAAGGCAGACAAAACAGGCTCCCGGTTTTGCAACCCGGTAAAACTCCCTTAAGGCTTTCAATCTGTTGGTGATATTTCTCAACCCAAACGTAATGGTAATGGCATCGAACCGTTCATCTGCATAGGGGAGCATTTCAGCATTACCCTCCTGAAAAGTTACTGCATGTTCAAGATTCGATTCCCTGCTTTTTTGTCGGGCTCTCTCGAGAAGATCGCATGAAAAGTCTAAGCCCTCAACGCGAACCTTTCCCTTCCAGAACCGGCAGAGTTCAAAGGCTGTATCTCCGGTGCCCGTGCAGACATCAAGAATGTTCTCGCAGCGAATTTGCCCGGTCTCCTGTGCTACTTTCTTGCGCCATCTGATATCAAGCCCCAGACTAAGGACATGGTTCAGGAGGTCATAGCGGGGGCCGATGCCTGAAAACATCTGTGCAACTCTTTCGGCATCCCGCTTCTTGTGGTCAATCGTGCTCAATTTTCTATTCATAGACCTTCAAGAGATTGAATTCCGTATCCCTCTGGGCCGGTGTTTTCCCTGCCTTCCGGATCAGATCTACCATTTCGTCTACGGTAATCCTGTGTGAGATGCCGGCCGCCCTCACGACATTCTCCTCTATCATGATGCTGCCAAGGTCATTTGCTCCGAAAGAAAGACACATTTGCCCGATGTCCCTCCCCTGCGTGACCCATGAACCCTGAACATTGGGGAAATTGTCGAGGAATAAACGGCTGATAGACAACATGCGTAAATATTCTATTGAAGAAACCGACCTTCCGCCCAGAGCGGTATTTCTTGGCTGGAATGTCCATGGGATGAAGGACATAAACCCCCCCGTCTTATCCTGCAAATCCCTGATCTTTGCGAGATGTGTGATTCTGTCCTCAACCGTCTCACCTGTCCCGAACATCATGGTTGCGGTTGTCTTTATGCCCTGCTTATGGGCTTCTTCCATAACCCCCAGCCATTGTGCCGAAGATATTTTCCGTGGGCTTATTCTCCGTCGTACGCTGTCGACAAGTATCTCTGCGCCGCCTCCCGGGAGCGAGTCCAGGCCTGCTTTCATCAATTCTCTTAGGACATCTGCAATAGCCATGCCTTCTGATTCGGCGATATGCACGACTTCCGGCGGGGAGAGGCTGTGAACCCGTATCCTGAATTTCTTTTTTAGTTCACTGAACATATTCTTGTAAAAATTCAGTTTCAGGTCGGGATTGATTCCTCCCTGCAGCATTACCTGAGTGCCTGAAAGATCAATGGTTTCGGCAACCTTTTTTTCGATCTCATCTTGGCTAAGCACATAAGCTTCAGGATGTCCCTTACGTCTGAAGAAGGCGCAGAAGGAACATTGATTCTGACAGATATTTGTGTAATTAATATTGCGGTCGATTAAAAAGGTGACAATCCCTTCAGGATGCTTGCCCCGGCGGACATCATCTGCCGCATTTGCGAGCCCGAGCAAGTCACCTTCCCCGAACAGCACGACTGCCTCCTCCGGACTCAATCTTTTTCCCGTTACGATGTTTTGGAGGATTGCCCCCGCTCTCATAGCGGTATACCTGACCGGAGCCTGATGAATTCCAACGAGGGAACTTTTGCAAGCTCTCCGATACTCTTCGCCAAGCTATAGAAATGCATGAGTCCATCCTGATATTCCTCTTCAAACCCAAAGTGGAGAGACCTGAAGTATGCAGTGAGAAATTCGGGATCAAAGGGCTCCCATTTTGCCGCATATTCTACTACTTCCTGGAGATTGTGCATCGAATAATCCATGGATTTTCTGAACGACCCGTATACATCTTCGCATAACTGCATTTTTGTTCCGGCAAAGGTGCGATTCACGGCCCAGACAGCATAGACCATACTTTTGCCGGTGAGTTTTTTCCACTCAACCCCCAGGTCGTATATATAATATTCTCTTGAATCAGCATGATGCTTCAAAGCTATGTCACCGATAAGCAGAGCTGCATCTGCAGAAGAAAGCATGCTCTTCAGGTCGGGTTGCCTGATTATGTAATGCGGCTGGATGTGATAGCCGAGATTGAGAATGAGTTTCAGGAGAACATGTGACGTGGCAGATGTGCTGGTAAGGGCAATGTTTCTTCCCGATAACTCCTCTGCCGGGTAGCGACTGAGCAGCAGGATGCTCTTTACCTGGCCGTCGGAGCTGACGGTAAAATCAGGGAAGAGGAAGAGGGAATCAGCGTGACGGGCATACTCAATCGATGAGACCGGAGAAACATCGAGCTTGTTTTGGATGAGCATGGTGTTCAGTTCTGTCGGTGTGCCTTTGATGAGTTCCATATCCAGAAGGGCATGACTCTTTACTAACCCATAGTAGAGCGGGAGACAGTTTAGGAACTGGATGTGCCCTACCTTAGGTCTCAAGGTGGACTGCTCTCCGATTCTGATCGCGGGGTCTAATTATGTTATAGAGCGTATCTCTCTCAACAGGCATCCGACCCGTTGCCCGGATTAGTTCCAGTAACTCCTCACGGGAAACGGACTGCCCTGTTTCTGCTCCGGCAGAGTGGGTTATCTTCTCCTCGACAATTGTCCCGTCAAAGTCATCAACACCAAAGAGCAGTGAGAGTTGAGCAACCTTCAACCCGAGCATAATCCAGTAAGCTTTTATATGGGAGAAATTATCGAGTACAAGCCTGGATATCGCGAGCATCTTCAGATTTTCAAAAGCAGTCGGTTTTCGAAAATCAGCCAACTGTGTATTCAGGGGATGAAAGGGAAGGGGGATGAATGCCTGGAATCCGCCTGTTTCATCCTGAAGGTTTCGCAAGGCAATGAGATGGTCAATCCGCTCCTGCATTGTTTCGACATGCCCGTATAACATGGTTGCATTGGACTTGAGTCCGAGACGATGAGCGGTTCTCATCACCTCAAGCCATTCCCCGGCAGAGGCCTTCTTTGGACAAACAAGATCACGCACGCGGGGATGCAAGATCTCTGCGCCGCCGCCGGGAAGGGAACCTAAACCTGCTTTTTGGAGTTCCGTAAGGACTTTTAGAATTGTGAGGCGTGAAATTTTGGAAAAATAGTCGATCTCGACTGCAGTAAAAGCTTTGATGTGTACATCGGGCAGTGCCTGTTTGAGCGCCGAAATAACCTGCAGATAGTAATCAAAAGGCAGATCAGGATGGAGCCCGCTTACGATATGGAACTCAGTTATGCCAATGTTCCTGGCAGACTGTGCGATGTGCAGCACATCATCGACGGACATTGCATATGCGTCAGGGTCTTTCTTGTCCCTGCTGAATGCACAGAATTTACATCGTGAAATACAGACGTTCGTTAAATTGATATGGCGGTTCACATTAAAATATGCGCAGTTTCCTGATATTTTCTCTTTCACTCTATTCGCAAGCTGACCGATCTGAATAAGATCGCGAGATTCCATAAGGGCAATTGCATCTTCCCGCGAGAGCCGGATGCCTTTATCGACTTTGTCGGCGATATCTCGTAAAACATTCTCTGACATGTTATTCAATCTTTTTTCTGTATTGATCCCCATCCTCTCAACAGATTATGCTCAATCCTCAGGAGATTCAGAACCTTGCCCACGATGAAATTAACCATGTCGTCAACTGTTTTCGGATGGTGATAGAATGCCGGCATGGCAGGCATTACCTGTGCCCCTGCCTTTGCAACCCTAACCATATTCTCAAGATGAATAATGCTCAGGGGAGTCTCCCGCACAACCAGGATGAGCTGCCTTTTTTCTTTGAGCGCAACGTCGGTTGTACGCTCCAGGAGGTTGCTGGAGATGCCGTTCGCAATCGCGGCCAATTTTCCGACACTGCATGGAATAATGACAACAGCTTCAAAAGCATTCGAGCCACTCATGAACGGTGCGGTAAAATCATCATTCTGCCAGATCCTGACCTGAGCTTTCTTCGGGTATAGGAGCAATTTCTCTATTTCTTTCGGCCCCGATATCCCCAATTCCTCCTCCATGACCTTCATGCCGGCATTGGTGATAACCACATGGATATGATGATTTCTTGCCGAAAGCTCGTGAACCAATCTGACGCCGTAAATGCTGCCGCTTGCTCCGGTAATACCGATTACATAATCAGCCAATGTTCATCCCCCTCGATACGACTTCGATTGCCACAAAGAAAAACATCAGCATACTGATCACTCCGTTCATGGTGAAAAAGGCCATATTTAATTTTGATAAATCATCCGGTTTGATAATGCTGTTTTCGTAGGCAAGAAGTACACCCGCAATGAATACCCCAAGAAAATAAAAAATCCCCAAGTCAAGACGGACACCGGTCCAGGCCAGCAATGAGATCGCGGTGAGATGGAGGAGCTTGGTGAATGCAAGAGATGCTTTAATCCCAAAGTTCGCAGGTATTGAATAGAGTTTGTGCTCTTGGTCAAATTCCATATCCTGAATCGCATAAAATATGTCAAATCCTGCGACCCAGCAGAGTACGGCTGCTCCCAATAGGAAAGGTTCGATGGTAACGGAGTTTGTAACCGCGATCCATGCCCCGACAGGTGCGAGGCCGAGGCAGAGGCCGAGAATGAAATGGGAAAGCCAGGTGAAACGTTTTGTATAAGGATAGATGACAAAGGGAATGACCACAAGAGGCCAGAGATACCGGCAGACGGGCGCGAGGTTGTAAACCGCCATGAGGAAAACCGACAAACTTGCGAGAGAAAATATTATAACGTTGGAGCTCTGGAGAAGACCCTTTGGCAATGCCCGTTCGGCTGTCCTCGGGTTCCTCCGGTCGATTTCCCTGTCAATCAGGCGGTTCATTGCCATGGCGAAACTCCGCGCACCGACCATTGCGAGAGTGATCCAGAAAAGCGAAAGGAAAGACGGAATCCGCATTTCCGCAAGAAACGCACCGAGATACGCAAAGGGAAGCGCAAAGATGCTGTGCTGGAATTTGATCATTTCGAGGTAGATTCGGATCTTATTGAAAGCCATATTCCTTCCACCGCTTGTCAACGAGTTCCCTGATCTCATCGGACATATGAATTTCATCCGGCCATTCCCGCTGATATCCTTCCTCAGGCCATTTCTTTGTAGCATCGATGCCCATCTTTGCCCCATATATGGGCCTGGGTGAAGAGTGGTCGAGAACATCGAGGGGCCCCTCTGAAATGAGGATATCCCTTGACGGGTCAACATTGTTGAAAGCCTTCCACGCTGCTTCAGAGGTATTCTGCACATTGACATCCTCATCGAAAATGAAGATGAACTTCGTAAACATCATCTGTCCGAGTCCCCAGATCGCATTCATGACTTTTCGCGCATGCATCGGATATGACTTTTTGATGGAGATTAAAGCGCAGTTGTGAAAGACTCCTTCAAGAGGAAGGTTCATATCGACGATCTCGGGCATCTGCATTTTCACAAAGGGAAGAAACATCCGCTCAGTGGCCTTCCCCATATAACAGTCTTCCATCGGCGGTTTCCCCACGATCGTTGCGGGATAAACCGGATCTCGTCTCTGCGTGATACAGGTGACGTGGAAGACCGGATACATTCCTGACATAGAATAATAACCGGTATGATCACCGAACGGACCCTCGATCCGCTCCTCTGCAGGCTCAACGTATCCTTCAAGGATAATTTCGGCGTGCGCAGGCACAAGGAGATCAACCGTCTTTGCTTTCACCACTTCTAAAGCTTTTTTTCTGAGGAAGCCTGCAAAAAAAAGTTCTTCAATCCCATAGGGCAGCGGCGCTGTTGCCGAAAAGATCGTTACAGGGTCTCCGCCAATCGCAACGGCGACCTCGGTTCTCCTGCCGAGTTTTGCATATTTCCGGAAATTCACCGCCCCGTCATGATGGGTATGCCAGTGCATTCCTGTGGTCTTTTCGTCGAATACCTGCATGCGGTACATCCCCAGATTCTGTTTTCCGCTTTCAGGATCCTTGGTGATGACCAGTGGAAGCGTGATGAAACGTCCGGCATCCCCGGGCCAGCATTGCAGAATTGGATAATCAAAGAGTGAGAAGTCTTTATTGTTGATAATTTCCTGGCACGGGGCGTTCTTTATCTCTTTCGGTTTGGATGTGCTGAGCTTGTAAAGATCAAAGAGGACCTCGATTTTCTGCATGAATTTCATGTCGGGGGCTGTCTGTAAGAGTGGAGAAAATTGATGCCCGATCTCGCTGAAATTCTGCAACCCGAGAGCCCAGGCCATCCTCTGGTAAGAGCCGAAGAGGTTGATTGCAATAGGATACCGGGAACCTTTCACCTTCTCGAAGAGGAGGGCTGGCCCCTGTTTTTTTGATATCCTGTCGGTGATCTCCGTGACTTCGAGTACCGGATCGACCTCTTCCCTGATGCGAATCAGTTCTTTTTTGGCTTCAAGAAACCCGATGAATTCTCTCAGGTCGTTGCATGTCATAATTGTTCTCCAACAAGTCCCGACTCGAATATATCTTTTAACGGCTTTGCAGCACTGTATAATGAAAACCTGAATGTTCTATTCTTTTTCGCCTCTGACTCGCCCAGTACCCAGCTCACCAATATTCCCTGTCTTATTCGAGTGAGTGTTCACTCAATTGTACGGGGAAAAACTATTATCTGTCAAAGGTCAGGTAAGTAAGCGTGGTTCCCTCTTCTCACAATATCAGGAAAGATGTGCTATGGTATCAGAAAAAGGCTGGAAGGGGGTCATCATGCAAGACATTGTCGCAAAGGCAATTACTCACGGCGTTTACATCGTAAGTGCCAGGACGAAAGAGAGAATGAACGGAATGACGGCAGCCTGGATAGCACAGGTTTCGATGAATCCGGTGCTGCTGATGGTATCCATTGCTCCCGCACGGTATACCTATGGCTTGATTAAGGAATCAGGATATTTTGCGATAAATGTCCTGGCAGAAGGACAGGAGGGATTGGCCCAGAGCTTCGGGTTCAGGAGTGGCAGAAAACACGACAAATTTCAGAACATCCCTTATTTTGATGCCCCGAACGGATCCCCGGTTCTCAAGGATGCGATGGCTTTCTTGGAGTGCAAACTTACTGATGCATTTACTGCCGGAGATCATTCCCTTTTCATCGGGAGTATTGTGGAAGCTGGGCTATTAAAGAGCGATCAGCCGCCCTTAATTTTTCGATGGGATGACTATTTTTAGTATAATCTCCAAATACGATCAAAACACTCCTCGATCCAGTGTCCTGTATTGAATCGCCTCTGCAATGTGGTGGGACTGAATATCTTCTGAAGACTCGAGGTCGGCAATAGAGCGTGAGACCTTCAATATTCTCGTGTAAGCCCGTGCAGACAGGCCGAGCTTCTGCATGGCTGCATCGAGCAGCGTCTGCGCATCAGGTCTGAGGGTGCAGAATTTTTTGATATGCCGTGTCTTCATCTGCCCGTTCGCATAAATCTTTTTGTCATTCCTGAAGCGCTCAAGCTGAATATTCCGTGCAGCAACAACCCGTTTCCTGATATCTTCTGATGGCTCTCCCGAATATTGGTTCGACAATTCCTTGTATGGCACGGCGGGCACTTCGATATGGATGTCAATTCTGTCCATGAGCGGACCGGAAACCTTATACCGGTAGCGGTGCACCTGTCCCGGAGTGCAGGTACACTGATGGCGGGTGTCTCCAAAATACCCGCACGGGCACGGGTTCATGGCACTCACCAGCATAAACGACGACGGATACGTAATTGAGGCCACTGCCCTCGAAACGGTTACATCTCCGTTTTCGAGCGGCTGCCGCAACACTTCAAGCACATTCCGTTTGAATTCCGGCAGCTCGTCCAGAAAAAGGACGCCGTTATGGGCAAGGCTTACTTCACCCGGTTTCGGAGTTTGGCCGCCGCCTATTAAGGCAACATCCGATATCGTGTGGTGAGGACAACGGAATGGCCGTATGGCGAGCAGGGATTGCCCATCCCTGAGTAATCCGGCGACACTGTGTATTTTTGTGGTCTCAAGGGCCTCGTTGAATGTCATTCCCGGCAGGATTGTCGGAAGCCTTTTCGCGAGCATGGTTTTTCCGGAACCGGGAGGACCGATCATCAGGATGTTGTGGCCTCCGGCAGCAGCAACTTCAAAGGCTCTTTTTGCGTGTTCCTGCCCCTTCACATCTATAAAATTGTCTTCGTACACAGAACTCTCCTGCATTGCGGAATGGACATCAACCTGATAGGGATTCGGTGTTTTTCCATCCTGTAAAAAATCGAGCACATCAGGCAGGCTCTTTACCCCAAAAACAGATACATTGTTGACTACTGCTGCCTCAGGTGCATTTTCCTCCGGGAGAATGATGCCTTTGAGGCCGAGTTCACGCGCCCTGATTGCCATTGACAGAGCTCCTCTAACCGGCTTGATTGAGCCGTTCAGGGATAGCTCTCCGGTAAAGAGATAGCCTTCAGCCGCTGACAGTTCGAGCACCCCTTCTGCAATGATAATACCGATTGCTATCGGAAGATCGAACGATGAACCTTCTTTCTTTAGGTCTGCAGGGGCAAGATTGACCGTAATCTGCTTCCGCGGAAAATGGAATCCGATGTTTTTGAGGGCTGCCCTTACCCGGTCCTTCGATTCCTTTACCGCCGTATCGGGCAGCCCCACCATCGAAAAATGCGGAAGCCCCCGTGAAGTGATGTCTACTTCAACATCCACAATATGGGCATCAATGCCAATGATGCTTGCGCTGAGGGTTTTAGATAGCATGTGCTAAATTATATTTTTAAACTGCTCCAAAAAGCAATATGGTAAAATAACGGTTGTCTTTATTTCCTAAAGGAGATTCAATGGCAAAGGTACCTATCAGCATAGAAGAAGAAATGAAGGGCTCCTATCTTGATTACGCCATGAGCGTTATCATCGGAAGGGCGCTTCCTGAAGTGAGAGATGGCTTAAAGCCCGTTCAAAGAAGAATCCTGTATGCAATGTTCAGGGAAGGCCTCCTGCCGGGGCGCAAGTACTCCAAATCAGCCGGTGTTGTCGGTGAAGTCTTAAAGAAATACCATCCGCACGGCGATACGGCAGTGTATGATGCGCTGGTCAGACTTGCTCAGGACTTCAACATGCGGTATCCGCTTGTCGACGGTCAAGGGAACTTTGGGTCTGTCGACGGTGACCCCGCTGCTGCCTACCGGTACACTGAAGCCCGTCTTGCGGCGATTGCGGAGGAACTGCTCGCTGATATCGATAAGAATACCGTTGATTTTATTTCGAATTTCGATGAAACAACCGAGGAACCTGTCGTTCTTCCTTCACGGGTTCCGAATTTGATCGTCAACGGGTCATCCGGCATAGCTGTTGGGATGGCTACAAATATACCACCCCACAATCTGGGTGAGATTATTGACGGACTTGTCCTGCTTCTTGATAATCCCGATGCAACACTCAGGGACTTACTATCTTTGATAAAGGGACCTGATTTTCCGACGGGCGGAATCATCCACGGCGTTGACGGGATTATGCAGGCATATAATGAGGGGAAGGGACTCATTAAGGTCAGGGCAAAGGCAAGGATTGAGCGCGAACACAGGGGTGGAGAAAACATTATCATAACGGAACTTCCGTATCAGGTGAACAAGGCACGCCTGATCGAAAAGATGGCGGAACTGGTGCGGGAAAAAACCGTTGAGGGCATATCCGAACTCAGAGACGAGTCTGACAGAGATGGGATAAGGATTGTGATTGAGCTGAAAAGAGGCGAGATGGCACAGGTTATCCTGAACAATCTTTATAAACATACACAGATGGAAACGACGTTCGGCATTATCCTGCTTGCCCTCGTCAATGGTCAGCCACGAATCCTCACTCTCAAGCGACTGCTCAGTCAGTTCCTGCAGCATAGGCGGGATGTCGTCCTTAGGAGGACACGGTTTGAACTGCAGAAGGCGGAAGAGCGGGCACATATCCTTGAAGGACTGAAAGTTGCCCTCGATCATCTTGATGCAATAATAGCCCTCATCAGGAGTTCGAAGACGCCTGAAGAAGCAAGGACCGGCTTAATGAGGGATTATCCGTTAACAGCATTACAGGCTCAGGCTATCCTCGACATGAAACTCCAGAGGCTGACCGGTCTTGAAAGGGAGAAGATCGTCAGGGAATATACAGATACACTCAAGGAAATAGCGAGACTGAAAGCAATCCTCGAAAATGAAGCGCTTGTTTCCCAGATCATTAAGGATGAACTGCTCGAGATACGGAACAAATACACTGATGAGAGAAAGACAGAGATTACTTCGGAGACGAAAGAAATAACCATGGAAGACTTGATAACCGATGAGGAGATGGTCATAACCCTCTCTCATCAGGGATACATCAAGAGGAATCCCCTGAGCGCTTACCGCAGCCAGAGAAGGGGCGGGAAAGGGCTCATCGGCATGGAGACAAAGGAAGAGGATTTTGTGAGTGAACTCTTCATAGGCGCCACACATGATTATATGCTTTTCTTTTCGAACCTCGGACGCCTTTACTGGCTGAAGATCTACCAGATTCCGGAAGCAGGCCGTGCTGCAAAAGGAAAAGCTCTCGTGAATCTTCTTGCATTATCAGAGGAAGAGCGGATTACGACGGCGCTTCCCGTCCGCAACTTCAAGGAAGGATTCCTGGTAATGTTTACGAAGAATGGAACGGTCAAGAAGACAGCCCTTGAGGAATACAGCAACCCGCGGGGGAAGGGTATTATTGCTGTCACGCTCGAAGAAGGGGACGAGCTTATTTCGGTCAGAAAGACTGACGGCAAGAGCGATCTCATCATCGGAACCAAAAAAGGCCTTTCAATCCGGTTCAATGAGGAAGACGTCCGTAACATGGGCCGGACCGCAAAAGGCGTGAGGGGGATCCGACTCATCAAGGGAGACGAGGTTGTCTCTGCCGAAGTTGCAGGAGAAAAGACGGCAATTCTGACGGTAACCGAAAAGGGGTTAGGAAAGCGTTCAAGGATCGAAGAATATCCGGTTCAGAGTCGTGGCGGAAAAGGCGTTATATCCATTAAGATCATCCATAAGGGCGGGAAAGCTGTCGGGCTAATGCAGGTTCGGGATGAGGATGAGGTGGTCATGATAACCAGTTCAGGAAAACTCATAAGAACGCTTGCCGGCAACATATCATTGCATGGAAGAAATACTCAGGGTGTGAGACTTATGGATGTGGAAGGCGATGACAAGATTGTGAGCATCGGGAAGGTTGCTGAAAAAGACTGATTCTCTGATATCCGGCAATTGATAAATCTTCAGCATGTTCCTCATGCATTAAGTTCGACGATATCCCTGTCTTTCAAGATGTGATTCTTCTCCACACGCTGGCCATCAAACTTCGCAGAACCCCATACCCGCGCGTATTTCAGATGAAAGAGGAAATCCTTATGAATGAATCGCGCGAGATCAAGGATTGTTGAACCTTCCGGAATCGTGAATGGTTTTGAAAGATCGGGTTCTTTTCCCGGGGGTTTTGAATATACTCTGATTATCGCAGAAATTTCAAAAAGCGCCCTTTTCAGTTCCTCCAGATTCTCTTTTCTGAGGGCTGATACAGCAATGCACTGATAGAGTTGATTATATTTCCCTTCGAGCTCCAGGAAACCATCACTGTAGGTTGCAAAATCCATTTTGTTTCCGGCAATAAGGGTTTTTTTGGACACACGAGAAGGAACATTGTCAGGTGATTTCCTGATGTCGGTTTTTGCTTTCGGGTAAATATTCCAACGGGTGAGCTGGTCAATCAGCAGTTCAGCCTGGATATCAGGGGCTTCAGTCAAATCAATGACAAGGAGAAGGGCATCGGTATACCGCAGAATGCCGGATACCCATCCATCTGTAGCTTCGTTGCCAATTGGGGGGAGATCCACGAGCTGAAACTGGATATCCTCGAAGGGCATCATGCCAGGCAAAGGGGTAAGCGTCGAAAGGGGGTACTCTGCAATCACGGGATTGGCATTGGTGAGGCATGAGAGCAGGGAAGATTTCCCGGAGTTAGGAAACCCGACCAGTGCTATTTGGGCTGCACCCTCTTTCTCTACCACATATAAGTCACCCCGGCCGCCCTTTTTCCTGTTGACAGCATCCTTCCTGAGCTGGGAGAGCTTCCTTCGTAAATCAGCTCTTAGTTTGTCTGTTCCCTTGTGTTTTGGGATGGTGGATAAGAGGTCCTCAAGGGCCGCAATTTTTTCTGAAGGTGCCTCCGCCTGTTTGAATCTCTTTTCTGCTTCAAAATATTCAGGCGGAAGATTGGCCGGCATATTTCCATTATATATGAATGAACATGTAAGGCACATGATGCTGACATAAACAGCTTTTTGACACAAAATAAAAGAGATAGTGACAGGAGCTATTCCCCTGCCACTATCAAAGGGGGGAGCACAGGAAATATTTCGGTATATAAATTAGCAAATGCTAAAATAAAAGTCAAGAGGAAACTGAAGGATAGGGGGAATAATTACAGCTTCTTAATACACTGGCTGACTTTGTACGATTTCAATTGTTCTTTATTTTTTTCGGTAAAAATGATGGGATCCTCTTTGTCACCTACGAGGATGGTCATATTATCTCTGATGATATGCTTTCTGATCGAAAAACCCTGAGCAGAATGAAGCAGGACTGTATCACCATGCATAATATTTTTCCCTGGTTCGACCAGAAAAAGGTCGCACAACTCCAACCCGCAGCATGACAGAAGACCTTTCGGCGTTATATAAAAAGCATGGGGATCATCTGTTGTTGCATACTCGAAATCATTTGAAACGTGGGCAGGATAGGCTAAATCATCCAAGTCAGGCCATTCCCGTATTTTTATCTCATTGAGAATGGGTATTTTTCTCGGGAATTTCGTTGCGGTGGGAAGATCCGACTCGATTATCAGAAGATGTTCCGGCGGTATTTCAAGTGCCTTTGAGAGTTTTAACAATGTTTCTCTGCCGGGCTTTCTGATGCCGGTGAGTAACTGACTCACATATGCACAGCTAACCCCCATTCTCCTGGCGAGAGTTATGGCCTTTATCCCCTGGGCCTTCATGATTTTTCTGAGTTCCTCGCCGAACGTCATACGGCCCTATTATAATATATCTTTCATCATTTAAGCATATGATAAGGTGAGGCAGTTAAGGAACGTTTCTTTATAAAACTGTCCACTGCTGAGGGAGGAAAAGCCTTTCGTAGGTCATGAGCGCAAATCTGTCCGTCATACCGGCGATGAAATCACATACCATGCGGTGCTTATTTAGTTTTTCTTGCTTCGGAATATGTACAAAAACTTCTTCCATATGTTCTAGGTAATAGGCATATAAATCACGAAGAATCTTCCGGGCTTTTCGAAACTCTCTGATTATCCGGTCACTCTCGTATACCCGTTCATACAGAAAATCCCTCAGTCTTGAAGTGGATGCCAAAATGGCGTTGCTCATCAGGATCCCCTCAAGATTAACAAGAGCAGACTGATAAATCACGTCTTTTACCATCGTGTCTATTCTTTTCGCATGGGTATTGCCGAGCGTCTTGATAATGTTTTTCGGGATATCTGACTTCCTGATGACACCTGCTCTCAGAGCATCGTCAAGGTCGTGATTCACATACGCGATGATATCTGAAACGCGAACCACCTGTCCCTCAAGGGTATCTGCCCTGTCGGATTTTGCCTGAGGGATTATCAGGCCTTTGCCTTTTGAATGCTTCAGGATACCGTTCCGTACCTCGTAGGTAAGATTCAGGCCTTCACCATCTTTTTCAAGAAAATCGACAACTCTGAGACTCTGTTTGTAGTGGTCAAATCCACCCGGGTGTATCTCCCGCAATATGTCTTCCCCTGCGTGCCCGAATGGGGTATGGCCGAGGTCATGTCCGAGTGCGATTGCCTCTGTCAGATCCTCATTCAGGCGCAAGGCCTTTGCTATGGTGCGGGCGATCTGCGATACCTCAAGGACATGGGTCAGGCGTGTCCTGTAGTGGTCGCCTTGCGGTGCGAGGAAAACCTGTGTTTTATGCTTGAGCCGCCTGAATGCTTTTGAATGAATAATCCTGTCCCTGTCGCGCTGGAAGCACGTCCGGACCTCCCCTTCTTTCTCGGGCTTCGACCTTCCTCTGCTCTGTGAACTCAGACATGCCTTTGGATAAAGGACTTGTCTTTCGATCTCTTCCGTCTGTTCGCGAATTGTCATTCTGTTAGAAAAGGGTTCAAGGATATCTGAAATATAAAGAATTTATTTTATTACGTCGGCTCCCATATAGGTTCTCAGAACCTCCGGGACAACCACACTGCCATCTTTCTGCTGGTAGTTCTCGAGGATGGCAACTACGGTGCGTCCTATGGCAAGGCCGGAGCCATTCAATGTGTGAACAAACTCCGTTCCCTTTTTCCCTTCCCGCTTAAAGCGGATATTCGCTCTCCGTGCCTGGAAATCGGTAAAATTCGAACAAGAAGAAATTTCCCGGTATCTCTGCTGGCCGGGAAGCCATACTTCAAGGTCATAGGTTTTTGCGGCTGCAAATCCCATATCACCGGTGCAGAGGACGATAACTCTGTAAGGGAGTTCCAATTTCTGCAGGATATCCTCGGCAGCATGGGTCAGAGATTCCAACTCATCATATGAATCTTCAGGTCTGACGAATTTGACGAGCTCTACCTTGTTGAACTGATGCTGTCTGATCAGGCCCCTCACATCCTTTCCGTAGGATCCCGCTTCGCGTCTGAAACAGGGGGTATAAGCGGTATAGTAAATCGGGAGATCTTTTTCATTCAGAATCTCATTCCGATGGATGTTTGTCACCGGCACCTCTGCAGTCGGTATGAGGTAGAACTCCGGGTCAGAGATCTTGAAAAGCTCCATCTCAAATTTCGGCAACTGCCCTGTACCCCTCATGCTTTCTTTGTTCACAATGATCGGGGGAAATACCTCCCGGTATCCTTTGGATGTGTTCAGATCAAGCATATAATTCATCAGTGCCCGTTCGAGCTTCGCACCGGGACCCTTGGTGAGGCAAAACCTTGCTCCCGCGATCTTTGATGCCCTTTCAAAGTCGAGAATATCCAGAATGGTGCCGATATCCCAGTGATTCAGCGGGTCGAAATCGAACTGTCGCGGTTCACCCCATTTCCTTACCTCAACATTTTCCGCCTCGTCCTTTCCAAAAGGAACTGAATGATGCGGGACATTGGGAACATTGAGTAAAAATTCATTGGTATTCTCTTCTAATGTTTTCAATTGATCATCAAATGCTTTGATCTTGTCTGAAACCAGTTTCATTTCATTGATCAGTTGTGATGCATCCTGTTTCTGAGTCCTCAATCTCCCGATCTCTTCAGAAACAACGTTTCTCCGGTTTCTCAGCTCTTCGGCTTCTTTCAGGATAGAGCGTCTCTGTTCTTCAAATTGCAGAAACTCGTCAAGGCGGAGTTCGTAATTTCTCTTCCTCAGAGATTCTGATACGATCTCGATATTCTCCCTCACAAATTTTGCATCAAGCATGTATGCTTCTCCTTTCACCATGCCTTTCCCCATCTTTAAGGTACAGCCGGGGAATTGAACCTATCCCTTCAATCTCGATGATCTTATCTCTTGACGAATGGCCTCTGGCGATTTTTATGGAAGGTTTTTTCACCTGGAACTCTGCCGCAAGAATCTCAATGAGCTCATCATTTGCCGCTCCACCAACCGGCGGTGCATGCACTTTTACTTTCAGGGCATCACCGATTAATCCCGAGATCCCCTGCCTTGAAGACCTGGGCTCAACTTTTACCCGAAAAGATATCCCTTTCTTCGTCTTTCTGAACGGTATATCCATAAGGCACTTAATGTTAACATATTTATTCATCATTCAGAGCCCTGTATTGATAGGGATATATGGGGTTGTTGGGCTAATAGAGCGGGTGTTTATGAGTGACACTGAGGAGTTTCACGAGTTCATTCAGCCGGTGATTGTTGGAAAATCACAGAAAGGAGTTATTTTTGAAAAAGGCATTGCATTCTTTTTGATTCTTTCATGGCTTTCCCTGCCCTTTGGCTGTGCGCAATACCATGAACAGGGTGCAGGCGCGGGTGCGGAGTTATCGGCGCTGCACTCTGAGGTGCGGCTGGGGCAACCTTTACTGATGTATCGATGAGGGCTTCACAGGAAGCGACGGCTACCGAATTATCCGAACTATCCCGGCTCGATTTTCAGTTGTTTTCTGAAAAAATCCCGCATGCCCTCGGGACTCCTGACAGGTTCATAACATACATCCCTGAAGCAGGGAATAATACAACCATTATCTGCCTCAAAAATATAGCTGACATACGGATAAAACAGGGAGCGTGCTGTTTCGGCAAGCGGGTGGGTTGGTACAGCCTGGAAGGTTAGTTTGAGCATATGAAAGTACGCATCCAGAGCGCAGAAATAGTATCCTGCGTGCATACCCATCTCCTTCGTCTGAACAGAGAAAACTTTCAGTGCCATTTCCGCAAAATGGTTATAGTTCTTTTCCGAGGTCATGAAATACAGTTTCAACAGGAGGATAATGCCGACTGCGTTCGCAGAAGGATGCGGGATATCTTCAATCCCTTTCAGTCTGATGCCGAGCACCTCAGCATCTGTATCAAAGAAACCTCCGTCATCCTTGTCCCAGAATTTCTCTATACACAGGGCCATGAGCGTGCATGCATGATTCATGTAATAAGCATTACCGGTGACTTCATACGCAGTAATCAATGCTTCTATCAGAAAAATATAATCATCCAGCACTGCGTTCACCTGTTCTGTATGGAAAAGTTCATTATTTATGTAATGTTTTTTCAGTATTCTCCGGAGGCTTTTTAAAGCAAATTCTTTCAGATACGTTTCATTGAGTACCGTGAAAGCCTTGAGAAACGAGGTAATCAGTAATCCGTTCAAGGAGGTATACAAGGTCCTATCGACGAGAGGCGATGCCCGTTTCTTTCTCTCATCGAGAAGTTTCTTTTTCCCGGAATATATTCTGTCCACGACAACTTTTTGTTCGATTCCAAGTTTCCTGGCAATTTCTCCTTCTTCCATTGTAATGAAGAGGACTTTTTTTGATGTGTCGTGATGCATGGAACCGCGTTCATGCAGGAAACGCAGAGTCAAAACTTGGTATTCTTCCTCGGTCAGTACATTCCTGAAATCGCTTTCTGTCCAGGTAAAATATCCGCCTTCATCCTCGGGAGTGACATCAGCGTCCTGACTTGCAAAAAAACCACCTTTCGGGTCTGATAGGGTGTCAGTTAAAAAACGAATAATGCCCCGGGCAACCTCTTTGAAATATCCGTTGGCGAATACGCTGTAGGCATCGAGATAGTTTCTGAGCAGCCAGGCATTGTCGTCGGCCATCTTTTCAAAGTGCGGCACAATCCAGGCTTCGTCAACCGAGTACCGATGGAATCCGCCCCCGATCTGGTCATGGAATCCACCTTTTGCCATTGATTCAAGGGTCTTACTGACCGCAACCCCGAAGGAATGCATCCGTTGAAGGTAATATCTGTTCAGCAGAAGTTGAACAGCTCCGGGCATAGGAAATTTCGGGGCAGATCCAAACCCGCCATGAGTCGTATCGAATTGGGAGAGTATTTTGATGACGGCATCGTGTATTGATGCCTCTTGTATTTCACCTTTTGTGATGGGCTTTTGTTTGAGGGCATCTGACAGTGTCCGGCTGTATTCGACTGCATGGTCTCTTTTTGAAGAATAAAATTCAGCTACTGACTTTAAAACCTTCTTAAATCCCGGCCTTCCAAGGTTATCATTAGGGGGGAAATAGGTCCCACCGAAAAAAGGCTTTTTCTCCGCCGTCAGAAATACACTGAGGGGCCAGCCTCCACCGAATCCCATCGCAGAAACAGCGTACTGATATCTCCTGTCGATATCCGGTCTTTCATCCCGGTCAAGTTTGATGCTTATGAAATGCAGGTTGAGGAGTTCTGCGATCTCATTATCTTCAAAGCATTCTTTTGCCATGACGTGGCACCAATGGCACCAGATGGCACCGGAACTGAGAAAGATGGGCTTATCTTGTCCCCTTGCTCTTTCAAATGCCTCATCGGACCAGGGATACCAGTCGATCTTTTGATGAGAGGCATGTTTTAGATACGGCGATTTTTCTTTCGACAAGCGGTTCACAGAATTTTCTCATTCAACTTCAGACTGCAACGAATTGCGTCTTACTTTTTTCTTATCATTTCCATAATCTCCCTCATAAAAGCCGGCAGATCAGAGGGTTGTCGGGAGGTAATTAGATTACCATCAACGACCACTTCATTATCTTTATACAGCACACCGGCATCCTTCATCTCCTGGGCAACAGATTTATAGGACGTTGCACGCCTGCCATTCAGAAGGCCAGCTGTAATTAATATTTGGGGTCCATGACAAATTGCAGAGACCGGTTTGTTTTTCTGAAAGAACTGTTTTGCTATTGCGATGGCATTGTTATCTTTTCTGACTGTCCCGGGAGCCTTCCCTCCCGGAAGAATGAGGATGCCATAATCATCAGGATCCACATCTCTGAGGGCCTTATTTGCCTGAACCTCATACCCGTGTTTCCCTTTGATCGGTCCTGTTTTTACTGATGCGATATCCACCTCGATGCCTTCCTCTTTCAGCCTGTAATATGGTACCAGAAGTTCTGTGTCTTCAAAATTGTCTGCGCTGATAATCAATGCTTTCATGCTATGTGCCTCCCTTCTATGGTTTGAATCCTGATTGCACGAGTCTCATTCGTCTTGCCAGTTCTCTCAAGGCATCAGCAAGTTCCATCCCCTGATCAATCAGTTCTCTTACCACCTCTGCTTTAGAGAGCTCGTTGATTATCTTTTCGCTTGTCTCATCCGTCAAACAAACGTTTTTCCCTTGCTCTATCTGATCAGAAATACAGCCTTCTATCTGCTCCGGGGTGTACTTCTTCGTGATCTCCCGTATATGCTTTATGTCCATTTGTGATAATATCCGTTACAATAAGAATTGAAGAAAGACAGGACTGTGAAACGGTATTGAATATTCTTCCTTCATATTATAGAAAAGCGCCGATAAATGCAAAAATCGAATGTATTCTGTATGACAAATTCTAACCTGAAGATCCTGGAGCCTCCGGAAAGAGTCGGTCTCGTTGTTGTCTTGACCGGACACGGAAAAGGCAAAACTACATCAGCATTAGGAATCGCACTGAGGGCTGCCGGCTATGATATGAAAGTCTGCATCATTGGTTTTATGAAGGGCAACATATATTCGGGGGAGATCGATGGCATCAAGAGGCTTTCGTCGCATGCGGAACTGCACCTAACGGGGAAAGGTTTTTGCGGGATTATGGGAGATCCACATTCTCAGGAAGAACACAGGGCAAAAGCCCAGGAAGCTCTGAAACTCGCAAAGGAAAAGATATCCTCCGGGCAATATGACATTATTATCCTCGACGAAATTCATAATGCCCTGAAGTTGAATCTTGTTGATCTGCCTCAGGTATTGGCCCTGATTGATGAAAAACCACCGCTCATGCATATGGTCCTGACGGGAAGAGATGCACATCCCGAAATTATAAAGAGAGCTCATACGGTTACCGAAATGAAAGAGATAAAGCACGCCTTCCGGCAGGGCATAGAGCCACAAAAGGGGATTGATTACTGAGGATGGAGGGGACTATTGACGCTATGGCGCAAGTCATCCCCCATGTATTTCTTGAAAAAGCCGCCGCATATCAGAACAAAATCGCTTTCAGTTATTTTGACCGGACATGGGAGACCATTACCTATAAAGAATTGCTCGCGAAAACGAAAAGCCTTGCGTCGTATCTTATAAAACTTGGTATACAAAAAGGTGACAGGATAGCGATTGTTTCCGAGAACAGGCCCGAGTGGTGCATGTCTTATTTCGCGATTTCCCTGTCAGGATGTATCGCGATCCCCATCGATGAACAGCTTGGGCCGGATGAAACGAAAAACCTGCTTCTTGATTCCGGCACAAGGGCGGTTTTTCATAGTGAAAAAACCTCTGAGCAGGTGCGGAAAGCTGCAGGCAATCTGGACAGCCAGCTCCTGTCTGTTACATTCATCAACCTTGATTCATATGATTTCAAAAATATACTTACAACGCCGGCAGCGGCCAGCTATCCCGAGGTTTCGGAGGACGATCTTGCATCCATCATTTATACGTCCGGGACAACAGGGAACCCCAAGGGGGTGATGCTGACCCACAGAAATTTCTGTTCGGATGCAGAGGCGCTGATTTCGGCCGGCATACTCTCTCATGATGACAGCGTCATCAGCGTGCTTCCTTTGCATCACACCTACCCGTTCATGGGGAACTGTCTCATCCCGGTATTTCTCGGCATACCCGTATCATTCCCCCCGAGCCTGAAGGGCCCTGATATTATGGCTACCATAAGCAGTAACGAAGTAACCATTCTTGTCAGCGTTCCCCAGCTCCTTGAATTGATCCGGAACGGAATTTTCAACAGGATCAAACAACTGCACAGACCCTTGCCAAAAATGATGTTTTTCATTATATCCCTCTGCGGGAGCGTGAGACGGAGCGTATCGATTAATCCGGGCAAAATTGTTTTTAAATCGGTCCACAGGGCGCTTGGTGAGAAGTTCAGGTTTTCTGCGTGCGGTGGAGCAAAGCTCGACCCCGAAGTCATGAAAGACCTTGAAGCCCTTGGCCTGACCATTCTTGAGGGATATGGCCTGACAGAGACGTCTCCGGTCGTTACCTTTAATCCGATCGAAAAGAGAAAACCAAATTCTGTTGGCAAACCATTACCAACAGCGGAGATAAAAATCATTCATCCTGAAACGAAGACAGAGCTGGGGGTGATGGAGGAAGGAGAGATTGTCATAAGGGGTCCGATGGTAATGAAAGGGTACTACAAAAATCCTCAGGCAACTGCAGAGGTAATACAGGAAGGATGGTTTCACAGCGGGGATACCGGATACCTGGATGACGAGGGATACCTCTTTATCACCGGAAGATTGAAAGAGGTGATTGTTCTCAGTTCGGGGAAAAATATTTATCCTGATGAGATTGAAAAACAGTATATGAAAATACCGCTCATCAGGGAAATATGCGTTATGGGGTCCGAAGAAAAAGGCATGGTTGAATCTCTCCAGGCAATTATTGTCCCTGACTTTGAATATGCCAAGAAAGCCCAAATCGCCAATCTTCAGGAGATGATTAAATGGGAGATCATGAATGTTTCTGCCCGGCTTCCCCAATATATGAGAATAAAAGGATATGCCCTTCATCCCGGGCCTCTTCCGAGAACTCCTCTCGGGAAACTCAGGCGGTTTCTGGTTAAAGACCTCCTGAGTGCAAAAAGAGAAAAGGTGAAAGGGCAGAGTGAAGACAAGCAACTCACGGACGATGCAGTCGGAAGAAAAGTTATTGAATGCGTCAGGCCGTTGATGAAAGAAGAGATTCCAATACAGGCAACAGATAATCTCGAACTCGATCTCGGACTTGATTCCCTTGGAAGGATAGAACTCGTTGTTGCCCTTGAAAACGCTTTCTCTAGAAAGCTCCCGGAAACGTTTACTTCAGAAATCCAGACGGTAGGAGAACTTGTTGCCAGGATAAAAGAACTCGGCACAATGGGAATCCGAGAAATCGAAAAGATGCCGGGTTGGGAAGACTTGCTCAGAACAGATCCTGATCTCGATGAACGGAATAAGATCGGTCTTCACCACGGGTTCCTCGACCGGCTTATCGTTTTTCTGGGCTTGAGCTTCGTAAAAATAGTCCTGAAGGTATTTTTCAGATTCAGAACTGAAGGGCTGCAGAATCTTCCTAAACAAGGTCCCTATATTATCACACCGAATCATGCAAGTTACCTTGATGCTTTCTGTATCGGAGGAGCTGTTCCCCCAGACTATTTTGCTGATCTTTATTCACTCGGCATGAAAAAATATTTTATAGGCCGTTTGGGAAATTCTTTCGCGAGGCTGGCACACGTTATTCCGATAGACACTGAAATCCATCTCAATAAGGCTTTACAGCTCTCCTCCTATGTGCTCCGAAACGGAAAATCTCTTCTGATCTTTCCCGAAGGCGGAAGATCTTTTGATGGTGAACTGATGGAATTTAAAAAAGGGGTTGGCATATTATCGAAAGAACTCAACGTCCCGGTTATCCCGGTGTTCATTGCAGGTGCTTTCAAGGCGCTTCCCCGCGGTTCAGTGTGGCCGAAGTTTGCGGAGATAACGGTCAAATTCGGTAATCCACTCTCCCCTTCGGATTTAGATATATCAAGGAAACCGGAAGGCATGGACAGCTATGAATTTTTTATCAATCAAGTAAAGGAGCGGGTGGAAAAACTCCGAAGGTGAAAGATTAGAGGAACGGTAAAATCGCACTCTGGTCTGTCAGATCCTCCACCACATGATCAGCGCCTGCCTCAACCAGAGCTTCATAGGAGTAAGGACCGGTTGCAACGCCGACACATCGTGCCCCATGGATATGAGCACATTCGACGTCTCGCGGGGTATCTCCCACGATGATGCATTCCCTGATCTCAATTTCCATCCGGGATAATTTCTCGAATCGTTTCACTGCAATCGGCAGGAGGTTGTTCCTGTCTTCATCATCACTACCGAACGCTCCGCTGGCGAAGTATTCATTCAGTCTGAAGGGTTCAAGTTTTATCCGGGCACCCTTTTCGAGGTTCCCCGTGAGCAGTCCTGTCGTCAAATTCCTCAGTGCTTGCAGTTCTGTGAGAATCTCGTAGATGCCGGGCTTTGCATGTCTTCTGTCGTTCTGAATCTCACGAGACAGATATCCGAGATACGCATGAATGAATGCATCGATTGTTCCATCTGCTGGGAGGGCATGTTTTTTAAAACCCTCCCTGATGATCTGCGTATCCGTCCTACCGGCCATACTGATGCCGTGAAAGGCGTTCTCAATCGCAAAGAGATTTTTCATGGCAAGATCGAGTGCCCGGACCCCGGCTCCTCCGGAATCGATTAACGTGCCATCAATATCAAAAAGGATCAACCGCATGATTTATTTTACCTTACAAAATTCTGTTTTTAATCACTTTTGAGGCCGGCAGATGTATCAGGGAGGCAAAGGCTTGATATTGTATTCTTTGTCGAGGCTGAACGCCATGATTACTGCTTTGTCAATGTCCTCATAGGGAAAATCAGGGGCGCTCAGGACAAGATGAGGTGCTTTATCATCATATTTCAGGCCGAATTCCATGCTCTTTTCATACAGAACGGTCCCGGGAAGCACATGCAGGATACTGAAGACCAGGTTTGAAGGCTTCATGTCGATTATAGTCTGTACGGAATTCACGAATTTAAAAAAGGTATCTCCCGGCAGACCGATGATAAGATCGGTAGTCACTTCAATCCCATTGTCCTCAAGGAGTCTGACGCCATTTCTGAACTGTTCTTCCTTGTAAAACCGGTTGACATTTTTGAGCGTATTTTCATTCACCGTCTGCGGCCCAGTCTCAATGCTGCGCACATGTGCTTTCTTGAAGTGTTCCACCGTCTCTTCATCCACAAATTCCGCGATAATCTCGACAGTACGAAGCTCAGCCCCGTACCGATTGGCTGAAGCAATAATCCCTGCCATTTTTGCAAGGCGCTCTTTTCTGAAATTGAAGACGGTATCGACAAAATGGAAACTCTTAACCTCGGGATGACTCAGGACAAGTTCAATTTCTCTCTGTACCCGGTCGTCAGGGAAAAAACGGAGTTTCGGAAGGTTTTTCCCTTCAAAGCAGTAATGACATTTGAAGATACATCCCCGGTAAGTTTCTATGTAGGTTACCCTGTCCCTTGGAATAAGGATTCCCTCCAGATAGGGGGACGGGATTTCGCTGAGATTTTCGATAGGCGGTCTGTCCGGATTTTCGATAACCCGGCCATTGAACCGGTAACTGATTCCCGCTATATCCTCAAGCCGGCACTCACCGAGGCAGTATTTCAGCAGTTCAGCAAAGGTGATTTCCCCTTCCCCTTTAATGACAACATCGAGAAAGGGATGCTCCCCGAGATATTTCGGGCCGATCGGTCCCACCTCCGGACCGCCGAGAACTATTTTCATATCAGGATAAAGTGTCTTGAGAATCCTTGCGGTATCCAATACCTTCTCTATATTCCAGCAGTAACAGGAAAAACCAATAATATCGGGTTTGCTCTGAGAGAGATAATAGATAACCTGCTGCACATTGAGTCCGGCAGTATCGAAATCAAGAATCTCGATATTAGTATGCTGCCTGATAAAAGGATCTTTCAGGCTGTATGCCTTGAGATACCCGAGGGCCAGAGAAAAATGATTAGCCCAGTTATAGGAAATGAGAATGATTTGCTTTTTAGTCATAGAGTGCTTTGATATCCTGGAAATGTTTTCCTGCCCTCACGGGTTTCAATTCACTGTTTCCAAATTTTTTAACATATTGAGCTCCTGCCCCGGGACAGAGATTTTCGTAGATGCATTCAGTGCATTGTTTGTTCTTCTGGTATATCCTCGGATAAATGGTTTCCCATCCCGTATAAATTTCACTGATATGCTGTTCAAGTCCCTGCATAAGGCAGAAGGGAATACCTTCGGTCAGGACCCAGACTCGGTTAAAGATGCTGATATTTATGCTGTTTGAGATATGGGGGAGGACAGAGTGCAAAGAGAGGGTCTGATCCTGCATCGAGAGGATGATCCGGTTTGAACCAACATTCAGGGCCGTTATCACGCAATTTTGAAGATCTGAGAAGTTTTCCTTGCAGATCGGGATTCGGATGCAAAGGAATTTATCGTGGGTGGTTCCAGACAGATTTTCCAGTCCGCTGAGAGTTTCCCAGAAACTGCCGGACGCACTGCTCAGATGATCGTGAAGGTTCGGATTGGATCCCCACAAGGTGATTTCGAATAATAAACACCCTGCATTCATCAATTGCTGGAGATAATGGATATTCGAAAACGTACGACCATTCGTAATGAGTTTAATTCTCCTGTAGCCCTTTCCCCGGGCAGCTGAGACCAGGTTCAGCAGATCGTTCCTGAGGGTAGGCTCCCCGCCATAGAGAACGATGCTATCCGACTCTTTCTGCTCCAATGAACTCCTGATCGTGTTGAAATCAATCTGAGGTGAATTTTTATGTTCAGGAGGACAGTGCAGGCAGTTGTTGTTGCAGGTGCCGCCGAGGAATATTTTTGTATAGTAAAGCAAGGAATTCCTTTATATGCTGCAAAGAATTTTCAAGACGTCGTTGAAAGGCATGTGCATGGTGAATTATAACACAAGCTGTTTGCGGCTCTTCATTGAATAAGGTCAAAAAAATCCTTTATAGTACATTGATGTATAAAGGACGCGATTATGATATTGTGGTCATCGGCGCAGGGCATGCCGGGTGCGAGGCCGCTCTTGCAGCTGCGCGCCTTGGGTTGTCGACATGCCTGTTCACCATCAATCTTGATACTATTGCTCAGATGTCATGCAACCCCGCAATCGGGGGACTTGCGAAAGGGCATCTTGTCCGGGAGATCGATGCCCTCGGCGGCGAGATGGCTAAGGTTACAGATAAAGCAGGAATCCAGTTCAGAATGCTGAACATGAGCAAGGGACCTGCAGTCTGGTCGCTCCGTGCTCAGGCTGACAGAGTTTTATATAAGCTTGCCATGCGAAAGGTTCTCGAAAACCAGGAAAACCTGGATATCAAGCAGGCACTCGCAGAAAAGATTATCACCGAGAACGGGAATGTGAAGGGTGTGCTTACCTCTCTGGGTGTTTTCTTCGGGGCACGGGCCGTCATTGTCACAACCGGGACTTTCCTGAAGGGATTGATTCACGTCGGGCTCGAAAATTTCCCTGCCGGAAGGGCGGGTGAATTCCCGTCAAACGGACTGTCAGAGTCGCTTAGCAGCCTTGGCCTGAAAATAGGCAGGCTAAAGACCGGTACGCCTCCGAGGCTTGACGCGAAAACTATAGATTTTTCAAAGACAGAACCACAATACGGAGATGAACCTCCCGTTGCTTTCTCCCACTCCACTGAAGAAATTACCAATCCGCAGCTCCCCTGCTTCATAACCTATACGAATGCCGAAACTCACCGGATTATTTTGGGGAATCTTGACCGGTCACCCTTGTATAGCGGCAAGATCAAAGGGATAGGGGCGCGCTATTGTCCGTCGATTGAAGATAAGGTTGTACGGTTTGCCGAACGTGAGCGGCACCAGGTATTTCTTGAGCCCGAGGGTCTTGAGACAAAAGAATATTATGCAAATGGAATACCGACAAGCCTTCCCTATGATGTGCAGGTTAAATTTGTGCGGACTATCCCGGGCCTTGAAGAGGTGGAAATCATGCGGCCCGGGTATGCAATCGAGTACGATTTTATATATCCCACGCAACTGAAGCAAAACCTCGAAGCAAAAATCATCGGCGGGCTTTTTTTGGCTGGTCAGATAAACGGAACATCCGGATATGAGGAAGCCGCAGCACAGGGACTCATGGCTGGGATTAATGCGGCGTTGAAACTCCGGGGCAGGGAACCGTTCATCCTCGGACGCCACGAGGCATACACCGGTGTCCTTATTGATGACCTGACAACAAAAGGGACCAACGAACCTTATCGGATGTTCACCTCGCGGGCAGAATACCGGCTCCTATTACGCCACGATAATGCCGATCTCAGATTGATGGACAAAGGGTACGGTATCGGGCTTCTCGATGAGGCCATATACCAAAAATTCCTCGAGAAAAAGAGGCTGATTCATGATGAAATGGAGCGATTGAAAAGGACTCGGATTAAAGTTGATGAGAACAGGAATGAAACGTTGGAACAGTTTTTAAAAAGACCCGAGATAACCTATGCATTCATTGATGAACGTTCGTCCTCTGATCAGCCCCTGACGCCTGAAATGAAAAGGCAGGTTGAGATTCAGGTCAAGTATGATGGCTACATTCTGCGCCAGATGGAGATGGCCGAAAGACTCAAAAAAATTGAAGGGAAACGAATCCCTGATAACTTTGATTACAATTCGGTGAACGGTCTTTCCCGGGAAGTCCTTCTGAAATTGCTCGACGTCAGGCCGGTAACCCTTGGCCAGGCGGGCAGGATACCGGGCATTACCCCGGCGGCACTCTCTCTCCTGATGATTGCGATCGAGAAGCTCAGGAGGGCGCACACGAATAAAAAATCTCTGGCATCCGGATAGCATGGCAAAAATAGAATCCAGGGGAATTGCAAGTATCGAATTCATCCTGCGATGGAACAGCTCTCATGCAGATCATACCGACTGTTACTATGCAAAAAGGGTAACTTTCTGGAGGGACATCTTCTCCAGAAAGTTTTATGACTCATTCATTGGGAAAGTGGAAGGCGAACGGTTTCTTCTCAGCGGGGCGGTCAACGAAATAGTCACATCATATCACGCGGATAACGAATTCGATTTTGAACTGCGGCACTTCGATACGCGTTACGGTCTGCCTGTATCTATGGGCCCGCGGTTCGGGAGGTTCTATCCCAAGGGAATTTTAAGAGGTTTGCCGAACGTCTTCCGGGGGAATATTGAACCGTTTCGATGTGTCGGCGTTGACGCAACTCAGATGAGAGTCGATTTCAATCATCCTCTTTCCCAAAAGCCTGTTCAACTTTTTGCAGGCATCGATTCTGTTGGTAAGAAATCCGGAGACGTGGGCGGTTCATGCACGGACTGGATGGAGGTTATTTCCAATGGGCCGGGCATGCAGGCACGCTCGAAAGGAAAGGCGACCGATTTTTTTTCGGACAGTCCGTTTAAACGGGCTGATGAAAATGACGACTCAGTTTTCTACAGCGCTCCCCGTCTTCTTACGCATACAGATGACGAAGCTCTTGGGATCATACGAGGGATTTACGGCAGTCTCCTGAAAGATGGAATGAGGGTGCTTGATCTTATGAGCAGCTGGCGTTCTCATATCCCGGAGAATATTGTCCTGCAATCCCTTATCGGTCTCGGATTGAACAGGGAGGAGATGGAAGACAACAAGCAGCTGAGTGATTTTGTCATCCATGATCTGAACAGGGACTATCGCCTCCCGTTTCAGGATCATACATTCGACTTGGTCATCTGTACCGTATCCGTAGAATATCTGACTCAGCCATTCAGGGTTTTTGAAGAAGTGGCGCGGGTTCTGATACCGGGGGGTATTTTTGTCGCGGCCTTCTCAAACCGCTGGTTTCCGCCAAAGACCATTCACATATGGACAGAACTCCATGAGTTCGAGCGGGTAGGGCTTGTCCTCGAATATTTCCTGCGTTCGGGGAAGTTCGGGAATATCAGCACGTATTCAATGAGAGGCAGGCCGAGGCCGCTCCATGATAAACATTTTGTTGAAACGCAGATTGCAGATCCGGTTTATGCTGTATGGGGCCGAACATCATCAGAATCAATCAGGGAATAATATTTATCATGCCCGGATGAATGCTTGCGATACAAAGCGTTTTCAGCATAACTAACGAAAGGAGAAATGAGTGTGCGGAAACAATTGATAGCGATGGCCGCTCTGTTCATGCTGATACAGTCGTTACTTGTAGGAGTTCAGGCCGATGACAAAAAGCCGACTGTGATGTTTGACCAGGGACATGGTCAGAAATTCCTCATCGAGAAAGAGGGGGATTTACAGCTTTCTAAACTATCAGCGTTGTTTAAAAATGGAGGATATCTTGTCAAAACCGGGACTGGATTGATCACTGATGACACAATGAAAGGCGTCAGTGTTCTGGTAATTTCGGGGGCATTCGTTGCTGTTAACCCCGCTGAAATCGAAGCCATTCTGCGGTTTTTGGATGGAGGAGGCAGTCTCTGTATCATGCTTCACATCCCGCACCCATTGACGGGGCTCATGAGCCGCCTTCGGGTATTTGCTTCCAACGGGGTCATTCTCGAAAAGGAGAATCTTATCAGGAATGAACCAAAGGATTTCTTTATAACGAAAATGGATCAGCACCCAATCACCAAGGGAATAGAGAAAATTGGTGTTCATGGCGGATGGGCTCTTATCAGTGACAGCGCTCAGGGGAAAATTATCGCAAGGACCAGCCAGAAGGCATGGATTGACCTCAACCGGGACGGACAATTTAACAGTAATGATGCCTCACAATCATTTGGTGTTGCCATCGCAGGCACCTATAACAAGGGACAATACGTAATCTTCGGAGACGACGCAATTTTTCAAAACATATTTCTCGAGAAGGAGAATATGGCACTCGGAAACAATCTGGTTAAATGGCTGCGGGGTTCCTGATCCTGGTGCCGGTGGTGGGAGTCGAACCCACACGGAGTTGCCCCCACCGGATTTTGAGTCCGGCGCGTCTGCCAATTCCACCACACCGGCAACGATAGATTTTAAAGGATCGTGCACCTCTTCTGCAATCTCCTTCCATTCTGTGGGGTGTGATAAAAGAACCTGGAATATTGATATCGCATTTCACAATGCTGTAGAATTTCGATACATTTGCTCACGCTATTGAGCAGGAGGAGAGGGTATCTATGAATATTCTTTTCGTCATTTCGACAAATGATGCGGAGACTGTTTACAATGCGATGAGACTTGCCAACGTGGCCGTAGGCAAAGGTGATGAAGTGAATATTTTCATGCTCGGTAAAGGTGTCTTATTTGAGCAAAGCGGAAACGAACAGTTTAATGTCCAGGAACAGGTCGATCAGTACAAGGGGAACATGTACGTCTGAGGGGTGTGCATGAAAGCCCACGGTCTCGTGGGAGCCAAGGTTTGTCCGATCGGATACATGAATGATCTTTATGAGTTAGTCATAGAAGCCGATAAGGTGCTCACCTTTTAAAGCGAAAAAATATTTGGGCGGTATAATCCACATACAATCTGAAAAGTACCTGTAGTGACTATACCCATTGGAAAATATGAAGAGATAACAAAGGCCCGAAAGGTGCTTGGCCTGAAGGAAGTGGCAACCTTGCAGGATATTAAAAACAGATACCGGGAATTGCTCAAAGAATGGCATCCCGATTTAAGTAATGATAACAAGGAGATACGGAGAGAAAAGACAGTTGAAATTATCAGCGCCTACAGAGCACTAATGGATTACTGTGAACAGTATCGTTTTTCTTTTTCCAAAGAAGAAGTTGAAAAATATATCTCCCCTGAAGAAATGTGGGCAAAAAGGTTTGGACGTGACCCGATATGGGGCAATTACAGCGATGACGAACAAGATGAAGGCATTTGATGAGAACGCCCGGGAATACGATGCGTGGTTTGATAGGCATTCATGGGTATATCAGTCCGAATTACGGGCGGTGAGGATGCTATTGCCACAAAGCGGTAAAGGTGTAGAAATAGGAGTCGGGACCGGGCGATTTTCCGTGCCGTTCGGAATAGCAACCGGGGTTGAACCTTCAGAGGAGATGGCTGAAATCGCGAAGAGCAGAGGCATTACCGTCCATGATGCAAAAGCGGAGAAGCTGCCGTTTGGTGACACTACTTTTGATTTTGTGTTAATGGTTACAACACTCTGTTTTCTCGAAAATCCATTGGAGGCCCTGCAGGAGAGCAGCAGAATTCTTTGCCCTGCCGGAACGATCATCATCGGAATGCTGGACAAAAACAGTCCGCCCGGTAAGTTGTATGAAATGAAGAAACAGGGCAGCAGGTTTTTTAAAGATGCCAGGTTTTATTCCGTTAATCAGGTTTTAGAATGGCTTCAGATAACGGGTTACAATAATGTCCGGATTCTGCAAACACTCTTTCATAATCCTGAAGAAATTTCTGACTTGGAGCAGGTAAAGGAAGGGCATGGAGAGGGACTGTTTGTCGTGATTTCGGCCCGGAAGAATTGAGGATTACGGAAACAGTATTTCAAAAGCGGTTTTTTCTCTCCTGAATCCAATAAATAACGCTGAATATGACAGCTACTATTGTTATAGCAATGGTGATATAGAATATCAGTGCAACCATTTGAGCCTCCTTAACCCGAAAAGTGCAGACATTGCTCGAAAAATAATTATTCTCACAACATCCGTACTTTTTAAATGCATTTTTTGGGGTAATGCTGAGGGACAGACTTTATTTCCCAATGCAAAATTCATCGAATATTTTTTTTAGAATATCGTCTGTCGTAACGGATCCGACGATTTCCCCAAGTTTATCAAGTGAATCCCGGAGTTCGAACGCGATGATTTCGATGGGCTGATTTTCTGTTAACGCCCGCATAGCATTCATAAGCGATGTTGCAGCATTTTGAATTGCCGTCTTATGCCTGAGATTTGTGACGATAATTCCTTCCCGTTCCTCTTTCCAATTCTTCAGGCATGCATGAAAGACCGCCTCTTTCAGTTCCTCGATTCCGTCGCCTCTTGTCGCAGAGATACATAAGCATAAGGATGAAGGATGAGGGATGAAGGATGAAAAAATTGTCCTATCAAAAGCTGATGGCAGATCGGATTTATTCAGAACGAAAATCGTATTCCGATCCTTTATTTTTTTTAAAACCTCAAAATCTTCTTCCTGCAAAGACACACTCTGATCAAACAGTGCGATAACAAGGTCTGCATTTTCGATACTCTGCAAACTTCTTCTTACCCCTTCTTTTTCAGCCAGATCCTTTACATCCCTTATCCCTGCGGTATCCATGATCCGAAGAGGCAATCCCTGAATGTTCAGATATTCTTCAATGATATCCCGGGTCGTTCCCGGGATTTCAGTCACGATAGCCCGGTCTTTCTGAAGCAGTACATTTAGAAGTGATGATTTCCCGACATTCGGCCTTCCGACAATCGCTGTCGATAAACCTTCCCTGAAGAAACGTCCTTCTTCATAGGTCTTGACAAGCTTCAGAAGTCCCTGATGAATTTTCTCCATAGATGAAGATAAATCCTGTTTTGAATCAGTTTCGATCTCGTCCTCCGGGAAATCTATGAATGCTTCGATATTGGCACAGGTCTCCATTAGGCGGTCTCTTAATAATGTAATCTTTTCAGAGAGACCGCCCCGGAGTTGTTCAAGGGCTATCCTTCTACTTTCGTCAGTCTTTGACCTGATTAGGTCAAGAACGGCCTCGGCCTGGCTAAGGTCTATCCGTCCACTGAGGAAAGCCCTTTTCGTAAACTCGCCGGGCTCTGCAAGCCGTGCGCCTTGTTTGAGAACGAGGTCTAGGATTTTTGTCAGTGAAACCATACCGCCATGGCAGTTGATCTCCACGACATCATCTTTTGTATAAGAGTAAGGGGATCTCATGATCGCGAGAAGCACTTCGTCAATGTTTTCCCCTGTTGAAGGATCGAAGATGTAGCCGTATGTTAGAGAGTAATTTTTTATCTCGCTCAGGTGTTTCTTCTTCAGTGAAATGAATATGCGGCCGGCGATGCTGAGTGCATTGCTGCCGCTCGTCTTGACAATGCCGATACCGCCCTGGCCCAGAGGTGTTGAAATGGCGGCTATTGTGTCATCGTCAGAAAACATTAAATTCGTGGGAAGCAGACTGTTTTTATAGCAACAGGTTACGCTTTACCCGCTGCTTTTTCTCGTGCAAGCTTCTGGTTTACATAAAATTGCTGAGCGATGCTGAAGATGTTGTTCATGAGCCAGTAGAGCACAAGCCCGGAGGCAAAATTCAGGAAAAGGAATGTGAAGACGATGGGCATGAGCATCATTATTTTGTTTTGCGTTGGATCAAGCGACGTTGGTGTCATCTTCTGCTGAATGAGCATGGTGGCGCCCATTAGAATGGGAAGGGGACCGACAGCAAAACCGCCGATAAGCGGAATATAAGCGGGAAGATGGCCGAAAAGTGTATCAGGGGCGGAGAGGTCCTGTATCCAGAGCATAAAAGGAGCCTGACGCAGTTCGATTGTGATGAGCAATATTTTGTAGAGCGCGAAGAAAACAGGAATTTGGAGGAGCATCGGCAGGCAACCGCCGAGGGGATTCACCTTGTGTGTTTTATAGAGCTGCATCATCTCCTGCTGCATTTTTTGCGGGTCCTTTTTATATTTTTCTCGAACCTCCGCCATCCTGGGCTGGATGTCCTGCATCTTCTTCATGGATTTTTGACTCTTATTTACAAGTGGGATGAAAGGTATTCTCACAAGGATCGTCAAGAGTACGATTGCCCAACCATAGTTGCCAATTAACTGATAGAAGAATTTGAGAACCCAGAAGAGGGGCAATGCAATAATCGAAAAGAAACCGAAATCGACAATATGCTCGAGACCTACGTTGAGCGCCTTGAGCGCATCATATTGTTTTGGTCCGGCGTAAAGGATGAAGCTGTGGGTCCCCGGTTTTCCTTTGAAAGCAGCGATCACTGAATCCTTTTGTTCCCATATTTTTGCCTCTTCCATGGGAGTTGTGGGTACGAGAGCGGCAAAGAAATACTTGTCTTCCTGTGCTATCCATTTGAGTCCCTGCGTATAGCTTTTTGTTTCATTCAGCTGCGTTGGACTAAATTCGATTCTGTCTGTATCCTTGAGGAGCACGGGCCCTACATGAGACCAGGTGTTTTTCCTGTCATAAAGACCAAAATCAGATCCTAAGGTAATCAAGTAATCGGGAAGCCCTGACACTTCGTCTTTGACTCCTACTTCGTATGTATTATTGGAAAATGTATATGTACGTTTAACAGAGACCCCTGAATCCGCATAAACAAAGACAAGGGTGCCGGATGGGTTTGCGGAATCGAGTTTTATATCCTGTCCCATGGTTAGAAACTGCATCTCTGCAAGTTCAAGGTCTTCTTTTGACCCGATTGCCAGAGGAGCGATGGTGCCCGGACTTTTGAGCAGGACAACATTCTTTCCGTTGTTATCGTGATATTTTTTCAGCTCGTAGGAGTGTAATGTAGCACCTCGTGACGAAAATACCGCTGCATATAAGTCGTTTTCAACCCTGATCAAGGTTTCCTCAGAAGGCATTTCCCGGGCCGCGACTTCTGACGGTTGCGAAGCAGGGGTTGCTTCAGGCAACGGTGATACCGGGTGTTCTTGTTGAACCGCCTCTGGCTGTTGAGAAACTTTTCGGGGGTCAGGCTTGACAAACAGGAACTGATATATCAAAAGGATTACGAAGGAGAGTCCTAATGCAATGATTGTTCTCTTTTCCATAAATTATTTCACCGGGTCATATCCGCCCTGATGGAAGGGATGACACCGGAGAATCCTCTTCATGGCGAGATAAGATCCTTTGAAACAGCCGTATTTCGTAATTGCATCGATAGCGTATGCCGAGCAGGACGGGATAAACCTGCAACTTGTCGGCAGGAGAGGCGAAACAATATATCTGTATAATTTAATGAATGCTATCAGAAGATTTCTCATGGGATATTTTTGGCAAGAATTTTTCGATCTCCCTGATAAAATTTTCCAGTCCGGCTTCAGCAGCTGTTTTTTTTGCAACGATGACAAAATCATAATGATGTGAAGCGCCTTCAAGCACTTCCCTTACTGCTTCCCTCAGAAGACGTTTTACCCTGTTCCTGATAACAGCATTGCCGATTTTTTTGCTTACAGAGAGGCCCAGACGGTTCCAGCTCAATTCGTTGGGCCTTGCGTATACGACGAGATACTTTGCAGCAGCACTCAATCCTTCCTTGAAAACCAGCTCAAAATCCCGTCTCTTCGCCAGGGAGCGCAAAGAATCATTAGGCATTAAACGGTAAGTCTGTTACGCCCCTTGGCTCTTCTTTTATTGATGATCTTACGCCCGCCTGAAGAGCTCATTCGCTCCCGAAAGCCGTGAGTTTTTTTCCGTTTTTTGTTGTGCGGTCTATATGTAGTATACGTTCCCATAGTTCTGAACACTAAGTATAGTTTTTTTAAAAAAAATAAGTCAAGTCCGACGCGATAATCTGATGCGAGGCTTTACAATCAGGATGAGCAGATGTTACATTTCCCACATGAAATACGGAGAGAAAGCGATAGAAAAAGCAGTGCTTGAAGTATGGGAAAATCCGAGTAGAGAACGTAATTATGAAATCCATATCAGTTTCCCGGAGTTTACCTGCCTGTGCCCGCGCTCAGGATATCCCGATTTCGCAACGATCGACATTGTTTATGTGCCGGGCAAACATATTGTGGAGTTAAAATCCGTGAAACTCTATTTAAATTCATTCCGGGGAGTGTATATATCTCACGAGGAAGTAACAAACAGGATCTACTCGGGGCTGAAGAGAACCTTGAAGCCGAGATTTCTCGAAGTGATCGGGGATTTCAATCCGAGGGGCAATGTCAAAACCGTCGTTCGAGTGAGTTCAGAGGGGGACAGATTACCGCGAAAAAAGACTCAGCGGCGGGGGAAATCTGCGATTACAGCGACGGATTGACCAAGTGTGTCATCATTACGAAGCAGTCTGCACTGCTTTGGCTCTCTCTATAAATACCTTCATCTTCTTCTGGTCTTTCCTGCCCTTTTCTAATTCGACTCCGCTGCTTACGTCAACCCCGTAAGGCATTACTTGCTTGACAGCCTCAGCAACGTTATCGGGCGTTAATCCCCCTGCAAGAATAATTTTTCCGAATTGTTTTGCCTCCAAAGCAATGTTCCAGTTAAATATCCGTCCTGTTCCCCCGAAAACATCAGGCGCATAGGTATCAAGGAGAAATGCGGACACCTCACCCTGATAATCAATGAGAGGATCAAGGCTCTCAAGATTCTTAACCCGGATTGCTTTTATGACCCGTCTTGATAAGGGATATACATGAGGTGGTTCATCCCCATGGAGCTGAATCGCATCAATAGCGGTCCGTAAAACTATTTTCTCTATCTGTTCAGGCTTCTCATTGACGAATACCCCGATTGTGGTTATGACTGGCGGGAGTTTTCTGATTATTGATGCTGCATAATCATGTGGTACATATCGGGGGCTTCCCTGAAAGAATACAAAACCGATGGCATCTGCACCGGAATCAACAGCTGCCAGGGCATCATCGAGATTTGTTATCCCGCATATTTTCACCCTGACCTGCATTACGTCATTGTATCACATTGGGCTCATGAATTCGTCGATTTTCTTGCCGATATCTTCAGCCTGCATGAAAGAGGTCCCAATGAGCATGGCGTCAACCCCGGTCTCCTGGAGTTTCCGGACATCGCTTCTGCTTTGTATCCCGCTTTCACTGACAACGATTCTATCTGTCGGGATTTCATTCCTGAGGGCAAAGGTTGTATTCAAGTCTATCTGAAGGGTTTGCAGGTTCCTGTTATTAATTCCGATAATATTACTGTTGATGAGCAGCGCCGTTTCAAGTTCTTGATGGTCATGAACCTCAAACAGAACAGACAGGCCGAGTTCCCGGGCAAGGTGCAGGTATTCAAATGCCTGATTCTTCTCCAGTATCGCAGCGATCAGGAGGATCGCATCTGCTTCATAGGCCCTTGATTCATAAATCTGATAGGCATCAAAAATAAAATCCTTTCTCAAGACAGGCTTTGAGGTAACTTTCTTCACTTCGGGAAGAAAGGCCAGATTCCCCATGAAGAAATTCTCTTCGGTAAGGACGGAAATGGTATGAACATTCTTTTCTTCGTATATGGTTGCTATTGTGAGATGGTTGAAATCTTTTCTGATGATTCCTTGAGACGGTGAAGCATGCTTGATCTCGGCGATGAGCTTTATGGTTCCATCTGAGGGACGTTTTACAGCTGCCCGGAAATCCCTTGTATTTTTAGTATCGGTAATCTTTGCTTTGAGTTCTCTCAGAGGAACGGTTGCCTTGATATCTCTCAGTCCCTGTTTTTTCTTTGAGACAATTGTCTGAAGAATTCCCATGCTGGATATTATAAGGCGGGCTGAATATTTTGCAAACGCGTCTCCCTTATTTGCTATAATCCTCGAAACATAAAGGGGACGGCATTGGACGAACAAAAAAGAATAGCACAAGCCGCCGGTCTGATATCCATCGCAACATTCATCAGCCGGATTCTCGGCTATGTGAAGGACATGATACTCGCCCGGTATTTCGGTGCAACAGGAATTGCGGATACCTTTTTTGTTGCGTTCCGAATACCGAACCTGTTGCGGGAGCTTTTTGCTGAAGGTGCCATGTCGGCCGCATGTATACCGGTTCTGACGGAATATCAGACGAAGCACGGCCGGGAAGAGGCGAAGAAACTTCTCAGAATCACATTTTCGTTTATCCTGCTGAGCGTAGGACTTATCTGTTGTGCCGGGATTGTTTTTGCCCCCGGAATTGTGACGGTAATTGCCCCCGGTTTTGCGGGCATGCCCCAGAAATTTTTCCTTACCGTATCGCTCACAAGAATCATGTTTCCTTTTCTCCTGTTTATCAGTCTCGCAGCTCTTGTTATGGGGGCATTGAACACCAGACGTATTTTTTTTATTCCGGCTCTTGCCCCTGCGACACTCAATATCACGATCATTCTTTGTGTGCTCATTTTTGCGGCAAGAATCGAACAACCAATCTTTGCAGTTGCATGGGGAGTTGCCCTGGGTGGTCTCATCCAGTTTGCTTTTCAACTTCCGTCTTTTTTTCAGTCCGGATATTCCCTTCGTCCGGATTTTGATTTCAAACACAGAGGGCTCAGGAGGATGGCGGTCCTCATGATTCCTGCAACGATGGGGATGGCTGTTGCCCAAATTAATATCTTTGTCAGCACCATCCTTGCTTCTTATCTGCCTGAAGGCAGTATTACCTATCTCTACTATTCCATGCGCCTCATTCAATTTCCTGTCGGCATATTCGGAGTTGCCATGGGGATGGCTGTGCTTCCAGCATTATCTGAACACGCAGTGCGGGGAGACTACGACAAACTCCGTGAGGATTTTTCCTACGCGCTCAGAATATTATTTTTTATTACTGTTCCTGCGATGGCTGGCTTAATCGCTTTGCGGGAGCCCATCGTTCACCTTCTTTTCCAGAGGGGACAGTTCGATTATGCTGCCACCGTCGAGACGGCGCATGCCCTTTTCTTTTATTCCCTTGGTATCTGGTCAATGGTCGGTGTCCGGATTGCAACAGCAGGTTTCTACTCGATGCAGGATACAAAAACACCCGTAAAGATCGCGGCAATAGCAGTCACAGCGAACATCATCTTCAGCATTATCCTTATGCAGCCACTGAAGCACAGCGGCCTTGCCCTTGCCAATACCCTTGCTTCGGGTCTGAATTTTACGGTTCTCTTACTGTTTCTCAGGAAACGCCTTGTAACCATTGACGGACGGAGAATTCTTTCCTCCTTTCTCAAGAGCATTCTTGCATCAGCTATCATGGGGCTATCAGCATGGGTTCTCCTTCATGGAACGTTCTGGGAGAATCAAGGGAATACCCTTCAAAAGGTTTTGTACCTCAGTGGAACGATCGTTGTATGTGTCGGGCTTTATCTCGCTGTTGTCTTTCTCCTGAAAAGTGAAGAACTGCATTCCGTGGCCATCATGATCAGAAAGAAATTCAGAAAATAAAAATACATGAATGGAGGAAAAAATATGATAGTAAAAAAGTTTGTTGTCGGATCGCTCGAAAACAATTGTTTTCTCGTCATCGAGGAAATATCGAAAGAATGTTTTATTACCGATCCCGGTGATGAACCTGACAGAATTATGGACTTTATCACTGAAAGCAAGCTCAAGGTAAAATACCTTGTCTGTACGCATGCTCATTTTGACCACGTCGGAGCGGTCCCCGAACTGAAAAAAGAGACCGGAGCAAAGATTGTTCTTCATAAAGCTGATCTCCCGATCTATGAAAGCTCGCAGGAGCATGCTGCGATGTGGGGGTTTGAAATTGATCCCTTGCCCCAACCGGACATTTTTGTTTCAGACGGCGACACGATCAATATCGGCAATTTACATTTTGAGATTCTCCACACCCCGGGGCACAGTCCGGGCGGGATCTGCATGTATGGAGAAGGGGTTGTCATTACGGGGGATACACTGTTTGCAGGTTCTGTTGGCAGGACGGACCTCCCGGGCGGGGATGTCCTGAAACTGAAAGTGTCTTTTCAGCGGCTTATGTCGCTTCCTGATCGAATCAGAGTACTGCCGGGACATGGACCTGAGACGACTATCGGGCGTGAAAGAACTGAAAATTTCTTCGTATCAGAAATCTGAACATTTAGACCGTAATAGAAAATAATGTGCAAAAATGAGAGATATATTGCAATTTTGTCAAATTATGATTATAATTTGGTATTACTCTTGCTAAAATAACCATTATTTTCTATTTGACTCTCAACAAAAAAATGATATTCTATAATCATGAGATATAAAAAAGGTTCATGGATGATATTTAGAGGTTTCATAACACTGTAGAGAAACCGAGTAGATCTTAGATATAAAGGCTATACTACTTGGTATGGCCTTTATTTTTCTCTGAAATCCCAATCGACTCACATCCATCAACACGATATATGTGACCGGAAGAATTTCAGAGTGTTCTTTGAAAACTAAAAAGTAGGCCCCAGTCAAGAGTTTAATTTGAGAGTTTGATCCTGGCTCAGAACGAACGCTGGCGGCGTGCCTAACACATGCAAGTTGAACGGGTTCCGAAGGAGTAGCAATACTTTTTCGGGATTAGTGGCGGACGGGTGAGTAACACGTAGGTAACCTACCCTTGGGCGGGGGACAACCCCGCGAAAGCGGGACTAATACCGCATAAATCCACTGGCTGGGATGCTGGTGGGGAAAGTGGTGACACACCTAAGGATGGGCCTGCGGCCTATCAGGTAGTTGGTGGGGTAAGAGCCCACCAAGCCGAAGACGGGTAGCCGGGCTGAGAGGTTGAACGGCCACACTGGAACTGAGACACGGTCCAGACTCCTACGGGAGGCAGCAGTGGGGAATCTTGCGCAATGGGGGAAACCCTGACGCAGCGACGCCGCGTGGAGGATGAAGGTCTTCGGGTTGTAAACTCCTTTTCTTGGGGAAAATGATGATGGTACTCAAGGAATAAGCCACGGCTAACTCTGTGCCAGCAGCCGCGGTAAGACAGAGGTGGCGAGCGTTGTTCGGAATTACTGGGCTTAAAGGGCGAGTAGGCGTCCTGGTAAGTCAGCTGTGGAATTTTTTTGCTTAACGAAAAAAGTGCAGCTGAAACTATCGGGATTGAGTCAGTGAGGGGAGGGCGGAATTCCTGGTGTAGCGGTGAAATGCGTAGATATCAGGAGGAAGGCCTGTGGCGAAGGCGGCCCTCTGGCACTGTACTGACGCTGAGGCGCGAAAGCGTGGGGAGCAAACAGGATTAGATACCCTGGTAGTCCACGCCCTAAACGGTGGGCATTAGGTGTAGGGCTCGTAAGGGTTCTGTGCCGAAGGGAAACCATTAAATGCCCCGCCTGGGGAGTACGGCCGCAAGGTTGAAACTCAAAGGAATTGACGGGGGCCCGCACAAGCGGTGGAGCATGTGGTTTAATTCGACGCTACGCGAAGAACCTTACCTGGGTTTGACATGCAGGTGGTAAGGACCCGAAAGGGCGATGACTTTGGGGTAACTCATTGAGCCTGCACAGGTGCTGCATGGCTGTCGTCAGCTCGTGCCGTGAGGTGTTGGGTTAAGTCCCGCAACGAGCGCAACCCCTATTCTCTGTTGGTTCCGAGCGATCGGAGCCGCTCTGAGGAAACTGCCGGCGATGAGCTGGAGGAAGGTGGGGATGACGTCAAGTCATCATGGCCCTTACGTCCAGGGCGACACACGTGCTACAATGGCCTCTACAGAGGGTCGCAATACCGCGAGGTGGAGCCAATCCCTAAAAGAGGTCTCAGTTGGGATCGGAGTCTGCAACTCGACTCCGTGAACGCGGAATCGCTAGTAATCGTGGATCAGCCACGCCACGGTGAATACGTTCCCGGGCCTTGTACACACCGCCCGTCACACCACGAAAGCCTGTTGTACCCAAAGCCGGTGCGCTAACCCCTCACGGGGAGGCAGCTGTCTAAGGTATGACCGGTGATTGGGGTGAAGTCGTAACAAGGTAGCCGTAGGGGAACCTGCGGCTGGATCACCTCCTTTCTAAGGAAAAAATGATGAATGCGGGGCCTACTTTTTTAGTTTTATATTGTAGTTTGTTTGTTCTTTGACAACAGAAGGGAAGAGTAAGGGTCAAGTTAGGAAGGGCATATGGTGGATGCCAAGGCATCAGGAGGCGACGAAGGACGTGGCAGGCTACGAAAATCCACGGGGAGCTGCGAGCGAGCGTTGATCCGTGGGAGTCCGAATGGGGCAACCCATGCCGATTAAAATCGGCATATCGTATGCTGAACACATAGGCATACGAAGCGAACCCGGGGAAGTGAAACATCTCAGTACCTGGAGGAAGAGAAATCAAGCGAGATTCCCTCAGTAGCGGCGAGCGAAGGGGGAAGAGCCCAAACCCAGCCTAACACAGACAGTTTAAGGGTTAAAGGGGTAGATAGGGTAAAGGTTGGAAGACATTGAGGTTTTTGAACCTTTAAACCGTTAGACCATCAAACGTTTAAACTCTGTGTGTTAGGTTGGGGGTTGTAGGACCGCACAAGTAGGAATACTGTATGGTAGCTGAATGTTCTGGAAAGGACATCCGGAGGGGGTGACAGGCCCGTAGGCGAAACGATACAGACACCGAAGCGGTATCCTGAGTACCACGGGGCACGTGGAACCCTGTGGGAAGCTGGGGGGACCACCCTCCAAGGCTAAAGACTCCCTGATGACCGATAGTGGACGAGTACCGTGAGGGAAAGGTGAAAAGAACCCTGGTGAAGGGAGTGAAATAGAACCTGAAACCGTATGCCTACAAGCAATCAGAGCCGTGCATAGCACGGAAGCTCCAATGACCAATCACCAAGAAACAAATAAAGACCAATGATCGGAATTCAATGATCGAAGGGAGACTGTTTTCTTGGATAAAGGGAATGTATTTGTACCTTGGAATTTGGAAATTGGGATTTCCATGCTATGCATGGTGATGGTGTGCCTTTTGATTAATGAGCCGGCGAGTTACTGGCTGTAGCGAGGTTAATCCCGTTGACGGGAGGAGCCGTAGGGAAACCGAGTCTTAACAGGGCGAATGAGTTACAGTTAGTAGACCCGAAGCCAGGTGATCTACCCATGGACAGGGTGAAGCGAAGGTAAGACTTCGTGGAGGCCCGAACCGATGTTTGTTGCAAAAAGCTCGGATGAGCTGTGGGTAGGGGTGAAAGGCCAATCAAACCTGGTGATAGCTGGTTCTCCCCGAAATGTATTTAGGTACAGCCTCAGTGCAGTCTTATGGGGGTAGGGCACTGGATGGGCTAGGGCCTCATAAGGGGTACCAAACCCAACCAAACCGCGAATACCATGGAGATGGTCACTGGGAGTGAGACTGCGGGTGCTAAGATTCGTAGTCGAGAGGGAAACAGCCCAGACCGTCAGCTAAGGTCCCTAAGGGTATGCTCAGTGGTAAAGGATGTGGTGTTGCGCAGACAGCCAGGATGTTGGCTTAGAAGCAGCCATCATTGAAAGAAAGCGTAACAGCTCACTGGTCAAGCGACACTGCGCCGAAAATGTAACGGGGCTCAAGCATATCACCGAAGCTACGGACTTCAGTGCTTCGCACTGGAAATTCCAATAACCAAGCATCCAATCCTAACCAAATTCAGGTAATCGAAATACAAACCTCTTTGGATATTCATTCATTGAGGAGTGAAATGTATTTGGAATTTAATTTGTTTCATTGGAATTTCCGATGCGGAGCATTGGAGTGGTAGGGGAGCATTCTGTAGGCCTGTGAAGGCGTGCCGTGAGGCATGCTGGAGGTGGCAGAAGAGATTATGCCGGCATAAGTAGCGCAAATTCTGATGAAAAGTCAGGACGCCGTAAACCTAAGGTTTCCTGGGGAAGGGACATCCGCCCAGGGTTAGTCGGACCTAAGGCGAGGCCGAGAGGCGTAGCTGATGGACAACTGGTTAATATTCCAGTACCGTCTTGTGTGCGTTTGACTGAAGGGGTGACGCAGGAGGATAGTCCGGGCCTGGTGATGGTTCAGGTCCAAGCGTTGAGGCTGGTGGTCAGGCAAATCCGGCCACCGTAAAAGCCGGGGCGTGATGGGGAAGGCCGTAAGGCTGAACCCGGGTGATTTCACACTGACGAGAAAACCCTCGTAGGGAGCACATGGGATGACCGTACCGCAAACCGACACTGGTAGGTGGGTAGAAGATACCAAGGCGTTCGAGAGAACCCTCGCTAAGGAACTCGGCAAAGTGACCCCGTAACTTCGGGAGAAGGGGTTCCACCGTAAGGTGGACGCAGTAAAGAGGCTCAGGCGACTGTTTAGCAAAAACACAGGTGTCTGCGAACTCGCAAGAGGAGGTATAGGCACTGACGCCTGCCCGGTGCCGGAAGGTTAATGGGAGAGGTCATCTTCGCAAGGGGAGAAGCCTTGAACTGAAGCCCTGGTAAACGGCGGCCGTAACTATAACGGTCCTAAGGTAGCGAAATTCCTTGTCGGGTAAGTTCCGACCCGCATGAATGGCGTAACGATCTGAGCGCTGTCTCGGCGAGGGGCTCGGCGAACTTGAGATACCGGTGAAGACGCCGGTTACCTGCAACTAGACGGAAAGACCCCGTGCACCTTTACTATAACTTGGCAGTGAGCTTTGGTGATGTATGTGTAGGATAGGTGGGAGGCGGTGAAGTGGGGACGTTAGTTTCCATGGAGCCAACGTTGAAATACCACCCTTACCTTACTGGGGCTCTAACCTGTCCCCCTGATCGGGGGAAGGAACACTGTCTGGTGGGTAGTTTGACTGGGGCGGTCGCCTCCCAAAGAGTAACGGAGGCGTCCAAAGGTCTCCTCAGGCTGGACGGAAACCAGCTGTCGAGTGCAAAGGCATAAGGAGGCTTAACTGTGAGGCTGACGGGCCGAGCAGATACGAAAGTAGGGCTTAGTGATCCGGTGGCACTGAGTGGAAGGGCCATCGCTCAACGGATAAAAGGTACGCCGGGGATAACAGGCTTATCGGGTCCAAGAGTTCACATCGACGACCCGGTTTGGCACCTCGATGTCGACTCATCGCATCCTGGAGCTGAAGCAGGTTCCAAGGGTTGGGCTGTTCGCCCATTAAAGCGGTACGAGAGTTGGGTTCAGAACGTCGTGAGACAGTTCGGTCCCTATCTGTTGCAGGCGCAGGAGACTTGAGGGGTTCTGTCCTTAGTACGAGAGGACCGGGATGGACAGACCTCTGGTGTTCCGGTTGTCATGCCCGTGGCAATGCCGGGTAGCTATGTCTGGATGGGATAAACGCTGAAGGCATCTAAGCGTGAAGCCCGCCCCAAGATGAGGTCTCCCGTGGAGTAATCCACCTGAAGGTCTGTGGTAGACTACCACGTCGATAGGCTGGAGGTGTACGTGCAGTAATGCATTCAGCTGACCAGTACTAATAGACCGTGCGACTTGACCCTTATTTTATCCCTCCTGTTGTCAAAGGTGAATTGGGGCCTTTTGAAAAAGGCCCCTTAGTATGCTTAAGGAGTGAAATGAGAGAAAAAGATATATTTGAAGAAATAATTGATATCGGGAAGCGAAGGGGTATCCTCACCTATGATGAAATCAATGATGCATTGCCTTCCGAATTTTTCTCGCCTGATGAAATAGAAGATCTTATGGACATACTCCAGGACATGGGTGTTAAAGTTGTTGATCATGAAGATGCAGTCCAACCCGAAGAAGAATTGGAAGAGGAACTGGAAGAATATGACAAAACAGAAGATCTCGTACAGGCATATTTTTATTCAATGGGGGATATCTCCATTTTGACGAAGGATGAGGAAACGGAGCTGGCAAAAAGGCTTGAGGAAGGGAAGACAATCATACGGGAGCTGGTTACCTCACTGCCGCTGTATAAAAAATTTGAGGCCAGCATGAATGGCGATGAGGAAGAACTGAACCCTGAAGAGGAGAAACCGGACGAGGCACTTCTGAAGAGCGTTAACGTTCTTGAAACATTCATGAAAGAGATATCATCTACCGATCAAAGAATTACGAAATTTGGTTCTTTAAAGCTGCTCAGAGCTGCCATTCGTGAAAAGAAGAGGAAAAAGATCAATACAATAAAACTCGACATGCTAACGAAAGAAGTTGAGAAAGTCTACCGGAGGGTCGAGGCTGAAGTCGGAGTAAAGGTGGATGATATCAAAGCGATCTGGGCCCGTATTCTGAAGGCGAAAATACTTATAACAACAGCAAAGAATGAATTGATAACACGAAACCTCAGGCTTGTCGTCAATATTGCAAAGAATTATGTCGGAAGGGGTTTGCCCCTCCTGGATCTGATACAGGAAGGCAATATCGGTCTCATGAAGGCTGTTGACAAATTCAAATATGAAAAAGGTTTCAAGTTCAGTACGTATGCTACATGGTGGATCAGACAGGCAATAACAAGAGCTTTGATAGACCAGACAAAGACAATTCGTGTCCCTGTTCATATGATGGAGTTCTATAACAGGGTCACGAAGGCTTCGCGGGAACTCACCCAGCAGCTTGGTAGAGAGCCGACCAACGAGGAGATTGCCCAGAAGTTAACTGTTCCGACAAGAAAAGTTGAAGAGGTCTTCCGGGCGATTCAGGATCCGATTGCATTGCAGACACCGGTTGGAGATGAAGATACCGAACTCGAGGATTTTATCGGGGATAAAAACAGCCCGTCTCCCTATTCAGATGCAGAGAAAACAGAGACGTCGGAGCAGATACAGCAGGTGCTCAAGACTCTGACGCCGAAGGAAGAGATGGTTATCAGAATGCGCTTCGGCATCGGCGCGGACCGCGATCATACGCTTGAAGAAGTAGGAAGGCATCTTTCCATAACACGTGAAAGAGTCAGGCAGATAGAAGCAAAGGCCTTACGAAAACTGAAGCATCCTAGCAGGATGAAAGCCCTTAAGAGACTGACGACTACTCCTGCGTAACGACAGTAACTGGGTCTCCTATTTTAATTTCCTTGGCAGCTTTTCTAATGATAGCGGCAGAAGTCGACGGTCTTGTACTAACTACCTGAACAACCCCATTGAAGATTATATGCTCGTTTTGCAATGTGGTAGCAAGCAAATCACCCACTTCCAGTCCGTCATTTTTCCCCTTATCTATGAAGACGATGTCCCGATTCCCATGTGCATATATACGCCTGAGTGTAGTTACAACGTACCCGTTGATTGCGGGCTTCCTGGGATTATCAGGCGCAAGAGGAGGCTCTATTTCGTAATAGGTATCGATAAGGCTTCCAACCGGAATTTCGACAAAAGAACTTGTTATAAGAACTTTGGGATCATTCTCGTCAACCACTTTCGCAGTTCCTAAAATTGCAATACGGACTCCGAGATTGCTCCCCGTGACCGGATGCTTAACTTCCTCAACCGGATAAATAATGTAAAATTTATCATCCTTCTTTACAGCTTTGTTTGTTTTAATATAAGCATAGTCACCTTTGCTGAGATTTGTGATTTCTCCTGGTTTGTCATAAACTGATCCTACTGAATGGACTTCATCAGCGATATAGCCGCTTAGAATCAACAGGTTTTTATCAATGAGGTATTCTTTCTTAACAGGTTTTTCAATCGTAACTGCTTTTTCTTCGGCTTTAGGCTTTATCGGTGTTTGTACTATCGGCTTTGGTGCAGAAGGGGTAAGCTCTTTCTGGAGGAGATGCAAAGGGATTTTTATTTTCTGATCCGGATAAATCTTGTCAGGGTTATCGATATCGGGATTCGCATTCCAAACCTTTGGCCATAAAAAAGGATCCTGCAACTCTTCTTTCGTAATATCCCAGAGGGTATCTCCGCGTTCTACGGTGTAGTCCTTATATTCCTGAACCTGTGCCAATAGAAAAGACGGGAGACAGAGGAGCAATAAATATGCTGCTACGCCGCAAATTAGTATGCTTTTTTTCTGCATCGGTATCACTCCTTTTTACAAGGGTTATTTTTTGTAAACGGTCAAGTATTATTCTATAGATGTTGCTTCCGAAAGTCTATACTCAGACTATTTTTTCAACTTTTGGCTATAATTAAATATGAAATACTACAGAGCATACCTCACACTTCTTTTCATGTTGTCTCCTGTTCTTTTATATGGTGCAAATGTTCAGGAATATACCCTCGGCAACGGAGTAAAAGTTTTGATTGTAGAGGAACACAAAGCTCCGGTTGCGACTTTCCAGGTCTGGTACCGCGTTGGCTCAAGAGATGAACCGGCCGGGAAATCAGGAATCAGCCATTTGCTTGAACACATGATGTTTAAGGGCACCTCCCGTTATGGTCCTTCGGTACTGTCAAAAATTGTGCAGAGAAATGGTGGAACGAACAACGCTTATACAACGAAGGATTATACGGTATATTTTGAGCTTTTTGCATCAGACAGAATAGCCCTGGCGGCAAACCTCGAAGCCGACAGGATGCGGAACCTTCTCCTTGATCAAAAGGAGTTTATATCAGAAAAAAATGTGGTCATGGAAGAGAGAAGGTTGCGGTATGAGGATGATCCCCAGAATTCTCTTTTCGAAGAAGTTGTAGCTATGGCATTCAAGGTTCATCCTTACCAAAGACCAGTAATCGGCTGGATGTCCGATCTTCAGTCAACAGGGCGGGATGATTTGGTCAGTTATTACAGAACGCATTATGCTCCGGAAAATACGTTGATTGTTGTGGTAGGCGATGTCAACGGCAATGAGATGATAGAGAAGATCAGGGGCTCCTTTGAGGATATCTCCTCAGATCAACCGGTTAAAAAAATTCCGTATTCTGAGCCCGAGCAGAGAGGAGAGAGGAGGGTCTTTCTCAAGAAAGAAGCTGAGCTCCCATTTCTTATTGCTGCCTATCACGTTCCCCGTTTCCCGCACGAAGACAGCTATGCCCTTGATGTGCTGAACCTGATACTCTCCGGCGGAAAGAGTTCCAGACTATATCAGTCACTCGTGTATGAAAAAAAGGTTGCGCTCAGCGCATCTGCTGATTACAGCGGTTTTCTCCGGGACCCCTACTTGTTCTTCTTTTTTGCCGCAGCATCACCGGGAACCAATATCACAGATGTCGAACATGCGCTGAATCAGGAAATCGAGACGTTAAAAAAATCTCCTCCTGCCGAAAACGAGATTCAGAAGGCAAAAAACCAGATCGAATCATCATTTATCATGGGACAGGACTCAATTTATCTTCAGGCCATGCAGTACGGACTGTTCGAGATGCTGGGGAGCTGGCGGCTTATGGATAGATACCTTGAAGGAATCAGAAAAGTAACGCCGGAAGATATTCTCAGAATCGCGCAACAATATCTGAAAGAAGAAAACAGGACGGTCGGGATACTGATACCGGCAACAAAGGAAAAATGAGCTACCCTGCAGTATGCTGCGAGGTACAAAAAAATGTCATTCCGGCTTGGCCGGAATCTTTCCTTACTATAGGGAGCAGTATTAGAAAGGATTCCCGAGAAGCGGTAATGACAGCATAATAAAATATTAACCCCGAAGCTGAGCTTCGAGGAATTCTTTGATTGACAATGAAAAAGTTAAACATATTTATTCTTTTATTCTTTTTTCTTTTCACATTTTTCATCTTGTCTTTAGATCATGCCATCGCTCTTGATGCGAAGAGAACGCAGCTTCCGAATGGCCTCATCGTTTTGCACTCTGAAAACCACAATCTGCCCATTGTGATGGTAACGCTCATTGTAAAAGCAGGCCAGCTTCATGAACCGGCAGAGAAAGCAGGGACCGCAAACCTTGCAGCAGAACTGCTTGCAGAAGGTACTAAAAGCCGTTCTTCAAAGGATATCAGTGAGCAGATAGATTTTATCGGAGCATCACTTGATGCATCTGCCGGCGAAGATTTTACGAGCATATCCTTATCTGTCCTGAAAAAAGATCTCCCTACAGGTTTTGAAATCTTTTCTGATATTCTTCTGAATCCGAATTTCCCGGAGAGCGAAATTGGGAGAGTCAGGGAACGGATAAAGGGGTTCCTGAAACAGCAGGAGGAAGACCCGTCCTTTCTTGCGGAGCGGGCGTTTAAAAAAGAGGTATTCGGGAATCATCCCTACGGGAGGCTCACAGAAGGATCTCCGGCGACCCTTGATTCGATAACACGAGAAGATCTCATTGGGTTTCATGCGGAATATTTTCTGCCGAACAACTCGATATTGTCGGTTTCCGGGGACCTGACATCTGATGAGTTAACCTTGTTACTGAAGGAATATCTTGGTGGATGGAAGATGAGGACACTGCTTGCAAAGCCTGCAATGAAGCTTGAGGATAAGAGGATGAAAAAAGTGGTCAAAATTGATAAGGACCTCACACAGGCAAATATCATTCTGGGGCATATCGGCATCAACAGGGAGAATCCTGATTATTATGCAGTTTCTGTAATGAACTATACCCTTGGCGGCGGAGGATTTTCATCACGACTCATGCAATCAATCAGAGATGATAAGGGACTTGCATACGATGTGCACAGTTTTTTTGCAGCGAATAAGGAATCCGGTACCTTCAGGGTCGGCGTGCAGACGAAAAATGAATCAGCATCCATTGCGATTGATGAGATACGCAGGCAGCTTGAACAGATCAGAAAAGAACCTGTTTCGGATGAAGAGCTCTCAGAGGCACAGGCTTATCTGACCGGCAGTTTCCCGAGGAGGCTTGACACGAACAGAAAAATTGCTGATTTTCTTGCCGCTGTAGAATTCTATAAACTCGGGGGGGATTACGCAGAAAAATATGCTGGTTACATCAATGCGGTGACAAAAGAGGATGTGCTCCGGGTTGCGCGAAAATATCTTGATCCGGAAAAGTATATTCTTGTTGTTGTTGCAAACCTTAAGAAGGCAGGGCTGAAGGAGTAAACGAGAAGACTTGATACAAAAAATTATTCACCATACCCCACGATGGAAATGCCGGCTGATTTTGCCTCAGCGAAAATCCGCTCTTTGTTCAGGACGAGACATTTGTCGGCTTCAACAGCGAGAACCCGTGCATGAACTCCTTTCATTGCCGTTACGGTATCCAATCCGATTGCCGGAACATCAAACCTCATATCCTGATTTGGTTTACTGACTTTAACGACAACCGCATCCTTCCCCGCAAGGGTTCCTCCCCGTCTGATAGCCTCATCAGTGCCCTCAATTGCTTCAACTGCCATCACGGCCTGATTTTTGACAACGACCGTCTGACCGATGTCCAGTCTCCCGATCTCCTTCGCAACCTTCCAGCCGAACGCAATATCTTTCCACTCCTGATCAGAAGGAGCATCTTTTGTCAGGACTTCCCTGGAAACCAGCAGGGCTGAACTGAAAGGGAGGATGTCGAGAAGTTGGATGCCTTCCCGTGAAAGTTCGTCCGCAATAGCCAGGAGTATCGAATCGTCTTTTCTGTCTTTCAGGGACATGAGGAGTTTCACGGCCCGCAAGTCGGGAGTAATTTTGCTCTTGTAAAGAAGCATTTTCGAAACCTTGCCAGCCATTACCGCTTCCCTGATATCAAACTTCTTCATAGCACCAATAATCTTTCCGAACCTGCCAACATTTACCCACTGTAACTCATCAACATGCGCTGCAAGTGATTTGTCAGCGAGCGGCTCAAGGCCGACCGCGACAACGGTATACCCCTGCTTTTTTGCCTCATCGGCGACAGCCATCGGGAGGTCACCTTTCCCTGCAATGAGACCGAGTTTTTTCATTGAAAAGGTCTTTGGTATTTTGCTGTCATTCCGGCCGAGCCGGAATCTTTCTTATGAAGGATCCCGAACAAGTCGGGATCACAGAAATGTTTGTTCTGTAAAATAAATAATAGCGCAATGTCGTAACGTAGTTACCAGGCACGTAAACTTCAACTACCGACAGATGCCTCTTTTGTTTTTCTGGATGAACTCTATGAGATGCTTTATCTCATCCGTATACGGGAGATCTTCCTGTATCTTTTTGATAGCGCCTTTTAATGTCCTTTTTTCCCTGAAGAGAATTTTATATGCTTTCTTGAGTTCATTGACGGTTGAATCCGGGAATCCATGGCGCTTCATTCCGACGGTGTTGAGGCCGAAGAGTTTAACCCGTGCACCGGAGGCTATCATATACGGGGGGATATCCTGTCCCACTCCGCTGAATCCGCCGACCATCGCATATGCGCCGATGCGGGTAAACTGGTGTATTGCCACGAGTCCGCCGACGACGGCATGATCCCCGACAGACACATGGCCTGCGAGAGTGGCAAGATTTGCCATAATGACAGAATTGCCGATCTTGCAGTCGTGGGCAATATGAACATATGCCATAAGAAAGTTACCATCGCCGATGGAGGTAATTCCATCTCCGCTCACCGATGCCCTGTGAATGGTCACATATTCACGGATCGTATTCTGACTGCCGATTGTGACTCCTGTTTCTTCCCCTTTGTATTTCATATCCTGGGGTGGCAGCCCGATACTGGTGAACGGATAGACCGTACAGTTCTCCCCTATCTCGGTAGCGCCCTCGATGATTACATTCGAGATAAGCCTCGACCCCTTTCCGAGACGCACCTTATCGTGAATGATGCAGAAGGGACCGATATAGGTATCTTCTGCTATCTCTGCTCCAGGCGATATGATCGAAGTTGGATGTATTTCTTTCCCCATAGTTTATATCTCCCTGTCCGTCACCATCGCAGTGAATTCAGCCTGTGCGACAACCTTGTCTTTAACCACTGCATTGCCCGAAAATTTCCAGACATTTCCTCTGCTCTGCAGTATCGAAACTTCCAATCGGAGCTGATCACCCGGGACGACCGGTCTCCTGAATTTTGCCTTCTCAATACTCATGAAATATATAGGTTGGCCCTCCGGAGCGCCTGACTTCAGGGCAAGGATTGCTGCCACCTGGGCCAGTGCTTCAACGATCAGGACACCCGGCATAATCGGGTTGCCCGGAAAATGTCCCTGAAAAAACTCCTCGTTGATGCTCAGGTTTTTTATCCCGACGATTCTCTTGCCAAGGTCTATTTCTATGACTCTGTCGACCATGAGAAAAGGGTATCTGTGCGGCAAGAGTTTCTGAATATCCTTGATATGCATCATTCGACATTCCTCCTTTCAAGTTCCTTGAACTTATCCTCAAGCGCTTTTATTCTCCTATGGAGTTCCGGGAGCTTCGCAAAAACAGCCTGCGCTTTGAGCCATTCTCTATGAGGCATTGCAGGCGAGCCGGAATATGCGCCTTTTGCAACTTTTCCCATAACCCCGGACTGAGCACCGATGATTGTCTCTGATGCTATCTCAACGTGATCGGCAATCCCTGCCTGTCCAGCAAGTGTCACGTAATCGCCTATTACCGTGCTGCCTCCGATACCTACCTGTGCAACAATAATGGAGTTGTTTCCGATAGTTACATTGTGTCCGATCTGCACGAGGTTATCTATTTTCGTGCCGGCTCCGATTGCGGTATTGCCTGTTGTTGCCCGGTCGATTGTGACATTGGAGCCAATCTCAACGTCGTCCCCGATAATGACGCCGCCAACCTGGGGAATCTTGTAATGCCTGCCTTCATGGAATACGTAGCCAAAACCGTCACATCCTATGACTGATCCTGAATGAATGATAACTCTGTTCCCAATAGTTACCCCTTCCCGCAGCGTCACATTCGGATAGACTGTGCACTGTTCGCCGATGACGGTGTTTTCGCCGACGAAAACAAAGGGATAAATGACGGACCCGTCCCCGACAGAAACACCATCAGCAATGTATGAGAAAGGGGAAATGGAAACATTCGAAGCTATTCGTGCCTTATCTGATATTGTTGCATCCTTGCTCACCCCGAAAGGCTTCAGCGGTTTACCGTAAAAATGTTCGAGCAGTCGTGCATACGCAAGATAGGGATTTGCAACTTTCAGTTGGGTGAGTGCAAGATCATGCAGACGCTCCTGAACAATGATGCATGAAGCCCTGCAGAGCGGGAGGTCTTTCACATGACGTTTTCCTGATAGGAAGGTAATATCTCCCTCCCTGGCCTCTTTGATCCCCGTTATCCCCTTAATTTCGAGGGTAGAATCACCAAAGATCTCACCGTGCAGAAGAGATGCGATTTCCGAGAGTTTCACTCCTTGGCAGGTTTTGCTTTTACTTCATCATATTTTTTCAGGATGGTATCCGTGATATCGATGCCTTTACTGGAATAGAGAACCATTCCTTTTTCGAAGATGATCGTATAAACGTTCTCTTCACCCGTCTTTTCGACCAGATCCTTAATCTCTTTCAGAATAGTCTCGGTCAGTTCTGCTTCTTTTTTCTTAATTTCTGCCTGTGAATCCTGGACAAGCCGCTGGTACTCCCTTACCGACTTTTCGAGCTCTTCTTCTTTATTCTTTCTTGCTTCGGCGGACAATACAGACGCCTGTTTTTCAAGATCAGCCTTCATTTTTTCGATTGCTTTCCCCTTTTCATCAATCGAAATTTGCTTTGATTTAATTAACCCTTCAAGATCGGTTTTCGCTTTTCTACCGGCTTCAGATTCATTCAGAACCTTTTGTACATCGATGGACCCAAACTTAACGGCATCTTCAGAGTGCGACGGAACAGGTGAGACCAGAATGGCAGCAAGCATCAAAGAGCACGCTAGCATCCCTCCCAGAAATACTTTGCTCATATATCCTCCTTGGTGGTAATGATATTTGTTAAAAAAATGTTCCAAATGCGAATTCAAACCTACTGGATTTCTCCCCGGGTTTCCTGTCGAGATTGTAGCCCCATTCCAGTCGTATGGGACCCATGGGTGAAATCCATCTCACCCCTGCCCCTGTAGTATATCGCAGCTCGGGGAAATTTTCGAATGATTCATATGAATTTCCTGCGTCAAAAAACAGAACACCTTTCAATCGGATTTCACTGAGAAGCGGAAAGATGTATTCAAGATTGAAGATGAGTTCCTCAGTTCCTCCTATCGGGTCGTCTGTACCTTCATCCTTCGGGCCGGCTTCGCCGTATCCCAGTCCTCGCACCGTATAAATACCGCCGACATAGAATCTCTCATACAAGGGGAGTTCCTGACCGCTATAGCCTGTTGCATAACCAAACCTCCCTCTCAACATCACTGATGAACTGTAGACAGGAAAATACCATGCAGAATCAATTCCCCCCTTAATAAATTTATTGGTACCGCCCAATCCGGCAAAGGTCGTATATAGGGAATTCCTCGAACCCCTCCGCGGGTCGAGATAATTGTCACGTGAATCTCTCACAATGGAGGGGGTAATACTGCTGGTTGTGCTTGAGCCTTCCTGGTCTTTTATTACGACGGAAGCATCATCAGACACATTGGATATTTCTGCATCCTCAAAATTGTATAAAATATCCGTCCACCAGTATTCAGAAAACCTCTTGCCCAAAGAGATGCTGAAGCCGGTTGCATCTTTATCATAATCAATATATTCCCTCGTCAACTTGTAAACGTTTGTTGAAAACGAGAGAGGTTTGTCCATAAACCACGGGTCTTTAAAGGAAATATCATACAGCGTTGTTCTGCCGCCCAGCTCTGCCCGCAGTTTTACAAACTGTCCCTTGCCGAACAGATTGCCCTGGGTCAGTTCCACCATGGCAATGAACTGTTCAACAGAGCTGTAACCGCCTCCGACGCTGAAAAAACCGGTCGGTCTCTCTTTTACCGAAATATCGAGATTAACCAGTTTTTCCTCAGGCTGCGGTTTGGGATTTAATTCGACCGATTCGAAAAAGTTCAGATTGTTGATCCTCTCGTAACTTCTCTTTATGAGAGCACTGTTGAAAATATCCCCTTCATCCAGCCTGACTTCTCTCCGGATAACTTTATCCCTTGTTTTTGTATTTCCCGAAATCTCTATGCGCCCAATTCTATATCTGTCCCCTTCACTGATATTCAGGACGAGTTTGACCAGCTTTTTGCTTTCATCGGGAACTACGTCGGGATTAATGGTGATCAAAGCATACCCGGTCTCTGAATACAGTTCAGAGATTGAAAAAATATCCTTCCGTAACTTTTCCTTACTGAACGGTTCGTCAGGAAGCATCGTTATCCTTTTTCTTACGGCGTCGTCAGGGAATACGGTATTGCCGGTCAGTTCGATCGAGGAGATTTTATACTGCTGTCCCTCCGAAATTGGTATCGTTATAAACATCCCCTTCCTGTCATCGGTCAGCTGAATCTGCGGTTCACCAAGGGCCACTTTTATATATCCGTTATTGAAATAGAGGTCCTTTATCTTTTCGATGTCAATGTCCATTTGTTCCTTCTTGTAATACCCTGAGGACGTGATGAAAGAGAACAAGCCCCGTTCTTTGGTGTCCATAACCCCTTTGATCTTTTTTGCAGAGAACACCTTGTTGCCTTCAATAATGATTTTTTTGATTTTTACCTTGTTCCCCTCTTCAATCTGATAGGTCAGGGTCACTTCATCCGGACTGATTACCCTGATGACCGGGACGATATGGGAAAGCCAGTATCCTTCTTCTTCATAAAATGCCCTGAGTTTGGCAGCATTGTCCTGAATGAGGACTGCATCTGCTATGGCACCTGATGTTATGGTCATCTTTTCTTTCAATTTGGCATCGTCAAATTCATCGTTGCCCTGAAGTTCGATCTTGACAATGGTAGGCTTTTCCTTGACCACATATATCAGCTTTATCCCGCCCTCGAACGGCTCGATTTCTGCCCGAACATCGTCAAAATATCCGAGCTTATAGATATTTTTGATATCTTCATTGGTTTTTTCCTGTGATATGGCTTCTCCCTGTCTTTGGGTGATCTTGCTTTTCACGGCGTTTTCATCGATTCTTTTAAGACCCCGTATCTCGATTGAGTTAATGAGAGGCAGTGCCTCTGCATAAAGAAGCACAGCGGAAAAAATTGTTATCAGGAAACAGGAGAGAATTTTCAGAAATAATGTCATAATGGACATGCGGTGTTTCTGATTCATAAACTCGAAAAGTATAGCACTTTGCGTAATGGAAATGTAAGCAGAAAATACGGCTTTTCTGTCATATTTCGTTGAACCTGTCATTCCGGCTTGGCCGGAATCTTTCCTATGAAATAACCCCCTTATACCCCTATCGAAGGGGGAATCAGAAGGATTCCCGCCAAGCGGGCATGACAATGTAGGAACAATATTTGACAATTGGGGCAGAATTCACTATGCACAAGTCAATCATAAAGCGTGAGGTCGAGAATCTCCTGCGAAAAAGAGACTTTCAGAGACTCCTTGAACTGTGTGAAACACACAGGCATTACTGGCAGGAGGTTCGCTACCGACTGTATGATCTGGATGAGGTGCTGCGGTGGTCAGCAATCGAGACTGTTGCGAAACTCATGAAGCAGTGGTGGGATGCCGGGAACGAGGAAAAGGTCCGGATCTATATCAGGACCCTTTTTTGGTCCCTGAACGATGAATCCGGGGGAATCGGGTGGAGTTCCGCACAGACTATCGCGGAGATTATCGCAATTAATCCGGTGTTGATTGCCCCTTACGGAAGCATGATGGTTGCCCACTGCATTGATGAACCCCCCCTGCTGAAGGGTTGCTTATGGGGCATCGGGAGACTGGGAGTCTTGATAGGTGGGTCCTTGAAGGCTTTCAAAGATGAGATACTTGAGGTTTTTACCGGCGACGACGTTGATGTTCTTGGAACTGCTGCATGGGCTATGGGAGAGGCAGGATTTGCTATCGCTGTACCTTCCCTTGAAAAATTGCGTGTCCGTACCGAGCCAGTTAAGATTTACATTGGAGAAAATTTTTTCGAAAAGCCCCTCGGAAATTGGGCTGAAGAGGCTCTCATTAAGATAAAAACTGCGAGGTAAATAAAATTTACTTTTTGCTTAAATTTTTCTCCAGAGTGGTCTAATTGCAATTAATCTTTGTATAAATAATCCTTACTTGACAAAAAGCAAATAGTTCATTATCATTAACAACCTTCTTAAGTCTTAAAAAAAATAAGAGGCATATTTCCGTCTAAAAATGTCTAAAAATATCCCTGTTAGGAAGGGGGTGAAGAGTAACTCGAAATTTCTGCTTTTATTTGCCTGCATCTTACTAAAAACTCGTTAGAAGGAGGTATAACATGGGAATCCCAGGAAAAGAGAAACTGTGGGATAAAGAAGAGAAAGAGCATAGAAAGTATGATGATGTGAGGATTTTCACTGATAAGGACTTAAAGAATTACACAGAAGATGAGTTGAAAGCCTTCAAACCAAAACATGCTACCCCAATGTTAGATGAACTGGAAAAAGGCCCGTGGCCCAGTTTTGTCAGTGACCTCAAAAGAGAGGCTCTCCATAGAAAAAAGCTGGGACAAGATAACCTGTTGATTCCAGCAGATGCTGTAGAAGATTTGTTAGGTGTGGTTGAGCTTTCTTATAAGGAAGGTGAGACACACTGGAAACATGGAGGGATTGTTGGAGTCCTCGGTTACGGTGGAGGAGTTATCGGCCGTTATTGCGACCAGCAGCAGATGTTTCCTTCTGTCGCACATTTTCATACCGTCAGAGTCAACCAACCCAGTGCAAAATTCTATTCAACTGATTATATGAGGGCCTTCTGTGATATCTGTGAATACCGGGGGAGCGGTATTACAAATATGCATGGTTCAACCGGTGACATGGTCATGCTTGGTACTACTACAGAACAGTTGGAACCGATATTTTTCGACCTGACACATGATCTGGGAAATGATATCGGCGGTTCTGGTTCGAACCTCCGGACTCCTTCTGACTGTATCGGTCCGGCACGGTGTGAATTTGCGTGTTACGATACCCTTTCCATGTGTTATGAAATGACCATGGCTTTCCAGGATGAATTACATAGGCCGGCTTTCCCGTATAAATTTAAGTTTAAGTTTGACGGGTGTTCGAATTGCTGCGTTGCATCAATCGCCCGGTCAGATATGGCTTTCATCGGCACCTGGAAGGACGATATCCGGATCAATCAGGAAGCTGTCCAAGCCTATGTAGCCGACAAGATTCCCCGTGATGGCGGCGGTATGACAGGCGCAAACTGGGGGCCATTTGATATAAAGTCAGAAATTATCGACCTCTGCCCTACCGGTTGCATGACATGGGACGGGAAGAAACTTTCGATCAACAACGCTGAATGTACCCGTTGCATGCATTGCATCAATGCCATGCCGGAAGCATTGAGAGTCGGAAAAGATTCAGGCGTGAGCATCCTCCTTGGAGCAAAGGCGCCTATTTTGGAGGGCGCACAGATGTCAGTTCTGACCGTTCCTTTCATGTACGCAAAACACCCGTTTGAGAGCCAACAGGCATTGGCCAGGAAGGTCCATGACTGGTGGATAGAAGAAGGCAAGAACCGTGAGCGTCTCGGTGAACTGATTCAGCGCATGGGTTTGAAGACACTCATCGAAGTGCTCGGGATTCCGGCAATGCCGCAGATGGTGAAAGAACCCCGGTCTAATCCTTACGTCTTCTTCAAGGAATCAGAGGTTCCAGGCGGTTGGGCAAGGAATATTGACGATTACAGAAGCAGACATCCAAAATAAAAAGTTTGCTATATTTGAGAAAATAAAAAAGGAGGTATATCATGTCGAAAGGTAGACTTGGCTATTATAATCCAGAAAAGAAGCAGGAAGGCAGGATTACCGATATAGGGCCTTCACACTACGGGCAGTTCTTGCCGCCTGTTCTGAGGAAGAATTATGGCAACTGGGCATCACACAGGGTCCTGGAACCAGGGTTACTGATGCACGTCTCTGAAACAGGCGATAAAGCATACACGGTGAGGTGTGGTGGTGCGCGCATCATGTCTGTCGAGCATATTCGTGAGCTCTGTGATATCGCAGACAAGTATTGTAATGGATATTTGAGATGGACGACGAGGAATAACGTTGAGTTTATAACAGACAAAGAAGATACTGCGAGAGCCTTGAAAAAAGATCTGGACAGCAGGAAATTTATCGCTGGATCTTTTAAGTTTCCAACCGGCGGTACGGGCAATTCAATTACGAATATCGTGCATACCCAGGGCTGGCTTCACTGCCACACCCCTGCTACCGATGCATCCGGGCTCGTTAAGGCTGTTGCAGACGCTTTATTCGACGATTTCAAGACGATGAGGATGCCTGCAAAACTGAGGGTTTCGATGGCATGCTGTCTGAATATGTGCGGCGCTGTGCACTGTTCAGATATCGCCCTCCTCGGCTATCACCGCAAGCCACCCGCAATCGATAATGATGCTGTCGGCAAGGCATGTGAGATTCCACTGGTTGTTGCCGCGTGCCCGTTATATGCTATTAAGCCGATTACTACCGAAGATGGGAAGAAGAGTGTATCGGTTAACGTAGAAAAGTGTATGTATTGCGGAAACTGTTACACCATGTGCATGGGTCTGCCTTTAGCAGACAAGGAAGGAGACGGCGTGGCAATCCTGGCTGGTGGAAAGATTTCGAACAGACTCAGTCAGCCGAAATTCTCGAAGGTAGTTGTGCCGTGGTTGCCGAATGAGATGCCTCGCTGGCCAACCGTGGTTAAAACGGTTCAACAGATCGTCGAGGCTTACGCCAAAGACGCGAAAAAATATGAGAGGCTCGGTGACTGGGCCGAGCGTATCGGCTGGGAAAGGTTCTTCGAAAAATGTGGGCTGGAATTCTCATGGCATTTACTCGATGATTACCGTCTTGCCTACGATACGTTCAGGACCTCAACACAGTTCAAGTATACGGAGCATGCATGGGCTGTATCCAAGGCTGCCGGAGGTATGTAATAAAATAATTAAGGAGAATCAACTATGAGCAGAGAAGACGATATAAAGCAGGCAATTCTTGATTACGGCTCAAAGGGAGCAAAAACAAAGTTCTATTTTAAGGACATGCTTGCCGGTGTCAAAAAAGTAGTGCCTGATGCCGGAGCCTCTGAGGTCAAGAGTGTTGCTTCCAAGCTTGTAGCAGAAGGGGTCATGGAGTACTTTTCAACCGGGAGCTCAACGATGTACGGAGTAAAGGGGAGGGGCATCTCTGTTGAACAGTCCGGTGATACCGGAGGCTAAAAAATAATATAACAAAGCAGTTCATTGCAATAAAAAGGCACGGGTAGTTTTCAAAGACCGCCCGTGCTTCTTCTTTTGAAAAAATGATATGAAAGATTTAAAAAACATTGAAGAGTTTATAGCTGAACAGAAGCTCCTTCTTGCTCAGAACCCGGAATGTGCTTCTTCCTTTTACAACCTGGGTGTCGCCTTTATGCAGCAGGGGAAATTTGACAAGGCGATTGATGCTTTTGAAGAGTCGATTGAGACCGGCGTCAGGATGTTCGAGGCCTTTGTTAACCTTGGATATATTTATTTTAAGGAAGGGGACCTCGAAAAAGTTGTGAAGGCAAATCTCCGGGCTGTGGATATAGAACCCCGCTATGCGCGGGGGTATTCCAATCTTGGGTTCGCTTACCTTCAAATGGGAAAGACTGACGAAGCGATAGAGGCTCTGCAAAAGGCTCTGGAATTAAATCCGGACATTGTTCAGGCAGAATGCAATCTTGCCAATGCGTATCTCCAGAAGGGGGACATAGCGAAGAGCATCGAAGTCAATACAAAAATGCTTGAAAAAGCTGCCGATTTTGCCCTCGGGCATAACAACCTTGCGAATGCCTATTACTATACGGGGGAGTTTGAAAAGGCGATTGAGCATTCTGATAAAGCCTTAGCTTTGGGCTTTGAGGTCCATCCGGATTTCCTGAAACTGCTTGACCCATACCGGGAAAAAGGGAAAAGCCAGACCCGCCGGAAAAAAGCGACAATGTCAGCAAAGAGGAAAACCTCAAAAGGAGCGTCGGCTAAAAAAGCAGAATGATAGAAGAGCTTTTTTCGAGGTATTCGATTTATGCACGGAAGGCAGATGTCCTCTTTAAAACCATCCGGGAAAAATATCCGGACAGTGTGCGATGCAGAATCCGCTGCTGCGATTGCTGCCATGCTGTCTTCGGCGTCCTGCCAGTAGAAGCGGCGTTTATCAATTATCATTTCAACAGGCTTGAGAGAAAAGTCCGGCGCGACATTCTCAGAAGGGCAGAGAAAGCAGAGGAAGAAGTACTCAGGGCCAAGGATACCCTGAAAGTCTTTGATGACAAACCGGATATGAAAGTATACGGTCTTGGCAAACAACGGGTGAGATGCCCGTTCCTTTCTGAAAAAGAAGAGTGTGCCTTCTACGAAAGCCGCCCCATTATCTGCCGTGTCTATGGAGTCCCTTACAGCTTGAATCAGGACAAAAAAGAGCGTTCATACGTATGCAATCTCTCAGGTTTTGAGGAGAAAGCAACATATCCAACGGTAAAGCTCGATAGCATTTACCATGAACTCGTCAAGCTTTCTAAAGAGCTATTTGCAGAGGCAGGATACCTCAACCCTGCTGCAAAAGCGACGCTCATGCTCCCTCTCGCGCGGGTAGTGAGGATGTCCTTTGAGGATATCATCAGGGGAAATTTTGAAGCGTAAGATACAGTCTTTCAACGTGTTCTTCGAAGTGTTCCTGGATTATCCTGTAGTCTTTTGTTTGTTCAAACTGTTCTGCGATCGGAGCGGCTGTTTTTCTAAGATCCTCTTTCGTAAATGATTTCAGGAGCATCAGAAAAGACCTTACCGAGCCGCAACATTCCCTGAAATCGTTTTTTCTTTTGAGTCCCTCCAGGAAACCGGTTAGGGTAGCATCAACGCACAAATCATCCGCCCACGCAACTTCACCGACACCATCAAGTTTGTCAAGACGCATCTGTATCGAAAGGTGCAGGAGAAAGTAAAAGAGTGCAAGTACGGGAGAAATCATGTCGTCTTCCGCGATTCTTAGAAAAGGTTCATAGCCCCTTACTGTAGTGAGCTTCACGTCTATTTTGTCTAGAAATCCCCCTCTATCCCCCTTTCCTAAAGGGGGAATGTTTTGATTTTTATCATCATCTAAAACATTCCTGGTATTCCCCCCTTTTCTAAAGGGGGGTTGGGGGGGATTACTGTCTTTCCCAATTCTTACCACAAAATCCCCCGCAGCATGATGCCATGGATAAATCAAGTGAAAATCATTCAGATCATAATACAGCGTGAGGATCTGTGCTGCCTGCCGGTAAATCTCAAAGCCCTGTTCAGACGAGAGAACCCGATCTCCTTTGCCATATTCCCAAAGTTTCATCTGTTGTTTACCGTTTTCTGTTTTTGCGATATGAAATTCATGATAGTCTTCAAACCACTCTTCGAGTAGGAATACCATTGAATGCAGTTCGGCCGCATGATATGGCATAGGGATATGCGAGAAACTGAAGCGGGCATGCAGCGTTTTTAGGAGAGCGAATTCTTTTATTAAGCAATCCCTTCCGATATCAGTCATTGCCACATGAAGACCGAATTTTGCCCTTCCATCCCTCAGCATACACTCGATGCTTGCAGGATGATAGAGTGCTCCATGTTTTTCTGTGCGGACAATAATTTCATTGAGTGCACCGAGATCGAAATCAGTCCCAAGGTGCTCGTTGACTGCCTTAAGCAGCGGCTGGAAATGTTCCCTTGAGAGAAAATCGGATATTGCCTGAAAATAAATTCGGTAAGGAGTTTGCAGCGGGTCACCTTCAAGGGGATAATCGAGCCTGCTGGTATCAACAGGGATGTCGCCAGCGGGAGATGCGACAAGGTAATGTATCGAGGGTCTCTTCACCCGGAAATTTTCCGGACAGCCTCTTCCGCGAGCTGACCGACAGTCACTTCCTGCATGGCACCGTCTCTCCACAGGGAGAGTTTATTGTCATCCGTCTCGAGGTCTTTCAATTTTTGGGTGACGTCGCTGAACCCGATACTGCCGAGAGCCCATGCTGCATAGCCACGGAGCACGGGATCGGGATTGTTCAGGAAATCAGCGAGAGCGCGGAATGCGCACTTGGCGACGGCAGGGTCTGCAGATGCTATCTTGCCGACAGCCCAGGTTACCTCCCTCCACAAGTTCTGCTGGGCCATAAAAGAGAGAAGCGGTTGTGTGAAATCCTTGAAAAGCCGGGGATTTGTGCTGATGATAGTACCAATTGCCTCAAGTGCACCCCACGCTGATGCCCCGGGATATGCTGCACTCTGAAGGAGATTGGTTATTAATTTACTGACGAGATCAGGACGCTTTTCAGCAACGCTCCTGCTTACCTCACCGAGCATCTCAATGATATTCCACCGTGCGTGTTCATCAGGGGTATAGAGCATGCGTTGCAGTTCATTGATCACCCGCGAATCTTCATCAGCGAGTGCGATAAGGTCCTGAAGATTATTCCCTGAAACATATTTCCTCACTTTTTCCTTCGAGAAATTGTCCGAGCGCAATTTCGTTTTATGAATGGGTGTCGTGTATTTGAGTTTTTCCTTTACCTTATCCTTGGTTGCCTCATGGAACTGGTCAAAAAGCTTTACAAACACAAGGGCACCCCGCACATACCGGTCGTGGTATACCCTGTCCGGTGTAACCGTGTGGGTGACAATATCATAGTTTCCAATCACAGCATCGGTATAATCAGTGCCGTGGGAGAGTGAAAATGCCAAATAGTCATCCTCATTACAGGCGAAAAGGAGAGCTTCAATAAAGGCGGCTCCCATGTTATGTCCTGTTGTGTCATATGCATATACAGCACCACAATACGAGCAGGCACCGATCGGGAATTCTACAACTTTTCTCTGGAGCAATTCCCTCGGTGGCTCGATCGGAGAGTAACAGAAAGGACAGCGGGGTTCTTCGGGTACTGTGGCCATAAGGACTCCTTTGATAATTTTCTTTATTGCTATATATGTATTATAGCTTTCTTGCTAGAATTGAGGAAATAGCGGTTGGTCTGGTTATCAATCAGGTTTATATTATTAGTACGGCTAATTCATTGTTGGAAAACGGTCTCTCCGTTGCAAGATATTTTATGCCATTGCAGCTTGGCAGGAATTTTTCCGATGGCTTCTAAGAAGGATTCCCGACGCGCTTCGCTTGCGTGAATGACAAATTGATGGAATTTGACCTGACTATTCACCCATGGGAAAGGTTCCTTGACTTTTCAGGAATGGCATATTTATTGTAGAAATAGCCCTCAAGCACCCTATTTTTTAAATACAGAAAGGAGTCTGCGATGCCTATTTACGAATTTCGATGCCTTAAGTGCGGGAAGGTTTTTGAGCTTCTAAAGCTGAAAAAAGAAGACGATGGCGTGAAGATGAAGTGCCCGAAGTGTGGTTCCCCTGAAATAGAACGGGTTCTCAGCACGATTAATATCGGCGCCTCTGTCCGTGGCAGCGGAACCAAAACGACGGTGAAGAGCTGCAGCAGCGGTTCGTGCGCTACTCTTGAAATTCCCGGCAGAAAATGATTTTTTGCCCAAGGCTCACAATTGCGGGCCTTGGCGGCGATACCGGCAAAACTGCCATCAGTGTCGGATTGTGCCGCCTCTGGCACGAGAAGGGCTACAGAGTAGCTCCCTTCAAGAAAGGCCCCGATTATATCGATATGGAATGGCTTAGCCGGGGGGCATTCCACTCCTGTTATAACGTAGACCTTTTCCTTATGAATAAAGATCAGGTGCTTTCCTCTTTCTGTATGAATAGCAGAACCACGGATATCTCTGTTATCGAAGGGAACCGGGGGCTCTATGACGGAATGGATGTGGAAGGGAATGTCAGCACCGCTGAAATAGCGAAACTCCTCAAGTCTCCTGTCGTCCTTGTTGTCGATTGCACAAAGGTTACACGGACCGTGGCTGCTCTGGTGATGGGATGTCAGACCATGGACCCGGAAGTCTCCATCAAAGGGGTGATCCTCAACAAACTGGCGGGTGCCCGCCACGAGTCGACTGTCCGGAAGAGTGTCGAATATTACTGCAATGTTCCGGTTGTCGGTGCGATACCGAAACTGAAAAATATAAAATTCCCGGGCAGGCATCTCGGATTGGTGCCACCGCAAGAACACCCGGAATCTGAAGAAGCTCTTCGAAGTGCTTCTGAAATCATGCGGAAGTATATGGATACAGAACAGATATGGAAGATTGCACAGAACGCACCGCCATTGGATTGTACCACTCCTGATAGGGCCGAACGTGCGGGGAAAAAAGTGAACATCGGCATAATCCGCGACGCAGCCTTTCAGTTTTATTATCCGGAAAATTTAGATGCCTTGAAAAGGGCTGGGGCTGATCTCTTCGAATTCAGCGCACTGACAGACACCCTGCCTCCTTCCCTTGATGCACTTTACATAGGGGGCGGTTTTCCCGAGACTCACGCTCTCTCTCTTGCGGAAAATGTGAAACTGAAGCATGACATTAAGAACGCTGCGGAACAGGGACTGCCGATCTATGCTGAATGCGGAGGGCTTATGTATCTCTCCAGAAAATTGGTATGGGATGGAAAGACCTACCCAATGGTTGATATCCTTCCTGCCGAAATAGGTGTGAGCAAAAAACCCCGGGGACACGGATATACTTTTCTTAAAGTAACGGGATCAAATCCTTTTTATGCAAATGGCCAAATGCTCCGCGGGCATGAATTTCATTATTCCTATATACGGTCGATGGACACAACTGATCAGTACGATTTTGTTTTTACTGTGATGAAAGGAGAGGGAATAACCAATGGAATGGAAGGGCTTCGCTACCAGAATGTCCTTGCGACATATACTCACGTTCATGCCATTGGGACACCCGAATGGGCTCAGGGAATGATACAGGCTGCGTGCGCTTATCAACAAAAAAACTTATCTTTAAATTAAATTTTTTTATTTGACCATCGTTATCTCTTTGTATTACCTTGTATAACCCATTCAGAAGAAATCTTTTCATGTTCCGTTGAAAGAAGACTCATGTGTATGATAAGATAATCAGCCTGGGATTGATGGGAGAGGTCTTCTATCAAATAAACTACATTTCAAAAGAAGGAGGAAGCAACGATGCCACATTTGGAGTTTGAAGGTGCACAGTATGAGATTGATGAGGATGGTTACTTGGTAGATTGGCAGTCATGGAAAGAGGGAATGGCTGGAGTCATGGCAAAAGAGGACGGTCTTGAGCTGACCGGTGAGCACTGGGAAATCATCAAGTTCCTCAGAGAATACTTTATGAAGTTCCAGATCGCACCGATGATCAAAATTCTCGTGAAAGAAATCGGTAAAGCCATGGGTCCGGAAAAAGGGAATACCAAGTACCTGTATGAGCTCTTCCCGGCGGGTCCTGCAAAGCAGGCATGCAGATATGCCGGCCTTCCAAAACCGACGGGCTGCGTATAATAATAGAGCTATTCAGAAGAGCAAGAAGGAATATCAGATTCACCCAATAACTTCTTGCTCTTCAAGGTTTTGTGTGCTTGCTGATTGATCATCAATAAGTGTTTGAAGTGCAGATATGCATGAAACGTCAAATAAGCCTGTGCAGAAATCAGCGGAATATGGAGTAAGGAGAAGAGCATACCGGATATGAACCTAAGGGGACTGCTGGAAGAGAAGAAATCTTCTATTGTCAAAAAATGGGTTCAGGCAGTCTTTGCAAATTATCCGGCTGACAGTTCCAATTTCTTTCAAAAACAGCAAGACCGGTTCTTGAATCCGGTCGGACACACCATTTCAGAGGGCATAAGAGATATCTTCAATGAGCTTGTGCAGAACTCTGAACCTGAGAAGTTTTTCCCTATCCTCAATGACATCATAAAAATTAAAGCGGTTCAGGATTTCACTCCATCAAAGGCTATTTCTTTTCTTTTTCTCCTGAAGAAAGTAATCAGGGAAGAAGCGGGCAGTGAAATAAGAAAAAGGAATCTTCTGGATGAATTGAGCGAATTTGAGGCGCAGATTGATCAGCTTATCCTTCTCTCCTTTGATATTTACATGAAATGCCGGGAGAGAATTTATGAACTGAAAACTGATGATGTGAGGAGAATGACTTCCAGGCTCCTGAAAAGGGCAAATATCGTCTGTGATGTTCAGGAAGAGGAGTCATCTCCCGGAGAAGAATCAGTATTAACTCAAAAATAAAGGGGTAACATTATGGGACTTTTATTTTCCTTCTTCGCGGTGGTAGCTCTTATTGCGGTTGTATTTATCGGAGTCAGCGGGGCAAACCTTTATTACTTGTTCGGAGTGATAATTCCGTATGCGGCGTTTCTCACCTTCATCGTCGGGATTGTCTACCGCGTCTTGAAATGGGGAAAGATACCGGTCCCGTTCCGCATACCAACAACTGCAGGGCAGGAGAAATCATTTCCCTGGATTAAGGCAAACAGTATCGATAACCCGTCTTCGGGCTTCGGTGTCATCGTCCGAATGGCACTCGAAGTGCTTCTCTTCCGGTCACTGTTCAGAAATACACGGGCGGAATTGAGGGACGGTCCGAAAATCTCCTATGCTTCATCAAAATGGCTGTGGCTGGGCGGTCTTGCTTTTCATTATACATTTCTTGTCATTCTCATCAGGCACATGCGGTTATTCTTTGAGCCGGTACCCGGCGTGATTAGCATCGTTGAATCCCTCGATGGTTTCTTCCAGGTTGGTGCACCGGTCCTCTACATCACTGATTTGATATTTCTCGGTGCTGTAACATTCCTTTTCCTCCGGAGAGTTGTTATCCCCCAGATGCGCTATATTTCCCTCGCTGCCGATTATTTCCCGCTCTTCCTGATTTGCGCTATCGGGGTAACCGGGGTTTTGATGCGGTATTTTCTGAAGACAGACGTTGTCGGAATCAAAGAGTTAACAATGGGGTGGGTAACATTGAACCCGGTTGTTCCTCAGGGCATCAATATCATATTTTATATCCATCTGTTCCTTGTCTGCTCTCTCCTTGTGTATTTCCCGATGAGCAAACTGATGCACATGGCAGGGGTTTTCCTCAGCCCGACAAGGAATCTTGCGAATACCAACCGTGCTGAAATGCATGTGAATCCCTGGAATTATCCGGTTAAGGTTCATACCTATCACGAATATGAAGACGATTTCAGAGAAAAAATGAAAGCAGCCGGATTACCTGTAGAAAAGGAGTAATTATGGCAAATCCAAAACCAGAAGAACTTGCAAAGATTGATTATCAACCTGCTAAAACAGGGTGGATGGAAACACCAACTGTCTTCAGAAAGGGAATGTTCTGTTACGCGAGCAAGGCAAAATCCCTTGAGACCGTTTCATTCCCGAATCCCCGGCCATGGTCGGCCTCAGATGAAGACTGGAAACTCCCTGATAACTGGCAGGAAATCTTTATTGAAGGACTCCGGGAGCGGGTAGATAAGTACCGTTCATTCCGGCTCTTCCTTGACATCTGTGTCCGGTGCGGTGCATGTGCTGACAAATGCCACTACTATATTGGCAGCGGAGATCCCAAGAACATGCCGGTCCTCAGAGCTGAACTTCTAAGGTCGATATACAGAAAATATTGCACGACGTCGGGAAAAATCATGGGCAAGATTGCAGGAGCGCGTGATCTGAACGTCGATGTTCTGAAAGAAATATGGTATTACGCCTACCAGTGCTCTGAATGCCGGCGGTGCTCTGTTTTCTGCCCGTACGGTATCGACACCGCTGAAATTACGATTCTTGCACGGGAACTGCTCAACCTCCTCGGATTGAATATTGAGTGGATAGCAGGTCCTGTCGCCAACTGCTGGTTGACCGGAAATCACCTTGGCCTTCAGCCTCACACCATCAAGGACACCTTTGAGATGTTCATCGAAGATATAGAGAAATACACAGGAATCAAGGTTGACTCCGACATTCAACAGAAAGGGTGCGGAGATTCTCTTTGTCGTTCCCTCCGGGAGTATGTTTGCAGATCCGGGTACATTTACTGCAATGGGGGAACTGCTCTTATTCCATGAACTCGGGCTCGATTATACCTGGAGCACCTTTGCATCAGAAGGCGGGGATTTTGGTTTCTTTACATCGAATGAGATGGCAAAGAGACTCCATAATAAAATCTATGAAGAGGCCAAAAGACTGAAAGTCAAGTGGGTTATGGGTGGAGAATGCGGTCATATGTGGAGGGTGTGGCACCAGTACCATAATACATGGTTTGGCCCCATGGATTTTCTTGAACAACCTGTCTCCCCGATAACCGGCACGAAGTTTGAGAATGCAAAATCCAACAAGACCGTTCATATCTGTGAATTTACCGCAGATCTTATAAAACACGGGAAGCTGAATCTTGATAAGAGCAGGAACGATAATCTTATCGTAACCTACCATGACTCATGCAATACATCGAGAGGCATGGGCTTCCTTGAAGAGCCGAGATATATCATCAACAGTGTATGTAATAACTTTTATGAAATGCCTCCTCAGACGATCAGGGAACAGACGTTCTGCTGCGGCAGCGGTTCCGGCCTGAATGCATCGGAAAATATGGAACTGAGATTGCGGGGAGGGCTGCCGAGGGCGAATGCCGTAAGACATGTTCATAAGAAATACGGAGTGAACATGCTCGCGTGCATCTGTGCGATCGACAGGGCAGTGCTTCCGCCATTGATGGATTACTGGGTGCCCGGAGTCGACGTAACCGGTGTCCATGAAATGGTGGCGAATGCGCTGATCTGCAAGGGGGAGAAAAAGCGAACGACAAATCTGCGCGGTGAACCGCTCCCGGGAATGGAGGGTGAATAACATGTATAACGGAGGCAAGATAATTATCGGGATTCTGATCTTTGTAGGGTTAGTGATATCTCCCTTCTTGTTGACCGGGGAGAAGGCAACGGCAAAGCCTGATCCGAAAGTGGATACCCCTGAAATCCTCAAAATGCCCGAAAGTGAGCGAAAATGTGTTGAATCAAAAGAGTTCATGAAACGAGAACATATGAAAATGCTGAATGAATGGCGGGATTGGGTTGTTCGTGACGGGATGACCATATATACAAGCACGACCGGAAAAGAAGTATACCATGAGTCTTCAGAAGACCTGTATGAAATGTCATTCAAATAAGACCAAATTTTGTGACGAATGTCATAACTATGCAGCAGTGAAACCATACTGCTGGGATTGTCATATTGCCCCGAAAGAGAAGGAGACATAAGTATGGACAGAAGAGAATTTCTAAAGATTGCTGGGATGTCATCTATCTTGGGCGTTGGAGGATTTTCATTAGCGAACACGGTCAGAAACGATCTCGAGGCATCTCAGATCAAATCGAGTCCTACTGCTCTGACTGCCAAGAGATGGGCAATGGTCGTTGATATGAGCAAGTTTAAGACACCTGAAGATTATCAGAAATGTATTGATGCATGTCATCATGTGCACAATGTCCCCGCCGGTTCTGATAACCCGAAGCAAGAGATCAAGTGGATGTGGACTGACACATATGAACATGCATTCCCCGGGAATGAAGATGAATACCTTGCGGAGAAAGTGAAACACATGCCTTTCCTCCTCCTCTGCAACCATTGCGACAATCCTCCTTGCGTGAGGGTGTGTCCGACACAAGCAACGTTCAAGAGAGAGAGCGACGGCATTGTCATGATGGACATGCACCGATGCATCGGCTGCAGGTTCTGCATGGCAGGCTGTCCGTATGGAGCCAGAAGTTTCAATTACAAGGATCCCCGGCCTCATATTGATGAATCAACGGAAAACCGCGAATTTCCGACACGGATGAAGGGTGTCGTTGAAAAATGTACCTTATGTTATGAAAGGCTGGCAGTAGGTCTTGAACCGGCTTGTGTCGAGGCAGCGAAAGAAGTTGCCGCGAAAAACGGTACAACCCCCGGATTGATCTTTGGCGACCTTGAAGATCCGGATTCGGAGGTCAGAAAAATTCTCAGTGAACGGTTCAGCATGAGACGTAAGCCCGAACTTGGAACCGGGCCGAGCGTGTATTACGTCCTTTAGGAGGGAATAATGCTTGAAAATGCGATACAAGGAAGTCGAAGATACTGGATATGGGTATTCTTTCTGCTGTCAGTAATCGGAGCTGGATTTCTGGCGTACCTCTATCAGTTTAAATATGGTTTGGGTGTAACCGGTATGAGCAGGGACGTCTCATGGGGCCTGTACATCGGACAGTTTACCTTTCTTGTTGGCGTGGCGGCTTCAGGCGTGATGGTTGTCCTGCCATATTATCTCCACAATTACAAGAAGTTCGCCCGGCTTACCATATTGGGTGAATTCCTGGCGATTGCCGCGGTCATCATGTGCATGCTCTTTATTTTTGTCGATCTCGGGCAGCCGCTCCGCGTCCTGAATGTAATCCTTCATCCGACTCCTAACTCTGTCATGTTCTATGACATGCTTGTCCTGAGCGGTTACCTCATACTCAATCTTTTGATTGGTTGGACGGTTTTAAGTGCCGAGCGCAAGGAAGTAGCGCCTCCGAAATGGGTAAAACCGATTATTTATCTATCAATAGCCTGGGCCCCTTCCATTCATACTGTTACGGCATTTCTGTACGCCGGTATTCCCGGAAGGCACTTCTGGCTGTCTGCAATCATGGCAGCCCGATTTCTCGCATCGGCTTTTGCCGGCGGTCCCGCGCTCCTTATTCTGTTAGCCTTAATTGTACGAAAATATACAAAATTTGATCCCGGTAAAGAGGCGATACAGTCATTAGGGAAGATAGTCACGTATTGCATGATCATCAATGTGTTTTTCCTCGGACTCGAATTCTTTACGGCATTCTACAGCCAGATTCCTGGCCATATGCACTCTTTTGTGTATCTCTATACTGGACTGCATGGTCATTCCAAACTCGTACCGATCATGTGGGTCTCAAGTATCCTTGCGGCTATTGCTTTGTTCATGCTGGTTTTCCCGCAGATACGGAAAAATGAGAGCTTACTGGCTATTGCCTGCATAGCAACGTTCTTTTCCTTATGGATAGACAAGGGGTTCGGACTTGTTGTCGGTGGCTTTGTACCGAATCCTTTTGAGAGAATAACCGAGTATTGGCCTACTCTGCCAGAGGCGATGATTACAATGGCTGTGTGGGCAATCGGGTTTCTGGTGCTGACAATTCTTTACAAGGTGGCCATCTCGGTTAAAGAAGAAGTCGTGTTTGATAAATACGGCGAGAGGCAGATCAAGACCGAATAGGGGAAGCAGCCCTAGACTGTATAAGGTGCAATAAAGCATTCGTAATTAACGTTACCTATATAACCGTTTCGGTAATTTACATAAGGAGGTGAAAAGGAGTGGGCACGTTCCTGGTTTCAGTAGACAAAGAAAAATGTGAAGGTTGTGAAGAATGCGTGAACAACTGTCCGGTTGGTGTCTTTCAGATGAATGATGGTAAGGCAGACCCTTATCAGGCAGACCTGTGTGAAGGATGTGAAACCTGCGTCAGTGTTTGTTCGAGTGGTGCAGTGACACTCAAAGAACAGTAAGATTAACAGATACATACCTATGGAATAGAAGAATGAAAGGGGATACCGGGGAATCCGGCATCCCCTTTTTTCGGAGAAACCCTGCCAGTTCAATTCGCGATTTCTGAAATACCGGTCTGCATGTGAAGCTATAATGAACAAACCTGAGAGGAGAAAAAATTATGGAGTGCTTATTCTGTGAAATCGTAGGGAAAAAAATCCCGGCTAAAATACTCTATGAGGATGATCATGCCCTTGCCTTCGAGGACGTTAATCCCAAGGCACCCGTGCATGTCCTCGTAGTGCCCAAGAAACACATTTCCACCAATTTAGAGATAAAAACGGACGACAACTGGCTTGTCGGACACCTGTTCCAGATTGCGAATACCATCGCGGGGGAGAGCAAGATTGCAGATCGCGGATTCAGACTCGTAATGAACTGCAACCCGGAATCAGGCCAGACAGTATTCCATATTCATCTTCATGTGCTCGGTGGACGGATCATGCACTGGCCGCCAGGGTAGATCTTTTTCAAGATGCAGAATGGCTATCAGGAAAGTTCAACATGCGATGACAGCTTTCTATATAGCGAGCGACTTCGGGGGAATCAGGGCATTTGCTGAAGCAGTGCAGCGCCTTGTCATAGTGGGCAAGGCACATATGGCTTATCCCGCAGCACAGGGCAATCTGATCGTTTTCCGGAAAATGATTCATCCCCTCGTTTAAGATCCTGATCGATTCTTCATATCTCCTCTGCCGCTGTTTAAGACTCCCGAGACCGAGAAAGGCTCTTTGGTTCGGGGCATATGAGAGGGACCTGATATAGAGCCTTTCGGCTACTTCTTCTTTGCCGGGGATTGCCTCAATCATTGCGTAGTCCCCGTGACTGAACGTCATTGCAAGCCTCGAGAGAAAATCGGCATGCAATTGATAAAGGTCTTCCCTGTCTGCGAGCTCAATATCATCAGCACATTGAGGAAGTTTCTTGTGGAAAGCAGACCTGAGTCTTCGGCCAAAAGCAAGGATCATATCCTGCGACAATCGCTGATCAGTCTCAAAATACATGATGTCCTCTATTCTCTCTAACCAAATATCATCCCTGATCTTTGTTCTCTCCAGAAAATCTTCATAGAGTTCGGTTCCGGGAAAGATATCAAGGATATAGAAAATTGCACTCAGGGGTTTGATCTCTCCGATCAGGTCGATGGTTTCCCGGATCGTTTTGTTCGTTTCACCCGGATTACCATAGATGAAATAGGCGCGCGGGAGTATGCCATACTTCCGCGTCAGCGCAAAGGCGTTCTTTATATCGTCGGTCCGGATGTTTTTATTCAGGGCGTTCCTGATTTTTTCAGAACCGCTTTCAACCCCGAAACTGATCTGTATGCACCCTGCCCTTCGCATCCAGTACAGCATCTCTTCACTGATCAAATTTACCCGTGAGATGGAGAACCATGTAATCGCAAGATTCCTTTCAATAATCTTCCGGCATATCGCTATCACACGGTCTTCTCTCATCGTAAAGGTATCGTCCGAGATGTAAAAAAAAGAGACTCCTTTCTGATGGAGTTGTTCAAGCTGCCGGACGAAATATTCCGGTGAATGAAATCGGACCCTGCGCCCCCAGAACCGCGGCGAACCGCAGAAGGTGCAGTCGGAAGGACAACCACGCGATGATACGATGTGCTGAAACACAAAGTGTTCTGAAGGCATGGGCAATTGGTCGAGGTCCTTAACAAAGTCCGCAGGTCCGGTGCTGATCGATTTCCCATTACACCTGAAGGCAAGGCCTTTCACTGACGGTATGTCGCTGTCTCTTCCTTCCTGCAAGCAGGCAATGAGATGAAGAAAACTGTATTCTCCCTCACCAAGGACGATATAATCGATTTCTTCACAATGCTTCAGGAGGTGTTGCCAGAGAAATGTGGCGCCGATTCCGCCGAATACTATTTTTACGCGGGGGAGAATTTTTTTTGCAATCCTTGCGATATCAATGCCACCCCACCGGTTGGCATGTACAATCGAAATTCCGATGATATCCGGTTTTTTCTCCCTCAGTTTTTCCGCTATCTCGGCATCTTTTTTTTTCATGTCATACCAATTGAGGATCTCGACATCGTGGTTGTTTTCCTTCATTAGTGCACCAACATAGTAAAGACCGATAGGGACTGTTCCTGCGTCTTCGGCATGGATCCTCTCATCAAGGAAGTACGGGTAAACGAGGAGTATCTTCACTGTTATTATTCGGTAGGTTCTTTTTTCGATGTCCATTCGGATATAAGCGAATATCCGAGCGCGAGCAGCGTTGGTCCAAGAAAGACTCCTACAAATCCGAACGCAATAACGCCGCCGAGGACGCCGAGAAGGATGAGAATGAACGGAAGGCTTCCCCCCCGGCTGATGAGATAGGGTTTAACGACATTGTCCACCCCGCTGATAACAAACATACCCCATATCAACATAAAAACTCCCCAGATAACGGAATCTTTATAGAAGAGCCAGACCGTTACCGGTATCCAGATAAAGGGAGGTCCCATCGGAATGAATGCGAGAAAAAAGGTCAGAAAACCGAAAATGAGGGCGCCGGGTACGCCGGCGATAAGAAATCCGATTGTTGCAAGCACCCCCTGTACCGCAGCAGTCCCGATGATGCCGTACACAACACTCTTCGTAGTATCTGCGGCAACTTGCATAAGCTTTCCGGAGCGTTCTCCGGCAATTTTCTTCATCAAATTCCCAAGACTTTTTGCAGACTCCTCTCCGTCACGGAAGAAGAAAAAACAGACGACGATGCTCAGGAGTATCTGAGACAGGGCTTGAACGATGACAGGAGTGCTTTTTAGAACAAAGTCCCTGAGATTCTTTAGATAAGGAGCAATAAACGTTTCAAATTGTGTTTCGTCAGTCGTCCATATCTCCCAGCGCTCATGAATATCAGCCCCAATGATCGGAACTTTTTCTATCCATTGAGGTAAGGGGGGAAGTCCTGTTTCAAATGCCCGGCGTATATGTGCAATAAGACTTGTTGCTTCATCAGCGAAAGTTACTCCAATCACCAAAAGAGGTATGAGAAAGACGGCAGCAAGCAGCAGCGTCATGATTGTTGCCGCAAGTGTCCTGTTACCCCTGAGGATATCCGTCCACCACTTGTAGACAGGCCACGTCGTAAAAGTAAGGATCAATGCCCACAACAACGCGGATATGAACGGTCTGAGAACCACAAAACATCCTGCTATGAGAACAAAGAGGACAGCAGCGCTCACGGAACGTTCGATATATCTGTCACGCCCTTCGATCATACTATTCTCCTCAATGCTATCAGAGATGGTAATCGTCTATTAGATTACGGGACAATAGACAATTTTTCAATATACTGATAAAATTTCCAGGAAGCATTTGTTTTTTCATGCAAAAAAATCCAACGTAAGGAGAGATACCATGACCAGGATCGTTAGCATTATCGGAAGAGAAATCCTCGATTCGAGGGGAAATCCCACGGTTGAAGCTGATGTCTGGCTTGTTGACGGCAGCATGGGCAGGGCGGCTGTCCCCTCTGGTGCATCGACAGGCGAACATGAAGCTGTTGAACTGAGAGATGGTGATAAGAACAGGTATCTCGGAAAAGGCACTCGCAGAGCGGTCCAGAATATCTGCAAGAAAATCGCATCCGCTGTCGAAGGGATGGACGCAGGTGATCAGGGAGCGATTGACCGGAAGATGATTCTTCTGGATGGTACACGGAATAAGGGAAAACTCGGCGCGAACGCCATCCTTGCGGTTTCCATGGCCGTTGCACGGGCTGCTGCACTGTCCTGCGGGCTACCTCTCTACCGGTATCTGGGCGGCGTATCAGCTTCTGTTCTACCCGTGCCGATGATGAATATTATTAATGGTGGTGTCCATGCGGACAATTCTGTGGATCCCCAGGAATTTATGGTGGTGCCCTATGGTGCACCTAGTTTCTCTGAAGCGCTCCGCATGGGTGCTGAGGTTTTTCATACGTTAAAGAGTGTCCTGAAGAAGAAAGGCTACTCAACAGCGGTCGGAGATGAGGGTGGCTTTGCACCGAATCTCCGGTCCAATGAGGAAGCCCTCGAAGTGATTCTCGAATCGATAACAAAGGCGGGGTATCGCCCGGGGCATGATATCGGTCTTGCGCTTGACCCTGCAGCGAGTGAATTCTACGACAAGGGCAGGAAAAGGTATATTTTTAAGAAGTCTGATAAGAGTGAGCGGTCTGCTGAAAAGATGGTTGACTTCTGGGAGAACTGGGTAAGACAATATCCGATACTATCAATCGAAGACGGCATGGCAGAGGATGACTGGAAAGGATGGAAACTGATGACGGATGTCCTTGGCAAAAAAATCCAGCTCGTTGGTGATGACCTGTTTGTAACCAATACCGGACGGCTTGCCAGGGGCATACGCGAGGGAATTGCAAATTCAATCCTCATCAAAGTTAACCAAATCGGCACGTTGACGGAAACCCTTGAAGCGATGAAGATGGCTCTGGATGCAGGATATACTTCTGTAGTGTCACACCGTTCGGGAGAAACTGAAGATACCTTTATCGCTGATCTCGTTGTCGCCACAGGTGCAGGGCAAATCAAGACTGGCTCTGCGAGCCGTACAGACAGGATAGCGAAATATAACCAACTTCTCCGCATAGAAGGGGAACTCGGCAGTTCCGCGAAGTATGCCGGCAGAAATGCTTTCCGGCAGTAAATTTTATCTTTATCAAGGAAATCATGATGAAACTGCATGAACTCGCCGGGAAACCGGCACCACGGTCAATACTTGAAAACATCCCGCGTCTTGTCGCGGCCTATTATACGCATAAACCTGACGTCACTCAAACGACCCATCAGGTTGCCTTTGGAACTTCGGGACACAGGGGATCGTCCCTGAAAAACAGTTTTAATGAAGCCCATATCCTCGCAGTCAGCCATGCAATCTGCGAATACAGGAAGGCACATAAAATCAACGGCCCCTTATTCCTGGGAATGGATACCCATGCATTGTCCGAGCCGGCTTTTGCGAGTGCAGTCGAGGTCTTTGCCGGGAATAAGGTAACCGTTTTTGTCCAGAAGGGATTCCGGTATACACCGACTCCGGTCATCTCTCATGCCATCCTCACCTTTAACAGGAAGATTCGGGGGAGCAGAGGCCGGGCAGACGGTGTGGTTATTACTCCTTCTCATAATCCGCCCGAGGACGGGGGGTTCAAGTATAACCCGCCTCACGGCGGGCCGGCGGATACGGCAACCACAAAGGTGATTGAAACAAGAGCCAATGAATTACTTTTCAAAAAACTCAAAGGTGTCAGGAGAATACCCTACGAAGCGGCAGTCAAGTCTGAATTTATTAAGGAGCATGATTATGTAACACCATATGTGGAAGACCTCAGAAACATTATCGATATGGAAGTCATAGCGAGAGCTGGTCTCCATATCGGTGCAGATCCTCTTGGCGGTGCTTCGGTTGATTTCTGGGACCCCATCGCCGGACGGTATCATCTGAATCTGAATGTCGTCAATGATATTATTGATCCTACATTTTCCTTCATGACCGTTGACAAGGATGGCAGGATCAGAATGGACTGCTCCTCGCCCTATGCCATGGAGGGGTTGATCCGGTTAAAAGATCGCTTTGATATTGCTTTTGGAAATGATACCGATGTCGACCGCCACGGCATTGTAACAAAAGACGCGGGGCTGATGAACCCAAACCACTATCTCTCCGCCGCCATATGGTATCTGTTTCAGAACAGGAATGGCTGGAGCAGGAACGCTGCAGTAGGGAAAACTCTCGTTTCGACATCAATGATAGACCGTATTGCTGAAGCGCTTGGGAAAAAGGTTGTCGAAGTTCCGGTCGGGTTTAAGTGGTTTGTCGACGGATTTATAGACGGCTCTTACGGATTCGGAGGGGAAGAGAGTGCCGGTGCTTCTTTCCTCAGAAAGAACGGGACGGTCTGGACAACCGACAAGGACGGTATAATCATGGATCTTCTTGCCTGTGAGATAACTGCGAAAACAGGGAAAGACCCTGCTGAACTTTACAGGCAGCTGGAAGACCGTTTCGGGAGATCTTTTTTTACCAGGATCGATGCACCCGCAGCACCTCCCCAGAAAGAGGTGCTGAAAAAACTTTCACCTGATATGGTTCCTGCACGGGAGCTGGCCGGTGAGCCTGTCATTGCAAAACTGACCCGTGCGCCGGGAAACAACGCAGATATCGGAGGGCTTAAGGTCATTACTCAGAACGGGTGGTTTGCGGCCCGGCCATCCGGCACTGAGGATATCTATAAAATTTACGCAGAAAGTTTTCTCAGTGAAGAGCATCTGCTGGAGATCCAGAAAGAGGCAGTACGCATAGTCAGCGCTGCTTTTGCAGCAGCAGGAGTGTGAACGGGAGCGTTATGGTTAAGGAGAAGTTGTTATGAAAATTCTGATCACGCCGAAAATGGAACGATGCATTGGTTGCCATTCCTGTTCACTGGCCTGTGCGCGCCTCGTCCATAAAAGGCTATCCTGGGATACCGCAGGGATTCGCATCCGCACCTCAGGGGGGCTTTCGACGGGTTTTGAAGCGAGAAGCTGTCTTGCGTGCGATCCTGCCCCGTGTGTTCATGCCTGCCCGACCGGTGCGTATTCCCAGAGAAAGGGGGGAGGGGTTGTCGTCAGAAAGAAACTGTGCATCCGCTGCGGCGAATGTGCGAAGGCATGTCCTGTTGATGCAATCTATCTCGACCCTGCGGGCGAACCTTTTGTATGCATACACTGCGGCCGCTGTGTGGAGTATTGCCCCCATGACTGCCTCGAGATGAAAGAAGTTGCAGTAGGGACCGCAGCAGATGAAAAAGAGGAAGAGGTTCAGTCCTAATCCTCAGTTATTGCAAATCCTAAGAGCCTGTTGCACAAATAGTGAGAACGAGACATTGAAATCGCGTATCACTTCCCTTACGGTCTTTGCCATAGCAATGGGTTTTCTCGAGGCTGCCGTCGTTGTCTATCTCAGGGAGATATTCTATCCTGAGGGATTTTCCTTTCCCCTGAAACTGATGACCCCGCATGTACTTTTCACAGAATACCTTCGTGAGATCGCAACCATTGTAATGCTTTTCAGCGTGAGTTTGCTGGGTGGCAGGAATGCCCCTGAACGGTTCGCGATATTTTTGTACAGCTTTGGCACATGGGATATTTTCTATTATCTCTGGTTGAAGGTTCTTCTGGACTGGCCCCCTTCATTATTCACGTGGGATATTCTTTTTCTTATCCCTGTGATATGGGTTGCTCCCGTCATTGCCCCTGTGATTTGTTCAATAACCATGATAGGGATTGCAGGGTGTATCATCTATAGAAGTCAAAAGGGGTACCAGATGTCAATCCGAGCATATCCTTGCTTTGCCCTTATTGCAGGTGCGTTACTCATCTTCATAACGTTTATCCGGGATTTCTCCATGATCATTATTCAGGAAGGGTTTGCCGGTACATTGAGGACTCTGCCTGCTGATCCCGCGTTCCAAAAAATTATCGGACAATATGTTCCAAACGGATTCCAGTGGCCCCTCTTCATTGCAGGAGAATCGCTTATTTTGATTTCGCTGATATTGTTCTGTAAGGGAGTCGATAAAAAAACGTCATAGATTATTTCTCATAATAAATAGGGATTCATCTATGAAGCACAGTGTAAAATACTATAAATTTATGAATAAGTTAACCGTCGTGTAAACTTAGATGAATGTGTGGGAGGTGAAAACAAAATGACCGGACGACAGCAAGAGACGGTTCTTTGTCAAGTTTGCAAAGGGCAAAAGAAAATCAGTGATGTACTGTCAGCAGAAATGATCCGAGAACCTATTGTTGAGAGAATAAAGGCGATAATTCCCGACTGGTCCTCAAAAGGTTATATTTGTATTCCTGACCTTAATCGCTTCAGGACAGAATATGTCCAGGATGTCATCAAAACAGACAAGGGTGAACTTTCAGCTTTAGAAGAACAAGTTGTAAGAAGCCTAACGGAGCAAGAACTCTTGTCTAAGAACATTAATATTGAGTACGACCAGCAACGCACATTAGGGGAACGGATGGCCGACAAACTTGCTGACTTTGGTGGCAGCTGGCGTTTTATTAGCATCTTCTGCGGAGTACTATTTCTGTGGATTGTCATCAACTCCGCCCTAATAATCTGGAAGCCATTTGATCCGTACCCTTTCATTTTTCTAAACTTGATCCTTTCATGTCTTGCTGCCATTCAAGCCCCTATTATTATGATGAGTCAAAATCGCCAAGAGGCGAGGGACCGCTTGCATGCAGAACAGGATTATCGTATAAATCTTAAAGCAGAATTGGAAATTCGTAATTTACACGAGAAAATAGATCATCTTCTCATGAATCAGTGGCAAAGGCTTATGGAAATCCAGCAAATCCAGATAGAGTTGATGGATGAACTTTCACACAAAACACCTCGGGAACATGCTAAGTAAACCTGCTCGCGATTTACAATACATAGTAAAATCGAATAATGCTATTTTCTTGATAAGGAACACCTTTGAGAAAATTCCCTTCTATCCCAGGGTTTACTATTCGTTGGCCAATCCTGCTCATTCAATCCTCCCTCATTTCAAAGAAACCCAAAAATAGTGTAGATTATATCCAGCAATCAATGTGAGATGAGAACTCTCGACAGAATTATGTAGGGTAGGAAGGAGGCTCGGAAATATGGGAGAACTAACGAAGGCGCAAATAGCTATAGTGAAGGAAATAGAAAAATTAATAACTGAATTACGGGGTGGGACTGAAGAACAGATATGGAAGAAGACATTTGAAAAAATACTCACATTAGTGGATGAATTTGAGCTTATAAAACATAAGGAAACAATAGAATCAATATACGATAAATTTATGAGAGAAGGTCTTTACGAATATGCCGGAAGGTTTGCTGCAAAATGTAACCTTTAAAACAGATACAAATCTCAAAACTATCCGAAAATTCGCCCATAATAACCCTTATGAGACATCCCATATTATCATTCACTCGAAATTGATCCTTCTCCCTGTAGGTGAAACCTTTCATACGCAGACTAATTTTGCAGATTAATAACTGGTAATCGAGAAGATAAATTATTCCTCTTTAAGGCAAAATGCGCTAGCACACTATTGCATCTTTGATTTTCGCAATCAGAGAAAATATTTTTTTATACAGTCCAATGTACACTGTAGCACAAAATATTATTTAACGTTAATATATAAACGGTAAATGCAAGAAACATCTGAAAGGAGATATATTGTGTTAACACTCGAAGAATTGAAAAAAGAAAGAGAGCTTATTAATTCCATTGCTTGGGACATGACACCGGAACTGGCTGTGCGAATGTATTTGGAGTGGGGGAACATCTGGTCTCGTGGGGAGAATAAAAGAAATGTAGTGCAGTCGAAAAAGGATTATTCAGTCTATTTTGTCGTTAACTGCTGGTCTAAACCGTACTATATTTATCTCATCAAAATGAGCCATGAAGAAGCAGTAGATCTGGCTAAATTCGAATTGCCTGAGAGATTTGAAAAGCCAGTATGTAATTTTAAAGGTGTCTATGCACCGGATGGCGAACTTAAGGATTGGTTGAGGAAAGAATTAAATGCTGCATGATGTTATAACCAATCAAGATTAGATATCAGGGAAAGACCGATCATTTATTTTAACAACCAATAATAGGGTAATAAATATTATATGTCAATAAAAATTACTCTTCGTTTACATTTAGAGAACAATTGTTTCGCAATTATAAACATACAATATACTAATAAGGTCATTTGTAAAAACACCCATGATGCTCATGAAATGGCTTATTAAAGAAAGGGCTTTATAAGAACGCCTATATGCCCTAACTTATGACCTCCTTAGTAAAGTCCATGAATTGATATTTCTGTCTACCATTATGAATCATACCCATATCCAGATCTTGCTTCTTAAAGTTCTCTTGTATTGAACAATCGATCGAACACGACAATCCATATAGAAGGAGGCCGCATTTCCAAAAGGTTCTGCTTTTGTTGATTGCAGCAAATAACTCACAACTGAATGCTTCCGATCATCAGCGTGAACTCAGTCCTGAAGTCTGATTGAGAAAATCTGTTATACTGATTCAGATTACAGCTTATAGCTAATAGAAAATATGACAAGACTGATAGAAACCCTTAAGATTTCAGCTTCGCCTTATATTAATGCAATTCTTTTTGTCCTCATATTGATTGTTTTTGCCAAATTTATTGACATCTTGGTGGATAAAGTTTTCAGGAAATTTGCAAGGTTTACAAAAAGCGATGTTGATGACCTGATAATCGATGCAATTCACAGACCAATATATTTAACAATTATATTGATCGGATGTACTCTTGTCATTGCATATCTGGAAGCCTCACCAGAAATTATTTTTTATGTGAATAATACGCTCTATTCGATAATAGCTATCATTTGGACAATTACAACGATAAAAATAGGCAATATTATCATAGGAAACGTTCTCTATAAGGCCTCTGATGTCACAGGATTAAGAAAAGACATTATTCCTTTGATCGAGAATGTCTTTAAGATAGGGCTGATTGGAGGTACATTAATGATTGTATTATCCATATGGAAGATTAATGTAACACCTCTTTTAGCATCCGCTGGGATAGTTGGTGTCGCCATTGCAATAGCCGCAAAGGACACGTTATCTAATTTTTTTGGTGGCATAAGTATTTTTATGGATCGACCTTATAAAATTGGAGATTACATTATTATTGAAGGGGGAGAAAGAGGCGAGGTAGCTGCGATAGGGGTGAGAAGCACACGAATTATGACAAGAGATGACGTATTGATTACAATTCCCAATTCAGTTATTGCAAATTCAAAAATAATCAATGAAAGTGCCCCAATCCCTAATTTCAGAGTTAGAATAGCCATTTCAGTTGCTTACGGGAGTGACATAGATTTAGTAGAAAAGATATTACTTGAGATCGCTTCTGCAAATGAAAATATTCTTCCTGAACCTGATCCGAGGGTGAGGTTCAGGGAATTTGGTGATTCTGCTCTGAATTTCGAACTGCTTTGTTGGGTAAGAAAACCTGCATTAAGGGGTCGCGTAGTACATGAATTAAATAGTGCAATCTATAAAAAATTTGGTGATTTTGGCATAACAATCCCTTTCCCACAGAGAGACCTGCACATTTATCAAAAATAGTCTTATATTTTGCTATTGTCGAAATATTTTATGACACACGTAGCTACCCCTGCACCGGTTGTCACCGCAGGTTATGTTCTTCCTGTACAACCGCACTTTTCAAAAACTTCAAAACAGTGTAAGTTATTTCCGGGTAATCAATCATGGGGAATGTCCAGTATTGTCTGACTAATATACAAATTCCGATATTATTGGGGCGGTTTTCGTCCAATAACTGACTGCCTAACCTGGGATTCCGTTGTTAGTTCCATTAACGGTCTAATTACTGGTTGGAAGAATTTTATGCGTAACATTAAACTTATTTTGGAATACGATGGTAGCCGTTATAAAGGATGGCAGCGCCAGAGGACTATTAAAAGCACGGTTCAGGGAAGAATTGAGCATGTGTTGCAACTGATGACAGGAGAAAAAATTGAGCTTCATGGAGCAGGCCGCACAGACACCGGAGTTCATGCCCTTGGTCAAGTTGCAAATTTTCATACTCAAAGTCAAAAGGGACTTTCCGAAATAGAGGACTATCTTCATAAATACTTTCCAGATGATATTAATCTCCTGGACATCCAGGAAATGCCTGAACGTTTCCATTCAAGGCTAAATTCAAAAGGAAAAGAGTACTTATACCGGATTTGGAACCATCCTTTTAAAAAAAATATTTTCAACAGGGGTTATTATTATCACATAAAAAAACCTTTGAATATTGAAAAAATGAAACAGGCTGCAGATTTGTTTGTTGGAACCAAAGACTTTCGGAGTTTTACGGCCTTGAAGTCAAAGAACAAATCGACCGTTAGGACACTCTCAAAGATTGAAATTCTTAAAAAAGAAAGTGAAATCACTATCAATTTCTCTGGAGATGGTTTTCTTCATAGAATGGTCAGAGTGATTACCGGGACGATTATTCAAGTTGGTTTAGGAGAGCTTTCTGTTTCAGAAATTAAAGAATTGTTTGAAAAGGAAAAACGCTCAGCGGCCGGCTTTACAGCTCCTCCTCATGCCTTATTTCTGGTTAAGGTCATTTATTGAACCGGAAAATAGTCTGTTTTTTGTTTTTCAGTTCTATTTTTGTAATTAGCAGTTTTATAATGCGCAACCAAATATCGAACTGGTCATGTTAATGCTATGCTTTATTTCTTTTGTTAAGAGAAAAATGTCCTGCTAATATCTTATTTTTTTGATCGCCAATCCCTGTAATGGCTTATCTCGTTTTTTATCGCACTAAGCACAAACAGAACAACTGCTGCATCATCAGTGAATCCCACAGCCCCCAAAAAATCAGGTATGGCATCAAGTGGTGAAAGGAAGTAGAGAAGAGCTGCAACTACAAGCAGTATCGTAGGTGCAGGGACACTTGTATATGTGCCCTTGCTCCAGTCTCGGAAAAGGTAAATCAACGTTTGGAGATCATCTTTAAAGTGTTGTATAAAATGCTTTTTGGTCTTTGCATAGTCTTTCACCGCTGCAAGCATGTATGAACGCTTCTGAGGGTCTTTTATATAAGAGCCTGCAAGATTTACAAACCGATTGAATCCTTTTGGTCTCTTCATCGTATTTATTGTATCCTAAATGTCACGAGAGTCAAAGAAAGCTCTGCAATGAACCCCATAATCTCCGTCTATCCCTTCCTTCCTCCTCCCCTTTTAAACCTGATATAATTGAATTTAGTACTGCTGGCAATCAATAGAGAATGTACAAAACATTAGGGGAAAAATAAGAAAAAAATAGTGAAACCTTTTACCTCTATCGGGATCATCGTTTTCTTGGTTATTGCGTTCATACACCTTCTTCGGTTGTATTTTGGTTGGGAGGTTAGTATAAACGGTATGATTATCCCCCAATGGATAAGCGTGCCTGGTTTCCTATTTATGGCAGGACTTGCATTTATGCTTTGGAGAGAATCCCGTAAATGATACCTTTATTAATCGAATGAGCAATAAGTTGTTATAGGGAGCGGGATTCAACCGCGAGGGGCACAAATAATATGAGTACTACAAGAGGATAGCTCCTTCCTGAATGCCGCAGGATTTATCTCCTAATTTCTAATCCTACCTTATAGTTACCATTACCTATGTCTTTGTGCCATCTGACGACAGCCGTTTTTGCATTAGGCACAATACGACTTTTAAGAAGTATTTCTTGCCTTCTTTCAACAGCATGACGGGTTATAAAACACAGTCCCGAATAGCTAAAGTTCTGCGTTACACCATTTAAAACTGCATCAGTGGTATGAGTTGAAGGAGAATAATGGACTATTTTGATGAGGTTGTTTCTTTCGAACTTTCTCTTCTCAATCATCTCATTCACCTTTTCAAGTTGGTGTAGATTGCGGGAAGAACAGGTACTTTGTCAATATTTACTAATAAGGTCATTTGTAAAAACACCTGTGATTCTCATAACATGGCTTATTAAAAGGCTTTTTGAGAACGCCTACGTATTCTTACTTATGACCCCCTTAGTAATTCTATTGCATATTGATGCTCCATGAAGTCTCTGATGACGGATCGATTTTTTCCTGAAAGCCAAAGAATTTAATTCTGATATAATTGTGTAGGTTATAAATGGTTATCGATATTTGTATGAATGGAGGTGGAGCAAATGTCTAACATGATGAATCGTATTATCAGAGCTTCTAAATTAGATGTTCATCTATATGAAGAAGTTGAGGCTGATACAGGAGCATTGGGTCAGGCTATGGGTGTCGTAGTACTTTCAAGCATAGCGGCAGGCATAGGGAGTATTTCACAAGCAGGACCCAGTGGTATTTTGATGGGTACAATTGGAGCACTTGCCGGGTGGGTAGTGTGGGCCTACCTCACTTACTTTATTGGAACAAAAATTCTGCCTGAACCCCAGACCAAATCACATCCTACCGAGTTATTACGTACTATCGGTTTTTCGAGTTCCCCTGGTTTCATAAGACTATTGGGTATCATACCCGGGCTTATGGGAATAGTTTTCTTTGTTGCTTCAATTTGGATGATGGTAGCAATGGTCATAGCAGTCAGACAAGCTCTTGATTATAAAAGCACATTTCGTGCTATTGGGGTTTGTTTGATCGGTTGGATCATACAACTGGTAATACTTGCACTGTTGTTCTCTATTGCGGGCGGTGTCGGCAAACTCGTTTAGAGATTTTTGTTCGGGAAAAAATATAGGAGAAATATTGAACATCAGTGGATGCAATCGTTAGAGAAAAGATTTCTTGCCATTGTTGAGTTCTTCTCCCGAAATTAAAAATATCAAATGTTGAGTCAATGGGGTATATTCCAATCTAAAATTTCTCGATTAATGAAAAGGAGAAAAAGATGAAATTAAATTTAAGAGCTATAGCTTTCGCTGCAGGCGTTCTCTGGGCTTTTGCAGTAATGACAACAGGGTTGGCGAATCTCATCTGGCCAAGCTATGGTAATGCATTTCTCCAGATAATTGCTTCTCTCTATCCTGGATATAACGCAGCACGTTCTCTCGGAGACATTATTATAGCTACATTGTATGCTCTTGTAGACGGAGCTTTTTGTGGATTAGTCTTTGGTTGGGTTTATAACTTATCTGTCGGCAGCAAAGAAAGCATTATCAGAAGCTATCATTAATCACGTTCGCGTTCTAATCCTTTTCATTACACCTCCCGTAAGTGGCAATCATATGACCCATCTAATCGGTGAAGACCATAGCGCAAAACGATCACTATTTATTAATGTGGAATTAATCGTTATTTAACAGATGGTTGCAAAATTATCTTGATATTTTCTCAGGAATGGAGTTTCATAATAGTTAAAGACCGCAAGAAGAGAAGACCATAAAAAAAGGCTGGAGAGATCATCCCCAGCCGAAATAAAAAAAACATCTGTTGAGGGAAACTTATTTCTTCTTTTTTGCGGTCTTCTTTTTTACAGTCTTTTTCGCAGCAACTTTTTTCTTTGTGGCTTTTTTCTTTACCGGCATGAACTCTTTCACCTCCCTTTCTTGTTCTTGATAGACAAAACAACCAACACTAAGAAAATAATATGTGATTAAATATAATATGTCAATAAAATTTACTCTTCGTTTATATTTAAAGAACAATCGTTTTCCAAATATAAACATACGATGCAATCCATAAAAGATATCTTTTGTCACTTCGAGGATAGCAGTCATGACTCGTGCTTAGTGTTGACAAAAAGGGCATGCTGCATCCAGAGTAATTAATAACCTCTTCTTTGGATCTGATTATTTTGTCCTATAATATGAATACATCTCATGGTTTATCTATGGAGATATATCAATTAAATAAAGTGGAGAACCTGTATGATACAATTGCAAAAGAATATGCGGAAGCATTCACTGATGAACACGAAAAGAAACCGAAAGACCAAGAAATACTCGATAGATTTTCGCAAAAAATCGGGAATAGGAGGCCGGTCTGGGATTTCGGCTGTGGGCCCGGTCAAACTACAAAATACCTGAAAAACCATGGTATTGAAATCTCAGGACTGGATCTATCGGAAAAAATACTCGAACAGGCAAGAACAATTCATCCAGAGATACACTTCAGAAAGGGAAATATTCTTAAGCTCGAATTTGAAAATGTCTCAATAGCTGGTGTTGTAGCTTTCTACGCTATAGTTCACTTCACAGAAGCACAAGTAAGGATAGCATTCCGTGAAGTATTTCGTGTATTACAGCCTGGTGGAATATTCCTTTTCACATACCACATTGGTGAGGAGACAATTCACTTAGACGAGTTTCTCGGTAAAAAAGTCGATATAGACTTTATGTTTTTCACTACCGATTTCATTTTCAGTTGTCTCGAGGACAGTGGATTTGAAAAGATAGAGATAATCGAGAGAGAACCATACCCTGAAGTGGAGTACGACAGCCGAAGGGCTTACGTCTTTGCGATAAAGCCAGATGCGCCAAAATCCCCCTAACAAGGCGCTACACCGAACCGCTGCGCTCCATGACAGCCGGTGAGTTTTATGTTACGGAATATTGAGAAAACGAGATGCAAGCTTTTCTTTCTGAAAGAATGATTTTTAGAAATTGCTCTGGGATGCTATATTACAGATAGAAATCAATAAGGTAGGAATAAAGAGGCAACAAAATGAAAAAGTTTCTTTTAGGGATAATTCTCTTGGCGTTGGCAATTGTCGTCCCTATTCCAACAATGGCAAGGGTAGATGTAAGTATTGGAATTTCTCTGCCACCACCCATCGTATTTGAGGCACCTCCGGATGTAATAGTGATACCTGATACGAACTATGTGTACGTTGTTCCTGATATAGATGTAGACATGTTTTTCTGGTATGGTTTGTGGTGGCGTCTATGGGAAGGTCGTTGGTATCGCTCACATTATTATGACCGGGGTTGGGCTTATTATGACCGTGTTCCAAGTTTTTATTTTGATGTTGCCCCAGGTTGGAGAGGATACTATAGAGACCATAATTGGTACGGACACCGGTGGAAATATGAACGGATTCCTACCCGACGACTTCAGCAGAACTGGGGGAGATGGCAAAATAATCGATACTGGGAAAGGCATGGAACCTGGGGCGTCCAGAACTATCGGCCTCGACCATACCAACAGAGACAGGAACTGAGACATCGAAGGCAAGAGCAATATCAACAGAGGCATGAGGTTCAGCGGCATCAGCAACAGATACAAAAGCAACAAAAACAACCACAGGTTGAGAGACCTCAGAGACAGCAGCAACCCCAAAAACAGCATTCTCAAACTCGGGGCCAGCAATACCGGAGGGGATCACAACACCAAAAGTCTCAGGGAAAACCTGAACGAGGGGATGCAGAACAGAGGAAGTAGGAGGACAAGAAGTTAAAACGTTGCCACCTAAAATATCTGTCCGGTAGAACACGGGATCGTACATGGGGAAAGCTGAACAAAATTCATGATCTCCTCGATTAATTTTATGAAAACGTAGTATGTAGAACAAATGAAATTTTCTTCATAATTCTTTTGATATTCCATTCCTGCGAAAATCTCTCTTTACACGGAAAGAAAATGTCTTCCTCTTCTAATGCATATGTAACTCTTATGAAGATCGTAAATTACTAATGGTCATACATAATATAATGACTCTTAAGAAAAACAAGAAGAAATATCGTGGGCTTCAGCAATGATTTGTTTTTTTCTTATCCCGGAATTAACAAAGGCACTAAAACTTAGTATCCTTCTTTTCGACGGGTATAATATCACAAGAGCCATTTGCCCAGCCGTAAGAAAAGCTCAGATCAGTGCGGTCAATCCAACCTGCGAATTCCTTCGCGCCTAGCGCATTAATTTGCATACGTTCTGGTGTGAATACTACCTCTATGTCTTTTGTATAGGGGTAACCACCTAATGTTACCCCTTTTTCGATACCTTTGGAAGTCTCTTTATCAATCTCGAATGTATATTTCCATATAATACCTTCACCCACCCCTGCACAGTTGAATTTTAAGCTTTCAGCAACACATTCAGCTGGAAAAAAAGCAAGGGACAAAACCATTATTATGACTACGCTCCTACTCATAATTTATTTCTCTTTTCTGCTCCTTTCCCCCAATGCCTTATTCAGGCTTATTAATAACCATACACGGAGATTCCCGTTAATCCCGTGATACATATCACACATCATGTTTTATTAGGGGAAAAAAGTTGAGTGATTGCTCAAACTGCGGCGTAATATGTGCAACTCCGCAGATGTGTGGTATTGAAACAGTTGTGTATTTCGTCAAAAAAAAGGGAGGGAGGGTATGCCCGGGACGCAACCGAACTTTCTTTTCCCCGAGTTTAACCACTTACCCCTGCATGATCACAGGTGCAGATGAAAAAAATGGCGTGTTTACTTCGGGGCGAAAGATGCACAATCCTGTTTTAGTGGCGAAGGTGCAACCCTACTTCCTAAAGCACACACCTGCAGGATTTGCTATAATGATCCACACTACAACTGGAAATGGCAAGCAGCCGGTTATTAAATCAAATAGTGCAAGGCACAGATTCTCTAATTATTTAATTATCCGCAGTCTACTAATGCGGGGAGAGAGAGGGATTATGCTTATTAAGAATGTTGCTATATTTGTTTGTTTGCTTATGATATTTGGCCTGATCAATTGTTCTAAATCGACGTCGCAAGTTGTGGAGCTAAAAAGTTTTCCCATTGACAACTTGGAAGGGATAATTACACAGTCCGGTGTCGAGATAGATAAAACAGTTTCAAGCGACGGGAAAGGATCTCTGCGAATTACTGTGTCAGAACCTACCGTGGTGAGATTGTATGAGGTAAGAGATTTAAACATTGAGAACGCCCGCTTGATTTACCAAGCTAAGGTTCGCACTGAAGGCGTAGAAGGGCAAGTGTACTTGGAAATGTGGTGTCATTTCTCTGGAAGAGGCGAGTTCTTTTCACGAGGACTGCAGAGCACCCTAACAGGTACCAACAACTGGGTAACAATGGAAACCCCATTCTTCTTGAAGAAGGGCGAAAAACCTGATTATGTAAAACTTAATTTGGTTATCAATGGTAAAGGGACTGCATGGATTGACGATATTCGGCTTATACAAAGCCAGCTTATGTCATAAGTATGGAACGCCACTGACTTTACACAATTTTTCAGCGCCTTCCTGAAATCCTTTCCTGATTAGCTTGATATAATCAGATAGATGCCAATTTGTAATCATCACAAGGTGGCACTCATAAAACAGTGATCTATCAGACAAAGAAAGACAGATGGCTTGTTCTCATTGTCGTCTTAGGCGGAGTTATGCTTCTCGTCCAGGTAATTAATCTGATCATGGTCAAAGGTTTTCACTACACTGAGACACGGGTCCTCTTCTTAGTTTCTATTGTTTATTTCGGCATTCTTATACTTCTCGCATATCCGGTTCATTACGAAATCACAACCACAACTTTAGAAATTCGTAGCGGGATATTGTTGCATTGCAAGATACCTCTGTCTTCAATTGAGCTTGTGGTTCCAACGAGAAGCCCGTTAAGCTCTCCTGCATGGTCTCTTGATAGGCTGAAGATCGACTATATAAAGAACAGCAAAAAACGAGTCATTATGATTTCACCAAAAGATAAGAAAACCTTTCTCCTTGAACTTGTGGAACGAACACCATCCTTAAAATTAAATGGTAATATGGCCATAAAAAAATAGCAGATTCAATGCTCTTCCCTTGTCTTGATTTTCAAAACAATCCTCCCGATAGTATGTTATTCCTCATAATCACCGCAGTGTTCGTAATTTGAATCACTGATATCATTGCTTATAGTGCCTAACCTATATATAGAACTGCTAGCGTCCTTTAGCGGGAATCACATCGAAAAAAAAGACTCAGCATAGGATTCCTGCCAGAAAAAAACACAGAAAGGAGGTGAAGCATTGTTTTTAAGATTTTGAAAGCTACGAAGGAATGGCAAAGGCATTGAAACCATCCGCCTATCTGGGCATCAAGGTCGGTGATGGAGCCATGGCTGCAACCAACCAACTAACTCCTAATGGATACCAAAAGTAAGGCTAAAAAATGAAAAAGATAGTAGTAATGATTTTTCCCTTGACCGTTCTTTTTGTATTTGCAGCCACATTACTACCGCGCTACGCAGCCAAAAAAGACAGTAATAGAGTACAGCAGCCCGCAGGCGATGACAATGTAATTTACAGTTGTTATAAGAAAGTAAATGGGCAGACTCGAATTGTTAGTAATCCGGATGACTGCAGACCTTCAGAAGAATCAATTTCCTGGAATACTACACGTATCGATCTATCAAATACATATGCTATATCATGCCTAAGCCCAAATACAGGCAGTCGTTCGTCTGGCAGTGGCTGTGTAGGCACTCCGTCTCCGAGTTGTGCTAATAATTGCAATGATCCGGTTTGTGCGAATGACACCGCATGTCAACCACCGGCACCTCCCGTTCTGCAAGTTGAGAGAAAAGACTTTAGAGAACGGTTAGAAAGAGTATATCAGTATGAGAGACTTGACAGGGATAAAGCTGATTTTCTCAGTGACCCAGAATATTTAAAAACGCAACGAATTCCTGTCGGGATAGCCTTTTTCCATCCCAGTGAATTCAGCGCTCAACTGAAAGCAACGCATTTCGATCAAAAAGGAGAGTTTATTATACAGGCCTCTGAAGCCGGTTTTCAAAGTATTTCGGGCAGCGATCGGTTCCGGGTCGTCGATACTGTGGTAAGCTACCGTTTACCGAAACGGTTTGATTCAGTCACCCTCGGGGTGAAAAACCTGTTCGACAAATCTTTTCACTATACGGATCCAGAATCAGTTAGTCCGATATTACAGCCGAGACGCATGATATTCGGAAAATTAACGCTGGCATTCTAAGTCATTATTTATAACAACCAACCCATCTTTTTTTGACGTAGTAGTCAGGAAGAAACTTGTATTTCATATTATTGGTGTCTTCCAATGTCCAAAGGATTTCAGCTGTTACATCTCTGAATTTAAAAGCCTTTGCAGGGCAAAAGATATCGGATTAGAGTCATTCAATGCATGCATGGACAAAGATCCGCTGAGGCGTAAATTCTCATTTCTTTTTGGGGAATTATTTTTTTGTCAATGTCTGCTTCGTGTCTATGTTGCCAAGAAATTAAAGAAATGAAAGGGTCAAAGAGCCGATAAAAGCTTCTGCTCGATGTCAACCAATAAGAACATGATCTTCCGTAAAATATTATCTAACTTCTCTAATTCTTCCTTTTCGGCATAAATATTTGCGACTTTTTTTTGGGATACGATTTTTTTGACAGTCGCATGAAGTTCAACATGTATTTTTTCAAGTTCTTGCATTTCTGGCATTGTGCCATATTTTTTCATACCTTCAGAATACAACCATTTACCCACATCGCAAGCCTTGTGAGAAGTTGCCTGTTCCTCGGTCATGCTCGGCTTTCCTTCAAGAAAGTCATTGAGCTTAACCCTCCAAGTTACATGCTGCAGTCTTATGTCAGTAAAATTAGCTTTGCTCACTTTTTAATATCATCTCCTAAGTCTTTGACTTGCTATCTTAATATCCAACACTTTCATTACATTTTTAATCAAGTATAGCAGATTTTTATCTTTATCCTTAGTTTCCAATTAAACACCTTTTAAAGAAAGTTGTTCCATCTCCGGAACAATCGGCGGTATTTCATAGGGGTTATGTATCCATTCCCATAGATCCCTATACATAAAGAGATTATACCTGAGCATCGCTATAAGATTTGACAGTGACCAGCCAAAGGTAGAACGGTACTTCAGATACTTCAGAATGAGTATCGCTATCAATGCTGTCCAAATCTGTATCATGAGAGCATTCGGCGATGTCCCTACAAAGGTTTTTATCTTCAGATTCTGTTTGATCGTCTTAAAGAAGATCTCTATTTGCCATCTGTCTTTATATACAGCAGCTATGGTCGTTGGCCCAAAGGATAGATGATTCGTCAATAACACCACTATCCGTTCATTCTCATCATCCCATACTTCAATTCTCCTGAGCAGATAAGGACATTTCTGCTGAGAATAAAATCCGCTCAGTTCAATAAGTTGATCTCTCAGGATATTGCGATTCTGAGGGAGTGGTCTTTCTTCTATAACCGTGTAATCTGCATTGTCCTTCTGCCTCGTGACAAAATAAACACCATCTTGTGTCCATCTGCCAAATAAGGCATAGTCAACATATCCTCTGTCGATGACTACAATAGAGCCTCTGGGAACATGCAACCCTTGTGCAATGTTTACCTCATGTATCCTGCCTTCCGTGATATGAGCAAATACCGGAAGATACCCTTCATGATCCAATAACAAATGCAGCTTTACCGCACCCTTCGTCGTCCTGAATTTCGCCCAATCAAAAAGACTCGCACACAGTTCAATCGTCGTTGCATCGAGACTAAAGAGTTTGCTCTTGAACCGAAACTTCTTCTTCCCCTTTACCAGTGTTTTGCATTGATCTAAAAGCTCATAGAATACCGTTTGGTATAATTGCCACGGCCTGTGTTCGTTGGCATATGATAAGGTTGAACGGTTAGGAGCGCTGTCTACCCCAAGATGTCTTAGCTTCCCCAGACAGCTTGCCAGCCCTCCACTGATCTCCCTCAACGATTGGGCTCCTCCCAATTGACAAAATAGCATCGCTACAAATTGCTGCCAACAGGTAAATCCCTTGGCTCCTCTTTCTGCCTTGGTTTCTATCACTGCTCGGTAAAATTCCTTCTTCGAAAATATCTGTAGAATCTGTCCAAAGATGCTGCTAAACTTATTCATATAGCCCTCCGATCTTGGTTTCTATTTTTGTTCGCACATCTATAGTACCTTGATCGGAGGTTTTCTAAAATCTATTTTGGACAGAAATTATGATTAAAGCAGGTTTTTAAATGTTCTCCGTTTCATCCAGTAATCCTCACAACTTCGAGTATGTCAGCAATGTGGAATTGATGATCATATAGAGGGCCTACTGGCACTAAACCACCGCTTTGATTGGAAACTGCCGAGCCCAGCACTATAGGAGTTACCGACATCTTTACTGCCCGGGCCGGGAGCCATCTTAGGACTGGAGTAAGAACCACGGAAATTGAAAAAAAAGAATGGACCTGGCACGGAGCCGAAGGTTTTCTGGTTCGCGATATACAGCGGAAGGGCCCTCCTTAGGGAATGCTCTCTGGGTGCGGCCTCAATCCCGATGGGTGTATGGCACAGTGAAGACTGTAGCCGAGAAACTCAAAGAAAAAACGGTAATGGCAAAGAGTGTCGGCAGCTCATAAATATGAAGAAGTCAGAAAACTTCTTAAAGAGAGCTTTTTGCTTGACAGGTGTCCTCTAAAGGGGTGTAGGTGTCTCTGAGAAAAATGGCATGCGTCTTACGGGGCGAAGGAAAAACCGTAATCCAGAGAGACTTGAAAGGCAAACATCTTTCCTGGAATACGCAACAATTAATCTTTTCATTCATCGCAGCAGTATAAATAGAAATCAACAATTTGTAGTCTGGCATATCATAAAGCTTTGATCGGATCTATCAAGAATCGTTACGTCCAATTTATAATAGAATTCAGTATTTCGCTTATCACATAGGAGGAGTAAAAATGGTGCCTGATGATTTGGCAGGACTGAGAAAACTTTATTTGGGATTCACCTCATCAAGAGTTATTTTGACAGCAAATAACCTCGGAATATTTAATAATCTGAAAAAGGCATCATCTGCAACAGAGATTGCAAAAAAGCTGGATATTGATCCCCGGGCAACGGAGATACTGCTTGATGCCCTTACGGGCATAGGACTAATCAGTAAAAACAATGATCGCAAATACCGGAATGCCCCGGTAAGCAATCGCTATTTGGTAAGGGGTAGCCACCTTTACCAGGGAGATATCATTAAACATGCTTCTACCATGTGGAAGAACTTTTCTGTCTTGGATGAAGTGGTTAGGACAGGCTGCCCTGCACGGCGCGACTTTGACCACGAGTCATTCATCATGGGAATGCATAACCTGGCGTTACTGCGTACGGAAAGCCTTATCAAAGCAGTAGGATTGAAAAGTGTAAAAACAATGCTTGACTTAGGAGGGGGACCCGGTACGAATGCCATCGCCATGGCAAAGAACGGGGTGAAAGCTACCGTCTTTGATCTCCCCGAGACAATTAGAATTGCCAAAAAAGTTGCTCGTCGTGCGGGTGTACAAGGAATTAGGTTCATTGCTGGCGATTTTCATGTTGACACAATTGACTCTAAGTATGATCTCATTCTGTTGAGCCAAATCTTTCATGCCTTTTCTGCAGAAGAGAATATTGCTCTCCTCCATAAATGTAAAATAGCCATTAATCCTGGTGGTAGGGTTGTTGTTCAGGAATTCCCAATAAATGAGGAACGTACCGCTCCCCTCCATAGCGCACTATTCTCGGTAAACATGCTTGTAGGTACCGAAAAAGGACGGTGTTATAATCCCAAAGAGATAAAACGTTGGTTAGCTGAAACAGGGTTCAACAATATCATGATAAGAGACCTTCCTGAGACAGTTCTGATTATAGGAGTGCGAAAAGATTAATATAAGTATCATAAATATTGGAGTATTACTTCTTCACTCTCCAACTTCTGCTATAATCTGCACATGAAAGGAGAAATGAGATGAGTTTTGAAATGGTCAAGAAATTCATGGCGGAAGTCGGGTGGGGATTCCTTGCAACGAGTGACGGCAATAAAGTGGGGGTGCGTCCTATGGGAAGCTGTGTTTGGGTGGAAAATGAGCTGTGGTGTGCGACAATGAACTATATGGAGAAAATCCTGCAACTCAGCAAAGTCCCTCACGCAGAATACTGTTTCAGCGACAGAGAAGGAAAACATGTCAGGATTGCCGGTGCATGTGCCATCAGCACCGACAATGATGATAAGCTGAAATTGTACGAGGCAGTTCCGATTCTTAAGAAATACATTCAGGACCCAGCAGACCCAAAATATGTTGTCATCCGCATGAAGCCGGAGCGCATCCGTCTAATGGCTGTAGCTGGCAAGGGATACGAAGATATAGAAGTGCCCGAATAAAGCTCCGCAGCCGCGAAGTCTCAGGCGATTCAATGTTATGAAGATGCGCACCTCAACCAAAGCTGCGTTGTTTAACTCTCTGGTTGTAGTATCCATGATAATTTGGGGTGGAAGCTGGGTTTCCGGAAAAGTCATAGCCGATGTGCTTCCAGCTGAGACCTTGACTTTCTGGCGCTTTCTTATCAATCTTGTGTCCTTTGTACCTATCCTGGTGTTATTACGACAACCCATTAAATTGAACAGGTCCGCTTCTGTCTATATCCTTTTAGGTTCTGTCTGTATGGGGCTGTATCTCTACCTGTTTTTCAAAGGTTTGACATACGGGTTTGCAGGCGTTGGAGGGGTAATGGTTTCGACGATGGTTCCCCTTGCGACTTTTATCTTTTCGGTAATTCTTCTTAAGCAAAAGTTGGTAAGGAAAGATTACATTGGATTAGCTCTGGGACTAATCGGTGGCTGCATCCTTCTGGAAATTTGGAGCCTTGATTGGAATAATTTATTTATAAGTGGCAACCTCTATTTCCTGCTGTGTGCTGTCCTGTGGGCTCTCCTGACTATATGTAGTCAAAAAGCGGCTGAATGGGTTTCACCACTTGTATTCAGTTTTTTTGTGTATGCCTTCTGTTCTGTGCTTTACTTCTTTCTCGCCTTGCCCAAAGAGATATTAGGTGTTTTCAAACAGGGTTCGTTCTTCTGGTTGAACATGCTTTATCTGGCGATTATTTCGAGCACCCTGGCGACAACCGTCTATTTCTTTGCATCAAGCCGTTTGAGCTCATATAAGGCAAGTTCGTTTGTCTTTCTGGTTCCGTTCAGCGCGCTTATGCTGAGCTGGATATTTCTTGGCGAAGTTCCAAAGATTTCAACGATTACAGGTGGGCTGACTGCGCTTGCTGCTGTTTATCTAATAAATGTGCGTTGAGAGGAAGCAAAACCCTATAAATATTTTCACAATAGCAATATCCCCAAGAAAAAAAGCAATATTTCTGTTGCAATACACTAATTAAGTGATAGTCTATAAATAAGAGTGAAAAATGGGCAGAGAAGCGGGCAGGGATAAAGTTCTTCTGTGAAAGATTTCCCTGCCCATTTATTCCTCTTATAGATTCTCACCTCAAGCCCAATTGACAAACAACTTCCCGTTTGATACTGCAAGACTATGTCATATGTAAATATTAAGGTAATCGCTTATTCAGGCTACCGCGTTAATGAAAGTCCACGGACTTTTGTAATCAATGATGAAACAATGACTATTGCCGAAATCGTGGACAAGTGGATTGAAGAAAATTATTCTGACAGGACGAGAAAGAGATTTTTTCTTGTCAAAACGCATGATAATCGTAACTATAAAATCTATGTCGATGAAAAGACCTCGGAATGGTTCTGTGAGATAAAATAGAGCTTCTTCCTATTATCCGCATTATACTGAGCAGAGTCGATGATTCACATATCAAACAGAAGTTCGCAATCTCCATTATCTTATTTTTTATTAATTCCCGCTCAAGACAAATAGCTGCGTTTATATCTGCTATTGTTTATGATTAATCATGCATAGTGCTCTTATATTTGCAATTCTAAGTCTTTTATCTGCGGGACTCAATGATGTCGTTTTCAAGCGATATTCCCGCAAGATTCGCTCCAGAGGGATGTATATCTTCGGAGTAGGAATAGTATGGGCCATCCTTCAGTCAGCCACCTTCTTTATTAAGGGCGATGTAAATCCGCATCATATGCCGAGCATTTTGTTTGGCCTCACAGCTGGGCTCTTTCTGGTGCTATCAAACATTCTTCTGCTGGAAAGCATGACACATATTGATATCAGCATCTGTTCGACCATTTACCGTCTAAATACCATTGGCGTCGTGATATTATCATTCTTGATATTGGACGAGTCCATCAACATTATAAAAATATCTGGGATCTTGTTGGGTATTCTTGCCGTAATGCTTCTTTTTCAGAAAAAGCATCATTCTGCCGGCGATTTCAACTTTTCCCTTTTCTTCGGTTTATCGATTTTCGCATCTGGATTACGGGCTTTATACGGTGTAACATCGAAGGGGGCGCTGATGAATAATGCCAATCCCGACCTGATGCTTTTAATCGTGTCTTTCTGTTGGATTGCAGGGGGGTTTCTTTACGCTGCGTTCAAAGAAAATAGAATATTATTTACGAGTAAGAAAGCTCTCTACTCACTCGTCTCCGGAGTACTTGTTTTCCTAATAGTGAATTTTCTCATGTTAGCACTTGAGTACGGTGAGGCAAGTGTTGTAATCCCTATCGCTAACATGAGTTTTATTATGGCTTTGGTTGTTTCGGTAACCCTGAAGATGGAAAAGCTGACAATTTGGAAGATTGCCGCAGTGCTAAGCGCAGTTATCTCAATCGTATTCCTTTCGAAGGCATAAGTTTGCCTATATTGTGCTTTCAAAATGATGAGTAAATAAACAATTCCTCTCGAAGTACTTAAATAAGATTTCTTCCTAATAGTGTTGGGAGGGAGGCTATCTTTTCTGATCAATATTGCATCTACAAGTCTTCACTTCTAAGAGCATGATACAGTTAATGATTACTGGAAAAATTAGGCATAAAAGAAAAAGGCAGCCAGTAGGGGGAGACTGGCTGCCGAGAAGGAGTGATAGCTTTATTTATTAGAACTGCCAGCAGGGCATAACAAAGCCCCTGTTTGTTCCTTGAGGAGCCTTTGCGTAGAGCTTGTTTTGCAGTTCACCAATCTCCTTTTCAAGCTTTGTTACAGTCTCAGGATCTGTCTTCGGATTCCGGATAGCCTCTGAATATTCGAACTGCTTATTATTGAGTTCCTTTCTCACATCAGCAGTCTCGTCAAGAAACTTCTGGTCATATCCGCCTGTCCAGCCTCTCATGTGTCCACCATAACCAGTGTCCCATCATATGATAGCCGTACCCTGGGCGTCCGTAATTTCCTCCCCAGCCAGAACCTTGTGCATACACTGCAACTCCTATTGCGAGAATTGCTACTACTGCTAAACTGATTAATACCTTTTTCATGTGATGCCTCCTTGAATTTGTGTTCTTGATCTTAGATTAGAATAAAGTTATGAAGGAAAGATGAAGGGAGTAGAGAAAAATTATAAAGAAGTTTTTATGGCAGCCAGCATCTTCTGCTGACTGCCTTTTCTTTGCGAGTAATTATTGTACCGAGCAACCCTGAGGAGCTTTCGAGTAAATATTAGCTTGAAGATCACGGAGTTCTTTTTCGAGTTTAGCAGCTGTCTCTGGGGTTGTTTTGGGATTGCGGATTGCCTCGAAGTATTCATATCTCTTATTATGCAGATCTTTTCTCATGCCGGTAGTCTCATCAAGGAACTTCTGGCAGGCTTCGTTTTGTTGATAATAACCAGGTCCCATCATCCCTGGTCCCATGTGGTAACCATAACCTCCACCCATCATTCCCCCTCGTCCCATCATGCCTGGTCCCATTCCATATCCACCTTGTCCAAGGGGTTGTCCGCAATAAGGACAATAGTTCCAGCCTTGTTGTCTACCGCCCATCATACCTGGCCCCATATGATACCCTCTCCCTGATCTTGAACACTGCCCATAACGAGGACAATACACACTTTCCGGAGTTCCACTCTCAAGTTCACCTTCGTCAGAGGTGATGTATCGATATAGGGTTTTTGCTTGTTCGTTTGATATTTGCCCTTCAGTAAATGAAGGCATAGCACCTTGGGAACCGTCAGGCATTTTGGGATTTCGAATAAACGATAGAAAACTGTCATAATCCTTTAATTTCAATGAGCCCTTGAGTGGCATGTTCGGGTTAATGACATTGCCACCATTCACATGACAAACTCTACAATTGGCATTGAAGAGTTTCGCTCCATCAGACAACTGAGTGGGATTTTGTGTCGTCTCGCTTTGACTAGAGCCCATCATGCCATGCCCCATCGTGCCTTGACCACCCATCATTCCAGGGTTCTGTGCATAAACTATAGAAATGATTGCAAGGAGTGACAAGATGCATAATACTGCTACCATTACCTTTTTCATGTTACACCTCGGGTTGTATTTTATTTGTGCTTCTATACTATATCAACTCCAATGAAGAAGAAATCTGATAACTGGACATTAAGCCACTGCCTATAGAATTCTATTAATTTACTTTTGGGACCATATATTTGATGTTGAAGAGTCTTTTTGTTTCTTTGCTTGTCTTTTTTCTTTCAGGGTATGCTGTGGTTTTTTCTTTGCATTTGGTTTTTGCTTATTTTTTTCTTTGCTCATTAAATGTCTCCTTTATCAATAGTACTCATCACCATTATATCAAGTATTAGGGGTGTTTGCTTCCATAGAAGAGGAAGGAGGCTTGCCTCTCGGGCATATCTGGAACGCTGTGCATCTTTCGCCCCGGAGGAAACATAGCTTTTTTCTCACCGGCACATACTTATTCCACAATGCCCACGGCAATGTGGTGATTTGTATCATCCTTTTTCTTATTACGGCTTCCATCAAAGATCTCTTTGCCTTTGTCATCTGAAATGGACAAAAAAATGAGAGGGTAATTGGAGGGAATAGGTAAACTCAAAGGGTGTTGGGGATAACACCCGGGGTGTTGGGGTAACACCCGATTGGGGGGAATATTGTGTCTACCTTAGGGTAAAACCTTACCCTCTCTTTTTATACATACAACCCTATCTCAGATTAGGAGTAAAAGGTATCAGTATAAGTCTGATTTTTTTGTAAGAATTCTTCTTACAAGATAAACTGAGGAGTTTAGTGATTACGAAATACTATTTTAAATGTGAGTTTAACAAACAATTTTCTATTGATTTCGAATGAAATGTTGCATAGCAGTCTTCGAGAGCATTTCTGATGCAGAATCGTACAAACTCTAAAAACTGTGTAACTCAGAACAACTTCGGCTCAAAATAATCCCTGAATGGCTTACACCTGTCTTTCTTTTTGCAGTCAGCATCACAGGCTTTGACATACTTGAATTGTTCTCCTTCGGGGCACCATATTTTAGCTGTATCTATGTCGAAAGCATCTTCTTTAATATCAACTTTCTTTGTCATTCAAGTTCTCTCACGAACCATTGTACTACTTTTATATGCGTAATACCGATCGGTCAATATCCATATCCGCCCGTTCTGATGTCCACGACTACACCGTTTTCAAAAATCACATACCTCACGAATCTCGCTGGGCCTAAATTGTAAATCCATTCTTCGATTACAACGATTTCTTCGACTAGGGAAGGCTCACGGTACAGTTCCCTCTCGCGATACCTGTGGTGTCTTTCCGACCTGAAGAGGTCCGGGTAGAAATCCCTCTGTATCCAATTTTCGTACCACCTCTCTTTGAAATCCGGCTCTCCGCATTTATGCAGGATATCGAATCGGGTATCCCCAACTGCGACGATTTTTCCGTTGCACCAGAAATTGGCCCACGATTTCCCCGAGAGAATTAGGAGAAACGCGAATAGGAAGATGAGCAGTTTGGCCCTTAGCACTCTGTCCTTTATTGTCATGCAATTTATCCTGAGACAATTGTACTACTAATCAGAATAATAAAAAAGAATATCAAGGTGAAGTAATATATTGCTGGGATAGGCTTAGTCCTTTTGGCATTTTCCTTCCCTCTTGATTATTCTTTCCAATAGTGACAGTACTCGGCGCTATCTCCCCTAAGAGCATCTTTTCTGAGACCGATAAAGACAGGCTTTTTCATATCTTATTAACAGCCTACCCATAGAGCTCCTTGATAGAGTAAGGCTTTCAGCGACTGGTACCGATGACATGACAGCAGATCCAGTGTTACTCACATAATATATTGATTTTATTGCGTATTTTGCATGACCGAATCTTAGGCAAAAGTATAGAAGCCATCATAATTAAAGGGCTGGAAGGAATTACAAACCATTTTTCTTACAATTTATTCACAGATGCTAATAGTCATAATTTTTTCTTATACTTTGGTATCAGAAAATGTCATTCATGACAAGCGCGTAGTAATAGTTCTATAGCATCTTTCGAATTTATACGACAGCCTCCGTCGAATTAATAGATACTACAAGATTACAACCATATAAAAAGTAAATTCTCCGCAAAAGCTTATAGATTCAAAAAGGTGCATTCCCTCAACACCTTTTCTCCGCACCTTGAATTCCTCGTTTCCGCATACCCCTCTCTGTAATTTTGTTGATTGAGATTATACTGCATGGGATATAAGAAAGGAAGGGTATATCTTATGGTGAATCTCAGACAGGTGAAGATATTTTATAATTACCAGATCAGAAAACTTCTTTTGAATGAAGGAGGCTATGATGAAGAGTTATCGCAAAGAACTCTGGTTTGAAGTGCCTACCCGTCGGGCCTTTATTAACATTACTCCTGAGGTAGAAAGGTGTCTGAGGGAGAGTGGCATAACAGAGGGTATTATTCTTGTAAACGCAATGCACATAACAGCATCTGTATTTATCAATGACGATGAGTCAGGACTTCACCACGACTATGAGGGCTGGCTTGAAAAGCTCGCACCGCATGAACCAGTTTCTCAGTACCGTCACAATATTGGTGAGGATAATGCTGATGCCCACCTGAAACGCCAGATTATGGGCAGGGAAGTTGTTGTTGCTGTTACCAATGGGAAACTGGATTTTGGTCCATGGGAGCAGATCTTTTACGGAGAGTTTGATGGAAGAAGGAAAAAAAGAGTTCTGGTAAAGATTATTGGAGAATGATCAATAACAGTTCAGCAACTCTCACAGGCGTAACTATAACCTGACCAAAAATATCTGATTAGGTAAATAAGCTATTCTACGGAAGGCTCGCTACCAATTCAAATTCAAATGTTGTATTGCGTTCACAACATCCTGATGGAGTGAGTCAAGAGGAGAGATAGAGATCGATGAATTTCAAATATACTGACACAGGAGAACAAAGTGGGTGCATTTTGGGTGCAAAATGGGGTTAATTTCCCCCGTTTTCTCCTATTTTCCGAAACCAAAGAAAAAGGTAATTTTAGGGTGTAAGCTCTCGAAATACTTGATTTTTTTATGGAGCCGGTGGTCGGAGTCGAACCGACGACCTGCTGATTACGAATCAGCTGCTCTGCCTCTGAGCTACACCGGCATGTGATATGCTTGCAGAGATCCCAATGTTGCAGGGCGGGTTATGCGTGCCTTTGATTCTAAAGGATTTCTTTGGCCCCTTTCAAGTGATTTAAACAATTGAGAAAATCACATGAAGATAAATAAAGGGGAGGCTGGCGGAATCCAGCCTCCCCAGTCAAGAAGGTTAACAGAGCTTAGAAAGAGACGTTGATCTCAAAGTAAGGCCAATAATCATGCTGGTATTTCGAGCTTCCGAGAACCGAGAAGCCCTCCCCGCTGTCCCTGTCATGTTTGGTATACAGGAAATCCATATACCCTAAACGGAATCTTATGCTCGGTTTGAAATAGTAGTCGTAGTAAATGTCCCATACCTGTGCATTGAACGGATAGAAGCCTACAGTGCCTTTGCCTGAAGGATCATAGAAATAGTTACCTGCCGGCGAAGACACGGTGCCTTTTCTCCTGAACCCCCTGTAGTTGAACGGGTTGATCCATGCGTCGCTACCGTCTGCAAACTCAAGGGTCAACTGATGGTTCGGATGAATCAGGTCTCCGGTGTTAAATCCTGCAAACCATAAATGGCCAGGCTTCCCGTCTGCATCAACAGTATTGGTATCTCCTGTGCCACCGGGTTTGAACGAGTGCCCCGAGATGTTGAAATGGCTGTAATAGTAAGCTCCGTACAGCATAAATCCCATGAGCTGGGTATCAACGTATGCGCCGGTCAGGTAATAATCCGTTCTTAGATCAGGGATATAATTCAGCCCTGAAGTATTGGGCATATGCCAATCTTCCATGTAAAGCCCGCTGAGGATAACCGCTGTATCTTTGCCGACCTTTACCTGTGCCTGTGCAAGATACGCATCAGCGTCTGACTTGAGGTCTTCATCATCCTCAAACTGCAGTTTTTTCTCGTCATACTTCAGGTATCCGAGAAGAATCCCAGTTTTGTCTTTAACCTTTGCTTCATATGACTTAAGCGTCGGCGCCTTGCCGGATTCGCTCTGCGTTCCCCATAATCTCTTGGATGTCCACGGGAGATTTACATTGTCAAGGCCGGTCGCCGGTGCAGTCCATAAGATTAATGTCCCATCAATCTCAGAGTCTATGAACGGCCTCGGGAAGATGCTTCGAGCCGAGCGCTGTGGGGCGCCATCCTCACCGGGGAGACGTCCTATATACCACATGCTGTTGATCCAGGGCAATTTCATCGTTATATAAGCCTGTTCAAACCGTGCATTCAAATCATGTCCGCTGCTTGCTTCAAATGAGTTTGGCTTGTTGAACGGATCTGTTGCTGAAGAATCCCATGCACCCCATCGTTTGTTCATCGTAAGACGTGCATAGACATCAAGCCAGTCCTGCACGGCCTCAACATGGGCGTTCAGTCTAATTCTTGTGGGGAACGAGGTTTTGTCTTCCCACTCCTGATTTTTGCCCGGTTGGCCGACTCCATAAAAGTTCTTGTCTGTTGTTGCATTCTCGGTCACAATACGGAAGCGTATTTCACCACCCCACTCAATACGATCCTTGAGCGACTTCTTTTCAACTTTCTCCGCTCTCTTTTCAACCTCTTCAACCTTTTTCTCTGTCTCAACTGTTGTCGTCTGTGTTTCAGCCTGTTTCTTTTCCAGCTCTTCGATTCGCTGAAGCAGCTTCTGGACCTCTCCTTTTAATTGTTCAATTTCGGGATCTGCTGCCAGCACAGGCATCGAAAAAAGGAAAAAGAGAAAAACGAAAGCCAACAGAAAACCTACTGATTTCTGCATACGTACCCTCCATGAAGAATAAAAAGAATTAATAACCGATGCGGGTGCCGGCAGCAAAACCTTCGGGGAGGTATTCCTCTTCTCCAGCAGTTCCTGCGCCGGGGGTCGATACTCTCGGTGAGCGCGCAATACCGATAAAAATCCCATTGTGGACAATACCAATGTCAGCGACATACTCTTTTGCGGGAATCACATAGAGGTACATTTTACCGACCCTTTCACTGACTGTGCTGTCTGTAAAGAAATGTGCATCTGTTGTAGCCAAATCGATGCCAGTGACATCGTACAACCTCAGATTGAGAAAACCCTTTAATATCTTCAGGGTTTCTCTTCGGACTTCCCAAAAGGCAAACAGTTTGTATGGATTGACCGGCATAAGCGTAATGCTATTTTCTCCATATTCAGATGGGAGTGTTTCCACTTCGGCGGAAAGGAATAAAACTTCCTCAGTGGCCATTCCTGTTACTCTGGTATCAGCTGCTATACCCTTCGGCGAAGGAAAAGCTTTTTCTTCCTTCAGCCGTTTCGGAACCACAGTTGGTTTCATCTGTTTAACTTCAGTTGGTTTTTTCAGAGTACGCTTTTTCCTCTCCCTTCTTGCTTGAACGGGTTTTGCCTGTTCAATTTTTTCAGATGCTTTTCTTTTGAGCGGTTTTTTCTGTTTAGCCCGGGCTGTAGCAAGTTTTTTGGAAGGTGTTTTTCGTGTCTTGGGTGCTTCCGTTTTATCTGTTTTCCTGAGGGTAATCTTTTTTTCAGGTTTTCCGGCAGCCTTTTTCGTCTTATTTACTTTCTTCTGAACGGTTTCTTCTCTGGCTCTTTTTATTTTTGTTGCCGTTGTTTTGGCCCTAGTTGCTTTCAGAGGCTTCCCGGCTTTTTCGGATGCTACAGTTTTTATTGATTTTTTAAGAGGGGCTTTTGCCGTCTTTTTGCTGGTTGGCCTCTTAGTGGCCGTCTTTTTTGGAGGTATTAATGCTGTCTTCCCCGGTTTTTTGACAGGTTTTGCCTGTTTCTTGACTTCACTCTTCCCCTTTTTTACCGGAGTCTTCTTTCCCTTACCCTTCGGTACTACCTTAGCCTTTGGAGCTACACTCCGGGCCTGCCTTTTTCCCCCAGCTTTCTTTTCAGGAGATGCAGAGACAGTGCCAGCTTTTTTCTTCACACTTTTTTTCTTTGTTGTGAGGGAAATCTTCTGAATGCCTGATTTCTTTGTCATAACCCCTCCTGATGCCCACTATTTTACCAAAAATGCATAATTACCAAAAGAACATTATCACTTTTCACTTTTAATGTGCTTCGGCCCAGTTATTCCCGTGGTGAATATCCACTTTTAACGGAACAGAGAGTGTGATAACCCTTTCCATCTCCTTGCGGACAATATCAGTTAACGTTTCAAGCTCCCCGGGATGGAGTTCAAAGAGGAGTTCATCGTGCACCTGAAGGATCATCTTTGCCTTCAGGTTTTTCTCTCTGAGCATACCCGCTATGTTTATCATCGCGACTTTGATAATATCGGCTGCCGTACCCTGAATCGGTGAATTCATGGCAAATCTCTCTCCTTGTTGTCTCACGGCCACATTCCTGCTCAGGATTTCGGGAATGGAGCGTTTCCTGCCGAAGAGCGTTGTTACAAACCCATTGCTCTTTGCCTCGGTAATGCTTCTGTTTATATATGTCTTCACTCCGGGATGTCTCTGAAAGTACTGATCAATATATTTTTTTGCATCATCCCCCGGAATGCTGAGTGTCTCTGCTAATCCGAAAGGTGAAATGCCATAAATAACCCCGAAGTTCACTGTCTTGGCAACCCTCCTGAGATCCCCGGGTACTTTTTCGATCGGTACGCCAAAAATTTCAGACGCTGTCCTGGAGTGGATATCAAGGTCCTTTCTGAATGCATCAATGAGCCCTTCATCATTACTGAGATGTGCGAGTAGCCGCAATTCAACCTGCGAATAATCTGCCGAGAGCAGAATGTTGCCTTTTTCCGCAATAAATGTTTCCCGTATGCGCTTTCCCCACGCTCCTTTTACCGGGATGTTCTGGAGGTTAGGCTCGCTGCTGCTCAATCTTCCGGTAGATGTCACTGTCTGGTTAAACGAGGTATGGATACGGCCAGTCCTGTGATCGATCAGCGCCGGCAGGACGTCGATATAAGTTGTCTGGAGTTTGGTCAGGCTCCGGTAAACAAGCACCTCCCGGGGCAGTTCGTGTGCCTCCGCAAGCTCTTCGAGCACACTCATTTCGGTGGAAAAACCGGTTTTTGTCTTTTTCCCCGGCCGGAGGCTAAGATTGTGGAACAGGATTTTGCTCAACTGTTTCGGTGAGTTGATGTTAAATTCTTCCCCGGCAAGAAAGTAAATTCTTCTTGTAAGGCCTTCGATTTCGCGTTCAAGTTCTTTTGATATCGCCGCGAGTTTCTCGGAGTCAATCTTTACCCCCGCCATTTCCATGCCGGCGAGCACAGAAATGAGCGGCATTTCTATCGTGAAATAGAGGTTCGCAAGATCGTTTTCTCCCAGTTTTGTAAACAGAATTTCCTTCAATTCAAAAGCGAGGTGAGCATCAGTACACGCATACGTAACGGCATCCTCAAGCGGGACTTCCGAAAAGGAACTTCTTTTCTTAACTACTTCCATGAACGTCTTTTTCCGGTATGACAGGTATTCGAGGGAGACTTCCTCGAGGCTGTGGTTTGGTTTGTTTGGGTTCAGAAGATATGATGCAATCATGGTATCAAATAAAGGCCCTTTGACGCGGATCCCCTCCTTTTCGAGGAGAATGATATCGTATTTCAGGTTATGCCCTATTTTTGCTACCTTTTCATCCTCAAGAAATGGTGAAAGAATGGAAACACCGGTGCTCTTGTTTATTTGTTCAGGCACGCCGGGGTATGTGTGATGAACAGGGACGTAGAAAGCGCGTTGGCTCTCATTGCAGAGTGATATGCCAACGAGATCAGCAGCAACAGGATGCCTGCTGGTTGCCTCGGTGTCGAGAGCAACCTCATCTTTAATTGTCGACACGATCTCTTTGAGTCTGCCTGCAGCGAGGACTATCTCGTTGCTCATTTCGGGTCCGGTCCCCGAAGGAATAAGTTTCATCAGCCTCCCAAACTCGAATTCCCTGAAAAGGGCTAACAGAGAAAGCCAGTCGGGTTCCCTCAGCTTGAATTCTTCGACATGAATATCGATGGGAACAGATCTATCGAGTGTTGCAAGTTTTTGACTCAACCGCACGACGTCTGCGCTCTCAGCCACGAGATGTCTCAATTTCTCTTTTTTTATCTTTGCTGGATTGTTTAACATGTGTTCGAGATTATGGAATTGGGTCAAGAGTTCCCTCGCTGTCTTTTCGCCGACTCCCTTAATTCCCGGGATATTGTCAACGGCGTCTCCGGTCAAGGCCATGAATTCAGGGATTCGCTCTGGCTTCAGCCCGAATTTCTCCGTGACATATTGTTCGTCAAAGACTTTGTCTTTCATGGGATCGTATACCTTGATTTTCTCGTTTACGATCTGAAGCATGTCCTTGTCCCCGGTAACGATAAACACATCTAATCCTTCAGAAGCCCCCTTTTGAGCGATCGTCCCGAGAATATCATCTGCTTCATATCCTGGGATCTCGAAAATCTTGATATTGAAGGCAGCGATTATTTTCCTGATGTAAGGAAGCTGCCGGACGAGGTCACCGGGTGTTTCCGGTCTCTGGGCTTTATATTCTTCGTATATTTTGTGCCGCTCTGTTGGGACAGGTGAATCAAAAGATACAACAATACCGTCTGGTTTTTTCTCCCTGATGATCTTGAGGAGCATGTTGGTAAAGCCGTAAATTGCATTCGTGGGAAAACCCCGTGAATTCGAAAGGTCCCTGATTGCATAGTAAGCGCGATACACATAGGAGTTACCGTCGATGAGATAAAGGTTCATAGAAAATTAATGTATGGTATTAATCTTATGAGCAAGGCAGCCTGCACCGAACCCGTTGTCGATATTCATGACTGCAATTCCCGGCACGCAGGAATTGAGCATCGCGAATAGTGCAGTCAGTCCGCCGAGGCTTGTGCCGTACCCGATGGATGTCGGGACCGCGATAATGGGTTTGTCTACCAGACCGCCAACCACTGATGGGAGAGCCCCTTCCATGCCGGCAACAACAATAACAGCCCTCGCGGACTGCAAAGCCTTCTTCGCGCTTACCAGACGGTGGATCCCGGCCACACCAACGTCGTAAACGGTCTCGACCCTGCTCCCAAGGAACGAAGCTGTTACCGCTGCCTCTTCTGCCACCGGAATATCTGATGTCCCCGCAGTAAGTACAAGGATCCGGCCTGTTTTCCTGTGTTCTTCATTTGCTACAATCGCTCCTGATAAAGGATGAAATGCAGCACTTTTGAGTTTCAGCTTTTTGAAGATCTCCTGTGATGCCCTGGTAACCAGCAATTTCCTGCTTTTTCTAAAGATAGCACGCGCAATCGATACCACGTCTTCTTCTTTTTTCCCTTTGGCGAAAACGACCTCGGGAATTCCCTGACGCAAATGCCTGTGATGATCAATCTTTGCAAAAGACAGTTCTTCATAGGGCAGGTGTTTTAAAGTATCCAATGCCTTTTCAATAGTTATTCTGCCGGATTGGACTGATTGAAGGATGTTTTTGAGTTTGGTAGTATCCATCACTGTGTAAAATTCTAACACCGTATCAGAGTTCCACGGGGTTACCCGTGGGTATCTACATTCGAAACAAATTCTTAATTCAAATTCTCATAATTTTTTCTGTTGCCTATCCGCAGACCACTCAATAAGCTCAGATGTCTGTCATTCCTGCAATCCCGAACCCGTTCGGGAGCGTCGGGAATCCCTCTGAAATGGCGATCGGAAAGATTCCGGCCAAGCCGGAATGACAAATTGTAAATATAAAGATTGCATGTATGGACAGATTCCATATGATTGTTTCGTATTTAGAATTTTGAAATTAGAATTTGTTGTATAGGTTATCCATAGAATTCTGATTTCAAGGAGCGCTCCATCAGATCTTTCACGGCAAGGGCCGGATCTTTGTCCTCATTCAGAACCTTGTAGACCTGCTCGATAATCGGCATCTCAATGCGATATTTCTGAGAGAGGGCATATGCAGACTCGGCAGTTGCAACACCTTCGGCAACACTCCGCATTTGGGTCAGGATGTCTTTCAGCTTCATCCCCTGCCCGAGTTTGGCTCCAACTGTATAATTCCTTGACAGGGAACTTGAGCACGTGAGGACGAGATCGCCGATTCCGCTCAGACCCGAAAAGGTCCTCTCTTTTGCTCCCATAGCAACTCCCAGTCTCGTCATTTCAACAAGCCCTCTTGTTATGAGGGACGCCCTTGCATTGTTCCCTAACCCAAGGCTGTCGGCGATTCCGGATGCTATGGCCATTACATTTTTCAGGGCACCTCCCAATTCGACGCCGAGCAGATCGTCGTGTGTATAGACCCTGAAATGATTCACGTTGAATATCTCCTGCAGGAGGACGCCGGTTTGGGTATTTTCTGTCGCGAGCGTAACAGCAGTCGGTAGTTTTTTGATCACCTCTTTTGCAAAGCTCGGACCGGAGAGCACCGCAACAGGGTTGGAAAAGAGTTCTTTCAGGATTGATGAAACGGTCAGGAGTGTCCCGCGTTCAATTCCCTTTGCGATACTGACGACGATAGCTTCATCTGTGATGTGAGGAAGAACCTCTCTGAAAATTGACCGTGTGTATTGTGCCGGAACGGCATTTACGATGTATCGTGCTTTTTGCAGGGCTTCCTCCAAACTGCCGGTAACACGGATGTTATATGGTAATTCGATGCCGGGCAGATAAACGCTGTTGATTCTTGTCTGTCGTATCTCTTCGGACAAGTCTTTTTCGTAAACCCAGAGTGCAATGTCAAAGCCTTTGCCTGAAAGGAGATGGGCGAGTGTTGTTCCCCAGCTCCCTGCGCCTATTACCGTGATATAGCTCATGATTTCCCCTTTTTCTGTATCTTTGCCCACGTATCACGCAGTGTCGCGATCCGGTTGAATACCAATTTCCCATGAGATGAGTCAGGATCAAGACAGAAATACCCCTGCCGTTCAAATTGATAGAAACCCCCGACAGGAGCGTCGATCAAACTTTGCTCGACACGGCAGTCTTTCAGGATGCGGAGCGAGTCTGGATTGATGTTTGATGTAAAATCCTGTCCCTCCGGGGCTTCATTGGGGTCGGCCTTCGTAAAAAGATGATCGTAGAGACGCACCTCTGCTTCTGAAGCGTGAACGGCAGAGACCCAGTGAAGGGTTGATTTGACTTTGCGCCCGTCGGGAGCGTCTCCACCCCGTGTTGCCGGATCATACGTGCAACGCAATGCAAGCACTTCACCAGTTTTTTCATTCTTGATGACACCGGTGCAGGTAATGAAATAAGCATACCGCAATCTTACCTCACGGCCTGGTGCAAGCCGGTAGAACTGTTTCGGCGGGTTTTCGAGGAAATCCTCATGTTCAATATAGATGACACGTGAGAACGGCACCTTCCGTGTACCCATTGCCGGGTCTTCGGGATTATTGACCGCCTCGAGTTCCTCTATGATGTCTTCCGGGTAATTCTCTATAACCACTCTGAGCGGATTCAGCACAGCCATAACACGGGGAGCCCGTTTATTCAGGTCCTCACGGATGCAGTATTCAAGTAGCGCCATGTCAACCGTGCTGTCCCTTTTTGCGACACCGATGCGGTCGCAGAAAGTTCTGACAGCTTCCGGGGTATATCCACGCCTGCGCAACCCCGATATCGTTGGCATGCGGGGATCGTCCCACCCCGAGACCAGGGCATCCTCGACAAGTTTGATGAGCTTTCTCTTGCTGAGAACCGCATAACTCAGATTCAGACGGGCAAATTCAATCTGCTGTGGATGGTAAACTCCGAGCTGGTCAAGAAACCAGTCATAGAGCGGGCGATGGTCCTCAAATTCAAGGGTGCAGATGGAATGGGTAATCTTTTCGATGGAATCTGAAAAGCAATGGGCAAAGTCATACATCGGATAGATACACCATGCGTCCCCCGTTCTGTGATGTGAAGCATGGAGGATCCTGTAGATGACCGGATCGCGCATGTTGATATTCCCGGATTTCATATCGATTTTTGCACGCAGGGTGTGGCTTCCATCCGGGAATTCACCATTCCGCATCCGCTCAAAGAGCTCAAGATTTTCCTCAACCGGACGATTCCTGTAAGGACTTTCCCTGCCTTGTTCGGTGAGTGTGCCCCGGTAGGCCCTTATTTCCTGAGCGGTCAGGTCGCATACATATGCCTTGCTTCGTTTGATCAATTCGACGGCATACTGATAGAGCTGCTCAAAATAATCCGACGCATAGTATCCCCTGTCATGCCAGTCAAACCCCAACCATCGCACGTCTTCTTTAATGGACTCGACATATTCCATTTCCTCTTTGGTTGGGTTGGTATCGTCAAACCTCAGATTGCACTGTCCATTGAATTCAGACGCGATGCCGAAATTCAGGCAGATCGATTTCGCATGCCCGATATGCAGGTATCCGTTTGGTTCCGGAGGGAAACGGGTATATACCCGGCCTCCGAATTTCCCTCCTTCGGTGTCTTCTTTGACAATAGCCCTGATGAAATCGTATGACTGGGAAACAGCAGACTGTTGTGTATCCTGAGATTCTCTGTTGCTGATGTCTGCTTCTTTATTCATCATTTCATCTCGATTATGTGTATTGCCCGTGCGAGCCTATTCAACGTTTTTTCCTTGCCCAGAATTTGGAGCACTTCGAAAATGCCGGGGCTTTCGGTCCTGCCTGTTACCGCTACCCTCACAGGCTGAGCAATATTCCCGAGTTTCGTATTGTGATTCTGACTGATCGCGGTAAAGACTTTTTCAATCCCGGCTGCATCAAAGACTTCCAGTGTTCCAAGTAATTCTTTCACATCAATCAGATATGAGAAATATTTATCGTTTAAAAATTTCTCCTTTGCCTTGACATTATACTCTATCTCATCAGCGATGTAGTATGTGAGAGACTGGGCAAGTTCGACGAGTGTCTTCGACCGTTCCTGCAATGAGGTTGCGGCTTTCGAAAGCCATAGCATGTCTACTGACTGTCCTTCTTTGATGGTGCCCTCTTTTACGAGAAACGGCGTCACGAGTTCCGCAAGATTTCCAGGCGTTGATTTCATGATATATTGGCTGTTGAGCCAAAGGAGTTTTTCAGGATTAAAGACAGCTGCTGACTTGCCGACGTGCTCAAAGGAGAAGTACTGTATCAATTCACCGATTGTAAAGACTTCCTGATCTCCGTAAGACCAGCCGAGCCGGACAAGATAATTGACAAGCGCTTCGGGGAGATACCCCGTATCGCGATATGCGATGACTGATGTGGCCCCATGCCGTTTGCTGAGCCTTGTCTTATCAGACCCCAGTATCATCGGAAGGTGCGCGAAGAACGGCACCTGATACCCGAGGGACTGATAGATATGAATCTGTTTTGGTGTATTGTTCAGGTGATCATCTCCCCGTATGACATGGGTGATGTTCATGTCTACGTCATCGACGACAACAGTAAAGTTATAGGTTGGGGTTCCGTCAGACCGCAGAATGATGAGGTCGTCAAGTTGCTCGTTATCAAAGAAGACCTCGCCACGGATGAGATCATTGACAGTGATCTTGCCTTCCCGGGGCATCATGAACCGTATCGCAGGTTTTCTGTCAGGGGGAGGGCCGTCGAGATTCCGGCAACGTCTGTCGTACCGAAAGGATTTCCCCTGAGCGAGTGCTTCCTTTCTCCGCAGCTCGAGTTCTTCCGGTGAACAGTAGCAGTAATAGGCTTTCCCCTCTTCAAGGAGTCTCTGCGCATACTGCTGGTAAACTGCAAAGCGGTCTGTCTGTCTGAAAGGGCCTTCATCCCAGTTAAGGTTGAGCCACCGCATTCCCTTGAGAATGGAGTCGATATATTCTTCTGTCGAACGCGTCCTGTCGGTGTCTTCGATCCGCAGGATAAATGAGCCGCTGTTATGCCGTGCAAAAAGATAGTTGAAGAGGGCTGTCCGTGCACCACCGATGTGCAGGTGCCCGGTCGGACTCGGCGCAAACCTGACTCTCACTGTATCTGCCAAAGAGTACCTCCATAGAAAACAGACAGGATACGATATTAGCGCTCATTCTCGGTGCCCCGTTCCCGAAAGCATTCGAGATCGGGGCACCTCCGAGGCTTTTGCCTCTTTATTCCCTATAATGAATAATCGAATATCGGCAAAAAAATCCGCGTAAATATCATATCCCGTCTGCTCAAAAATTTGTTAGTCTCTCAGTTTTTTAACCTCTAATTTCAAAACTCTCTTTGTCTTTTCTGTAACCTTGAATCTGTCATCAGCCCTGTATCCGATGACCCAGACGATATCATCTCCTGACACGATTAGGGGGATTCTGTTCCGTTCATCTCTCGGCACTTTCTCGTCGACAAAGAAGTCCTGGAGTTTTTTCCGTTTGCCGAAGCCGAGGGGATAGAAAAAATCGCCATCTTTTCTTGGTCTCGCCGTGGGGGAGAACTGTAAGGTATCTGCATCGAAGATGCCGAGGTATTTCCAGAGTCCATGCGTATCCTCCCCGGCCTGCGGTCGCTGGATTTCCGCCTCCGAGGCCCTGATCAGAACCCCGGCCTCCTTCAGGATAGTCTCCCCCGGGATATTCAGTGCAGCGGGACTCAGTGTCAGAGGAACCTCTGAGGTGATAATCATTATCGAATATTCTTTGATGACCCGTATCCCTCCGGGCAAGTAAAGTCTATCGCCCGGGGCGCCACTCCTGACAAGATGTATCATATCCTCGATGTGAATGAACGAAATTCCCCGGAGCCCTCTCGTTTCATCAATAGCTCTCCGAAGCACTCTCCTCATGATGACTTTATCCATAATTTCAAAGGGGGCAAGAAACAGCTCTATGCGTGTTTCTGTCTTTCTGCTGATGAGCTTCATAAGGGTCTTTGTGACGAGAATTTCGAAATACCTCTCCTCTTCCCGGAATATCGCAGCAGTTTTTGAGAGGGTTCCCGTAATGTCGGGATTGAATGACCTGAGCATGGGCATGAGGGAAAGGCGCACCCTGTTCCGCGCATAATCCTTCTTTGTATTGGAGGAATCGGTTATGAAATCAATCCCTGCAGAGTAAAGAAAGCCTTCGATTTCTTTGCGTTCGATCTCTATCAGGGGCCGAATGATATTTTTTCTCACCGGAGGAATTCCCGCAAGACCGCCTGGCCCGGATCCTCTGAAGAGATGCATGAGGAGGGTTTCCGCCTGGTCGTCGGCTGTATGTCCCAGGGCGATTTTCTGTGAAGCTATTTCATAGGAGGTTTCTTCATAGGTCCGGTATCGCAACTGACGTGCCGCTTCCTGCAGATTGAGTTTTCCGGTTTTTACGTGAGTTTTCACATCAATTGATTTCATCAGAAACGGAATTCCCTGCTGTTCGCAGAGGTTGGTGCAGAAAGCTATCTCTCCGCCGGTTTCTCCCGGTCTCAGTCCGTGGTCAATGTAGAGGGCTTGCAGGCCGAGATCATATTTCTCCCTGAGCATCGTCAGAATGTGCAGGAGACATACGGAATCAGGACCTCCCGAGAGACCGATAAGGACTTTCTCTCCACGGGCAAGCATCGCATGCCTCGTCATTATTAATATTACCTTGGTGAGAATGGCTGGAACCGGCACGTATTCAACTCCAGGTATCTTTTGTCAGGCTTTTTCTGTACTCTTCCCACTCGATGGGCAGGTGATATTTCTTCCTGGTGTTACATTCCTTGCACGCAGGAACGACATTTCCTTTGGAGGATTTGCCGCCCCGGATAAGGGGGATGACGTGCTCCATGGTGAGGTCTTTGGGATGTAATTTACTGCCGCAGAAGTAGCAGACGCCCCCGGCGCATTTCCTCTTCCACCACTGGGATTTCCTGAGCCGCTGGGCTTTTATTTTTTCCTTTTTTATCTCCTCTTCGGTAGTATATGAAATAAATGGTTCCATAACATGCCATGAGACAATCAGAACAATTTTCCGAGATTGCCGAGGCCGGGCAACTGGAGCCCCCCTGTGAGTTTGGACATCTCGCTGTTCACCATTTCCTGGGCGCGGCGAAGAGCCTCATTGGCAGCCGCCATGATAAGATCCTGGAGCATATCAACATCGTCCGGGTTCACCACTTCCTTTTCAATCTTTATTGAGATGATTTCTCCGGCGCCGCTCGCAACAACGGTCACCATCCCGCCGCCTGCGGTCGCTTCCACGGTCTTCTTTTTGGCCTCTTCCTGCATCTCGGCCATTTTGGTCTGAAGCTTCTGTGCCTCACGCATGATATCTCCGAGCATCTTTTTTGACATCATATCCTCCGTTCTACGTTATTTCCAGACTATTCAACCGGTTTCCTTATCGGCATTACATCCACGATCCTTCCGTCAAAGAGATCAAGAACTTCCCGGATCGTGGAATCAGTCATGATCTCTTTTTTGAGATCTCTCCGGCGAACAACCTTCTTCTTTGCTATTATCACTTCCAACGTGACCGCATTCCCGAGTTCTTCCGAAAAAATCTGCTCGATCAGTTCCCTGTTCTTTCTGATGGAATCAGCAAAAACTGAGTCCCCGCCGTTCAGGGTAAGCATAAGGTTATCCCCGTCAATCTGAAAGGCAGCTGCTGCGAGCTTCGATTGAAGCGGGGGGGCCATTTTGCTGAGCGCCCTGTCCCGGATCTCTTCCGTCAAAACCTGTTCCTCTGCAACAGGTACAGGTGATTCCTGACTCTCTCTTGCGGGGCTTGAAATAATTTCTCCCCTGTGATTCGGTGGCATTTTTTCTGAGGAACTGCATTGATCTGCACTGATTTCCTTAGCTGTATCATGCATGCTGTTCGGAGGTATTCTTCCGGCATCCGCAACTCTGGAATCCGGAATATGCTGGGTGTATTGCTCCAAATGTTCCATTATTTCCCTGAGAGGTTTCAGGTCATGCAGAAAACTTGCTTTTAAAAGGGACATTTCAAATGCAAGACGCGGGGACGAGGCATTCCTCACGTCGAGTTCTGCCTGTAATAATTCTGCGAGAAGCAGTGTGAGATGGTCCTCTGTCGTCTTTAGCAGGATATCCCGCATAGTTTCGAGATCCTCCATACCTACATCGAGCATATCAGCAGGCTTCTTTACAATACTTAGCACGAGCAGGTCCCGGAAAAACTGGATAAACTCCCGGACGAAAGATCGTATGTCGGTGCCTTTCTCCGCGAGCTCTGCGGTCACTGTCAAAATGTCTTCCCTTCTGCCTTCAAGAAGCGATACAGCAAGCTGGGAGAGGAGGCTGAAATCCGTCATGCCGAGCAGGTCTTTCACGTCGGTTTCAGTTATTTCCGATGAAAATGATGAGAGCTGATCGAGTATGGTCAGCGAATCGCGAAGGCTTCCGTCCGCTGCCCGTGCAATCAGCTCGAGCGCAGGTCCCGAAATGCCAATGCCCTCCTCCGCGGATATTTTTTTCAGCCTGTCTTTTATCAGCTGGCTTGGTATTCTCCTGAAAGGGAGATGCTGGCACCGGGACAGGACAGTAGCGGGGATTTTTCTCGGCGCTGTTGTTGCAAGGACAAAGACAACATGAGAAGGCGGTTCCTCAAGCGTTTTGAGAAGCGCATTGAACGCCGAACCGGACAGCATGTGTGTTTCGTCTATAATGTACACCTTGTATCTGCCCCCTGACGGGACGTATTTGACCCTTTCTCTCAGGTCCCGGATGTCATTAACGCTGTTATTTGATGCACCGTCAATTTCCATGACATCGATCGAGGAGCCTTCGGTTATGGAGATACAGAACGGACACGAACCGCAAGGAGAAGAAGTCGGGCCGGATTGGCAGTTCAACGCTTTGGCGAGGATGCGCGCTGTTGAGGTTTTCCCGACTCCCCGCGGACCGGAAAAGAGATAGGCATGGGCGATCTTATCCTGATCGATAGAGTTTATTAGGACGCGGGTTATTGGTTCCTGGCCGATAAGGTCATCAAACCCCTGAGGTCTCCATTTTCTTGCTAAACCCAAGTAACTCATATGGAATATGGACTAAAGAGTGTCTTTCTCCAGCCTGAGAGCGGCTACCTCCGGCACCCAGGAAAAATGCTTACCGCTGCTTCCTTCCGGACCTGACGGAGTTCACATCCACCTGCTGCGAAGGGCCGTTCCCAGGCTGCAGAAAGACAATATATGGCGGAGAGAGTGGGATTTGAACCCACGGTACGGGATTAGCGTACACACGATTTCCAGTCGTGCTCCTTCGGCCTCTCGGACATCTCTCCATGCTTTATTGGATACATATATTCTCGTTTGTCATTCCGGCTTGGCCGGAATCTCTCTTTAAGGTTTTGAACAAATCAGAAGGATTCCCGACAAGCGGGAATGACAATGAAACTGCATGTCCAATTTTCAGATGCCTTGCAGTTTCTACCGCAGGCATCACATCCGTTCCGTATTTTACCATGAATGAAAAAGAAGCTGGAAAATCAAGAAAATCAGGAAAGCTTTTTCTTCAGTAACTCGTTTACCATCTGCGGGTTTGCCTTGCCTTTTGTCGCTTTCATTACCTGCCCGACAAAAAATCCGATCAGCTTCTCCTCACCGGCCTTATACCGTTCGGCCTCCTTTTGATGTTTGGAGATAATGTCGTCAACAGCCTTTTCGATCTCACCCGAATCACTGATTTGCACAAGACCCTTTTCCCTGACAATGCTCTCCGGGCTTTCCTCAGTTCTGTACATTTCCTCAAAAACGGATTTTGCTATCTTGCCGCTTATGGTCCCGTTATCGATGAGTTTCAGCATGTCAACGAGCTGTGCAGGTTTGAGAGGGCAATCTTCGAAGGTCTTATCATCTTCATTCAATAATTTCATCAATTCACCCATAACCCAGTTTGCAACGGCCTTCGGCTGACCGCCGAGTTTCACCGCCTCTTCATACCAGTCAGCCAATGGCTTTTCAGAAACCAGCAGATCGGCATCGGCTGCAGGAAGACCGTATTCCGAAACAAACCGTTGCCTTCTGATATCCGGAAGTTCAGGAAGTGATGCCTTGATTTCATTGATCCATTCATTGTTCAACAACAATCGGCACAAGGTCAGGTTCAGGGAAATAACGGTAGTCGTGTGCTTCTTCCTTCCCGCGCATGGATTCCGTTATACCCCTGTCCGGATCCCAGAGCCTCGTCTCCTGGACGACCCTGCCTCCACCGTCAATGATTTTTATCTGGCGTTTTATCTCATATTCGAGGGCCTTTTCGACGAATCTGAACGAGTTGATATTCTTGACCTCTGTTCTGGTCCCCAACTCTTTCTGCCGCCGGATAACCGGACAGATATGTTTGCATCGCATCTGAGCGAACCCTGTTCCATGTTCCCGTCACAAACACCAAGGTATCTGAGAATGGCCCTGAGTTTTTTCATATATTCAACTGCTTCCTGCGGGCTCCTGATGTCCGGTTCGGAAACAATCTCCATAAGAGGAACCCCAGCCCTGTTCAGATCAACAAAACTGTAATTCCCTGATCCTTCGTGGATATTCTTGCCCGCATCCTCTTCCATGTGGATTCTCGTAATGCCGATTTTCTTCACCGCTCCATCGACGATGATTTCAAGAAGCCCGTGTTCGCAGATGGGGAGTTCATACTGGCTTATCTGATAGCCTTTTGGAAGGTCCGGGTAGAAATAGTTCTTCCGTGCGAACCTGCTGTACGAGGAAATCCTGCAATGGGTTGCAAGCCCGGTCTTTATTACAAGATTGAGGGCTTTCTTGTTCAGGACGGGAAGCACACCGGGCATGCCGATACACACCGGGCATGTCTGGGTGTTGGGTTCTGAGCCGAATTTTGTTGAACAGCCGCAGAATATTTTTGTGTCCGTGAGCATCTGAGCGTGCACTTCAAGGCCGATGACCGCTTCGTATTTCACAGCGCAGGCATCCTCCTGTGCCAGTCGGTGCTCTGTTCGTACGCATGGGCGATCCTGAGAATTGTCTCCTCATCGAAATGCTTTCCGATGCATTGCAACCCGATCGGCAGATTGTCGGATGTAAACCCGCAGGGCACAGAGATGGCAGGCAATCCTGCAAGGTTGACGGAAATCGTGAAAATATCCGACAGATACATCTGGAGCGGGTCAGCGGTCTTTTCGCCGATCCTGAATGCTGCGGTTGGTGTCGTGGGTGTTATAAGAAGGTCCGCTTTTTTGAATACTTCCTCAAAATCCTGCTTGATCAAAGTCCTTACCTGCTGAGCTTTCTTGTAATATGCCTCGTAATAACCCGACGACAGGGCATAGGTGCCGAGCATGATTCTCCGTTTGACTTCGGACCCGAACCCCTGTGCCCTGCTTTTCAGATACATATCCATAAGGTCCCGGCCTTCGGCCCTTATCCCGTACTTCACCCCGTCATACCGTGCAAGGTTTGATGAAGCCTCGGACGTCGCAAGAATGTAATAGGCCGCAATCGCATATTCCGTATGAGGCAGTGAAACTTCAACAGGGATTGCCCCGAGCCTTTCAAGCTGCTGAATGGCGGCATACACTGCGGACTCGATTTCCTTGTCCATGCCTGCAACGAAATATTCCTTTGGAATGCCGAGTTTGACTCCTTGGATATCAGTACTGAGAACTCCGGTGAAGTCAGGGACAGGCAATGGTGCAGAGGTTGCATCGCAGGGGTCATGCCCGGCAATGATATTCATCAGGATCGCAGCATCCCGAACATCTTTTGTGAGGGTGCCTATCTGGTCAAGCGAAGAAGCGAAGGCAACGAGTCCATACCGTGAGACCCTTCCGTAGGTTGGCTTCATCCCCACGACTCCGCAGAATGCAGCGGGCTGCCTGATCGATCCTCCGGTGTCAGAACCCAGGGCTGCAAGGCATTCACCGGCGGCCACTGCTGCGGCAGAACCACCACTTGATCCACCCGGTATCCGCTCAAGATTCCAGGGATTCCTTGTTAAGTGGAACCCTGAATTTTCTGTTGACGAGCCCATTGCAAATTCGTCCATGTTTGTCTTGCCGGTGAGGACATATCCATGTTCAGTGAGCCTCGATGTGACCGTACTTTCATAGGGAGGAACGAAATTCGAAAGTATGCGGGAAGAACATGTTGTTAAGATTCCCTTTGTACACATGTTGTCCTTAATGGCCAGCGGAATACCGGGGAGTGTCCTGCCCGGAATGCCTGCATTGATCTCTTGCTGAGCCTTTTCAGCCATCTCAAATGCTTTCTCCCTTGTCAGGGTAACATAGGCCCTGACCCTGTCTTCGACATTGTCAATTCTCTGGAATACTGCGTTGAGGATTTCGGGAGCGGATATCTCTTTTTTCCTGAGGAGATACAATGCCTCAGAAATGGTCAGCCTGAAAAGGTCCACTGTATATGCTAATTCTCCTGAATATTTTTGAATCGAAAATGCTATTCATTATGGCATGAGAGAGAGAATATCTCAAGACGACGATACCGCTGTTTTTCAGGACGGACGTCGATAAGCTGTCCCTGCTTTCACAAATATTGTGAAGATGTTGTGAAGGCTGCTGTGCTCCACTTGACAATATAATAATAATTAATTATTGTTACATATTCGCTTTATCCACAGTATCCCGAGAGGAGAAATTTTTGCGAAGATTCAAGGTTATCCTTTCCATCCTGGTCATTTTTTTACTGTCATTTTCTGTAACTCCCATGGCTTTTCCCCAGAACGTGGCAGATGAAACAGACCAGGGAGAGGAGGAAGTACAGGCGGACGATAACGGGGAGGAGACTGCAGAAGTACCGGAAGAAGCATTACCTCCCGGAGCACCTGATGCTGAATCAAAAGGACAGGGTATTGAAGAAATGCAGCCTCAGGAGGTTACCCAGCCAGCTGTTCCACAGCAACCAACAACTCCTCAACCTTCCTTACCGCAGCCTCCGTTAGTGCCCCAGCAACCCATGCCAGAGCAGGTACTTCCCGCTGAGCCTGAACAAATTCCAACGGTTCCAGAAGTAGCTCCGCCACCGCAGGCGGCTCCCCAGCTTCCGACTGCGCCTCCACAACCAAAAGCTTCCCCGACGGTCAGTTTCTTTTTCGATGATGCGGATATCTATGAGGTGATTCAGACGATCTTTGCCGATGTCCTCAAGGTCAATTACATTGTTGACCAGCAGGTCAAGGGCAGGGTGAATTTCAGAACGATTACACCTGTGCCAAAGGATGAAGTTCTGCCAATTATGGAGATTGTCCTCAGAATGAACGGGATCGGTTTTGTCGAAGAGGCTGGCCTTTACCGGATAGTGCCGCTGACCGATGTGCCGAAAGAACTTGTGTATTCGCAGATCGGAAAAGAGCCGGAAAAAGTTGCCATTGACATGGTCAACTTCAAGAATCTGGAACTCAAGGAAGCCATGCCAGATATTGAAAATGCATTGGGATTGCACCTGAAAGGCGGGACTGTCAGAATACTTCCCATATACCGCCTTAATTCACTCGTCATTATTGCATCGGCAGGTGAACAACTCATGTACATCAAGAAATGGATTCAGGTATTCGACGACATGTTCTCCGTGACAAGCCTGAAAATATTTGTCTATCCTTTACAGAACAGTAAGGCAACGCATATCGCTTCGCTCATGCAATCAATTTTTGGGGGCGCAGGAGCCTCTGCGACAACGTCAACGACGACACCGAGACCCACCACAACGTCAAGAAGAACCGCCGCATCCGGAAGCACTACTCAACCCACAACGACTCCAGGCACCACGTCGACCATGGGAGCGGCAGCAACAGTTGCTGGAGGGGGGAAATTCGTTTCTCCCGAAACAAAAGTGTTTGCTGACGAAATAACGAACTCATTGGTAATCCTCGCAACGCCTGCTGATTACTCCTTCATAGAAGAGACGATCAAGAAGCTTGATATCCTGCCGAGACAGGTTGTGATCGAAGCCCTTGTCGCTGAAATAAAGCTTACGGACGATCTGAGTTTCGGGCTTGCGTGGTCTCTAAAAACTGATATCAATTTTTCCTTGAAGCCCTTTGACAACCCTGTTAAACTCGATGGTCAAATGGGGCAGGGGACTTCTTCAATAATCGGTGATGGTGCGGCTACACTTTCCAGTTCAGGTTTCGCATTCCTCGCTACAGATTCCTCCGGAATCGTGCGAGCCCGGCTTGAGGCCCTTGCGCAGGCCTCGCGGGCACGGGTTCTGGCGTCTCCGCACGTTATTGTCCTTGATAACCGTGAAGCACGGATTCAGGTCGGCGATCAGGTGCCGATTGCAACTTCCGAGTCAAATATCACAGGGACAGATACAATACAGAGGACAATTCAGTATAAGGACACGGGAGTTATTCTCACGGTGAAGCCTCAGGTGAATCAGGGTGGACTTGTCACGCTTGAGCTCTCACAGGAAGTCTCTACATACTCCATACAAAGGATCTTTGATTCTGATCAGGTTGTCATAAGTAAGAGAGAGGCTACGACAAACCTTGTTGCGCAGGATGGGCAGACTATTATTATCGGAGGTCTAATAACAGAACAGACGTCAAACGCAAATGAAGGTATTCCTTTTTTAAGCAAAATACCCCTTATCGGTTATCTCTTCGGTTCTGTGACAGACAAATATGAACGAAGAGAACTCATCATCCTGCTAACGCCGCATGTCATGAGGAATCTAAATGAAGCCAGTACAGTAACATCAGATTATCTCCAGAGGATGAAGGGAATTCATCAGGATATTGATAAAGAGGGGCTTGTAACAGATATGAAAAAACGGTATAAAGAACAAGGTATCCAAGACGAACGCCTTAAAGAGTTAAAGCTCGACGCTCCTTGACAGCAACCTCCTTTTTTCTCCAGCAGCTTTCCGGAAACACTCCTGAATATATTTGCAGTACAATACAGAACAATACATGAAGAAGACATCCTTTCAATACTATAAAGATTTAGTGCTCGTTCTTACCCAGAAAGAGCTTAAGGTTAGATATAAACGAAGTTTTTTGGGTTACCTCTGGTCGATCGCCAATCCACTCGCTCTTGCGCTTGTCTTTTTTGTCGCTTTTAAAATTTTTATGAAGATCCCGATAGAAAACTACACCTTATTTCTCATTGCAGGCCTTTTCCCGTGGCAATGGTTCTTGAATTCTGTGAACAGCTCCGCAATGGTTTTTATCGGCAACGCAACATTAATCAAAAAAATGCATTTCCGGCATGAGGTTCTTATTGTCGCAACAATACTCAACGATATGCTGCACTTCATCCTTTCGATACCGGTGATAATCCTTTTTTTGTTCATTTACGGGATGCACCCAAGTGTTATATGGTTCGTGGGAATACCGGTATTCCTCCTCATACAATTCATAATCACCATGGGATTTTCACTCGCAGTCTCTGCACTCAATCTCTTCTTTCGTGATATTGAGAGAATCGTTTTTATCTTCACCTCGCTAATGTTTTATATGACGCCGATCATTTATTCAGAGGACATGGTGCCTGCCGAATACAGGACCCTGATTCTGTCGAATCCCTTATCGATACTTTTCATAAGCTGGAGGAATCTTTTTATGCACGGTACGCTGAATGTCAATGATATTGCTCTGGCGCTTCTGTATGCGCTCATTGTTTACTCAATAGGGTATCTCGTCTACAGGAAATTGAAATGGAGATTTGCTGAGGTTTTGTAAATGGCTCCGGCGGTAACGTTTAAAGATGTTTACAAAGAATACCCGTTTTATCAGCACATAACAGCCGGTTTCAAATCTTTTTTATTTCATCTGCCGAAAAGTTTAGCATCCCTGAAAAAAACCAGGTTTATCGCGTTGAAGGGCATCTCATTTGAAGTCGAAAAAGGAGAGGTATTCGGCATTATCGGAAGAAATGGTTCGGGCAAAAGTACCATTCTCGGGTTGACAGCAGGAGTCATGAAGCCGGACAGGGGTTCTGTAAAAGCACATGGAAAGATTTCTTCCCTCCTCGAACTCGGCGCCGGATTCCATCCGGAATTGTCAGGCCTTGAGAACATTATCCTGAACGGGATACTGAGCGGGAACACGAGGGAAGATATGATGAAGAAGTTGGGGGCGATTGTCGAATTTTCTGAGCTCGGTGATTTTGTGTATCAGCCCCTCAGAACCTACTCTTCGGGCATGCATGCCCGGCTCGGTTTCTCCGTGGCGGTTCACATTAATCCTGAAATACTGTTAGTAGACGAGGCGCTTGCAGTCGGGGATTTGAACTTCAAGGAAAAGTGCAACAGAAAGATGAAGGAGTTGATGGAGTCGGGCGCTACGGTTATCATTGTGAGCCACGACATGCCTGCGATAGCAGAGCTCTGCAACAGGGTGGCATGGATAGACAACGGTACTATTATGAAAATCGGCAGCGCGAGAGAAGTTATCAATGAGTACCTGGATTTTCTCGGTATTCCTCTTGATGCGGATGAAAAGGAACCTCCCGGTGAATCTGAAAATGAGCCTGTTATCGAAGAGCATGATACAACTGGAAATTCCGTCAGTGTCTCAGGGTATTCTGCAGAAACTGCTTATCCCCAGAATACCGGGGGAATGATTGCACAGGAAGTGATTGAAGACGCTGCGCCAGCTGCTCTGTCGTGGTGGGATTCACCCATCGTTATGCATCAGATTGAGACCCTCATTACCGGTGATCCTGGGATAAGCTTCTATGACCACCTGAAAAGAGAATATTTCATCACAGGGCTTCAGAAAGGCTTGAGTATATGTCATAAATTGAAGGGATTGGAACAGAGCTTTAGGAAATATAATACATGCGCATCCTTTGACATAATGAGTGAATGCGATGCGCGCGACTACCCGAAGCAAGATATAGAGAAAATGAAGCCCGACGAATATGATTTACTGCTCTGTGTCGACATCCTCAGCCACATCGGCAACCTCGAAAGTTTTTTAAAGGATGCAAAGAATATTCTGAAAGATGAAGCTTTTATCATTGCTTTGGAGTACTCCGGCCCTGCACATTTTCAATGGACGGAGCAGGAAATCGGCATCGCTGATATGTTTTCTCAGGCGTTCAGTAGCCAGCCTGATCTGGCATTCACCTCTGAACCGCAATCTGAAAAGACTACTACTACTCACCCGCATGAAAAAGCTGCTGCGAGTTCAGCTATTGTCATCCCCACGCTAAAGAAGCTATTCGATATTGTTGCCGTCACTTATTTCGGCGGGGCATTGTATGATCTGGTCCTCGACAAGATATTGCACCGGTTAGACCAGGCAAATGAAAAAGATATAATGCTTATCAAAACTGTCATGCAATGCGAACAGATTCTCATAAAGCATGGTATCCTTGAGAATCATTATGCAATGATTATCGGGAAGAAGAAATTGCATGGCGGGTAAAGAAAATCCTCGTGTTTCAGTTATCGTCAGGACGAAAAACAGGCCTGGTCTTTTGAGAACAGCGCTCAAGAGCATCGCGTTCCAGGACTATAGACCTGTTGAAGTTATTCTCATCAACGACGGTGGCTGTGACCTTGATATGAATGCTGTCAGGACTATCTTAAATGATTGCTCTCTCAATTATATCCGCTCTGAAAAAAGCACGGGCCGTGCTGCTGCTGGCAATACAGGCATACTCAATGCGCAGGGTCACTATATCGGTTTTCTCGATGATGACGATGAGTTATGTCCGGATCATATCTCAACCCTTGTTGAGTCCCTTGAGAGAACTGATTGCAAAGTCGCATATGCAGATTCAGAACTTGTTCTGAAAGAAATTGATGATGAAGTGGGAGATACTGAAATCAAAGAAAGAAAAGTCTTTTCATCCTATGATTTTTCTTATGTTGACCTGATGGTTGCGAATTATATACCCCTCATATCCATACTCTTTTCAAGCGAAGTCCTCAAACAATCAGGCGGTTTCGATGAGAGCTTTAACCTTTACGAAGACTGGGATCTGCTCTTGCGAATAGGTGAAACATTTCCATTTCATCATATCAAGAAGGTTACCTCCATATATAATCAGTGGAATACAGGCAGCCAAATTGCACAAGCAGCTGAACAGCATGTTATCAACAATGCTTTTGTTCAGATTTTCAGCAAGCACCAGCACAAGATAACACCGGAGGTAATCCTCAACTTAGATAAGAAGCAGGGTGTGCTTACCAAAGAATTGAAGGATTTGATAAAAAAATTTACGGCTTTGGAAACCGAACTTAACAAGAAATATGCTGAACTTCGCCAAAAGAATGATGAGATTCAGCGGAAACATGATGAGATTCACCAGAAGGATGCCGAGATTCACAGGAAAGAGGCTGAACTGAATCAGAAGGATACCGAACTAAACCACACGGTATCGCAGCTCAGTCAAAAAGTATCGGAAGTGGAAAGATTGAACAATGCAACTATGCACTTAACTAATGCAATAAATGAAATGCAATCTACTCTTGGGTGGCAATTGCTGACCAGGATAAGAGATATCAGAGACAGACTCATCCCCCGGGAAACAACGAGAGGAAGAATCTATCAGAAGATAATTAGCCGCTTGAAGGGTAGAGGATTTGATAACTGATATGGAAACAGAATTTGCCGGCCAGGGAAACGATTCCGTTTCATATGATGTGTGGGTTCATGAGAATGAACCGAGCGAACCCGAGCTCCTGAAGCAGCGGGGAGACGCCGAATCTTTCCTGTACAGGCCCCTGATAAGTATCGTCGTTCCTGTTTATGAAACCGATGAAGACATGCTCGTCAGGATGATAGATTCTGTCCGTGCACAAACATACGAAAACTGGGAACTCTGCATAGCCGACGGGCACTCGGGCAGAGCTTACATCCGTGAAAAGTTGCAGGAGTATGCTGATAGGGATAAACGAATAAAGGTCGTCTTCCTCACAGAAAATAAACATATTGCGGGAAATTCAAATGAGGCACTTTCTCTTGCGGACGGGGTATTCGTCGGCTTCCTTGACCACGATGATGAACTCGCCCCCTTTGCCCTTTATGAGGTTGCAAGGCTGCTCAATGCGGACCCATCTCTTGATTTTATCTATTCCGATGAAGACAAAATTGATTCCGATGGAAGAAGAGTTTTGCCTTTCTTTAAACCTGGCTGGTCTCCCGACCTCCTCCTGTCGGTGAATTATATCTGTCATTTCACTGTCATTCGTCACACGATCATCATAAAACTTGGAGGGTTCCGGAGCGGTTATGACGGCGCGCAGGATTATGATCTATTCCTGAGGGCGAGCACCCTTACCTCAAGGATTGGCCATATCCCGAAGATACTGTATCACTGGAGAGACCATGAGGCGTCTACCGCAACGGATGTATCGCACAAAGAGTATGCGGATATATCAGGCATAGCTGCTCTGAAAGATTTCCTGGAGTCAAAACATATAGAAGCTCAGGTGATGCCCGCAGATGTAAGAACAAATTATGTTGTACGGTACCCGATTTCCGGCAGGCCGCTGATTTCGATCATCATACCGTTCAAAGACAAGGTTGACCTTTTGCGGACATGTTTAGACAGCATTCTCAAAAAGACAACATACGAAGAATACGAACTTGTGCTCATTTCTAACATGAGCAGCGAGGCAGCGACATTTGAATATCTTGACACCATTGGAAAGAATCCGAAAGTCAGGATTCTGAAATTTGACGAAGAGTTTAATTACTCCCGGATCAATAATTTTGGTGTCAAGCATTCCAGCGGGAGTTTCCTGCTCTTTCTCAATAATGACACCGAAGTTATTGAACCGGACTGGCTCACTTTCCTACTTGAACATTCACAGAGGAAGGAAGTGGGAGCAGTAGGATGCAAACTCCTGTTTCCTGATAGAACAGTCCAGCATGCCGGTGTAGTTGTCGGGATAACCGGATTTGCGGGTCACGTGTTCGCGGGATTACCTGAACATACTTACAATGTTTTTGGTTCACCGGACTTTGTCAGAAACTACCTTGCGGTTACCGGAGCCTGTTTGATGGTGAGGAAAGAAGTGTTCGATGAAGTTGGCGGTTTTGGTGAATCCTTTATTGTCTGCGGGAGCGACGTTGATTTCTGCCTGAGAATTCATCATAAGGGGTACAGGAATATTTATGTGCCCTATGCTGTTCTTTATCATCATGAGGCAGCATCCCGGGGTGCGTGTATTCCAGCGGTTGATTTCTTGCTCTCTCTCGAAAGTTATGAAACATATCTGTCCGTCCGAGATCCCTATTACAACCCGAATCTGACAGTTTTGAAAACGGACTGCTCTCTGAAAATGAAAGATGAGAAACATAGGATCAGTGAAATCAGAGAGGATGCCGTTCAATGGGCAAGAGCATGTGATGTAGCGTCGTATGAAGAAAAACAATTACAATCGTTCGAAACAATCGCCATGATCGAAGCCTTTGATTATTCAGTCAGTGAACTGGAATCGAACAGGCAACTCATGGCTGAGTTCGAAAGGGACCGTCCGGTCATCACAAGCATCAATTGGTTTATCCCATATTTTCATCATGTCTATTATGGTGGAATTTATACCATACTGAGATTTGCTGAATATTTTTCGGGAAAGGGAATCCGGAACAGGTTTGTCCTTTACGATAGTCCGTTGGTTCTTGAGTCTGATGTAGCAGGTAAGATACGGTTAGCTTTTCCGCAATTAGAAGACTTCGAAGTCTTCATCCGCAGAGGGCATGATGTGAATGTGATCCCATATGCAGATATATCGGTGGCAACACTCTGGACGTCTGCTTACCGTCTGCTCAAGTTTCACAAGACCCGTGGGAAGTTCTACTTCATTCAGGATTATGAGCCGCTCTTTTATCCGGCAGGTTCAACCTACGCATTGGCAGAGGCAACGTACCGGTTCGGTTTCCACGGACTCGTCAATTCTCCGGGCCTCTACAATTTTATCAGGAACCACTATGACATCCATGCGGAGTATTTCGTACCGGCTGTTGATCGTACAGTATTCTTCCCTGCCGAAAAATCCTTTCAGGGAAAAGAGAGATCATGGAAACTCTTCTTTTATGGAAGACCACTGCATGACAGGAACGCTTTTGATCTCGCAATTGCAACCGCGAAAAAGATAAAAGCAGGCTTGGGAAACGGGATAGAAATCGTGTCTGCGGGGAGTGAATGGAAACCTGCTGACTTTGGTGTGGAAGGGATTGTTGAAAACCTCGGTCTGATGAGCTACCATGAGACTGCGGAACTCTACCGGTCCTGTGATTTCGGCCTGATCCTGATGTTCACGAAACATACTTCCTATCTGCCCATCGAACTGATGGCGAGCGGCGCGGTCGTGATCGCAAATTATAATCAAACAAGTACCTGGCTCCTCAATGATGGCGTCAACTGCATTGTTGCTGAGCCTTCCCCAACATACATTGCAGAGAAACTCATGCACTTGTTGGAAAATTCTGAACTACAGGAGACTCTGAGGGTAAGCGCTCTGAAAACCATCGAATCCACGAACTGGCAACAGGAGATGGAAAAGATATACGGATTTGTTACAGGACAGAAATAGCCGGATGACCTTTCTAGTTAAATCTCTATGGTAAAATATGAGGGATTAGCGATAAGCAGTTCTTAAATGTTTATTTTATTAGTTGCACATGGCGACATTTATTGTGTGTCATTCCCGCAAATGAAGCGCGTCGGGAATCCTTCTTCGGCAGAAAGATTCCGGTCAAGCCGAAATGACATACGTCCACGTATTTACATAATACAGATCAGTATATGTATGTCATAAGCATATGAAAACGATTGCATTCTATCTTCCCCAGTTTCATCCAATTCCTGAAAATGACAAATGGTGGGGAAAAGGTTTTACCGACTGGGCAAATGTCACCAGGGCTTACCCTCTTTTCAACGGGCATTTTCAGCCCCGCCTGCCTGCAGACCTTGGATTCTATGACCTTCGCGTGGCAGAAGTGCGCGGGGAACAGGCAAGATTGGCCAAAGAATATGGATTGTATGGCTTCTGTTATCACTATTACTGGTTCAACGGAAAGAAGCTCCTTGACTTTCCCTTAACGCAGGTTCTTGAAACCAAAGAGCCGGATTTTCCATTCTGTATATGTTATGCGAATGAAAACTGGACCAGGCGCTGGGATGGTCAGGAACATGAGATCCTGATGAAACAGGAACACAGCGTTGAGAACGACAGGCATTTTATCAGGGACCTCATTCCTGTTTTCCAGGATGAACGATATATAAGAATGAACAATAAACCTTTATTGCTCGTATACAGGGCACCATTGTTTCCGGATCCTCTTCGCACGACGGACATCTGGAGAGAGGAAGCAAGAAAAGCCGGATTTGAAGACCTCTATCTCTGTAAATGTCAGACGTTTGGTGATTTTGAGGATCCGGGTAAGACCGGTTTTGACGCCGTGGTGGAGTTCCCCCCGCACTGCATCGAAATTGCTTACAGTTATTCATATCAGGACATGGTTACAGCTGCTCAACCTTCATTTACCGGGTATGTATTCGATTATCTCGATACTGCTGCAGAGATGATGAACCGTAAATGGCCTGAACATACCTTGTTTAAGACGGTTATGCTGGCGTGGGACAATACCGCAAGGAGAGGATTGAGCGCGAATATTTTTCATAATTTTTCTATTGATTTCTTTGAACTGTGGCTTACAAAAGTCATCAAGAGGACAATTCAGAAGTATCCTGATGATGAGCAACTTGTTTTTATCAATGCATGGAATGAGTGGGCAGAGGGAGCATATCTTGAACCTGATCAGAAGTATGGACTCGAATATCTGGAGGCAACGAAGCGGGCGATTATAGCCGGCAAAAGCTGGGAAACTATGTCGTCTTCTCTCAAAAAAGTGATTACTGATGCCAATCTTGACCGCAATATGCTGGAAGAGGGACTCATGAATTATTTTGAAAATAAAGACAAGGTTGAGCTTTCACTTTTGAAAGCGATACAGGATAAAGATGCAAGAATAAGAGAGCTCGAAGCATATGTGGGTATCCCGCGACCAAATAGCCTTTTTTTAAAATATCGCAAACTGAGAGATAAGCTCTTCCCCCACGGTACAAAGAGAAGAGAGATGATGAAGAGTATCAAGTACAAGCTTAATCTATAATTGTAGAAAGATTTTCTGAAGTGTCATTGTAAAGAATCCCTATCCCAAAAAGCTTCGGGACGGGACCACCAAGCAATCTCAAAGATATTGCTATCTGCCGTGTAAAATTCAACAGTCATTTTGCTTTCGTACGAACTCATCCCCTTGCCGTATATCCTGAATCCGTTGATTTTTGGCATCCCCGGTTTTTTGCTCAGGAAAGCATCTGTCTCCGTTAAGTTCATCGGGAGAACTGTGATCAGGAGACCGTCACGGAGTGTATCGGGCACAACGCGGAAACTGTGAATACCGCCGGAATCTGTCTGCAACGCAATCCTTACTTCTTCAATTCGGAAAAATATCTTCGTGAGCTTGCCAGCAGTATGCAAATCCATATGGAGTTTCACAACAAGAGGCTTCTCATAGGTTGGGACTTTTACAAAGTCACCGGTGGAATAATCAGTGCTCTCAATCAAATGAAGACGGGTAAAACGGGGAGATGCCCTTCTCTTGAGAAGAAGAAGGGCGGAAGAATTTTCGTACCGGTCGTACCATTTGCAGAGGGAAAGCCACGTGGCGGGAACATCAATAAGCGGATGACGGTCGTCCACCGACTTCCACTCCATGAGAACGAATTCCGGAGCTGCTGCAGGATTTTCAAGAAATTGAGCATTCAGCAGATCAAGATAGGAAGTATATGCGTTATCCGTCTGAAAAACGGGAAACGGTACATAGTTCAATTTTTGTGCGGCTGCGTATGACACTTCCCACGGGAAGACCGCAACTCTTTGCGTGCCGGTTTTTTTTCGTAAAACCTCCGGCAATTCGGAAGCTTCAAGATTTTTTTCTGATGTCTTATCCAGGAGCGCTTTTGTCTTTGTATACTGGAAGGCCGCCTTCATGTTATTCACCGTAATAAGGCCTGCGACTCCATGATACAGTATCCTGTCAGGCACATGCTGGAGCGAAACAATAAACCAAACCCCTATGAACGCTGTCGTCAGGCATACCGCACGCTTCAGAAACTTTCTGACGTCGCTGAACAGCATGATCATCCCAATGACAAGGAGAACCGTGGAGAAGAAAATCAATACATGGGTATCCTGCCTCACAAAGCCATGCTTGAAAGAAAAACAGAGTGGCGCTATAAATACTCCTGACAGGTAAAATGATTGCTCTTTTTTCTGATAGAGCGTAAACATGCATAATCCGTACAGCATAGCAACAATGAAAGCAAGAGTTAACTCTATTCCTTTCCCTGGCTTGCTCATAGCAACGCTATATCCTGAAACTAATTCGTAAGCTCCCTTTATGTAGCCCCACATCACCGAAAAAGACGGGTGGTACATCATGAAGAACACCCCAAAGAATACCGGCAGGGTCACAGTCGCGATCAGTGCTTTCAGGGATTTCCTCTTGTCTGTGAAAGCCAGTGTAAAAAGAAAAAACAGGAGAGAAAGTATTGAGAGGATAGCTGCACTGAATTTTATAAAGAGCAAAAGAAGGGTCAGGAATAAAGCGGTGATATACCATCCAAGCCACCTTTGCATAAAAAGACTGAGGGAGAGAAGAAAGAGGATATAGAAAACGATCACGTAATCAAAGCCAACATACCCTAAATAATATGCAGATTGTCCACCGGTGCAGAGGACGGCAAAGAGCAATAATCTCATAGATGAACATCGATTTGTGAGTGCAACGTAGCCTATGGTGAACAAGAAACCAAACCACAGGCATACCTGAAACCCGGTTGCTATATCCAGGTTGACGCCTACATTCAGCGGGTACGAGAGAAAACCCAGTGGCCCGTATGTCCATATTACATCCCTGCCAAAGATGAAATTGTTATCGAAAAAGTAATTTATGGCGAATATCCATGAAGGGTCAAGTCCGGTGTCAATAGGGGAAAACCGGTATGGGAAAGAAATCAGCGCGATGAACAACAACAGGATGCCTTTCCCAGTTCCTGCTGCAATACGGTGAGTTGTGTTTCCGGGATATAGGGCATTCTTTTGCGCAGAATAGCTGAATCCGCTTGTTATTTTCACAACCACATTATAGCAATGTGTCCGATAAGAAATGCGGAATCAGACATTCATTCTGTTGTTCATTGTAAAATACTCTGCGGTAAATATATGACAAAAAAGCATCTCTCAGCGCTTGTTCTTTTGGGATTATCCGTATTCCTTGCCTACTCAAATTCACTGAACGGCACATGGGCAATGGATGATATTGTGACCGGAAAACAGGTCGCCCTCTCGGACATTGAAGATTTTATCGGTTTCAGGAAAGTTGCCTATCTGACGTTTTTTTTGAATCAGCTCATAGCTCCTTTCAGTCCGCTGAATTTCAGGCTGCTGAATATTCTCATCCATATCCTGAACAGCGCTTTAGTCTATGTCATTGCATACAGGACAACCCTGTTGTATACGGCTGCAGAAAGGGAAAGGACCCCCCTCAATGTTTCCTCTCCAAAGGGGGAACCTGAAGGAAAGAAAAACCTCGCCTTGTATGCAGCAGTCTTCAGCAGCGTTCTCTTCGCACTGCATCCAGTGAATATCAATGCTGTTGCATATATTGTCCAGAGGATGGCATCGCTGGCAACGCTTTTCGTTCTCCTTGCCCTTCTTTCATACATTGCCGCAACAGAAACGGCCGACAGACGGAAGGCGCTCCTTCTCTATGCTGTCACCGGATTACTGGTAGTCGCAGGGATTTTCTCGAAGGAGAACGCGGTCATGGCTATACCGCTTATTCTTCTTTACGATTATGTATTTCTCTCCCGTTTTCGGTGGAATCTGTTCAAAAAGAGAATGCTTCCGGTCTGCGGGATAGGCATTTGCTCTGTCGGCCTGTCCTTTGCACTCCTGAAGTTACACACTGCTTTTTTCGCTGTGGTAAGGTATTTTTTGAGTCCCAATCAGCCCCTGACAGGGAAGGGCTGGATGGCGGTCGACGTCTACTGGACGCCGCTCCAGCACTTCCTCACAGAGTTCCGTGTCATAGCAAGATATATACTCCTGATATTCTTCCCTTTGCCGCGTCTTTTTGTTTTCGACTGGTGGAGTTTTCCTGTATCCAGGGGTATCGGAGATCCTTTCATAACCGTTCCAGCGCTTCTTTTTATTGTGTCACTCTTTATTTTTTCGGTATGGAAATTAAAACGCTATCCAATGCTCTGTTTCGGTATTCTCTGGTATCTCTGTGCCATATCGCTGGAAAGTTTCTTCGCCCTCGGATCGGATCTTTACTTCGAGCACAGGAACTATCTTCCTGTTTCAGGTCTGTTCATCGGCATCGCGGGACAGATGGCAGTCTCTTTGCCGTCGAGGATAAATAATAAAATGGTATTTTCGGTAATTATCATCATCGGTATGCTGATGGGGATGCTGACCTTTTCGAGGAACTCCGTCTGGAAGGATTCTCTTACCTTATGGGGGGATACTTTATCAAAAGCACCGTCGAATATCAGGGCAATGCTAGCTTGCGGGAATGCCCATGTACGATTGTCCGATTTCGGTAATGCTGAGAGATACTACCGGGAAGTTGTTAAGGTGAGCGCGAGGGATCGGCGGGTGGGTTTTCTTGATGATGCCGCATATAGCCTTGGAATGCTCTACCTCTTCAGCGGAAAAATAGAAGATGCCAGAAATCTGATCGAAAGGTATGAGTCATCTCTTGAATCCTACCGGATACGGATCCTGAAAGGATACCTCAGGGCATCGACAAATGATATCGACGGAGCCATCGAGGCATACCAGGAGGTTCTGCAGCAGACAAGAGCAAGGGATTCAGTTGTCGTCCACAATCTCATGGGAGATGCCTATCGCAGAAAAGGGCTGTTCGATAAGGCAATAAAGCAATATACCAGAGCAATAGCAAGTGATCCCGGCTTTTCCGCTGCCTATTATGGGATCGGCTTAACATACCTGGGCAAAAGGGATATCGGGCATGCTCATGAATATTTCAGCAAAGCCCTGGAGATAGACCCCGACAATGTCCTTGCCCTTGCTGATATGGCCGACCTCCTTTTGATGAGAAAGGAAAACCCCGAGAAAGCTCTTCGCTATGCACAGCGTGCTGTTTCGAAGTCACCCCCTTTTTACCAGCCTTATCTCTCTATGGGTAGTGTTCTTATTGTACTCGGAAGAGACGGGCAGGCGGAAGCTTATTACCGGCAGGCACGCGAGAAAGGTCTTCCAGAATATTTTGTGCCCTTCAGCAAAGCAAGGGCGTACTATTTGAGAGGTGATTCGGAAAAGGCAAAGGAACAGATTTCAGAACTGAGGAAATTCAAAAACCTCCCCGACCAAATTAAAAATATTATTGTGAGCGAATGATCCAGAAAATACACTTTTTACCCGAAAAATGTATTTTCCGGATTAACCTGTTTCATTTTTCTGCATCTTTGACGTTTCCTGCTGAACCTCCGAAACCTTGTATTCCAGCAATGCCATCTTCTGACTCAGTTCCTTGTTTTTGCTTTTCAGATCCGACACGACAAGCGAAAAATAGAGCATGGCGAAAACGAGCATAAAAAAGATCACCACGAACACCAGAGCAGGTGGGTATTTAATACCTAACCTGAAGGCAAGCGGGTCAATGACTCGATCTGCAAAGGAACTCAGCATGAGGCCTATACCGATTACAAGCCAGATGAGGGAAAGTTCTTCTCTGAATTTTTTTCTCCTGACAAGTTCAAGGATAACCATAAACAGAACAATGCCCATGAACAAAATACCTATTCTTATTCCGAGAGCCAACCTTTATTCCTCCTTCCTCAATAAGAGCATAAGAATTGACAGAAACATCCTCATAACATAAATGACGGGCCTGTATCCACTATGCATGGATTTACCTCCCGGGTTTTCCCTCATTATGACGGGGGCTTCTGTTATGCTGAATTTCATTTTGTGCATTGCCATGATGATATTTACATCAGGGTAATCGAGGGGGTAATTATTCCCCTCGGAGAAGTATGAAAAGACCTTCCTGTGGAGAAGTTGAAACCCGGAGGTTGGATCTGTGAAATTTGCACCTGTATAGAGACTGGCTAATCGTGAAAACAGCCATGCTCCAGTCCTCCTTGCAAAGGGCATCCTGTATTTACCCTGCAGGAACCGGGATCCAATAACAACATCTGCACCCGACCGATCCATAGCCTGAATGAGATTTTTTGCTGAAGCAGGATCATGTTGTGCGTCCCCATCCATGGTAATGACATAGTCATATCCATATTCTGTAGCGAAACGGAAACCTGTCTGCACAGCACCGCCGTAGCCTATGTTGTAGGGTATGTCCAAAACCATAACGCCCGCAGTTCTTGCAATATCAGAGGTTTGGTCTGCTGATCCGTCATTGACGACCAGGATATCGGCCTGAGGAATGTTCCTTATGACGTCATTCAGTACCTTCCCTATATATTCACTCTCATTAAATGCCGGAATAAGCACAAGATATGGCTTCATGTTACCTTTTCAATCAGCATAGTTCTCTTGCTGTTAACGCGGTGTCGTGGAATACGATTCGTATTCTGCAATAACAGCTTCAGGTTCGCCGGTCATCTTTTTACTGCCATGATCCAGCCACAAAACCTTGCTGCATAAAGTCCTGATTTCATCCATATTGTGGGAGACAAAGAGGATCGTAGTGCCTTTTTGGCTGAATTTCAATATCCTCTCTTTGCTTTTCTTCTTAAAACCCGCGTCGCCGACAGCCAGAACTTCATCGATAATAAGGATGTCAGGATCAACTTCGGTCGCAATCGAAAAACCCAGACGGCTGATCATGCCTGACGAATAATTCTTCAGAGGGGAATCAATGAACTCCTTCAGTTCCGAAAATTCAACAATGCGCTCAAACTTGCTGTCTATGTCCTTTCTTGAAAATCCGAGGATTGAGGCGTTCAGATAAATATTTTCTCTTCCTGTCAGTTCCGGATCAAAACCTGCCCCCAGTTCAATGAGGGGCGCTATCCTGCCCTGCACACGAATATTCCCTTCGACGGGTTTTATGACTCCCGATACTACTTTCAGAAGCGTACTCTTGCCTGCGCCATTGTGACCAATGATACCGAGCGATTCTCCTTTGGGAATATCAATGGATATCTGCTTCAGAGCCCAGAGGGTTTCGGCCTCTATACGTTTCCCTTTGAGATAATTAATGATGTGTGCCTGAAATGATCTCCGGCGTTCTCTGATTAACCTGTATCTAACGGATATATCCTGTAAATGTATCATGCGCACCTTAATCTGTGAATAAACTCATGATTCGTCATCCTCCGGCTTGACCGGGGGATCCATACATCACTCAAAAGAATGGATTCCCGTCTTCGCGGGAATGACGGCCTTTTCTGAAATCTGTACTTTATGAAAAAATCTATATATAAAAAATAATCTTGTCCCTGTTTTGATGATAAATGGTCCATCCCATCACAAAAGAGATGACTGCAAAAGCAGTGCCGAATATCAAGTGTTCCATAACAGGGAGCGTTGTATCATAAATACAGGCCCTGAAAAGACTTATGTAGTGATAGATCGGGTTCAGTGACATGAGCGTCTGGAACTTCTGCGGCAGGATAGCGACTGGATAGAAGATTGCGGACAAATACATCCACCCAATCAGGATAACGTCATAAATATAGAGGACGTCATGGAAAAATACCGTGAGCGTGGATATTGTCAGGGATATTCCCATGGAGAATATTACGATGAGGGCTATTGTAACAGGCAGGAGCGGGAGATAATAGCTCGGGATTGTACCGGAAAAGAGGATGATAATAAACAGGGGTATCAGTGAGAATATAAAATGTGCCACTGAAGATCCGACAATGGCAATCGGAAAGATTGCTGTCGGCAGGTGTATTTTGCTGATAAGATTGCGGTTTTGAATGAATGCCACTGAGGAGACCTTTGTTCCCTGCGCAAAAAGCTGCCACATGATAATGCCGGTTATTACATAAGCGGCATAATTGCCCACAGCTTTGCCAAAGAGCCCTGCAAAAACGATATAAAATATCAGCATCATCAATAACGGGTCGAGCATGACCCAGAGAAAACCGAGAGCCGAGCGTTTATATCGCTTCTTGATATCCCTCTCGATGAGGTTTCTCAAGAGTTCCCGGTAACGAAATATTTCGGAAAATTCCTGAAGAGGTTTCATAGATTCCACAGTATTCATCCCCGGTTTCCACAAACCGGAAGACTTATGAATAATTTTATGTCATTATGGAAATTAAATTGGCTTATTATACCTTATTGATTTATAGTTGGCAGAGGCTTGAGGCACAAGACAGCGGATGAAAATTCTCCATCTCCTCTATGAGAGCAAAGGTGATTCTTTCGGGACCGGCGGGGTCGGGATACGGGCATATGAAATATACAGACATTTAAACAGCAGGCATGCTATCACCCTTCTCTGCAAGAAATATCCGGGCGCCCGGGACGGGGAGATTGAAGGGTTGAAGCATATCTTTGCAGGAACCGAAAGTGACAGCTTGACCAGAACCCTTATCTCTTATGCTTTTCATGCTGTACAGTTTGTGCGCAAGCATGGGGCTGAATTCGATATCATCATCGAGGAGTTTTCACCCGCGATACCAACGTTTCTTCACGCATGGACAAAAAAACCGTTAATCCTGCAGGTTCAGGGATATACCGGCAGACTCTATTTCAAAAAATATAATCCTTTTTATGCTCTGATTCTCTGCGGTCTGGAACAAATAAGACCCCAATATTATCGTGACATAATTTTTGTCGGCGAACAAACAGTAAAAAGATTTTCCCATCACAGGGATGCACATCATATCGTTATCCCCAACGGTGTCTCAGGCAAACTCCTCGACGTTGACCCCGCAGAAGGGGACTATATGCTGTATCTCGGAAGGATCGATATTTACGGAAAGGGTCTTGATCTCCTTCTCCGCGCGTATCGGGAATTTTTTGAGTCATCGCCTCATATCAGACTCAGGATAGCAGGTGACGGAAGGGATATGGGTCGCTTCAAGATGCTTTTACGGGAATTGCCCGAAGCTGTCAGAAAAAATATCGAGCTGCTGGGTTGGCTTTCAGGAACTGAAAAAGAGGAAGTTTTACAGAATGCCATTTTTGCTGTTTTCCCCTCCCGTCATGAGGTACAGCCCATTTCAGTGCTGGAGGCAATGGCTTGCGGAAAGGCAGTTCTCGTTAGTGATATCCCGGAATTTTCATTTATTACCGGGCAGGGGGCTGGAGTGCCTTTCAGGAGCGGAGATAGCATCTCGCTGGCTCAATCCATGAAGGATATGTCTTTGAGTGACCTGCGTAAAGAGATGGGGAAACAGGGGCGAAATCTTGTCAGGGGTCATACATGGGACAAGATAGCAATGAGGTTTGAGAAATTTCTAAAAAGTGTTGTCGGATAAACAGCTGGAAAACTGAGTCTTGTTGATCAGAGACTAGATAAGAGTGACTTTC
>CAVQRT010000029.1:0-16573 GCA_963715195.1 Thermodesulfovibrionales bacterium | reverse complement strand
CTATGTGAAGGCGTATGCTCCGTGTGACCTTAAGAGGTGTTTAGGAGGAGGAGGAAGGAATGGGGGGGACAGTTTGAGTCAACCAAAGTCGGGGGAACTCTGGTTGAGAGAAAGGAGTGAAAATCAAACTGTCCTAATCTTAGGTTAAACAAAAGATATGAAGGAAGAATGAAGAAAATGTGAAAGAAAAAATGAGAGAAATGAGTCTTTGTATAAGTGTATTTCTGGTGACGGTTTGGTGACAGGTTTTATGTAAAATTGATTTTTGCAACTTATTGAAATATAAAAGAATTGATGGTGCCGAAGGCGGGATTTGAACCCGCACGGGTTACCCCACACGCCCCTCAAACGTGCGTGTCTACCAGGTTCCACCACTTCGGCACAGTTTATTATACTAAACGAAAATCAGCGGGTTTTCAAGGCTGTTGGATGAGCATATCTCAGGCTATGAGATCTTTGTTGACCTTTATTTTTATATTCCTTTTCAGCCCTTCTATATATGAGTTTAAGGCTTTTTCCCTGAGATCATTCAGCATAGCCTGATGAATCATCTGTGAAGCCTGTCCGTTTGACGGGTCCTGAGAAAGCTTACCGTCAGCGCTATCAGGAACGTCGACAGACAATTCCACCAATCGTCTCATCTTTGCTCAGAATCAGTTCCTGCTTTTGTGAACGTTCAAATTCTTCAGGAGTGATTCTGTTAAGCCGTAATCTGTTCACATAGACATCTTTGTCGAATACGCCGTTTTTCATAAAGGCAGACTCTCGGGCTATCGAATCCTGTAGTTCTTCATCGCTTACCGCAATCCCTGCTTTTTGGGCTGCTGTAAGCAGAACACGCTCATTGATCATGGAATTGAGGACATTATCTTTCAGGTTCATCTTTTTCTCCATCTCTTCATCAAACTGGTCCTTGTAAATTTCCTTGTAGAAACGGTAAACCCTGTCGTATGTCCTCCAGTAGTCCTCTGTCGTTATCCTGTATTTCCCAACCTCTGCGAGGATTTCTTTCCCGCCTGTTTTATCGACGGTTCCCACTCCCCAGAATATGAATGTTAATATGACAATAAAAAAAAGAACATAAAAATACCGTGCATGCTTGCGCATCGCCTTGAGCATTTGTTAATACCTCCCTGAATAATAGTCATTAATAATTTCCCGGTGGTCGAAAGCGATCTGTTCCGGAAGATTTTCCCTCCTGAAGATGCCGGCAGCCTTTGCATCATCCCCGGCAGATGGTCTGCCTTTTGCCCGTGCGATAAAAACAGTCGTAATGGTATGATGCCGGGGATCCCTCTCTGGATCAGAGTATGTATGAAATTGTTTTACTATATCAACCTCCAGGCTGGTTTCCTCTTTCGCTTCCCGGATGGCAGCGGCTTCGAGACTTTCCCCGTAGTCTACAAATCCACCGGGCAAAGCCCATCCCGCAGGCGGATTTTTCCTCTTAATGAGGATGATGCCATCGTTGGATTCTATGATAAGATCCACTGTTGGAAGAGGATTCCGCACGCTATGGCTGGTCTTCGAATACTAAAGAAACCTCTTTTTCCGGAACTATCGTCGATATCGCATGTTTATATACCAGGGACTGATTACTTTCCTTTAAGAGGACGACGAAATTATCAAAGGCCTTGATTAATCCTTTCAACCGCACCCCATTCGTCAGATAAATAATAACGGGAATTTTTTCTTTTCTGAGCTGATTTAAAAACTGATCCTGCAGATTAACGCCTTTGCCGGCATTTGACATGGTTTTCATCTCCTCTTTATATTTCTTTTTTACCATAAAGTATTTTTCTTAATATTGCAAGATTGGTATATTTTTAGGATGTGGAGAGTTTTTCGAGAACCGGATTGATCTTACAGAGAACCTCATGAGGATCTGTTATCCCGGTTATGTCAACCCAGCGGATATCCTCTTCTTTTCTGAACCAGGTAAACTGCCTCTTGGCGTACCTTTTTGATGCTTTCTTGATAAGGTTTATAGCCTCACTCAGGCCGAATTCTCCCCGGAGATGGCGAACAATTTCCTTGTATCCTATAGCCTGGAATGAAGGCAGGGTGGAATATTCATGTTCCCTGATCGTCGATACCTGATTTTTTTCATCTTGCTTCTTCCTTGCTGCAGCCTGAATCTGGGCATGCTCACTCATCAAATTCATTACGGTCTTAACTTCCTCTATCAGTCCTGCCTCAATCATCTTATCTACCCGCTCTTCAATCAACCGGTACAGTTCTTCTCTCTTACGGGTAATGCCGATCTTGATAAAGTCATAGGGCAGAGGCCGGGTGAGTCTTTTCTGCAGTTCTGAAATCTTTGAACGACCCTTGAAGCATACTTCCAGCGCCCGTATAAGCCTTCGCGTGTCATTCGGTGTTATTTTTTCAACGGCAACAGGGTCGAGGATTTTTAAGGAATCATACAAGGTGCCCCGTCCTTCCTGTTCAATCGTAAGGAGCTCCTCCCGTAATGTCCAGTCAGCAGATGGACCACTGAAAATACCCCTCGTCATTGCCCTGATATACAGGCCTGTTCCTCCCACGACAATCGGAATCTTCCCCTGCATAAGGAGATATTCAATAATCGGCTTCATTGCTGCAATATACTTTCCGGTACTAAACATCTCCCACGGCTCTGCAACATCGATCATGTGATGCGTAACGCATTTCCTCTCCGCAGGAGATGCTTTGGCAGTCCCGATATCCATATTCCGGTAAATCTGCATGGAATCGGCACTGATGATCTCTGTCTTCAGGTTTTTTGCAAGGAGGAGGGAAACGCCGGTTTTTCCAACGCCTGTAGGCCCGAGCAGAATGATGACTTTATTCATCGTGCAGAATGCATGATGCCTTCGATGTTACCCCTATATATCTTGTATCCTGTATCGTTTTTTATTTCCTCTTGAACAACTTCTTCAAGTCATCCTTCGTAAAGAAAATCCTTGTCGGCCTGCCGTGCGGGCACTGATCCGGATGCTCTGTCTTCTCCAGATCAGTTATCAGGGCTGACAGTTCCTCCTGATTCAAGATTTTCTTTCCGCGGACAGAGCTGTGGCATGCGATCTTTGCTGCAAGAGTCTCTTTAAGAGGTTTGTCAGGAGAAATGCCTTCGGCGAGGTACCGGGCGATATCAGAGAGAATGCCCTGCATGTCAGCATTCTGCAAAATATCGGGGAGAGACCGGATAATGATCGTGTTGTGTCCGAAATCCTCAGCATCTATCCCGAAATCCCTTAACGTACCGGTATGCCCGAGGATAAGCCGGTATTCCCTTTGTGAAAGTTGTACCTGTTTTGGGAACAGGAGATGGTGAGCATTCAGATGCACCCCTTTCAGAAATTTCTCATAGAGTATCCGTTCATGGGCTGCGTGATGATCAATGAGGGTCAGCCCCCCTTTCCCGGAAAGAGCTATAAAGGTGTCTCCGAGATAGAGATGGGGCAGTGCCGGCGTATAGATAAATTCGAGATTTTCTGCAACCGTCATTTCCTGTTGCGGAATTCGGGATGTGTTGAATGGTGAATGCTCATCAACGTGCCCGGGCACAGTTGTTGTGGATGTCTCCATAAATGGTCTGATAAATTCCGATCGTTCTTCTCTTACCGGCGTTCTGATCGCATCATGAACAAACCGGTATACAAACTCTTTATCCTGAAATCTGACTTCCCTTTTTGCCGGATGAACATTGACATCAACTCTTGACGGGTCCACATCAAGAAAAAGAAAGAAGATCGGATGCTTGTCATGGGGAAGAATCCCCTCATAGGCGCGGTATACTGCGTGAGATAAAGCCTGATCCTTAACCGGCCGTTTGTTCAGAAAGATGAACTGATGGGACTTTGTGCTCCGGAAATTGGCGCTCCTCGATACATAGGCGATGCATTGTATGCCCGCCGCTTGCGACCGGACACCATTCAACCCTTTCACAAACTCCTCTCCGTAAATCTGCATGATCCGCTCTTTCGGGCCTGACGACGGCGCGGCATCGAGAGTCTCTTTATGGTCAATCAAAAGGCTGAAGGCGGTATCCCAGTGGGATAAGGACTCTTTGGTAACTATGTCGATGATATGGTACAGCTCCGTGCTTGTCGACTTCAGAAATTTCTTCCGTGCCGGAGTATTAAAGAAGAGGTCCTTAACCTCAATTGTCGTTCCGAGAGCAGGGGAATCCCTGACTTCCCTTACAATACCGCCGGAGAGTTCTACAGATACACCAAGGGGATTCCCCTGCGGTGCGGTAACAAGGGTGACTTTCGAAACTGATGCGATCGAAGAAAGGGCCTCACCCCTGAAGCCAAGTGACCTGATAGAGAACAGATCATCTTCATTCGCTAGTTTGCTTGTGGCGTGGCTCTGAAAACAGAGGAGTGCATCGTCTTTATCCATGCCGGTGCCGTTGTCCGATACTTTTATGAGACGCTTCCCCCCGTAAAGGACTTCAATACGGATATCCGTACTTGCTGCATCAAGAGAATTTTCGATCAGCTCTTTCACAACAGATGCAGGTCTTTCGATTACCTCTCCGGCAGCAATTTTGTTTCGTAAATCAGCGGGGAGAATCCTGATCTGCGGCATATGACATTTTAAAAGCAGGGTAATGGTAAGTCAATCTGTGGATTTTCTCAAAGTGATCCGGTTTCAGGTATAATCTGTAGCATATCATCTGAGGAGGCAATTATGGACATAAAACAGTATGTGATGGATATCGCAATGGAGGCGAAAGAGGGTGCACGGGGACTTGCGCGGGCACTATCCGGTCAAAAGAATGCTGCTCTTATGACAATGGCAGACTCCCTGAAGAAAAAAGCAAAGGAACTGATGAGCGCAAATAAAAAAGATGTGCAGTTCGCCAGAGGAAAAGGGCTTTCAAAAGCGCTCATAGACCGGCTGACATTAAACGAAAAACGGATTGATGAGATGGCAAAAGGGCTTGCAGAGGTCGCGGCTCTGCCCGATCCCGTCGGTGAAATTACCGGAATGTGGCAGAGGCCAAATGGAATGAATGTCGGCAAGATGAGGGTTCCAATCGGGGTTATCGGAATTATCTATGAATCGCGCCCGAATGTCACGGCAGATGCCGCAGGACTCTGTCTGAAAGCAGGCAATGCGGTCATCCTTAGGGGCGGATCTGAGGCCCTTCATTCAAATAAGGCCATAGTAAAGGTTCTGAGGGATGCGTTAAAAAAACAGGGTCTTCACCGCGGTGCTATAAGCTTTATTGACATTCCTGACAGAGAGGCAATCATGGAGATGCTGAAGCTCGAGGGGACCGTTGATCTGATCATACCGAGAGGCGGGGAGGCGTTAATAAGAGCCGTAACAGAAAATTCAAGGATCCCGGTTCTCAAGCATTACAAGGGAGTATGCCATGTTTTTGTGGATAAGGATGCTGATCTCATCATGGCGGAAGAAATATGTTTCAACGCAAAAGTCCAGCGGCCGGGGACGTGTAATGCGATGGAGACAATGCTTGTCGATGAGGTTATTGCTGATGGATTCCTCCCGGTCATGCTGAAAAGGTTCGAGACTGCAGGAGTCGAAGTGCGGGGTTGTCGGAAGACGATTGCAATCTATCCGAACATACCGGAAGTGAAGGAGGAAGATTTTTACCGCGAATATCTTGATCTGATCCTCAATGTGAAGGTTGTTGGTGACATGGATGAGGCAACAGAACACATCGCCAGATACGGGTCAGCACATTCCGATTCCATCGTGACGATGAACCACGAGCGTGCAATGAGATTTTTGCGTGAGGTTGATTCATCAGCAGTTTTTGTTAATGCTTCAACACGACTGAACGACGGGTTTCAGTTCGGACTCGGCGCCGAGATCGGGATTTCTACTGACAAAATCCATGCACGGGGGCCGATGGGACTCGAAGAATTAACCTGCACAAAGTTTATTGTGCTAGGGAATGGGCAACTGAGGGAATAATAATCTATATAGAGGAAGTATCCGATGAACGTTGGATTTTTTGGGGGGACATTCAATCCGGTACATTTTGGCCACCTGCGGGCTGCAGAAGAGGTGCGTGAAAAACTCGGCCTTGACAAGATCCTTTTCATACCTTCAGGCAAACCACCTCTTAAGACAAGGGAGATCGTCCCGGCAAAACACAGGTATGAGATGCTCAGGATAGCACTGCTGGGAAATCCTTTTTTTGAGCTGTCCGACATAGAATGCAGGAAACGCGGTAAAGCATATACGGTAAAGACCCTCGAAGCTTTACGTGACATCCATCCGGGGACAAGATTCTTCTTCATCCTCGGTATCGACGCATTTCTCGACATCCCTCATTGGTGGAGACCGGAACAACTTGTTTCAATGACCGATTTCGTTGTCCTTTCCAGGCCGGGGTTCTTGTTCAGCATGATGCGGGGATCTCCCTATCTGAAAACGGGCATCAGGCTTTTGAGAGATGTCGACCTTGCCAGGAATACAACCAATGTCATCAGATTGAAGTCGGAGCGGTATGCCGTTCTTCTCAGGCAAACTCCTGTAGGTATATCCTCAACCCAAATACGCCTCTCTCTCAGGCAGGGGAAAAGTATAAAATATCTGTTGCCACCCAAGGTGCAATCCTATATAATTACTCATAAGCTTTACACATAGAAGAGTTAAAAGTTAAGACTGAATCATTGTCATGTTTGGTGTTTTTTTTGCTTTTAATTGTTCGCTTTTCACTTTTACCTATTCATTTTATTTTTTTATTGAAGGGAGGGATTACCTTTAGAAAGCAAAGATAAGGCCTTTGTCGCGGCAAGGGCAGCACTCGATAAGAAAGCAAAAGATGTCGTTATCCTCGATTTACAGGGAATAACTACCATCGCTGATTTTTTCATAATCTGTTCAGGTGAGAGCACCCCCCAGATAAAAGCAATCGAAGAATATATCGAAGATAAACTGAAAGCCCAAGGCGCCGGACTCCTCAGAGTCGAAGGACTGCGGTATTGCCATTGGGTACTTATGGATTACGGAGATATCATTGTGCATATCTTTGAAGAGGAGACACGGGCATTCTACGAATTAGAAAAGCTGTGGATCGATGCTAAGAGAATACAGATCGATTAACGAAACCGCGTATGAGTAAACTGATGGTTTTTATCTTCGTCATCTTCCTGGCAATACTTGCGCTTTTTGCTATCCATAATCAACAATCCACTACCGTTGCCATCCCGTTCGGCACCGCATATGAAACACCAACCATAGCCCTCATTCTCCTCTCGATCGCAATCGGTGCGCTTACCATGCTTTTTGTCTTTATCGTGAGGGATACTAAACGATACGTCAGTAATCTGCAGTACCAGAAAAAACAGAAACGTGGTGCAAAAATCCAGGAATTATACGCGAAGGGCCTCAATCATCTGTTTGCACATCGCAACATTCCTGAAGCCAAAGAACTTTTTCAGGCAGTGTTGGGTGAAGACCCCGAGCATCTGAACGCACTGCTTCAACTCGGGGACATAGCGCTTTCTGAGGATGATTTTCAAACGGCGCGCGAAAATTATGAGCGGGCGCGGGATCTCAATCCAAGAAATATCGAGGTGCTCTTTTCCGTTGAGAGACTCATGGAGAAGATGGGGCGATGGCCCAATGCCCTGAAATATATCGAGGAAATCCTCGAAATTGACGATAAAAACCTGTCGGCCCTGTACAAAAAAAGAGATATTCTCGAACGTCTCGAAAAATGGGATGATCTTGTCTTTATCCAGAAAACCATTCTCAAGAATGAGCATACCGAGAAGGATAAAAACCGGGAGCGGCTGAATCTCGTCGGGTATAAATATGAGTACGGCAGGCACAGTCTCGAAAGCGGCACCCTTGAAAAGGCAAAAAAGGCATTCAGGACAGTCCTCAGGCTCGAAAAAGATTTTATTCCAGCGACCCTGGGGCTTGCAGAGGTCCTGCTGAGGGAAGGAGAGAACGAGGAGGCGATCAACCTTCTCGAAAAGAATCATGAGCAGACTGCATCCATGATCGTTCTCCTGCGACTTGAGGACCTGCTGATCAGTGTCGGTGAACCGCTCAGACTCATCAGAATCTACAAAAATAATATATTAAAGAACCCTCAGGACCCGGTTATCAAGTTTTTCCTCGGGAGACTGTATTATCGGCTCGAAATGATCGACGACGCATTCGAAATAATGACCTCGATCGACACCGGCAGTGCTGTGTATCCGGAGATGCATCAACTGCTCGGCAATCTCTATATTAAGCGAAATCAGATTGACAAGGCTGTGCATGAGTACAAAAAGGCTTTGGAGTCAAATGCCTGTGCGTTCAGTCTGTCTTACCGTTGCAGTCATTGCCAGCATACCTCACCGGAATGGTCGGGGAGGTGTGCTGCCTGTCAAAAATGGAGCACCTATCAGTTGAACCTTTCCGCGTAACCGTATCTCCCCATTTTTTGCAGTGCCCTTTTTGATATAATACCGCTCGAGTGATCAGAGGAGGAATCTGTTTTTGGAAGAGAAATACAATCCCCAAACGGTTGAATCAAAGTGGCAGGAATACTGGTCGGAAAGGGAGCTTTATAAGACGGAGAGATCCCCGTCCCGGAAGAAGTACTACTGCCTCGAAATGTTCCCGTATCCATCAGGAGAAATCCACATGGGTCATGTCAGAAATTATGCCATAGGGGATGTGATTGCGCGCTATAAAAGAATGTGCGGATATACTGTCCTCCATCCGATGGGGTGGGATGCCTTTGGGTTGCCGGCTGAGAATGCTGCAATCAAACACGGCGTGCATCCTTCCGCATGGACCTGCCGGAACATAGAGAATATGAAGAAACAGCTCGACCGGATGGGGCTCAGCTATGACTGGGGAAGAGAAGTCACCACCTGCCGGCCGGAATACTACCGTTGGAATCAATGGTTTTTCCTGAAGATGCTCGAGAAAGGTCTTGCCTACAGGAAATATTCTTATGTGAACTGGTGTTCTTCCTGTGCTACCGTGCTCGCCAATGAGCAGGTTATCGACGAAAAATGCTGGCGTTGTGACAGTATCGTTATCCAGAAAAAACTGGAGCAGTGGTTTTTTAAAATTACGCATTATGCGGAAGAATTGTTGCAGGGGTGCGACGAACTCCGGGGGTGGCCTGAAAGAGTGGTCCTGATGCAGAAAAACTGGATCGGGAAAGGAGAAGGCGTTGAAGTGGAATTTCCCCTCGAGGGGATAAGCGAGAAACTAAGAATTTTTACGACACGGCCTGACACCCTTTTTGGCGTTACCTTTATGTGTGTCGCTCCTGAACATCCGGTCGTCGAGCAGCTAACCGTCGATTCCGAGGCAGTAGAAACCTTAAAAGCCAAATACGGGAAAGACACAGAAAAAATAGGATTATTCACCGGCCATTACTGCGTCAACCCGCTGAATGGTAAGAGAATCCCTGTCTATATTGCAAACTTTGTTCTGATGGAATACGGGACCGGAGCCATCATGTCTGTTCCGGCCCATGATCAGCGCGACTTTGAGTTCGCAAAAAAATACGGATTGCCCGTAAAAGTGGTTATCATTCCTGCCCCTTCCTCCCAATCGGGAAAGGTGGGGGAAGATGTCTTTTCGGAACTTCAAGAGGCCTATGAAGATGAAGGCGTCCTTGTCGATTCAGGCATGTTCACCGGCATGAACAGCGGCGGAGCAAAACGAGAAATCATTCGGTTCATTGAAGCAGAAGGGCTTGGGAAAGCAGTCGTAAATTTTAAGCTCAGGGACTGGGGCATTTCCCGCCAAAGGTACTGGGGCACTCCTATACCGGTCATATATTGCGACACCTGCGGTACTGTTCCTGTACCGGAGAAAGACCTGCCGGTGGTACTGCCTGAAGACGCAACGATTACCGGGAAAGGCAGTTCACCGCTCATTGAGTCGGCAGCTTTTTTGAACGCGGCGTGCCCGAAATGCGGGGGGAGAGCCCGGCGAGAGACTGATACCATGGATACCTTTGTTGATTCATCCTGGTACTTTATCCGTTACTGTCTTGCGCAGGGAGATATCGACATCATATCCGAAATGACGGGTCAGGACTCGGAGGTACAGCACTGGATGCCTGTTGACCAGTATATCGGGGGTGTCGAGCATGCTGTGCTTCATCTGCTCTATTCCCGATTTTTTACCCGGGTGATCCGTGACTTGGGGCTCATTCACATCAGCGAGCCGTTTCAGAACCTCCTGACGCAGGGCATGGTCATCAAAGATGGCGCAAAAATGTCGAAATCCAAAGGGAATGTTGTTGATCCGAATTATCTGATACATCGGTACGGAGCTGATACATCCCGGTTGTTTACCCTTTTTGCCGCTCCGCCGGAAAAAGATCTCGAATGGGCCGACAAAGGCGTTGACGGCGCATACCGTTTTTTGAACAGACTCTGGGGCGTCGTCCGCAAAAACCATTCGAAAATCCAGAATGCTAAATCAAAAATCCAGGATATTTCCAACCTGCAACCTTCAGCATCGGCACTGTACAAAAAAACTCATCAGACTATAAAAAAGGTAACAACCGACATCGAACGTGAGTATCATTTCAATACTGCGATAGCGGGAATGATGGAGCTGATGAATGAAATTGCTTCCTTTGATCCGTCATCAGAAGAGGATCAGTCGGTATTGAGGTTTGCAGTGCAGCAGCTCCTTTTGCTGCTTTCACCGTTTTCTCCCCATATCGCCGAGGAGCTGTGGGAGGCTATTGGAAACTGGCCGAGCATTTCTGAGCAGCCATGGCCCGCATGGGATGAAGAAGCTGCCACGGAAGAGGAGATAGAACTCGTAATTCAGGTGAACGGGAAGCTCAGGTCAAAAATTATGATATCAGTCGGCATGCCGGATGATGATATAAAGAAGATCGCTCTCGCGGACCGGAGGGTTCAGGAAATAATCGGTGAAAAAGAGATACGGAAAGTCCTCGTCGTTAAGGGAAAACTGGTTAATATAGTCATTGGCAATTAATGAAAACCCGGAAATCAAAATCCAAAACTCAAAATATAATTATCCTGTCTATTATCTACTGTCTACTATCTACTGTCTTTTCTTGTGGATATGCCATCCACAGCAAGAAATCGTTCCCATTTCAAGCCATACAGATAGATCGCATAGAAAACAGAACCGATGAGCCGAAACTCCAGGATAAGCTCTCGCTGGCATTAACCGATGAACTTCTCAGGCAGGGCTTTGCGGTTCATCCCGGGGCCGATTATCACCTGCGGGGAAAGATCAATCTTTTTGAATTACGGATACTGTCTGAAACGTCAGATATAGCTACTGAATATGAAATAGTCATGAAGGGTGATTTCCTGGTTTCAGGCCCCTCAGGGTATGTCAGAGAGCTCAAGGATATCGGCTCCCCTTTTATCATCTCTTTTTCCGGATCAGGACAGTTAACGACACTTCTCGCATTCAAGGAACTTGCCTCCGAAAGGGCAATCCGCGACATAGCACAACAGATTGTTGCAGCACTCATGTACCGATGAGTCTCCAGTCTTTTTTGAACGAGGTACGGAAGGGACTTCCATCTCCTGTCTATCTCTTTTCCGTGTCAGACCCGTTTCTCTGCCGGGAGGCCCTTGGAGCAGTCAGAACATTGGTTCCCGTTGCCGAAAGAGACTTCAATCTCCACATATTTGATCTCTTGACGCAGGGAGAGGAAAATACTACGCTCGAACGGGTTCTCGAGGTAGCAAACACCGCCTCCTTCTTCGGCGGCAAACGGTTCACAATCATGACTGGAAACCTTCAGAAATTTCTGAAAGACGATCTTGAAAAGCTCGCAATATATGCTGCAAAACCGCCGCAGGATTCAGTCCTCGTAATTTTCCATGTTGGCGTCCTGAGCAAAGTAGCGAAGGAAAAATTCAAGGCCTTCAAGCCCGTATCCATCGATATGAGGGACTCGGAAATTCCACAGTGGATAAAGCAGAACATTAAAGCAAAGGGCATCGATATTTCTGATGATGCTGTTGAATATATTATCAGTCTTGTGGGATATGACCCCGGACTTCTGTCGGCCGAGATCGAAAAAATCTCCTTTGCCGGTCAGAAGAAGATCGATATTGATGACATCTCGGATATTGTTGCCGGGGGAAGGCAGTACGGTATTTTTGACCTGGTCAATGCGCTGAGGGAGCAGGACTCCGACAGGGTATTCCGGATATATAAATCCCTGAAAGAGACTTCAGACGATTATGGCCTGATTGGTGCCCTGAACTGGCAATATGCGCGTTTTTTCAGTGAAAAGATGAGCCAGCAGGAAAAAGCATATCTCCTGAATATATTCGGACTTCTTCATCAGGCAGATATCGAAATGAAAAGCTCGGGAAGGAATTTTCCGGTGGAATACCTTCTTGTTAAGCTGCTGCGGCTCCAGAGACTGCATTCACCTTTCGGGTAAGCCGGGATATCTTCCTTGAGGCAGTATTCTTGTGGATCACACCCTTTGACACAGCCATGTCCAACGCTTTTATTGCCTGCAAGAGGGCTTTTTCTGCATCTTCCCGGGCCCCTGCAGTGATCGCTGTCTCAACCTTCTTTGTGATAGTTTTCAAATTGCTCAAAACACTCCTGTTTCGAAGGCTTCTTTTGACGCTCTGTCTTGCCCTCTTCATGGCTGAAAGGTTTTTCTTCGGTCTCGCTTTTGCTGGCAATTCGAACCTCCTGTCTAAATTAGACTATAAAAATACCATAGCGGACGGTTGAAAAGCAATATCAAATGCGGGCATCAAGGGACAGAAGCCAATAATCAGCAGGCGCTTCCCCTATTGCGCTCTGCATTTTCTCTGAAACCCAGTGCGAATCTTCGATGAGATTATAGAAGTACGTGTCAATACCGAAGAAGCCGTCGAGAAAATGGGTGATGACGTGGAGCAGTTTGGTTTTGTACCCCTGAGGGAGCAAATTCAGGTCGTTCAGAGTCGTTACCTTTTCTTCCTGCAACTCTCTGATAAGGTCATCTAATATTCTGCGGTTTGCAAGGATTGCTTCCCTGAGTCTTCCGTGAAATGCCGGATGCATAGCAGAAAGAGATGCACTTTCATGTACTGAAATGACACTGAAACGGACAAGCCGATATTTTTCAAAAAAAAGCAGAACTTTCTTTTTGCACAGTTCAAATCCTGGACTCTTTATGAGGATTTCATAATGATATGCCGGTTTCTTAACATCCTGATGCCTGTCTAATATGTCGTCATGAGGCATTCTGTCCCTTTTCTCCTGCATTAGATTATCAGCATTTAATTCAAAAAATGCAATTCATGTCAAGCGTATGTACAGGAAAAGTTTTTGGGCTCTCCCCAACGAATCCGCCGAGGCGGATAGCGCCTGTTGTCATAAGAACTCACAGGGACCTCTGTTTTAAAACAAACTAAACAAAAATTCTTCTCCTACTTCTTGCCAGATTCTTCAATAGGATCTATACTGATGACCACCCTGAGGAAGAAATCGACACCAGAACCATTTAACCTGGTGTCGATTCTGCAATTATTCATTAAAATCAAGGTGTTTAGAAATACCTACCTTTAGAATCAGTCGCAATCAGTCACCAGAAGACTGACAAAAAGTACTTGAAAAATAAGGGAAATGGTACCCCCTGCAGGAATCGAACCTGCGACACCAGGTTTAGGAATTTTGTTGACGGGAATTCATAAGTGCTTGAAAATAGCAGAAAAAGCCTTAACCGCCAAGCAGTTACAGTTTCTACTTATTTAGATATTGTTATATATGTTTCGATATTTTTGGATATATTCTGTCACGATTTAGTCACGTTCTCAGTAATAACGCTTCAACGTAATATTTGCATATTTTGCCCTTTTAAGAGAAATCAAAAAGCGGAACAACGATCCAAGCCGACTGTACTGTCTAGGCGAGTTTGCAACTAAGTATAGTTGCTTTTGTTGTTCATTCCTGATACACTAGGCTCATGAGTTATTGGGAAGTCTGTGAAGGAGGATTCCCTGAGTAGACGTAAAAAGAGTATCGATCGTATCCTGTCAAGGCCCAGTGACTTCACCTGGCAGGAACTTGTCAACCTGTTAAACGGATTTGGATACAAATTGGCAAAAGCTGGAAAGACCGGGGGATCAAGGGTTAAGTTCATGCATGAAACCCTGCCGCCCATTATTTTGCACAAACCGCATCCAACACCGGTATTGAAAAAGTACCAGTTGGAGCAAGTCGAGGAAACCTTAAGAGCAGAGGGATTGATATGAAAGACATGATGAAATACAAGAATTATTACGGATCAGTTCATTACAGCGATGAGGACAAAGTATTTTACGGGAAGGTCGAGTTCATCCGCGCCCTTGTCAGCTATGAAGGCACTGATGTTACCTCACTGCGTAAATCCTTCGAGGAAGCTGTTGACGACTACCTTCAGACCTGTAAGGAAACAGGGAAAGAACCTGAGCAACCATTCAAGGGATCCTTTAATATTAGGGTTGGTTCCAGACTGCACCAGCACATTGCCTTGGAGGCAACGAAGAGAGGAGTCACGCTTAATAAGTATATAGTCGATGTCCTCGAAAAGGAAACCGCAAAGCGGAAGACAGCTTGAAACCATAGCTGTCTTTATTTATCTCCCTATATCGGATGTTGTATCGGCCACTAGATGATCAGCAAAACATGAGGCTCTGTTAATTTCTATGGCACTATTTGAACAATACATAGGTATCGATTACTCAGGTGCTGAAACCCCGACATCGAGCCTAAGTGGATTGAGAGTTTATAGGGCGAACAAAGAGAGCCAGCCACAGGAAGTTTACCCTCCACCCAGCCCGAGGCGATATTGGACACGACGTGGAATAGCTGAATGGCTTCGAGATGAACTATCTAAAGGTCGGCTGACCATTGTTGGAATTGACCACGGATTTTCATTTCCGCTGCGTTACTTTGAATCCCATCTTCTACAGCCTGACTGGGAAAAGTTTCTCGATGATTTTCAGCAACACTGGCCAACTGACAAAGATCATATGTACGTTGATTTCATACGTGAAGGTCTTCATGGTCAAGGTGCTATGAGAACGGGACATCCATCGTGGCTCCGATTGACAGAGGAATGGACGGCTACCGCGAAATCTGTCTTTAAATTTGATGTCCAAGGTTCTGTCGCAAAATCGACGCACGCGGGTCTACCGTGGCTACGATATTTGCGTATGCACACCAGAGAACTCGTGCATTTTTGGCCATTTGATGGTTGGACGATATCGCCTTCAAAGTCTCTTATAGTAGAAGTTTATCCATCTCTTTGGATGCGTCGCTTCCTAATAGATGATAGGAACAGCGACCAACAGGCGGCTTATAGCGTGTCTGCTTGGCTCCGTCGCGCGGACCTTGATAACTCACTGCAGATGTTTTTTAATCCGCCGCTCACACCACCGGAAAAGACTGTTGCCGGCATCGAGGGTTGGATACTCGGAGTCCTATAAAGACGCTCAACTGCAAACGAAGATAGCAATTATTACTACTTAATATTATCGGGATGAGACATTCACAATTCCATAACTTTTACTTGCCATGATCAGTACTAATGGGAAGAGACACCCAAGATTGCTTTCACAGATTTTTCACTTCTTCATCAACTGCGCACCATTCACACTTCTTGATCTGTGTGACCTTTAAAGGGAATCTAACGAAAGACGACGGTACGAAGATGATTATTCCTGGCACCAACTTTTCGCGGAGCATCTCCCCTGTCTGTAGATCTTTACCATATACTTCAATGGATAGGACTGTGGGTCCAAATAGCCCTTCGGATGCGTTGATAAACATCTTTCCCAAGACAGCAGGCCTACCATTGATAACCGTCTCGGCAAGAACGGAATCGTTCTCCTGCTTGACCGTAATCTGAAGTTCGGGGTATGCCACCAGGGTCATTATATAGCTACTTGCCGACACTCCATGCTTAATGGTAAACCCATAGGCTTTTCTCTTCTCGATCCAGTTTAGTTTTTTGCGGCGACCGTCTTCGGCGAGCATTACCCAGTATGCAGTCACCGGCTCATTGGGGTCAAGCTTGCCATCAGCGGTTAGCTGGGCGACGTAATGCACGACATTTGCATCTTGTCTGCTCGATGATAAACAGCGGTGAAGTAGTAATCTGGGCATTAGCCTGGGTAATCAATACCAGAACGGCAATCCACCACAATATCTTGTTCATTTGTCTCTGAATAAATAAGTGTTTCACGGCAAACCAGCACATATGCTAATGGGTCGTTCCCACTCATTATACCAGTTGCAGTGTCAGACTACCGGGAGTCATGGGCAAGAAATTCTTTATTCATGGTGCTGCTGCTCGCTGTGGATACTCTGAAGATATTTCGCATTTCATATGATGAAAGGGCTCAAGAGCGGGATGCCTTGCTATTGTTGATTAACAATAGCACTCTGCCGCTTCTTATAAAACAACAATTTTGCTGCATTCAGGAAGGAGCTTTGCTTTCGGAGCCTGTTTGGAATGCTGTGCGCCTTTTGCCCAGAAGGACGCATAGCCTTTTTCTTCCTAACACCTAATATTCAATAGTCTTGAGATTTTTCAAATATTGAGGATGTCTTCATCAACTGAACACCATCGACACTTCTCAAT
>CAVQRT010000028.1:0-17555 GCA_963715195.1 Thermodesulfovibrionales bacterium | reverse complement strand
CCGTTGTCGAGCACCGGGACCAGAATGTCCCGGAAAGCCTTCCCGCACGAACACATATGCCTGGACCTGCTGTTTGGAACGATTTTCCCGCTCCTGCACTTCGGGCATCTCAACACCCTTTTGCTGCCCGACCACTTACCCCTCTTGGCGAGCGGCTTCCCCTCGACCTCCATAATATCCATTGAATAGTCAATGACAGGGGCATTGCTGATGGAGGTGCCGATCCCATAGCCGTCAACAAAAGGGTTCAGTACAGGGACGTCTTCCTCCCTGATCCCTCCGCTCACATAAAATTTTATATGATGATACCCCCTCACTTTCAGTTCCCACCTGCATTCCTCGAGGATACGGGGGAAATCACCCCTTCTTGATGAGGGAGTGTCAAACCTGACCGCAAAAAGTTTCTTTCCAAGGGCTTTGGCAACGTTCAAAACCTCAAATTTTTCATCGAGAAACGTGTCTATCAATGCCACCCTTTTCAGCCTGGAGGAAAGCACCTCATCATACGCCTTCATCGCCTCCACAGTCGACCCCATGCAGAGAATCAGCGCGTGCGGCACGGTTCCCATCGGGTCCTCGCCGATCATCTCTGCCGACTTGATTACCGAGACCCCGTCGCATCCCCCGATGTATGCATTCCTTTCAATCATCGGAGCGATGACAGGGTGCATCCTCCTGGCACCGAAACTTATCACGGGCCGGGTCCCCGCGCGCATTTTAAAACGTGCAGCCTTGGTTGCAATGCCTGATGCCTGACATATGAACCCCAGAATCGCCGTCTCGTAAATACAGAAATCCTGGTAGCTTCCCTCTATCTCCATGACCGGCTCACCGGGGAAGAAGACCGTTCCCTCTCTCATGGCCCTGACCCTGACCGGGAGCTTCCGCATGAGCTGGAGGGCCTCTTCAAGGCCTGTAAAAAGGGCCCATGGCCAGTCATTGGGCATTTTCTTTGCGATGAACTCGGCCTTCACACGGGGGTTTATCCCTTTCGCCCGAAGAATTTTCAGTGTCCTGTCAAAATATACATCGGTGATACGTCCATCAACGATGTCACGTGTTTCCGCAATGTGAAACATCCCCTTTTCTCTTCCTTTCATATGTCCTCCGATGCCGTCCTGAATCAAATAATATCCTATTCGCACATGCGATGCAATCTCGACATGCGCAGGTCAGCAGAGCGCTGAAAATATATCGGGAACCTGTTCAAGTGATACATTCAGTTTGTCGCGGGTGCCTGTTTTCACCAGATCGCTTACAATCCGGAATTTCAGATTCACTGCCTCATGCACGCCGAATACAAGCGCGGTGACGAGAAAGCTCAGGTCAGAAAAGTACATTCCCGGATAGAGTTGATCCCACGGGGGGAAGTTGCCAGACCATTGCTCAATATTTACTGAGAGACTGAGAAGCATTTCATCCTTGCATGACCCGTTCCCCGATATCTTCACATGTTCACAGTAGGGAACCTCATGCCCGGTCACCTCCTGGGGAAGAATTACGCCGAGACGCTTCCACTGGTCACGGACATATCTTTTCGCTTCCCTGGTCCTCTCAGAGAGCTGATAGTAAAAGGCCTTCGACCAGAGACCGTATGCCCGGCAGCCAAAAAACCTGTCCTCGTAAATCATGCAGTCACGGTTTACCAGGAACGGGCATGTCATTATCTCTGCCGGGTTCAGGAAAAAATAGCGGACAATCCCCTGAACAATGTCATGCCTTAATGCGGACGGCATATCCATAAGCCTGTGCACGGCGACAAGCGCCTCCAGCAGGGTCGTGTCCGGCAGAAGGGTACAGCACCGTGCGTTCCTCATGCATTCGGCCTCCGGGAGTTCGCGGTATGCCTGCCTGAGTTCCCCTCGCTTCGGGGCAGAGCTCCCGAGCAGTTCTTTCAGCACGGACAAAGAGATTACCTGACCATTCATACACATGTCTTTCCTCATCGGCTCTGTATGCCGGTGCCCTTTTTCATCCCGTCAACAAAGTGGAAGAACGCGAGCAGGGGATGCCTGTAGCTCATCCGCGGTCCCGCATACCTCATGACCTGCCTTATTCTCTCTCTCATAAGGGGCTTATAGCAATGTACTCTGCACTTTGCGCATGTAGTCTTCTTTTCCCTAAAGGGGCATTTATCAAGACGTGCGGTGGCGTATTCGCGCAGTTCTCTGCATGAAGGACAGAGCCCGTCGTGTGTGCCATGATTGCCAGTACAAAAAAGACGGATCATGGCCTTGACCGTCTTGTGTTCACGGGCCATCCTCCGCAAGATTTTCTGCGTGATATTCGCCTTCTCCAATGAAGTTAACTATGCCCTGTGGTTGGTCACAGAGCAACCTTCGTTATATGTCTGTCATTACCCTTCCATCATCGCAAGCCTGACACGGGCAGGCGTGGCAATCTCGTCGTTATGCGCACTCCCCTCCTATAGAGTTCTTCTTCTGGGCAGTCACTGTTCACTAAAAATGGATTCCCGCCTTTGCGGGAATGACGTGTAGTGGCAGAAACCCATTTGCTCATAAATTTCCCTCGTCCTGGCACGATAGAGGGTGTAAGCGGATTTATTTTGCCGGTAGACATTCACATAATACATCATAACTAAAGAGGCAAAATCCCTCGGAGGTCGAAGACCGAGAATGAGCGAACATACTATATCCTGCCACTACTAAAATAATGTGAATAACAACTTGGGCTAACGTTTCGAGAAATATGCTTCATAGCATCTGCATGTTGCAAATCCATGTATTAGGCAAAATAAAAAGGCGGGAGACCCTGTCTCCCGCCCTGATCTGTCTTGATACTACACACACCTTCCCGGAAAAACCGGGGAAATTAATACCCGGTGCCGCTCACCTTGACATTATACACGTCAAATTCGTCCCATGACTTCTTCTTTGTTTTCATTTTGGAGATCCCCGTGCAGTTCATGTAAAAATCCTGTGATGTATCCCCGATCGTGATGTTTGCCCAGAGGTCCTTTGAGATGCCCCCGACATAGTCCTCCCAGTAGTAGTCATACGCGAGAATCGAGCTCAAAAAACCGTAAGGCTCCGTGATGCCCGCGATCTTCACCTTCAGCCACTTCTTGTTCCATTTGAGGGTTATCCAGAGATACTCATGCCTCCTGCCCTCCCAGTCCACCTCGGAAAAGCTGTAGTAGGCGCTGTTGCCGCCTGCCCCGTAGCCTCCTTCTCCAAGGTCTGAATAAAAGGAGAAGCGTGTCCCGTATTCGTCGTCCCCGACAGTGATCCATACAACAGTCTTCTTGTCAAATTGGCTTATGTCAGCCTCTGTAATCGGTACTTTCGCATTGATCTTGATCTGTCCAAAGTCCATCGTCGTCCACCAGTCAAACCAGGTGTCCCATACCACTTTCTGCTTGTATGTCTCCTTGAATTTGAAGGTACCGTCTGCCTGGCTTTGGGGAGCCCATACCATCAGTATTCCAAGCATTATGATGAGGGCACATGTGATTCGTTTCATGACCTGCCTCCTTCCGGGAATTTTTATTTTAGTTTTTCTATTTATTTACTATTTTAAATAAATAATATATTTATTACAATACAAGCTCACGTCTTTACTGTTTATATTATAGCCATAGCAGATAAAAAAAAACAGTGTCGTATGTTGACAATATACGTGCTGTTTGGTACGATTTTGCAGTTATTCGGGAATGTAATCTCGCAAAAAAGGAGGAGGAAATGGCCGTAAAAAAGCTTGAAAAGAGCGTAAAAACAGCAAAGAAGAAGGTCACCAAGGCAGCAAAGGCAACAAAGAAACAGGTTGAAAAAAAGGCAAAGTCCACAAAGAAGAAGGTTGAGAAAAAGATGGCGAAAACCGCCAAATCAGTCAAGAAAACAGTCGCAAAAAAGATAAAAACTGCAAAGAAGAAAGTTGCAAAGACCGCCAAATCTATAAAAAAGCAACTTGGGTAATAAGCCGGAATCGTCCCCTCATAGCCTATTTCCCTATGAGGGGACGAACTTTCTCCTGTAAATTTTTTTCTCCCGCATAATCACTGTACTTGAGCATTTTCTGCAAATTTCCACATCTCAGCCTTATTTTCGTATGTCTCTCATTGTTTGTGCACTTCAGGCGGATAAACTCCTCGCAATGACAACGGGTATTCGTCATTGCGTGTAAAGCAAGTTTCCAGCTCTGTAGGGGTCGGTGTCTCAACATTTGACATTCGATTGTGAATAAGGGAGTAGTTATGGATATGAATGTCAAATGTTGAGACCTGACCCCATGTTGTCACGGCTTGACCGGAGGATCCACTTTCGTTAAAAATGGATTCCCGCCTACGCGGGAATGACGGGAAAATATCGTCGGGCAGGCGAGAACACTGTCAGGTGAGGTTACGCAGCTGTATAAAAGAGACCCTACTTCTTAATCATCGGTTTCAGCACCGAAATCCTTGACGAAGCATACCTTCCCATCTCATTCCCCGGATTTACGCGCACCTGCATGACGTAGTGGCTGTAAGCCGAGGAGATATCCCTCACAGATTCGTAGCATTGGCCGAGAATCCCGTGTATTTCCGGATGCTCCGGCTGGACTTCCGAAAAAAGGAGGAGATGAGGAATTGCGCTCCGGTACTGTTGTGTACGGTATCCGCCCATTCCTAGGAAGTAGTGCGCGATCACGTCGTTCGGATAGATCGAGAGCGCCTTTTTCAGGTATTCGGTGCTTTGTGAATATTCTCCTTTGGAATACATTACGATTCCCAATCCCCTGTAAGCCGGCTCGTAGCGATCATCCCGCCCGAGCGCGGCATGGAAGTTCCGTTCTGCTCCTGGGTAGTCCTTTCCCTTCAGGAATATGAACCCCCTCAGCGCATGGAACGGCGCCTGATCAGGGTCTTCGCTGAGCGCCTTCGCAATGAGGGATTCCGAATCGCCCTTCCCGTCCTCCTTCATCATCAGCACCGCCTTGTCGTAATAGTTCCGATAGACTGAATTGGCCTGTCTCAGCCCATCCGTCATCTTCAGGAATCTCTCGCGCCCGGTCCCGTCCCCGGAATACTTCACAGGCGGTATTTCCTTTCTCAACCGCTGTATTTCCTCGATTCTGACAGAAGTCCGCGGATGAGTGGAGAGCAGTTCCTCAAAGAATCCGCCTTCAGGCGAATTCCTGCCGATCGATTCCGCATATTCACGCGATACCTGCTCAAGACGCCTGTGGGCACTCACCGCGTTGTCCGGGTTGTACCCGAGCCGGGCCATATACTGGATACCAAGCCTGTCTGCTTCAAGTTCATCGCTCCTGCTGTATTTCAGCAGCAGGAGACTGCTTCCGACAGCCCCGATATTCGTGGCAAGCCCAGCGTACTCTGTCCCGCTCAGCGCAAGCCCGGCTGCGCCGATCCCTATCTGCTGAAGCATGCTGTACGTCATCTGACGTGCAGAGTGCCGTGCCGATACATGCCCCATTTCATGTCCCATGACGAACGCGAACTCCGCCTCGTTCTCAAGGGATGCGAGCAGCCCCCTCGTGATCGCAACATGGCCGGGGATTGCCCATGCGTTCGGGATTGAACTGTTCTGCACTGCAAAGTCTACCGGCAGGTTCGGCCTGTGGGATACACTGTGAATCCTTAGGATTATGTTTTTCAGATATGACTGCAGTTGTGCGTCGCGGAACTCGCCGCCACCCCCTACGTCACCCCAGAGGGCATTCGGATAGAATGCCCTGCCCATCTCGATCTCCTGACTCTCTGAAAGGAACATCAGCTCCCGCTCGCCGGTCACCGGATTTGTAGCACACCCGTATATGATCAGGGACATGCACACAAGAATGAAGAGCGCCGCATGAACGCGTGTTTTCACCTTTGCACACAAGAATTCCATATTATTCATTATTACCGACTCTGCAAGACTTTTCAACACCCTTTTGCTCCCCGGCTTCCGGACAGAATATTTTTTTCTGATATTTTTCTCTTTCCGTGTATAATAGTAGGTAATTTTTTCCGGATACATTGAATGATACTGCTCAAAGCCATTGAAACATTTGGAGATATCGCCCTGTACTATCTCAACCAGGCAGGCAGGATGGGGGTATTTCTCGTGCTTGTCTTCTATAACATTCTCAAGCCGCCTTACTATAAAATCACCCATATCACGAAACAGATATTCAACATTGGGACGCTCTCCATTTTCGTGATCATCTTCACCGGCCTCTTCACGGGGATGGTACTCGGTCTGCAGGGACATAACACCCTCAGCAAATTCGGCGCCGAGGGGCTCCTTGGATCCGCGGTTGCACTTAGCCTCATCAGGGAGCTCGGCCCTGTCCTGACAGCCCTTATGGTGACCGGCAGGGCGGGTTCGGCAATATGCGCGGAACTCGGGATTATGCGCAACTCTGAACAGCTTGACGCCCTTGAGTGCATGGCGATCGACCCCCACAAGTACATAGTCGCACCCAAGTTTATCGCCTCGATCCTCTCCTTGCCGCTGCTGACCGCGGTCTTCAACGTCGTCGGCATCTTCGGAGGGTACCTGGTCGGGGTCGGCCTGATGGGATCAAACGAGGGGGCCTATTTTGCAAGCATGTACAAGGAGGTTGAATTCCAGGACGTCTACATGGGGATCATAAAGTCCCTCTGTTTCGGGCTGCTGATAGTCTGGATCTGTGCCGCGAAGGGCTATTTCGTACACCTCGAAAGAAAAGGCGGGTTCGGGGCTGAGGGTGTCAGCAGGGTCACGACCAATGCGGTAGTGATGACATCCGTGTCTGTGCTCGTCTTTGACTACATAATCACCTCATTGATGATATGAGCGCACAACCGATCATACAGCTCATCGACGTCAAGAAAAAGTTCGGCTCACAGGAGGTGCTGAAAGGGGTCAACCTCTCCCTTTACGAAGGCAATACCACGGTAATCGTCGGCGAGAGCGGCCAGGGAAAAAGCCTCATCACAAAACATATCCTCGGGCTGATGCAACCCGACAGCGGGCAGGTGCTTGTGTACGGCAAGGATATCAACAGGATAAGCAAAAAGGAACTGAAGGAGATCCGCTCTCATTTCGGCGTGCTTTTCCAGAATGCCGCCCTTTTCGATTCGATGACAGTCTTCGACAATGTTGCCCTGCCCCTGCGGGAGCGCACAAAGTACAATGAGAGCAAGATCAGTGAAATCGTGAACGAAAAGCTGGACATGATCAACCTCCCGGGGAGCAACGACAAGTATCCGGCTCAGCTCAGCGGCGGGATGAGAAAGAGGGTAGGCCTTGCAAGGGCCCTTGTGCTGAACCCGCAGATCGTATTCTTTGACGAACCGACCACAGGCCTCGATATCGCGCTGAGCAACGAAATGTACCGCGTCTTCTTCAGGACACAGACAGCGCTGGGATATACCGCGGTAATCGTAAGCCACGACGTGCCGAAGATATTCAAGCTCGCTGACTATGTGGCCCTGCTCTTTGAGGGCTTGATCCAGGACAGCCTGTCTCCGGAAGACTTCCAGACCTCTGAAAATCCGGCGATAAGAAAATTTGTAAAAAAGACAATGGGACAAATTTATGAAAGCGAAGAAGTGGAGGGATAACGATGAATAAAATCAGCACTGAAACGTTTGTCGGATTATTCATGATCGCAGGGATCCTTTGCCTCGCGTATCTTTCCGTAAAGCTCGGGGATGTAAACCTCTTCGGCACGAAACAGTATCCTTTGACAGCCACGTTTGCGAATATTTCTGGACTGAAAGAAGGAGCCGAGGTCGAGATCGCAGGGGTAAAGGTCGGGAAAGTCTCGAGCATTCATCTCGACAACTACCAGGCATTTGTAGAGCTCCTGATAAACCCCGACGTGAAGATCCAGGAAGATTCAATTGCTTCGGTCAGGACCTCTGGCATCATCGGTGACAAGTATATCAAGATCAAGCCCGGGGGGGCCGAAGACTACCTTGCGGCGAACGACGAGATCATCGAAACAGAATCAACGATCGACATAGAGGAGCTGGTGAGCAAATACATCTTCGAAAAGGAATAAAACTTTACAATTTCATATAATATAGCTAGTACAACGCAGCAGGCATTTCCGGCACATGCTTTAAAAGACCACCATATGGGAGGAAACGATGAAAAATAAGAGCATCTCATGCATCCATGGCATCGCAGTCATCCTTCTTTTTACTTTTTTTATGGCTTCTGCAGCGTCTGCAGATAATGCAACCAATGCAATACAAGTGACCGTCGACGGTGTGCTTGAGACGCTCAAGGACAAGAACCTCTCGCTGCCGGCGAACAAGGAGAAGAGACGGGCAAAAATCAGAGGACTGATAAGGGACCGCTTTGACTTCGAGGAAATGGCAAGGCGTACCCTCGCAACCCACTGGGGCAAACGGACCGCACAGGAAAAGGAAGACTTCATCTCTGTCTTCTCTGATCTGCTGGAATATTCCTATATCGGTAAAATTGAAGGGTACACGAACGAAAAAGTGACGTACGACAAGGAACAAATAAAGGGCAAGGGAAAATACGCCCTCGTGAAGACATCCATCGTCACCTCGAGTGTCTCGATCCCGATAGACTACAAGCTTATCATGAAAAAGAAAACATGGCTGGTCTATGATGTAGTCATTGAAGGGGTTAGCTTCATCAGCACTTACAGAAGCCAGTACAACAAAATAATCACAAGCGAATCTTTCGCGAGCCTTATGAAGAAAATGAAAGAGAAGCTAGTCGAGGAGAAGAAGAAACTTACATAGGCACATCTCCCGGTAAAGAGTTCTTTCACATAAGAGCGCGGGTACGGAACAAAGTGCAAACGGAAAGACAGGCGATGCAATGACCGAAGACAAGATTATACAGATACTGCGGGAACTCAGGGAAGACAAGGTATTTTATTTTCTCGAAGAAGAGGACCTGCCGCTTGCCGCGCCTTTTTTCGAACTGGTGCAGCATCCTGCGAACACCCTTATTTTCAAGGAAAACGAACAGGGCGATTTCATCTGTTTCGTCCTCTCCGGAAAACTCGAGGTAAAGAAACAGACCGAGTTCAAGGGGAACCAGATCATCCTGGCACTGCTGACCAAAGGGGCGATGGTGGGTGAACTATCCCTCTTTGACCAGAGCAAACGCTCCGCTACCGTCGAGACCGCAGAGGAGACCACGCTCCTGATTCTGAGGAATTCTTCTCTGGACGATCTCATACAAAAGCATCCGTACATCGGGATAAAAATCCTAAAAGGCTTTATACGGATCCTTTCCCTCCGCCTCCGCAAGGCGACCGAGAGGCTCACGAATATTTTCTGATCCGATTTTTGTCCCACTTTTTTTCTGCGTCATTCGCCTACTAACCTGTCTTCCGTTTTTTTAATTCGTCATTCTCCGACTTGATCGGAGAATCCAGTGACAACATGGGGTCAGGTCTCAACAGATTCGTCATTGCGAGGAGTCTGCCAGAGGCAGACGACGCAGCAATCTATCTTTCGCTCTTAGCTCCTCACTTTTCTCTCAATAATTCCCATGTGGAGATTTCAGGTGATGAACGAAACGGAAAGGATAAAGAGTGAATGGCTGTCTGAGCAGCAGCGAGTTCCATTCACTCCCTTTCCGTACAGTGATTCACCGCCCGGAAATCTCCAGGGCCACTTTCTTTGGCACCTTTCTTTTGTGGGAAAAGAAAGGTGCTCCGTCTGAAAGACTTAAAAAAATATATTTTCATAAACATATGGACTATATGCAGAATTGAGAAGAAACATGGATTCCCGCCTACGCGGGAATGACAAAGAATGGATGTCATTGTGAGGAACGGAGTGATGGAGCAATCTCCTCTTTTTTTCTTAGTTATATGTTTTTCACTTTTTACATTTTACTTTTTACGTTTCTACTCTCCGCCTTCCCTTTACCTTCTCCTCTACCCTGTGGTAAATTCAAACCTGCAGAAATGGAACCGAACGCACACACAAACAGACCGAATCGCTCTTTCCGCATTTCACCTCATTCATGAGAAAGAAAAAGACAATCCTCCTGGTGGACGATGACGAAGCGGTCAGGGACGTGATATGCGGCATCCTCGAGCAGGACTACAAGGTCATCGAGGCTTCACGCTGCGCGGAAGTCCGCTCTTTGCTGAACTGCCGCCCAGACCTCGTCATCCTTGACTATATGTTGCCGGACGGCAACGGCTTTGATGTGCTGAAGCTCCTGCGGCAGGAAGACCTCACTGTCCCAGCGATCATGATCACCGCACACAGCGATGAAGAGCTCGTGATACAGGCGATAAGGAAAGAGGTCGCCGACTACATCAGGAAGCCGATACGGCTTGTGTACCTCAGGAACCGGCTTGCAGAGATATTCGGCAAGGCACGCGACAGAGATGCTGCCGAGTCATTCGACACGCGCGAGGAGAACCTGATTGAGGGCATCGTCGCGTTCATCGACAAGAACTACATGAAAGACCTCAGGCTTGACGTGATGGCCCGTATGGCATGCATGAGCAGGTTTAAATTCAGCAGGGTCTTCAGGATAAAATCCGGGCAGACGTTCATCTCTTACCTGAACAGCGTGAGACTCGGCAAGGCGGTACAGCTTCTTGACAACCCTGACCTCGGCATTGCCGAGATCGCATATGCGGCAGGCTACCGCAATGTCCCGCATTTCGACCGCGTCTTCAAGGCAGCCTACAAGACGTCCCCCACAGAGTACAGGAAAAAAACCCTGAAGCTGTCGGGCTGAGCAAAGAATTACCCCTGAACCCAGCTTCCATATTTCAAAAAAATGCCTCTCTGCAAGAAATGCAAAGAAAAAAGCAAAAAATGCAAAGCATTTTTTCTTGCAAGAGTGTAATTTATAAGGTAGTCTGATAACAATAAAATTATATGTTTATATTGTAAGACATAATAAGCTATGACCGAAGAGAAAATAAAAAAGACAAGGAAGAAGAAAGACTTCAGGTATGCGACGTCGTTCACCATGCGGTTCGACAACTTCACCCTCGACATGCTCGAGCAGGTGGCCTACGACGAGGACAAGACAAGGCCCGAGGTAATCAGATCTGCGATGAAGTTCCTGTATCTGAAGAAATACGGGCAGAAGGAACTGGACATACTGAGGCAAAAGCACCGGGATGACCTTCTGGACAAAAAATAGGGTCACCCCGGAGTAAGGCAGCAGGAAACTCTTTCAGAGGAGGTGCTGCATGAAAGCAGAGTGCCGCAGATGCAGGAGCTCATACAGTTTCGACGACGCCAAGAGACCTGACCACACTTGTTCTAATCTGCGCTTGATAATGCTGGTGTTCTATGTCGTGTTGTCTCTGAAAAAGTAAAGAAACCGGTGCCTTCTTCTCCAGCTAAACCACACGCCCAAACAAATTCTCAAATATTCAATAAAAATTGACTACACATAGTACTGCGCATCTCTAAAAAATCTACGACCCGTGTACTTCCAATACAAATATGCACGACCGACTCTTTCGCAATTCAACAAATCGAGCTTTCACTGAAGCTAAGGATAAACTACGAATATTCTGTCATCTTTGAATTACCTTGACTAACCTGTAAGGACATGCTACCGTAAAAATAAGATTTTAGAGGTTTTTGCGTTCACAGAAGGCCACAAAGACTTTTAGCTTTGTGGCCTTTTTTATTGATTCCTTCTGAAATTTTTAATTTTTAGAATAAGGAGGTTAACAAAATGACACAAGGAACTGTGAAATGGTTCAATGACAGCAAAGGATTTGGCTTCATTACTGCTGAAGACAATACTGATGTTTTTGTACACCATACGTCTATCAGGGCAGTGGCTTTAAAAGCCTTGCCGAAGGTGATAATGTCAGCTTTGATACTGAACATGGCCCGAAAGGTCCCAAAGCAATCAATGTAGTCAAACTGTAATTAAATGAGCAAGGCTCCCTTCAATAGAGGGAGCCTTCTCCTTTGAGAGGAATGAAATAAACATGAACAAGAGGCAAAAAAGAAGCACGATAAGCAACAACTAAAAAACCCTTAACAATTAAGAAAAGAGGAAACATAATGGATGAACAAGATATCCAAAAAGCAAAGGATATAACAAAGAACGCAGTGCAGTCTGCAGTAAAGAAAGTCCCCACGAGGATAATAGTGATTATTGCAGCAATTCTGTTAGTCTTTGCTTTTTTTTAGACCATTTGTTCAGGTTGGTGCAGGTGAAAGAGGGATTGTCCTAAACTTTGGTGCTGTTCAAGATACGGTGTGGGATGAAGGACTGCATTTCATGATACCTATAATGCAGAAGGTTGTCATAATGGATGTGAAGGTACAGAAGGAAGTAACTGACGCTGCATCTGCATCCTCTGATCTTCAGGATGTCACTTCATCGGTTGCACTTAACTATCATGTAATACCTGATAAGGCAAATGTTGTCTATCAAAAAATTGGGTTACAATACACTGAGCGTATTATAGACCCTGCAATTCAAGAAATAATGAAAGCTGTATCAGCCGAGTACACAGCAGAAGAACTTATAACAAAGAGGCCATTAGTAAGCGATGCAATGAAAGCAGCTCTTACTGAAAGACTCCTGAAGTCGGATATAGCAGTAGATGAATTTTCTATTGTTGCATTCAGCTTCTCACCAGTATTTACAGAAGCCATTGAGGCAAAGCAGACAGCAGAACAGCTTGCACTAAAGGCAAAGAGAGACCTTGATAGGATAAAGATAGAGGCAGAGCAGACGATTACAGCAGCAAAGGCAGAGGCAGAGGCATTGAGGTTGCAGAAAGCAAATATTTCACGTGACCTTATAGAGCTCAGAAAGATAGAGGCCAATCTCAAGGCCATAGAGAAATGGAACGGAACTCTCCCGCAGGTTACAGGTGCTGGGGCAGTGCCATTTATTGGCGTAGGTGATATACAGAAGAGATAAACCAAGTAAGCATAAAAAAGTAGAGAATCCTATTGTTTAGATATGTCATTCTGCTTATTGTTGCAGGTATTGTGGGAAGTATTATAGCTACAAGAAAAGGGCGCAGCCCGATATTGTGGTTTATCCTATGTGCAATTGTTCCGTTGCTTATTGCAGTTATTATTGTACTTCCACCTCTGGTATCTAAGGGATATACCAAAAAATGTCCCTACTGTGCAGAAATTATTAAAGAAGATGCAAACTATTGTAAATACTGTGGCAATGAGCAACCTATAGAGATGGTCAAGGTGTCTTCTGATCGCTAACTCTCCATCTCAATAATATGGTATTCACAAAAACTGCAGGGATTGTAGGACTTGGGTTTCTGAATAAGAGAATCAGGAAATAGTCAATCCGATTGTAAGCATATCAAAGGCATAGTCAGATGGCTTTGTGGGGGTATCGACGTCGGCAATAGGATTCGCGTACAGCTGATTCATACAGACGTTGAACGGGGCTATATCGATTTCAGGAAGGTCGATTTATCAAGACATTAATGAAAAGAAAACAGCTGGAGAGGTGTGCCTCTAAAAGGATGAAAGCAGGTATCTAAGTCATGGCTGAAGATAAGAAAGGCGGGATAGGCGGTATTCCCGGTATATATTGGAGATATATTGCGGTATCTTTCATAGTTTTTGCATTATTGTACTCATGGAGCAGCTTCTTCAGCACAGGCGCTCCTGCGCAATATGCGATAAATTACAGTCAGTTCATGGAACAACTGAACGAACAACAATATCAAATCCATTTCAATTAAAAAGCTGGACGTGGGCGGTGAATTCGTTAAAGAGGTGAACATACAGTTCCAGGGGGAAAAGAAACCCGCACAGGTGAAATACTTTCAGACCGTCCTGCCTTCTTTCCAGGGTGAAGGACTCCTGTCCCAACTGAGGGAAAAGAATGTGATTATCACCATCGAGTCCGCTGAACAGGGATATTTTTGGTCGATGCTGATCGGGATCCTGCCGTGGGCGCTGATCATCGGTTTCTGGGTCCTTGATGATGAGGAGGAATCAGAAGATTCAGGGCGGTCCGGGAGGACTCTTTACGTTCGGGGCAAGCAAGGCGAAACTGTTCTGATGCGAAAAAACCGAGTATAACCTTTAAAGACGTTGCAGGGATGGAAAATGTAAAGAAGGAACTGAGAGAAACGATAGAGTTTCTGAAAGACCCGTCCAGATTCACAAAGACTCGGGGCAAAAGTTCCCAAGGGAGTGCTTCTGATCGGCCCTCCGGGCACCGGAAAAACCCTGCTTGCCCGTGCAGTAGCAGGTGAGGCAGGGGTGCCTTTTTACAGCATCAGCGCATCTGAATTCATCGAGATGTTTGTCGGTGTCGGCGCCTCACGCGTCAGGGATATGTTCAAAAAGGCGAAGGAGTCCCAGCCTAGCATTATTTTTATAGATGAGATCGATGCTGTAGGTCGCACACGGGGCGCAGGTCTTGGAGGTGGACATGATGAGAGGGAGCAGACGCTGAACCAGCTTTTAAGCGAAATGGACGGATTCGAACCGCATGAGGAAGTGATTGTTATGGCAGCCACCAACAGGCCGGATGTGCTGGATCCCGCCCTTCTCAGGCCGGGACGGTTTGACCGGCATGTTGTAATAGACAGGCCGGGCCGGAAAGAACGCAAGGCGATCCTTGAGGTCCATGTTAAAGATAAAATCCTGACAGAGGATATCGATTTCGAAAAAGTCGCGAGGGGCACTCCGGGCATGACAGGCGCCGACCTTGAAAATCTTGCCAACGAGGCCGCTCTCGTTGCTATCAGAAAAAACAAAGAGAAGATCGACATGAGCGACTTTGAAGAGGCCCGGGACATTATCCTCATGGGTGCGGTAAAGAGGAAACGATCAGCGATACTGAAAAACGGATCACTGCATACCATGAGGCAGGGCACACCCTTGCCGCATGGGACCTTCCCGGCACAGACCCGATCCATAAAGTCAGCATTATCCCGCGCGGTATGGCGATGGGAGTTACGCAGCTCCTGCCTGAAGAAGACAGGCATTATTATCCGCGCACTTATCTTATGAACAGGTTGAGTGTAGCCCTTGCAGGAAGGGTTGCAGAAAAGATCGTCTTCAATGACATCAGCAGCGGCGCACAGAACGACCTGAAAGAGGCAACTTCATTGGCCGAGAAGATGGTGGCGCAGTGGGGAATGAGTGACAAGGTCGGTCCGATAAACCTCGGGAGAGGAGAGGAACATCCATTTCTGGGCAGGGAACTGGCCCTACCAAAGCGTTACAGTGAAGAGATGGCCTGGCTCATGGATCAGGAGATCCAGAAAATGATCATCGATGCGGAATCAAGGGCTACAGAAATATTGACAGTGAAAAGACATACGCTTGATGCGATTGCAGAGGCGCTGATGAAGGAAGAGACGATTGAAAGGGCAGATGTGGAAAGGATAATCCAGGATTCGAAAGAATAGAAAGATCATCGCATATCAGCGCCTGGTGACAATGTTGACAAATTATAAATAAATCGCCTTCGCTAAGGGAGAAAAAACTGCGGTTTCCAAGAGCTTTTATAAAGAGCTCTTATAAGTAGTATACTGAAGTAGTTGAGAGGATCTGATATCTAAAGGAGAAATATGAAAACAAAAGTGGGATTGTGGATTGACCACAGGAAGGCTGTTATCGTAGCTGTTACAGACAAAGGGGAAGATATAGGGCTGATAATATCGAAGGCTGAAAAACAGCTTCGCCGTTCCGGTGATTCACCGCTTAAAGGGTCCTATGAATCATTACAAGTACCGGCAAGTGACAGCCGCCAAAGAAAGTTAACGGGACATCTCAACATTTTCTACGATGCGGTAATTGCGAGTATTCGTGATGCAGAAGCTATTCTGATTTTTGGTCCTGGTGACGCAAAAGACGAACTGAAAAAACGTCTTAAAAGAAACAACCTTGTTGGACGAATCGCAGGTATTGAGCCAGTTGACAAGATGACTGATCGTCAGATTGCTGCAAAAGTTCGGAAGTACTTTTTGAAATAGCGGGCTGGCGCAGTAATCCTGACAGCTGTAGATGTGAGAAAGGTAAATGATGAATATAAGCTTTCCGGAAACACCGTCACCAGAGGAATGTGCGAGCACTATCTTTGAAATCAGTGGCATAAAATTTGATCCTGAAATTGCCACTGACATTTGGGCAAAAATACTGCAGCATAAATGGCTCATGTCTGAAAAACTCGGCCGCGATGTAGGATTGCGGACTGCATGTATCGATTTTCTCGAAAATATGGATCAAGCTCTTAATGAATATACGGACTACGCAAGACAGGATATCCTATCAGAGATGGGGGCTCAGATCATCAGCAAAGAAATATGGGACACTATATCTGATTCTCAGCCTCCAAAACAGATGGTTCAACGAAGAATTATTCTTCCACTAACAGAAGAGAGCCTTTCAAAAAAGCATGGAGTAATTCCGCCAAAGACCATCATTTTTTTTGGACCTCCAGGCACCGGCAAGACTCATTTTGTTAAAGCAATAGCAGGTGTCTTGTCATGGTGGTACATCGAAATTTTGCCCAGCATGCTCATGGTAGATGGTGTGGATAGAATTGGATTTAATTTACACAACATAATGGAAAAGGCGAGAAACCTGGACAAAGCAGTTATCTTTGTTGACGAGTTTGAAGAGATCGCAGCAAGTCGAGATATTGCATCAAGGGTTGACAAGTCCATTACCAATGAATTTCTCAAACAGGTTCCTCTGCTCAAGAATCAAGGGAACAAGGTGTTGCTCGTGTGTGCCACCAACTATATCCGTCAGCTGGATACCGCGCTGCTTCGTCCGGGACGGTTCGATTGCATCATACCGGTTGGTGGTTTGGACGAAGATGGAAGGAGAACGATTCTGGAACATTACCTGTCCAAGCTCAATACGGAAGAGATCGATCTGAATCTAATTGTTAAGAAGACATCCCGCTTTACGCCTGCGGATATTGAATACCTCTTTCAACAAGTTGCTCAATTCGCTTTTGAACAGGAATATGCCAGCAGGAAAGATTATCGGGTAACCACAGATATTTTTGTTCAAATATTGCCAACAATTCGTCCATCTCTGACGGATGAAATTATTGAAAATTTTCAAAAGGACAGTATCACCTATTCCCGGACATAGAGACATGCCGGAGAATACATGAAACAATGGATCTCGGTATTGCTCGGGCCTGAGTTGTCCAATAAAGACATTCCACCGGTGTCGAAATAAGGAGCATAGTGAAAACTAAACACCATTTAAGGAGGTTTTATGGATAAATCAACGCCCTATATAAAGATGTGTGAAAGTGCAAAAGTGATGCAAAAGCAGTGGAAACCCGAGCTTGGAGACTTTTTTGTCTCGATGTCATTAGGCCTGACTTCATCATGTCAGCCAATTACAAGCGATCTTGAGAAGAAGCTGTCTTACTTAAAAACAATAAAGGCTGTCTGGCTACCAAGGCAGGACCAGCTTCAGGAGATGGTAATCGAAAAATATGCAACGCCCTGGGATTTGACCATAGCATTCAGTAATGTGTTAATGGGCGACAAAGACATCGTACTTCGATAAATTTGATAGCATGGAAAAACTATGGCTTGCTTTTATCATGCGTGAAAAACGGAAGAAGCAATGGAAGGACGGAGAGTGGAGTTAATATGAAGGACGT
>CAVQRT010000027.1:0-18050 GCA_963715195.1 Thermodesulfovibrionales bacterium | reverse complement strand
CGATAGAGTCAACTATTTTGTGTGACTTCCATAGAAAGGTAAATTGGGACGCACCTTTCCAACCTTCATTGTTCTCCAGTTCATCTCCATCTTTAATGAAATAAACGCCAGTAGCCGGTAACAGGCATGCTCACCGGCTACAATCTCCATCGATTTGATCCTTCGCTTGAATTCCTTGTTTAACCGTTCAATAACATTCGTTGTCCGTAACGATATCCATTCCTCCTGAGGAAAAGAGAAGAAGGTCAGGCAGGAATCAATCGCCTGGCTGAGTGACTTTACCGCTGAGGGAATCTCCTTTTCCCATTTCTCCTGGAACTCTTTGTAAAACTCTTCTGCCTTCTCCTTCGATGATGCGTAAAAGATAGACCTCAGGTCATCCGCTACCGTCTGTTTCAGTTTATGAGGAACCTTTGCAAGTACGTTCCGCGCCACATGTACCTGACACCTCTGTACCTTTGCATTCGGAAACTCTTCCCGGAATACCATCTCTAATCCCGATAACCCATCCATAATCCCCAACTGTACCAAAGAGCCGTTCAGTCCTCTGCCCTTGAGATCACGGAAAAACTCCCTCCAGTTCGTTGCAGATTCCTTATCCCCGCTCTGCAGCCCTACGATAATCTTTATCCCTTCCTCTGTTACCCCTATTGCTACCAATACCGGAACATTCTCTATCGCCCGGCCTGTCCGCATCTTGAAGTTCACTCCGTCTATATACAGATACTTGATCTTCTCTTCCGACAGATCACGGTTGCGCCATTTCTCTACCGCTTCGGTCAATTCCCGGTTGGCTGCACTGACCTCTGCATGGGATATTTTCCTCCCGATAAGCCGCTTGCTCAGCAGTGACAAGGTCCTTGTACTGATCCCTGTCAGATACATGATCGACAGATCCTCGGTAATTCGATCCTCATACCGCTTCCCACGAGGCAGTACCTGTGTCTGGTAGTCACCATTCCGATCTCTCGGAACCTTTACCCCTACCTCTCCAATCCCTTTTATGCAGAATCCACGGGGATAGCTGCCATTGCGATGATTCGCTCTCCCCGTTTCCACGCTCATATTCACCCCGACCTAAAAAGTGCGTCAACTCTGCTTTCATCAGGTTCGTCAGATAATCCCCTACATCCTTTTGTACATTCATGCCGATCATCTCAAATATTCTCGTCGGATTACTCTGCAGCTCTTTGATTAATTCCACTACTTCTGGTACACTGATTTTAATTTTCATGGGTGCTCCTCCTTTTGTTTTGTTATTGGTCGTAACAAAATATTTTATAGGAGGTGCGCCCTTTTTACCTTTTCACACAATCAATTTTGCACTATCCTGAAACCGAGACGTTATCTAGTATAAGTTCTGATATGTTTAATAAAAAATCATAAAAGTTGTTATTGGCATGAAGTTGGACTAAACGGAAATCTCTCTTATGGAGTTTAATCTCATCTATTTCAGAAAAAATGCGATATATCTGTGATAATTTATCCTTAAATAATGAATCTAACCCCTCTGTACCGAGGAGGAGTTTAATTGCAGCCTTTAAAATTCTGTTATGTAGAACATTGAAATGTAACTCGTCATACTCACAAAAGGCTCTTGCCTGATGAAAAAGTCGCTTCCTTATTGAGACACTGAAGTTAATTTTCCCTCGAATACCACTTAACTCATCATCAAAGGCCACATAACCTCTGTCCAGACCCCTTCTGATTAATAGGGATATCCCGCTAGATAAGACTCGTGCAAAAAGGTTTTCTATGTTTCCACATTTTTCCGTCTCGACATCGAGGATTTTACCCTTTCTTCAAGTTTGTTATATGCGTAACAAAGTAAGTAATAGATGTTTTGAATTGGGATTTCCACTGCAGTTATTCAAGAAGATATCTTATCTCTTTTGCAGCTTTTTCGGGCGGGTCAAACCAATATGCCATTAGGAGGGGGCTATTTCTGTCTCTATTACATCCCTATACCATTTATCATCAGGTTTTACTGAGTTGTCTGGACAAAAATAGCTATGACCAATTTTATATCCATCACCCAAGTTATTATCATTTCCAATCTTCTCGTTTAACGAAGACATCCTATTAACGATTTTATCAACAAGCGTATCCAGTGTCCCTTTTTCTCTCAGCATTCTTCGGAATTTGTCATTGTGGAATTGGGGGACAAGGCTGACAAAACTGAACCGTCTCCGCAGAGCGTAATCGACCATTGCCAACGAACGGTCAGCGGTATTCATCAATCCGAGTAAGTATAAGTTCTCTGGAACATAAAACTTGATATTATTGTCCGATGTGTAAACAAGCGGTATAGACCAATCACCACTTCTTTGTCTGACTCGATAAGCAACATTACTTCACCAAAAATTTTACTCAGATTACCTCTATTTATTTCATCTATGATAAAAACGAACTTCTGTTGAGGGTCTTTCTTGGCAAGCTGACAGAAGTTAAAAAAGATTCCGTCCTTCAAGACAAACTTTCCTTCATCACTAGGACGATAACCCTGAATAAAGTCCTCATAAGCATAGGACTGGTGGAACTGAACCATTTGAACCCTTGATATGTCCCTAATACCTATTAATGAATAAGCAAGTTTCTTTGCAAAAAAAGTCTTTCCAACTCCCGGGGGGCCTTGAAGTATAAGGTTCTTCTTAGTTCTGAAACGACTGAGTATTTTTAAAAATTCCTCTTTGTCTATAAATAAATCTGAAAGAATTTCCTCGATGGAAACAGGACTCTCCTGTGGAGATGGGCGTTCAGTATCGGTTAAATCTATGCCAAGAAGGTTGCTCAGTCTCTTGACATAATCCTTGTATTGAGTAATATCCGTTAATGTTTTTAAGGCTATTTGAATTTGCTGTTTCCTGCCACCTGCCTTTTTTAAGCCAGTTTACTTTTCTGATATTTTTGTATTCGGGCCGACTGGCATCAAAAATATATTCAGACTTTACGACGCCATATCCCAAATATTCTTTTCTTCCCCTTTTTGCAATAATTATATCGCCCTGCTTGAGTGTATAAATAAAGTCATAACAAGCTCTTGCATCATTTTTTCTTGAACTATCGCCACCTTTGTACGTCTTGATAGCATTAGCTATGTCTTGTTTTGTTCTATAGGATGATAATTCTCCTAGATAATCCCAACCGATGCCAATAATCCCTTCTTCATAAAATTCTTCCCATAACCTAGCTCTTTCCCCGGGGGCATAAAGCCAGTATTTATTCTTTTCACTCGAAAGACCCATTCTCAATGGTTCTTCATCTTCCTGTCTATCCGATTTGGCCGTGTCAATTTTATTGGCAGTATCTGAGGATGTCATTTTAAATAATTCTAGAAGTTGGTCAAAAGTCTCGGTAATCTTACCATCTAAATTGTCTGGCAGATTTAAAATGGGGTAATAAGCTATAACGTGTGTATTTTCATCCCAATTTTCTCCAACGTCTTGTTGATTGAAACTTTTTAGTTCGTTTCTTGGTTCTGGTTCTTCGCTCGCTTCGACGTCTGCATAGATTTTAAGACCTTCTACTTGTTTATATGCGTCCAAGACCTTTTTCTGTAACCTTACATCTGATAGAACTAATTGGACTGCTGGGTCTGTCCTCTTAACAGCATTGCCGTAATCAAAGCCAAATTTAATCCCGTGTTTATTGATAAGAATATATAGCTGTGGTGATTTCGTATACTGTTGGGATTCAGAGTGTTTTTCATGGATGCAAGCCCAAAAGTACGGGTTGATGAATCTGCCGACAATATGAAAATCACTGGAAGCAAATGCTCCAGTAAGATTATTTTTTTCAATATAGTCATTCAAAAATCTCGAGAGGATTTTGTTGGGAGTTGCAGTATTGTTTTGAGATTTAAATTCGTTTATTGCCGGAACAATAAAATTATTATAATTTTCCCAATGTGTCTTATTTTGGGTTTTGTCCAGTTTTGCTTTGGAAAGATTATGCTCTGAGATTAATTGACATATATGGATTGTGCTTTCAATTATCTCCCTTGTCATCATATTGTTAAAAACATCTGGAACTTTACAGGTAAATTATATCAGAAAGAAAGTATCCGAAGCATACAGTGTGAATTAGACTAATACCAGAGAATAATCTGAGCCCGCCTTTATCTGCACTCCTTCTTCTTAACACAGTCAGAGTCAGCACAATCTACAAATCCGTCATTATCGTTATCAACGCCATCAGAGCACGCCCTTTCTTTTAACCCTTCATCGGTTTCCGTAACACACGGCTTACCCTTTGTCCTGTCTACACCGTCACAGTCTTGGTCAATACCGTCGTTCCTGATGTCACAGGCTTGTGGATTGATATTTGGATTCAAGTCATTACAGTCAACATTATTGGTAAAGCCATCTCCGTCAGCATCATCGTCGCAGACATTGCCCACACCATCACCATCCATGTCGGCTTGGTCAGCATTTAGCAACATTGGGGCAATTGTCCGTATCACCACAGATGTGTCTCCGTCGATGTCATTATCTGCATCATACTGGCATGAGTCACATACATCTCCGAAAAGCATCCCCATCTGCATCAGACTGACTTGAATTTGGAATCCCGGACAATTATCAACATCTCCGCAAACTCCATCCCGCATCAATATCATTTTGAGAATCAAACGGGCATGGGTCACAGACATCCCCTAACCCATCCCCGTCTGAGTTCGCCTGATTTGAATTTGCAATCGATGGACAATTGTCTGTGTCACCACATACTCCGTCCGAGTCAATATCATTTTGAGAATCATGAGGGCAGATATCACAGTCGTCACCAATCCCGTCTTGGTCCGCATCGCTCTGCCCAGGATTAGCTATATTGGGGCAATTATCGATATTGCTGCACACACCGTCCCCATCAATATCGTTATCTTTGTCGTAAGGACAAGTATCACACGCATCACCTATTCCATCTGCATCAGAATCTAATTGATTAGAATTGGATACATTTGGACAATTGTCGGTATCTCCGCATATACCGTCTGAATCTATGTCATTGTCTTCATCGTTAGGGCAAGTGTCGCACACATCTCCTTTACCGTCGCTGTCCATGTCGCTTTGGTCAGGATTCTGGTCAAGCGGACAGTTATCCCTCGAATCAGGGACACCATCGCCATCAGTATCAATTTCTTGGAATGCAGCCGTAATACTCTTATTCGCATCTATCAATAGGCTATACGGATTCGCATCCCCAGATATATCGCCTCCCCAATAATCAAAGTACCAGCCGGAATCAGGGTTTGCTGTGAGCTCGACATTCGTTCCAGAATTATAAGTTTCAGAGCAGTCGGCTGGACAAGCAATACCAATTGCTGAGACGCTGCCAGAGCCCATTATGTTTGTAACGGAGAGATTATATGACGGAACCATACCCCACCCATTTAAAGACACTTCAGTAACTGGATTATATGGGTCATTTGATGATATAGCGAGTGTAGCATTTCTTTGACCGCCGTTAGTCGGAGAGAAACCCAGTTGGATGGTGCATTCTGATGATGGCATTAAAAGTCTAACGGAGCAGTCATTGCTCTGTATGGTGAACTCTGATGAGTCAGAGCCTGTAATGTCGACTTCATTGATGTACAATATATTGCTACCCGCATTTAATATCCTTACTTCTTGCGCGGTTGATGAATCTCCTACATTTACTTCACCAAAATTTATTGGATACTGAGTCATTATATGAAGATTTGGAGTCCCAGAACAGGGCAAACAAGAAATTCGGTCAATAACGACCGAATTAACTGGGAACGCAGAACATAAGCCAGGCGGGGCATCAAAGGCCCTGCACCCAGAAATTCCGAGTGCGCAAACTGCAATTATGCGTGTTAAAACATGCCCTATAACAGGATTTGGGTCGGGTGGAGACATTGGGTCAAGGTGCATAGTCTGAGGAAGAAGGGTCCACCAACCTGTCACATTACCCGAAATATCCTTTTCCTTGTTTGCTGCATCAAAGGAAGGGTCAAACATCAGAGACTCCAAATTCCGCATAGTCGCAGTTGAAGTGCCTGGTACACCCCAAATGCCGCCCGATGCACAGATATCCTGATAAGGTATTCCAGCACACATTAAAGCACCATACTCACTTGTGCTGCCAGGCTGAGATAAAAGACTTGTCCAACCAAATTTTAGATTATCAGGGACTGGGCTTGGTGCTGAGAATAAAGCTATCGGTAGGCTCAGCTCGCACATTGTAGGATAGATACCGCTTGGGCAATTGGCGCTACAGAAAGTGCTACCTACTGCTATTGGATAAGAATATGGCGGCTCAACTTCCTGTGCTGAAGCATATCCGCAAAAAGACATTGCGATTGTAATACAGGCAATTGCGACTACTACAGAATTATGAAATCTCCCCCTAAACATGACTTCCCCCTTTGGATATTAGTTGCGGCAGACTAATTCACTTATATCAGACGGTAGGATTATTGTCAATGTATGGCAAGGTGACAATCAGGCAAAATAAATGGGCAGAGAAATCTTTCACGGAAGAACTTTATCCCTGCCCACTTCTCCCCCCATTTTTCACTCTTATTTATAGACTATCACTTAATTAGTGTATTGCAACAGAAATATTGCTTTTTTTCTTGGGGAAATTGCTGTTTTGAAAATATTTTTCGTGTGGGTAGTGATTTTCAGGAGTACTCCGCTATTTCTTACCGGACGTTAGTCCTGCAGACTTCAGAAAGGAATAGAGGGGACAGTTTGAGTCAACCAGAGCAGGGGAGACTCTCGTTGAGAGAAAGGAGTGAAAATCAAACTGTCCTAATCTTAGGTTAGACAAAAGATGTGAAGGAAACATGAAGAAGATATGGAAGAAACGTGATAAAAACGTGAAAAAAACATAGCGAAAACGGTAGAAATATATCGAACTATATCGAAACAAGATAGGGGATAAACCCTTGACTGATAAGGCTTTATTCGGTATTTTCAAGACCTTGTGTAGTCCCCGTATTAGTTTTCCTAAACCTGGTGTCGCAGGTTCGATTCCTACCGATTACTGAGCGAATCAATATTGACAAACCACTCCTTTTTCCCGCAATCTATTCCGCAGAAAAAAGGTCATACAGATGATAGAGCGGAGAACATATAAAAGAGATGACCTTATGCAAATGGTTCGTTAGCTCCATCACCGGATATATCTGATACCGTGTTGAAGGGAATGATAAAGGATTGGAGTGCTTCGGGACTGTGTCTGATAGCACATCAGCCTCTCGATGAGGGTCAAGAAATCATTGTGAGCAGCGTTGTCGTGCCTAAGGCAAAGAAGGCAGTTGTCAGATGGTATAAGAAGTTTGGGAATGGTACATATAAGATAGGGTTAGAGATTCAGAGATAACTCCCTAACGTATCCACAGTATTTTTACTCCGTCTGTTTTGATATGCAGTTAGTCCCAATAACCTGTATTCTGAATGGCAAGGGATTTCTTCGCACACTTTGGGCAGGGTAATTGCTCAACAAAGGAAGCTAATTTTTCTTGTTCTCCTCCGTAATCGTCTTCATCAATTTCTTCGACGACATTCACCGGAGTCAATTCTGTCCGACATTTGGAGCAGAAATGAGGCGTCTCATATGTCCTTTTCTCGCCATCGTGCGTTTGATAGTAAATTTTCAAATAGAACCGTTCATACAACGCATTGCATTTGACGCAACGAAATAGAGTATGACAGCCGTCTTGTACCAGAACTTCATGATTATGGAAAATATCCTTAATTTCCTTCCAGCACGAAGGATGGACAAGCTCTAAAACATTTTCGACAGAATAATACTCCATCCCCACGCCAAGCGAAAAACCTTTTCTGTAATCGCACTCCTTACAGAATATTTCTATCATCTCACCCATTAAATATTTTCCCTCAATTTACTGCATTTATTTATTAATAAAGCTACTCCTAAATCATTGACTGCTTACTTTATTCAGAATGTATTTTCTATCATAAATCTGCCAAATCTTATGCGATGGTTTGGACAGTTGTTGCCCTGTAAAGGGATTCTCAGAAGGCTACGGTCAGATGGCAACAAAATATTGGCAAGGTTGCCTACGAGGTTGATTAGAGTTTAAGCGATAATACTTTCAAATCATTCCTTGGATATACCTGCTACGCATTCCAGCTTCGCCATTCTTCCCCATTACCTTCAAAAGGAGTACAATGGTTCATGAGGAACTTGCATGACAAAAAAAGTTGAGGAAAGGAGCAATTGTGAGTTCATTTTCATTTATTAATAACATAGTGCTTCAATGGGGTGGTTACGACAGATATGGCGGAGGAATGGGGCCAGGTATGATGGGATATGGAGCAGGTTGGGTTATGGGTATCATTAATATCATATTCTGGGTTGCAGTAATCATAGGTGTTATTTATCTCATAAAATGGCTTTCTGCATCTTCAAAACAAGGCAGCAAGGAAACAAAAGAAAATACTGCACTTGATATTCTTAAGGAAAGATATGCCAAGGGAGAAATTAACAGAGAAGAATTTGAAGAAAAGAAGAAAGTCCTCAAAGAATAGAATTTAGCAAGTGAAAAGAAATGCTGGAAATGTTAACAGGCAGAGGCAGCCAGTAACATCTTCTTCTGGCTACTATCCTATAAAGAATCTTTTTCTCGTCCTATCAGAGTAAGTTTCTTCAGTCCACTTTTCCACGATTTCAGCAACAGTCATTGTTTCATCGTTGATGAGAAAAGTCGGTCAAGATTATGCATAATAATCCATAACGCTCTTCAAAAAGGGCGGAATTCTATAACAACTTGAAAACTCAACTTGAAAGGAACTGCGGATGTTGAAGCATTTCACTATTGAAAAAATAGAAAATTCAAATAGATAAATTCCATCCAATACCCTAACAAGTGTCAGTGAAATGTCAGTAAAAACGTAAAGCCTATTTGGTGACATAACGATGACATTTGGTGAAACAAGAGATAAAATAAAGTATCGTTTAAATAATTGCCCATTTTGTGGCTCGGTTGTTCTCAAGATGTCGACATACTCCGTAGATTTCCCTTCTGTGGTCAAAACAAAAAAAGCTTATTATGTTCATTGTGATAATTGTGGTGCCAGCGGGCCACCAAATTTAAATGCAGAGAGTGCTGCCTTTGCTTGGAACGAATGTATTCCAAAGCCTAACCCATTAGATGAATTTATAAAGAGGAGCAAAAAATGACTCCCCTTCCTTCTATGTGAAGGAAAAAACCAATAGAAGGTATTGATATGAACATTTATCAGAGGATTGTCTTAATAGTCGGAGGTCTATTGTTATTTTTAGTTATCAGGGAAGATTACAATCCAATAGCAATCATCAAGCATACAACCATGATTGTCGTTCCAACTATTCTAATCTTTTAGGCATTAAAAGGTATTGGCGAGAAGAAATGAACAACCTAGACCGAGTGATAGACAGAGAAAACAACTCATACAAAGAAATTATTACAGATAAAAATGGAAACATTGTTCACCGGTGCATTGAACCATTAAGCGAACATCAGGGATATGGGTCTGCAAAGTTTACGAAGAAAAAAATAGCGAGAAGTAATAAGAAAAGATTATGAAACCAGCTGTTAAGAAGATAATTGCAAGAGACAGATTGATTATAATTTTTCTGTTGTTTTTGGCTGGAATTTCATTTTTTCTCAGTTATTGGTTTAGTGAAGAAAGGAGACTTTATGAAGTCGATGTTCAAGTAATAACGCCGGTCTTCGTCGGCGACAAAGTCCCACAGATAGGTGGAAAACTACCTAAACCAGAAGACATTAATCTACATTTCCCGAAAAACACAAACGACAATGTTATCAAAATTACCATAAAAAGAGACTTCCCCAATATCAAATTCGATACTTGGTATATTGGGGATTCTCCAATTGGTAAAAATATCAATGCATCTTACAATGATAAGGGCGAGAGGGTCTTTGATAATATTATTTATAAGATTGATTATTTTTATGTTTTTCTATTTTTTCTTTTCATTGCCTATCCTCTATATTTATTGGGTAGATTTCTTTTTTGGGCAATCGTAACTAAGTTAATAGAATCCTTATTTGAAAAAAATTGAAAGGAAAAGCTGAGAATGGCTGACAGTGTTAGAGTCGATTCCGAGCCTACTCATTAATTTCCTCACCGATACTGCTGAGACTACCCATTAAATAAGTCAGACTGCCCATCTCGCTGGCCTTTGAAGCTTCAAAAAAGATTGACTTCATAAATAAATTTGCTATATTTAGAAACATATCCCGATTCAAAATATTTGAGGTATTCTCATCCAATCTAATAACTGTTAACCGACAGAGGGCTAAGGGGGATACGCTATGACAAAATATTCCATTGCAGGAGCTATAATCGCATTTGCAGTTACTCATTATATTCTCAAATTCAGTCTTATACCGACAATCCTGGTGACGGCTGTTGGAGGGATTCTTGGCCAAGTTATTGCAACTTTGTTGGGGAAGACGAAGAAAAAGGAGCAGAGGGCTTCACAGAGAGATTCAAAAGGAACTGAGCAATAAAGTTCAGAAAGGAAAATAATATGAAGATTTCAGAAGCGCTGCTATTAGTAAAGGATAAATATTTCGACGAAGAAAAAGGTACAACCACAGGTGAAATCGCCGATAAATACAGAGATGCATGTAGTCAGTATCCAGTATTAATGGCCACCGCTCAGCATATATGGGCGAAGGAGCTTTCCAAAGATTTGCCCTGAGTCGTTAGTAAATAAATCGAGTGTCAATAAAGCAGATACATTTTGGACATATAGAGAGAAATGTCCGAAGATGGAGTGTATAGGTTATTTCTTAGCCCAACGGGTTTTTGCGGCTTTTTTAGCTATCGCCTTCCGCTTCTTGGGAGACAGCTTCTCGGCTCTTGCCTTACCGCCTTTAATCCCACCAAGGCGGCCTAATATTACAGCAGCAGGATTCTTTTCTTTGATTGCAGGTAAGTATTCCTTGACAACTTCGGGCAATAATTCTTCATGAGTTGCCCTAACTACAATGGACTTTGTATCGGCAGTTTGTTTCTTTTTCTTCTTATCCATATTTTATTATAGCATGAGCGGTCAAGCATAACAAGAGTAAAAATCTGCCGTGCAAAAGAAAGGGGGCTGAATAGGCCCCCAAATAAAAGGAGAAAAGATTGGGGTTATTTCCCCAAATGTATCAGACTACTTTATCGCTGTCAAGAGATTCTCACATTGATAACCGTCAAAGTACATTATTCCCACCGTGAAAAGTTGGCAGGGCAAAGAAGGGGCAGTTGTTGAAAGGTTATTACAAAGGATTTTCTGAATGATGAGTTCTTATCTAATATCTTTCGCTTGCATTATAATATTCAATCAATCAAACTGCAAAAATAAATGTACTATCAGCAACAATATTCAGGTAGAAAAACAGCAATAATTATAGCTGTAGCATTTATTGCGGGAGTTGCAATAACCATTGCTATATTCTCCCTCCTTTTTTATTGGGCTGAAGGAAAACCTAAAGATTGGGATAATAAAACGATTACAGCCTCTTTCGATTATGTTACTACGACAGCATCAGATAATCATTTCTTGTTTGTCTACACATTAGAAAATAAATCTGAATCTGACTTTGAAATTAGAGAATTTAGCGATTATAAAATTATGGGGAAACTTCCCAATAATGTCTTTATAAGTGAAATGAAAGATTCCATATATATAAAAACCCCCCTGTTTATTCCAGCAAAACAACGCACACGCCTTTTTGTAGTTCTCAAATACAAATACCCCGATAAGGAACTAATTAACCAAGATGCAAGTAAAACCGATAAGGAACTAATTAACCAAGATGCAAGTAAAACCGATAAGGAACCAATTAACCAAGATGTAAGTAAAACCGATAAGGAACCAATTAACCAAGATGTAAGTAAAGAAGAAAAAGAAGCATATAGACAAGAGGTAAAAAAATATCTAAATGAGCAATTGTCAGAATTGAATGGTTTTGTAATTTTTGATGAATCCCATCGTTACCAAATAGACCTTGCAAAAGGTTGGTAATTCAAGTTCAATCGACCATCCCCAAGGGGTACATATTCACTAAAATAGCTTTTAAATGACTTTCTTTTTTGTGTCTATTCTTCTTTAGAGCTATCCTCCTTAGAGCTTTCCTTGGGTGCTTCTATTTCTTCAGATTCAGATGTGTCTTTTGTAGCTTCAGATATGCCTTTTTTGAAATTCCTGATTGCCTCACCCATGCCACTTCCAAGTTTTGGAAGCTTTGTTGCACCAAATAGAATAACAACTATTATCCCGATAATTATTAGCTCCTGTGAACCAAACATTGTATGTTTTACCTCTTTTCTTCAATGTATATCCATATTATACAAGTTGGGTAATATATTGAGTTAGTTTATTGATTTCCAATTGGACTATGCACTTTTTGATAATACCTCAGAACTGTTAAGTCCAGGAAGTAATTGTGAAAATTTTGACAGCATTTTGACAGCGATATATAGGTAAGGTAAAACATGCAACCTACTGGAATAAAAGAAAAATTGCTGGTCGGGGCGAAAGGATTTGAACCTCCGACCCCTTTTTTCAACTAATGCACGTTATAGCTTCCAATGCTTTTCAAGATATTCGTAGCACTGTTTCTCTTTTTTCAGATTGTCTATTTCCTCCTTCAATTCAATAATTTCAAGTTGTTTATCTGCGGTTTCCTTATTATGGTTCTGAAGTTCCGATATACTGTTTGTAAGCTCATCATTAAGGAGATGATATTTCGCCTCCAGTTTGCTGAGCCGTCTCTTTTTTAATGCACAAGACAATATCATTTGCATCATTTTGAAACTAAAGGGTTTCAAAGAACAAAGGAAAGCCGCTTCTTTCATCATTTCTGTGGTAGTTTCAAGTGTCCCCTTTCCGGTTAGAATGATTCCCATGAGGTGCGGGTCTAATTCCTGTGCTGCCTTCAACAGTTCAACCCCGTTCATTTCTGGCATCATAAGGTCTGTAAGCAGCAACTCAAAATCATGCGTTTTTAGTTTCTCAATAGCCTCCTTCCCCGATGTGCATCCAACTGCCATATAGCCACACGCTGTAAGGTAATCTTGCATAGCATTTACGACATTAACGTCATCATCAACGATGAGAACCTTCCCCTTATGAACGGTTTCCTGTGTGGGGGGCATTTTGCTTTCGTGGCTTTGTATGTTTTCTAATGTTTGAGCCATAAGTCCCCCTTTATCCTAATTTAGCCCTATCTGAGTCATATCGTAAGTACTCTGCCCTTACGTTGTATCTTACTGATAGCATCATATGTATTCAATCCTACGTAGGGAGGGTTGATTATCCTGTAGGCAACCCTACAATAGGAGTAAGGAAAGTATTCGTTATGAGCAACAGCGTAGAAAAGACATTCATTTCACTATTAATGGAACTGCCGTTTTATTTTACTCTTACTGTAAGGGAACGCCGTTCCTTGCTATCAAAACTGACGGAGTACTATCAAGGACTTATAAAAGAGTATGAAAAAGAGCAAGATTTGCGTAGAGGGGTTTTGAACCCTGATTATTGATAGTCAAATCTGTAGTATTCCTTCAATAGGTCTTGTAGTAATTTTTCAAGTAGGGCTGTAGTAGTTTTACTACACGTGGGTAGGCGTGCCTCTCGTTATGTAGTGGGAAACCCAAGGATATCTGGTGCATTACTAATGATAGTGTGATATGAATACTTGAAAATGACCATACCACATGAATATAATTTGCTCACATATGCCATGTGTGCTTTTGATTATCAGTTGTGAAGGAGTAAGAAATGGACGATGAGAAGAAGACGAAGACACAACTAATCAACGAATTGCAAAAATTCCGCAGACGCATTGCGAAGTTAGAGAAGGAAGCGGAAAAGAATAAAGAAAAAGAAAAATCGGCTAAATTGATTCAGTTTGCTGAAGAAAAATACCGTTCATTAGTTGAATCCACGAATGATTCCATCTATGTGGTAGACAGAGCCTTAAAATACCTTTTTATGAATAAAAAGCACATAGGACGGATGGGTTTTTCTGGAAATGAGTACCTCGGTAAAGAATATAGTAAATACCACACCCCCGAAGAAACAGAATTATTTACTGCAAAGGCAAATGCTGTATTTGATAGCGGTGAATCAAGCACACATGAATATAAAAGTAATAAGGATGGGAGATATTTCCTTCTAACCCTTAGCCCGATAAGAAAGGACAATGGAATAGTCAAAGCGGTTACGGTTTGTTCAAAAGACATTACAGATTACAAAATCGCAGAAGAGACGCTGCATACCATGTCATTTACTGATGAGCTAACGGGTCTACACAATCGGAGGGGATTCTTTGCGGTAGCTGAACAGTTTTTAAAGCTTGCGAGAAGGCAAAAAGAAGGGATATTTATGCTGTATGCTGACTTGGATAATCTCAAAGGAAATTAATGATACGTTTGGTCACAAGGAAGGAGACCGTGCGTTAATTGAAACCGCCAATATCCTGAAAAGGAATTATCGGGAATCAGATGTCATAGCCCGGATTGGTGGTGATGAGTTTGCCATCATTCCGATTGGCACTGGCAAAGATAACATTGGCATAATCACTTCTCGTTTTGAAAAATGTATTGAGACGTATAACGCAACGAGTAATCGTCAATATAAGCTCTCATTAAGTTATGGGTTAGCATATTATGACCCCGAAAACCCGTGTTCCCTTGATGAATTGTTGATGCAAGCTGATAAAGCAATGTATGAGCATAAAAGGAACAAGCAAACCGCTTAAGGTCATTCATCGGACAGAGAGTTTCTTGTAACTGTCAAAGCCTCTTTTCTACCTCAACGAGTTCTTATCAAAAAGCAGTTGACAACCACTCCAAAGTGCGGTATAAGTAAATCAAGAAGAGAGAGATTCCCACAAGTGGTGGTCTTCCTCCTCTCAAACTCAGATACGTTGTAAGGTCGTAGACGTAGGTCGTAGATGTAAAAGTCTAAAGCTGTATGTCTCAGGATGTACAATCAACTGAGTTCTGGGGGGAGGTAAGCACCACTTTTTTTGTGGACAGCACCAAGATTAAATGCATCATACGATACTTACAGAAAGAATCTCTCAGAGGAATCACTTGGTCCGATGAATGAACAGAACCTATAAGTATCGGTAAAGATAGAATAGGAGTTGCCCCGCAATCTCCAAGATATACAAATTATGAAAAAATCCTCAAAGCAAAAATGAGCGACTTATGGTAAGGGTTACTTGAAACGCTTTTCTTAACTACTGTATTTCACTTCTAACGCAATTTAATATACATTTAATACGCTTTCTCATATTTCTTAATAATCATCCGACCCCCCAAGGATGTATTCCAGAATCTCATTGAGATTATTAAAAAGCCTGAATCCATTGTCTGCGAATTCTCGATTCCATGGAAACAATAGTCCGGTAGCCACAATTCCCTTATCAACTGCCTTTTCCAATACCTGTGGAGCATCATCCACTACAACTTCAGTAGACTTATCAAAAAGTTGGGTCTTATGGTAAGAAAGGTGTAATTTGAGTTATGTCTGTTTGCTCTACTTCTTTTTCCCCTTTACTTTTCCTTTCCCGAGGTCTTTAAATGCATAAAGAAAAAGACCCATTACCAGTGCAATTCCCAACCCTTTGAGCAGTGTTTCCATCGGGAAAGCAGCGTGACTTATGTCATCAGATGGAATAAGGCTTATGAACAGAATCAATATTCCAAAGATTAAGACAATTTTTTGGTAACCGTTCATTTTCACATTTTTTAACACTTCAAACCTTAGTATAAAGTATCTCCATCAATACTTCTGCGAAATCATTCATATGTGCTCTTATAAAATCTGCTCCACTGCCTGAATACCTCTTTCTAATGCCGCATTCAGTAAGTAGTAAGGAAAGGTAAAGATTTGTTGTAGTAAAGACTTTTTGGGGAGTCAACAAAGTAACGTGATAAAAACGTGATAGAACTATATCGAAAAGGGTAGAACTATATCGAACTATATCGAAACAAAAAGTGCCTTAAATCCTTTACTGGTAAGGCTTTATTCAGTATTTTCAAGACCTTGTATAGTCCCCTGAAAAGTATTCGTAATCAGCAGGTCGTCGGTTCGACTCCGGCCCCTTTCATCAGTTCAACACATTAGTAGGGAGGTAGCGTTATTCAACTGTTATGACTTGCTCTTGTCAAGAATTTCTATGCTATCAGGGATATTAGGAACAAGACATAGAAATTCAAAAGGCTCCTCTCCCTCTACACTATACCAGTGTGGAATGTCCCTAGGGATAAATACAACATCCCCTTTTTTCACGTCATAGACTTTATTCCCAATACCTACCTTGGCTCGTCCTTCAAGAACAAATTGTTCGTGTTCTACAGTATTTGTGTGGTTGGGCATACCTCCGCCAGGTTCCATAATAAAGCGTCTCATTGCAAAGTTAGGGGCAACATCAGAACCAATAAGAATCTGTATTGAGGTACTTTTGCCTGCTGGCACATTTTTCTTTGGAACTTTATCCGCAGAAGTCACGATAACTTTGTTTTCTTCACTCATCTCTAATATCTCCTTATCTGTTAGCTGTCTAAATAAACCCAACCACCTCTGATTCGCCATTTATAGAGCCGGAAGAGTTATTGATTTGAAAGAAGTAAATTTACAGATACGAGTCAGGTACATGCGTGACTTTCTAAATATTCCTTGTCCCCTTGCAGTCAGGGAATTTCACACAAGACCAGAAATCACCATACTTTCCTGATTTCAGTTGCATATCGCTATCACATTTGGGACATTTTGGATTAGCACCAGCAACTTCAATGCTGTCCTTTAAATTAGCCTTTTTAGTATGGTATTTACACCAATCACACTTATCTGCTTCTATTGCAGGCAACGGTCCGTCAAGCAAATTCACAACCTCTGTGAGAAAGCTTAAGAATTCGTTGTCATCACGTTTTATGTCAACACAATCTATTTGGCCCTCAAGACGCTGACGTGACATGTCCAACTTCTCACACTTGTCAGGAGTGAAATAAATTAGGCCAAGTTTGGATATTGGGGTAAGCTTGAGTGCATCTTCTGCAGGGTTTTCTAAGGCTACAATATAACTGTGCAATTGTCTTGAATACATTGCAGACTTTTCATTGCTTGGACTTCCTGTTTTGAAATCCAGGATTGCATATGTTCCGTCGTCTAATTCAGCAACAATGTCAAATCTTCCGCTTATATAACAAGTACTCTCAGTGCCGGGTAATTGTAAGGTGTTTGATTTGACCCATTTCTCTCCATATTTAATAGTTCCAGGAGGAAACCCTGGACAAATTTCCTCAAGGCGTCTATTTGAATAATACTCCTTCTGGAGGGAAGCAATTACACTAAATACCCCAGGGATAGGGATTGATGGCTGTGCAATGCCATGTTTGACTTTCATAACAAAGCAATGCTTACAGCCGTCATATAGAAACGTGAGTTCTGATGGGGTGAGTCTGTAGTTCATTGAAGTCATGGTAGAACGTATTTAGTAGAATGTCAACAAGACCTGCAGAATCATGGAGAGAATATAATAACGTGAAAAAAACATAGCGAAAACGGTATAAATATATCGAACTATATCGAAATAAGATAAGGGTGTAACTGTTACAACATCCGGAGTTCCTTGTCTATTTCAAGAATATTCTGAGAACCTTTCGATTCTTTCATCGTGGGCTCCCCATATGCCTTGTCTTCCCATCCACATATCTATAGAAATGTCTCCTCCCCGTACACACCATACACTGTTCTTCCTGATAATGTCCGTGCCGAACAACGGGCATCCGCAGGGACATTCCTTGTAGACCTCCGTCGTTCTGGAACAGTAGTCTTTTAAGAGGACTTTTATGTCTGCATAGTCGTCAAACATTTAATTCTTTAAAGGATGGTTTCAGCAATTCATCAGCTTCAGCCATACCCCCCCCTTTCTGGTGTTAATAACTTGCTATCTGAACAGGTCTTCTGGTGACAGTTTGGTGACGGTAGTTATGTAAAATAGAAAAGCGTAACTGCTTGAAATTACTACATTCTTTTGGTGG
>CAVQRT010000026.1:0-38882 GCA_963715195.1 Thermodesulfovibrionales bacterium | reverse complement strand
CCCAGGCCTGCGGACAAATATCCGAAGAGGAGAGGGCCGAGTACTGCAGAAGATTTTCCCGCAAGCGAATATACCCCGAAGTATTCGGCTTCCTTCCCCTGCGGGATGAACTGGGCGTGAAAGGCACGGGAGGCTGCCTGGACTGTGCCAAGCCCAAGCCCTGCACATGAGGCAAGTGCCCAGAACTGGACCTTTGTCTGTATGAAAAAGGCGACGATTGCGACACATGTCCAGAGCAAAAGCGAACTGAGCGCAACCTTCTTCGGACCAAGGGTGTCGATAGGTTTTGCCATGATGAACGAACCGGCCAGTGCCGTTGTTTGGACCATAAGATAGAGCATGATCAGTTCTGTCGTCTGAAAGCCGAGAGTTGTCGCGGCAAAGAGACTCGAAAATACAATGACAGTATTGACCCCGTCTTCATAAATGAGGTACGCAATCAGAAACTTCCTGGGTTCCTTCCTTTTCCATATTTCTCCCAGGGTATGCATCGAATAGTGAATCCCCTTTTTTGCCCCGTGGAGGTACGAGGTCTTTGCCCGGCTGTCCCCGGGAAGGAATAAAAAGGCGGGCACCGAGAAAAGTCCAAAAAAACAGGCAATAAAAACCCATGTGCCTGAAAAGTACCCGTGTGTGATGAGAAAGAGCGCGCAGAGGAGGGAGATGATCGAGCCGGCATATCCGACCATGTATCCCCAGGCGGAAACCCTTCCCTGATAGTGCCTCGGTGCGATTCTCGGGAGAAACGAATTATAGAAGACAAGGCCTCCCTCCATGCCGATATTCGCCATCACGATCAGTAGAAGCCCCTCCATGACCATCCCCTTTTCGAGGATGGACAGGCTCGCAATTGCCCCAACACTCAGGGCCGTATAGATGAAAAGGAATTTTTTCCTGCCTCCCCCGTAATCAGCAATGCCGCCCATCAGAGGTGATGTGAATGCCACAAAAGCCATGCTCAGTGATATGGCCCATCCCCACCACAGGTCTCCACGCCCTGCTTCGTTTCCTACGATTGTCTGGGCAAAGAACACAGGGAAGACCACCGCAGCGATCACAGCAGAATAACTTGAATTTGCGAAATCAAAAAGGGTCCAGCTTGTTATATGTTTTCTGTCGAGACTCATTTAAAAAACCGGCTTTGCTATATTTTTAACCGGACAGCCATTCGGATTGCGTGGACCATGCTGGAAGGGTTTGCGGTCCCTTTCCATGCAATATCATATGCGGTTCCGTGGTCAGGAGAAGTTCTCACAAAGGGGAGGCCGACAGTGAAGTTCACCCCACGGTCAAACGCGATCATTTTTATCGGGATAAGCCCCTGATCATGATACATGCAGACAACGATATCTGTTTCCCCACGGTAAGCCTTGTGAAAGATCGTGTCCGGCGGGAAAGGACCGGATACGGGAATTCCTTCCCCGGATGCCTCCTCTATTGCGGGGAGTATCTTCTTAATCTCTTCATCACCAAAAATGCCTGCTTCACCCGCATGGGGATTCAGTCCTGCAACCGCGATCCGTGGATCTTTTATTCGCAGCATGTCACAGGCGGTCTGTGCGAGACGGATTGTGTGCAATACTCTCTTTTTCGTGATCAACGAGGGGAGGTTTTTCATCGCGGTATGCGTGGTCACGAGAATGACCTTCAGGGGCCCTCCTGCAAGTACCATCGCGTAGTTTTTTGTGCGTGTCAAGTCCGCAAGCATCTCAGTATGCCCGGGCCAGGCGAACCCTGCCATTTTCAGGGACTCCTTTGAGATCGGTCCGGTAACAATGGAGTCAACCTTGTCTTCCATGCCCAATTCGACAGCTTTGCGGATATAACGGACACAGGCAATGCCGCCTTCTCTGGTAGGTCCTTTTTCCCTGAAGGTGCTACCCGTCTTGATATCCAGAAAAAAGATTCCCTCTCCCGAAGGATGAACCCCCTTGTCCCCGGAGAGGACCTGCAGCGCGGGAGATACCCCTGCAACTTTCATCGCCTTCCGCATAACCCTGAGATTCCCGATCACCAACGGGACGTAGCGCTTTTTCGGCAAAGGGACGGAAAGAGCCTTTGCGATCACTTCAGGGCCGATTCCACCCGGGTCCCCCATAGTAATTGCGAGTCTTTTCTTCATGTGTCCACTGTTGCAGTTTTCATTATGATACAGTATACAGAATTTTCAGATACACGGGGAAGACGTTCTCTGCCCGGGAGGGGGACCTTGCAAGATGACCGGCCGGTGAGTACTATGTGCTAGGTTTCTTTTGACTCCTGCCAAAGGCGGCAAAAGCTTGCCTCCTCGTCAGCCCTGCATGCCCTGCCCACTGACCACCGAAGGGTGAGGGGGGCCATGAGCGTAGTGATGAATGCCATGAGGATCAGCGCAGAGAACTGGGTCTGTGTGAGGAGCGGTTCGGTAATCTTCCCTGAAGCCATAAGGCTGTTGCTCAGTTTTAGCACAACGGAAGCGATTATCACTTCGACCGCACCGCGTCCGTTCATCCCAAAGCCGACAATGGCTGATTCCCAGAACTTCCTGCTGAATATCGCATACCCGATCCCGCATCCAAGCAGCTTACCGACTATGGCAGCACCTGTGACAGCAAGGGCAAATCCCAGGAAGGAGATGTCCCATGAAATATGAAGATGGAAAGAGAGAGAAGCGAAGAATATGGGGACGAGGAACCCGTAGCTCAATCCGTAAAAACGGTCGTGTATCTTCTGATAGATTTTCTGATCCATGACCTCCTTGCGTACGAACTGCCCGGCGAGAAAGGCCCCTATGATGAGGTGCAGTCCGACCAGTTCAGCCAGGAAGGCCATCGCGAGTGCGGTGGTGATCGCGAACGTGAATGCCTTCCCTTCCCGGTCGTGCAGGTTTTTTACGATCCTTGGCATGACAAAGTGCCCGATTAGGAAGGTAAAGATAAAGAACGCGGCTACCTTTGCGAAGATCATTGCGATGACGGATACATCCAGCGTCCCTGTCTTTGCGAGGCCCAGCAGGACAGAAAGGCCGACCAGTGAGAAGATGTCGTCGGCAATTGCGGCACCGATAATGATATGCCCGAGGTAGGTCCCGCTGATCCTCATTGAATAGAGGATTATTGCTTGAACGGCTATTGCGGTGATGGAGATTCCCATGCCGACGAAGAGCCCCTGGTACAGGGTTCCGCCGAATGCCCTGGTGGTGAAATATCCGAGGGCAAAAGGCAGGATGAAGCCCCCGGCGGCAACCACGAGGGAGGGCCAGATATGTTCCACGAGTTCCTTTGGGTCCATCTCCATCCCCGTGTGAAACATGACGAAGAATATCCCCAGTTCCGCCAGCAGTTCAATGGCGGGAGATGTTCCGATTACCCCGAGAAGCGGGGGCCCAAGAAGCACGCCCGCAAGCATTTGTCCCAGCACGAAGGGAAGCCCGAACCGGACAAAGACGGCACCCATGATCCATGCGACGACAAGGATAAGCAGAAGACTTGTAAGCAGGTGCGGTGTGATCATATTATCTCCATCCGTGCAGTAAAGATGACGATTGCACCGGGATGAGCGTGTTGTCGGAGATACCGCTCAGCATGTCAAAAAAGCCTGGGCTCACGATAATCCCTGTATGCCTGACAGTGTTCTTTCCTCCTGCAGTTCTTCCTGCAGGCTGACACATATTGCTGGTGTTCCTTGTAAGGACACCATATTTTTGGGTTGTTGTCAATATTCGGGTGTTGTATGATCTCTTTTTTCTTCATCATCTCCACGGGCACCTGTACCGAGCAACGTCTTCAGTCTCAGGGCATTTTTCATGGCGAAGCCCCCATGACAATTGTTAAACATCGCATAGGTTACGTCTGCGTGTGCAGCGATATCCTGAATGGACGGAATAAAGTCATTGAACTCAGCATCAGAGTAATCGTACGCATACCGTAGCGAAGTATCGATTCCCTTCCTGAGCCAGTTTTTGGTATTTCTGCCGTGAAAGCGAAAATACGCTGTTTCTGAGGTAAGCTGAGGACAAAAGGGTACAGTTGCAAGAGTCCCGTACTGAGGTTCGTCAGCAACGATGAAGGTGAAACGGTGATCCCGCAAAAAATTCAAGGTTGAATCCAGGTTGCGGGGTGTAAGCCAGCTCCCGTGCCTGAATTCGGCCGCAAGAGCGAACCCGGCCATGATATCACGACATTTGAGCATAAAGTCAAAGTTTCTCTTCTCGTGCCTGAACCAGGGCGGAAACTGCAGGACGAGCAGCCCAAGTTTATTCGCTGAGAGGAGCGGTATGAGTCCGTCTTTGAATCGTTCGGCGATCAGGTGTATGAGGGGAGGATCCTTGATGTATACATGCCCCCGGCCTGTGTCACTTGCCGTGAGCATGGACCGGACTTCGTTCGGGAGAGTTCTCGGGTCAACTCCGTGGCCGGTCAGGGCGCCGTATGCCTTGATATGAAAGATAAAATGGTCAGGTGTTCTGACGGCCCACAGGGAAGTGTTTTTTCTGTCTGGCAGGGCATAGTAGGTTGAATCAACTTCTACTGTGGGAAAATTGCTCGCATAGTACCTGAGTCTCCCTTCGGCAGTTTTCACTTCACGGGGGTAGAACTCCCCGCTCTTCAGAAGGCTTTTTTCTGTCCATGAACATGTCCCTATGCGAATCATGGCTATTTGTAAAAGTTGTTCAGCCTCTCCATGAGGGCCTTTTTGTCATAGAGCGTCATGGACTCTTCTGCGGTATGTTCGCAATGAAAAGGCCTTCCCGGTTTAGGAATTTCATGCACATCAAGGTGTGAAAGAATGCCCGGATTATCTATGAACCTGGAGATTTTATTGAACTGTGTGATGCCGCCTCTTATGCCTTCATGGTGCATGGTGAGGAAGCACCTGCTCTTCGCCCTTGTGAGGGCGACATAGAAGAGCCTCTGTTCCTCCTCGATCTCTTCCTCGCTGTCAAGGGAAAAGGTGACCGGAAGCACCCCGTCCACAAGTCCCATTATGACTGCCGATTCCCATTCAAGCCCCTTTGCCGAGTGTATGGTGGAAAGCACGAGCGGCTTCTCTTCGTCCTTGGTCTCCGGTTCGATTCCCCAGACCCCCCGTTGCGGCGGTTCCAGTGAAAAGTCTTCGAGGAGTTCTTCCAGTGACCGGTACCTCATGGTAATCTGGCGCAGTGATTCCAGGTCGTTGAGACGGAGATGCCAGTCGTCGTACCTGTTTTTTAAAAGCGGGATGTAATACTCGAGGATCAGGCCGAAGACTTCACCCGTGTTCATCCCTTCCCGGTCAGCATCCCTGAGCGCGGTCAAAAGCTGTGCTATTCCTTCAGAGTAGGCCTGTTTCCGGGCATATTTCGTGAGCACCTGGGAAAGGATTGCACTGCATGAAGAATGGCGGATAGCCTCGTCGGTTATCAGCGCTGCAGTCTTCGGGCCGATCCTTCCTATCAGCATGAGCACCCTGCTCCATGCAAGTTCATCTTTCGGGTTTGCGAGCACTTTTATATGTGCCATGATATCTTTCACATGAGCGGTTTCATAAAATTTCAGCCCGCCGTATGTTTCGTAAGGGATGTTCCGTCTGCTCAGTTCTGACTGGAGTGGAATGGAAAGATACATCGACCTGAAGAGTACACACTGGTGGCTCAGGGGTATCCCCTCGTCGAGCTGTTCCTTGATGAGGTCTGCTGTCCATTCCGCCTCTTCGTGTATGTCCTTGAAGAAAAGGAGGTGCGGTTTCTGCCCGGTTATTTTTTTTGCCGAGACGAGACATTTAGAATATTTGTTTTTCATGTTCCCGAGCACCGCATTCGCTACGTCGAGGATTGACTGTGTGCTGCGGTAATTCTCCTCCAGTGTCACGATTGTGCACCCACTGAACTTCCGGGGGAACTGCATGATGTTTTCATGTGATGCGCCCCTGAACCCGTAAATGCTCTGTGCATCATCCCCAACCACCATGATGTTGCCATGCTGTTTTGCCAGGAGATGTGCAATGTCTCCCTGGAGCGAGTTGGTATCCTGATATTCATCTACCATAATGTAGCGGTACTGACGTGAAACGCGGTCCTGTATCTCATGATGCTCAAGGAGAATTTTCAGATAGACCAGGAGGTCGTCATAATCAGCATAATTTCTGTCGATCTTGTATTCGCTGTACTCCTGCCTGAGACGCGTGATATCCTCCAGATACTCGATGAAATGAGGGTACTCCTTCCTAATGACCCCTTCCACTGAGGAATTCTTGTTAATCGACGTGCTGATGATCGATCTCAGTGTGTCTTTTTTGGGAAATCTCTTCTTTTTATCGAAGAGTCCCATCTTTGTGGCACACCTTTGCACAGCCTCCTCGGCATCACCTTCGTCCAGGACGATGAATGAGCCTGAGAAGCCTATCGCTTTTGCGTATCGCCTGAGTATCCTGTATGCGAAGGAATGGAAGGTGCCTCCCTCGATATCCTTGCACCGGGGATCGTGTGCGGAGGCACGGGAGATCATTTCGTGGGCTGCCTTCCGGGTGAAGGTCAGCAGAAGGATCGAATGCGGATTGATCTTTTTCTGGACAAGGTGAAGGACCCTGTATTCGATTACCCTTGTTTTCCCCGAACCGGCCCCCGCGATGACCAGGACAGGTCCGTCCATGGAGGTCGCCGCCTCCATCTGTGAAGGGTTCAGCACATGTTTCAGATCGACTGGCATATTCCCGGCATACTCACCATGTATGATACAGGGGGTTCTCCCTGATGCTGTTCACGGCTGAAAATCTCACGCACTCGAACATGCCGCATACTACAGTCTATTTTACCAGATACCGTTCAAGAAGGAGCCGGGACAGGGATAACAAGTGAAGATACGGGCACCCCGGGATCAGGGTGCCCGTATCTTCAAAACGGGATATTCGAAAAGAGATGCAATGTTCTCTGCAGACCCCTTACCGGGATTTTGCTGCTCTGGGAATCCGTAGATTATGCTTATTGTCTTTCTGAACAAGATTCACCAGTTCGTCGTACATTTCCGTGAGGCCGATTCTGCAGAGTGCGCAGACGCTGTCTTTCTGGAATGTTTTATTGTTGCATGCGGTGCATTTGTATGTTTTCATGTAGTTCACCACCTTTTCTTTTGGATTTGTCCGGGCTCCCCCGCATTTCGTATGCTATCTCGCAGAGAGCGTGATATAAAAAGTTGCATTTTGCCTGAAGATCAGGAGCAGAACAGTGTCATCCGTTTTTATCTTTGTGACCACAGCTTCGTAATCCTTTGTATTTCTGACCGGTTGCCTGTTGATCTCGAGTATCAGGTCTCCCCTTTTCAGGACTCCTCCGGACGGACTGTCATCCTCGATGTCGGTAACGACCACCCCGGTCAGGCGCTTCGGAATGTTCAGACTTTGCTTCATCTGGGCCGTAATGTCCTGGACATGAATACCCCTGAGCCTGTTTTCAGCAGCAGTGGCGAGAGTACCCATCTCGTCCTCAGACATTTCCTCAATTTTTACCTCGATGGATTTTTGCTTCCCTTCACGGACCACAAGGATATTCACTCTTTCCCCGGGTGAAGTACCTGCAACCATATTCCTGAGTCCCGTGACGTCTTCGACCTTTTTCCCGTGAAACTCAATGATCACGTCTCCCCTTTGAATGCCTGCGTTATATGCGGGCCCATCTTCCACAACATCTCCTACCAGGATGCCCTTGTCGTCTTTGAGCTTGAACTGCGCTGCAAGATCGGGGGTCAGCGGCTGGATGGAGACTCCGAGCCATCCTCTGACGACTTTCCCTTTTGAAATGAGATTGTCCATCACTGCTTCCGCCATGCTGCTCGGGATTGCGAATCCTATCCCCTGGTAGCCGCCGGTCGTGCTGAAAATTGCGGTGTTGATCCCGATCAGCTGCCCGCGTATGTTCACGAGTGCTCCTCCCGAGTTGCCGGGGTTGATCGCGGCGTCTGTCTGAATAAAGTCCTCGTAATCAGCGATTCCCACATTTGCCCTGCCGGTCGCGCTCACGATTCCTGACGTGACGGTTGCGGTAAGGCCGAAAGGGTTGCCGATTGCGAGTACGGTTTCCCCGACTTTCAGTTCTTCAGAGTTGCCAATACGTATTGCGGGGAGATTCTTTGCGTCTATCTTTATCACTGCCAGATCCGTTTTCTGATCCGTACCAACGATTTCCCCGGTGAATTCACGACTGTCAGGCAGGGTTACTTTTATCTCGTCAGCGCCTTTGATTACGTGATTGTTTGTGAGTATATACCCGTCTTCTCTTACGATCACTCCCGAGCCGAGGCCTGATTGTTTGTATTCCCTGGGCTGGCCGGAAGGTCCGAATTCATCTCCGAAGAACCTCCTGAAAAAGGGGTCATTGAAAAAAGGAGAAGACATGCCCCTGGTTTTTACAGTTTTTGTTGATGATATATTGACTACGGAAGGCTTGACCACTGTCGCAATTTCTGAGATTGCCCGGTTTGTGTTCGCGAGGAAGTCAATCGATTCGTTTGAAATGTGTGCCTCCTCTGTATGCCCGTTTGTGTGGAAATTCAAATTTGACGCAATGGTGAGGCCGAGAATGAGACCGACGATTGTGAAAAGTGTTGCAATATATAGCGGCTTTTTCCTGAATGTCATCTTTTCTCCTTATCCAGAATATAAAAAGTTGTCGAAGCAAGGCTCCGGTATCGCACGTCCGGGAGGAAAGTGAAAAAGCAGGCAAGGTCCCGGAATGTTGTGTGTGAGATCACGTGTCATACGGTATTAAATTACCGAAAAAATATGAAGAAACAGTGAAGGAAATGTGAAAACATTATGAAAATTTATTCACACCTGTACTTGAGAGGGTGCGGAATGCTCAATGTGCTTCAGCATATTCGGCTCCGGGGAACGGAAAATTTCATGGGACTGTACAGGCAACGTATTTATTAAAAGGGACTAAAAGAGGCTTGTCTGGTCTGTCCCGGCCTCTGTGCTTCCAAAACTGCGTTCATATCTCTCGGCCAGCCGCAAAAGGAGCTCTCTCATCATCTCCTCATCTATTGTGCCGAACTTGTAGTCTGACACTACCGAATAGAAGGCCTGCAGCAGTTCATCTTTTATCCATCTGTCTGAATCATTCATTTGCTGTCCCTGAGAATGAGGACTCATGTAACATAGGGCTGAGCACAGAAGTGATCTCCCGGCTGAGATGTCCGAATACGCGGCCCATCCCTGCAACAAGAGAGGCATAATCATCACCGCTGATTGTTTCATTATATGCGGAAATACGGGTAAGACGTTTTTTTTCTCCCTGAGTATCGAGTATCGTCCATCGGGCTTTCAGAAGTACATTTTCTCCCTTTCTGCTCTCAAGCCGGAGAATGTCTGCCATGACGCGGTATCTTGCCGGAAGGGGCGTTGCCTGATGGACAGAGAAGACCATATCCGACGGGAGAAGGTTCGAGAGATTTTCTGTGAGCACACGCAGGATATTTTCCTGGAGACTTCCTGCCCACCTGTGAAACTCGTCACGTACGATCTCGTTCTCACCGGTGTGTGTCACGATCTGGGGCCACTTTAGATATTCGGGAATTTTCACAGGACCGACCACGATTACAGGACCAGATGTGACCATGCTTCGCTCCTGGTCCGTGAGAGGTTCCCCGATGGAGGTCAAAGCGTAGAAGCGTGACGGATCAGTATGTGCACAGCCGGACAATGAAAGCAGTAAGCATATGAGCGCAACGTGTGCCTGCCTCAGAAAATACCGGGAGTTCATGTCATTCCCTCCCGGATGCCCCTTTGCCTCTCAGGAGCGATTCAGGCTGCCGTTCGAGATAGTCAGCCAGGGCACGAACTGAACGTGCGGCATCTGAAAGATCCCTGAGCGTGCTTTCGAACTCAGCGATTACCGGGGAATCCTGAGACATCAAGCCCTGGATCGAGGAAAGTGTCTTTTCCGACTGTGCGAGAGTATGGCGTGCCGCCGCAAGTGTTTCGTTCATATTGGCAATGACCTCGGCAGCCGGACCCTCCCGGAAGTCCAGGGTCTTCTCTGCCCGGGCAAGGGTCTCACGGGCTGTGTCCGAAGTCTTCGTGAGGCTCGCCATGAGCGGTTCGATATTGGTGTTCAGGGAATTGACGAGCTGCTGAACGTCCTTCAGTGTCTGATTGAGCCCCGCAACGCTCTCCCTGGCATCGGATGAATTCACCAGCCTCTGTATCCCGTCGACGGCGAGATTCAGTTTTTCGAACAGTTCCCGGACGGGAAAGTCCTGAATGGTCTTTGAGAGCTCCTGAAGGGTTGTCGGGACTGTAGGGATTTCAGGATACTCTTTCACAAGACCAATGCGTCTGACAGGTTTATCCGGGAAAAAATCGAGCGCCACGAGGAGCTGGCCTGTCACGATGCTCTGTATCTGGAGCTGTGCCCTGAGCCCGCGGTCAACCGCATTCTCAATATCTCCGGGGTCCTGGTTTGCAGTGACCCCGGAGATCTTTTCAGGTTCTGTGTCGATGATGACAGGGATGTAGATAGAATCATCCCTGGAATTGTAGACCAGGCTTATTTCAGTGACGGAGCCTATTTTTACACCCTGGAACATTACAGGGGCGCCGATATTCAGTCCTTTGATTGAACCTTGAAAAAACATGACATATTTGAAGGTGTTACTGAAAAATTTACCGGAACCGAACACAAAAACCCCTGCGATCAGCAGGGCGACTGCCCCGAGAACAAACCCGCCAATAAGGGTTTTTGATGCCTTTTTGCTCATGGACTGTCCTTAACCCTCTTCCCGGGGGCATTCCCTGTGAACCCGCCCCTGTGCATATTAAAACATACCTTAGGTGAATGATTCATTGCTTTTTTTCTCCCCCCGCGTGAGAAACTGGATCAATTTCGGGTCGACTGACTCGTCACGCAGTTTCTTTGGGTCTCCCTGTGCGGTCATAATCTTCTGATCCGCGTCAAGGAAGACTGAATTGTCGGCAATCGAAAAAATACTCGCGAGTTCGTGTGTGACAATCACTATCGTCGCCCCGAGGCTATCCCTGAGTTCGAGTATCAGGTCGTCAAGCATCCGGGCATTGACCGGATCAAGCCCTGCAGAGGGCTCATCAAAAAAAAGTATATCTGGATCCATAGCAATTGCACGTGCAAGAGCAGCCCTCTTGCGCATGCCCCCGCTGATTTCCGAAGGATAAAAACTGCCATAGTCCCTTAACCCTACAAGGGAAAGCTTGAGTGACACAAGTTCATCAATCTGATCCGGACGCAGGTCGGTATACTGTTCCAGAGGGAGTGAGATGTTTTCCGCAAGGGTCATGGAACTCCAGAGTGCCCCGCTCTGGTAAAGAATGCCGAACCGCCTCATAATCTGATCTCTCTCAGACGGGTCCGAATTCCAGAAGGACTTGCCATCGTAGAGCAGGTCGCCCCTTGCCGGCTCCTTCAGCCCGATCATGATTTTCATTAAGGTGCTCTTCCCGCAGCCGCTCCCTCCCATAATGACAAAAATATCACCATGGTTTACCGTAAAAGTGATTTCTTTCATGAGCACAAAGCTTCCATATGCCATGTCAATGTCCCTGGCTTCAATTACCGGCAGCGAGGTTTTTTCCGGTGTCGCGCTCATTCCTCAGATTCCCAGCACGTTGCACATGTAAGTAATCACCGCGGTTGCGACAACGATGCTCACGATTCCGGTCACGACCGCGGAAGTTGTGGCCTGACCCACGGATGCAGCGCTTCTGCCGCATTGCATCCCTCTCATGCAACCCGCAAGAGCGACAAGCACTCCGAATACCGCGCTGTGAAAAAGACCAATCCAGAGATTGTTGATATGGACTGCCGCTTTGGTCTGATTGTAGTATTCCACAGGGTTCAGGTCAAGCATTCCGACCCCTACGACGAAACCGCCGAAAATGCCCATGAGATCTGCGTAGAGACAGAGAAGGGGCATCATAAGCATAAGCGCAATCATGCGGGGAAGGACGAGAAATTCCATGGGAGATATCCCGAGGGTTTTGAGTGCGTCAATCTCTTCATTCGTCTGCATGGTTCCCAGTTGTGCTGCAAAGGCTGCGCCGGTTCTCCCCGCCATTATCACTCCCGTCATAATCGCACCCATCACACGGACTATCGCGATTCCGACGATATTCGCCACGTAGATTTCCGCCCCGAACATTTTCAGCTGGATAGCTCCTACAAATGCGAGAATGACACCGACCAGCACGCTGATAGCCGAGACTATGGGCAGTGCCTGTGCCCCGCATTCCTGCATGATGACAAATACATCCGTGCTCCGCACACGTGCCTTCCCGGTCAGCAGTCTGAAGAAAGAGACCGCTGCGTCCCCGATAAAATGCAGCATGTCAGCCGATGATTTCCAGAGGTCGAATGAGACATTCGCAATCTTTACCAGAAAATTGTCGGATGCGGGTGTTTCTCCGGGAACCTGTCTTCCTGAGGGGACGCCGGCGAGGGCAAGGAGCTTCCCTACTCCTAGGGGAAGGCCGTCCTTCCTGACCGTTATCTGAAGACGCGAGCAGAGTTCGATGACACCCAGGATGAATGTCAAAAGAGTGCTGTCCCATCCGGTGAGGGCCTGAGAGTCAAAAGAGAGGTGCTTTATGCCGGGGCGGGCCTCGCATTCTTTTCGGACATCGTCAACTGAATGCACAATGGTGCCGATTTTCCAGGTTCCCCCCAGATTCAGGAGCAGACTGTCCGGGGTGGGCTGACTGAAGCTCAAACTGCTGACCGATGACATAAAATCCTAATACCCGTGCAATGCATATTCAGGTGATCGCGTGCAGGTCCATGCAAAGAAGGACCAGACAATACATAAATTATGCTGATTTGACATAAAATTCAAGTGCCTTGATAGATCAGGAATTAAAGTGGTTCCAGGAGATAGATGATTTGTGAGTTAAGGGTCTTCCCCAACAAAGGGAGGGGAGAGAAGCATTTCCTCGTAATTGTGAGCCGCGCATTTATAAAGAGTTGCTCGAGATCACGAAAATCAAAGCCGGTGTGTGTAGGAAAATACGCCTTTTCTGACGTGCGTGTAATCCTCATCCCCAGGAGACTCCTGACGACATTCGACGCCTGCATGTTTTCCTGATATTCATGATGCAGCGCCCTGAACGTGTTTTTTATGAGAGAACTCGGCCCGATTTCTATCGGTACCGAGACAACAATGAGACCTTTCTGATCAAGGAGATTCTTTATTTGCCGCAAGACCGACAGTTGATTTTCCCTGTTCAGGTGTTCCAGAACCTCAAGGCATGCGATCTTGTTGAAGGTCTGAGATCTTAAGCCGTCAAGAGTGTTATATGCGCTGACGTTGTGCAGGTGCGCTACCCTGCCGGATAGTTCACGGAAGAGGGTTACATCAGGTTCATAGCAGGTAATTGACAAATCAATCCCGGCACAGGAAAGGATAGTGTCTGTCAGATACCCGTCTGCAGCCCCGAAATCAAGCAACCTGTCTTTGTGCCCTAATTGAAGTAACTCTATGGCAATTTTGAATCTTTTTTTATGTGAGTATCTTTTCACCCACGATTTATGGCTGTGCGTTTGTTCCTGATAGCTCGTCATATGATGAACCCCGGGCAGGCAAGGATTACCGTTCGATAAACTGATATATTATACATGCCGTATGCGTTTCGGGTATTACAATTTATCTCCCTGCCGGAAATTCACCTGCGGGGAACTTTTGCAGGGACGTTATCCCCTGCTTCCGGGACTTGTGTTTTAAAGCAAAATGCTGAAAAATATCAGGCAATTCCTGCATGCCTTGCCAAATGCGACAGAGGAGGATCATATGAAGAGCTACAGAAAAGAATTATGGTTTGAGGTGCCAACACGAAGGGCTTTTCTCAACATAACGCCGGAAGTGAACACGTGCCTCAGGGAGAGCGGGATCACCGAAGGACTGGTGCTTGTGAACGCGATGCATATCACCGCTTCTGTCTTCATCAACGACGACGAATCAGGGCTGCACCACGACTATGAAGCATGGCTTGAAAAGCTCGCACCCCACGCCCCGGTTTCTCAATACCGCCACAACGTGGGGGAGGACAATGCGGATGCCCATATGAAACGACAGATTATGGGCAGGGAAGTCGTAGTAGCGGTCACCGGAGGAAAGCTCGATTTCGGGACGTGGGAACAGATTTTCTACGGTGAATTCGACGGAAAAAGGAAAAAGAGGGTATTGGTCAAGATTATTGGAGAGTAACTCTGGAGTGAGTGTCAAGCAAGATAAAAGTAAAGGTAAAGAAGGATTGTATGAGCGAGACAAGGTGCTTTTTTTCAGTGTCGTGAGCCGGAACACGCAGGAACATCAAATAAGATCAGGGGACAGCCCCAATCCCTGAACATCTTATGTGAAATTTTCAGGCAGGAGGTGCAGGTTATGAAACTGAAAGATTATTTTGAGGAGACAAAGGGGTTAAGCATTCTTTCTACCGCAGATGGGCAGGGGAGGGTAACGACCGCAATTTATTCTGCGCCACGTGTGCGTGAGGATAATACCATTGCGTTTATTATGCGTGAGCGTCTCACGTACCAGAACCTTCTGGCCAACCCGCATGCAGCATTCATGTTTATCGAAAAAAATGCCGGTTACCAGGGGGTAAGACTTTTTCTGAAGAAGATGAGGGAGGACGATGACCCTGAGATGATTGCACGGATGACAAGGAGAAACCTGACACAGGAAGAAGACAGGGAGAAAGGGCCGAAGCATCTTGTCATATTCAGGGTTGAAAAGATACTCCCCCTGATCGGTGCCGGAGAAAGTCACGTGACTATCGGGTAAGTCGGGAGGAAAGCAGGGGGCAGGTCTCAACATTTGATATTCAATTAGTTTCCTGCATTTTCTGTTTTTTTGATTTCATTTATTGTATCTGCCATAAGACCCACAGGTACGTGGTCAAGATACGGGGTATGCTCAGTATTTATCATCTTCCCTACTATAGTAGGATATTCTTTTATTGTGATGTATCTATAATGAAATTAAGGAATGAGAGTAAATAGAAAAGGGGGTGAGATTTTATGAAAATCAGAGGCGGGTAGTGAGTGGGAAAGGAGGTGAAATTGAATGGCAACTGTAAATCTGGATGCATTAGGTCTGAAATGTCCACAACCTGTACTGAAAATTGCGGCTAAATCGGCAGAACTGAAACTTGGCGATCTTCTTGAAGTGGTAGCCGATTGTCCAACATTTGAAAAAGATGTGCGTCAATGGTGTGAAAGAACGAAGAAAACTCTTCTCTGGGTAAGGGGTGACAACGGGCATCTGCGCTGCCAAATACAGTTTTAATGAGAAGATTTCAATGGATCTGAAATTCATATCCCCACACAACAGGCACCAGTTATTGAGCGAGTAAAATACTCGCTCTTTTTGTGTTATAGGTTGACTGATTTTCTTCGATTGATATTCCACCCTCTCACATAATTGTTGAAGGTGAAAAAATAATCACACGTCTGTATTCAAGGTTCAGAGTACATAGAAGAAGTCAGCACCTGTGCAATTTCCGAAGTTCTTTTATTTCAAATTGAAACACGGAGACTATTTCTTATTTTTGGGGCAAAACTTCCATTGGAAATACACAGGAAACAATCCTTCTTGATCTATTGTGTTGACGACTTACATCAAACCCTTTATAGTTCTATTAGTAACCAATTAGGATTAAGGCCTTAAGATGAAAGACAAAAATAAGCAAGAAGCATTATCTGAAATATATGAAAAGATTTTTAATAACGCTTCAGACGGGATGCTTATTGCGAATGTTGAAAACAAGAAATTCCTTCTGGGCAATAAGATGATTTGCGAGATGCTGGGTTATTCTCTGAAGGAAATTAAAAACTTGGGGGTAACGGATATCCATCCTGAAGAGAGCCTCCCTATTGTAATTAAACATTTTAATAAAATGTCAAAAAAAGGAATAGAATTAGCTAGTGATATTCCGGTTAAAAGAAAAGACGGGAGCATTTTTTATGCAGAGATTAAGTCATTCCCAATAGTATTATCTGGGGAATATTATATTGCAGGTATTTTTAGGGACATCACTAAGTTCGAGCTTCTTGAGGAAGAAATCAAGAAGAGCGAAAGAAAATATCGGTCCCTGTACCGGGAATTCCGGGGGATTCTCGATGCGATTCCTGATGCTCTTGTGCTTCTTTCCAGTGATTTTAAGATCATTTGGTCAAATGAGGTCGCCGCAAAGAACATGAATATGAGTGTGGATGATTTTATCGGGCAGTACTGTTACAAGGTGCGACATGGGCGGGCAAAGCCCTGTGCAATGTGTCCTGTGCTGGACTGTTACGCCTCTCATAAACCGAAAATTGTTGAAGCGAAGACTCCCGACGGAAGGATCTGGGAATTGCATGTGTATCCTGTCCTTGACGACAGGGGGGAAGTGAAAGGGGTGATTGAGGCGGCTCACAATATAACTGAGCGTAAACAAGCGGAGGAAGAAATAACAAAGCAAAAGAAAGAGCTTATAGAAAAAGTTCACGAACTTGAAGAGTTTTATAACATGGCAGTCGGAAGAGAATTAAGGATGGTAGAACTAAAAAAACAAAATGAGAGATTGCAGAAAGAGTTAAAAAAATATAAAAAATAGTGAAGATTATTAAAAGAAATCAATAGTCCGTAAGAACTTTAAATTAAGTGTATTAATTGAAGAAGTAAACAAAAAAGGGATTTCAAACCTCATAAATCTTAAAATTTTTTGCTACACATAGAAGAAGTCAGCAATATTAAAAAACTACACTTGTCCTGAATCCCCTTAGTAGTCCACACTCCTTAAACTTGATATAATGGTGCAGAATATAATTAATATCGAAAATTGATTATTTTTTGAAACGATCTATTTATTTGAAAAAAAGTCGTAAATATTGTGCAAGACACAGATAAGACAAAAAGACAACTTTTAGATGAATTGGTAAAACTTCGCCGTCGTGTAAAGAAATTAGAAAAAAATGAAGCTAATCGGAAACAAACTGAGAAGTTCAAAGTGAAAAAAGAACTTACGGAAGCAGCACTAAATGCCCAACGAGATACCTTCTTTATATTTAACCCCAGAACAGGAAGAGTTATTCGATGGAATAAGGCGTTTAATGAAATATCAGGATATAGTGATGAAGAGATACGGTCGTTGAAAGCTTCGGATAGTTACTAAAGTAAAGAAGATTTAAAAAAGGCAACAGACAGTACTGAGAAAATATTACAGGAAGAAACAGTTACTATTGAATTAACCCTAATAACAAAAGATGGAAGATCCATACCGACTGAGTACACAGGGGCGGCTATAAAGGAAAAGAATGGAAACCCTGAGTATATTATTGCAATAGGACGAGATATTACTAAACGAAAACAGGCAGAGGAGTCGTTTAAAGCTTTATCCTCGAAACAGCAAGCCATACTTGCCGCAGTACCGTACTTCATTATGGAAGTGGACACAAACAAAGTATACACTTGGTCGAATCAGCCTGGTATAGAGTTCTTCGGAGAAGATGTAATCGGCAAGGAAGCCGCATTTTATTTTGAAGGAGAGCAGTAAACCTATAAAACAGTCCAACCTCTCTTTAAGGGCGAGGAAGACGTATTCTATGTCGAAAGCTGGCAGCGTCGCAAAGATGGGGAAAAGCCTTTGCTCGCCTGGTGGTGCCGGGTGCTCAAAGATACAAAAGGTAATATAACCGGGGCGCTCTCAATGGCAAGAGACATCACTGAGAGGAAGGAAACAGAGATAGCTCTGCAGGAAAGAGAAAAGGAATTGGAGATTAAGACACAAAATCTCGAAGAATTAAATACAGCATTAAAAGTATTACTGCAAAAAAGAGACGAAGAAAAGATTCGGGGTGAAGAGAAAGTAATGATGAGTATAAGGGAAATTGTGAAACCTTATCTGGAGAAATTAAAGAAGGAAGACCTGAATAAAATCTCAGGAAACACTTGTGGATATCATTGAATCAAATCTGGATGAGGTAGTCTCATCCTTTGCTTTGAAATTTTCCAAAACTGATTTAAACCTTACCCCAACTGAAATACAAGTGGCAAACCTTATAAAGCAAGGAAAGAGGAGCAAAGAGATTGCTGACTTATTAAATAGTTCCCCCAAGGCAATAGCCTTTCACAGGGGGAGTATCAGAAGGAAATTAGGGTTACAAAACAAGAAAACCAACCTTCGATCCTACCTGTTTTCCTATTTACATTACTCTGATAAATAAATTTGCATATTTCTACCAGTAGTCCTCGCTTTTTAAAAAAATCTCAATAGTGTTAAACAGTCAATATCCCTGATGACATATAGCGGCTGGCAGTATAAAAAGAGAACCTGCGATCCACAATCTTATGGTGTGTCTTTAGGGCAACATCAGGATTGTTGTTAGCTTCAGAAAGATGTGCCAGACAAGCCCATTTTAGTTTCGTGCCGGACTGAAGCAATTCTGCTGACTCTATATTAGAAATATGTCCTTTGGGCCCTTGAATGCGTTTTTTAAGGAAGGCAGGATATGGCCCACTTGAAAGCATTACCGGATCGTAATTGCTTTCGATAAAAATAGCATCAAGAGAGGCAATGACGGAAAACAGTTCCTTAAACAGATGACCAAGGTCAGTTAGTATGCCGAGCTTTTTCCCCCCGGAAGATATTACAAAGGCCACTCCGTCTGCGCAATCATGTGGTGTCGGTATTGTATGAACCGATACCTTTCCGAATTGCAATATTTCTCCTGACAGGAAGCAGTTCACATTATTTAACTTGCCAAGTCTGTTTTTTCTTTCAACTTTGCACAGTGTTTTTTGAGTGGTATAAATAGGCAGCCCATATTTTCTTTGATACACACCAGCGTAATTGATGTGGTCAGAATGATCATGTGAGATTATTAACGCATCGACTTCCCTGATATCACGTGCATATGCTGCAAGTCTGGATGCTGCTCTGATGCCACAAATACCTGCGTCAAAAAGCAACCTTATGCCATTTGTTTCAACATAAGTACAGTTGCCGTTGCTGCCTGATTGAAGGGAAATTGCAATCACCGATATATACTTGCATAGTGAAGAAATAGATTACAAGAGTTAAGTAGGGAACATGAAAATATCTGTCACTTGATTCACTTTCACAGGACATCATGATGTATTAACCAGAATTACGATTTTTGTGTTTTGTGGGGAAAAATGGGGCTTGATATCGTCAAGCCCTTACTTTCCTGGAGACACAAAATAACACAATACAGTAAAATTCTATATGACCCTGTATTTAAACAAGCAAAATAAATCTAATCACCACCCCCTCCCTTGGATTGTTGATTCCCTTGAGGAAAAACCGTAATGAAACAAGCACAAGCAGAAGTATACTCAAGTATGCCAGTATTAACGCTGTCTGAATTAAACACGGCTATTAAGGCAACCTTAGAAATTGCCTTTCCTGAATCTATATGGGTCATTTCGGAAATATCCGAAATCCGATGTAATTCCAAGGGACATTGCTATCTTGAACTCGTGGAAAGAGAGGAAGAGAAAACCATTGCCCAAATTAGAGCCAACATCTGGGCTTACACATTCAGGAATCTTTCATCAAAATTTAAGGAAGCAACAGAAGAGACCTTGAAGCAAGGCATGAAAGTATTGCTTCAAGTAAATGTTACTTTTCATGAAGTCTATGGGCTGAGTTTGAATGTAAAAGACATAGATCCTACTTATTCACTCGGGGAAATGGCAAAGAAAAAAAGAGAGGTTATAGAGAGATTAACAAAAGAAGGTTTTATCGACCTCAACAAACAGATCCCCTTGCCGTTGGTTCCCCAGAGGATTGCGATTATATCATCGAAAACGGCAGCAGGATACGGAGACTTCATTGACCATATTGATGATAATCCTTACGGATACAAAATCTTCCATACACTTCATCAGGCTCTAATGCAGGGGCAGGAGGCCGAGGTATCTATCCTGTCCTCTTTGGCCCACGTAAGAAGGCAAAAGACCCTTTATGACGCTGTGGTAATCATCAGAGGCGGAGGCTCACAGGTTGATTTAAGCTGTTTCGATACATATCGTCTTGCTGTTGAGGTTGCCAAATTCCCTCTGCCTGTCATAACAGGAATCGGACATGAGAGGGATGATACAGTAGTGGACATGGTGTCTCACACAAAACTGAAAACACCTACTGCTGTAGCCGATTTCCTTTTGTCGGGGATGAGCATTTTCGAAGAAAGACTTTTGGATGCACAGAGCACATTAACAGAGCGGGCAAAAGAATTCCTGAGAGAAGAAGGTTACAGTCTGCAGTATCTGACACAAACATTGCAACATATGGTCAAAGACAGGCTTCATGGTGAGACTAAAAGGACAGAATCGGTTTTGCACAGATTGATTCATGGTTCAACACAGATAGTTGATGGGGATAATAATAAACTAACGCTCGATGTGAACAAGCTTATGAGTGGGGTAAAAATACTGTTCCAGGGACATGAAAGCAAGATAGGGAATTTCGAACAAGCGATAAGGCTTCTTGATCCCGTCAATGTTCTTAAAAGAGGCTTTAGCATTACCTATTTACACGAAAAAGCAATCAAAGACCGCAATGAGCTGCAAAAAGGGAATATAATAAGAACTAAGTTTTTTAGAGGAAGCGTTAAAAGCAAAGTGGAGGCAATGGATGTCAAAGAGTAAATTAACTTATACAACAGCAATTACAGAGCTTGAATCAATTGTCCAAGACATAGAATCGGGTGAGATTGATGTTGATGTTCTGGCCGCAAAAGTTAAAAGGGCATCAGAACTGATAAAGTACTGTAAAGACAGACTGAGAAATACACAGAAAGAAGTTGAAAAAATATTAGTTGATATAGAACCTGAAGAAGAATAATTCCTCACTTAAAACAGCAGAATCAAATGCGTAAAAAAGCAATCATTGACATTGATAATACCCTCTGGCATTTCTGTGATGCTCTATATGAGCAGCTCAGGAGGATAAATAGGGGATTTCCGCCTCCCGACACTTGGACACATTGGGACATATGGCAGGAGCACTGTTCCATAGATGATTTTCTTGGTGCAGTGAACGCTGTTCATCTTGTTCAGGACCATGAAAGGCATAAGCCATATCCCGAGGCTCAAAACTTTCTCTCTTCACTTAAGGAGAACGGGTACCACATAACAATAGCAAGTCATAGGGATCCTACCCATAAGAAACAAACTGAGAAGTGGCTCAAGAAGCACAGGCTTTTATACGATGATTTGCACCTGTCTTTCCACAAGACGCACCTATTTAATATATCCGTTGATGTTGTGGTTGACGATTCCCCACATGTCCTGGAGAAGGCGGCTGAAAGTGGAATAAGGGCTTCAGGGTTATTATTCCCATGGAATAGAGGATATTCAGATAATGGAGTGAAATTGTTTGCGAATTTGAACGAGGTTTTGGAACATATCCTTGATGGGAATCGTTGCCATCGGTAAATTGGAATAGATAAGATTTCACTTTACAGACATGTCAGATTAAGTCTCTCTTGCAACCTTCACATAGAAGTTCACACTGTTCATAATTTTAACCTACTGTTTATTCCTGCCTGAACTGTGCACCATTGTGAACCCTTGTAAGTTGCGAAGTACAACGATAAACTCGTTAATACATATTTTGGCAAAAACAGCTTATTCACGGACAAATTGCCCGAAAATCTTCGAGTCCTCTTGGTCAATATATAAATAAAACAATAACTTATATCTTGGCATCTCTTTTGCATAAATATTTAAAAGTGGGGCATCCCCATTCACGGGCAGAGAATTATAAACAATCAACTGTACAGGAGGATTAGATGAAAAAAGTACTCTTCATAACCAGCCTGCTCACCATTGTGCTATTTTCCTATAGCTTTGCACAAATGGGCGGGGACATGATGGAAGGCAAAGGACATATGGGAAGTGACATGATGGGCGAACAGCAGATGATGGGTCAAGGCATGATGATGGGGCAGGGAATGATGACACCTATGATGCAGAACATGGACCAGATGTCGGGAATGATGCAGGGTATGTCGAAGATGATGGGGAAAGGCATGAATATGTCGCAGATGCATGAAATGTCCGGAATTATGGAACATATGTCAGAGCAGATGATGGACATGTCAAGCATGATGAAGGAAGGCAAGGCTACTCAGGAAGATATGAATGATATGAGAAAACAGATGATGGAAATGGATAAGTCCCTTGATATGATGATGCAGATGAAATAGTGGAAAATGATCATTTATTGAGGAAGATTGCATTTTCTGTTCTTAGCTTGGGGCTTGTAGCCTTCTGTTTTCTTGGAGTAGTGCATGCTGCAACGGTCGAGTATGACCTGACGATTGAACAGAAACAAATTCACATCACATCAAAGCCAAGCTTGGGAATGACGATAAACGGAAGGATTCCCGGCCCTACGCTCCGCTTCACAGAAGGAGATACCGCACGCATCCATGTCCACAACGAGATGGATGTGGAGACCTCAATCCACTGGCATGGTATTCTTGTCCCCCCTGGCATGGACGGGGTTCCTCTTATCAGTTTTCCTCCAATCCAGTCGGGCAAAACATTTACCTATGAGTTTTCTATTCGCCAGAGCGGTACATACTGGTATCATTCCCACACAAATCTGCAGGAACAGAGCGGGGTATACGGAGCTATTGTCATTGAACCACAAAACAACAAGGTAAAAACCGACAAAGACTATGTAGTACTTTTTTCCGATTGGACAGATGAAGATCCCCATGAAGTGTTAAGGACGCTAAAACGAGGAAGCGAGTGGTATGCGATTCAAAAGCACAGCGGACAGAGTATTTTTGGTGCTGCACGACTTGGGATGCTCGGTGACTATTTCCAGCGTGAACTTCAACGAATGCCCCCTATGGATATTGCAGATGTTGCATATGACCGTTTTCTAGCCAATGGAAGCCCAGCAATATCACTGGAAGCGAATCCAGGAGAAAAGATAAGGCTTCGCCTTATCGACAGCTCTGCCACCACGTACTTCCATATAGAATTTGCTGGCGGGCCTGTGACCATTATTTCTGCAGACGGACTGCGTGTTGAACCGGTCAAGGCAGATCGTTTTCTCCTTGCTGTCGCTGAAACATATGACGTAATACTTCATGTCCCCGCATCCGGGTCTTATGAACTCAGGGCAACAGCTCATGATGGTTCAGGCTACGCATCTGTATGGGTCGGATCTGGGAAAAAACATTATGTGCCTGATGTGCCAAAGCCGAACCTCTATCATACTATGGGAGGCTTACACTTGAAGCAGTTTTTTGCCCTTACCCCTGCGGGCAGCATGGGCATGTCGGATAGTCAGGTTGAGGCAGGCAAGTTTGATAAGCCTGGCATGATGGGAATGGGTTCTATGCATGAAATGAACGGAGATGATCACACCATGCAGATGGATCATTCAACGGTTCCCAAAACAGAGATGAATCACAAATCCCATTCCAACGGAACCATGAGTCACGCTAACCATGGGTCCGAAATGACATCAGATATGAAAATGACCAGCGAAGACCAGCCTTCAGGCTTCAGCCTGCTTGGTGAAGATATATCATCCTCTCATAATCTTGCACTTGACGGTATTGATCCACGCAGGCCCTGGGACCCTTATGAGAAACTTCGGGCTGTCAAACCAACAAGCTTTGAAGAAGACAAGCCCGGTACGGATCATACGCCTTACACTCGATGGAGATATGGAGCGTTATGTGTGGTTTTTAAATAACAAGCCCCTTTCAGAGAGTGATTCCATACTTATCAAAAAAGGAGAGATTGTCCGTTTCATTATGATTAACCGTACAATGATGCATCATCCGATGCATCTGCACGGCCATTTTTTCCGGGTTCTCAACGGGCAAGGCGACTATGCTCCCCTCAAACATACCGTGGATGTTCCCCCGATGTCGACGACAGTGATCGAATTTGATGCGAATGAGTTTGGCGACTGGTTCTTTCATTGTCATCTGCTGTATCACATGAAAAGCGGCATGGCACGTCTTATCCACTATGACGGATACACCATCGACAAAGAACTTGCCGAGGTACGGCCTCTGCTTTATCGCGATCCATGGTATTTTCTGACAGAAGCTGAAATTCTGAGCAATATGACCGAGGGATCTTTTGAAATCTCAAACAGCAGGAACATTCTTGCTGCAGAATGGAAAGTAGGCTGGCAGAATGTGCATGAAACGGAATGGGAATTTATTTTTACCTGGGAACGTTATCTCAACCGGTTTTTCAGTATCTTTGCCGGCGGTGATTTATTGGGCGAAGGAAATCAGAAAGAAGACATTCGTGCGGTACTCGGCTTTCATTACCTTCTCCCGCTCAATATCGAGTCTCGTATCTGGGTGGATTCTGACAGCGGTGCACGTTTCAACTTTGCCAAAGAGTTTGAGTTGACACCCCGTTGGGTACTGTTTGGCGAGACAGAATACGACACCCATGATATGTGGGAGGGTGCGGTAGGGGCATCATATACAGTCAGCAAGCACTTTGACATTATTGCCCAGTGGCATTCAGAGTTTCGGTGGGGAGGGGGGATACGGGTTTCTTTCTGATTTTGTTAAATCGCATACAGACTACAGGGCTCATCATTTATGATTTTGTATCAAAATCTATCATCGAAACTGCTATTGTCGATGAAAAAAGGGGGTAAAGATTATGAAACAGTTTGTTATAACATCCATCGCAGTCTGTTTTTTGGTATGTTTGTTTGTATCTGTATTCCCACAAGTATCAGATGCGATTCCTGCCTTTGCAAGAAAGTATCAGGCAGATTGCAATATGTGCCATGTTGCATGGCCACAGTTGAATAAAGTGGGAAGGAATTTCAAGGAAAACGGATATAAGTTGTCTTTTAACGAAGAAAGCCAAGAGGTTATCTCAGATTTCCTTCAGTGGGATAAGCATGTCCCTATTACAGCGGTTATTGTCTCTCGACCTTACGATGACAAAAGATCTGATGTGAGAAAAGTGAGAGCTCTTCATGAAGTGGAACTTATGGTTGCAGGCGTACTGTATAAAAATGTGTCAGGATTTATAGAAATTGAAGCGGAAGATGAGGAAGATTTTGATCCTGAAATACCAATTGGTGTTTTCGGATACCATCCTTTTCAATTTCTCAATATACAGCTTGGGTATACGTCACTGTTATGGGCTGACCCCTATGATACGTTTGCCCCACATCGTAGGCTTACTCGTGGTTCATACTCACCAATTGATCAAGTATTTGGGGGGCAGATAATGACGGCACTCTTGGAGATTCACGTCAATTAATTTCCCTTTACGGAAGACCTGTAGAACAGTTGTTCTACAGTATTGGTTATAGTGGTGTGGCAGATGATTCAGAGGGGAGAGAATGCGAATAATCTTCACGCAAGACTTGCTTTTGACATAATACCAGAAGCAACTATAGGTGCATTCGGTATGATTGGCGAGTGGGATGACAATGAAAATGATACAGAACGTGATTTTAGCCGCTACGGGTTTGATGTGCAGGCTGATTTTTATAATATGAGGGTTACAGGGGCATATCTTCAAGCAAAAGACGACAAAGAAGAACGAGGAAATGAACAAAACAATGCCTGGTATTTGCAAGCGTTCTATGTATTTCAAAAAGATGCTAGACCTCTTGTAGTGCCTGCAATTCGCTTTGATAGCTATGAAGAAAAAGATGGAGAAGATGAGTATGATGAACTCACTCTAAACGTAACTTTCTACTTTACGCAAAATATTAAAGGTTTCGCAGAGTACTGGACGCAGACAGATAAACCGAGTGGAGTTACAAGAGACAATAGATTCACCATTCAGATTGCCGCGGCATTTTAGAATTGTAGAATAATAAAGAAGGGGCAAATTAATCACTTGCCCCTTCTTTATATAGTTCTACCTGGACTTCCCTCGAAAAAGTGGACACCGAATTAAGTTACACTAAGAGCCTTTTCATATTGTACAGGACTCTTATACCCTAATGCCGAATGCTTTCTGATACGATTATAAAACACTTCTACATACTCAAATATGCTTAAGCTTGCCTCTTGCCGTGTCTGGTACTTCTCACCGTGCACTAAATCCTTCTTCAGTGTCGCAAAGAACGATTCCATATATGCATTATCATAACAACGCCCCTTTCTGCTCATACTGGAGAGGATATTATGTTTCTGAAGAAGTCCCTGATACGCATATGTCGCATACTGCCTGCCTCGATCAGAATGATGGATCAGTCCTTCTTCAGGTGGACTAACTCTCTATCGCCTGCCTCAATGCTGCCATAACCAGCTCCTGCGACAATTCATCTCTCATGGAAAATCCCACGATCTTCCTCGTTTCTACATTCATAACCGCTGAAAGATACAGCCATCCCTCACGAGTACGAATAAATGTGATATCGGATACCCATAAACGTTCTGTCTGCTTGTTCTCCATGAGAAGATTCGGAGCTACAGGATACCCATGTGCTGAATCTGTTGTCTTTTTGAACCTCTTCTTCATCTTTACCCGAATACCGCTGTCTCTCATGATCCTGGCGACTCGGTTCTTGCCACATACTATCCCCTGTTCATTGAGCGCATCTGTAATCCGTGGACTCCCATAGGTCTTACGGCTGTCTCTGTAAACCTCCCGAATGCGTTCTAAAAGCCCTTTGTTGGCTTCTTCTCGCCTGCTCGGCCTCCGCTTTCTCCATGCATAATACCCACTTCGAGATACTTTCAAGACCTTGGACATCCTCTTCAGCCTAAATACTCCTCTGTATTCCTCCATGAACAGATACTTCATCCTTGCTGTTTGGAGAAGACGGCCAACGCTTTTTTTAAAATGTCACGCTCCTCTTCAACCTCTGCCAGTTTCTTCAATACTCTCTTCATTTCTGCATCCTCTGGCTTTGGATTCCCTTTCCCTACAAAAGCAGCTTCGCCCTTTTGAAAGTACTTCTTTCTCCATTGATGTAGGAGTTGTGGATGAATATCAAGATCACGGGCTACTTTGCCTACCGGCAACCCCTTTTCGGTTACCAGTTTCACTGCGTTCTTCTTATACTCTGTTGTGAAATGACGGCGGTTGCTCTCTTTTGCCATGAACACCTCCTATCAAATGATACTAACTATTAGGAGTGTCCATCAATTCAGGGGAAGTCTACCTACAAGTCCACACTGCGCAGAGCATGTAAATATGAGTGTTTGCTGATGTACTCCGCAGTTTTTGAGAGCATTCCTAAATGCGTATTTATTGAAGAAGTTCGCAAAACAAGGATTTCAAATCTCAAAAATCTTAAAATTGTTTGCTACACATAGTAACAAACAAATCAGAAAAGTCTAACTCCTATTGATTCATAGAAGTAGTCCGCACTTCAGAAGGATTCTATACTTCGCTCACTACTTCCTATAATCTTATAATATTCAAGGAATAAGTTTGCTAAAATATTGTATATTTCTATTAATAATCTTTATTCTTACCTACTAAAAAAATGCATATTAATACAATGATCCAATTAGCTGTTCAGCATTATCAATCTGGTAATTTGCAGCAAGCGGAGCAATTTTGCAAAGAAGCACTTGGAAAACAACCAGATGATCCAGATATTTTGTACTTACTCGGGATTATAAATGCACAATTAGAAAATTACGATTTAGCAATAAACCATATGAAAAGATCAATTCATCTTAATTCAAGCAATTCTGATGCGTATTTTACTCTTGGTATGGCTTTGCAACAAAAAGGGTTAGTCGATGACGCAATTGAGGCCTATACAAAATTCATACAAAGTAAGCCTAATTCAGCAGAAGCACATTTCAACTTAGGTGATATTTTACAAAAAAAGGGGCAACTTGATGATGCCATAGCTTATTTTCAAAAAACCATTCAGATTGATCCTAATTTTGTTCGGGCATATCATAGTTTAGCCGCAGTTCTTGTCAAAACATGGCGATTGGGTGAGGCTATGAAGATATGCCAAAATATATTAAAAATCAATCCATCTGACGTTATTGCCTATTATATCCTTGGGAACATTTTAATGACTCAGGGATTACATGAAGAGGCTGAAACATGTTTCAAGTGTGCTATTCAAATAAAACCTGATGAATTAAAACTATATCAGGCTTTTTTAGTGTTGTTAAGTTATTATCCCAAACATAATGCACAAACTATTTTCTCTGAGCATTTAGAATTTGCTAAACAATTTGAAGAACCCCTATTTTCTAAATGTCCCTCTAACATAAATGACCGTACAGTCCCTACCGCCGGCTAAAAATTGGTTATGTTTCCCCTGATTTCAGAAGACATGCAGTTGCATATTTTATTGAACCAGTGATAATTGCACACAACCGTGAACACTTTGAAGTATTTTGTTATTCAAACAGTTTCAAACATGATGAAGTAACAAAACGTATTCAAGAGATATGCAGATCAATGGCGTAACATTGCAGGAATATCTGATGAGGAGGTTGCAGAACTAATACAGAAAAGACAAAATTGATATACTTGTAGATTTAGCAGGACATACAGCAAACAATCGAATATTAGTATTTGCTCGAAAGCCAGCTCCGATTCAAATAAGCTGGATAGGGTATCTTGCGACCACGGGTCTGTCAACCATGGATTATAAAATCGCTGATAATCTATACTGATCCTATCGGAAAGACCGAGCAATTCTATACCGAAAAACTGATACGATTGCCTGAGAGTTTTCTTTGTTATCTGCCTGATAGAGATAGCCCTGAGGTTGGCAGCTTCCAGCCCTATCAACAGGGCATATAACCTTTGGTTCATTTAACAATTTCGCCAAAGTAACCTCTGAAGTTTTTACCCTGTGGGCAAGGATTTTGAAATGAAGTACCAGACTCACGTTTGATCATAAAGGGAAAGAGTTTTTATGATAGAACAACTTGTGAATATGCAATGGATATGTTTACACAGAGAGGTATTGCTGCAGAACGAATTATATTGCAACCTCATCGGATCCATCACCAAAGCATCTGGAATCATACAACCTTGTCGATATAGGTTTGGATACATTCCCGTTCAATGGAGCAACAACGACATGCGAAGCGATGTGGATGGGAGTGCCTGTTATAACTCTTGCAGGCACTGCCTATCATTCACGTGTCGGAATAAGTCTTTTGTCGAATGTCGGTCTTCACTGAGCTCGTTGCCAAAACACCTGATGAATACATTGAATTAGCTGTTAGTCTTGCAACCGACATTGAAAAATTAAGCATTTTACGTGTAAGTTTGAGAGACAGAATGGCACACTCACCACTAACTGATGCGAAACGATTTACTGCTAATTTAGAAAAATGTTACCGTGAGATTTGGGAGACATGGTGCAAATCTACTCAAATATGAATATTTCTATTAGTACTCGCATGATCTGTAAATTTTATGGCTTCAGATTAAAGTTTGCTCGTAGGGTACGGTAGTTCGTTCCGATTTATTGGGATCCGCGATATGACAGAACAACGTACAAGAAAGATGTTGAATGTAGGCGGGACCAGCAAAAATATTCCGCTCCCAGGTCATTACAGCGGTTGGCAACACATTCTCCTAGACATTGATCCAAGGGGGCCCCAGATATTGTTTGCGATGCACGAGATCTATTGAGCATGGATGGAAATGAATATGATGCAATTTATTGTTCACACAATCTCGAGCATTATTACCGGCACGATGTCCGCAAAGTCGTCCTGGGTTTTGCTCACGTACTAAAACGAGGACGGGTTTCACACATAAACGTTCCCGATTTAGAGGCGTTGATCGGAATTGCGGTGGATAAGGGGATGGATATCGATGATTTTTTGTATCAGTCCCCGGCCGTGCCCATAACCGTGCGAGATGTGATTTATGGATACGGGGTTGAAATAGAACGAAGCGGGAACGATTTCTTCGCACACAAGACTGGATTTTCACAGAAATCCTTAACCAAGGTCCTCAATGAATGCGGATTTCCTATCGTATCATGATGGTTGAGAAATATCGAGATTGTGGCCTTGGCGCTTTCAAAGAGAACCTCCTGATTACATCAACGAGCTGTTCAACCTACGTACAACATAGCTTGCTTATCTTCCTCTCGAGTGGTGTCACTGCATGTTATAACCAATAATCATCAATATTTATTAATACCTTGCGCTGAGGACTTGTGGTGTACTCCGCAGTTATCCAGTGTTGCGCACGGTGCGTAGTTGATGAAATAACGTGCATGTCACGAAAATATTCCGTGGTGCGTATTTATTGAAGTAGTTCGCAAAAATACTTAGCGATCTTTAGTAAAAGTTTTCATTCGAAATGGTTAATAGATAATTGTTGCTCCCCGTACAGAAAAAATATCTGCGCATAAATCGATAGTACTCGGCCTGCGTTGTTAGAGTGAAAGCTGTGAAGATTTGATATGCCCCCCCTCATCCTGATTGCATGTCACACAACAAGTCCCTAATGATTAATTTTGTGCCCTAGTTGAGCCCTAGTTTTCAGGGGTATTGGAAAGGTTAACTTATTGATTTACAAGAAGAAGTTATGACGGGGTGGGACGCGACTCGAACCCGACAAACTACAAGGAGTTAAATGCCGAGAACTCTCATTTCCAATTGTCTCCCTAATAAGAAAGCTTGCACAAGCATAAAATGGTATTTTTTAGTGAATAAGTTTACGAAAATATTTCGAATGTTTTATATATAATTGAGAATAAGCTATATGTCAGTGCAACTGCAAAGAGGATTTCCCCATATTCATGAAATTCACAGAGCGTTACGTAAACTATATAAGCATTTTGGCTCTGATTATTTAAAACAATTCCAACAGGGACCAAAACACTTACCACTTCCTGTTAAATGGAGGACCCGATTATTGAAGTACAGGGCATTGCTCGAAATTTTGCAAATTATTATCATCTGCCTATCGGGACAATCAATGTTTCTTTTAAGTCAAATTTAAAATCTCCGGGTGTAGTTGAACTATCTTCTTCGAATGACTTCTTCATTGAACTTCATAGCCAACATAAAGATTATCCCAACTCTATTGCCTCAATTTTAGCCCACGAAGTAACTCACATCTTTCTACATAAATATAAAATTAGCTTCCCTGAAAAAAAAGATAATGAAATCCTGACCGATACTGCAGCTTCATTTTTAGGTTTAGGTTTTTATCTCTTAGAAGGCTTCAATATGGAAGCAAATATTGTAAGAACCATATATTTCGGTTATCTTACTCCTGATGAGGTTAGCTATATTCTTGCATTACGAAAAAAAGTTTTTGGAGATGACCAAAGAAGCAAAATAAGTAGTAATTTTTCTTACTCTGCATTACACACTGGGTGGAAATATTTTGAGAGTGAATTTAGTAAACCTCCGATAGATGAATTTATATTTTCTTTTTATAATGTTAAAAAAATAATGTATTTTTTAGCAAAAAGACGAGCAAGAAATTTCATGATATCCTCTGATTCTTCAAAAAAACTCAGGGGCAAAACACTTGGATATGAATTTGCTCTTTCAGATACCTTATCGGTAATTTTCAAATGTCCCATTTGTGGACAAAAACTTAAAGTCCCCGCTTTTGGCAAAAGAATTAAAGTTCACTGTCCTGTTTGTTCAATAGTGCTTAGATGTAGCCCTTAGCTATAATCTCGTTCAATGCTCGTTCAATGGACAGTCGGGAGCCTTTATTATCAAGGGTCAGAGTGAGTTCGAATCTCACGGAAGCTAAGGGATTAAGTGGATAAACTTAAACGTGATAAAATCGTGATAAAAACATATCAAAAACGGTATAAATATAGCGAATTATATAGAAATGTAAATAAGGCTTAAATCGTTGACTGGTAAGGCTTTAAGTAGTATTTCCAAGCACTTGTTAGACCCTTAATGAAATAACTCTTAATCAGCGGGTCGTAGGTTCGAATCCTACACGGCTCACCATATTTTTCAGTAACTTGCGAGCTTTTCCCTTTTCTTCAATATCGTCAGTTGGTTTATGGTTACCATCTAACCTCTTGATTGCCTCTACTTCATAGTCCTCAGGAGACACCACATAGTACCTCATAGTTGTCTCAATGGACTTATGACCCATCCACTTCATGAGAGTCTTAGGAGAGATATTATTAAACACGCACATGGTAGCAAATGTACGCCTCAGGTCATGAAATCTGACATCCATTAACCCTGCATCTTTCACAGCAGAATGAAATGACTTCTTGATGTCCTTATACTGCCTCCCATACCTGTCATGAAATACAAACTCTCCCCTTTTCTTCTCCCGAAGCCTGCACAACTCACCCTTTGCAGTCTCATTTATTGGGATTCTTCTCTGATCACCTCCCTTCCCATCTTCTACCCAGATAACATCCTTATCCAAGTCTACAGCCCTCCATTTGAGGCTTAATAACTCCTCTTTCCTAAGACCAGTAAGCAGGTCAACCCTGACCATTGAAACCAAATAGCGAGCCTTGGGAACCCTTATTACAGGCATCCACGAGCTTATTTCTCTCCTGTTCATTCAAAAACCTGAAACGAGGTTTTTCCTTCTCCAGTTTTACCCCCTTCACAGGATTCTTGAACACAAAACCCCAATCAATAGCCTTAGTGAATATCCCCTTCAGAATTGTTATCTCACGATTCAGCATATACACCCCGACCTTTTCAAAACGCATACTCTGATATGTCTCCACATGATATTTAGTAATCTGATCGAGATAGTACTCACCAAAGAACGCTGAGAGCTTCTTGCAGATACTGAGATAATCACGGTATGACCTTTTTCTTGAAGCGTGCTTTTCTAGATACTCAGGAATAAAGTCCTTCAATTGAATCCGTTGAACAAACCTCTCTGGAAACATCTTCTTTTCAGCTATCTCTCGCTTTTTCTTCTCCTCAAATTCCCTAACCAACTTAATGGAAGTGTGTGCAGAACCAAACATACGTCTTTTACCATCTGCATCCCTCAGACGTACAGAATAGAGAAAACGCTTTTTAGTGTCGCACCACCTCTTTACTATCATTTATCTAACGCCACCCTTAGACTCAATCTCTTGAATGTAGGACTCTGAGAACCTCACAAGACGCCCCAGACGCATTGAAGGAACCAGAATCCCTGCCATAACCCACTGACGTAAGGTATTGACTGCCACTTGCCACCTCTTAGCAAGGTCTTCATATGTGTAATAAGTTTCACTCATCCCTTCTTCCTCTTCTTCCTCGTTTTCTTGTATTCTTTTTTATCATCCACCTCTGCCTGTGCCCTCTCAACAATTGGCGCGCCCTTAAGAAGATTCTCAAACTGAGAGATACCCCTTATATTTTTGAGCATCGTTCCCCAGAAGGTGAGATTATTCATTATCGTAATGTCAGACTTCTTAAGATTTGGCATGGCCTCGTACAAATCCCTGAGATACCGCCTGATGATAAAACTAAGGTTTAAGTCAGGGTCACCATAGGCTTGCCAACTCCTTCTTCAAACCCTCATAAACCTCCTCATCCAGCCTTAATGCGTATGTCTTTAATCCCATCTCAACCCCTCCTTATAAATTCTTAGAATTTACCATTCAATAATTATTGACATTGTCAAGCATTATTTTATACCTCGACTATAATTCTGTTGCAGTTATGACTATATATATATCAAGTTATCAGGAAGGACAACCGAGGGGCCGGTCCTGCGAGAGAGAGGGGGCTCTCTCCGTCCCGGTTTATAACAATTACGAAGAGATAATTAGCGTTTGCTACTTCAATAAGTCCGCACTTCAGAGCGTTCTCATGCCTTGCGAACTACAGCCGATAATCATATAGATGGCACCTCCTGAGCATATCGAGTTGCGGTATGCTCAAGGAATGAAACCAATCTTAACCTTTAGGAGGTGCCGTATGAGATTATATGCAGCTTTTGATTTGCATTCAAGTAACTCGTACTTGGGTATCAGCGATGAGAAAGGCAAGCGAGTATTCAAGAAGAAACTTCCCAATGATCCAGCCAGGATCAAAGAAGCACTCAAACCATTCAAAGCTGATATTGAAGGGATTGTTGTAGAGTCAACGTACAACTGGTACTTTTTGGTTGATCTGCTAAAGGAAGAGGGATACCGGGTACATCTGGCCAATGTGATGAAGACCCAGCAATATGCTGGACTGAAATACTCCGATGACAAACATGATGCATTTTGGCTTACTGAGATGTTACGGCTCAACATACTGCCAGAGGGTTACATTTATCCTAAGGAAGAGCGACCAATACGAGACCTGTTGCGGAAGAGAGGACATTTAGTAAGATTGCGGACATCGCTTATCGTCAGTCTTCAAAACATTATCGCGCGGAATCTGGGCAGCAGGCTTAAGTCAAACGATGTAAAGATTCTAACGACGGACAGAGTAATGCCTCTCTTTCAGGGCAATGAGGATCTTGCACTGGCTGGAAAAGTGAGCAAGGAGGCCATAGACTTTATGACCAGGCAGATCAAAACTATAGAGGCAACCATTGGTGGAAGAATACAGTTAAGCAATCCCTATGACCGTCTCTTGAGTATTCCGGGAGTTGGGAAGATACTTGCATTCACGATTCAATTGGAGACCGGCTCGATTGATCGATTCCAGAAAGTCGGTAACTATGTCTCATATTGCAGGAAGGTTCCCAGCGGACGGTTTAGTAATGACAAGAAGAAGGGCGCGGGCAACAGGAAAAACGGCAACAAATATCTGGCATGGGCATTCTCAGAGGCCTCTGATCATGCACGACTGTTCGATGCTGAATCCCGAACATATTACCAGCGCAAACTGCAGAAAACGAATGCTCCAATAGCACATAACGCACTTGCTCACAAGCTGGCCAGAGCTGCGTATTACATCATGAAGGATGGAGTGGTATTCATGCCGGAAAAAGCCTTTGCATAAAGATCTGGCGGGAACGGTGAACCTGTGTACTTGTTGGGAAAAACCAAGCACCTGAGTGGCAAACCGTCCCCGCCAGTAACATAAAAGTTATCAGTGTCTTTACTGTCCGCGTCGGGAGCCAGTGGTGGGTTGGCTTATAACCACGCGATCTGATATATAACAAATGGACCCGATCCGGAACCGAAGGTTTTCTGGTCCGCATTGAAGCGGAAAGGGTTTGCCTTGCAGTATAGTCTTAGGGTACAACCTTAATCCTGATGGGTGCGTGGCGCAGTGAAGACTGACGCACTATAGTAAAGAAAAAACGGCAATGGTAATGGACAATGATAACTTTAAGCTATGAAACAAGAAAAGCTTTCTTGGTATAGGATCGTTTTACCTCTTGACAGGTGCCCTCTATATGGGTACAAAGAAACACTTCTGATCTCGAATGAGAAGTGAGGAATTCTGATTGTAATAGGCATAAAAGAAGGGCGAGAATTGAACTCGCCCTTTGAAAGCAGATAGTTGTTATGAAATCTGCAACAGTCCTACCACTTGATTATCTAAAATTCAAGAGGTTACATACATTGCACATTAACCTCCATCGCTCCGAGCCGGCGGTTCTTGCTCGAACACTTCCATGTCAGTTTTGCCTGGTGTGTCCGGTGCGGTACCCGGCATGATCTCGAATCCGAGGTCGAAGTGCACTAAGCAATTCCTTCAGCTGTTTGTATGGCTCACGGTTGCCTACGAGCTTTGCCTTCCCGGAGGCAATCTGCTCGTCGAAGGAGACTGCCCACGCATTGTATCCTCCAAATCAGCGCGGTTGATAGTAACAGTCAGGTCAGCATCCTTGGCCTGGAATCCCTTGATATTGGTCAGAGTTGCATTGCTTAACTCCACGATGAACTTCTCGTCATTGTCTGGCGCTGATCAAGTTAATCGTAAACTCGTTACCCTCAGCCTTTTTGCTGTCCAGACGAATGCCAAGGAAGTCCAGCCACAACTCGGTGGTCATGGCACGGATCATATCCGGACCTCCACTCTTTGGTGAGGCCCCTGTAGGTATCCCGGAGCGCAATTCATATGCCCCTGCAAGGAAGCTGTTACGGACACTGGGGCTTTCCTGCTGGTAACCAATCTGCTCAAATACATCCGCCAATAGGTCCTTCGCCTTCTGGTTCTTCGGTTCAGCATAGACCAGTTTGTTCAGTATCTCCTGAGCATGGCGGTACTTGCCCTCATCGAAAAGTTCCCTGCCTTTTTTCATGATCTTCTCTGCGCCACCCATCATTTCGACATAGAGCGGTGCGGAATCCTCCGGTGAGAGTGGAATCAGTGTTGTGGGGTTGGCGTCCCAATAGCCAAGGTACCGGTTGATGACAGCCCGGCTGTTGTGTGCAACTGAGCCATGGTAACTGCGTGCTGCCCATTGTTGCTGGAGGCTTAGGGGCACATCATAGACGTTGTGAACCTGGTTGATGGTTACCCCCTGGTTGGCGAGGTGCAAAACGCCATTGTTAAGATTCGCATAGGTGTCCCGTTGTGCCCGTATGATCTCCTGAATCCTCTCATTACCCCACCGCGGCCAGCTATGAGAGGCAAACATCACCTCTGCCTCCTGCCCGAAAAGGTAGAGTGCCTTGTTAATATCCTTGTACCATTTAAGGGGGTCACGAACCAAGGCCCCACGTAATGTGTAAATATTGTGGATGGTTGCGCAAATGTTCTGAGCTGCCAGAAGGCCTTGAACTGCGGGAAGTAGGTGTTCATCTCGGCAGGCGCCTCAGTGCCCGGGGTGTTCTGGAAGATCATCTTTACACCGTCGACGGTCATTTCCTCGATATCCTTTTCGATAATGACAGTCGGCGGAATGAGACCAAGATTACCTGCCGCTGTATTCTTCCCGATAGACTGATCAACATGGCCGAAGGGGCTTCTCGCAAGAGCACCCCGTACCGGTAGAACAGCCTTCGGCTCATTGCATTACCGGCGTAAACATTCTCGGAGACTGCATAATCCATGAAACCAATAGGAGCGATCACTGGGACCTTGCCGCTTCTCACATCCGCTTCATCCACGACCCCCCGAACACCACCGAAGTGATCAGCGTGGGAATGCGAATAAACGACTGCCACAACCGGACGCTTCCCGAGCTTCTCGTTAATGAACTCAAGCGCTGCCCTCGCGGTTTCCTTGGCAGTCAGTGGATCGAACACAATCCATCCGGTTTCGCCCTTGATAAAGCTGATATTCGCTAAATCGTAGCCACGGACCTGGTAGATTCTGTCTGGCACGACCTCATACAGACCGTATCCCATATTCAGTATCGCCTGACGCTGCAGCGAGGGGTGGATGCTGTCGAAATCCTTGCCCTGCAACAGCCATTCATAGCTGCCCATGTCCCATGCAACGTTGCCTGCATCAGCCATGATCTGCATGTATTCGGGAGCGGCGATAAAGCCTCTCTTTGACTCTTCAAAATCGCGCTCGTCATCAAACGGCAATGACTTGCGAAGCCCGTTCTGTAATTCCACCGTGAACTTTGATGGCATCTTCCCCTTGGGGTGAAAGTGCTTCGTTGGATCGGCCGTAACAACACCGCCGCCGCCAGCGGCGAAGGCAGGGCTGGTGATCCAGCTACAGAATACGAGAGTTAAGACTAACACAAGGTTTACTGCAGTTTTCATATGATCCTCCTTTCTTTGGTTGGTTTTTTGATATTTTCATTCAGACTTCTTTTGCATGTTTGTTGAAAAAGCAACAATGATGCCAGATTGAAAAATAATATTTATAAGGTACTTACAAATTGTGGAAAACACAGTAATAGGGCAAAATGCCATACGCATGAGGATATGATGTATAACTGACTATCAGCTATATGTCTTTTTGTTGCTTTACATTGTAATCCACATATTTTTATCCCATTATAGAGTGTTTGGAATTGCGCCGATTTTGGAAACAGGAACTTAAACGCAAACATCGAGGTCCATTCAGGCCCGTAGTTCGACTTCTCTATGTTGTAATAAGCCTGCAACTTGAAATCAACGGGGAGCTTTCCGACTTTCATGAGACGGCCTATGCCTCCGCCGACAGGGACAGTCCATATGTCCTTACTGCTCTTTGCTGTCCAGTTTGCCGCGATAGTAGGCGTTGTCGTAAGGTACCACCCGTTTGTGATGTTATAGTTAATAAAATACTGGAATGTTGACTTGCTCAGGGATGGCTCATCACTGGGACCGGCAAAGTTCCATAAGTGCTGTACAAGTCCTCCTAATACCCATTTCCCAGGCATGGCCAGCGCGACGAATGCGGGGCCTGCAGACCAGTTATCAGAACCAAGCGCTTCTTTCGTGTGTGTGGGAATTTCCATCGCCATTCCCGCGCCCCATATTATCTTGCCTGCTTTCGCAGGTGAGAGAAAGGCCTGATACTGGATATTCGACAGTCCAAACGCATCGTCGGTTGAAACGGTTTGCGTGCCAGCCCCAATGCCAACATCATTGGTATCTACCGTAACATCCTGACCTTCCAGGTAGATGACCGGTAGGATCAATCTGTTAATGAGGTTTATATTTTTGAAACTCACGGGGTAGACGGGTTTTACCATCAAGGAATATACTGTCTCGTTTTCCGGGCCAACGTTGTAATAGAGCCAGTTTTCAAAAGGCACGCTTATCAGATTGGCAACTGGGTTCTGGGACTGCTTTGCCAATTCTGTATTGTCCTGTGCAAATGATGTATTAACAAATCCAAAGCAAATAAGTACAAGTACAAGTACAATGACTAAGATGCTGCATAGAATCTTCCCAAATTGCTTATTCTCATGGTTTTTATTTTATCCTCCTTCTTAGAATATTAAAGGTTAAAGTATTGGCTCAATTCAATGATTACCGCTTGAAATGCCCACTATTATAACAATTCCTGGAGTTGTGGACTACTGGAAGGACTAACGGAAGTCAAAAACCCCCCAGATTGCAGATTTCTATGTGTAGTAAACAATTTTAAGATTTTCAAGGTTTTCGAAATCCTTCTCTTGCGGACTTCTTCAATTGAT
>CAVQRT010000025.1:0-68663 GCA_963715195.1 Thermodesulfovibrionales bacterium | reverse complement strand
AAGCACTGTTGCTTTTTAGAAGCATATCAAGCACTGTGCGACATTCACCCTGAAGGAAACACCCCATTTTTATCAAAGTCACATAGTAGTCCGCGTCAACGAGGTTTCATAATCTGCATTGAGTATATCCAGGAGTCAATATCAGCAATTCTTCCCGAGGAGCATCGAAATATTTTTGAAATCAACGAACGACAAATTGCCCTCTAATGTTTATTTCAAATGTACATCAATAGGATGAAACACACGTAAGCTCCAATATTTATTCCGGATTGTAGAACACATTTTTTTGGGGAGGGTATAACGAGAATGTCATGACGATTGGATAAATATTGCCCGTTGCCATGACATCACCTTCTACCCATGAAAGCTGATTGTATGGTTGATAGGACAGAAACAGCCACAATACTATTTTTTCATCATGTCAAGAAGATGTTCCTTTGAATCTATACTGCTTATTAAAATATTCCAAAATGCTTTTCTTCCCCTGACAACAGGAACTGAAGGAAACTTAATCCCATATATTTGCATGTCTGACAGATACTCAAAAAAATTAGGAAATCTTCAATCGATTTTGTAGAAAATAATCCGTCCATATTTCTTCTGTGCATGGCAAACTGCTTTATGGCATGTTCAGCATTATTGTTATTCCAAGGAACTTCATCATAATTCATAAAAGTGAACAGCTTCTCCCTGTTCTTCTTGATTCTTTTTGATATTGCAGTGCAGTTTCTGATGAGAAATTGACATTCAATATTTGGTCGAAAAACTTTTCAACAGACCTCTTATGCCTATTAAAGTTTCTACGCTTTAACCCATACCTTTCAGCGGTATCGAGAATTGGTCGTAATAATTTTGCAAAACAGGTAATAATAAGCTTGAATTCAATATCAAAAGGATTTTTCAATAAATCTTCATTTAAATCTCTTATAAAATGAATAAGACACTTTTGCTGAGAACAGGCAATCGAATCATATCCAGCATAAAAGTCTGAGACTAAGACACCCCTAAAATCTTTAAAAAGTTCTTTCAAGAAACCAGTTGCTCTATCTGGTTTAAATAAATAACAAACTGATTCCATATTTGTAAATGCCCATACATATCCTGAAGAAGCAACTTTCCTGAGATTCACTTGTGTTTCGTCAGCATGTAATAAATGACCTTTACTAATATTCTCAAATAGTTCTTTATATGTCTCCCTATATTCATGAGCCAAGGTCGCTTGTCTCTCATGTAAATGTTTTGCTCCGAATTTAATGCTAAACGATTCTAAAAGAATCCGCTCAATCTTTCGAAAACTGATCCCATAAGAAAAGTGTTGATTGATTGCCCAAAGGAATATTGACCTTCCATATTTATAATTGAGGCTCTTGAATTTATCAGGAGTGAAATACCTTATTGCATCCGAGACATCTGAATCTACTCGCATCGTATCGTGTAACCCATTTCCTTGTCCCATCTATGGTAAATTTTAAATCAATAATTACTCGCTTCAGTTTATCATGCTTATAATATGCACTATGGCCGCAATTTGAGCACTGTTCTGGAAATGGTATTCTAATGAAACTATTAATCTTGATACTCCTCTTTGCTTGTCCAATCTTTTTTTCATTCTTTACGATTTTATTGATTTTGGAGTTAGTTTTTAAAAATACCTTTTCCCTCTGGTAATTAAAATAGCCACAACTATTAATTACCTCCAAATCTGGCAACAAAAATTCTGTTTTCCCAAATTTATAGGTGCTTTGATTCTTAATATCAGACACATAGCCCACCTTATTATCAAGGCCAGAATTAATTTCATGTCGAAGTTTTTCTATATAAGCAGCGATGATTATCAAAGCCTGACAATCCTCAATGTTATAGCGTAGAAGCATATCCTTATGTCATGCCTGTCCCAACGTTGAGATAGCAAAACCGTATAACATGGCTAAAATACTTACTTCACAGAGACATTTTAGCATTTTTCGATTTGAATTTGAAATTTCATAAAAGCCATACTTCCGCACCAAAGCGGAAGGAGATGGCATATGAATTCTGGTCAGACGATATTTTCTCAACTCATGGAGTTTATCCCGACGTATGAATTTAACCAGTGTGTCAGACGGTACAATGGAAATTATAAGATCAAGAATTTCACCTGCCGGGAACAGTTTCTCTGCATGGCTTTTGCGCAACTCACGTACCGGGAAAGCTTGCGGGATATTCAAGCATGCCTGCGTGCAGCCAATAAGAAACTATACCATATGGGGATTCGGAGCAAAGTTTCTCGAAATACTCTGGCTCATGCGAACCAAATACGTGATTGGCGTATTTATGCTGACTTTGCACAGGTGCTTATTCGTGAAGCAAGGAAGCTTTATGCCAATGAAGATTTTGGAGTTCAACTGGAACAAACAGTATACGCCTTGGATTCTACGACCATCGACCTCTGTCTGTCTCTCTTTCCATGGGCGTTGTTTCGGAAGAAAAAGGCAGCCGTAAAATTGCATACGCTTATAGATTTACGAGGAAACATTCCAACAGTTATTTTTATTACACCATGGAAAGGTTCATGATGTAAATATTCTGGATGATCTGATTATTGAAGCTGGAGCAATTTATGTCATGGATCGTGGGTATCTGGATTTTGAACGTCTCTATAAGATTCATCAGTCCTTAGCATTTTTTGTGACCCGTGCCAAAAGTAATTTTGATTTCAAACGCCTGTATTCAAGGCGCGTGGATAAAGCAACGGGTGTGCTCTGTGATCAGATTGTTACTCTGCAGGGCTTTTATGCAAAGAAATCGTATCCGGATAAACTGAGACGGATCAAATATTACGATGCTGATAAGAGAAAGAGGCTGGTATTTCTTACGAACAATTTCCTTCTGCCTGCTGTGACCATAGCAGACATTTATCGCTGTCGCTGGCAGGTGGAATTGTTCTTCAAATGGATAAAACAGCATCTTCGGATTAAGGCTTTTTATGGAACATCAGAGAATGCTGTGAAAACTCAAATATGGATTGCGATCTCAGTGTATGTGCTTGTTGCTATAGTCAAGAAACGTCTCAACCTGAACCTGAGTCTGTATACGATTCTACAGATTTTAAGTGTGTCCCTATTTGAGAAAACTTCCATATTGCAGGCACTTACACCAACTGACTATAATGACAAAGAGGTTGATTTTCGTAGACAGTTGATTTTATTCGATTAACGTTGGGACAGGCATGTCCTTATGTTTATCTTCATTGGATAGTTCCCAGTTCTTTCTCCATGCAATGCTTTGAATACCGGTCGAATTCCCGGCAGACAGAGCTGGCCGGGAAAAACTGGACAGCGACATAAGTGATAAAACTGCTCTAAAATAGGACCCGAGGGGGTATCAGACATCGAGTCATGGCGAGGTCGCCCCGTATAGGGCAAATGTCGAAGCCGAATTTTGCTGGTTGCCCTGAAAAAGACCGAAAGGAGCAGCGGAATGACTAAAAGACCCAGAAGGAACCACGGCGCAACATTTAAGGCAAAGGTAGCATTGGAGGCACTGAAGGAGGGGCAAACGCTCGTGGAATTGGCGGAGCGATTCCAAGTACATCCGAACCAGATCACAGAATGGAAGAAGCAACTACTGGAGCGGGCAGAAGAAGTATTTTTAAAGGACAAGAAAAGCGAAGCAGGTCCGGATATCAAGGAGCTACATGCAAAGATCGGGCAGTTGGCGATGGAGAATGATTTTTTATCAGTCGCGCTCGGGCGCATAGCCGAGCCGAGCGCAAAGAGATGATCGATAGGGAGAACAAGTTGCCTCTTACGCGGCAGAGTGAGATTCTTGGGCTTTCCCGATCGAGTCTGTACTACAAGGCTGTGCCGATCAGTGCCTGGGATCTTGAACTGATGAGACGTATTGACGAGATTCACCTGAAATATCCGTTTATGGGTAGCAGGAGCATCCGGGATCAACTTGAGGCCATGGGCCACAAGGTAGGCCGAGAGCATGTAAGCACCCTGATGAAAAAGATGGGCATAGCGGCTCTTTATAAGAAGCCCAACCTGTCGAAGCCGCATCCTGATCACAAGGTCTATCCGTATCTGCTTCGGGGGATGGAGATCACGCGAGCAAACCAGGTCTGGGCGAGCGATATAACGTATATGCCGATGGCAAGGGGATTCTGCTATCTTGTGGCGATCATGGACTGGGCCAGCCGGAAGGTGCTTGCATGGCGGCTGTCCAACACGCTGGATGCCTTCTTCTGCACTGAGGCTCTTGAAGAAGCGATTCTGAAGTATGGGATACCGGAGATATTTAACACTGATCAGGGCAGTCAGTTCACCTCGGATGCATTTATCGGGATTCTTAAACGTCATGATATCGACATCAGCATGGACGGCAAAGGGCGCTGGCTGGACAACGTCTTTGTCGAACGTCTCTGGAGAAGCGTGAAGTATGAAGATGTGTATTTGAAGGCATACGGTTCGATTGCTGAAGCCCGGCAGGGGCTCAAGGAATATTTTGAGTTTTACAACTGTAGGCGGCGGCATCAAAGTCTTGACCGAAGGACACCGGATGATGTTTACTGGAGTACACTACCTCAAAAGAAGGTAGCGGCATGAGGCAGAGCAGCTTATCACTTAAAAACTGCTTCATGCTGTCCAAACAAACCCGGCCACCTCAGACCATTTAAACCCTAAAAAACTTGCTATGTCCTTTAATCCATTTGTGTAGGTGGGTGTATAGACTTTTGAGTAGAAATGAGACAACAGATTAACCGATTTCTGGAGTAGTTTCGTTGTTATTAATTTCTCCAAGTCCGGATAAGTTTTTGAGACTCTTCTTAATTCTTTTGCTTCATAGCTCCCATAATGATAAACAATAAAATCGTCAAGCCTCGCAATGATTTTGAGCAACTTCTCGAAAATCTCTTTTTCTTGTTCTCTTGAATCAGCCCATAAAGATATTTTTTCTTCTGAATTATTCTCTTTAATAATCAGACCAATTAAATAAACAAAATCCTCATCTGGTAATCCTTCAAAGTCTATATAGATTTTTGTTCTATAATGCACTGACTCAGATACAAAGTCTAAGATGTATGTTCTGTTATCCCTGATTGCTAATGCCTTCAGTTCGTAGGAAAAAGGTCTTCCTTTGGCTCTTGTTTTCATGAACCGTTTGGGTCTGAAGTTATAGGACAACTGATTGATAGTGAATAAACCTTTTTTATGTCTATGAGCGATTTCTTTTGCGCTGAGGCTGCCCAATAGACTAAGGTCATCTTTTTCAACCAGATGTTTTTTGCAACTCTCTTCAAATTCACATATTTGACAGTTATCATTCCTAATAATTACAGGCTTATTATTCTCCTTCGATAACTGGAGCAAGTCATCAAGCACTTTCTGGGCATGCCTTTTGTAATCCTTTGTTTTGATAAAAATTGATTTTAATTCTTTGCCATGAATAATTCCCCCAGTTTCTGTTAATTGATTTAATATTCGATTGAGCAACAGGGCTTTGACAGTCAATAAGATTTTATCTTCCTTTGAGATTCTTTCCTTTGAGGTAATGATAATTGGAATATTCTTAAACTTTTTACTGCCTTTTTTTGTTTTTGCAATTTCAATAGCATCCAAGGTTATTGAAAATTCATCGCTATTTACCTCAGGGTTGATAATGATTGTGGGATTGCCTTGAAGTTTAATGCCGATTGGAAAGGTTCTTTCTATTATCTGGGTGTTGTTACAGGACAGTCTGAGGTTCTCAATATATCTTTGTTTATATAGTTCGTATAGCTTATTCTGAACTAATTCATAATCAGTCTTTACCCCCTCTTTGCCATTTAGCTTCTGGTATGCCTTGTATCTACAGTAAACAAAACTCTCAATAATCTCATTTTCTAATCTCATTTCACTATCCTTATTAACCTTCTTTAAATTCATTATCCCACATCAAGGACATACGAAGTATGGTTCACAGTGAGATGTCAGAAAATGCTAAAATAAGAACATTAAGTAAGAAAAATCTGATAAAATAAAGACATTAGTGAGGTAGCCATGAGCAAGAAGGAAATACTGATCCAGGAGATCGAGCAGGTTCCCGAGTCATGTCTTGACGAGGTTTTGGATTTTGTCCACTTCCTGAAGTCCAAGATCATTAGAGAAAAACTTGACACTGCCATTGCCAGCGAATCATCACTCAGGAAAGACTGGCTCTTGCCCGAAGAGGACGCGGCTTGGCAAAGTTTGTAAGGGGGGATGTCATTGTTATTCCATTCCCCTTCTCCGACCTTACCGAATCCAAGCGCCGTCCAGCTTTTGTCATCGCAAACCTTGAGGGTGATGATGTCATTCTTTGCCAGATAACCAGCAAGTTCGTGCAGGATATGTACTCTCTTCCCATTGACGACAGCGATTTTGAGACCGGTAGTCTCAAGCAGCCGAGTAATATAAGACCGAATCGCCTCTTTACTGCTGATAGCCATACTGTTCTGTACCGGGTTGGCAACCTGAAGCAGGGGAAAATCACTGAAGTCATCGACAAGGTTATAGAGATTGTTCGAGGAAAACCATAAGACTCTGTCCCTTTCATATGTAGAGAGAGCAGGCCGCAAGAATCTCAACAGTTCTCCTGGAATTCGACACCGTGTAACTTTGTAGCACTTTTGTCTTTGAAATGGAAAATCACGTCTCTCATCTGCCACTGATTTATTTATTATGGAGAGGAAAGTCACATTCCGATAGAATCAGCCATTGTGTTGAGTAGATGAAGGAAGACTCCAAATTGGTTCATCGGGCAAAACTGCTGCAGTAGAGTAGAGAACTGGCGTAGTAGTCGATTGGCCCTATCTCCAGCTCCCCCTCATCAGTAGGGTCGAGGACTGGCGCGTATCAGAGGAATTCTGCACGTCTCCAGCCCCCGCCTCGTCAAACATAGCATGCAGATTTCCCGCACTATGCTTTCCTTTCGGCTTCACTACAAGGGTTATGGTGCCTATTTGCCGGCAGTGCTTTTGAGTCCGTAGTACCTCACCTTATAATCAGCATAAAGCCTGAGGTGACAGTAAAACCAGTCTCTACTCCACCTGTCCCAGCCAAAGCCCTTACGTTTTCGAGATCTCATGAGATGACGTCTTATTTTCTTCTCGACCCAATCCTTTACATAACTAAAACATCGACTGGAATGCCCTATCCGAAAGTAATTAACCCAGCCTCGGAGTTTCGGGTTGATCAACTCAATCACGCGTTCAACAGGTTGAGACATGAATCGCTGGAAAATCTCTTTAAGATTTCTCAAGAGATTTGTCCGCGCCTTCATCCTCGGGGTGATGCGTAGCCCCCATTTCCCACTGAGTGTTATAATCCTCCGTATGTCGAACCCCACAAAGCTAAAGCTCTCCCCTTTCGTCAGGTCTACGACTTGGGTCTTTTCTTCGTTAACTTTTACATCCAGTCTCGCCAACTCTTCAAGAAGTCGTCGATATGCCCTCTGTAGTAACCAGTTCCAACGTCGATACCCGTCTACCAGTATCACAAGGTCATCTGCAAAGCGAGCGTACTCGATATAGGTAAAGCCAGATTTACCCGTCACCGCCTTCGCCTTCTCAAGCATCCTATCCACCTCATTTAGGTAGATATTTGACAAGAGGGGTGAGACTACCCCACCCTGTGGAACTCCACGCTTACCGCTAGCTTTTAGTATGAGTCGCAGCAGCCACATCACTTTGTAATCGTCGACCCTTCTGGCTATCTTTTTCAACAATAGGTCATGACGCACCGTATCAAAATACGCCTTGAGGTCAACATCGATGACTTGTGTCTTATTGTGAACGATCGCATCTGCGATTCGGTGCACCGCCTGATGCGCCGTTCGTTTCGGGCGATACCCGTATGAACCCTCCTGAAAGTCAGCTTCAAAGATCGGTTCAAGAACAAGTTTAAGCGCTCCCTGCACTATTCGATCACGGATAGTCGGTATCCCAAGAATACGTAATTTCCCATTTCCTTTGGGTATTTCTTTCCGTCGATTTCGCATAGGCAGGTATCTCCCTGAAAGTAGTTCTCTCTGTATACTCAGAAGAAACTCTTCGCGACCGCTTCCCTCAATGGCTTCAAAGGTGACACCATCAGTTCCAGGTGCCCCATTATTCTCTTTGGCCATGACGTAGGCAGCTTGGAGCACCTCCATCTTGCATACATGAACGTACAATCCCCAAAACCGATGCTGCTTGTCGGCTTTCGCCTTGACGTATATTCTCCTCCTCAGGTCCTGCAGACTAACGGATGTCTTTGTCATCTCATCCCTGCCTTCCATTGTTGTTAGAGAAATGCCAAAAGTAGGGCCTCTTCGCTCCACAAGCATTACCCTGCTTCATCGCTACTACTGGCCCATCCGTCACCCTTCCGCCTTCAGTCCACTTCCCAGTGTCTCCGGTTATAGGACTTACCTTGCTCCGGCGATTTCTCGCCGGGGCAGTTAGGGCTTCTCCAGTTGCTCGGTGTGTCCTTGCTGCCATGCCGCCGTTATCACCCCACTGAAGTGGAATAACCGTTTCAATCAGTTTTCGGTTATCCATGCTGCCTTCGCCCTACGGTTGAAAGCTCGGCCTTCAGGGCTCCGTATTTTCGGGGCCACCTCCGCGTTCACTTTCGTTGCGGCCTGGCAACTCGTTATCATCCTTCAGATGACAGTGTCGATGGGCTTCAGGATATCGGTTTCCCTTTACCCTGCCATCCTAACTACATGGCTTCTGACTGTTGCCATGGCAGGACTGTCTCCTGCTGAACACACCAGCCTTTGCTGGACACACAACCGTACGTTCAGTTTTCCCGAATACGGCTTTCCGATTATCTTCATCCAGGGGCTTTCGCAGATTGAGTCCATGGAGCAGTTGTTGGGACTTTGTACAGGCCTAAGGACTCATAATAATATTTATCCGGAAACGCCTTATAGCCATAGGCTACGAAAATGATGTTTCCGGCGCAGATATATACGCATCCTATAGCCAGATAATATCTCAGAGCAGACATTGCTTAGGTGCAGTTGCCATAGTAGAAATAGCCAACCCATCCTCTGACGACTTCATTAACTCTGCGGATTACGATCTCAGTCGGGGTCGCACTATACCGCTCAGTGGTCAATTGCTTGATTTCTGATCGGATATGCTTCATTGCCTTCTTGGACGGCTCAATGAGAGGGAATAGACGTCCGACTCTTCCGCCCTTTCCTCATAACAATGCGGAACCCCAGAAAGGTGAAAGCTCTCCTGCCGTGCATCCACGACTTTTGTCTTTTCCTCATTCAGGGTCAGCCCAAGGTCTCTCAGAACAGTTTTTAACCCTTTCAGTACCCGGTCGGTGTTGCCTTTGCACAATACGACAACATCGTCCGCATAACGGACGAGCCGTGCACCCAATCTCTCCTGCACTTTCTTGACTTTCCATAAGGTATCCAGAACATTCAGGTAGATGTTGGCCAGAAGCGGTGAGATTACCCCTCCCTGTGGAGTCCCCTTATCATTCCCCTTGTACTCTTTCTTGCCATCCTCACGTTCCTCCACAATCGGTGCTTTCAACCACATCTTAATCAGTCTCAAGTATGTTCTTGTCCACTATTCGCTTTGCTACCAGTTGCATAAGTTTGTCGTGGGGAATGGTGTCAAAGTACTTGGAGATATCGGCATCGATTACCTTCAGTCTTGCCTTGTCAGAGATGCTCCTTTACATCATCCACCGCCTGATGGGCACTCCGCTTCGGCCTGAATCCGTACGAGTTATCCTGAAAGTCGGCTTCAAATATGGGCTCAATCACTATCTTTACCGCCATCTGCACTACCCTGTCTTTGATTGTCGGGATTCCCAGCGGTCGCTTGCCGCCATCTGGCTTCGGAATATATACCCTTCGTACAGGCTTCGGCTTATACTCCTTCCGCTTCAGTTCTCCGGCAATCTCTTCAAGATATCCCTTTACTCCTCCTTCCCTCTCCTCTATGCTTTCAAAGGTTTCACCATCTATTCCCGGTGCTCCTTTGTTCGCTTTGACAAGATTATAGGCATGGTTCAGGATATCCAGCCTGTACACCTTGTCATAGAGAAGATAGAATCGGTACTCCTTTTCCTGCTTGGCCTTCTGGTATAGTTTCCTCTGAAGTTCCCGGATCTTTTCTGGAGTTTTCAGCATTCCGCAATCTCCTTTCCTTCTCTTCTTCGGAAACGTGATAAAAGTATTGCCCCTTCCCTCTCTCAAAGTTATGTTGTCTTTGAGATACCAACGGTACTATGGGCAACTCCGACTCCCTTGCCGACCCGGTGAAACTTCGTTTCCTTATATCCACCGGTTGCTGTCCTGAAGAGCATCGGCAAGGGTCTCCCGTGTTCATTGTCGTATGGCTTCCCCTGCGTGTCACCCCTGTTACCCCGGAAGTCCATCTATCGGTTATGGTAGTTTTTGTTAGGATAGATGCTCCGGTCTTCCCCTTTGTAGGAGAGGGTCGACAACTCCATTGTGCATTTCGAGGCTACATCTGGGTTCGCTTCTCGCTGCAACCCGCAGGTTTGCTCAGCTCCCTTTCGGAGCCTTTGTCAGGAAACTTAGTGCTTCAGGTTACCCTTTACACCTCCCTCAAGCTACGTGGGTGAACTACCGAACTCCCACGGTCGGACTTTAACCGACAAGTCATACGTTTTACACGGCATACCACAGAAGCAAACGTTATTTCTAAATTTAAGGATATGTTTCTTTCTTTGCATAATAGACGGGCACGAAAAACCACCTGCTCTCTGACACATAGTTATTATCACCCCTGAGCCTTATTGACATCGTTTAATCCCTGTTAAAATGTGCATGTCCGATTGCTTTTCTGAGCCGGCAAGACTTCCTTTCGAAAGATGCAGGAAGATGCCTTCCTGACATAAACACCTTTTCAGGCTTGGGTAGAGGGCAAGCCTTCACCTAATACTCAACAGTCTTGAGATTTTTCAAATATTGAGGATGACTTCATCAACTAAATAGAGAGGCCGTTTCTAATTGGATGTCAACTTCAAAAGAGAATCGACAAAAATAAACTTCTTAAAACGAAAAAACATCTGTTAGCCGACAGATGCTTTTCAGGGTTTTTCGTTCACCTCCTACAAGTCCTTAGAATCAAGTGATGGCAAAAAGTTAATGATTAACAGAGGAGATACGCATTAAAAAAGGCGAGATGTTTACCTTGCCATTTTTAAATTCATAGATAACCTGTTTTATCATTCGGACTTACTCTGTCTTGTCATATAGCAAGTGGCTATAAATCTTGCAAGCACCATAAAGGTCATCATTCCCACATAGTCAATGCAGGTCACTGCTTTCATTTATTAATCTTAACTTTGTAAGTAGCCTAAAGAATAACTGCTAATGGAGAGACTATGATAATTCATGTTATTTTATATCAAGCTGTGATTATACAAATTAATAACGAGAAAGTGAAATTGCCGGATTTTATCATTGCAGGTGTTTCGAGGAGTGGAACAACATCGTTATACCATGCTTTAATCCAACATCCCAAGATATTTTTCCCCTCTATAAAAGAGCCTTACTTCTTCAACGGTCCATATTTTAAGAATTATAACGTACATGAATCTGCTATAAGCACAATTAATGAATATGTTCAGTTATTTTCAGGAGCTTCTGAAGAAACTATAGGAGAAGCAACGCCAGCATACCTCTATTCATTTGAAACTGTAATACCGAATCTGAAAAGTATATACGGTATTAAATATAAAGATATTAAAATCATTCTCATACTGAGGAACCCGGCAGAGAGAGCATTTTCGCAATATAGACTTTTCGTAAAGTATGCTGTTGAATCTTTAGATTTTGAAGAGGCAATAAAAACCGACGTAATGGAGAGAAGAAGACAAATTCGTATTGGGTACGATTATGTAGGATATGGCATGTATTATAACCAAGTAAAAGCCTTTTTAGAACATTTTTCAAATGTGAAAGTTTTCATCTACGAAGATTTTAGGAACAATAACATGAAAGTAATAAGGGAGATATTCAGGTTTCTTAAAGTTGATGATGTATTTACTCCAAAAATAAGCCAGCGACATAATGTTGCGGGTAGAGTAAAGTTGCAATGGCTGCATGATTTTGTTTTCTACAAGAAAAGCTTTATCAAAGATTTTCTCAAGCCTTTTATTCCTTATGATTTGGAAATGAAAATACGTCAGAAGATTTTAGAAATAAATGCTCAGAAATGGGAAATTAATCCTGATACCAAAAAAAAGCTTATCTCAATATATAAGGACGATATCCATAAGCTGCACGGTCTGCTAAACAGAGATTTATCAATTTGGTTCAATAGCTAAAAAGTTATCCATATTCATCTACGTCCGACAGTTAAGTGAATAAATTCAACTGGTTTTGGGAATCTAAGATTTCCTCTGCCAGGACTGTTTCCGTAAGTAACTGTAACAACGGAATTCTTTCGAAAACCGTGACGCTCAATATTTGTAGAATTGTGTAGAGACTTATCGGGATATTGAGCCGCTTTTTGAGTATGGCGACCAAGACGTATACTGAGATAGCGATCCAGATTTGAGTTTTGACAGCATTCTCTGAAGTGCCATAGAAATTCTTGATGCGCAGGTTTTGCTTGATCCACTTGAAGAAAAGTTCTACCTGCCATCGGCAACGGTAAAGCTGTGCGATAGTGAGTGCTGGCAGGGCGAAATTGTTGGTCAGAAAAATCAGAGTTTTGTTGGTGTCGGCATCGTAATACTTGATACGTCTCAGTTTGGTTGGATAGTCCCTGAGCGAATAGAATCCGGTCAGCATAATTGTCTGATCGTACCGGAGACCCGTTGCGCGGTCGATCTGATGAGAATAGATTCTTCGACATCTGAGATTGGATTTTGAGCGAGTCACAAAGAAACCTGCTGACAGAGATATGGCGTTGAGTCTGGCGTAATCCAGATAACCACGATCCATTACATAGAAGGCGCCCGGCTCTATTGGAAGTACATCGAGGATATTTACATCGTGCACGGTGCCATCGGAAATGTAGATAAATGTTGGAATGTTGCCCCGGAGGTCCAGAAGTGTATGCAGTTTGATTGCTGCTTTGCTCTGACGGAACGGAGCCCATGGAAACATCGAGAGACACAGATCGATAGTTGTGGCATCCAGTGCATATACAGTTTGCTCCAGATCGATTCCGAATGGCTCGTTGCTGTAAAGTGTTCGGGCTGTGATGATTAATGAATGGGCAAGGTCTGCATATATATGCCAAGACCGCTGTTCGTTGGCATCGGCGAGATTGGACTTTGCGACGGTGCCGCGAATGCCCATGTGGTACAACTTCTGCTGTTGTGCACGGAGACAGGCTTCGATATCGCGAAGGCTCTCCCGATATGTCAGTTGAGCAAAGGCCATACAGAGATATTGATCGAGACATGTGAAGCTTCGGACATTGCGGTCTCCGTGATAGCGAGCGACGCAACGGCGAAATGTGTGCATTGGCATGAAGTCCAAGACTTGGGAAAATATTAGCTTTCCAGTGTACATGTGTCATCTCCTTCCGGGTGTCCCCGGAACGATGACGGACTGGCTGAAAATATTTCAAGTCGATAACAGGTGCTGATGTCATTTTTATGTTATGCTTTCAATAAGTTATATGCTTCTATGTAAAAAACTGTCGGACACTTCTGAATTCAAATAAAAATTCACACATTTGCCTGCTGCTATCGATATGCTCTATTAAAAATCACGTTGAGCCCTACTTCTTGATCGATCGAGATATCAAATTACAATCTCCTTGCTGCATGATATAATCTCAACAAGATAATGGAACAGTTATTCACCTATTTAGGTATCTGGAGCAATAAGGTTTTTTCTTGGAATGATATAATCGGGATTTTTCTTTTTATTGCAGGATTCATTATTGGGTTAGGAGCAGTAACAGTTATTGATCTTCATGGTTTTTTGGGAAGAACATCCTCCTATTGGACAGAAGCAACAATACGGACACATAAGGTTACAAAACCACTCATTTGGATAGGAATGTTTTTGGCAATCGTCGGAGGTGCTATTACATATAAAGATATAGGGTTTTCAGGAACCGCTCTCATTCACACCTTTATTGCGATTGTGCTCATATTAAATGGATGTTTTCTTTCCTTTTGGGTAAGTCCTCAGCTATTAAAGAGAGAGCAAGAAGGAAAAGCACATGAAATACTACCTTCAAATCTACAAAATAAGATAGCTGTGAGTTTTGTTATTTCAGTTATAGGGTGGTGGGGTAGTCTCTTTTTACTCGTTTGGTATATTGTTGTGCTGCGCTAAGCATTATTGCATTGACTGCTGAACAGCGCATATCAAAGCTAATCTTGAAAGATATATAGTACAACTGGAAGTTTATTGATTGGTAAGTATAAGTGCCGGATTTGTGATGAACCTTGTCATGCTAATCACCTTCCGTGTCATAGGATTTCGGAAATGAATTGAAACTATTAAATCACTTGTTATGAAGTAGCATGCCGATATATTTATTTATCGGGTTAGACCTTTTCAAGAAGTGGAAGATGCGCTTTCTCCTAATGCCTGCTCTCCTTACTTCACTGAGCAAGTAAGGGTCTTCGGGGTCAGCTTCGAGCCCCCGCTTGAATGCCTTTACAGCAGATTTCTTAATCCCTCCAGCAAGATAAGTCCTGCCGAGATGTAGATAAAGAACGGCATGGAAGCCCTTATGCCTCAAAGATTCTGCTTCCCTTGATTCTTCCTCAATAATATTTATGGCAGTTTTGCAGAATCCTATACCACGCTCATAGTTTTTGTTCACAGTGGCATCAAGATACCCGTAATAAGAAAGTAAGAGCGCATTAAGTGGGTGTTCGGTCAAAGCCTTGTCAAGGGTTCTCAGTGCGCCTTCGAAGTTATCACACCTCATGAGGTTTTTAACTTCTCTTAGATACACGGGAACTATCTTATATTCTTGAGCTTTCTCTGCCCTAAGCATGTTTATGCCCTACCCCGGTTCACTAAGCCTCTCTCCCGTGGATAAACAAATTGAAATCAATATAAGGATTTTCATTCATCGACGTCTGTGTGTGATATCACAAGAACGGGATGAAAGATGTACAGCATTCGAGAGACTCCTGAGAGGCAACCCTTCGAATAAGCGTCATTCCTCTGCGAGATTTGTGGAATGACGCTTATTCGTAAGTCTCACGCCAATGAGAGTAACCGCTGTGTTTCTTTGATGAAGGCATGCGCTTCTTCTGAGAAACATCGAGACTGTTGACTCGTGGGTAAAGGGCTTACCCGACATCACTATGTTGCTTCTTTTTACTTGCCCATGCCGTTAAACGCATATTTCTTTCCTTATTCAATGCCCGTTCATTTCTTAAAAACCTTTTAGCTTTTCAAAAAAGGGGGTGTAGACTTCTACCTCAAGATAAAGATCACCAGACTTTCTGCGATGACTGCCTTCTTTGCCCCCTTTATTCTGCATCACTTCCCGGAAATCTCCCCCCAGGGTGCCCTTTTAGGGTTTCTTTCGCTCATGGCGACGGCGATCTGTTTTTTTAGAATCATGCAGAATACTGCCCGTACTCGATGGTTTATCTTTCCGGTGTATTTCCCGATAGTCTTTTCTCCGTGGCTGGACAAATTTTTTTATATCATACCTCGGCTTCTTGCGATAACCGGTTACTATCATTTCCTCTGTCAGTGGCATAACCTGTATCTTCTGTCTGATTAATTCCTCGATTTCCGGAAGGGAGTGGACGTATGCTTCGCAGGCAAGGCTTATCGCTCTGCCACCTGCCCCGGCGCGGGCTGTTCTTCCAATCCTGTGCACATAGTCTTCCGAATCCTGGGGAAGGTCGTAGTTGATCACATGCGTCACCCCCTCGATATGGAGCCCTCGGCTCGCCACATCCGTAGCCACAAGAATTGGTAATGTACCGCTCCTGAAACGGGAGAGCACTTTCAGCCGTTTGCTCTGATCAAGGTCCCCGGTGAGTGCAGCAGCAGCATAACCATTAGCATTCAGGATCCTTTCAAGCTGTTCGGCTGCAGCCCGGGTATTGCAGAAAACGAGATAACGGCCGCCGGACTCACGTCTGAGGATCCCGAGCAAAACACCAAACTTTTCGGAGACACCAACGTGATAGATTTCCTGTTCAATCTGTTCTACCGTAATCTTTTCGGGTGTTACCGCAAACCTCTCGGGATTATTCATATGCTCGTAACAAAGTTCAAGCACGCGGTTGGACAGGGTTGCGGAAAAGAGCATGGACTGCCGTCTGTTGTAAGGAGACATTCTCCTGAGGAGGTACCGGAGGTCGCTGATAAAGCCCATGTCGAAAAGACGATCAGCCTCGTCAATCACGAGGAACTGAGTATTCCTAAGGTTGTATAATTTCTGCTTAATATAATCGATGAGCCGGCCAGGCGTTCCGATGAGGACGTCAGTACTCTTTGAGATCTCCTCGCGCTGCTTCAGATAGTCGATGCCCCCATATACAGAAACGATCCTGAAGCCGGCAGGACCGCCAAGCAGTTTTGCCTCTGCATCTATCTGGATTACAAGTTCCCGGGTTGGCGCGATGATAAGGGCCCGCGGTGAAGGTCTCCGTCCCAACGAACGCACCGTAAGCATGCGTGAGAATAATGCGATCAGAAACGCAGCAGTCTTGCCCGTCCCTGTCTGAGCCTGAGCTGCGATATCTCTGCCCTGTAACGCTTCAGGTAGAGTAAGAGCCTGCACCGGAGTACACTCAGTGAATCCCGCAGCTCTGATTCCTTGAAAAATCTTTGCAGGAATATGCAGTTCTTCAAATCTCACTCTTCTTACTATACCTTAATCAATCTAATCCATAACAGTAGTCTGAACCTGAAAGTCCAGTATTCCGATAATATACCGGTTAATCCCCGGAACAGATTCACCATGAGAGATCGTATTAGTCAAACGTACTCATAGGAATCCCGCAGTACGGTACTTGGCAGTTAGCTCCTTGTCGCCAGCACGTTGTAGTACAATACCTGATATCGGTTTTTGGGTACCTGACAAGGAAGAATGATGAAAATAATTTCCGCTAAATGCACTATCAGTGCAGTTGGACCAAATCAATACCCTGACACCGGGTATCCGGAGATTGTGATGATCGGACGTTCCAATGTAGGCAAATCATCCCTGATCAATTCATTATGCGCACGACGCAGGCTGGCTCATACCAGCAGGCAGCCCGGAAAAACACAGACTATTAATTATTTTGCCATCAATGAGCAGATGTATCTGGTCGACCTGCCCGGATATGGTTATGCGGAGACATCAAAAGGAAAGCGCAGGGAGTGGGGAGAGTTCATCACCAATTATCTTCGGAATCGGAACAGGCTTGCTCTAATTGTGCATCTGATTGACTTGCGGCATGAGCCTATGAAAAATGACAAGAATGCTTCAGAATGGCTGATGGGACTCAATATCCCGTATGTCATTGTCGGAACAAAGGCAGATAAAATCAGCCGCGGCAAGCGACCCACTCATATTGCCGCAATTCGCAAAGGATTAATGCTTCCCGCTCATATTGCATCGCTCATCTATTCCAGTGAGACCGGAGAAGGCAGGGACGCATTGTGGCATCATATCAGAAGCGTATTATCTGGACAGGAATGAAGCAAAAAAAGACCAGCCTATCGGAGTATTTTTAATGCCTAAAAAATTAAGCCAGTGCAATCAGCACTTGCCAAAAAATATCAGCATACTTTATGAAGACAGTGACATCCTGATTGTCGTCAAGCCATTCGGCCTTCTGACAATGGGAACAGACAGGGACAAATCGCGAACACTTTACGCAATACTGACCGATTATGTGCGGAAGGGTTACACCAAGTCCGCAAAGCGCATCTTCATAGTTCATCGGCTGGATCGTGATACATCCGGGATACTTATTTTTGCAAAGCGCATGGAGGCCAAACTGCAGCTGCAGGGCCAATGGGAAGAAACAGTGAAGAGATATATTGCGGTTGTTCACGGCAGGTGTGAAAAAAAGGAGATGACGATTACGACCTACCTGGCTGAGAATAAGGCCCACCTCGTATATTCCACAACTGATGCCACAAAAGGAAAACTGGCGCATACTGCTTACAGGGTGTTGAAGGCTACGAAAGAGTTTTCTTTGCTGGAGGTTAATCTTTTAACAGGCAGGAAGCATCAGATACGCGTGCATCTCGCTGAAATTGGACACCCGGTTGTAGGGGATGAGAAATACGGAAAGGGAAAAGAGAGATACAAACGTTTAGCTCTTCATGCCAAATCGATTTCCTTCATACATCCTTTCAGCGGCAAGCGGCTTACGTTCGAAACCGGATTTCCGGAATATTTCAATAAACTGGTCGAAAGCAAGTAATTAATGAAACACTACACTAGTAGGTGGTCCGTCAATTTCAATACTGCTTTTGTCTATAATATCCCTATCCTTAGGGTCCAGCGTAAATGATTCGCAATGCACAGGTTTCACAACAGCAAAATATTTTCTGTCTGTAGTAGCACTAAAATTATGTCCTGAGGATCTGAAAATACAAAAGGCTCAGTTTTCACTGAGCCTTTTGTATTTCTAATCCGGCAGCGACCTACTTTCCCATGACCTTATCAATCATAGTATCATCGGCCCAGGAGGGCTTAACTTCCGTGTTCGGAATGGGAACGGGTGATGCCCCTCCGGCATTGCCACCGGAAACCGCGTATTCGTGTTGAAAATTTTACCACCGAAATACTGCGAATTTCAAGTTCTCTTTGACAACAGGAGGGATAAAATAAGGGTCAAGTCGCACGGTCTATTAGTACTGGTCAGCTGAATGCATTACTGCACGTACACCTCCAGCCTATCGACGTGGTAGTCTACCACAGACCTTCAGGTGGATTACTCCACGGGAGACCTCATCTTGGGGCGGGCTTCACGCTTAGATGCCTTCAGCGTTTATCCCATCCAGACATAGCTACCCGGCATTGCCACGGGCATGACAACCGGAACACCAGAGGTCTGTCCATCCCGGTCCTCTCGTACTAAGGACAGAACCCCTCAAGTCTCCTGCGCCTGCAACAGATAGGGACCGAACTGTCTCACGACGTTCTGAACCCAACTCTCGTACCGCTTTAATGGGCGAACAGCCCAACCCTTGGAACCTGCTTCAGCTCCAGGATGCGATGAGTCGACATCGAGGTGCCAAACCGGGTCGTCGATGTGAACTCTTGGACCCGATAAGCCTGTTATCCCCGGCGTACCTTTTATCCGTTGAGCGATGGCCCTTCCACTCAGTGCCACCGGATCACTAAGCCCTACTTTCGTATCTGCTCGGCCCGTCAGCCTCACAGTTAAGCCTCCTTATGCCTTTGCACTCGACAGCTGGTTTCCGTCCAGCCTGAGGAGACCTTTGGACGCCTCCGTTACTCTTTGGGAGGCGACCGCCCCAGTCAAACTACCCACCAGACAGTGTTCCTTCCCCCGATCAGGGGGACAGGTTAGAGCCCCAGTAAGGTAAGGGTGGTATTTCAACGTTGGCTCCATGGAAACTAACGTCCCCACTTCACCGCCTCCCACCTATCCTACACATACATCACCAAAGCTCACTGCCAAGTTATAGTAAAGGTGCACGGGGTCTTTCCGTCTAGTTGCAGGTAACCGGCGTCTTCACCGGTATCTCAAGTTCGCCGAGCCCCTCGCCGAGACAGCGCTCAGATCGTTACGCCATTCATGCGGGTCGGAACTTACCCGACAAGGAATTTCGCTACCTTAGGACCGTTATAGTTACGGCCGCCGTTTACCAGGGCTTCAGTTCAAGGCTTCTCCCCTTGCGAAGATGACCTCTCCCATTAACCTTCCGGCACCGGGCAGGCGTCAGTGCCTATACCTCCTCTTGCGAGTTCGCAGACACCTGTGTTTTTGCTAAACAGTCGCCTGAGCCTCTTTACTGCGTCCACCTTACGGTGGAACCCCTTCTCCCGAAGTTACGGGGTCACTTTGCCGAGTTCCTTAGCGAGGGTTCTCTCGAACGCCTTGGTATCTTCTACCCACCTACCAGTGTCGGTTTGCGGTACGGTCATCCCATGTGCTCCCTACGAGGGTTTTCTCGTCAGTGTGAAATCACCCGGGTTCAGCCTTACGGCCTTCCCCATCACGCCCCGGCTTTTACGGTGGCCGGATTTGCCTGACCACCAGCCTCAACGCTTGGACCTGAACCATCACCAGGCCCGGACTATCCTCCTGCGTCACCCCTTCAGTCAAACGCACACAAGACGGTACTGGAATATTAACCAGTTGTCCATCAGCTACGCCTCTCGGCCTCGCCTTAGGTCCGACTAACCCTGGGCGGATGTCCCTTCCCCAGGAAACCTTAGGTTTACGGCGTCCTGACTTTTCATCAGAATTTGCGCTACTTATGCCGGCATAATCTCTTCTGCCACCTCCAGCATGCCTCACGGCACGCCTTCACAGGCCTACAGAATGCTCCCCTACCACTCCAATGCTCCGCAGTGGAAGCTCTAAGCACTAAATCCAAATACATTCTAAACTCCTCGTCAATCGTTTCAAATATTTTGTATTTCGATCATTTGAATTTGTTTAGGATTTAGATACTCGAATTTAGAATTTCCAGTGCGAAGCACTGAAGTCCGTAGCTTCGGTGATATGCTTGAGCCCCGTTACATTTTCGGCGCAGTGTCGCTTGACCAGTGAGCTGTTACGCTTTCTTTCAATGATGGCTGCTTCTAAGCCAACATCCTGGCTGTCTGCGCAACACCACATCCTTTACCACTGAGCATACCCTTAGGGACCTTAGCTGACGGTCTGGGCTGTTTCCCTCTCGACTACGAATCTTAGCACCCGCAGTCTCACTCCCAGTGACCATCTCCATGGTATTCGCGGTTTGGTTGGGTTTGGTACCCCTTATGAGGCCCTAGCCCATCCAGTGCCCTACCCCCATAAGACTGCACTGAGGCTGTACCTAAATACATTTCGGGGAGAACCAGCTATCACCAGGTTTGATTGGCCTTTCACCCCTACCCACAGCTCATCCGAGCTTTTTGCAACAAACATCGGTTCGGGCCTCCACGAAGTCTTACCTTCGCTTCACCCTGTCCATGGGTAGATCACCTGGCTTCGGGTCTACTAACTGTAACTCATTCGCCCTGTTAAGACTCGGTTTCCCTACGGCTCCTCCCGTCAACGGGATTAACCTCGCTACAGCCAGTAACTCGCCGGCTCATTAATCAAAAGGCACACCATCACCATGCATAGCATGGAAATCCCAATTTCCAAATTCCAAGGTACAAATACATTCCCTTTATCAAGAAAACAGTCTCCCTTCGATCATTGAATTCCGATCATTGGTCTTTATTTGTTTCTTGGTGATTGGTCATTGGAGCTTCCGTACTACTGCACGGCTCTGATTGCTTGTAGGCATACGGTTTCAGGTTCTATTTCACTCCCTTCACCAGGGTTCTTTTCACCTTTCCCTCACGGTACTCGTCCACTATCGGTCATCAGGGAGTCTTTAGCCTTGGAGGGTGGTCCCCCCAGCTTCCCACAGGGTTCCACGTGCCCCGTGGTACTCAGGATACCGCTTCGGTGTCTGTATCGTTTCGCCTACGGGCCTGTCACCCCCTCCGGATGTCCTTTCCAGAACATTCAGCTACCATACAGTATTCCTACTTGTGCGGTCCTACAACCCCCAACCTAACACACAGAGTTTAAACGTTTGATGGTCTAACGGTTTAAAGGTTCAAAAACCTCAATGTCTTCCAACCTTTACCCTATCTACCCCTTTAACCCTTAAACTGTCTGTGTTAGGCTGGGTTTGGGCTCTTCCCCCTTCGCTCGCCGCTACTGAGGGAATCTCGCTTGATTTCTCTTCCTCCAGGTACTGAGATGTTTCACTTCCCCGGGTTCGCTTCGTATGCCTATGTGTTCAGCATACGATATGCCGATTTTAATCGGCATGGGTTGCCCCATTCGGACTCCCACGGATCAACGCTCGCTCGCAGCTCCCCGTGGATTTTCGTAGCCTGCCACGTCCTTCGTCGCCTCCTGATGCCTTGGCATCCACCATATGCCCTTCCTAACTTGACCCTTACTCTTCCCTTCTGTTGTCAAAGAACAAACAAACTTGTATCACAAGTTTGCAGTTTTTAGCTGTCAGTTATTCGTTCTCAGGCTCTTTCCTGATAACTGTTACCTGAAAACTAACAACTGCAAATTTGGTAGGACCAAATTTGCTTGGTGGAGGTGAACGGGATCGAACCGATGACCTCCTGCTTGCAAAGCAGGCGCTCTCCCAACTGAGCTACACCCCCACTTTCTTAAAACTCCAAAAACCAATATGCACATTCCAAAATAAAACAGGCTTGGAATTTGTAATCTGGAATTTGGTAATTCCATGGTTAGTGGCCTGGTGGGCCTAATTGGAGTCGAACCAATGACCTCACCCTTATCAGGGGTGCGCTCTAACCAACTGAGCTATAGGCCCCTGCTTTACTCTGCCAAAAACTAAAAAAGTGCGTAGCATAACCCTTAATTTTTTTCCTTAGAAAGGAGGTGATCCAGCCGCAGGTTCCCCTACGGCTACCTTGTTACGACTTCACCCCAATCACCGGTCATACCTTAGACAGCTGCCTCCCCGTGAGGGGTTAGCGCACCGGCTTTGGGTACAACAGGCTTTCGTGGTGTGACGGGCGGTGTGTACAAGGCCCGGGAACGTATTCACCGTGGCGTGGCTGATCCACGATTACTAGCGATTCCGCGTTCACGGAGTCGAGTTGCAGACTCCGATCCCAACTGAGACCTCTTTTAGGGATTGGCTCCACCTCGCGGTATTGCGACCCTCTGTAGAGGCCATTGTAGCACGTGTGTCGCCCTGGACGTAAGGGCCATGATGACTTGACGTCATCCCCACCTTCCTCCAGCTCATCGCCGGCAGTTTCCTCAGAGCGGCTCCGATCGCTCGGAACCAACAGAGAATAGGGGTTGCGCTCGTTGCGGGACTTAACCCAACACCTCACGGCACGAGCTGACGACAGCCATGCAGCACCTGTGCAGGCTCAATGAGTTACCCCAAAGTCATCGCCCTTTCGGGTCCTTACCACCTGCATGTCAAACCCAGGTAAGGTTCTTCGCGTAGCGTCGAATTAAACCACATGCTCCACCGCTTGTGCGGGCCCCCGTCAATTCCTTTGAGTTTCAACCTTGCGGCCGTACTCCCCAGGCGGGGCATTTAATGGTTTCCCTTCGGCACAGAACCCTTACGAGCCCTACACCTAATGCCCACCGTTTAGGGCGTGGACTACCAGGGTATCTAATCCTGTTTGCTCCCCACGCTTTCGCGCCTCAGCGTCAGTACAGTGCCAGAGGGCCGCCTTCGCCACAGGCCTTCCTCCTGATATCTACGCATTTCACCGCTACACCAGGAATTCCGCCCTCCCCTCACTGACTCAATCCCGATAGTTTCAGCTGCACTTTTTTCGTTAAGCAAAAAAATTCCACAGCTGACTTACCAGGACGCCTACTCGCCCTTTAAGCCCAGTAATTCCGAACAACGCTCGCCACCTCTGTCTTACCGCGGCTGCTGGCACAGAGTTAGCCGTGGCTTATTCCTTGAGTACCATCATCATTTTCCCCAAGAAAAGGAGTTTACAACCCGAAGACCTTCATCCTCCACGCGGCGTCGCTGCGTCAGGGTTTCCCCCATTGCGCAAGATTCCCCACTGCTGCCTCCCGTAGGAGTCTGGACCGTGTCTCAGTTCCAGTGTGGCCGTTCAACCTCTCAGCCCGGCTACCCGTCTTCGGCTTGGTGGGCTCTTACCCCACCAACTACCTGATAGGCCGCAGGCCCATCCTTAGGTGTGTCACCACTTTCCCCACCAGCATCCCAGCCAGTGGATTTATGCGGTATTAGTCCCGCTTTCGCGGGGTTGTCCCCCGCCCAAGGGTAGGTTACCTACGTGTTACTCACCCGTCCGCCACTAATCCCGAAAAAGTATTGCTACTCCTTCGGAACCCGTTCAACTTGCATGTGTTAGGCACGCCGCCAGCGTTCGTTCTGAGCCAGGATCAAACTCTCAAATTAAAGTTTAAAACTGACAAGGGTTTGCTACGCACTTTTTTAGATTTTTCAAAGAACAATAAGCAAGAGCACGTATGTTACCTAACCGGAAAAACATTTGTCAATCTTTTTTCATGATAACCTTTTTTCATGACAAATTATGCAGCTCTATTTTTGACAGTTTCATGTTGCTTTTTTTATACTTCCAAAATTGCTCAAAGAAGGAGAATCGTATTATGGGCTTCGGAATGACCAATAGGCTGGCACGTATCATAAAACCCAAGACAGGGAAAACAGTCATGCTTGCAGTAGATCATGGCTATTTTCAGGGGCCAACAACAGGATTGCGAAATTTGCGGGAAACGATCAGTCCCCTCATTCCCCATGCAGACTGTTTGTTTATTACGAGGGGGATGGTACGAAACTGTATAGACCCTAAAAGCGATGTTTCAATATGCCTCAGGGTTTCGGGAGGACCAAGTATCCTCGGGGAATTATCAAAAGAAGACACCACCACTTCTATGGAAGAGGCGATAAGGCTCAATGCTGCTGGAGTCGGGATGTCCATCTTTGTTGGTGCAGCTAATGAGGACAGAACTATTGCTAACCTTGGGAGACTGGTAAATGAGGCAGAGCGGTACGGAATTCCCGTGCTTGCCGTAACAGCTGTTGGAAGAGAAATGGGAAGAGATGCGCGGTACCTAAGCCTTGCGTGCAGGATTGCAGCAGAGATAGGAGCCCATTTTGTCAAGACATATTACTGCCCTGATTTTTATAAAGTTGTTGAGGGCTGTCCTGTACCCATCGTCATGGCAGGTGGTAAAAAGATACCTGAGAAGGATGCTTTGCAAATGACTGAAAATGCAATTAAAGAAGGTGCGTCTGGTGTTGACATGGGCAGAAATATTTTTCAAAGTGATAATCCTGTGGGGATGATTAAAGCGATAAGATCGATTGTCCATAAAGGCGCTACAGTTGATGAAGCGTTTGCGATTTACTCTAAAAAATAGCCCTTTCTCAATTTTGTAGTCTGAATTGCACAAGTGTGATTCCAGCTTGTCTGGAATCTTTCTTTATGTCAATTATCTGACCCTTTTCTTACGCAAAATCAAGAAGGATTCTGGACAAGCCAGAATGACAGAAGAAAAACATATGAAAGTTGCCGTTTACTACCGTAACGATGATATAAGAATAGAGGAACGTCAAATCCCTCCTATTTCTGATCATGAGCTTCTGGTTAAGATGAAAGCGTGCGGGATTTGTGGAACCGATGTTATGGAGTGGTACAGGGTCAAAAAAGCTCCCCGTGTGCTCGGGCATGAAATGACAGGCGAGATTCTCGATACCGGGAAACATGTTGAAAGATTTCAGAAAGGTGACAGGGTATTTGTCTCTCACCATGTACCCTGTTATACCTGTCATTATTGTCGCCAAGGTGCTTATACCGCCTGCGAATCGCTCCATATCGGGAATTATGATCCGGGAGGGTTTTCGGAATTCATACGTATTCCAGAAGCAAATGTGAGACATGGAACCTTCCTCCTTTCCACCGGGTTGACTTACGAGGATGGTACAATGATTGAACCTGTGGCATGTGCAGTGGCAGGACAAAATTTACTAGGTTTGAAAGAAAGGCAGACGGTCCTCATAATAGGCTCCGGTGTTTCAGGTATTTTGCATATACAACTGTCAAAGATCAAAGGGACAAAAGTTATTGCAACTGATATCAATGAATACAGAATGAACAAAGCAGTGGATTTTGGCGCGGACCGCGTAATCGATGCCAGAAAATATTCTCCTAATGTGCTGAAAAACATGAACGATAACAGACTGGCAGATGCAGTGATAGTCTGTACAGCAGTAAAACAGGCGATTGATACTGCGCTTGTTTCTGTCGACAGGAAAGGAAAGATTCTTTTTTTTGCAGTTCCCGAAACCGACATGAAGATCCCAGCCACTTCGTTCTGGAGAGACGAGATAACGTTACTGTTCTCCTACGGTGCAGCGCCTGGTGATCTTCAGAAAGCAATGCAATTGATCGAGAGCAGAACAATTAATATCAGGAAAATGATAACTCAAAGGGTTCCCTTCTCATCTATCATGCATGGGTTTCAATTAGTATCGGATGCAAAAGAATCATTGAAGGTTGTAGTGGTTCCCGATAAAGAGGGTTAGAAGATTGTAACTTCGACAAAATCTCCTTCTTGCACGCCCGATTTTCTCAGAGGTATGAGGGCCGTACCGTCCGCCCGGGTCAAAGTCGTAATCAGTCCTGATTTCCCAAGCAAAGGAACCGCCCACACTTCTCCATCTCTCTCTTCAATCGAAACTCCAATATGCTCTTCCCTGCCGGGGCTTGAAGAGATATTTCTGGCTATCCTTGCCCGAATAGTTCTTCTTTTCCAGGGGAACAGACTCGCTGCCTCCCCTGACTGGACCGCAAGCACGGGCCTGATAAATATTTCAAAACAGACATGAACAGCTGCAGGATGCCCGGGGAGACCAAAAATCGGCACAGTTCCCACAACACCGCCTATCATCGGCTTACCGGGTTTTAATGACACCCCGTGGAATAATACCCCGGGGATCCCTAAATCGTTGATTACCTTCGCAGTCATGTCCTTGGTTCCAACGGAACTTCCGCCGGTGATTAAAATCATTTCTGAATCCCTCAATGCCTGCTCGACGACATCCCTTATAACTTCATACTTGTCGCTGAAGATACCTCGCTTTACTGCAATGCAGCCCGCATCAGAAATCAGACCTGAGAGTGTATAGGAATTGATATCGCGTACCTCACCGGGCTGGACGGGCTCAGACGGCGCAACGATTTCGTCACCGGTAGAAATAATCGAAACCTTTGGTTTTCGATACGCACGAATATCTGTTATCCCGAGGCCGGCGAGAGCACCAACATCCTGGGGACGCAGCCGGTGACCGCTCTTCAATATCAGTTCGTCCTTTTTGGCGTCTTCCCCGGACTGTATGACATTCTCACCAGGAGAAACAGGCCGGACAATTTCTATCATCTTTCCGTCAAGCTCCTGGGTATGTTCAAGCATTACAGCGGCATCGGCTCCTTCCGGGAGCATCCCCCCGGTAGCAATCCCTGCCCCTTCTCCTTTCAGAAGAACTACCCGGGGTTGTTGCCCCATTGGTATTTCGGCGACAATCGTGAGATAGGCGGGGAGTCCTTCTGTTGCCCCGAAAGTATCCGCGGAACGCACGGCGAACCCGTCAACGGTTGACCTGCTGAATCCGGGAAGGTCTTCAGGGGAAAGAATATCCCTCGAAATCACCATTCCGTAAGCGTTTTCGAGCGGGATGAGAATCTCTGCAGGTCTTTGAAACGGTGCATACCGAAAGAGGACCTCGAGGGCTTTTTCAACCGGGATCAGTTCTTCTCTGCCAAGCATGTCACGCATGAGTATCCTCAGGCATTGAAGGTGTTCATCGCTTTATCGACTCCTTCAGTAACAAGAAACCGCACTGCATCGGCAGCGCGCTGTATTGACTCCTTCATCTGACTTAGTTCCGGTCTCCTGAATTTACTCAGAACATAATCTTCAGCAGGTATCCCGTTCTCTCTCCCGATCCCAATCTTTACCCGGATAAAATCCCGTGACCCTATGCTGTGAATGATTGACTCGATTCCTTTGTGTCCACCCGATGATCCCGTTTTCCGAATCCGCAACCTGCCGGTTTCCATATCGAGATCATCATGAACAACAATAAGGTTCTTTGCCGGTGTATTGAACTTATTGCATAAATGCTGAACAACCAGTCCGCTCCTATTCATATAAAGAAGGGGTTCTGCGAGGAACGTTTTGCATCCCTCGATAGAACCCCTCCCGATTCTGAATCCGTATTTGCTTTCCGTCAAAACTATGGTATACCGTTCAGCAATTTCCTCCACAACCATAAACCCGACATTATGTCTGGTTCTGACGTATTTTCTGCCAGGATTTCCAAGCCCAACTATAAGCCACATCGGTTACACAGAGAATGTTCAATAACCAATCCGCGTTGATGAGAAATAATCGTTATTTACTTTCTTCAGTTTCCTCTTCTTTCTTGCCTTTCTTCATCACTTCGGGTTCTGCTGTCTCAGCAGGTGCTTCAACCTCCTCAGCGGGGGCAACCTCTTCAACAGCAGGGGCGATAATGTTTGCCAACACTTCGGATGGATCCGTCAGAATTTTCACATCTTCTCCGAGATTCAGATTACCAACATTGAAAGACTGGCCGATTTCGAGCCCTGAAATATCTATCTTGATATGAGCCGGGATCTTATCAGGAAGGCATTCTACCTCTATCTCCCTGAGAAGATTCTGCAATATTCCTTTATCCCTCTTCACTCCGATAGACTCGCCTGTCGTTGTTACGTGGACATTCACCCTGACTTTTTCCGTCAGAGAGACTTCAAAGAAATCAACGTGCAGCAATTCCCTTTTCAGGGGATCGACCTGATAATCCTTGACAAGAGCAAGTTTATTTTCGCCTTCTGCAAACTGAAGATTGACCATGACCTGTTCACCCGCTGTTGAATTGATAAACTGCGCCATGTCTTTTTTGGGGATTTTTATCGGGAGAGATCCGCCGCCCCGGTAAAGAATAGCTGGAATCATCTCGGCTCTTCTCAGAGAGCGTGCCGCCCCTTTGCCTTTCTCATCTCTCTTCTGAACAGTCAGGGTTATTTTTTCCATCTTTTTTCATTTCCTCCTTCACACAAACAGCGAACTAATTGAAGATTCCTCATGGATCCTTTTGATGGCCTCTCCGATGAGAGGCGCTATACTGAGAACGGTCAGTTTTCTGCAGCGTTCTTTTTTACTGTCATGCGGTATCGTATTCGTAACGATCAGTTCCTCGATCACCGAATTATCTACCTTCTCAATCGCATTATCCGAGAGCACAGCATGGGTGCATGCGGCAACGACCCGCTTTGCACCCTTCTCTTTCAATGCAGCTGCCGCCTGAATAGTTGTGCCTCCGGTATCTATCATGTCATCAAGGATAATCGTATCTTTGTTTTCTACATTCCCAATGACATTCATAATCTGAGATATATTTGCTGCCTCACGCCGTTTGTCAATAATTGCAATGGAACACTCGAGTTTTTTTGCAAAGGCTCGCGCCCTCTCAACACCACCTGCATCCGGCGAAACAATCACCAGGTTCTCAAATGAATACGTTGAACGAACGTAATCCAGAAGGACAGGTGATGCGTAGAGATTATCAACCGGTATATTAAAAAATCCCTGAATCTGTGCAGCATGGAGATCCATGGTCAGAATTCTGTTAATTCCTGCAGCGGTAATGAGGTCAGCAACAAGCTTTGCAGATATCGGGACACGGGGCTGAACTTTTCTGTCCTGACGCGCGTATCCGTAATAAGGGATAACAACGGTTATTCTGTATGCTGATGCTCTTTTCAGTGCGTCAGCCATGAGAAGAAGTTCCATGATATTCCGGTTTACCGGCATGCAGGTCGGTTGCAGAACAAATACATCAGTTCCCCTGACATTTTCATTGATCTGCACCATAATCTCGCCATCACTAAACTCCGTCACTGTTGCATCCCCGACTGGGATATGAAGGCATTCTGCAATTTCCTGTGCGAGAGATTTGTGCGCGTTTCCCGTAAAAAATTTAACCCCTTCTGGCATTCTCCCTCCTCTATCAGTTGTCAGTTCTCAGACTGCTGTTGTCAACCTAAACTAACAACTGACGACGAACAGCGCATATCTGATTTTTGGCTGGGGCGGGAGGATTCGAACCTCCAGATGGGAGATCCAAAGTCTCCTGACTTGCCGTTTGTCGACGCCCCACCATCAGCACGTTGGACATTACATGGCAAACGTTACAGAATGCGTGTTATCCGCAAGATATATTCCTCTATGAACTTTTCACTTTTCACTTTTTTTAATCAAAGTCTGTACGATACAGCACCAATGGGGCTTCATCACCGTGAGAGCATTTTCTGCCTTTTCCCTGGTTCTGAAAACACCAAAAACCGTCGGGCCGCTTCCGCTCATTAAGGATATCTCTGCGCCCATTTCAATGAGCTTGTGCTTTATATCCCCGACGGCAGGATATTCCCTCATGACGACTTCCTCCAAATCATTGGAAAGCAGATGAGCAAGAGAGAGAAAATCCTGCTTATGAAGACCTTGACAGAACAGTTTAATATCAAGAGGTTTTTTTGTCAATGCAGGTCCAGGCATCAGGTCGAAAGCAGCGTACGCCCATGCTGTTGATACGGTGATATCCGGTTTCACAAGGAGAAGCCAGAAAAAAAGATCCATTTTGAGCGGCTTCACGCTGTCACCTTTTCCTTCAACCAGAGCCGCGGGAGCATGGAAGAAAAAGGGGATGTCAGATCCGATGCGGGCACCGATAAAACAGAGCTCCTCCCGCGGCAAACCAAGCTCCCATAATGTATTAAGCCCGGAGAGTGTATATGCGGCATCGCTGCTTCCTCCCCCGAGTCCGGCACTTAGCGGTATCTGTTTCCTGAGTATTATCCGCGCGCCTTTCCGGCAGGAAGCGTATTGCTGCAGGAACGAAGCGGCTTTGTAAACAAGATTCTCCGAAACCGGGATGTCCAGATCACTTTCGACAACGATAGAATCAGCGTGCTCAAAAATGAGTTCATCGTGGAGGCTGACACACTGCATCAGGCTGACGATGTCATGATAACCGTCGTGTCTCTTCTTGAGGACATGAAGAAACCAGTTGATCTTTGCTGGTGCTCTTACCGACAAAACATTGTTATTTCGCGCACAAGGGGAAGGAAGAACCGGACGACGGGGGATCGAATCACTTTCTTTCGCCGGTCTGACCATCACCGTATTCGATCTCTTTGAGCTTTTTCATGACCCGTTCTTTCAGGGTTTCGTCTTCGCCCTTTTCATAAAAATCGAGTGATTTTTCCCAGTATGCCCGTGCTTTTCCCGCTTCTCCTATGGCACGATAGACGTCACCGATATGCTCCAGAATCGTAGGATCGTCCTGTACGATTCCGGCTGCTTTCAACAGCAAATCCAATGCTTCAGGATATTTACCCGATTTATAATATACCCATCCAAGACTGTCCAGAATATAGCCGCTTTCGGGCTTCAGTTCTGACGCCTTCTGAACGAGCAGCAATGCATCATCAAGATGTATTCCTTGATCGGCATAGCTGTATCCGAGATAATTGAGTGCCTCTGCATGCTCCGGATTAATCTCGATCACTTTTTTCAGGTACTGCTCCATTTGATCAAATCTGCCCGTTTTCTCGCTCACGACCGCGAGATTGAAGAGCAGATCGCCGTTATCGGGAAACCGTTCTGTTGCATCCTTTAAGATTCCCGCTGCTTCCCCGTAATCTTTTTTATGGATAAGCGTTGAAGCAAGATACAGATAGATCTCGGGTTTCTCCTGCTCAAAACTCAGCAATTCCCTGTAGACCGCTATTGCTTCATCATCCCTGTCCTGCCTTGAATACAAAAGCCCCAGATAGAGAAAGGCGCTCTCATTCCTGGGGTCCTGTGAAATAATTTTTTTCAGCTCCTTAACAGCCTCATCAGTTCTCTCCAGCTCTCCAAGACCTATTGCAAGATAGTAGCGTATTGCCGTATTTTGGGGCCTCGCTTCCAGTATGATCCTGAATTCCTCTATCGCCTTGTCATATTGTTTGTCATCCAGGTAGAGGATGCCGAGATTAACGTGCGCATCGATATCCACCGGGACCTGGGAACTGATTTCCCTGTATTGCTCTATCGCCCTATCGGTTTCCTTCTGCCTGAAATAGATCTGGGCAAGTCTTTCCCGCGCCTGCAGGTTATGAGGGTTTACGGAAATGGCCGTGTCATAATATTCTTTCGCGTCTTGCCACTGGCTCTTCATCTCGGAGATCAGTCCGAGATTGTAATATGCTGCATCAAAGTTGGGTTTTTGAGCTATCGCCTTATGAAAATATTCAGAAGCCTTATCGATATCTCCCCCATTGAGGTGCAGGGAACCGAGATAGAATATCGCCATCGTATTGTTTGGGTCCTGTTCTGTGAGAGTCTCAAGTATTCCGATAGCTTTTCCGTTTTCTTTCATCGACGCGTAGAGAAGGCTCAGAAAAATCGCTGCCTCACGGTGATCCGGCTGTATTGCGAGAATTTTCCGGAATATTGTGATCGCTTCGTCCGACCTTTTCTGACTGTTATAGAGCTGTCCGAGAAGCAAGAGTGCCGGGACATTCTCAGGTTCCCGGCCGATAATCCCCTCGGCACGAGAAATGGCCTCGCTGATTTTCCCGGTTCTCAGTAATAAGTAGCTGATCTGCAGTTGCAGTGAAGAAGAAAGGGGGTCTTTTTCGAGTGCTTGCTTATAATACTCGAGGGCTTCCTCCCATTTCCCCTCTTTTTCTGCGATATTGCCGAGCAGAAACAGATAATAGGATTCCTCGGGGGGAAATGGCTTTTCCCTGATTTCCTGTATCTGTTGCGTTGCACATGAGGTCACAAGGAGCAGGAGAGCCAGAAGCACCGAAGGAAAATATTTCAAAAACATAGTCAAATTATGACACAAAGATGAGAAGGTTCACAATGTGATAGAATCTGAAATGGATTTTTATGATGTTGTTTTTCCGGTCAATATCGGGGCGTTGACCTACCGGTGTCCTGAAGAACTCTCCCGCCATATTAAACCGGGCATGATTGTCAGTGCACAACTGAAAAACTCAGTCACGAAAGGTATTGTACTGAGAAAAACATCAGGGCAGCATCCGGGCTCCGTAAAAGACATCACGGAAGTGCACAATACTGTCCCGGTCCTGAGCAGCAGTCTGATTCATCTTCTGCACTGGATGTCAGACTATTATATAAGCGAGCAGGGACTCGTTCTGAAGAATATCCTACCTAAAGAAGTCTTGATGAAGGGAACAATGAAAAAACCGCGCCGTGTGCAAGCCCAGCGGATTCAGGACTACCCTGCTTCCGGAGATCATTTCGATTCCGTGCCGGTTGATAACGATATGTTAGACACTGTTAAGGCCTCGATACACAATTCCGCATACAGAACCTTTCTCCTTCACGCACCCTCTTCTGCCTATGTGCAATCGTTTCTCCTGAAGACAGTTGCCGATGCCCGCAATGGCATTATTCTTGTCCCGGAAATATCTGCACTGAAACTGCTCTACGCTCTCCTGAAACTGCACCTCGGACAGAGAATATGCCTTTTCCACAGCGAACTCAGCAAGGGGCAAAGACGCGAGGCTTTCGAAAGGATCATTTCATCTCAATCAGACATCGTGCTTGGGACAAGATCGGCTGTCTTTGCCCCGTTTAATAAAGTCTCTTTTATTGCCGTACTGCAGGAACATAATACTTCGTACAAACAGGAAAGCAGCCCCTGTTACAGCGGAAGGGATGTTGCAGTCATGCGGGGGTTTTACGAGAATGCCACGGTACTCCTTTCATCTGTCAGCCCTTCGATAGAGTCTCTCTATAACTGCAAGTCCGGGAAATACACCTTATTGAAACCTGCCTCCGGCACGAAAACTCATAAGGTTAGAGTGATCGACATGAGATACGAAAAACATATAAAACCATACCTTTCGAAAACAGTCATCGATACTGCCAAGAAATACATAAAGAGTTCCGGAAAGATGATGTTTGTCGTCAATAGGAGAGGATACTCGACGCTCCTTGAATGCATTGATTGTCATTACATTGAGGAATGCCCTGACTGCAAAATACCCCTCATCTACCACAAACAGGACATGTCAATGAAATGTCATTACTGCGGGTATGCGCGATCAAAGGTGCCGGAATTCTGCAGCAGATGTAAAGGCCATAACCTTCAATTGCTCGGTGCAGGCACGCAAAGGGCTCAGGAAGACATTGAGAATATCCTTGGTGTTAGTACCATAAGGCTCGACAGTGATAAAACAAAGAAAAAATCTCTCATGGAAGGGGTAACGGGTGCGGCATGCCTGGCTGAAAATAAAATAATTATCGGCACAAAACTGATGACCAGGAGACTGAACTCTACTGTAAGATTTTCCATGGCTGCGGTTCTGAACACAGACATTTTGCTGAATCTCCCTGATTTCAGGTCCGCAGAGAAGGCTCACCAGGAAATCTCGTCTGTCATGGATAAAATTGAGCCGGGTGGCGAGGTCCTTATCCAAACAAGAATGCCGAATCATTATTTGTTCAAAGGAATAAAAAACAATAACTATAATTTGTTCTTTCAGGAGGAATTGCACAGGCGCAAGGCGCTTCTCTATCCACCTTTTTCGAGGCTCATACTCATCAAATGCACAAGCAAAAGAGAGCTGAAAAAAGAAATAGCACAGGGCATCAAAATTCCCGGCAACGATGTTGAGATACTCGGCCCGTCCATATCGAAAAATAAGAAAAGAGAATACGAATATAGACTGCTGCTCAAATCATCCAATCGCATGCAGCTTCACGCCGCAGCAAGATCTGTTATCGGGATGTTCAGGAATTCAAGGGACGTAAGGGTCAGGGTAGATGTAGACCCAATCGATATATAAAAGCATGGCGAAACTAATTCGGATTCTTCATTGAATCTATCCTTTCAAACTCCTCCATCTTCTCAGCCAGACTTTTCCAGTTACAGGTCTGCATGAGTTTCACTACCTGGTGAACGGCACCGGACTCAATAATCTTCCACCGCTTCTTTTCATCTTCCACCCCGTAGAACGGAAGCATGGAAAAAAAAGCACGGTCAGTATATTTTTTGATCGGTGAGAGCACGTCCTGCCTTCTCGTGTAATAGGGATCTTCGCCTGCGGCGCAGGGAGTATCAAACACGTTAAACTGCCTGCATGAGACAGGCCTCATCGGGTGGACATTACAGGAACCGTTAACAAGAAAAGGGCACGGGTCACCCTCCCGGTGACGGCTGAGATTCATCTTGACGATATCACGTACAGGCCCGCTGATCTTTTCGGTAACGTACCAGGACAGACCGACCAGTTCAAGCGGGTAGACAGGAATGGTCTGATGGGTTGTGCAGCAGTTTGAGCAACCCTTCCCGCATGCCAATTTTCTGCCTTTGTGAAACGCTTCCCTGATCGCCTCATCAACTCCCTTATCGACTATGAAATATGCATCAAGCAGTAAGGGAAGCCAGGGATGTTTTTTCTCATCAGCGTGGAAAGAAAGTCTCCTCTGCCGGGAAGACCCTGATTTTTTTTGTTTTTTGTCTTTCATGTTGCCGGGAGATTATATAGAATAATATTGTAAAACATTTTATGGACTTCATATTTATTTCGATGCCCTATGCGAGGTTTATCTCGCGCTGGTTTGCCAACGTCCCGAATATAAACCTCGGCATCATGCAGTCATATCTCGGGGAGAAAGGGAAGCGTGTCAAAACATTCCACTTTCATCTTGAATTCCTTTCTTACCTCGACGAAATGCCGCCGCATGTTAAAGACAATCTCTTCACGCTGACCGAACAATTTGGGGTCGAATACATGGGACTCGATTATATCTTTGCTTCGCTCTTTTTCGAAGAAAAGTATATGAAATCAAAAGAGCGGTTCAAAGAGCGCCTCGATTCGCTTGGATTATCATTAAGCGATTTTGAAGAATTGCGAGAAGTGGCGCGCTCATTTGTTGATTCATGTTTTTCAAGGCTGATGCCGTATCTGCAAGATACGAGGCTTATCGGCTTCAGTTGCTCCCATTATCAGTTAAGCGGTTCTCTCGTGCTCTGCTCGAGAATTAAAGACACCAATCCGGATATTCTGACGGTTTTCGGCGGCAAGGACTGTACCGGTGCATTTGCGGATGATTTCATGAGGGAAGCAGAATTCGTCGATTTCACGGGAACAAGTGAGTGTGAAATCACAGTTGAGAGCCTGCTTGATCATATAAGCAATCCGGGGAATCAATTCTATAATGTTATTTACCGGGACAAAAACCGTAAAATAAAAAGATCCCCAACGCGGCCGAATGTTGCAATCAACTCTCTTCCGTTTCCGGAATATGATTTCGAGGCGTTCCCGATCCGGAAGTCGGAGATCATCCTCCCCATCGAATTCGGGAGGGGATGTCCCTGGAAGCGATGTTCCTTCTGCCCCGATGAATCGTACAATATCCTGTGCCAGGCAAAATCCCCTGAAAGGGTTTCTTCAGAAATAGCATATTATCAGAGCATTTCGGATGATCTCAGAAACTATTTTATCCTCGATTCAGATGCTCTGAAAGATCGGGAATCAATTATACAGATATCGCGGTGTCTCGAAAGCAGGAATCTCAATTTCATTTATGCGGAATTTCGAGCGGAAAAGATGGATCGCGATGTCCTGCGTGCAGTATTGCATTTCGGCAATTGGGTTTCGCATTTTCAGATCGGGATCGAAACATTCAGTGACAGGATGCTCCAGATGATGAACAAGGGCGTCACCGTCTTAAAAAACGTTGAGGTACTGAAATCAGCCGCTGAATTAGGAGTTCCGGTACAATTCAACCTTTTCACCTGTTTCCCCGGCATGACAGAAGTCGATGTGAAAGAAAATTTGCGGGTTATGGATCGTATCATGCATATCCTGGTCAGGGACACAATCCAGATATTTCCCGGAGAATTTTATTTGCCCGCAGACAGCCCCATCTTTCTCAATACCGATCAGTTCCGGCTGACAAAAAGCAACGAGTCAATTTTTTCTTCGATCTTCGACGACTTCAGTATGCCCTCCTATTCAAACTATCCTTATCCGTATCAGTTCGAGAACGATGAAGAACAGTACAGATTTTCCATGGAATTGCGGGCAAAGGTTGACGAAATCAAGGGCAAAAATGCTGAAGATACGTATATGGTCTACAGTGCTGCTTCTGATGGTTTGGAGATCGAAATTTCACACAACGGCAGACAATTGAAACACAGCCTCCGCGGAATTGAACAGAAGATTTATCTCTCAGCGGTTGAAAAAATCCGCGAGATCAGCATGCTATCTTCAGAGTTCGGGACACCAGCTGAAGACGTGTTCGATATTCTGAAGGATTTTGAGCAGAAAGGCATCATTCTTTTTTCTGCCGACCGAACGTCCTTTCTGTCACTTGCCACAGAGAAATCCGGCACAGAAAGAATATAGATTCGGATAATAAAATATGCTAAGATTACAAATGTAATATGAGATTGGTTATTATTGGCGGTGGGATCAGCGGACTTTCACTTGCATATCTTTTACTCGAGCACAAACCTTCATTAGATATCCTTATCCTTGAATCAGAAAAAAAAGCAGGCGGTAAAATCTGGACCGACAAGGTGGACGGTTTCCTGTGTGAATGGGGTGTCAACGGGTTCCTTGATAACCGTCCCAAAACCCTCGAGCTTGTCTCAAAACTCTCCCTCTCCCCCCTAAGAAGCAATGACAATGCGCGAAGGCGATACATCTTTTCAAGCGGAAAACTCAATCTTTTGCCTGAATCACCACCTGCATTTCTCACATCAAATCTTCTGAGCATCTCCGGCAGGCTCAGAGTTATCTATGAGATGTTTGTGCCCAAATGGAAGGGAGGCGATGAGACCCTTGCCCACTTTGCAACAAGGAGACTCGGAAGAGAAGCGTACGAGAAGCTGATAGACCCCATGGCTTCAGGCATATTTGCCGGCGATCCCGAGAAAATGAGCCTGAAGAGCTGTTTCGCAAAAGTCTATAACCTTGAGCAGAAATATGGCAGTCTTATACGGGGCATGATAAAGCTCCAGAAGGAGGCGAAAAAAACCGGCAATAAAGTGGGGGCCGGACCAGGAGGAACCCTCACTTCATTCTACGACGGGATGGAATCGTTCATCGGTGCCCTCACCAGTTTTCTTGGAAAGAGACTGAGAACCGGATCTGAGGTCGTTTCGATCGAACGGAGAGATAAAAACTATATGCTTTTCCTGTCGGACGGAACAACCATCGAAACAGAAGCTGTCGTCTGTGCAACACCGGCTTTTGCAACATCGGCTATGGTAAAAGATATGGACAGAAATCTCTCTGCCCTGTTACATGAAATCTTTTATCCATCGATTTCTGTTGTATGCCTCGGCTATAGGCGGGAAAAAATCCGTCATACCCTAATGGGATTCGGATTTCTCATTCCTTTCAAAGAAGGCAGAAAAATACTTGGCACCTTATGGGACTCAAGCATCTTCCCCAATAGGGCACCTGAGGGGTATGTCCTGCTCAGGACTATGCTTGGAGGCGCCCGGAGATCAGACCTGGCACTTGAGCAAGAAGAGAAACTCATAACGCTCGTCATGGATGAACTCCGGGATATTATGGGGGTTACCGCTCAGCCCGATTTTGCAAAAGTTTACACCCACAGAAAAGGGATACCCCAATACTTTCTGGGACACGAACAACAAACGGAGCAGATTGCCGGAATATGTAGAAATTACGAGGGGTTTTACGTTACAGGGAATGCCTATGGCGGCATCGGAGTCAATGATTGTATTGAAAACTCTTCGAAGCTTGCAGAAAGGATTCTTCAGGAGATATAATTCCGTAAAAGTCTTCACGGGGCATGTTTTTCTGGCAAATCTATTTATCTTTCAATAGAGGAGGGGTACAGTGAAAGAACAGGAAATTGTCGAACTCTTAAAAAAAGAAAATGATGAATTCAGGAAATTGAGCGAAGAGCACAGAAGCCTTGATATGGTTCTTGCGGAGATTGACAACAAAAGGTATCTGACCCAGGAGGAAGAGATTGAAAGGAAGAAGATTCAAAAACAGAAACTCATGAAGAAGGATCAGATGGCGGCACTGGTAAGAAAATATAAAAAAAGCCATTCCCTGAATTAGAACCAGATACAAAAAATTAAAAGAAAACCTGGGAAATATGAAATGGCTTTTCTCTTTTCATATTTCCCAGGTTTTCTTTTAGACCTTTGCCGTTGCTTTCTTGAAGAAGCGCAGAAAGAGAATTTTCAGACAACTTCTACATTTTTCTTGGACGGAGGTACTTATGAGAAGCAGTACAATCAAAGAAGGTCTTGAGCGGGTTCCGCACAGGGCTCTTCTCTATGCAACCGGTATTTCAAGAAGTGAAATGAAAAAACCGTTCATCGGGCTCGCATCAAGTTTCACCGACATCATTCCGGGCCATGTTGGCATGAGAGATCTGGAAAGATTCATCGAAAAGGGCATTCACAGCGCAGGAGGATATCCGTTTATTTTTGGGATCCCCGGGATTTGCGACGGTATCGCTATGGGGCATTCAGGGATGCACTATTCTCTTCCTTCCAGGGAATTGATAGCAGATATGGTCGAGACAATCACCGAGGCGCATCGCCTTGACGGGCTTGTGCTCCTGACCAATTGTGACAAGATTACCCCGGGGATGCTCATGGCTGCCGCACGGATTGACGTACCAACTATTGTTGTCACTGCGGGCCCCATGATCTCCGGCCGGCTGAAAGGCAGAAGACTGTCTCTCGTGAATGACACCTTTGAAGCTGTCGGGAAATTCAAAAAAGGATTAATACGGAAGGAAGAACTTGACACACTCGAGATGTGTGCCTGCCCCGGACCCGGTTCCTGTCAGGGCATGTATACTGCCAATACCATGGCATGTGTTACTGAAGCACTCGGCATGAGCCTACCGGGAAGTGCAACAGCACTGGCCATTTCAGCCGACAAGAGAAGAATGGCATTTGAAAGCGGCAGGCGTATCATTGATCTGGTGAATAAAAATATGACGGCGAGAAAGTTTCTGACGAAAAGTGCATTCGAAAATGCAATCATGGTCGACCTGGCACTGGGTGGATCGACAAATACTGCTCTTCACATCCCTGCAATCGCTTATGAGGCCGGGGTCGAATTACCACTTGAAACCTTCGACATCCTGGGCAGGAAAACACCGCACCTTGCCAATATGCTGCCGGGCGGGGAGCACTTTCTTGAAGACCTCGACTGGGCTGGTGGGATACCGGCTGTTATGAAACGGCTGAGGAAAAACCTGAATAATACGGTCACGGTGAGCGGCAAAAAGATATTCGATATTGTTGATGCAGCACTGGTAGCAGACGAAAAAGTCATCAGACCAATAAACAGGCCATATCATAAGGAGGGTGGCATCGCCATACTCAGGGGCAATCTCGCACCTGATGGCGCTGTCGTGAAACAGTCTGCCGTCAGTCAGGGTGTGATGGACTTTGAAGGCACTGCAAAGGTATACAATTCAGAGGAGGATGGCATGAAGGCTATCCTGGATGGAAAGATCAAGCCGGGTGATGTGGTTGTTATCAGGTATGAGGGGCCGAAGGGAGGCCCCGGCATGCGGGAAATGCTCTCCCCGACAGCTGCCATTGCGGGCATGGGATTGAGCGAATCAGTCGCACTCATTACAGACGGCCGTTTTTCAGGTGGTACGAGGGGTCCATGCATCGGACACATATCGCCCGAGGCAATGGAAGGCGGTGCCATAGCCATCATCCGGAACGGCGACAGGATCCGGATCAACATCCCAAAGAGAAAGATAGATGTCCTCTTGTCTGATAGAGAAATTCGGGAGAGATTCAGGGGATGGAAGCCGATTAAACCGAAAATAACCAAAGGCTACCTGTCACGATACGCGAAGATGGTCAGTTCTGCTGGAAGCGGTGCAGTGATGAAATCAGAGACGGTCTGACCTTCGGCATATTGGTCATCACGGTAAACTGAGAATATGACCAATCGCAGCTTCACACCGGCATATCTTCAGCTTCCTCCGAACGTGCTCTCTGACAAAGTCAGGGAAGCTGGGGAGATTTTGAAAGAATGCACCCTATGTCCGAGGCAATGCAGGGTTGACAGGACGACGGATCAGAGGGGTTTTTGCCGGACGGGCGACAAGCCTTTTATCTCAAGCTTCGGTCCTCATTTTGGTGAAGAGAAGCCCCTGGTTGGCAGGTTTGGTTCCGGCACCATTTTTATGGGCAGCTGTAACCTAGGCTGCCTCTTCTGCCAGAATTATTCAATCAGCCATCTCGGGGAAGGCACAGAGATTTCATTCGAGAAACTGTCCGAAATTATGCTCTCTTTGCAGAAGCAGGGCTGCCACAACATAAATTTTGTCACTCCAACCCATCAGATGCCGTTGATCCTGAGGTCGCTGCTCATCGCATCAGAAAAGGGTCTCATACTCCCTATCGTCTACAATTGTGGGGGGTATGAATCACTGCACGCAATCAAAATACTGGATGGTGTTGTTGATATTTATATGCCGGACTTCAAATATATGGATCCTGCAATGGCTCTGAAATATTCGGAGGCGGAAGATTATCCTGAATCTGCTCAGGTTGCTCTCAAAGAAATGCACAGGCAGGTCGGCGATCTGATAACCGATCGGAGAGGCATTGCAATGAGAGGATTGCTCGTCCGGCACCTTGTGTTGCCGGAGGGGATTGCGGGAACCGCCGGAGTCGTAAAATTTCTCGCAGAGGAAATATCGAAAAATACCTACCTGAATATCATGGACCAGTACCATCCCTGCTTTCAGGCATTCGAAAATCCCCCGCTGAACAGACGGATCGAGCAGCAGGAGTATGCAGATGCCGTTCAAATGGCTATTGATGCGGGCCTAAAGAGGATCGACGGGATAACTGTTTAACGTTCATCCTCCCCTTCTGGGAAGGGGTTTAGAGAGCAGGTAACGATTCTCTTAATCCAGAATAAGTATTTAAAAAGTGCAGATGTCGTGAAAAAAATTATTTTTCGATACCTTAGCGTACCTTGAACTGATGGTTAAGTGAACGTCTTTATCCAGAGAGCGATGATAGATATTTCAATCAGATCATCGAGTTACATAATCATTCGATCAATGTCTGCACTTTTGTTTAATTCAGCTCTACAATTTCTGCTTCCAGGGTTCTGAGATCAACAAGTGCAATAGTCGATTTACCGTAGAGATATGTACTCACCTCACCGGGATTTACAAGAAGCGTATTCTTCACCTTGCGGACATCAGCCTCATGCGTGTGCCCGTAGATAACGAGGTCGAAGTGTCCGCTTTCGGCAAGCGCTTCAACGACATGATGCTCGTGCATCACTACAATCTTTCTGTCTTCAAGGGTGAAAATATAGGGCTGATTGCGGATCCTTCCCCCGGCTCTCTCCTGAAGGAGGAGCTTATCCCCATCGTTGTTTCCGAATATTCCGGTATATTCACACTGTAAGTTCTGGAATAGTTTCAGGGTAAAGGGGGAGGTATAATCACCTGCATGGATTACATATCCGACTTCTTTTTCGTTAAAAACCCCGATCGCTTTTTTGACAAGCGGGATGTTGTCGTGAGTATCAGACAGAATTCCGATAAGCATTTCCCAACTCCTTTACACGTTAAAATTACTCTTTATGATGTTGATGACCCCGATCCGTATCATCATGATCGCTATGGCTGCGAGAAAGAGCAACATAACCTTCCCGATGGCAATTACAAAGCCCTTGCCGAAGAAATTCAGCATCCTCTCTGCGTTGCTTAAGGCAACCCAGACAATAAGCAGGTTCAGCAGCAGTGAGATGACCGTGGGAATGATACCATAGTGGTCTACAAGGATCAGAATATTTGTAAGTACTGCGGGCCCCACGATCAAAGGCACCCCGATAGGAACCACCCCAACTTTATAGTCGGATTTTATCCGCTCCTCTCCGCTATGTATAAGATCCCTCACTGCAAAGACCAGGAGGAGAAGGCCGCCGGCAGTTTTGAAGTCGTCTCCGGTAATTCCCAAAATCCTGAAAATCACTTCCCCCAGTGCTATAAAAGAAAGGCTCACTAAAAACGCCGTCAGGATCGATTCCTTCACAACCTCTGATCTCTTCGGCCTGGTCAAATCCCTGGTGATAGAGACGAAGAGCGGCAGGAGCATGAATACATTGATCGCGACAAAAATCGGGATGAACGTATTCGGCAAAGATTTCAGGATATCCTCCATGGATTTCATTATAATACTCAATCGGGACTTAAGTATATTTATATTGGTCAGCGTAATGATGCAACAGAGAAGCAGGTGCCCATATGCCAGCTTTTGCTGTGAGTGAAGAGAAGAACAGATGGCTCCGTGAGATGATGCAAGCGCTCGGTATCCGGGAACAGGATATCGAGGAAAAGTTCATTCGATCCTCCGGCCACGGAGGGCAGAATGTCAATAAAACCTCAACCTGTGTCTATCTCAGGCACATCCCTACAGGCATAGAGGTGAAGTGCATGGAGACCAGGAGCCAGTCTATCAACCGCTTTCTCGCCCGCCGGGAGCTCATGAAGAGATTGGGTAGCCTGTCAGATCAGATGACATCCGAAGATATTAAAAGAGAAAAAATAAGGAAACAGAAAGCGAAGAGGAAGAAGAGAGCAGCATCAAAATATGCCTGAAGTAACAAAGAACAGACATTGTTCGAATACTTATGTAACTCGATGATCTGATTGAAAAATCTATCATCGCTCTCTGGACAAGAATATTCAAGAACCCATTAGTTCAAGGCACACCAAGGTATCGTAAAATACGTTTTATCACAACATCTGCACTTTTTACACGCATTTTTAGATGAACTGCCTTCTTTGAGCGACATCTTGGAGAACTATATATCTGATATAATAATCCAACATGCATTCATGATTTCAAAAACCGATATTGGAGGAACGAAATTGAAAAAAGAGACTAAACCTCAGGATAAAATAAAACTGTTAGACAAAGAGCTGGCAACCCTCACCGAACAGATTGAGTCAATGAACAAACACCTTGAAGAAGTCAGAGACCTGCAAAATGAAATAAAAGGGCTCAAACTGTTTCTGGGAAGGGTATATCCTGAATTCAAAACGTGGTTCCCCGAGATCATGCAGAAGATTTACAAAAGCAAGTAATCCTACCAGCTCCCACCACCTCCGCCACCGAAACCACCCCCTGAAGATCCGCCGCTGAAGCCTCCGCCACCGCCGACACCGCTGCCCCTCGGTGCGGAGAACATTGCTGAGGCAAGACCCGAAGTTGCCGAATTGACGGAGCGGGAAAAATTAGACGGACTGAATGTCCTCAATCCTGTATGTGAAACATACCATGTGGGTGATTCCTGATAAATCCCTTCAAATGCCCCGGCCCAGCTATCCACTACGTTTAGCGCAATGGCATAGGGCAGGAATTTGGAAAAAAGGTCTTTATCCTTCATCCGTTCAATCCGGTCTTTTTCTGCGCGGTTCATGAACTCCTGGAATCCAAGAATGTCCATATATACTGCAGCACCTGATTTCGTTTTAGCGGGCATCACCCGGCCGAATGCAAGTACAGGAAGACCCATCAATATGCCGGCAAATATACCTTTTGGAAAGGATGTCAGGGCTGAAAAAATAATGCCGCTTGCCACAGCGATGATTATTCCGGCGGTACGGTAAACGTTTCTTACTTTCTCAGGGCTGACGAGGAAATACCGTTTCGTGGTCAATTCTCCGTACAGGGTGCTTTTTATGGATTCAAGGTCAGCATAAAATTTGTTCTTCATGTCAGAGACCATCCTTCCGGGGAATTCACCGGTAAAGATTTTGCCCATCAGGAGTTTCTCAAAAGGGCTCAGATTATCATCAGGCCCTTTCACCTTCCAAAGGTAATAATCCATTGAATCGAAGATCAGGCCTTCTGTTTTTTGTTCCTCAATCCTTATGTAGCCTTTCACGGCAAGGCCGATAATCGTAGATGTGATATCCCTTGGATCAAGCTTCTCATCAACCAGGGCTCCAACTTCACCGGCTGTCAGGGGGACGTTATTGTGTTGTGGAGGCTCGTACCGAACAGTCACTGCTTCCCGCACTCCCGGATCCCTCCCCCTGGTCCTCCAAAGGTATATCATCAGGGTCAATGGGAAGAGGAAAAGCAGAAAGATCCAGTTTTCTCTCATTTCAAGCATCCATAATAATTTTCTTGTGGTTGTTGGCGGGGAAACAAGCCCCTTATCCCAACCAAAGGCTATCGTGAGACCTTCGCGGGGTGAAAGGTTTTTTGTCGTCGAAAAATCGGCACTATTATGGGAAGCTTCATAGCTGCATTCGGATGCTCTGGAACCGAAAGCTCCTGTGTAACAGGCTGCCCAGAGGTTCTCACTCAGTTCTTCCCCTGCAAGCGTTATCTGTGCTGAGGCCATCTGAATGGGAGCCCACCAGTAATTACCTGTGACATTCCAGTAGAGCTCATCATGATCGTCAAAAAAAAGAATGGCATTCTGGACCTCATAGGTAATTACATACGTCTGAAATCCACTGACATAGTTTTTGGGATCCCCGATCCTTATGTTGACGACGTTTCCCCTTTTTGAGACCCTGAATTTCCTCTGCGTTCCTGCTTGATCAGTTACTGACTGAACATGCAATGGTGTTTTTATGGGATTGCCCCGTTCGTCGGTATATTTGAACGGGATCTCCCGGAAAATGCCATGCCTCGAATCATGGAAATTCACCAGCAGCGTCTCCTGAACAAGCAGTGAAGAATCTTTGTAGATTGTTATATCAGTATGGAATTTTGTGATCGTAAAATCCTGGGCTAAGGAAGTTTGCGTCATGGAGAGAGAAATAAAAAGACAGATACTCAATAGAAGACCTATAAATCCCTTCTTTGGAGAAGGGGTGTCAAAGGAAATTTTTATCCTATTCTGATCCGGCATGATGCATCTTTGTATAGTGTTCAGGAGAAAGTGACCTTTACCGGCTTCCTTTCGACCTCAGGGGCTTCGAGTTCAAAGAATTCCTCCTGCCTGAATCCAAATGATGATGCAATAATATTTGACGGGAATGATTCGATCACAATATTGAAATCACGGACAACCGCATTGTAATAGCGCCGTGCATTCTCGATGTTATCTTCAAGTGCCTGCATCTGAGTCTGGAGCTGCATGAAATTGGCATTTGCCTTCAGCTCGGGATATGCCTCTGCAAGCGCAAAGAGGCTTTTCAGGGTACCGGTCAGCATATTCTCGGCCTTCGCCTTATCGGCAGGAGTGGCTGCGCTCATAGCCATAGATCTTGCCTTTGTCACATTTTCAAACACATTCTTTTCATGCGAAGCATACCCTTTTACGGTTTCAACAAGATTCGGTACAAGATCATATCTCTTCTTCAAATGGACGTCAATGTCCGACCATGATGACTTCACCGTGTTCCTGAGCCGGATCAATTTGTTGTATATCGCTATGCCGAAGATGATAACAGCCAGAGAAATCCCGAGGATGATAAGGATAGTGACCATATTATTTACCCTCCTTTTTCTTCATATGATTCAGAAACGCTTATTCCGTAATAATCCAGTAATCTCAATAATCTTACCACAAGATGAAAGATTTCCATGAATGATATCCCTATAATGAAGAACCCCGCAGCAGAGCTGCGAGGTATCTTATCGCAAGGAGTTATTATTTCCATATTCGCTCGCTAACCCCGCAGCAAGCTGCGAGGAATGCGCTCACTATCCGATTCAAAAAGACTTTTAAGAAATAAGTGCTGGAATGGAGTTATTCTAAAAATAGGACTTTGCTTGCATCAGAGACTTAAAAGGTATGTTGCTAATTTCTTCATCCTAGACATCGTGAAGTTATCTCAGATTGCTTATTACATCGCAAAAACATCAATGCAAGATTAACCGATAAAATGACGATTACTATTGGAGTCATCATAAAAAAAAACTACAGCGTAAAAAACATTCAAAAATGTAATATAATGTTCGAAATACTCCCATTAAAAAAGGAATCGTGAACAGTGCATAAGGTAAATTTTTCATTATTGAGAGGCATCTGCCAGATGCCTGCATATGTCGCATTTGAAAAGGGATTCTTCAAAGACGAAGGAATTCAAGCAACATTGACGATTGAACCAACTGCATGGATGGTTCCTCATAAAATGATTGTCGGTGAAAGCCAGTTTGCCGTGATGCCCTGGACACGAGTTGCAGCTGCTGAGGCAAACGACATTCCATTAGTTGTCATATGTGGTTCGGGATACGAAGAGGCTGCTATTGTTGTGAGAAAAGATTTAAGCCTTGAGGATGTCAGAAGGATTGTAATTCCTCAACGGGGCGGTATCAAGGATTTAACTGCTATGGGACTGATCGGGAGTCTTGGCTGGGAGAATGTCGAACTCATGAGGCAACCTTCCGGAGATGGGGCTATTATATCACTCTTTGGTAGGGGAGCCGATGCAGCCTCTATGGTTGAACCGTACGCCACCATGATGGAATCTCTGGGAATCGGGAAAGTGGTAAGAAGAACTGGCGATATTTGGGCTGGTGCACCCGGATGTTCCTTAACCACAACTGTATCCCTAAAGGAATCAAGTCCTGGAATTGTCCAGGGAGTTGTTACTGCATTTGTGCGTGGTGCGGCCTATGTTAAAGATAATCAAAAAAATTCTGCGCATATTGCTGCGCGATATATCGGAATCAATGAAACCATTATTGAGGAGTCATTACAGGTGAATCAACCACAAATTGATGCGATACGGAATCAGAACGCTATGGATGCTATCCTCTCTCTTATGAAAGAATTGGGATATCTTAAAAAGCATCCTGAAAACTATATTGATCTTACATTCCTTGACAATTCACTTGCCCTGAAGAAATAACATGTCAGTGCATTGGGGAAGAAGGTCTTCTACAACGAAGAGGAAATCTTCCGCTGTTGCATGACTGAATCCCTGCTCGCAGTGATGTCATCTCGATGTTCGCTCCGTGGTTTTTTTGAAAGAAGAAACAGAAAAGTCTATCCCTGAACTTTTTGAAAGACAAGTAGAAAAATTTTCCTCAAAGGGAGCGATCTATAGTAAAGGCTGCCAAATCACCTATGATGATTTGAACAAAAAAGCAAACCGGATCGCTCACGCCATTTCTGCGACATGTAAAGCGGAAAACGAGCACGTTGCGTTGATCTTCGGTCATGATGCTGCAGCGCTTGCTGCCATGATAGGAGTCCTAAAGGCAGGCAAAGGCATATGTCCCGATCACATCAACTCTTCCTCCTGATAGGATTCGCTATATCCTTGAGGATTCGAGGGCCGCATTCATTGTAACAAATAACAGTAACTTTTCACTCAGAGATTGGATATCAAGAGAAAATGTCACTATTCTAAACATTGACGAGAATGTAAGGATATTCCGAAGAAAACCCGGATCTGCGGGTATATCTCCTGAGACTCTCGCATACATTCTTTACACTTCAGGTTCAACCGGAAAACCAAAAGGAGTTATGCAGACCCATCGTAATCTCCTTCAGTTAATTTGCAATTATACAAACAGTATTGGCATTACTCATTCCGACCGTTTTTCACTCCTGCCTTCTCTTGGATTTGCCGCAGCCCTTATGGATATTTACGGTGCTTTGCTAAACGGGGCTTCTCTACACCTCTATGATGTTAGACAAGATGGATTGTTGTCGCTTCCCGACTGGATGGCGCACACCGTATTTCGGTCTACCATTCGATACCGACCCTTTTTCGACACTTTGCAAGGAATCTGCCGGAGGCAAAGAATTTCCTGAACTTCGCCTTATTAATTTAGCCGGCGAGGCTATCAGGTTAAAGGATATTGAACTATTTAAAAAAAGTTCCCTGACAATGTATCCTAATGAATAGTCTAGCTTGTACTGAGGCAGGGGTATTTGCTCAGTATTTTTTCGATCACGATTCGGAAATACCGCAAGCAAAGTCCCTGTTGGATATGCATCCGCTGAGATAGAAATCCTTCTTCTCGATGATGAAGGCAATAAAGTAGGTGTTAACCAGATTGGTGAGATTGCGGTGAAAAGCAGATACCTTAGTCCCGGATACTGGTCCAATCCACAACTCTGACAGAACGAGTTTTCCTTAGGATCCCGCGGAAAAAGAGCAACGTATTTACCGCACCGGGGATCTCGGTCGAATACGTGATGATGGCGTTCTTGAACATCTGGGAAGAAATGACTCGCAAATTAAGATCCGGGGGTTCAGAGTAGAACCAGCAGAAATTGAGATTGCATTGTGTGAATTCCCCCCTGTTCAAGATGCCGTTGTTCTTGGACCAAGAATTGACCATAACGGAGAAATGCACCTTGTTGCTTATGTTAGTACCAACAGTGGCAAGAGAACTCTCTAACAGCCAGTTATTAGATCATCTGGAACGATGGCTTCCTGATTACATGATCCCCTCGGCATTCTTTTTTCTTAGACCGATGCCCCTAACCCCCAACGGTAAAGTTGATCGCACTGCACTGTTGGCGCTTGGTAAAAGTCGAACCTCAACGCAATATATGTGTTCAAAAAAAGCCGCTAACTAACGTCGAAAAGCGGCTAGCAAAAATTTGGGTTAAAGTGCTCAGGACAAATCAGTGTGATATAGATAAGAATTTTTTCGATTTGGGGGTGATTCATTTCAGCAATAGATCTCTTCTGCTGGATCGAGAAGGAATTCGGAAAAAGACTCTCTCCCTCATCTCTCTTCCAGGCTCCGACTGTAAGACAGCTCGCAGCAATTATTGAAAAGGGATATCAAGCGGAATATGGCTCTCCTGTTTTCCCCATAAGGCGTGATGGATCACGTCCACCGCTTTTTTGTATTCCTCATGTCGCAGGAAGCGCCGTGATATTCAATCAGCTCGTGCACTATCTTGCTACCGATCAACCTGTCTATGGTATTGACAGTGCCGAATCTGTATTCGGTTCATCTGTAGAAAAAATGGCTTCATACTATGTGGATGAGATAAGAAAAATTGTGCCAGATGGGCCTTATTTTCTTATTGGGTATTCCTCGGGTGGAGTTATTGCTTTTGAGATTGCAAAACAGATGGTACTCCTTACGTCTACCAGTTCCCTTTGTCGCCCTGATTGACACGGTCAGCCCCTTCGGCGTAACAACATTCTCCTGGTGGAAAGCTATATTTACCTATGACTTTTTCAGAAATCTTCCATTCTGGCTGTATTATTTCCTTCCTTTTTGGTACTCACATTATTGGAAAATTATGAAGAATAAAGTAGTCCGAATTATACAAGAGAAATATCCTAAGAGAATCGATACCCAAGTTCATGAGCATAAACATAAGGATTACATACTGCAAGTTATTGAATGGATGCGCACTTATAATCCGCATGCCTACGATGGTCGACTCATTCTTTACAGGGCAAAGGCTCAGGGTCTTCTCCGCTTACAATTTGACAAGGGATGGAAAGGTGTTGCAGAAAATCTAGAAATCCATACTATTCCAGGGCACCATAATAATATTATCCTCAAGCCTTATGTCCGTTCTCTTGCCAGTAAAATAAATAGCGACCTTCAGAGAGTTATCAATAATGTTTCTGCATAGAATTTAACCATGAGGTAAAAATATCTCAGCAAACTTCCATACTTCATTTTATCCAAGATGATCGTTTTTGCACCGCCGCTTAACTCTGGCGTTAACAATTCTTTTGAACTATCCACTCCTTGCATAATCTTATGAGCTGTTTATTAAAAGTAGTCCATTGGAAGCAGAAAATTTCGAAATATTGACTACTTCCATGTGGAGATCTTCATCTAATGCACGCCACAAACAAATTGCATGTGGCGTGCATTTACTTATAACTGCGCAACCTTTTGCTCTGTGAACTATTTAAGATTATGGGAAGATAGAGACGGTTAACACATCCGGTGTTAAAGACGACCTATTTCGTAATCAGGATATTTCTAGTGACGCTCTTATAAGATGCTACCTCTTTTGCATAAAGAGTTGTATTGCCGCAAGCACTATGCCAAAGGCTTTCCAAACGAGCAACACCAAGAATGGTCTAAATGTAGTTATCCGCTCATACTTAGGACTTGATAGGAGAGTGACGGGTAAGTACAAACATCTTCATCTGATCGATAACAATGGTTTCGTCGATTTTGTAGTTATGCAAGAGTCTGAATAAGGAATCCCCTGCCTGGCTGATTTTCTCTTGGGATTGGGTTAAATAAACCGTTCAGCCCAGTTTATTGCTATTTATCTGGCGCCCCTTGCTCAGGGGCTTGGATTGAATTTTTTTAAAAAGGTCAGTGCATATGAAATAACAGTGCTGGAGAAAAGAGAAAAGGTTAATCGGAGTAATACACCGTATTAAATTTCCACAGATATATGGATAGATAGCTCCAATTGACTTCAAAATGCAAGTATTGCTTTTGGGTTTAATTGTGTCCATCAGTTAAAATGTCTGCATGATACAGGTCAGTAACCTCTCCAAGGCATACGGCACTCAGGTGATATTCGATGACATCGGGTTTACGGTCAACGCAGGAGAACGTATCGGGCTTGTGGCAAGGAACGGCCATGGGAAGACGACTCTCCTCAGGATGATAACCGGTGAGGAAAGACCTGACGAAGGCGTTATCAGTATCCCCAATAATTACATGATCGGCTATCTTTCACAGCACCTTGTGTTCAGCGAAGATTTGGTTCTGGGAGAAGCCTGTCTGGGTCTTAAACCCTCTGATGACGGCAGGGATGAAGCTTATAAGGCAGAGACGATCTTGATGGGCCTCGGGTTTTCGATGGAGGATCTGTTACGTCATCCCCTTGACCTCTCTGGAGGCTTCCAGGTCCGTTTGAATCTTGCAAAGTTGCTCGTCTCTGAACCAGACCTGCTTCTCCTTGATGAACCTACCAACTACCTTGACATCGTCTCGATACGATGGCTCACAAGGTTCCTGAAGGGCTGGAGGGGAGAACTCATCCTGATCACCCATGACAGGGATTTTATGGACAGCGTAACAACCCATACCATGGGTATACACCGCAATAAGATAAGGAAGATAGAGGGACCCACCCATAAGCTATACCAGCAGATACTCATGGAAGAGGAAGTCTATGAACAGACGAGGATCAATGAAGACAAGAAACGAAAGGAAACAGAGCAGTTCATAAACAGGTTCAGGGCTCAGGCGACCAGAGCGCGGGCGGTTCAGTCAAAGATAAAGGCCCTCCAGAAAAGGGAGAGGTTCGAAAAGATGTCCGAGATAGAAGACCTTGAATTCGAATTTATCCCGTCACCCTTTACAGGGAAATGGCTAATCGAGGCGAAAGACATCTCTTTCTCCTTTGAGACGGAGGGTCCCCTGCTTATAGACGGACTAAATCTGACTATCGGCAAAAAGGACAGGATTGCTGTTATCGGGAAAAATGGGAAAGGCAAGACAACTTTGCTGAACCTGCTTGCAACTGGGCTGCAACCACTCAATGGTGCAGTGACCCACCATGTACACTTAAAACTTGGATATTTCGGCCAGACAAATATCCAGCGGCTCACTGCTGAAAATACAGTCGAAAAGGAGATATTAGATTCACTCCCGGATTACAACAGAAACGCTGCCCGAAACATCTGCGGCATCATGATGTTCGAAGGTGATACTGCGCTTAAGAAAGTGAAAGTGCTTTCCGGAGGGGAGAAAAGCAGGGTGCTTTTAGGCAAACTTATTGTCAGCCCTGCCAATCTGTTATTACTAGACGAGCCCACCAACCACCTTGATATGGAATCAGTGGACTCTTTGCTTGCGGCAATGGATACATTTTCAGGTGCTGTTGTAATCGTAACGCACAACGAAATGATTCTGAATGCATTTGCCACACGGCTTATTGTTTTCGATGACGACAGCGTGAAGGTTTTTGAGGGCACATACCAAGACTTTCTCGACAGAAGAGGCTGGAAAGACGAGGCTGAGGCTACAGTCCGCAGTAGGCATAATTCTGGACAAAAGGGAAACGGCACAAAGAGGAAAGACTTTAGGAGGATTAAGGCCGAATTAGTCAACAGCCGCTCCAGAACTCTCGTCCCGATTCAGTCGAGGATAGCTGAAGTAGAAGAGACCATCACCCAGCTTGAGCAGAGCATCGAGCAGAATACACAGGCGCTTATTAAGGCTTCTGTAAAAGGGGACGGAGAATCGATCAGGCAGCTTTCTGTCTCGATTCCTGAGTTAAGGCGGAAAATTGACATCCTCTTTGATGAGCTTGAAACTCTTACCGATGAGCTTGTTGTGAAATCAAGGGAGTTCGACGAAAGGCTTGAGGCGCTGAAAACAGCAGGCGAGTAACAGAGCTCTGACTCAAAGAAATGCAACAGGGAAGGTTATTGTGGAGCGAATCCTTCCAAAAAGGAGAGTCAAAGACATGGGGTCAAATCTTCATTATTCTGATTTGCAAAAGAAATACTCATAATTGTCAGGTTCAATAATTTTGAAGAGTACTGCGAGAACTTGATGGTAGCGAAGGTCTCTCTTGTTTACGAAGAAGTAGGCGGCGCCGGAAGCCTCTTTTTCAGATTCTTTCTTGTATGTATAGCAGTATTCAGTGTCAAGTCTACACTCTTTACAGATAGACCTGAAATCATCAATGTCACGGCAATGCCTGCACTACATTTTTAATCCCTTGAGCACTGATTTTTTCCCACCAAAACCAGGACGTTGCTCGACAGAAAACCCCGCAGCGATAAGTCCCCGTCTTACGGTTCCTGCAACAGTATAGGTGGCACAGATTCCTCCGGTCACTGTTTTTTCTCCAATTGCCATAAGAAGTTCATGCCGCCACATGGCAGGGTTCTTCTTTGGTCCATGACCATCCAGAAACCATGCGTCACAGGGAATTGTGAGTGCATGGACCATTTCGAGGGCCTCACCAATCCAGAGATTCAAGCTCAGGATGCCAAAAGGCCGGGTGAGATGTATCTGGTGCCACCCCGGTCTGGAAATTTCGACGCGGCTGTATTTCCGGACAAGCAGGTCAATAAGCGGACCGACCTCTGTTCTTAATCCACTGAGAAGGGTCGCCATTCGCTCAAAAGTGACCGGATGCAGTTCAACTGAATTGTAGATAATCGCTATATCCCTGATGCCGCAATTGTCCAGAAAATCTATGAAGGCAATGAGTAGTCGGCCTGCACCGAAGCCTGTTTCACCTATTCTGAATTCTTTCCTCCCCGACCTTGCAGCAGAAAGGATATCCATGATGTCGGTACCCCGAAAAAAGACGTGCTTCGCTTCTTCAATTGCATTGACCACATCGAAATAGCGGTCATCATAATGTTCGTTTATAAGATAGGGAGGAATCTGCACGATCAGATCAAATCAGATACACATCCAGCATTTCGGGATCTGTTGTCTCGAACATCCCTGAGGGTGGTCGTTTTGTAAGCGGAGCAACCCTGTGTTGATCTTTCGTAATACCGGATTTGTCAAGAATTATTGTCCTCTCAGTGAGTGCTTTCCTGACCGGATTATAGAAGATGAACGCAAACCAGGAAGGGCAGACCATGCTCACTGCATCCTTTCTGTATCGGCTTATTGAGAGAATGGAATTTTCATAATGAACAAGCGATTGAGAATATTCACATTGTTTAAGTTATTTCAAAATTCTTGATAAACTGACCTATCTGAACGCCAAGGTAGACACATTTTACCCCGTTCATGCATTCATCGGCATCCTTCTTCTCAAGGTGAGTTGTTAGTTCATGCTTGTCTTTCCTAAACTTAACAATGAAGGCATTTTTTGTCGTATCAAAATCAAGGCTGATTGCAATTCCATGCTTTGCAACCTCCGGGTGCATCTCCATAATCTTGTCCTTTAATGCTACGTTTGTGTATCCCATACATCCTCCTTTGATAAATTTTGTTCTCTGCTCCGCTTTTCAGCTTTCACAGGTTCAGGTTTGCAAACCGGACAATATAAGGCCCCCTGATCCAGGAGGCAGACATGCCCTCATTCCGGACAGCAAATACATTGATCAATAGACTGTTCACATACAGGACATGTTTCCACACGTCTTCTCCATCAATCGTGTATCCCCTGCGTAAAATTTATGCGCTGTGTCATTGTGTTACAGCAAGGACTGATGAAAAGAAAATCAGCCCATGAAATCGACATTGACTTCCTTAATATCCCAAAGCGGTTCAATCTTTTCTTTTATTTCCTCCCTTATGGAATTAGAAAACTGATGGTCGGGGGGCAGGTCTATCACAACACGCACAATACCATCCTTTAAGTTGCAACATCTTTTAACTAAATTGGTTCGCTCTAAATCCAGTCCTGATAATGGATTCATAACTTTCCTGAGCCGCCTGTGTATCTCATCTTCCGTTGTCGGTTTTTTTTCTTTGACCAGACCGTGGCGCTCTTCGTAGTTCTGTATCGCTGAACGTAAACCTTCTACCGCCAGCACTGAACAATGAGCCTTTATTTTCGGTAGACCTCCAAGCGCTTCCGAAGCTGTTTTCCAATTAATTTTCTTGGCTTCATCAAGCGTCTTGCCCTTTGCAAGTTCAGTGATGATAGAACCTGTTGCAATGTTTGAAGCACAGCCATAAGATTCAAATTTGATATCACTAATAGTTTTTTTCTCAGGATCAACTTTTATATATACGGAAACCATATCTCCACAAGAAGGGCTGCCTTCAGTGGCTTTCCCATCGGCATCCTCAATTTGTCCCACATTTCGCGGGTGGCGAAAGTGTTCTAACACTATTTCACTATATGGAAATTTCATTTTGTTGTCCTCCATTTTTTCTTTCCCAAGTGGGCTGATTATTCTGAGTTCCTTTACTATCTCAGCCTAGTGTTCCAACGATATCGTCAACCTCACTCATGGTGTTATAGCGTCCAAAGGTAAAGCGTATTGAACCATGTGCCCTTTCGTGGTCGCCGCCGATACCCATAATGACATGGCTGCTTTCAAGAGAACGGCTAAAGCAAGCAGAACCCGTGCTTACTGCATACCCATGCATATCAAGATGCAAGGTAATAGATTCCCCTTCAACAAAGTGAAACGTAATATTGGCGTTTTGTGGAAGTCGGTTCCAGCGATGACCATTGAGCGTAGTATTCGGTATTTCGGCGAGTACTCGTTCAATAATTCTATCCCGCATAGCCTGCAGTCTCTGGGTTTCGTCTGAGGTAACCAGTTCCACTGCTCTAGCAAAACCTGCCGCACCGGGTATATTTTCCAGGCCAGGACGAATATCAAATTCCTGAAAGCCACCGTCCATCCACTTGGTTATTGGTGTTCCTTTTCTTATGTAAAGACCTCCTATACCTTTTGGTCCGTGGATGGTATGGGCAGATACGGTAATCAAATCAACAGGTATGTGTCCAACATCAAGAGGAAGTCTGGTAAAGGTATGTGTGGCATCCGTATGAAATAATACGTCTTTCTCCTTACAGATATGTCCAATATTTTCAATGTCTTGGATAGTACCAATTTCCTGGTTTGCATGCTGAACCGAAACCAAAATAGTTTTGTCGGTAATAGAGCCTCTCAGCTGATCAAGGTCAACAAAACCATCGCCGTCCACTGCTAGATACGTTACTTGGAAGCCTTGCTTTTCCAATGCTCGTGCACTATGCAGTACCGGGAAATCCTCAATCTTGGACGTAATGATATGGGTACCTTTCTTCTTTCTGAGAGCGAGAGATACACCTTTAAGAGCAAGGTTTGAAGACTCGGTGTTTCCTGAAGTAAAAATGAATTCTTCGGCATTCGCACCAAGAGATGCAGCAAGGACACTACGTACGTCATCCAAAGCCTCTCTGGCATCGATGCCCTCAGAATAAGCAAACTCTGAGGTAGCAACTGCATAATTCTCAAAGAAGTATGGTTTCATCGCCTCTAACACCCGCTCATCCATGCGAGTTGCAGCAGAATTATCGAAATATATACGTTTTCTGATCAAATCTTCTTTTCCCATTAGATGAAAAGAGTAATAGATGAATCTTTTGCCTCATTCACATAAGTGCCGACAGCACAGTAATCAGAAATAAGATCATCACGCAGTTCCTCTTTTTTGATGCCCATGATCTCCATCGTCATGTCGCAGGCAAGTATTTTGCCTCCCAATTCCTTGAAGTCCTGCAGAAGTCTTTCCAGAGAAGCTACCCCAACTTTCTTCATCTTGAGCTTCACCATCAGCTTACCCAGCCCCAGCATATTCATTTTTGATAGAGGGCCTTTTTCCAGGCCACCCTTTTTTAGACGCTGAAGACCCCAAAATGTGAAAAAGATCGATGCCTCCATTCCCATAGCAAGTGCCCCATTCCCAATAATTAAAGCACTGTATATTTTGTCCATATCACCACTGTGTGCTATTATGGTTGCTTTATTTGCCATGTTTCCCCCTATCGGCGAATTCTGATTGTCCAAACAGTGCCATCTTCTTTCATATCAAGCATTTCCAGTCCCAACGCCTTAATTGCCATCGGTATTTCTTTCTTCGATGCTGGATGTGTACCGATGACGATAACGATATCGCCCTCTTTTGCTTTTCGCAGTGCTTTTCGGGTTTCGACCAAAGGAACCGGACAGGTTTCATTGGTACAATCTACTTTTATCTCCGCCATCAGATATCACCTCCGGGCACACACGCCTTATGAAATGTACTACAAATCAATGTACTCCACCCTCTTCAAAAAATATAGCAAAATCATCATCAAAATAAGGGCATGCTATGGAGACAAGTCCTCGATTGACTGGAGTATGACGGTCTCAGCGAATTCTTTCACAGCCACGGCTTTTCCTCCATCATATTGTCTTACTGCCAACAACCGATAGGGCCTTTTGCATAGATCTTTTCCTGTAATTCCCTGACCTCTTTTCCGATCTTCGTTAAAGACTCTCCGGTCGTCTTCGGATTGCGGACAGCCTCAAAATATTCGAATCTTTTGTTGTTTAATTCCTTTCTGAGCCCGGCAGTCTCGTCATAGAACTTCTGGCATTCCGCGCTCTGTCCCTGGTAGCCACGCCCCATCATGCCAGGCCACCCCCATCATGCCGGACCCTACCCTGACCACCCATCATGCCGGGACCCATACCCTGACCACCCATCATGCCGGGACCCATACCCTGACCACCCTGCGGTCCCATATAACTACCACAATAAGGGCAGTAATTGTATCCGCCCGGGGAACCAGGTTCGTCTGCATATGCAAAGCTGGTTACCGCGACAATCGCTAAGACCATCATATAAATTGATAATTTTCTCATCCTTAAGCCTCCTTCATAAATACTTTTGGTTTATAATGTGCCCATGGACATGAACATTTTGAAAAAACCCTAACCCGCTCCCCAGAAGGGAGAGGGTCAGGGTAAGGAGGGAGGGTATGTCTGAGCAATCTTTTTGTTCCATTCTTCGAAGTTGACAAGAAAGTCGTCCTCTTCAACAGTCACTTGTTTCCAGTCGTATTCCAATATCGGCAAATTATTCCTCCTCTCGAGGTGGAGACCAACTGTTCGGCAGAGCCTTTCTGTCAAAAGTAACCACCTGCTTTTTCAGGATATCCTTTATTTCTTCATGCATGGACAGGCGATAATTTTGAACGTTTTTCAGGCTTTCACGAAACCCTTTGGCGATTTCGGTAACAGTTTGTACATCTCTATGCGGCTTCATGCTATTCACTGTAGTGGCATCAGCGGGAAATTGGTCCTGTGACCCAATGTGTTCCAAGGGAGTCTCCGTTGCATCCTGTCCTTCCTCCATGATTTCCTCCTTTCTTTATTATTGAATTACTGCAATCATACTGACCATATGATGCTAATTTCATAATATTTACTTCATAGATCTTCCTTTTGGCATCTTTTTGTACCCAGTTGCAGGCAACTCTGATTTCTTTCCTGAATCATCAGTGCCTTCTAAACGAAAGTATTTCTTCCCCTGGAATATCTGATGGAGTGCGGTAATGAGCTCATTCGAGAGGTTTACCTTTGACACATATCCATGAGCACCGGCCCGGAAGAGACTTTCTTTATATTGTTCAACCGGGAACATGCTGATAGCTAAAACCGGAATACCCGGGTTTATGGTCTTGATTTTTTTTAACACATTCAGCCCGTTGCCGTCTGACAATTCCGTGTCGAGAATAAGGACATCAAAAGCATGCTGACTCAGTTCATTCAGCGCGTCATCCTCACCCGATACTTCTGATGTCATAATCAAGCTAAAATTGTCATTTATAACCTGTTTCATCTTTTCCCGGAAAAGACTGTTGCTGTCAGCAATCAGGATTCTCATTGGTATATCTTTATTTTTCATACCACCTTGACATGCAATCAATAGTTCACCTTGGCCGCATCCGAAGCATTATGTATTATTTTTACCATGATGGAAGAGACAGTACTATCAAAAGAATTCTCATTCTTTAGTAAGAAATAGGATTTATTTTTTGTAGGTATTTTTCTTACAAAGGAAAGCTACTAATTGAGGAGATCAAACGGGAACGTTCAGTCTATGAGACCATGCTTCGTTGCGTAATGAGTCAACTCCATATTGTTTTTCATTCCCATCTTCTCGAGGATGCGGGCTCTGTAAGTATAAACTGTTTTGACGCTCAGCGACAGTTCATCTGATATCTTGTTTATGGTCTTTCCTGAAGCGATCATTCTCATGATCTGATATTCACGGTCAGACAGCGTCTCATGGAGAGGCTTCTTTCTATCGCTCGCTAATTCGGTAAGCAGGTTTTCAGAAAAAGAAGAACTCACGTAATTCCCGCCTCGCAGTATCTTCCGTACAGCTTTCACGAGTTCATTGGGGATGCTAACCTTAGTCAGATAACCGGAAGCACCCGATTTTATAGCCCTGAGCGCATACTGTTCTTCCGGGAACATACTCAGTATCAGAACAGGCAGCTTTGGTTTCCGTGCTTTTATCTCTTTCAATATCTCAAGACCATCTCTTCCCGGCATTGCGATATCAAGGAGCAGCAGGTCGTAGTCCTGTTTTCGGATGTTATCGAGGACCTCCTGTCCATTGCTTGCCTCACCGGCAATATGTAAATCGGGTAGCTCGGAAAAAATATGCTTTATGCCCTCCCTCACAACCGCATGGTCATCTGCTACGAGTATCTTAATCATCTCTCAACTCCATGATTTTGAGCGGTACCCTGACTGTTACTCTTGTTCCTTTATTGGGTGCACCTTTTATTTCGATATCGCCGCCGAGATACTGGATGCGCTCCCTTAGACCCAAAATACCAAGGGACCAGGGGTCAGAGAGCTGTTCTTCAGTAATGCCCTTGCCATCATCAGCCACTTCGAGGGTTACAATACTATCGGTCTCTCTTAATTTGACGCTGATTTTGGATGCTCCCGCATGGCGTGAAACATTGGTCAGCGATTCCTGAAGAATGCGGAAGAGCGCTATTGATATAACCTTGTCAAGGTCAGAAGTTTCCATGTCGACAGCGATATCCCAGTCAATTCCCGTCCTGTCTGCAAATTCTTTAACCTGCCATTCCACTGCTGAGGATAAGCCAAGATAATCAAGCACACCGGGTCTGAGTTCTGAAGCAATTCTTTGCACTGTTCTGACCGCAGAATTGACAAGTTCTATATCTTTATTTATTCTCTCTATCAGGGTGTGCTGGTCTTCTGGTAATTTCTTTTCCAGCCAGGAGAGGTCAATATTTAACGCAGTCAATATCGTGCCGAATTCATCATGAATCTCCCGGGCGATTGTTGTTCTCTCTGCCTCCACTGCTAACTGAAGATGTGCGAAAAGATTTCGCAATTTCTCCTGCGATTCTTTCAGGTCGTCCTCAGCTTTTTTGCGCTCGGTGATATCATTCAGTGAAAAGACAAGAGAGGCCACCTCACCCTTTGAATCTAATAATGGTGTCAGCGTCCAGTCCCAGTATGTCACTCCCCATTCGGGGTGGTCCGGGAAAGTAAAGGGTTTTACGAATGCCTGAAACGGGGTTTTCGTCTGCACCACCCGCCTGAAAATCGCCTCGTTTTCTTCATGGGGATATAATTTAAAATGGTTATGCCCGTAGAATTCTTCGATTTCTTTCGAGCACACTTTGGCGTATTCTTTATTGACCCGTAGGAAATTGAAATCCCTGTCAAGGAGTACCAGGGGTGTAGCAGTATATCTGAAGAGTGCGTCGATGAGATCAGCTTTTTCCCTAATTTCTTTTGTTCGTTCCTGCACTTTTTTCTCCAATTCTTCGTTACTTTTTTGGAGAGCATTTTTTGCCTTTCTGATTTCCTCATCAGCACGCTTGTTAACAAGTGCAATTGCAGCAAACTCGCTGAAGGCATATGTTATTCGCACATCGTTATCAGTAAACCCTCCTGGTTTATTCCCGAGGCCGAATATACCAATGACGTTATTCTCAACAATCATGGGAGCCATCAATACATTTTCGAGCCCCACATGTCCTTCAGGCAAAAAATGAACCCATCCACTCTGAGAAAAATCATTGTGATATATGGCTTTGCCGCTGCTGAAGACTTCACCGCGCATGCCACGAATAGGCATCGGCAAATCCGGATCAACTGAACATGTCAGACCGCCAGAATCTAAATAGATGACCTCATTCTTCGTTCCGTCATCGCTAACCATAGCTATATATCCAGACACAGCTCCTATGATATCCTTACAGGATGTGAAAATCGCTTCTGCTGCATCCTTAAAAGTATTGTATCGTAAGACAGCACTGGAACCCTGAAGCAACGCCTCGATTTCTGCGTGCCGCTGCCGTGATTCATTGAACGCGAGTCTCAATGCGTCTTCTGCTTTTTTACGCTCGGTAATATCAATTAATGAAGTCCCGCATATCTTATTACCATCCGAATCATCCATTGAAATACTTTCCAATTGTGCGTAAAACTCGCTCCCGCTTTTTTTCTTTAGTCTTATTTCACATGTCTGCCGGCTTTCATTTACAACAACATTATTAAGGTGACCATCAAATATTTTCCTGTGCTCGGCAAGAATATAAGTTCGAAAGGGTTTGTCAATGAGAAACCTCCTTTTCACACCTAAATAATTAGCTGCGGTGAGGTTTGTTTCCAATATCACCCCTTTTTTGTCAAATGTAAAGTAACCGACAGGTGCAAAGTCGTAAAGATCTGAATACTTGGCGCGGGATGTTTCAAGTTCTATCTGGGCTTTGCGGAGTTCCTCATTTTGCATTTCCAGTTCAATCTGATGAACCTGCAGTTCATGGATTAACTGCTGAATTTCATTATCAGACATTATGTTATGTGCGGTTATTTTAGACTTTAATTTCTTCTCTGCTCGTCTGCGAAACTCAGAAGGCTTTTTCTGTTCTGTTTTCTTCATTGTTATCAGGTACTCTCTTTTTTTTCGCTATCCAGAGGCTTTCTTTTGCTCTCTCCCGGGAATATCCTCAATGGCAAGAAGAATAAGCTTCCGCCGTTCCGACCGCTGCTCGATCATGCGTGCATTGAGAAGCATCGTCTTCCGGCCGATGACCGGGAAATCGTGGGTAAATTTGAAGTCGTCAAATGAATTGCGTTTGGGAATGATCTCTTCCAACAACTCACGCAGCCTGGAAATATTCCATACACCGTCCCCAAGATCGTAGATAAGCATATGTTCAGTCTCTTCAGGAGATGTTTTAAATGTCTGATAGAAAGACCGGTTCGCCGATACTACTTTCAGATTCTCATCGAGGATCATAAGGGGTTCCCGCACGGTATCAACAATGTTCTCTGCGTAGATCCTGGCGGATTCTCCCAACTGCTCTGCCATTTTACGTGCGGTTATATCTATAAACGTAACAACAACTCCGTCAATAATATTTTCAATTGTTCTGTAGGGCAAAATGCGCATGGAATACCAGTTGCTGTTTTCGGTTTGCACCTCGGCTTCTTTCATTTGCAAAGTCTTCAGCACTGTCCTGGCATCTTCAGCAATACTGACAAGAGGTATTTTTGAAGTAATGTCGCTGACAGGCCGACCTATATCTGCCGGGATAAGGTTGAAGATGTTCGTGGCAGTCGGGGTAAATCGCCTGATTTTAAGCGTGTTATCCAGAAAGATGGTCCCTATCTCAGTGCTTGCAAGAAGATTATTAATATCGCTGTTGGACTGCATCAATTCATCTATCTTGTCCTGCAGCTCCGAGTTTACAGTCACCAGTTCCTCGTTGGTCGATTGCAGTTCCTCCTTGGATGTCTCCAGTTCTTCATTGGTGCTCTGCAGTTCCTCGTTTGTTGACTGCATTTCTTCATTTGCCGATCTCAATTCTTCGTTCACCGTCTGCAATTGTTCAATGGTTGCATTGAGATACTCTTTGGTAGACTGAAGCTCCTTCTCCAGGCTCGATACTCTGAGGTCAGTTCTTGCAATTTTAGCAGTTTTTTTGCTCTTTACGATACGTTCGGCGGGAGGTACTTTCTCCTCAAATATAACCATCATCACTTTCTGTTTGGGAGTAGACTGCTGTAAGTGCCGTACGACTATATCAATAGTTCGATACCCTTTATTCTGCTTTATGTGGAGCGTTTCGCGGACAACAGACTTTTTTTGTTTCACGGCTTTTGAAACAACTGCACTGAGTTGATAGCGGAGTTCCTCGCGGGCCATTTTGATCAGGTTAAAGCTTGGCTCCCCCGATGGCTGTGTCAGATACAAATCAGTAGGTCCTTGAAAATAGAGGACATCAAGCTTTTCATCGATGAAAACACAGGGAGGAGCATATTCGTCAAGGAGAATTTTTTCTGCTATGTCACGGACATTTATCTCTCGAAGCAGGGTTTGTTCCTTCGCGTTCAAGTATGCTGGGTAAGCCTGATAAGATGAATCAAAGAGATGATCCGGAACCCTTTCGGTAACAACGCCTTTACGCCGAAATATCTTCCACTTCGTGTCAACCGGTGAAAAGAATCCGCTGAACTCCCCTATGGTTTCTGAGGAGCCTAAGAAGAGATACCCGTCATGGTTTAAAGTGTAATGGAACAAGGGTATTATCTTCTTTTGCAGGACGGAGTCCAGGTAGATCAGCATATTCCGGCAACTGACCAGGTCAAGTTTTGAGAACGGCGGGTCTGAGATAAGGCTTTGGACGGCAAAGACTACCATATCCCGAATATTTTTTTTGACTTTGTATCCCTCACCTTCCTTTATGAAAAATCGTTTTAATCGCTCTGAGGGCACGTCCGCTGAAATACTTTCAGGGAATAGTGCCGTGCGGGCTTTTTCGATAGCATCACTGTTTATATCAGTGGCAAATATTTGGACATTGATATGTTTGTCTAACCTGTCCATTGCCTCCTGAAAGAGCATGGCTAAGGAAAAAGCTTCTTCCCCCGTGGCACAGCCCGGAACCCACATGCGCACAACAGAATCAGGCTTCTTGCGTTCCAATATGGCAGGGATTACTCTTTTTTCAAGGACTTCAAAGGCCTCGGGGTCCCTGAAAAAATTGGTCACCTCAATGATAAGGTCTTTAAAAAGTCCCTGCACTTCAGCCGGGGTTTCCCGAAGATACCGGACATAACTTCGAATATCATCAATCTGATGAAGAGCCATGCGGCGCTCAACCCTGCGATGGATGGTATTCTGCTTGTAGTGGGTAAAATCATGGCCGGTTTTCGATCTAACCAGCATCAATATCTTCTGCATAGAGTCAAGGTGTTCGTGGCTGATACCAGTTTTATACTCCACTAAATAGGGTTGCTTTAAATACCCGATAAGTTCCTTCGGCATTTTTTCCACCGGCAGGACATAGTCCACAAGACCTGTGTCTATGGCACTCCTTGGCATACTGTCATACTCTGCCTGTCCTGGTTCCTGAACCATTGACATGCCGCCTGCACCCTTTATTTCCTTCATCCCTAAGGTGCCGTCTGAACCGCTTCCGGAAAGAATAATACAGATCGCATTTTCTCCCTGTTCCTTAGCTAAAGAGCGGAAAAAGTAATCAATCGGGAGCCTAATCCTGTGAATCTCTCCTGGGTCTGTCAACTGGAGCAACCCGTTGAAAATACCGATATCTTTGTCCGGCTGGTTTAGGTACACCGTGTTTGGTTCAGGGGACATCCCGTCCTCTGCTTTCAAAACGCTCATCGTGGTATGCCTCTTCAAAAGTTCATCCATGATGCTTTTGTACTTCGGATCTAAATGCTGGATGATGACAAAGGCCATGCCTGCTTTAGGGGGCATGTGGGTGAAAAAAAGTTCCAGTGGCTCAAGTCCTCCTGCAGAAGCGCCTATACCGACAATGGGGAAGCCTGAAACAGGTTTATTTTTTTCTGACCCATATTCTATAGCAGGGAGTTCTGATTTTGAAGAAGAACTTCTCTCTTTGGCTTGAGCAGTTTTTTTCTTCGAAGCTCGTAAAGAACTTATTTTAGAGGGTTTCTTAATATCTGTTTTCTTAGTGACCATTTTACAATCAGGTAGCACCGACTATTTGAATTATAAAAACTTTACCCGGTTTCCTGCAATCAGGGACTCTTCACGGAGGCTGTCCTAAGTATAAGATTCTTTCCGCCTCGGCGGATCCTCTGGAGCCGTTGAGAAAAATGGTATGCGCAGTTTGGGCCGAATGTCACAGAGCATTTTTGCGAATCCTGCGGGGGCAAACATCCTTCCTCTTCTAACACCTATCAAGGTTACGATAGACCATAAGAGTTCACATAGGAACACGCTCTAATGGAGCTTCTAATACCGGCATATTTCCTATTCAAGCATTCACAACCAAATTCTTTTTTTAATAGGCGAGAGTACAATTTGAAGCAATTATGACAATGTTCTGTAAGAACAATTCCTACAGTATACCCCTCTAAAATCTTACAGAAAAATCAGATATATTCCGATACAACTGTCCGCAATTTGGGCATATAGTGTATCTGAATATATTTTATTAACTTAGCTGTTTTATTAATTCCACTATTGCAGAAAGGAGGCATAAAATGAAACACTCAACCCTATACTCGTGGCTCTTGCTAATCATAATTGTTGTCAGCAGTACTGTATTTTCCGGCTGCTCGGGAAAATTGGATGGGACCCGCAGCGCATCAGGGCCCGCACAGATCAAGGTATATTCCGCTGAAAAAGGGGATTTTATCATGAGCGAAACGGTAACCAAAACTGAAGAAGAGTGGAGAAAACAGTTGACACCCGAACAGTACCACATCCTGAGAGAAAAGGGGACTGAAAAGGCTTTTACCGGTATATACGACAACCACCACGAGCATGGCATTTACCGTTGCGCGGCCTGCGGTCTAGACCTGTTCAGGTCCGAAGACAAATACGATTCCGGCACGGGCTGGCCAAGTTTCACGGCGCCAATCGCTGCGGAGAATATTATCACAAGGCCAGACAATAGCCTCTTTATTCAGCGCACTGAGGTACTCTGTCGTCGGTGCGACAGCCATATCGGCCACATTTTTAACGATGGCCCTAAACCTAAAGGGCTTCGCTACTGCATGAATTCGGCTGCCTTGCAATTTGTGGCAAATAAGAAATGATGGAGTTATCCGGGAGGAGATACAATGAAAATGCGTATTACCGCAATAATGGGGATGTCAGTCATACTCATCGCAATCACCACAGTCATGGCTGCAACTAATCTCGAGAAAGCGACATTTGCAGGCGGCTGCTTCTGGTGCATGGAGCACCCCTTCGATGAGGTTCCCGGCGTAGTTTCGGTTACGTCGGGTTACACTGGCGGTCAGAAAAAGAATCCAACATACGCAGAGGTTTCGGCAGGAGGAACCGGACACGCCGAATCAGTCCAGATTGTCTACGACCCGACGCGGGTTTCCTACGAAAAGCTCCTGAACATATTTTGGCACAACATCGATCCGACCAGTAAGGACCGGCAGTTCTGTGATGCGGGACATCAATATCGAGGTGCCATCTTCTACCATAACGAGGAGCAGCGTCGTCTTGCATTGCAGTCAAAGTCACTATTGGAAAAGAACAAAACTTTCAAAGAACCTGTCGTAACCGAGATCGTAAAGGCCACCGAGTTCTACCCTGCCGAGGATTATCACCAGCATTATTACAAGAAGAACCCGATCCGATACAAATTTTACCGTTACAGGTGCGGTCGTGATCAGCGACTCAAGGAGCTTTGGGGCAGTGCGGCTGGTCATTAAGCAAGTGTGCTCAGGCTTTAACAATCGTGGGAATACTTACTGGGAATGTGCAGGATGAACGAGGCAGGGAAAGGTCAAGAATGCATGGTGCAGCTTTATCTGAGAAATTCGCAAAAAAAGGCAGGCCATTATTGTCCTGCCTTTTGCATTTATGAACGCCACCCTATTTTTTTGCAGTTTTTTTCGTTGTCCTTTTTGCGGAAGTCTTAGATGCGGGTTTCTTTTTCACCGCCGTCTTTGATTTCTCTTTCATGGGTCTTCCACAACACCAGAGTGTAGTACTTGATGCCCCTGTACTACTAATGACAACCTCTCGTGCACAAGGAACACAGACCATCGTTTGTCCCTTCTTCAATTTTGCCATACTCATTCCCCCTTCTTAGTATTTACTGCATTTCTTAATACATCCAATATATCACAATAAGTTTTTGTATACAATTCATTAGACATTAGTGAAATCATAGACCTCGTTGAAGAATACTTAAAGCCACTTCACCGCTGGTTGCTTCTTCTGCGGTCGTTCAGGATTCATTTTGGGATAGCCAATAATAATTGGGCCGAAAATTCTCTCATCATTCTGTAAATCAAGAAGCCTTCTTGCTTCCGCATTATCAGAAATCATTGATCCAAGACCTACCCAACAACTACCTAACCCCAATGAATAGGCTGCAAGCATCAAATTCTCACAAGCAAGGGGACATGAATGATCTGCATATATTCCTTGTCCGATCACAAATACTATTACAGGAGCCGAATAATAAACAGGGTCGTCTGATTCGTCAAAGCGCTTCATAATTGATTCATACCGTATCGGGTCTTTCTCCTTTACGGTATCGAATATCTTCTTCGCTTTCGGTAATGCTATTTGCAGTAGCTTCTGATGAATCTTCCTATCTTCTACCACAACAAACCTCCAGGGCTGACTGTTCATAGAAGATGGTGCTTCATTTCCAGCATCTATTATCATATTGATGATATCCTTTGGGATGGGCTTAGACTCATAAGATCGAACTGACCGTCTCTTCCTGATTGCGTCAATTACTGCATTCATTTTCTTCCTCCTGCTATATCTTATTAATGGAACTTACCTCAAACTGGCACTTTTGTGAAGCTGATGTAGCGTCATAGGTTGAATTTGCAGATAAGCCTGTGGAATACAGGAAGGATGTTTGCCTCTCAAGACTCTCAGGGAGGCAGTGTGATATTCGCCCCATAATATGCATATCATTTTCTCAGCGGCACCTATACCTGTATATCTTTAGTATTAAACAGAGTGTAACGGCATGCAGTTGATCCGCCGCCTGCCTCTTGGGTATACATCCATATCGCCGATACCGTGTGAATTCCTGGACAGTTTGTCTTTGGACGGGAACTGTAAGGTACAGTCCGATTCTTTGGAACGATCATACTACCTCTTCTGAGGCAGCGCCTCAGATACTTAGTTCAGCGAGATATTCTTATATCGTTTCGATAGGTTTAATTTCTTGAGCACATTCAGATATTTATCTTCCTTTAATAAAGCAATGAGCTCTTCCTGAATCTGTGGTATGCCTGCCTTGCATACCGCACACAAGGTTCCCTGCAAGGTATTATTGCCACATACAAGACATTTGGTACCTTTCATCGTTTATGATTCCTCCTGTTAGGCGCCTCTTATCATTTTATTCATTTCATGAATTTATGGCGGCAGCTTAACGCTGCCCCCATCTCCCAGCGAATATGAGGAGTCTGACCCATGCTAATTTTTACCACAGATAAAGAGTAAAAGGTATCAGTATAAGTCTGATCTTTTTG
>CAVQRT010000024.1:0-6106 GCA_963715195.1 Thermodesulfovibrionales bacterium | reverse complement strand
ATTACTATCTTTACGAATACACTTAGGATAGTGTACATTGACTTATCATTTTGTGTTTAGATATCATAAAAACAATAAAGGGGAGTAGCTGAACAGTGGCTATCGTCAATACGGCCTAAAAATCCGGTACCACTGGTTAGTTCAAACTAACAAGCAAGACCTTTATCACGAAGAAAGAGGTGATTCGTGGTGAAGGTCTTTTTTTTATGGTAATAGGAGGAAAAAAATGAACGGATTGAAAACAATGGCTTTAATGGTATCACTAACGCTTCTGCTGGTATTTGTTGGAGCAGCCTTAGGGGGCAAGAATGGGATGACTATAGCCCTTATCTTTGCCTTCGTCATGAACTTTGTCACCTATTGGTTCAGTGACAAGATTGTTCTCAAGATGTATAAAGCAAAACAGGTAACAGAAGCTGAAGCTCCTGAACTGTTTGGAACGGTGAGAAGGCTTGCACAAAAGGCAGAACTTCCCATGCCAAAAGTCTATATCATGGAACAGGAGCAGCCAAATGCCTTTGCCACAGGAAGAAACCCAAAACACGGTGCAGTTGCGGTGACAACAGGAATCATGAGGATCCTTTCAAGGGAAGAGCTCGAAGGAGTCCTGGCACATGAACTTGCCCATATTAAAAACAGAGACATTCTTGTGGGAACAATTGCTGCTACTATCGCTGGTGCCATCAGTTATCTTGCACAAATGGCACAGTGGGCGATGATTTTCGGAGGGAGAAGCAGTGATGAAGGCGAACACGGCAACCCAATTGCTACCATTGTCATGATGATTGTAGGACCTATCGCAGCGATGCTTGTCCAAATGGCAATATCCCGTTCACGGGAATATGGGGCAGATGCTGGTGGTGCCAAGATTTCAGGGAATCCACTCCACCTTGCCAATGCCTTGAAGAAACTACAAATGGCTTCTCAGAAGATTCCAATGAATGCTAACCCTGCAACCTCCCATATGTTTATTGTGAATCCTTTGACGGGAGGAGGCATTTTAAAGCTGTTCAGCACACATCCGCCTATAGAGGAAAGAATCAAACGACTTAATTCCATAAAACTGGGGGCAAAATAATAGTAGTTAACGAATGAACGCTTTTGTTGACAAGACCATGAAGCGGGCAAGAAAACTTGTCATCTCAGTGATTGGTTTTACAGTGCTGCTGATCGGGCTGGCAATGGTATTTCTTGCCGGGGCCTGCCATTGTTGTTATCCCAATCGGCCTTGGGATTCTTGCCACTGAATTTATTTGGGCAAAGAATTGGCTCTCTAAAATAAAAAGCAAAGCGTCAAAAATAAGGGAGTGGGCGCTAAAAAAGTAAACCTATAAAGTACGAAATTATGTCTTTGGGTGAGGCTGAGCCATTAACTCAATGGCTCGATAATGTAATAACTCAGCTTTTAAAGAAGGAGAATAGCTATGCCGTTAAAGCCAAGCGAGCAGGAAGAAGAACATTTTGCAAAAATGGAGTATGAAAGAAAAAAGAAGATCGAAGAAGAAAAGCACAAGTCACTTGCGGCAGAAGAAAGGAAGAGACTCCAGGAGATCCATTTCATGAGATGCCCTAAATGTGGTATGGAGCTTATTGAGATCGACTACAAAGGGATAAAGATCGACAGATGTTCCGAGTGTGAAGGAATATGGCTTGATGCCGGAGAGCTCGAAACAGTGTCTAAGCTTGAGAAATCAGGAATAGATAAATTGTTCAGCGTATTTAAGAAGTAACGTGTGCTCAAACAAACCGATACGAACTGTGGTGGAGAGTCCGTGTTGATGCGGACTCTTCAATTTCCGTAACGGTAATAATTTGTAAAAGTCTTACCAGTTGCAAAGCAATTATTTTAAAAATCGTGCACTGAATGTGCATTCACCAAAAAGGCACGGAAATTAATAAGGCGATATTTTTAGACAGGGATGGGACGATCAATGAAGATGTAGGAGATTTATATTCCTCCGATAAATTGATTTTCATTCCCCAAGCGGTTGAAGCCTTAAAGATCTTACAGCGAGAATTCCAGCTCTTCATTATTACTAACCAGTCTGGAATCGGGAAAAACGTATTCAGCAAAGATGAGTACCTGCAATTTAATGCATATTTTATCGGGCGGCTGAATAGCTGTGGTATTGCTATTGAGCAGGTATATCATTGTCCCCATAGAAAAGAAGAAAACTGTATTTGTCGCAAACCTGAACATTATTTTATTAATGAGGCTGAGAAAAAATACAACATAGATATAAAAAGCTCTTATGTCATAGGGGATCACCCGCATGACGCGGAAATGGCATCTAGGGCTGGTGCCTCTTCGGTTTACCTTCTGACAGGTCATGGCAAAAAGCATTTGGAGGAACTGACTATTAAACCAACTTTCATTGCCGATGACATTTATAAAGCCTCTCTTTGGATTATGGGCAGAGTAAATCCTGCATCAAACAAATAAAGGAGATATATGCACTGGCATCAGAAATCAGAAGATGGTGTTTTTGAGGAACTGAAAACTTCTCATCAAGGGCTTTCTTCTGAAGAAGTACAAAAACGCCTTAAACAATACGGTTCCAACGAACTGACAGAAAAGAAAAAGAAAACCCCATTCATGATGTTCCTCGATCAGTTCAGGGACTTTATGATCCTTGTCCTTATTGGTGCCGCGATTATTTCAGGGTTTATAGGAGAAATGGCTGATACCATAGCAATAATTGTCATTATTGTCCTTAACGCAGCTATTGGCTTCGTGCAGGAATATAGGGCGGAAAAAGCAATGGCTGCTCTGAAGAAAATGGCTGCTGCTTCAGCGACTGTGATCAGGGAAGGGCTGCCTGCCACTTTGTCGGCAGCTGAACTGGTTCCTGGTGACATTGTAGTGCTTGAAGCCGGTAATATTGTTCCTGCTGATCTGAGATTGACAGAGGCTGCCCGGTTGAAGGTGGAAGAAGCCGACTCTTACCGGTGAATCTGTACCGGTTGAAAAGAATACGTTGATATTACACGATGACCATTTGCCGCTCGGTGACAGAATAAACATGGCATATAAAGGCACATTTGTTACCTATGGCCGAGGTGCCGGGATTGTCGTGGCAACAGGAATGAACACCGAACTCGGCAGGATTGCTACCATGCTCCAAAAAGAAGAAGAGGTAAAAACACCGCTTCAAAGAAGACTTGCAAAGTTCGGACAAAAACTTGCCGTTGCCGTCATCGCAATTTGCGCTATTGTTTTTGGTATTGGCATCATGAGAGGGGAATCTCCTTTGCTGATGCTTCTTACTGCCATCTCCCTTGCAGTGGCAGCAATACCCGAGGCACTTCCAGCCGTAATCACCATTTCCCTTGCCCTCGGTGCAAAGAAGCTTGTGAAACAGAACGCCCTTATAAGAAAACTGCCTGCGGTCGAAACACTCGGATCAGTAACCTACATCTGCTCCGATAAAACAGGAACTCTGACACAGAATAAAATGACGGCTGAGGAGATGTATCTCGATAGCCAATTATTCAAGTTCCAATGGGATAGGCATATCGATTATAACAGCAGGCCTGCTGCATATTTTATGGCTGCTCTGTGTCTGAGCAATGACGCTCAAATGAATGCACAAGGGACGGTTATCGGTGATCCAACGGAAATTGCTTTGTATAACATTGCAAGGGATGCCGGTTTTGATAAAAAGGCATTAGAGAAGCATTATCCCCGTATCGCTGAACTTCCGTTTGATTCTGAAAGAAAGTGCATGACTACGTTCCATAAAAATGTGAATAGTGAAAAGCTAACAGTGAAAAGTAAAGAGATAGAAAATCCATTGACTTTTAACGCTCACCTTTCGGCGTTTGAATTTATGTCTTTCACCAAAGGGGCATTGGATGTCCTGATTGAGAAATCTTCCAACATTCTGACATCAGAAGGGCTGAAGCCAATTGATAAGCAGGATATTATCAGCATAAACGAAAGAATGGCTGGTGACGGACTGAGAGTACTCGGGATTGCTATGAAAGGGTGGAGTAACTTGCCTAATCCGATAACCCCTGAAAATGTTGAGTCGGATCTGACTATCTTAGGGCTTGTTGGTGTAATGGATCCACCAAGGGAAGAGGTAAAAGAGGCAGTATCAATGTGCAAAACTGCGGGGATACATCCTGTCATGATAACAGGCGACCATCCTGTAACGGCTCAGGCAATAGCAAGAAGGCTCGGCATCATTGATGATGGCTCAAGAGCAATAATTACGGGAAAGGATCTTGATAGATTACCATTAGAAGAGTTTGAGGAAAAAGTCGAACATATAAGGGTCTATGCCCGTGTAGCTCCTGAGCAGAAACTCAAGATAATCAAAGCGCTTCAGGATAAAGGGCAATTCACTGCCATGACAGGAGACGGAGTGAACGATGCCCCAGCGTTAAAGAGGGCTGATATCGGTGTGGCTATGGGCATTACAGGCACGGATGTTTCCAAAGAAGCTGCTCACATGATACTGCTTGATGACAATTTTGCAACCATTGTAAAAGCAGTAGAAGAAGGGCGAAGGATATTTGATAATATTCGCAAGTTTATTAAATATGCCATGACCAGTAACTCTGGGGAAATATGGACTATCTTCCTTGCCCCCTTTCTCGGTCTTCCGATCCCTTTGCTGCCGATTCATATACTCTGGATTAATCTTGTAACCGATGGGCTTCCCGGACTTGCCCTTGCAGCAGAGCCGGCGGAAAAGAATATCATGAAAAGGCCGCCCAGACATCCTCAGGAAAGCATTTTCTCCCACGGTCTGGGAGCTCATATTATCTGGGTCGGTCTCCTCATGGGATTTGTATCGATATTTGCTCAGGCCTGGGCTTTAAAAACAGGGCATACGAACTGGCAAACCATGGTTTTTACTGTTCTATGTCTCAGTCAGATGGGACATGTCCTTGCAATAAGATCAGAAAAGGAATCTCTTTTCAGCCTCGGATTATATACCAACAAGCCCCTTTGGGGAGCCTTTGCTCTCACATTTGCATTACAGATGGCAACCATATATGTACCGTTCTTAAATCCGATATTCAAGACAGAGCCCTTAACTTTCAGTGAATTGACAATTACGATGGCATTATCTTCTATTGTATTCTTTGCAGTGGAGATCGAGAAATTATTCAGGCGGCTGAAGGATAACCGGCATCTGGGATCATGAGGAGAAGAATATGAGGCAAGTCATCCTTATTTTGAAAAAATGCTTTCAAGGCGATGTCTCGTGACACTCCCTACTCACATGAGGAGAACGATTACTCTTAATAATGGAACTGAGAATGCTCAGCACGAAGATATTACTGCTATTCTTGGTATGAAGTGTTATTTTACTCATCCGTATTCCTCATGGGAACGAGGCACCAATGAGCACATCAATGGTCTTATTAGATGGTATTTACCAAAGGGAACTGACCTTGGTAAGATTTCAAATGAACAGATTACTCTGATAGAATCTCTGATCAATAATCGTCCAAGAAAGTGTCTCGGTTTTAAAACACCACTCGAAGTCGCTTCTTCTTGTGTTACACTTCGACGTTGAATGGGGAAAATAATTCTAATACGTGATATTAAGATTTAGTTGATTATGGAAAGAGTACAATTCATACAACATCATTGGAGGCAGCTTCTCTTTTTAAATTTTTCGGGTTGTAGTGTTGATAAAGCAATACAAACGATTGCCGCAGCATCAGAAACTATAAAGCATGATCTTCATAATTGGTCAGCAAGCCAGACAAGATAGCTTTTAATCAATTATTCCAAGGAAGAGGTGAGACATGAAGTGGTATCAACTCAGTTCTAAGGAAGTTTTACAGAAACTTGGAAGTTCTGATAATGGGCTGACTGATGAAAAGGCTAAGCAACTTCTTGCTCAATACGGGCCGAATAAATTTGCCGAAAAAGAAAAAATAAGTAAAATCAAAATACTCCTTCACCAGTTTACCAGTCCACTTATCTATATTTTGCTCATTGCAGGTGTGGTAACAATCTTCTTAAAGGAGTATATAGACTCAGGAGTAATCTTCACGGTTGTCATACTGAACGCCCTTATTGGATATATACAGGAGTTCAAGGCAGAAGAGAGTGTCAGGGCACTTAAGAAAATGGTTGTTC
>CAVQRT010000023.1:0-25821 GCA_963715195.1 Thermodesulfovibrionales bacterium | reverse complement strand
GCATAACCGGGAGCATATTGCCCTCGAAAGCAATACTGTGGCCGCCTAATAATCGCATGATTCCCGTTACAATCGATGTTTCGAATATCATTTCATCAAGCCCGTTTGCGATAATGCAGATAGACTCTGTGAATGTAATCGAGATGGATAAGAAAGGCCGGGATATATATGAAGAAAATATTCTTGAGCCAGACTATCAGATCACGGATGCGCTAAGCGTGAATCTTCGGAGCAAAAGAGCAGGTAACTCTCAAGGGAGAAGTTACATCATCAATGTCACAGTTGAAGATTGTTCAGGACCACATAAACTCAGTGCTACGGTAGTTGTGCCACATGACAAGAGGAAATAGGTGCGGAGAACTATATTATATTGATCAGGCAGAATTGATGATGCGAATGATTTTTTGATGAACCTTGGTATATCTGAATTAGTCAATGCTTTCCAAAAAACGGAGTAATAAAGGAACGATCGAAATCTCGCCCCTATTTTTTTTATAAGTAGTCTCACATTTAGCTATGTTCTAAGATAAGATATTATAATCTCCATTTCTTAAAACATCTATGCATGCTGAAAGACGACATAAGCGGTATAAAGTTGATGCTCTCAAAATTACTGGCAAAATGGTGCTGGCCAAACATGTGAGGATACTCAACATCAGCCTTGGTGGGTTAGCATTAAAAACTGATAAACAATTGTCTGTGGGTAGTCAATCTCTATTGACAATATGAATCGTAAAACAAGTCTTTTACGGTAAAAGGCAAAATAATGTGGTCTTTTCTAACGAAAACTGAGAAAGACAATCTTGGAAATGTTATTCCGATATATACTGCAGGCATGCAATTTATGGATCTCACAGATGAAAAGATAAAAGAGATATCTGCTTTTATTGAAACTAATTGTGAAGAGGAAGAGGAAAAAGTTGAGGCCTACAAAAAGACCGGAACAAGATTATATGTCAGATTCAGCAGCATTCAGGAAAAGGAAGCTACAGTATTTCCATGAGAAATATAGGACAAAAAATTTAAGTTTAGGCGGTATGCTTATTGAAAGCCAACGTGCATTAGAAGTGGGAAAAAGTATTCAGATGGAACTGTTTCTTCTCGGAGATGAACATATCTATATTACAGGAAGGGTAGCATCCTGCAATGTTATAGCAGGAGAAACGAGAAACCTGACGATATTGGGACAGCATTCAAGTATTTTCAAGGATAACATTAAAAATTGGAAGAGACTCATTCAGTTACTTCAGAACTTGGAATCTGATTTTTCAGTGGGAGGACTTTAGATAATTATGCTGTCTGTCGGACTCCTTTTATTGTTCTTCTCAGGTTGCAATTCTCCCTGTTACAAAAACCTCGCAAGACTCCGATAGAGGGCAAGAGTACACATAGAAGTTAATGCCGCTAATTTTTGAGACCACCACAACCTTTGTCTTCAAACAAATACAATCAGTTTCCTATAAATTACGAGGATTTCTTTAGCAAATTAATAGTAAAGTCTGTATTGCGACAAACGTGGAAACTGTTGACAAAAGATAACCACAGCTAATAATAAAACCAATAAATCTGTCCTTATCGAGACTATGTCCTAACCAAATGGAGAAGGTTACTTGACATGCGAATAACAATTTGATAGTTTTTTGTTGAGGGCATGAAATGAATGGGGATCATCTCAGAAGCAAAGAATGATAGGTGCATCATGTGTAAGTTTATTGCCCAAATAACTCTTATGTGTTTTGTTTTTTCACTCACCCTATCTTGTGCCTCTTCACCACCCAAGAGTCTATATAAAAAAGGATCAATTGTCCAAATATAATGTCGTCGCTTTAAACGTATCGTGTTCAGCATTGGATGTCAGATATTCGAGAGAAGGGCATATGCTCGGCAGCACTGCGGCAATAGTTGTGGCAAGCACCGCATTGCTTAGTCTACTTGGATTTGTCATCGCTGGAGTCTCGGATAATCTATAAAATCATCTGCGGACAGTTATAATACTGAGAGTGCCAATCAAGCATTAGGTGAAAACCAATTTGAAAGGCAGCTGGGCAACTACTTCCTTGAGCAATTTACAAAGGCAGATCTTTTCAAAAGAGTAAATTATACTAAAAATGGAGATAACCATAAGGCGTTAATTGCAGAAGGATTTGACTCAATTATTAGGATTGAAATAAAGGAGTTGTGTCTTAAAAGGGTTGTTCAGTTGACTGACAAGCTCTACCTTCACGTGAGCGCTGAGGCAAACATGATTGATTTACAAAACGAACAAGTTATCTGGAGTCAGCATGAGCTATAGTCAGTGACGAAGAACATACTTTAGATGAATACAAAGCAGATGGAGCAATGTTGCTAAAGGAACAGACCGATGAAGCTTTCAGCAAAATCGCTTATAGACTTGCAAACAATATTATCTATTTAAAATGAGGAACGTGTGACGAGACTTAATGTATTCTCTTTTGGGTTTCTTATATCTTTAACACTCATAATTCAGTCCTGCGGTCCGTTGGTTCTAGTGATGGACCAAACACCAGGATTGCAAGGTGGAAGTCCACTAAATGCAATTGAACCTAAAACATTTATGGTTAAAGATTTTAGAGATGAGAGAGGTTCTGTTAAAGAAATCTTTGGTGATGAGAGCGTAGTATCAAAAATGAGGGCCCGTATGAATAAAAACTGATCGAAGTTAACTGACATAGTCAGAGAAGCCATTATCAATGAGCTAAAGAGAAACGGTCACAAAGTTACCTCCAGACAAGAAGATATTAGTAAATTGAACGCCATCATTGACGGCAGTATTATAAAAAAATATTGGATCGATTTCCGCGACAGAACATTTCCTTCCTTTTCTTCTTTTGAGATATTGGCCGTTGTTAAAGTTGATATAACTGTGACTTCTTCAGCGTCTGGTAATGTTCTTTCAAAATCCTACAATGGATTTGCAAACATGAAATTAAAAGCTTTCAGTGATTTTTCTCCATGGAAAATTGCTATCGACGAGGCTTTATTAGCTATGATTAAGGATTTCACTATGGACCCAGATTTTATAGAGAGATTAAACAGAAGTGAGAAGAAATAGAGGAAATGAATATCAAAATGATTAAGACCTGCCTAATCGTGATCGGAATGTTGTCTTTTTTCTTCTTTGCCTTTTGATTATGGTGTAGATTGCTGGAAGGAAGACTCGCTAAAGTTTATTGTCACTCCTAACAGGCAGTCATATTTTTTGATTGGCTATAGTTTTACTTGCGCCAGCATAAAAGCAATCACCAAGGCAGAAGCACAGGAAAAGATAAAAGATAGCAAGTATGTTAGCATGGAACAATGATGATGTAACGTACATAAAGCACACTAAGATGAAATGTTTTCACGGGCCTTACAATGGTGTCTTGTAGATGCGACAATACCATCATTCAATTAGGATTTTTTAATCTTTACGGCTCGAATTATTTCAATATTTACAAACATACTTCGCGTGAAACAAAAATTATCCGTTGTGCACATTTGATGAAGTCATCCTCAATATCTGAAAAATCTCAAGACTGTTGAAGTAGTAGGTGAGCCTGCCCCGAAAAAGTGGACACGTAGTTAAGTTTCATTAAGGAGTTTTTCATACTGCTCTGGACTCCTGTACCCTAAGGCAGAATGCCTCCTCTGACGATTATAGAACACTTCTACATACTCAAAAATACTAAGCCTCGCTTCCAGCCTTGAACGGTAACGCTCACCATGGACCAATTCCGTCTTGAGAGTCCCAAAGAACGACTCCATATAAGCGTTATCGTAGCAATTGCCACTTCTGCTCATGCTCCGGGCAACGCCGTATTCTCCGAGAAGCTCCTGATAAGCATAGCTTGCATACTGCCTACCTCGATCAGAATGGTGAATTAATCCTTCAGAAGGGCTTTGTCTGCCAACTGCATCCTTCAGTGCTGCAGAAGCCAAATCCTGTGAGAGTTTATCGCTCATGGTCAATCCAATGATCTTTCTGCTTTGCACATTCATCACTGCTGCCACGTAAAGCCATCCTTCTGATGTCTGGACATATGTCATATCGGAGGCCCATACCCCCTCTGTCCGTCAATGGTAAATCAGCAAAGTTCGCAGCCAAGGCATAGTTATGCCGTGAATCGGTGGTCCGCCTGAATCGCCTTTCTTCTTTACATCTGCCCGCATTATGGAATGGTTCTCATCATGATCAACCGCCTCGACGAATTTCCCTATCTGACAGTGGTTCATCGGCATTCAGTCCGCCGCAATATCCGCGGATTCCATAAAGCCTTCTATTCTGACAGTGAACTTTCCGTATGCGTTGCAACATCCTCATTGGCCTTTGACGATGTCGGCAGACGGTCTCCACGCATAATAACCACTTCTGGATACCTGAGTACTTCGCACATGCTTCACCTCCTCGGTTCTCTGTGTCTCTTCCATAACTCATACTTCACGTTCAGTTTGGAACTCGTAAGGCCAGGTTTTTTTTAAATATTCCCTCTCTTCCCTCGCCCGTTCTAATTCCTTCCGAAGCTTCCTGATTTCTGCGTTCTCCGGCTTAACACATCCCTTACCTGTAAAGGCCTTCTCACCATCTTTCAGAAATTCCCTCCTCCCCACAAATGAAGCAGATTCGGATGGATATCAAGATCCCGAGCTACCTTGCCTACTGGCATTCCCTTTTCCGTGACTAGCTGTACAGCGTCTCTCTTGAACTCACCGAGCAAATGGCGGCGCTTATCCTCTTTCCCCATTCACACACCTCCTCTGTCCACCTTACAAATCTTTAGGTGTGTCCATCAATTCGGGGTAAGGTCAAGAAGTAGTACAAAACAAAGAGGGGCCTGGATAACCAAGCCCCCGTTGATGAGAAAAAGATTTGCAGGAGAAGGAAAAGGCCTCAAGTCACCCTAGGGCCTCGCCAAGGAGGTGATTATCAAAATCCAGAACATTCCGTCAGGTTCTCTTCCCGCTCGCAACAACGGGCAAGATAATCGATATACCAATCGGGAAGGTCACCTCGAATGTTATTATCCCCTTGCGCACTGTCAACTGATTTAAAAGTTCCTTCATTCTCCATTTCATCTTCCATATTGACATCCTATGGTTTCTGAGCGGCATTTGCTGTGATGTTCGTCACTTTCTCGCAAATCATCACTTTTCTATATTGTAGAGAATATCTTCAACAGTATAGTCGGAGCAGAAATTGGAACTGATGTTGAGCGCAAATAGTAATATAGAGACCATGCAAAAGGATAGATATGAATCTTGGCTTGTTGCTGCAGGTGCCATAATGGTTATCATTTTTTTTTGCATTATTTGCCATTCTTGTTCGTTTCTATGGTAAATCAATGATTTTCTTCCTACCTCTATAGTCAATAATAGGTGCTGGTGCTATTGAGAAAAATGGCATGTGTCTTATGGTACAAAAGACGCACAGCGTTCCAGAGCGCCTTTGAACGGCAACCCTACTCCCGATTACTGGTGATTCTGTATGACCTGAAATAAGCTCTGTGTTACTACGAACAAATCGACTTTATAATATTAGATTGAGTCATTGCTCCTTTCAGACTGGAGCATCTAGAATGAACATCATGTGATTTTTCCACAAAGGAGTCCCCCAGATAGAGCTCTGCAAAAATAGTAGCCCTGCATAAGGTCACATGCGCATTCCCGTAAAATCAAATATTGTTCTTCCGTCTCTACCCCTTCGGCAGTGACCTTAATATCCAAATTGTGAGCCATAGCAATGATTGCTTTAACAATGGACATTGAATCACGGCTGGATCCAATATCCCTTATAAATGACCTATCGATTTTCAAGCAATTGATAGGCAATCGTTTCAAATAACTAAGGGAAGAATATCCTGTACCAAAATCATCAATGGAAAGGTTTATCCCCAGATCCCTGAGTTCCTGGAAAATAAAGATGGTCTTATCAACGTTCTCCATCATACAGCTCTCTGTGATTTCGATTTCGAGTTGACGGGGATCTAAGCCTGTCTGATTAAGGGTATTCGCTATCTTTTCGTGAAAATCATTCTGGCTGAATTGTATATTTGAGATGTTAATGCTTATGCGCTCAACGGGTAGTCCGCGTCCAATCCATGTCTTCATCTGCAAACATGCTCTATTGAGCACCCAGTCTCCAATCGGCACAATGATCGATGTCTCCTCTGCGAGGGGAATAAAGGCGCCAGGATATAACAGGCCCTTTTCTGGGTGCATCCAGCGCACAAGTGCTTCAACGCCGATAATTGTCCTTTTTTCGATATTCACCAGGGGTTGGTAATGTAGGAGAAATTCATCATTATTTAATGCCTTTCGCAACTGATTCTCCGTGTTGAACCGCTCAACTGCTGCATCATTCATGGATTCCGTATAAAACTGGACATTGTTTCTTCCCAAGTCTTTTGCATGATACATGGCGGTGTCGGCATATTTCATGAGGGTGTCAGCATCTTCACTGTCTGTCGGAAATATGGCAATACCGATACTCGCTGTGATATAGACTTCGTGCGATCCAAGGATAAACGGTCTTCTGATACTATTCAGCAAACGGTTTGCGACCATAAGGATATGCTGTGTGCTGCTGACATCGGTAATCAGAATCGTAAACTCGTCTCCGCCAATTCGTGCAAACGTAGTTTTCGCCCGTTCTTTTTTGTCACGTGTAACGCAGTCTGTTTTCCGCAGAGCTGTTTTTAACCGGTCAGCAACACTTTGCAGGAGCATGTCACCGATATTGTGGCCAAGGGTATCATTGATGTTCTTGAATCGGTCAATGTCCAGAAAAAGGATGGCTACCTGTTTTTTATCGCGCATTGCCCTTTGTTGAGCCTGCTGCAGCCTATCCTTGAATAGTACCCGGTTAGGTAGCCCCGTCAAGTGATCGTAATAGGCTAATTGGACAACCTGTTTTTCGGCATTTTTGCGATCGCTGATATCCCTGATAATCGCAAGCACCTCATCTTCTCTACTCTGCACAATCCTCGCTTCAAAATAATGCAGGGTATTGTCTATGCTGAGTTCATACTCAAAGATTTGCACGTTTCCAACTTCTAAGGCTACACTAATCTCGTGCATGGCCTTCTGCGCAACATCAAATGGCATAACTTCATCCAATCTCTTCCCTATAAACTCTTGCGGGGGGCGAATGAATGGAATTTGTTTTGATCCCTTGCACTCAAGAATGATACCGCTTTTATCTATCCGAAACATTAAATCGGGTATTGCGTTAAGAAGGGCCTTATTTCTTGCCTCACTATCTTTCAAATGAGAGAACGCCTGGCTTGCCCTCAACATATACCTCACATGATGACCTAATACCGTCCAGTTGATGGGCTTCAGGAGAAAATCGGTTGCCTTAACTTCATATGCACGATTAATAGATTCCAGATCATCGAGGCCGGTAATAATTACAATAGGGATGTTATCGCCCTCGGGCATTGCCCGGATCTCCTGACAGATGGTAAACCCGTCCTTCCCAGACATCATCACATCAAGAAGGATGATATCGGGACGGATATTTTGAAAGGTAATTAATCCTTCTTCACCGTCCGCAGCTTCCTCAACAGTAAATCCTGCCTGCTCCAGAGAATTACGCTCCAGCATCCTCATCATTTCATCGTCATCAACGATCAGTACAACAGGGTTTTCTTTCTGCTTTTGTGTAGATATCATATCGGTCTCCCCTGCATCTCTAACATCAGTGATTTTTCAACCTGCTGATACTCACGCTCTATGTTTGCCACAACCATCCCCGCACCCTTTATTAAACCGGCCTTTCCTAACGTTTCAACCTCCTTGCATAGTTCTGAAAGCTTTACTGCACCTACGTTTGCGCTGCTTGATTTAAGACTGTGCGCTACCTTTCTCATTGCATCTGCATCAGAGGTATCAATTGCCTGTCTGAGTTCCTGGAGCAGCTTGGGTGTTGTCTGCAGATATATAGCAATAATCTTCTCGATGAGAGAAGGTTCTCCTTCCTTTTGAAGAGCACGGATATTCTCCAATATCATCTGATCAAGCGCTGTTGCCTGCAAGTCCTCCCGTATCCATCGTTCAAGTTTTTCGTGCAACTGTTCAAGGGTAAAGGGCTTTGCCAGATAGTCGTCCATTTCTGCCGTGAGACACGCTTCACGGTCACCTTCCAAGGCATGGGCAGTTAAAGCAATGATGGGCACTCGGCGTGCATTATCATTTCTTTCCTGTTCTCTGATAACCCTGGTGGCCTCGAATCCATCCATCTCCGGCATCTGGCAATCCATAAAAAGCAGGTCATACCATTTCTTGCTGAGCGCCTCAATAGCTTCAATGCCGTTATTCACAACATCAACATGACAGCCGAGACTTTCAAGAAAGCCTCTTGTTACTTCTTGATTAACCGGGTTGTCCTCTGCGAGAAGAATATTCCCATGAAATATCGAACACTTCTTACCCTTTTCGACTTGTTCACTCTTGGCCTGTAATCTGATTTCGGTAGGTTCGTTCATCACATTCAGCAGACAGTTATACAATTGCGACTGGCGTACGGGTTTTGTTAAATACGAGAGAAAGCCGGAATTCAAGGCATCATTATAATCACCGAAGTAGCCCACCGATGTGAGCATAATCAGCCGAACAGAGGCTATGAGAGGGTCATTCTTAATTGCCCGGGCAAGCTCAATGCCATTCATCCCTGGCATGTTCATGTCCACAACAGCCAGGTCATATGGTTCACCCCGTTTTGCTGCATTGGTGAGCAGCTCCAGCGCTTTCTGCCCATTTTCTGCACTTCCATTGCTCATTCCCCATGCAATGATCTGATCATGGAGAATGCTTCGGTTTGTATTGTTGTCGTCAACAATGAGTATTTTGACCCCTCTGAGGTCATAAAACTGAGTCGATGATGCACTTTCGTCCTGTACTTGCTTCTGAAGTCTTACGGTAAACCAGAACCGTGAACCTTCCCCGGGTTGGCTTTCGACACCAATCTGTCCACCCATCATCTCAACCAATTGCTTCGAAATTGCAAGGCCGAGACCTGTCCCGCCGTATTTGCGTGTCGTGGATTCATCTTCCTGGGCGAAGGCATCAAATATTATTTTGCAGGCTTCCAGAGATATCCCAATTCCCGTGTCCCTGACCTCGAAACGCAATAATAGCATTTCCTCATCTATGTCACTGGCGCTGACTTTTACCTCGATTTCCCCCTTTTCCGTAAACTTGATGGCATTGCTGACAAGATTACTGAGAATCTGGCTCAGCCTCCCCGGGTCGCCTTTGATATCCATTGGGACATCAGGGTGGATATTAGAGATCATTTCAATATTCTTCCCCTGAGCCATAGTAGCAAGAATACTCACAACATCCTCAATTGTTTCACGAAGATTGAAATCAATAGCTGCCAGCTCCAGTTTCCCTGCCTCTATTTTCGAGAAGTCCAAAATGTCATTGATGACATTCAGCAGCGTTTGACCGGAGAGTCGTATGGTCTCAGCAAATCTTCGCTGCTTTTCCGTTACTGCACTGTTCAAAAGTAAATCCGTCATTCCCAGGACTCCGTTAAGGGGAGTTCGTATTTCGTGGCTCATATTGGCGAGAAATTGCGATTTTGCCTTGCTGGCGGCCTCAGCAACTTCCTTTGCCTCCTGGAGCTGTTCCACAGTGTTCTGAAGGCTTTGGTTTGCTTTTGATAATTCCTCTGTCCTGACAGCAACCAACTCTTCAAGTTGTTCTCTGTGCTTTCCAAGCTCTTTATCGCGAACTTGTATTTGATGCAGCATATCGTTGAACCCATCGATGAGAGAACCGACCTCGTCAGTGCTACTCTTCCGAGCCCTGACCGAATAGTCTTTATCTTGCGAAATCTTCTTCATCTTTTTCGACAAATCGAAGATAGGATCTGTAATAATCTTTTGAAGTCTTGATGACACGAGATAGGCACTTAGGAAGGTCAACATCATGATTAATGTTAAGACAAAAATAAATCCCTTGAGCCTGGCTATAAACTGTCCCTTGTCTGACTGTATGATAAGCGTACCGAGGATCTGCCCGTCAGAAACAATTTCATCAACGACAAACATATCGTAATTGAAATTCAAGAATGAGTCATGCTCTTTAATCATGAAAGACCAAGCTCTTCCGGTAGTTGTTATGGGATCACCAGCCTGTAAGTGCTGGAATAGCAGACGCTCAGGGTGCAAATTACCTGCAACGTATTTCGCAAATAGTGTGTCATCGGGAGTTACAATATATGATCCAACGATATTCGTCTTGTCCTTCAGTCCTGACAAGGTTTCGGCTGCGGCCTTCTGGTCATTAAACATGATTGCAGCAGAAGTGTTATTCGCCACGATCTCAGCAAGACTTGACAGCTCTTTCTTGAGGTCATCATGAAAACTTGCTGCCTCATAAATCAAAATGGCAAAGTATGACAGGAGCATGGCAATGGCACAAGACGCAATAATGACCCTCATGAGTTTGTGCTTTATTGAAATGTCACCAAAAAGACGCATGGTTCTTCTTCTCCTCTCAGTTGGTATAGAGGGCTTTGACAAGTTTCAGCAGCTTAGAGCTTATCTTTAGGTCTGCCTTTTCCGCAGCGGCGACATTAATTTCGAATCCTATCTTTCCGTCAATAATCACGAGGTTGATGATGCCGCCAGACTGTATAAAACCTTTCGTATCTCCCACTGTCAGGGCGTGCCACTTTTCGGCTGTCCCTAAGATCTGAGAGAGATTCTCTCTTTCGGAAGCACAAATGAAAATGACATGGCTTCTCTCAAGTTCATTCAGTGAGTCAGCACGCTTAATTACGAGATTTCTGCCATTGATGGTCTTGCCCTTGAAGGAATCCAGTGCTTTTCCAAACGAATCCGTGCCAAGGATACTGATGATGAAAGGCGATGTAGAACTCTGAAAAACGTCTTCCGGCCAATCGACAAATTTGACAAAATTGAAAAGAAAAGCAGCCTTCACGTCATACTCTTGGGTATTAGCATATCCCTTCTGCACGTTGGTCACCGTTATGCATACCATTACAACCAGCGCTGTGATGAGAAACAACATTCTTGAGGAATTGCTTTGTCGGTATCCCATGTCTGTTTTCATTCCTTTCCTACCGTTTGTTAGAATTCCCAGGTAATCTTTCCGTAAACACTGCGTTCAACTTCCGTTACTGAAGATGCAAAAACCTGTTCTGATCCCTTTTCCGGGTGTTGGTTGTCAAACAGATTCTGACCTACCAGGGATAGCTCGAGATTCCTCACGGGCCGCCATCCAAGGCGGGCGTCTATGGTCGCATAATTGCCTACGCCGTCATCAGGAAGATCGTCGACGTATCGGAACCATAGGTCCAATTCAATATGCCTACCAAGATCTGTCAAGGAACGCAAGGATATCTGATGGTGAGGATTTTGCCCTTCCTGCAACTCTGCTGTCGGATCTTTTGAATCAGTGCGTAGTTTCATTTCAAGATAGGTATATGAGCCCTGAATGCGCCACCAGTCCACAGGCTTCCAGTCTGTTGCTATCTCAACTCCATACACCCTCCACTTATCTGCGTTTTCTGCGCTGTAAGGGAACACAAGGTGGGGAGGAAGTGGTGATGTTTCTAGAAAGGGCGCCTGCGCTCCAGCAGCTCTGTCTTTGGTAAAATCGTTATAGAACATTGCAATGTCAACTGATAGCTGCTCTTTTACCTGTGTGCGATAGCCAATTTCGTACGCAAGAACTTCCTCGGAGTCAAAATCTGTGTTCCCGGTAAATCGCACGATTCCCGGTAAAAGTTCTGCGGAAGGGTTTTGATGACATGCCTGACAGGTCGGTGCAGCAGAATTGGCGATTACATAGTGATCAGCGCGCGAAGGCGTTCTCACTGCCCTCGATACCGCTCCCCATAATGCGTGGTCGTTGTGTGGTTTCCAGAGCACGCGCATGGATGGCTGTATTTCGAAGCCTGTGTAATCGTTATGCTCGAATTTTGAACCGACAGTCAGTTGAAGAATGTTCTTTATAAGAGTTATCTCATCCTGTATGAATGCGCTAACGAGATCGTCTGTCTTACTGTCCGGCTCAAAAGAAACAGTGAAGTTATTCTTGAGATGGTCTTTAGTTATACGGTAGCCAACGCCCCAGGTTATCTCCTGCCGCTCACCGAGTGAAAAGCGATGCTGCAGGTCAATATCAAAGGTATCACGATCTTCCTTAACGGTACTGTCATCCCTCTCGGTCCTGTCATAATAGACCTGCACATCCATAGTGTTTGAATCCTCAGAAAAAATATGTTCCCACCTGAATAGGACATTTCCGCCTGACAGACTAGTTTTTTGATCAAACGTCTTCAAATAAGGATGCACAAGACTCGCAACAGTAACGGTCTGACCAACTTTTCCGCTATATATATCTCCTTGGAACGTATAGGTATTTTCTCTGGATTTCTCGAAATCGAGACGAAACCCTCCACGCAGCGCGTACCAGGAATCTGCTGCGTCAACCCCGGACGGGAAAACGGAATCGTCTCGGTTTAAATATTTCGCGTATACCCTGGCGTATATGTCATCTCCTATTTTTGCCCCATACCGCATATTGCCAAAATATCGCTCTTCGGTTCCAATCCCGCCGTTTGCCAATCCGCCTTGGGTATCCTGAGCTTTCTTTGTAATAATATTGATAACCCCATTCACTGCATTGGATCCCCAGAGTGATGCACCGGGGCCACGAATGATTTCGATACGGTCAATATCTTCAAGCATGGTATCCTGTAGATCCCAGAAGACGCCTGAAAATAAGGGACTATAAACGCTGCGTCCGTCCATAAGCACAAGGAGCTTATCCGCGAAACGCCCGTTGAATCCACGGGATGAGATTGCCCATTTACTAGCATCAATACGGGCAACTTCAAGTCCAGGAACCATGCGGAGTAGCTCGGGAATGCTCGTGGCACCTGAGCGCCTGATATCCTCGTGGGTAATAACGAATATCGCAGAGGGCGCATCAAATAGGTTCTGCGGCTTTTTGGCAACAGAGGTTATCTGAAGGTTAATCAGTTCCTCAATACTCAACTCTGTTAGGTCGGTAAATGCGTTACCGACAGCAGCAAAGCATGAAATTAGATAAAGGACTACAAGCGAGAAGAATGCTAGTCTTTTCATAAGACATCTCCTTTTTTTGATAGATATTTTTTATAGCTCCTTAAAATCATTAAATTCTTTGTGTTTATTCTTTGGGCTGTTTTCACTTTTTATCGACGGATTTACCACTTTCAAATTGCGTGCCATAAATTATTGGATGAGTTAAGGAATAAATATCGTTTTATATCAATTAATTATGAGGGTTTACAGTCGTTTCTTCTCTTGAGAATATTAGCGGCGGTTATCAGGAGGCAGGAAAGAATAGTCACACTAACAAAAAATGTCATGTTTCAAAGTTCAAAGTAAAAGTTACTTTGAACCGGAAACTGCGACCGTCCTCTTCAATTGAGGCCTACATAACTATTATGATTGTGATATATGAATCAGTTTTTTCAGAGAAGGATTTTGGAAAGCTTTTTGCAAATGATTTCTTGGTTCTTCTTTCCGTCTCCTTGTATTTTTTTGATTGTCTTACTTTATTTTTGATTTCTCAGCCAGCGGCTTGTATTTTTTCTTGTTCAGGGGCGTATTTGAAAAGGACTCTCTCGATATGATCTTTATCAATAGGTTTTGTGATATAGTCATCCATGCCAGCTTTCATAGCCAATTCTATGCTGTCGGAGAAAGCATCTGCGGTTAAGGCAACGATAGGGATTTTCGCACCTTTTTCTCTGATCTTCTGTGTCGCGGTTATGCCATCCATATTCGGCATCTGGATGTCCATGAAGATAATGTCATAGCTGTTTCCGGCAACCTTCTCCACAGCCTCGAGACCGTCTCTCGCCACATCGATATGGACGTTAAACAATTTGTCTAACATGGCTTCCATGAGCAGCGCGTTCATTTCCACATCTTCAACGAGAAGCACCTTCATGCTTTCTAGGTTACCTGAACTTTGCAATAATTCATTTCTAGAGGTAAGATTACTAGCCAATTTGGCGAGTTTGTAATACGTGAAAGGTTTCTGTAGTACCGCATCAAGGCCCTTGGCACGTGTTAAGCCACTGACATAAGTAATCCCTAGAATACTCATATCAGGCATTTCATTTTTGAGTAGGGCTGAGAGGTCTAAGGATAAGTCATTAAAGATATCGAGGTTCAAAATCATGAGGTTAGCTGCAGTACCTGCAGAAGTGCAAAAGGCTAAGATATCTGTCGTCCGTGTAAATTCTGGAATCAGGACGTTCGCTCCCCTTATCCAGAGCTTCTGTTTCAGATCATTGCGGAGTTCCTCATCATCCTCTACGATGATTATGGTCTTGTCATTAAAGGCAAATTTAGTGTCTTTAGTATTGCCTCGTCTCAGGGTCAAATCAACGATGAAAGTAGTACCCACGCCAAAAGTACTTTCAAGTTGAATGTCTCCTTCCATCATTCTTATGAAACCTTTTGACAAATAGAGCCCCAGACCTGTGCCTCCGGACTTTGATTCATGCACTTGTGAAAAAGGTGAGAAGATTCTTCTTGCATAAGTACTTTTTATACCAATCCCGGTATCTTCCACGCGAATAGTGACATTTACTTTGTCTTTGTCAAGATCTTTGGGTTTACTCAGCGAAAGCTTGATGTGTCCTTTTTCTGTAAACTTCGCAGCGTTTCCCAGTAAATTGACGAAGACTTGCTTGATGTGGATGGGGTCGCCAATTACAAAGTAGTCTAACTCTGCAAGTTCGTGAAGCAACATAACGCCTTCTTTTACTCGTCCTGATATGATGACAAGACAGTCCATGAGAATGTCTTCAAGGGAGAACTCGTCTTCCAACGCCTCCATTTGACCAGCTTCGATCTTCGACACATCAAGTATGTTGCTGATGAGGGAGGTGAGGTGATCTGCGCTTACTAATGCATTGTTAAGATAATCTTTTTGTTCGTCTGTGAGTTGTGTTGTCTTCATGAGTTCGATGAAGCCGATGATTGAATTGAGTGGGGTCCGTATTTCGTGACTCATGGAAGCGATGAATTTCTTTTCGGCTTCAAGGGAGTGTTTAAGATCCTCGGAGGTTTTTGTGAGAAGTGAGGAGAGGACATGCTTATCCTTCATTGCCCTGTTATATTTGAATTCCGACACTTCCCATTCTTTTTCCGCCTGCCGAAACAAAGCTCTGATCTCAGCTCTATCCTTCTCACTCAGGGTCTTCTGAGCCGTAAGATGATCAATCCGTGCTATACGGTGAGATGTGGAAGGTGGAAGCATTGCTATTTGGCTTTTTCCCTCAGGGCAGCCAACGTAAAGGTTTCATTGTAAAAATCGCACCTTCCCGATAAGTTTTTCCCAATCTCCCCGTAGGTAAAGAAGCCTACGAGGGGGGCATTCCATTTCGTATGGGCAGCGAGAATTTCCTCGTCCACCATCGGACCGAGGGCAAGATGGCGTGCCATACAAGAGAATAGGATAAGGTGATCCGCTTCAGGAAATACGCTGCCATATGTTTCAATATCATTCTTGACATGCTCGATAACATCGAACCCTGAAGAGCTGGAAAATCTTACATACGAATTCTCCGGAACTGTTCCGGCAAATATAAGTGCCCCAGAACTTCTGTCCACATCCATAACCGCCCTCAGTACAGAAGACCCGTCATCCCTCATGAGCAGTAAGGGATAGTCCACTCCTATTTGAGGAAGATCATCGTCAGTTATGTTCAGATATTTCTTGTAAACTTCTAGTGCTGATTCGTTATCAATGGTATATACCACATTACCCTCAGCTTTTGTAATTCTCTTTTCCGCACCTATACCGATCCACCCGCTTGAGGCCATTCCGCCAAGCTCGATGCTATCTCCGTCAAGGACGAGCGCCACAACACCGTTATTAGAATATTCACCATTTGTACAGACAAAGGTGTTTTTGAATGCCTTATCATCCCCGGCAAGCCCACCGAAAATGGGAGTATCTTGCCCAGTGATGGATTGAATACCTTTCACGATTTCTTCACCATCGGCGTGAAGGCCACCGGATACAAGGATGAAACTGGGTTTTGCAAACTGCGATGCTCCCCAAATCCCTACATCCTTGCCAACATCAAAAGACTTCGTTTCTCCCGCATTAAATAATCGCACCTTAAAAACCTTCCTGTCACAAGTTATCAGCGATACTACAGCAGTTCCTTCATGCACAATCTTTCCGTTTCCGTTCGCAATGATTTCACCGTCAGTACTCGCACCAAGGAATGGTATAGTATATTTCCCGAGCACCTCACTGAGTCGATCCACGCCAAGCTTGGGCGAGGCAAAGACAATTCCTAAAGTTGGACTATGCCCATTGTTCATGGTCTCCGAGACACGGGCATCTATGTCCTCAAGAGAGTCAGCTACAAAGCAATACGCTTTCATATAAATCTCCTTTTTCGTTATTTAGTAGCCCTTACGTGCTACCGATTATTATCATTTCTCAGCTGACGAAAGGCATCTCCACAATTGATGCAATTAACTTGCCATTAAAGAACTCAATAATATCAATATGTTATGACAGAAAATGAACTTGATGGGGTTAAATAAATAGCAAAATTTGACAGTTTTTATGCGTCATTTGATACTTGACGGGTGACTCGTTTTTTGGAGAGAACCTACTTTCTCAGAATTGATACATACCAAATTCGCAAAAAAAATGGGAATTTCAGTTTGAATGTTTCACATCCACCAAAAGATACATAGTGCGTCTTTGATGAAGGATCTAAGAGTCTGCAGCAAACTATCCCTGATGCAAATATCTGGACAAAGTATGCACTTCCAGCCAATATAAACAGGATGCTAACACTATTTACAGAAATAGCAATTAAAACCTTTTCTTGACTGAGGGCAAGGACATTGCCTTTTTGTTTTGATAAGGTTGTTTAAGAGAAAAATTTATTTGTAGATATTTAGCAGAAGGAAAAACATTATTTTTATTATCAACGTGAGCAAACAGCAAAAAGTACAGGGTGTATGATCGTCGGCCAGTCCTGGGATAAGGATTGACAAAGAGGAGAAATGGACATATGTTGTATATAAAATAGCAGGTTGGTATCAATAAGCATAAAGAAAGGAGGGAATACAGACCATGAGCAACCACAAAAAAAGGAATATTGGAATCTCTGTAGTTGTCCTATTGGTTGCCGGTTTTTTTGTTTTGTTTTTCATATTATTGGGACCGCCAAAGCTTCTTGCCAAATCTGATACACCGGGTTTCTGCGTTTCATGCCACGTCATGGAAGCTGAATATGAAGCATGGTTTCATGCAGGCGCTCACAGGAGAGCCACATGTGCCGACTGTCATCTGCCGAACAACAATCTGGCCGCCCATTATGTCTGGAAGGCGATTGACGGGTTCAAGGATGTTGTTGTTTTTCATTCCGGTAACGTGCCGGAACAGATCATCCTCTCATCACACGGCATAAAAGTTTTGCAGGAGAACTGTATCAGATGCCATGAAACTGCAGTTATGATGATAGATCAGGAGAGGATATGCTGGAAGTGTCACAGGGGTTTGACCCATAAGATGACCGAAACGATTGAGACATTATGAAAGGAGAAGGGCGATGAAAAAGTATATTTTTATAGTCAGTGTTTTAATTGGCATCTTTTCTTTCTATGCCTGTCAGCCTCCCAGGACAGAGCCGGTGCGTGCAGTAAAGATTGCTGACGGAGATATGGATCCGGCAAACTGGGGCAAGGCATATCCGATTCATTATGAGCTCTGGAAAAAGACAGAGGAACCGACAGCCCCTGGAAAGAGCAAATACAAACGCGGGTTCGATACCGACGGCATTACGTACGACAAGCTTTCGGAATTCCCTTATCTCGCCCTTTTATTCAATGGGTGGGGATTTGGTGTTGAATACAATGAACCGCGCGGGCATGCATATATGATAAAAGATCAGCTCTTAATCTCACCTGAGAGGATAGGGGCTGGAGGAGTCTGTCTCACCTGCAAAACTCCTTATGCAACGAAATTGGAAAAGGAAATGGGTCCAGCGTATTACTACACACCATGGAAAGAAGTCCATGCAAGGATTCCCAAAGAATACCAGGAACTTGGCGTTGCATGTATAGATTGCCACGACAACAATGGCATGGCACTAAAAATATCCAGAGCGATGACCCTGACAAATGCATTAGAAATGATGGGGGTCAAACCCGAGAAGATGACCCGGCAGAATATGAGGAGTCTTGTCTGTGCACAGTGCCACGTTACCTATGACATCATTAAAGATCAGGATAAGAGATCGGTCGGCATCTACTTCCCATGGCAGGGGAGTACGTGGGGAAATATCTCTATTGAAAATATTATCAAGCAGATCCGCAGCGACAAGTCGGTCGGTGAGTGGACACAGAAAGTCACCGGATATAAAATGGCTTTTATCCGCCACCCTGAATTCGAGCTCTTCTCCAATAACAGTGTCCACTGGAAGGCAGGAGCAGCATGCGCCGATTGTCATATGCCGTATACAAAGGTAGGTGCATACAAGGTCTCTGACCACAGGGTAACCAGTCCCCTGAAGAATGATCTGAAAGCATGCATGCAGTGTCATGCAGAAAGCAAGGAATGGCTGAAAGATCAGGTTACGGCGATTCAGGACAGGACTGCATCTCTGATGATCAGGGCCGGATATGCAACCGCTACCGCAGCAAAACTCATCGAGAAAGTACATGATGCGCAAGTTAATGGGAAAAACATAGATAAGGCTTTTTATGATAAAGCAAAAGACTTATATGAGGAGGCCTTTTACCGGACTAATTTCATCGGGGCAGAGAACTCTGTCGGTTTCCATAATCCTACAGAGGCATTACGGATCCTCGGTGATTCTGTTGCATTAGCAACAAAGTCTGAAGCGTTGCTCAGGCAGGCACTTACAAAAGCCGGAGTTGAGGTTCCCCTTATTGTTAATCTTGAACTGAATAAGTATGTCGATGAGAGGGGTAAAAAGAAACTCCATTTTGACCAAAAAGTCATAATTAACGATCCCTTTGGAATAGAGGAGAAATTTCTGACTGTAAAGCAGACAAGATAATAATCTCACAATCAATTGATGGATTTAGATTTATTGGAAAACTAAAGCAGATATTTAGAAAAGGGCGAGATTTAGGCTCGCCCTTTTTATTTCAAAAAATCATTTATTTCCAGTTGAACCAATCAATGAATGCATAAAACCAGATGTGTGACTTTGATGATGAAGCTGATAATAGTTTGAAAATCCTGAAGATGCGTAATCGCGACAATAATTGTTAATTCTGCCTCAATATTTTTGCCCGCTCATCTTATCGATATTTCCCTCCACAATACTTCATTGTGAAAAATGATTTAGCCTTTCCAAGGCCATAACAAGAAACCTTCTAAACCCTTGGTATTGGCGGTCCCAACGGGATTCGAACCCGTGTTTTAGCCTTGAGAGGGCCACGTCCTAGGCCTCTAGACGATGGGACCATACATCAGAAAGTTGAGAATCTAAAGTTTTGAGCTTAGTGTGGAAGAACTTTTGATCTTTTACCTTTAAACTTTCAACTATTGTATATCTTTTGGCTGGGGAGAGAGGATTCGAACCCCTGTAAGCAGATCCAGAGTCTGCCGTCCTGCCACTGGACGACTCCCCAACTGTGATGTAAAAAAAATCAAAAAATATTATACCATACTCATGTGATGACCTCTGTCACTTTGACATAAATCCGGGACATCCTTCGAACCCCCTGCATCCTGCCTTTCTCAAACGGCACGATACATTCCTGCATATGTTCTTTTCACCCATATGAGATGGCTTCTGAGCAGTTCGAACATTCCCTGTGAGTCTTTTTTTCTGAGCTTTTTTTTGGCTGATTTCTGCTCCCTCCTGCCCTTCTCTTTTACCACACATCTTATCATGATTTTATGCGATAGAGGAAGCTGATAACCGCATTATTCAGTGATTTGTTGAGTTGACTTTCAGGGGTAAAAGAAGTATCATCAAATAAAGGATTTTAAAGAAAAATGTTCGAAAAGTTCACAGAGCGCGGAAGGAAGGTAATCATCTACGCAAAGGAAGAAGCCGAGAAACGGCAGAATGATTATCTTGGAACCGAGCACCTTCTGCTGGCAGTTTTGAAAGAAGATGACGGCTTGCCGATAGCAATCCTGAAGAGAATCGGAATTACTCCCGAGGAAATTCGTATGGAAGTCGAAAGGAATCTCCCTCAGGGGACAAACCTCATGACGTTCGGGGATATTCCCTTCACTCCCCGGGCAAAAAAAGTCCTTGAACTCGCTGTCGAGGAAGCCCGCCTCCTTGGTCACAGCTACATCGGGAGTGAGCACATTTTCCTAGGCCTGATCCGCGAGGAGGAAGGCATAGGCGGCAAGATCCTGAGGAGTTTTGGAGCAAACCTGCTGGGTGCAAGGCAGCTTACCATTAATTTTTCCATACGCGCGCATTCCCAGGTAAAAGATAAGAAAAGCTCCACCCCCGCTCTTGATGAATTCGGAAGGGATTTGACCCTGCTCGCAAAAGAAGGGAAACTCGACCCCGTCATATGCAGGGAAGACGAGATCGAGCGGCTTGTCCAGATACTCGGCAGAAGGATAAAAAACAACCCAGTGATTATCGGGGAACCCGGCGTCGGGAAAACGGCCATCGTTGAAGGCCTGGCCCAGAAGATTGTTTCGGGCGATATCCCTGACGGCCTTCTTGGAAAGCGCATCATATCGCTTGATCTCGGAGCACTCATAGCAGGAACAAAGTACAGAGGACAGTTCGAAGAGAGGCTCAAGATTGTCATGAAGGAAATCATCCAGTCAGACAATGTCATGCTCTTTATTGATGAATTGCATACCCTGATAGGTGCGGGCGCTGCGGAAGGTTCTGTCGATGCGTCAAGCATGCTGAAACCCGCCCTCTCACGGGGGGAGATCCAGTGCATCGGTGCCACAACCCCCGACGAATACCGGAAACATATCGAAAAGGACGGTGCACTTGAACGCAGGTTCCAGCCGATACACGTACAGGCGCCGAATTTGGAAAACACGATCAGCATCCTCAAAGGGCTCAAACCGAGGTATGAATCATTCCACAAGGTCAGGATACATGATTCGGCTATCGAGATTGCTGCACGGTTGTCGGACAGATATATCTCCGACCGATACCTGCCGGACAAAGCAATCGATGTTATTGATGAGACGGGTTCACGGATCAAGCTGAAGAGATACACCCCTCCCCGTGAATTGAAGGAACTCGAAACGGATATCCAGAGATTTACGAAAGAAAAAAATCTGTATATAAAGCTCCATGATCTTGAAAAAGCCTCATCAATCCGCATGGAAGAGGAGCGGCTCAAACGGCTCCATGAGCAACTGCATAAACAGTGGATTGATGATCTGAATAAGGAAATACCATATGTGCGGGATGAAGATATCGAATATACCGTATCCAAAATGACCGGCATCCCTCTGTCAAAACTCGAGGAGAAGGAATCCGAGAAACTGATCTTGATGGAGGAAAGCGTCCATAAACGTATTATCGCCCAGGAAGAAGCAATCAAGGCCGTATCAAGAGCCATCCGGAGATCGCGCGCCGGACTGAAATCGAACAAGAAACCGATAGGTTCCTTTTTCTTTCTCGGCCCGACAGGCGTCGGCAAGACAGAGCTCGCCAAGGCGCTCGCATGGTTCCTGTTCAACGACGAAGCATCTCTGATCAAGATCGATATGTCCGAGTATATGGAGAGATTCAATGTATCCAGACTGACCGGTGCACCTCCGGGGTATGTAGGTTATGAAGAAGGCGGCCAGCTGACGGAGAGGATACGCAAGAAGCCGTATTCGGTTGTGCTCTTCGACGAGATAGAGAAGGCTCATCCCGACGTGTTTAACATCCTGCTCCAGGTTCTTGATGAGGGGGTGCTGACAGACAGTTACGGGAGAAAGGTGGATTTCAGGAACACCGTGATCATCATGACATCAAACCTCGGGGCCCGGCTGATCGAAAAGGCAACCCCCCTCGGTTTCCAGACGAATATCTCCGGGATGGTCTACGAAAAGATCAAGGAAAATGTGCTGAATGAACTGAAAAAAACCTTCAATCCTGAATTTCTGAACCGGGTTGATGAGATTGTCGTATTCCATCCGCTCGAAAAAGATCACCTCCTGTCCATCATCGATTTGCTTGTTGACGAAATGAACAGACTGCTCATCGAGCAGCAGGAGCTTGTCGTAGAAGTCTCTGATGAAATAAAAGAGTGGATCATCAAACACTATTATCAGCCGGTCTATGGTGCCCGGCCCATGAGAAGGGCCGTCCAAAAGATTATCGAAGATCCGCTGTCTGAAGAACTGCTGAAAGGAAAATTTAAGGATATTCATAAAATCAGGATAGTGCTCGACGACGATGATAAACCTGCTTTTGTGGAATGTGAAGAACCCGTATCGATCCTGACAGGTGCAAATTAATTCTTTTAGACACCTGTTCCATGCCGTCACAACGTTTTTAATTTTAGAACATGGTGTTTTCGGCCCGCTGTATCCCCATCCCATGAAATAATGAAGCCAAAAACCCTTATTCTTCTCATTATTGTCGGCATCGCTTTTGTGGCAGCCGTTTTGACCATGAAGCCTGCGCAGCGTCCGGAACCCTCCCATATTGGCACGGTGACGGATGATTTTGAGCTCATCGATCCGAGCGGTAGCAAGAGCAGTCTGTCGGATATGAAAGGCTCCGTTGTCTTTATCAATTTCTGGTCCACGTGGTGCACTTCCTGCGTTGAAGAATTGCCCTCCATCGAGCAGATGTACAGAAACTTCTCTGAAAATTCCTCATTCAAAGTTGTGACGATTTTGTACAAGGACGATCTCGGCCGGGCACTTAATTTCATGAAACAGAATGGGTTCACCTTTCCGTTATACCTGAACCCTGATGAATCCGCGGCAAGGATATTCGGCATTACCGGAATTCCCGAAACATTCATCATCGATAAGAACGGGGTGCTCAGGCACAAGGTTATAGGACCCGCTGAATGGGATTCTCCCCGGGCTCTTGAATTTTTTCAGGGCCTGATTCGGGAATCATAAAATTCGGCAGTACCTTCCCGGCATCTCAGCATGACAGAATCAGGAAATATCTTTCATGGGTAAAGTCAGCGAACCTGAACGCGCAATGTTATTCATCGGAATCCTTTACGCTGACTCCGCGGTATTGAATGACGTTCAACCGATGCTCGAGAGGGAATTTGGTGAGGCGTTGCTGGTCAGCCCTGCAGTGCAATGGGAATACTCCGGATACTACAGGGATGAATTAGGATGGCCTATTCTGAGACAGTTTGTCTTTTATAAAAATGCGATCGATCCGGGAGCCCTTGCCGAAATCAAAATACGGACAAATGAAATAGAAGACTATTCTTCCGCAGACAATAAACGCCGGGTAAACCTCGACCCAGGCTATCTTACGCTCTCAAAGGTAGTGCTTGCATCGACAAAAAATTATGCTCACCGGCTCTACCTCGGGAAAGGGATTTATGGTGAATTAACCCTGTATTATCAGGATGGTATGTTCAAGCCCCACCTTTTTACCTACCGGGACTATCAGGAAAAGAGTTGTGTGGACATGTTCATGAACGCCCGTGCATTGATGACAGGCAGCTCTCTGAACGGACAGGATAATCCTATACGAGTACGAGGTTATCCCGGTGTATCACTTCCTCAGAGTATTTATACCCGAGAACCTCTTCGATCTGTGATGTTTTTCCCCCTTTTATTTTATTAATCTCTGCCGAGGTATAGTTCGTCAGTCCCTTTGCTATTCGGTTGCCTCCTGCATCAAGACAGTAAACAGCATCTCCGGTGTCGAATTCCCCTTCGACCGAGATAATTCCGGAAGGGAGGAGGCTCTTTCCGCCCTGTACGAGGGCTTTTACGGCTCCGTCGTCAATAACAAGACTGCCTTTCGCACGGCTTCCGTAGGCAATCCATCCTTTCCGGGAGGACAGCCTTTCCTCCTTTGGTTTGAAGAGCGTTCCACTCGGTTTTCCTTCCATGAGCTGTGTAAGGACGCGTTCTCTTTTTCCCGTGATGATATGCACAACAATGCCATGATTTAAAGCCCTTTTCGCCGCGAGAAGCTTTGAATACATTCCGCCTGTGCCGACAGAACTTCCTGCTCCCCCCGCCCTCTTCTCGATGTCAGGTGTAATTTCCTCGACATAATCAATGAGATTTGCCTGTGCACTGCTTCTCGGGTCTTCGGTATAGAGCCCGTCAACATCAGACAGAATGATCAGCCGCTCGGCTTCGATAAGACTTGCGACGAGCGAAGCGAGATGGTCATTATCACCAAATTTGATTTCATCCGTTGAAACCGTATCGTTCTCATTGATAATCGGCACAACCTTATAGGAAAACAGGGTCAGGAGGGTATTTTTTGCATTGATATACCTCTTTCTGTCGGCAAAATCGTCCCGCGTCAGGAGAACCTGCGCAACCTGTTTCCCATATTTCCCGAAACTTCTCTCATATGCCCACATGAGCGCACTCTGGCCGACTGCAGCCGATGCCTGTTTCAGTTTTATGTCTTTCGGCTTTGTCTTTAACCCGAGTTTCCCCATGCCGGCAGCAATCGCGCCGGAGGACACAACGACTACGTCATAGCCCATGTCTTTGACATCTGATATGTCACGACTGATTGTCGTGATTCTCTTTATGTCGAGCCCCTCGTCATCATGAGCCAGGATGTTGCTTCCAATTTTGACTACAATCCGTTTCACGAATCACCCCCGCGTTAAGAACCCTGCGCCAAGACCACAGGGAGTTCTCACTCGTTAATCCAAAAAGTCTATTGTTAAGAACCGTGACGCCAAGAGCGTCAGGTGTCCGTAGAGAAGTCAAAGCTCAATGACTGTCATTCTCCGGCTTCACCGAAAAATTCAGTTGCCAATTTCTGAACCAATGTATTGACCCACTCAAGATCGGTCAATACGAAGTCCGCAAACAATTCATTCCCGCGCCAGAGCAGGGAATCCATTTCTTAAAGTTCTCTTAAATCAAATCATCGAGTTAAATTATTTTTTGAACAATGTCCGCACTTTTTCAGTTATAGAAATCTTATCCCGGTATTCATCATCCGGGCACATGATGAAAATTATACATCGGCAGTGAATCAGTTGTCATCAGGGCAATTATACAGCGAGATGGCTGTTGGCTCCACGTAATCCAACCGCAAATGTAAAAAGGAATGAACTATCCCCAAGCAGAGCATCGAGGAATTGTTTGACTAAAGCGGCCTAAAGAACCCTGAGCGCCGCCTCTGTTACCCCGGGATCAAACTGGGTATTTGCACACCGCACAATTTCGCTGAGAGCATATTCTCTTTTCCGTGCGGACCGGTATGGTCTGTCAGCGATAATCGAATCATAGGCAGTTGCCACATGAATAATCCTTGCACCTAAAGGAATTTCCTCTCCTTCCAATCCATCCGGATACCCTTTTCCATCCATCCTCTCATGATGGTGCCGGATCAGAGGGAGAACGCCCTCCAATTCCCTTGCCTTGTGCAGGACTGCAGCTCCCTGCTCCGGATGTTTCTGAACAAGTTTCAACTCTTCAGTAGTAAGTTTCTTCGGCTTGTCAATCAGTTCATCATGGTAGACAGACTGCCCGATATCATGCAGCAGGGCACCGATATGCAGCATGCTCTTATCGTCTTCCTGAAACCCCATTTCGTCCGCAATCTTCAAAGCATAGGAAGCTACCCGCTGAGAGCGTTCGCGTGTCCACCATCTCCGGCTG
>CAVQRT010000022.1:0-8785 GCA_963715195.1 Thermodesulfovibrionales bacterium | reverse complement strand
GCGCAGGGCACGGAGAAACATCCTGTTTTCATTGGGACGCCCTACGGTCACCCTGAGGCACCCCGGCACAGCCCCTTTCATGTTTCTCACGAGAATCCCGTCATCCAGCAGGCCCCTGAAAAGCCCTTCGGGATTCCCCACCCTGAACAGAATGAAATTTGCCTCTGAGGGATAAGGGACTATCCCATCTATCTTTTGCATTTCCCGAAAAAGAAGATCCCTCTCGGTAACTATCTCTTTTATATGTGCTCGCAAAGTCTTCCGGTCTTTCAGCACCTCAACCGCAATGCTCTGTGAAAGGCTGTTCAAATTGAAGGGAAGCCTGACCTTGTTCACTTCCGCCGTAACCTCTTGCCGCGCAATCATAAAGCCGATCCGCAGCCCTGCGAGCCCTATCTTGCTCAGGGTTCTCAGGACAACCAGGTTTTCATAGTCATCGCACATCGGCAGGATGCCCCTCTTCCCTGCAAACGCATGGTATGCCTCGTCAACGACCACAACAGACTTGCCCGCAGATGCTTCAATGACCCTGAGCACCTTTTCAGAAGAGAAGCAGTTGCCGGTAGGATTATTCGGTGAACTGAGAAAGATCAGCTTCGGCTTATGTGTCCTTGCCGCACGAAGAACCGCGTTCAGGTCAAGATCAAACTCCTGATCAAGGGGCACCTCAATCGCTTCCTCCCCCAGTGCCCGGGAAATAATACCGTACATGGAAAAAGTCGGCACAGGATAGAGAACAGGGCCCCCGAACGTGGTGATCAGGTAATAAATCAGCTCGTCAGATCCGTTCCCATGCAATATATTCAGGGGGTTCGCACCGAAATATCGTGCTACGGCGCGGATGAGCTTCTTTGCCCGTGGATCAGGGTACCTGTTTAGTGTTGCAAAAAGTGATGCGCGGCTGCGGGCCCTTATGCCGGACATCACCTCAGGAGAAAGACCGTACGGGCTCTCATTTGCGTCGAGTTTTACCCTGCAGGGAACCTCCTTTGCTTCATAGGGAGTGAGTGCACGCACAGAGGGTTTTACGATTTTTCTTATATCCATTGCACACAAATTATACCACAATGCTCTTGTATGTTCGGGTGAGGCTCCGGAATGTGAATCATGGTACTACCGTAAAGCAGAAGTTTTGTCTTTTCCATGCCCGTAAAGGCATAGGTTATCACGATGGTCATGCAAAAAGTGCTAAAATATCATCTGTTGGAGGAACACAGCCTTGAAGATTGCGTATTTTGACTGTTTCTCAGGGGTCAGCGGGGATATGTGCCTTGGAGCCCTTATTGATGCCGGCGTGCCATTGAAAGAGATCGAGAAAGGCCTCAGGAGAATCCCCCTGAAAGGCTACAGGGTCAGTGCAAGAAAAGTAAAGCGCTCACACTTCAGGGCCACAAAGGTATCGGTAAGGGAAGAATTGCCCGGGCACCGAAGACCGGCCCTTGATTGGAAATCCCTTGAGAAACTGATACTGCGTTCCTCCCTCTCTGACTCATTGAAGCAGAGAGGGCTGGATATCTTCCGCAGGCTGTTTACTGCGGAAGCCCGGGTTCACGGCCAGCCCTTCCACAAGGCACATCTTCACGAAGCCGGGGGAACCGACTGCATCGTCGACATATTCGGCACTGTGCTTGGGCTCTCCGTACTCGGTATCGAAAAAATATATTCGTCACCGATAAATCTCGGGAGCGGTTTTGTGGATACCGCGCATGGACGACTTCCTGTTCCCTGTCCTGCAGTTGCCGAGATGTTAAAGGGTATTCCTGTTTACTCTGAGAAAGGAGGGTTCGAACTCACCACACCGACCGGCGCCGCAATCGTAAGTCAGCTTACTTCCGGCACATGCACGGTGCCCGCGATGAACATCGGCACAGTCGGGATGGGCGCGGGGACAAAAACCCTGACCTCTTCCCGAATATCCTGAGGATATTCGTCGGAGAAGGGTCGGCTCATGCCGAAGCCGATGAGGACGAACGTATCACCATCATCGAGACACATATTGACGACATGAACCCGCAGATATACGAATATGTAACCGAAAGGCTTTTCAGCGCCGGCGCACTTGATGTCTTTCTCACTCAGATTATCATGAAAAAAGGCAGGCCCGGGGTGCAGATTACCGTGCTGTGCATAAATGAAAAAAAGGATGAACTCATGAATATCCTCATGCGTGAGACTAGCACCATAGGGCTGAGGTTCCATGAGACCGCACGAAGGGTGCTCCCGCGTGAATCAAAGGCAGTAAAAACATCTCTCGGGAGTGTCCGCATGAAGCGGTCACGAATAGATCACAACACAGTGAAGCAGTCTCCGGAGTATGAAGACTGCAAGAAAATCGCACGGAAGCTGAATATCTCTCTCATAGAGGTTATGAAAAAATTCAGGGGGTAATCACGGGATTCTGTTTCAGGTTGTCTGTTCACTTACTTCATCTAAGTCCGCAACTTGGCAAGTTCTCATTGAGTGCCTATTTCATCTGGGAATTAACACTAAGGATTTTTACTGTATAACATACTATAATTAAGCGGAATTTAATACCCTTAGTGCCTTACTCCTGCTTGGATGTTTCAGCTTTCTTAATGCCTTTGCCTCTATTTGCCTTACCCTTTCTCGTGTGATAGAAAAATGATTTCCCACTTCTTCAAGGGTATTGCCTTTATCAAACCCTATTCCAAATCTCATTCTTATTATGTGCTCCTCCCTTGGGGTTAGGGTCTGCAGAATCTCTAACACCTTCTCAGTGAGCTCATTCTGTTCTGCATGAGAGGATGGAGAAGGACTCTCCTTGTCATTAATAAATTCCTCAATTGTTAAACCCTCATCCCCTATTGGAGTCTGAAGAGCTATTGGATTCTGTATTGCCCTGAATATGTCTTCAACTTTCTTTATGGGAACGTCCTAACTTTTCAGCAATTTCTTTCTTGCTGGCTTCTCTCCCAAATTGGGCAATCAGTTCTTTGGAAGCCTTGGCAACTTTATTATAAAATTCCATCATATGTACAGGAACCCTGATAGTCTTTGTCTGATCCGTTAACGCCCTCGTAATCCCCTGCCGTATCCACCAGGTAGCATACGTGCTGAATTTAAATCCCCTGGTATAATCATATTTTCCGATTGCCTTCATGAGGCCGATATTCCCCTCCTGGATGAGATCGAGCAGAGAGAGTCCCCTCCCCATATAGTGTTTCGCAATATTCACCACCAGCCTCAGGTTCCTGATAATCATTTCGTTCTTTGCTTCGGACACGAGCCTCCTCGCCCTTGCGATCCGGTCATACTGTCATCTTTAATGTATCTATTTTGAGACCAACTTCTGATTCAACCTGTTTGTATTCAGCTTCAATTTCTTTTACAAGAGTATACAGCTTTATAGGATTGATACCTTTTTCTTTTTTTCTTTTATTAATTTCTTTACCTCTTTTAACGTTCCATGTTGTGCAATTTTTCTATCAGTGATTTGTATCGCGGTCATAAGTTTGTCGAGTGTTTTCAGGCTTATACTGATAGCTTTGTCTGAAGTATTAAAATCCTCCTGTTCCTTCCCATTCAAACTCGCTGCGACTTTCTTGTATAACGATAACGGGGAAACCAATTTTTTGATAATGTCGTTCCCTTCTTCTATCTTCTTTGCGAGCTCTTGTTCTTCTTCCCTCGTAAGTATCGAAATGTCCCCCATCGAATGGAAATATGCCTGGACAAAATCTTCTGTCTGTTCATGCTCTTCTCTTCCTCTCCCGCTAACCATTCTTCCCCGTCAGTGGCATGTTCCTGATTATCAATAACTTTCACCCCCATATCTTGCAGAAGGTCCATAAAATCTTCCATTTCATCCGGGGAAAAGAACTCTGAAGGAAAGGCATCATTTATTTCATCATAAGTAAGTGTTCCACGCCTCTTACCCAAAGCAATGATCTCGTTATAAATATCCCATTCTCTCATGGTTTTTTCCTTATAATAGACATGGTTGATATCACACGAAAGAACCTAAGGCTCAGAGAGTATCTGAGAGAAAGGGCATGCGAAAACCTACACTCTTTTCTCATTTATTCAGCGAGTTACTCTTCCGATATCTTGCAGATCCCGTCATGCTCCCTTGCATATTCTCTTACTTTAATCGCAATATTGTCACTTCTCTTTGCGTGCTCTACATTCTTATGTTCGATTCAAATTAATTCCAGCTTCTGTGTGAAATCTGTTGTGCGACCTTTAATGTGAATTTTGTCAACACGGATAGGTCATCTTCAGGGACAACTGCTGCTTATATTTATGATTTATGGCAATTTTTCAGAGATACCTGAAGGTTAATGATCATGTAAGACTGAATGATAAGTTTAATAGACAAATTATGTTAATACTAAAATATGGCAAATTGCAACCATATCTTTGGCATCATCTCACCTTAGGAAAGTCAATAAAAAATGGGTGCATCACACCCAATTACGGCAATCCACTAATATTCGGAAACAGCGATAACTCCGGGTGACCTGATAACCGGACATCAGGCTGCTGCCCACAGAATTCTATGCATTTACTTTTGGGACCAGATGTTTGCCCCTGAAGAGCTTTTTTCTTTCTTTGCTTGTCTTTTTTCTTTCAGGCTATGCTGTGGTTTTTTCTTTTCATTTGTTTTTTTCTTGTTTTTTTCTTTGCTCATTCAATGCCTCCTTTATTAATAGTACTCATCACTATTATATCAGGTTTATGTGTAAGGTGCATTTTTGTGATTTTCAAGGCTCTGAAACCATTGATCGCTCACTTTTTTCATCTGGTTCGCATTTCTGGAAGTCCTCGTAACTTGCGGAGTTCACCTACAATTGTTGATTTTCAAGGATTGGTTTCAAACGCAACAGTTCTTCAATAAATACGCACTTCAGCGGATTCTAATCGTTTTCGGAGTGCACCTACAATTTCAACACCCATTACGTAATATGAACAGTGTTGATTATCGAAAGCAATACTCAATAAAAAGGGCAGAACCATTTCTGACCCTGCCCCCTAATTTACTTCCTCAATTTAATCTATGGGATATCAGCTTGTGCAGCACATTTCTGAATTTTACCCTTTTCTTTTCCGCTTATTAGTCCAGCTTTCATCCAATCATTGGTAAGATGAGCTACACAACTGACAAACTTTCCATGATTCTTTGCTCCTTCTGCACATTGAGCAATGAGGTCACTCATTGTACAGCCTTCAGCTACTATTTCGTTAGTAACTCCTGTGTCGCAATCATCAATAATAACCGTATCTTCAAGGTTAGATTCAGGACAGCTATCTTCCGCATCCGGTACTCCGTCTTGGTCTGAATCATAAAACCCATTAACACGGAAGTTGTTCAATCCGGGGGTCAGCCAATTTTCCTGCTCATCCGCCGGGATAGTACCATTTGAATTCACATTGGTGATGTGGTAGGTGATGCTCGTTCCAGATTTTACGGACATGTCCCCACTGTTGCAAGGGATCGCCGTAAACAAAGATTCCTCTTTGCGGCCCAAAGCCGCAGTTGTTATTGGCAACGGCAAGCAACTCAGCATCATTGTCGCCATCGACGTCGGCGACAAAGGGATACTCAACCCACGTGCAGGAACTTAGCGGTGTTTGGAAAAGCACGGAGCCGTCCGTCCCTCTGTAGATGCGGAGATTTAGTTCGTCCCGATAGACGATCTCGGCTAATCCGTCTCCTTCAAAGTCAAACGCAGAAGAGCCAGTTCTATGAGAGCTTGTATCCTGCGTAACGGCAGCCCATTTGAGGGTTCCGTCCGTTTCAAAAAGTGCATATCGGCTCGCACCTGCAACTCCTATCTCGGGGCTCCCATCACCGTCGCAGTCAGCTATGGTTGGAGGGCCACCAGCACCCCCACCCAGGGATTGGCATAGGACCCCACTTGATCGATAGGTCGTGATCGAGCAGCCAGACTTGACCGCCACTCACAAGGACAATCTCCGCATTTGAGTCAGCATCAAAGTTACCGACTGCGTTATAACCATCAAGCAGTGAGACATTTTGCCACTTGATCGAGCCATCTGCAGAGTATACCGTGTTCCCAGCCACCACTTCAGGGTTTCCGTCCACGTCGACGTCTGCTACCAGCGAGAGCGATCCAACAATTGTCTGACTTCCTCTACCCCCAGTGCCAGTCCATAGAATATTTCCATTGTTATCCAAGGCTTGCCTACCGATAATAATCTCGGGGATACCATCTTTGTCGAGGTCTGCAATGGCTGGTGCTCCCCAGTTAACCGGTTCCAAAGGGTCCGAACGCCATTTGAACGCTCCATCGTGTTCAAAGGCAATCAGACGGATTCCAGAAGCATCACAGGCAATGATTTCCGGCATTCCGTCTCCATCTATGTCACCGGTCGCAATCGACGAGGCAGTGTTTATAAAATAGCTCGGATCGGTGACAGTGAAAAGTTCTGAACCATTATCGCCGCGGAGCGCGCGGAGTACCCCAACTTGAAGAAGTCGCCCCTGTCGTTGAGTCAGTTGATGCAAAGACGACATCGGGAATGCCGTCATTGGTCAGGTCAATAACAGAAGGTGTCATCATAACGTTGATTGAATCTGGAATCTACAGGGCTAGACGTCCAAGACCATTCGAGTACCGGCGTATTGAGCGCCGATGCAACACCAGTAAAACAAAACATCATTGCTACCAATATGATGATTGAGAGTTTGCACAAACTGTGCATGAAATTGAAGATAACTATTTTTGATACAGATTTTTTCATCTTTCCCTCCTTTTTCTAAATAAAAAAGCCGAACTTACCGTGTATTTCCTTCGGCAGTCCGGCTGTCTTTTCCAAGACCCGTTACTTTCCGCTCCTCTCACAGAAAGAGTTTCGGCTTTCTCGAGAAATTTTGTTTTTTAAATTTGGGATTTATCCATCTATCTGGACCATGCTATGCTTGATAAATGGTTATTAAACATAGCTTTAAAGGGTATTTTAGAGTGCCACAAAAAGGTACTCGTTTTGTGGCAACGTCTGATAGACATTTTCACTGCCCTGATTGCGGCTCTCGCAAGCTCTATACACTGTCTGATGGAAGACGGAAATGCAAACAATGCAGGAAGCGATTTACTCCTCGACCACGGAAACGCCAGTTGCCAAAACATATGATTAAAGAGATTGTCAGATTGTTCTGGTTGATGGTTCCTGCTTCTCGAGTTGCAAAGGATCTCGGGAAGAATCCGAAGACAATTCTTGGCTATTACAACAAACTGAGATGTATTATTGCTGAAGAAAGCACGCGTTCGTGTGATCAGTTCTCTGGAGAAATCGAGGTTGATGAAGCGTATTTTGGTGGCGTGAGAAAAGGAAAACGAGGAAGAGGCGCTGGTGGTAAAATCCCGGTATTTGGCCTTCTGAAGCGAAATGGAGAAGTCAAGGTTGTGTTTCCTTCCCATGTTGACAAAGAGACATTGCAGGGCGCTATCAAGACTCATGTAAAGCCTCTTTCCTGGGTATACTCTGATAGCTTCAGGGCATATGATCGACTTGATCTTGAGGGATTTCACCATGTCCGCATACGCCATGAAAAGACCCTTGGACGGGGTACAAGACATATCAACTCTATTGAGAACTTCTGGGGCTTTGCCAAAAGACGGTTGAAAATGTATCATGGTGGGTACAAGAAAAACTTTCAATTGTTTATGAGAGAAATGGAATATCGGTTTAATCATCGCAATGATTTTAAGGTTATCGATCATCTTACTAATTCACTCTTATTTGGTCCGATCTGATGGTGTGATCCCTAAATTTTAAATACGATTCGTTTAGATAGAATCCCCCCGATTCTATTTATAATTACTCTCTATTTATCAGCTAAAATTAATATTGTCAATCCATCAGTGGTTTTAGATAGGTTATAACTAAAGTATCAATACGCTAAGATAAGACTTTAAGAATTAAAGATTATCGCTTGAAATGTTGAACGATAAATATGGGTTGGAAATAATACTTACATAACGGAATTAACAGGTTCTAGAATATTTCGGATTGCGAACTGACTGATGTGTAATGCTCATCGAATAACAGCGCCTGTCCATACAACACTATAGGAAGTAAGCGACGGGATGCAAAGGGCAAAATCGTTTTGTAACCTCGTGGAGCAGATGGAAAACATTGATTTACATGGAACTTTGCACTTGGAACATTGAACGTTGAACTTTGATGAAGGATTTGGATCAAAAGAGGAAGTTAACGAGCGCCGTCTGGGCGCGATTGGCCGCGGCGACGTAAGCCCCGCGCTTGAGGTAGTACCGCGCCACGTGCACTTCATGCGAAGCAAGGGCATTCACCAGATAGGACATGCGGGCGCTGGCATCCCCGGAGTACTTGCTGTCCGGAAACCGCTCGACCAGTTCCTTGAAGGCATCGAACGCATCCTTGGCCGCTTTCGGATCGCGCTCGGTCAAATCCTGACGGCTGATCAAGTAGAGAATTCCGAGGTCATCGTTGAAGTTGGCGAGCCCCTTGAGATAATAGGCATAGTCGACGCTGGGGTGGTTCGGATGCAGCTTGATGAAGCGATCCGCCGCCGCGATCGCCAAGGCCGGCTCGCCTTCCTTGAAGTGCGCATAAGCGAGTTCGAGCTGCGCCTGCTGAGCGTAGCGCCCGTAGGGATAGCGCGCCTCGAGCTTCTCGTACAACTTGATGGCGTCGGCGTAATTGCGCCCCATCAGTTCCGAGTGCGCTTCGGTATAGAGCTTCGAAACCGACCAGTCCTTGGTCTCATCGATCGGCTCGCCGAAGCTGCCGCAGCCGGCAATGAGAATCGCGCTCAACA
>CAVQRT010000021.1:0-18966 GCA_963715195.1 Thermodesulfovibrionales bacterium | reverse complement strand
GACCAAAATCATAGAGTCTTTTTCATTGACAACAATCCCCATGCCGAGTTCGGTGTCCAGCGCAAGATCAATTGCTCCCTTTCCCACAGGTATATTCCCGATTATTTTACAAGTGAGTAAATCTATTACGGAGAGAGAATTATCCTTTGGATGTACAACAAAGGCCTCATGAGAGGTCGTATTTATCGATATATTTCCCGGTTCCCTATCGAGAGAAACTTTTGCAAGGATATCGAAAGTTGCAAGATCGATTATCGTTATGGTGCTATCGTGCGTATTTCCGACGACAGCGACCTTGAGATCTCCATCAATTGCAATGCCTTGAGGTGTCTTTCCAACGGGTACTGTTCCGAGGAGGTCTTCACCCTCGATATCAAATACCGCGATAGTGCCTGCTTTTGAAAATAAAGCTATAAGCTATATTATTTGCAGGGTCATTTGTGAGCCCATTAGGATGTCCATTAATAGCACGAATAGAGTGCTTTGTTTCAAAGTATCCATCTGCATTCATTGTAAATGCCGATATTATTGTTAAAATAAATAAAATAACAGAGGAATATAATGTTGAGTATTTTTTTATTGTATTCATGGAGCGTTGCGTTTATTTGAATTTTTAATCTATTAAAATATAGCAAATGATTAATATTATGTCAAGTAAAATTACACTTTCGGTCCTGAAATATTTTCATCCGGCCATTGACTCAGTGTTCCTTGCCTGACAGACTTTGGGAGGGCCCTCTTGGTTCAGTAAACAGTAAGATGGATTCTGTATATAAGAAAAAAGGCATTCTTCATTGTGAATCTGGACGCAGGTGGGATAAAAAAATCAGATAGAGGTGGCCCTTGATGACTTTTCATTTAATAAAGAAGAAGAATATATAATACGAATATGGATGGAAGGAAAGAGTGAATATAAGGCAGGGCCTTAAGGTCAGGATCGTATTAAAAAAATACCAGAAAAGCGGCAAATTAACAGAAGGGGTCGTCAGGGATATTCTGACAAAATCCCCCTCGCATCCTCACGGGATAAAAGTAAGGTTGACCTCTGGAGATGTGGGACGAGTCAAGGAGGTATGCAGTTGACGCTTTTTGTTTTGTTGAACGATTTAATTGTGATCAGCGAACGCATTATCAAAAGAGGGACATGAGGCAATGGCTCCTAAAAAGAATTCAGTTATTTATATTATCCTCATACTTTTGATCATTGTGATTGTTGCATGGAGCATAATCATTCAATTAAAAGGGCACGACCTAAACATTGCGGAGAAATATTCAATCGCATCCAATGACTTGTCGAAAAATTAGGCCGTCTTGTCCTTTACTACTTAAACACAGAAGATTTCCTCATGCCTTAGAAGATATGGTTCCCGAAACAATTTCACAACTTCCCCGCGATCCCTGGGGGAATAAATACATACTAACCTCTTTGGCTTGGCGTCAACAGGACACAGGCATGGATCTTTTATCAATGGGCGGCGATGGCAAGAGAGGAGGAAAGGGATCGAAGCGTGATAGTATCAGCCGGATCGACCTGGCAGAGATTCGCTGTGCAGAAAAAACTTTATTTCAAAAGTCGCACGAGGCGGAGAAATAAAGTATTTAACTTTTATGTGTATATGCCGGTGGTGCACAACCTTGTTCATACAATCACATAGGAACACGCAAAACTTGAAATTTAACTTTCTATTGATTCCTTTTTGTAGTCCTCACCTATGATATACTCTTGGCAGATCGCGAAAGAGCTTTCATTTCCTCAGACGATAGATTAGCCTCTAAAATACGTTCTACCCCTGATTGGGAAATAATGCATGGAACACTCAAGCTAACATCTGACAGCCCATATTCCCCTTCGAGAACAATTGAAACTGTAAGCACACTCTTTTCATTCCGAAGTATCGCACTTACAATACGAACAAGAGATAGACCAACAGCAAAGTTTGTCGCACCTTTGTATTCGATAATGTGATAGGCAGAACTTCTTACAGATTCTTCAATTGCACGATGCTCTGCTTTCCAATCACTGCACATCTTACATATCTGGCAATATTCATCAATCGCTATCCCTGCAATGTGAGTCATAGACCATGCTACAAATTCACTGTCGCCATGTTCTCCGAGGATATACGCATGTACATTGTGGACATCTACACTGCATCTTTCGCTTAGAAGATGTCGAAATCGTGCACTATCCAGGACTGTGCCTGAACCAAAGATACGCCCTCTTGGCCAACCTGATCGCCTATGTGCAATATAAGTGAGAACATCGACAGGGTTGCTCACAACTACTATCACTGCTTGTGAATCTTTACTCACTATTTCATCAATAATGGTATCGATGATTACTTTATTATTTTTCAGAAGATCAAGGCGTGATTCACCACTGGTATTCATTGTAGCTCCCGCTGTAATCACGATCACATTGGCATCTGCAAAGTCGCGGCTGGATCCTTCACGGATATTAACCGAAGGAAAAAACGGTATGCCATGCGTCAGATCAAGTACCTGTCCTTTGACTAGATCACGATTTATATCGGTAAGGACAATTTCATCTGATACACCGTGTTGTGCAAGTGCATAAGCAAAAGTGGACCCTACAGCACCTGCTCCAACGATAACCACTTTTCTCGCTTTCCATTGTTCATTAATCATAATTGTTTATCATATTGTGGCAACTGCTCTCCATATTCTCATCTTTATAATGGGTGAATGTTTTTCATGAATTATGTCAATAATTAATTCAAGAACCTTTCATTTTGTCTCCTTTGCAATTCTGACGTCGAATGATGGCAGCATCAGTAAGCTGAATAGTTGTTGAAGCTATGGTAACACGACCATCTGTTTCTTCAAGTTCCTCAAGGATGCGGGTAAAGATTTTGTCTTTTGTAAAGCGGCGCTTTCTAAAATCAACAACGTATCTAAGGGTGAATTGCAACCAATTATCATTGATAATCATAATAATCGAAGGTTGTACACTTTCAGCTTCAATGAGATATTTGCTTACCATTTCTTTCCAGGCGTTTTCTGCATGATTCGCAAAATCTCCTGTAATTTCATTTAACACACGCTGAAAGATATCTTTTGCAAGTCGAAAATCGCTTCCATGTTTTACAGGCACAGTGATTTCATCCCAGAGGAAAGGAAAATCAGTGGAATAATTAAAAACCGGCTCTCTGAATACAAAGCTGTTGGCAATACGCACAATACGCCCATTGTATTGATCACCCCCTATCCAGTCTCCGGTTTCCATAAGAGTAGTTCGGAGCATTGCGATGTCAATCACATCTCCCTTGATTCCCCCCAATTGCACGCGGTCTCCGGTTTTATAGAAATTACCAAAAGAAATAGCTATCCATCCGGCCAGACTCGCAATAACTTCCTGGAGTGAAAAAGCAATCCCGGCACCTGCTATGCCTAAAGCAATATGTACGTCTTTCAAATGTGCTCTAAAGGTGGTGAGGATAAGTAATAGTACAATCAGATATCCAATGAATGAGATGAGTTTTCGTATCCGGTAACGGTTGCGAGTATCGTCTATTTGACGACCAAGATATATCTTGAGTAAGCGGACTGCAACATTTATAACTATGAAGCCTATAAGAGCAATAAATATTTTTTGCACTATAGGATCAGCAAACCACTTTATAATGAAGTCAGTCATATTTATATTCCTGAAAAGTCAATGAACATAGATCAATGATTTCGCTAATGCGTTCTCTTCTGCACCGTTGCCACTATATATCCAATGATAATGCCGATGACCATAGTGAAAAGAAGGAGTATAATTCTGGACATGGTAAGTTCCCAGAAGAGGAATTGAAAGGAAATTACCTGCGTGTTTTGTGCAAATATAATTATTGAGAGGATAACCAAAGACAAAATTATGATAATTTTAAAGTTCATCACATGCCTCCATTTTTCAGTATTACGCTGTATCTGCTGGTTTGCCACTTTTAATAGTGACTAGTCTTACAGAGATACGGTAACAAAAGACTAATACTATTAATACAGCAATAACATATACATATTTGATTCCGCTTTTCTTCATAATATCCTCCTGCTACTTATTCAGGGTAGCATTTATTATTTTCTGCAGCCTTTCAGGAGATAGCTTGCTGCCTGTATCTCGCGGAGATCCCCCGATTGTATCGCTCCCGCCCCACCTATTACTCTCAGTTACAATATCAGATTCCTCTTCATTCAGTCTCGCGTATAATTTTTGAATATTAAATGGTGTCCATACAGACCTTCTCCCTAAAGTATAGACAAATGAACCATCTGATTTTTCTGCTACTAATGCAGCAAAAGCAGTAATCCCGTCATTGTACATAGCCATTCTTGAAGCTGGCCCTGTCTCCTTCGTAAAAGTCCAGCCCATGCCTCCCCCAATTATCTCATAGTCTTCCTTAAGGGAGTTTTCACCGCTTTCATCAACACAATAAAGGTCAATTCGCTCTTCGACTGCTTTAAAGATTCCCCGCATTTCTGGTTCTTTCATCAGCGCTACTCTGCCATCAAAACGCGCTTCATAATAAGGATGAAAAATCCAGGCCATTTTTCTCCTCATTGAAGTATCGCCAAAAGGATAAGCTCCCGCTGTACTGTCGAGTCTGTCTTCACAGTATACAAGTCGATTAACCCGAAGATCAGTATGATTTCTCACATGTTCATTATTTTTTAATAACCACCATGCAAGACATGTATCCTCATCCGGGTCATTCACATAAATATGTGCCTCTGTAACCCCATCTTTTTTGAAAGTATCAAATAATCCCAGCTTGATTTCCATGTGTACTTGCTCAGAAGTAGAACGTGTTGCTAATCGATCGGTCTTGGAATGATGATCAAAATTAGCATAAGGACCCTTAGGATCTCTCTTCGTCACAGCATTTACAAATCCGTCTAATGCAATCGAATATGGCGGTTTCTTCTTTTTGAAGTCAGACCAGCTGTAGACTTTTCGGGGTTCTATATTTAAATCAATTGTCATACAAATCTTTCATTTATCTATATTTTTAGCTCTCGGAAATATACTTCATATGAGCAAGATAAATGCCAGTATATAAGGTATTGATTTATATAACAACAAACGTGTAACTTTATAATCCTCATAAGGCATTTTTTCTCTCTCCATGACATTTTGCCCGTTTATCAAGACCTTCATTTGTATTACTATCCAGATAAAACAGTAACTTTACTCACTGGCACAATCATTGCAATCAAATAAGTAATAATTCTATCGGACATCTACTATAGGCAATTCCATGAAGCTCTTTATCAGGTTGTAAAAAAACAAGAGGGGGGGAATAAGAGGATAGGATTAAGTTTTACACTCGCAAACTAATCTTAAAGGAGGATTAACTAATGAAAGGATTATCTCTGAAGAAAGTTGCATTCACAGTAAGCGTAAGCATGTTTCTTGTAGTATTTTTAGCAATTGGGGGATACGCTGCCCAGACTGCCGGTGAGAGCGAAATCCAGCTTTCAGGCGGATTCCACCACACAAATGACACCGATGTGGGTACAGCTACCCTGGATGTATCGTATGGATACCATTTGACGAACGTGTGGGAAATTGGTATCGGGCAGACACTGAACTACGCTTTCATTGATCATGGAGATGATCAATGGACTGCATCAACAACCCCATTCGTCTACTACCATATTCGGGGATTATCGCTGAATGACACCTTTCAGCCTTTCCTCGGTGCATTTGTTGGAGCAATATACAACGACGATAAAACAACAGGAACAGCTGGTCCTGCCGTTGGGTTCAAAGCCTTTCTGAATGACAAGACGTTTCTTATTACCAAATATCGTTATGAATGGTTTTTTGAGGATTTGGAATTGGGAGACGCGTCGGATACCAGCAATGGGAACCATGTGGTCACGCTTGGATTAGGGTTTGTGTGGTAAGCCCATAACTCCTGTATTGCAACGAAATGTGGGGAAGAAGCAAGTCACGCCAGAACTTGCTCATAAAGGGGTCTGTTGTATCATCGCAGGCCCCCCCTACTTCTTAGAACTAGTAATGAAAGGAGCATGAGTCCATGAATATTATTGATACACTTAAAGATACTATAGTCAAGACCCTGAGAGGTACGAAAGAGATCGGGGTCGAACTGGAAACAACAGTAAAAGACCTCATTATCGGGGCACTTCGCGGCACGAAAGACGTGGTAGGCGAGATAACGTCAATTGCCAAGGATGCAATTATCGGGTCGTTGAAAGGTACAAAGGAGATAGGAGTAGCGACAACTGACGCTGTATCGGGGACTGTGCGTGGGGTGGTAAAGGCTGCTTCAGAGACAACTACTGATGTAGTTGGTGCTGCAAAGAACGCGGTAAAGGGGACTGTTGCCGGTGCGAATGAAATCGGAACTGATGTGGTCGAGGTAGCCTATAATGCAGTCAGAGGTGCAGTCAGAGGAGTAAAAGAAGTTGGCGGAGATGTGACAAAAGCAACGCAAGCGACTGCTCAAGGAGCAATTGAAGCTGCAGATAAGATTGGAAGCGGTGCAGGGAATGCGGTGAAGAACGCTCTTCAGGGAGTTATTGATGGTACTGTGGATATCCTGAAAACACCATTCAAGAAACAACAGTAGCAATTGTATTCTCTGAGGAGCCTGTATCACATTATCATTACAGGCTCCTCACTTTTAAAATATTGAAATACCCAAGGAGTTATAAATGCGCAAACAGGTAATACCCCAAGAGGCTCGTGATATTCTCCCTGCTGATCACGGATGGTTGGATTTAACACACCTTACACAGATCGAATTTACCTCTGAAGATCCGGCTTTCCCTATTGAATCGGCACTCAGCCTAGGAGATAGTAAGGGCTGGAGAGCAGCACAGCCCGGGAAACAAACGATCCGCATTCTTTTTGATGAGCCACAGAGAATTACGCGTATTCATTTGCAGTTTGACGAGAAGACACAACATCGTATGCATGAGTTTGTTCTTGGCTGGTATTCAGTGGATAAGCAGTCTTATCACGAAATTTTACGTCAGCAATATACTTTTAGTCCCCCTGAAACAACCTGTGAGGTTGAAGACTACACTGTTGATCTTCAGGAAGTGTCAATACTTGAATTGCAGATTGAACCGGATATGAATAACAGTAATGCAAATGCATCATTAACCAATCTCCAAATAGCGTAGCCTAACATCGCCTGATATATGAAAAAGCTAAATTATATGAATTATGGGAAGCTGATCATGTCAATTATAATGCTTAAAGCTTTTGATATATATGAATATTATTAATAGCTGTAAAATACGTGTCATTTATTCGGAAAATGAGGTATAAACTAAAAAATTAAAGATATTGCTATGCACAAAAAGCAGGAGGTGAAATATTACAGAAAGATAATAACCGTGGGCTAAAACTGTTATAAAAACAACAGAATTTAGATGATAAAAAGGAGACAGATGATGTTAAAAAGAATAAATAGTAATTGTTACGTGCTTACCATATTGACGGCCATTAGTCTTGTGCTGTTTGCTGGTTGTGCAGTGAAGGTTGCCCCACCAGTAGAAAACATTGCAAATGCTGAGTTAACTATTAAGGAAGCAGAGGAAGACAATGCTTCGGTCAATGCCCCGCTCGAATTGAAGATTGCAAAGGAGAAGTTAGAAGCTGCCCAACAAGCAATGGAAAATGAAGAATATGCAGAGGCGAAACGTTTAGCAGATGAAGCGTTAATAGATGCAAAGTTGGCTGCAGTGAAATCTCAGACAATAAAAGCGAAGAAGATGGCAGAGGAGACTCGAGAAAATGTTGAGAGTCTGCGAAAAGAAATCGAATGGTCACAGAAATAATTATGAGAATATTTTTCATGGAGGAACCAATGAGAATGATTATAAAGTCACGTATTACAGTGTTTTTGTGTGTCATGATGTTGCTTACACTTTTTCCTGTGTTGATGATAGGCTGTGCAACAGTACCTGAACAAAATCCAGCTTTAGAGAGTGCCCGTGCTGCATATGAAGAAGCAAAGGCTAATCCTGAGATAGCCAAGAAAGCTCCTGTTGCCATGTATGAAGCTGAACAGGCTTTCAAAAAAGCTGAATTGGCGGAAGAAGTTGATAAAATAGACCACCTTGCCTATCTTGCAGAGAAAAAATCCCAAATCGCTGTCCTGAAAGCAGAGCAGGTAAGTGCTGAACAAGAAAGAGAGCGTCTCAGTGAAGAAAAGGAACGAATTGTCCTTCAGGCGCGAGAACTTGAAACGAAAAAATCTATTAGCCTTGCCGAATCAAGGGCTCTGCAGGCTGAAAAGGCACGACAGGAAGCTGAAGCAAAATCCCGCGAGATAGAACAGGCAAAGAGAGATGTTGAAGCAAAAGCATTGGAGGCTGAGAAGGCGAGGAAAGAAGCTGAGGCAAAAGCACTTGAAGCGCAGCTCGCGCAGTTGGAATTAGAAAAAGTTATGGCAGAGAGGAAAAAGATCGAAAGTGAACTTGCAGAACTCAAGGCCAAACAGACTGACAGGGGATTAGTTCTTACCTTAGGAGATATCCTTTTTGAGGTTGGCAAAGACAGGCTTTTGCCGGGTGCAATGGTCACAATCGACAAGCTTTCTGAATTTCTCACAAAATATCTTAAGAAGACTATCCTGATTGAAGGTCATACAGACAGTACAGGAAGTGATTTATACAATCTGGGACTTTCCCAGCGCAGGGCAGAGTCTGTACGTGATGCTCTCTTATTGAGGGGCATAAAAGCTGAGCGCATTATAACAAAAGGCTACGGGGAACAGTATCCAATAGCCAGCAATGCAAATTCAGCAGGTAGACAAGAGAACCGCCGTGTTGAGGTTGTTATATTGGATGAGGATGTTAAACCAGACACAATGATGCGATAACCCATATCTTATATTGTGTGCTTTTAAGGGCAGAGTCAGCGATGGCTCTGCCTTTTTATTGCTTAATACCAGAAATACTCACCTTTCAAAAATCCATATAGTGTTGATTTGCAGATAAAGTCCGCAGTTTTTTAGGGTTCCCCAACTTGCGTGTTAGGATGAAGCAAGACGCATTGGCCTCAGAATACCCGAAGTGCATATTACTGAGAGGTATCCTTAATTGTTTGGTTTTTCCCCAGCCTGGCATACATGAGGATATTTTTGTTGCATCACAGGATGCAAACAGATGGAGCATCGAAACTAACGGGGAAAAATCGGAATACCAAATCTTGAGACCGGACCCCTTAGGCGATGCCCTGTTTGAGTATGTCGTGCAGGTGGATGATGCCGACAGGCCTTTCCTGGCCGTCAAGGATTACCAGGGCAGTGATCGAATGGGTCTCCATGATGGACAGCGCCTTTGCCGCGAGTTCCTCAGGGGCAATGGTCTTGGGGTTCTTTGTCATGACTTCTCTTGCGGACATCTCAAAGAGCTTCCCCTTCCATTTCTGCAATCCTCTCCTTACGTCCCCGTCTGTGATTACCCCGGCCATTTTCCCGTTTTTCTGAACCACGATACAGTGGCCGAGCCTTTTGGACGACAGCTCAATGACTGCCTTTGATAAGGGGGTGGCGACTGTCACAAGGGGAAGATGCTTCCCGGTATGCATAAGGTCACTCACCCTGATGAAGAGTTTTTTCCCGATACTGCCTTTGGGATGATACAACGCGAAGTCCTCTTCACGGAATCCCCTTTTTGAGAGGAGTGCGACCGCGATGGCGTCCCCCATTGCCATTGCGGCGGTCGTCGAAGCCGTCGGCACGACAGCGATAGGACAGGCCTCCTGATCGACTGAAATATCAAGGGATATGTCCGCATTTATAGCAAGGTGAGACTTCTGGTTGCCCGTAATGGCAATAATGGTGACGTCAAACCTTTTGAGGAACGGGATCAGCCCGAGGATTTCCTCGGTTTCGCCGCTGTAGGAGAGCGCGATGATGATGTCATCAGGGGTGACCATCCCGAGGTCACCGTGGCTCGCTTCAGCAGGGTGAAGGAAAAAAGAGGGGGTTCCGGTTGATGCAAGGGTTGCGGCAATCTTCTTGCCGACAAGGCCGGACTTGCCCATGCCGGTCACGACGACCCGCCCCCTGCTTTCGTAAAGGGTATCCACTGCTTTCTGGAAATTCGAGTTCAGTTTCCTGATCAGGGATGCCACGGCCCGGGCTTCTGTTCTCAGTACAGTTCTTGCGATACTGAGCGGGCTTGTTTTTCTGCCGGGCTGCCGCGTCAGGCGTTTCTTAGATTGTTTTGCCATGTTTTTGCACAGGATGCAGTAATGTTGAAATATCATAACAGATTTTTGTTTTTCCGCACACGTTGGATATGTCTCAGGCAGAACGTATCAGGGCGATGGGTGGTTTTTTATTGCTGCATCTATCTTTTTCAATGTCGCGAGGAGGGTTTCCAGGTGATCAAGCTGCAGCATGTTCGGCCCGTCGCACAGGGCCTTTTCAGGTTCCGGATGGACTTCCATAAAGAACCCGTCGACTCCGGCTGCAGCCGCAGCACGGGCCAGCGGAGCTGTAAATTGACTCTGCCCGTCTGAGCTTTCCCCCTTGCCTCCCGGGAGCTGAAGGCTGTGCGTGACATCAAAGATCACGGGGTACCCGAGGGAACGCATAATCGGGAACGCCCTGAAATCGACGACAAGGTTGTTGTACCCGAAGCTTACCCCCCTCTCGGTGATGCAGATGTCCTGATTGCCAGTCGAGGTGAACTTCTGAATAATATTCTTCACGTCCCACGGGGCCAGGAATTGTCCTTTCTTGATATTCACAGGCTTCCCCGTTGCTGAGGCGGCAAGGATCAGGTCGGTCTGCCTGCAGAGGAACGCCGGGATCTGGAGGATATCGAGCACCTCTGATGCGGGCTTGACCTCCTCTACAGAGTGGACATCAGAGATGACAGGGATATTGTACCTGCTCTTTACTTCGGACAGTATGCGCAGGCCTTTTGCGAGAAGGGGACCCCTGAAGGACGAAAGGGAAGACCTGTTTGCCTTGTCATAGGAGCTTTTGAATATGAGGGGAAGGCCTGTCTTCCTGCAGATTTCCCCCAGTCTTTCCGCGGTCGAAAAGGTAATGTCTTCGTTTTCGATTACGCAGGGACCGGCAATGATCACGGGGGGATTGCCCCCGCCGAATGTTATCCCGGAGATCCCTATTGCCCTTGTCAACGGTTACAGGCCCCTCGTCTTCTCTTGTGTGTTGATTTCAAGATACGGGAACAGCGATCTCTTTTCTCTCAGGGCCGCTTCTATGAACGCCCTGAAAAGAGGATGGGGGTTTGTCGGGCGTGACTTGAATTCGGGGTGGAACTGGCAGCCGAGGAACCAGGGGTGGTCTTCGATTTCGACAATCTCGACAAGCTCCCCGTCAGGACTCAATCCGCTTATTTTCAGTCCGTTGCTTGTCATGATGTCGCGGTAGTTGTTGTTGAATTCGTAGCGGTGCCGGTGACGCTCGGAGATCTCTTTCTGTCCGTAGGCCTTGAATGCCTGGGTATTTTCCTGAAGCACGCACGGGTATGCACCGAGCCTCATCGTCCCCCCTTTATGTGATTCCTCTGACCGTTCCTCTGTCCGGCCTTTTCTGAAATCGTACCAGCGTTCCATAAGATAGATTACGGGGTCTTTCACATGCAGGTCGAACTCGGTGCTGTTCGACGAAAGGCCACAGACATTACGGGAGAATTCTATGACTGCACACTGCATCCCGAGGCAGATGCCGAAATAAGGGATCTTCTTTTCACGGGCATACGAGATCGCTTTGACCTTTCCCTCGATCCCCCTGTAGCCGAATCCTCCGGGAACAAGTATCCCGTCCGCTTCGTTAAGATATCGTTCCGGTCCGTTCGCCTCTATATCTTCGGAGTCGATCCATTCGAGATCAACGCGGCAATCATTTGCAATCCCTCCGTGTGTGAGCGCTTCCATAAGGCTCTTGTACGAATCCTTGAGCCCGGTATATTTCCCCACGATCGCGATAGTCACCTGGTTTTTCGGCTCGATGATCTTTCTCACGATCTCTTCCCACCGCCTGACGTCGGGTTCCTGGGTATTGAGGTGCAGTTTCTTGTCAATAAGGTTATCGAGCCCTTCGCGGTGCAGCATAAGGGGGACTTCGTAGATGGTCTCGACATCTTCGGCAGCGATGACTGCGTCCAAATCGAGGTTACAATGGATTGCGATCTTCTTCTTTGCGTCAGCGGGGATCGGCATTTCGGTCCTGCAGAGGAGGATGTCCGGCTGAATACCGATCTCCCTGAACTCCTTCACGCTATGCTGTGTCGGCTTTGTCTTCAGTTCACCTGCGGTCTTTATGTAAGGGATAAGGGTGAGGTGCATATATAGGACGTTCTCCCTTCCCACGTCATACCTGATCTGCCTGATCGCCTCGAGAAAAGGAAGGCTTTCGATGTCTCCGATGGTCCCGCCGATCTCAACGATCACGATGTCGTAACTGTCGCGTGCTGATTTTATTGCCCGCTTGATTTCGTCGGTGATATGAGGGACCACCTGTACCGTTTCCCCGAGATAGTCTCCCTGGCGCTCTTTCTTGATGACGTTGTAGTAGATTTTCCCCGTGGTGTAGTTGTTTGCTTGGGAGGTCCTTACCGAAGTGAAGCGCTCGTAATGCCCGAGGTCAAGGTCAGTCTCGATGCCGTCGTCAGTCACAAAGACTTCGCCGTGCTGGAACGGACTCAAGGTGCCCGGGTCGACATTGATATACGGATCAAGCTTCTGGAGCGTGACCCTCAGTCCCCTTGCTTCAAGAAGCGCACCGGTCGCGGCAGCCGCAATCCCCTTGCCGAGTGCAGACACAACCCCGCCAGTTACGAAGATATATTTAGACATTGCTCAACCCTTTCCACATCTTCGGGGATATCAACCCCATAAGTTTCGAAAAAAGTCTCCAGTACCTTGATCTTCATGCCGTGCTCAAGCGCACGCAGTTGCTCGAGTTTTTCGATGCGCTCGACCCTGGAGGGAGCCATCCTGGAGAGCGAAAGCAGCGAGTCCCTCCTGTAGCTGTAGATACCGACGTGTTTGAAAAAGCTCTCTGCTCCGAGGGACGGACAGAAAAACTGGAATGCCGGCTGCATGGTGTGCGTCCCTGACGGACTCCCCTGTGGATAGGCAGGTGCTGCCATGTTCCATTCATCCCTCCGAAACGGGATTGGAGCGCGCGAAAAATAGAGGGCAAACCCTTCTGTATCGACCACAACCTTCACTACATTCGGATCGGCGATCTCCCCGGGATCTTTGATTCTCTTCATGAGCGTACCGAGAGAGGCCCTTTGGTCATCAAGCAGTGAGATTGAATCGTCTATCATTTCCGGCCGTATAAGGGGCTCGTCGGCCTGCACATTGACAATTATATCATAGTCCGAGTTGCCTGCAATTTCCGCGATACGGTCGGTGCCTGAGGGATGCCCTTTGTCTGTCATGACCGCATTTCCTCCGAAGGTGATCACGGCGTCACGTATCGCTTCGCTGTCTGTTGCCACGATTACGTCATCTGCCTTCTGCGCACGCGAGGCGTTTTCATACACATATTGAATAAGAGGTTTCCCTTTCAGAGGGTAGAGGGGCTTCCCCGGAAAACGGGTTGAATCATAACGGGCGGGAATGATGACTCCAACAGTCATAACCAAATTATTTCTTCATTATATATTGTTTTGAGTTACTTGACAACTTGTTTTCATACACAGTATAGTGTTTTTACTGAAAAGAGCGCAGATGCGGATTCAGCGCGGTTGCTGGGTCTGTCATGCCGGGACCGGGGCTGGACCCCGGTTTGTTTTTACTTGACTGTCCTCTCCCCGGGCAGGCTTCACAGGGATAAAAATAATGTTCGGGTATTGGCAACTCGCTTTTTACCGGGGATTCGAATATTCAGAGAAAAGGTGACCCGCGGTGGATTTTGGGGATATAACACAAAGAATTGTTATCTCAGCGTTTCCGATACTGATCGCTATCACGTTCCATGAAGTCTCGCATGGATTTGTGGCGAACAGGCTGGGGGACCCTACTGCGAAGATGATGGGGAGGCTCACACTCAACCCGATTGCCCATATCGACCCTATCGGCACCATTCTGATGCCCTTCATGCTGATTGTGCTCACACAAGGACAGTTTGTCTTCGGGTATGCAAAACCGGTCCCGATCAACCCCATGAATTTCAAGAACCCGAAGAAGGACATGGCGATTTCCGCGGCAGCCGGCCCGATTACGAACATCCTCCTGGCGATCGCGAGTATTCTGATCCTCAAGTTTGTGGTAGTGCCCCTGTCATTTCTGTTGCCCGAATCTGTGACCGAAACAGTCTTCACCCCGGTGGCCATGATACTGAAATCGAGTGTGATCATCAATGTTGTGCTCGCTGCCTTCAACATGATACCGATCCCGCCCCTTGACGGGGGAAGGGTACTGACAGGGTTTCTCCCCACCAAACAGGCGATCTCATTCAGCAGGATAGAGCCTTTCGGGTTCCTGATTGTCGTGATCCTTATTATGACCGGGATCGCGAGTTATTTTATTATGCCTCTCGTGTCCTTTTTTCTCTGGCTGCTGCAGATGTTTTAGGCCGGGAGGCCATTCCCGCGTGATGCGGGCAAAAGAAGTTAAAACATAAACTATAATGTGTGCGAGGTGATAGATGGGCAAGGAAAGAGTTCTGAGCGGAATGCAGTCGAGCGGACGGATTCATATCGGCAACCTGGTGGGTGCATTGAGCAACTGGGTGAAGCTGCAGGACAAATACGACTGTTATTACTTTGTTGCAGACTGGCACAGTCTCACGACAGGATATGCCGACACTTCCTCCATCAGGGAGTCGACCAGGGACATCCTGATCAATTTTCTCGCGGCAGGACTTGATCCGGAAAAGTGCACCATCTTCATACAGTCCAGGGTGATCGAGCACGCGGAACTTCATCTCCTGCTCTCGATGATCACCCCTCTCGGCTGGCTCGAACGTGTTCCCACCTACAAGGAAAAACAGGTTGAACTCAAGGAGAGGGACCTGTCCACCTACGGGTTTCTGGGATACCCTCTCCTTCAGACCGCGGACATCATCATTTACCGGGCAAAATATGTCCCTGTAGGCATTGACCAGGTCCCCCACCTCGAGATAAGCCGTGAGATTGCCCGCCGCTTCAATTATCTCTACGGGGAAATCTTCCCTGAACCGGAGGCCCTGCTTACAGAGTTCCCGAAAGTCCCGGGGACAGACGGAAGAAAGATGTCAAAGAGCTATGACAACGCAGTGTACCTTTCAGATGACCCGAAGGTGGTCGAACAGAAGATCAGGACAATGGTGACCGATCCCGCACGGGTCAAAAAGACCGACAAGGGGAATCCTGAACTTTCCCCTGTATTCCAGCTTCACAAGGTCTTCTCCTCAAAAGATGAGCAGGATGAAATTGTCAAGGGGTGCACTACGGCCGGCATCGGGTGCATTGACTGCAAGAAAATCCTGATCAAAAACCTCTTTGCTGTGATGGAACCGATCTGGGAGAAGCGCAACAGCCTGATCCAGCATCCGGAGATCCTCTCCGGCGTCATTGACAGGGGAACGGAAAAGGCCAAAAGAGTGACGGAAGATACAATGAAGCGTGTCCGGGATGCGATGGGCCTCTTCTGATCTCTTATTTTGTGTGTATGCCGGCATGATCCCCGCTGAAAAACTTCACTGAGAATTATGCGACTTCGTTTGTATTTGTTTGATAAAGCAGGCCTTCATCCATTCATGAAGAAGTATAGAGCCTTCGATTATTCATGAGCTATTTTCCCCATGACAGGATAGAGCGTATTCGCTCATTCTCGGTCTTTGGCCTCCGAGGGATTTTGCCTCCTTATTATGAAATAAGCAATAAATGACGAGCGGTCATACATTCTGTCCTGTCAATATCTGAGAAAATATCTAAATAAAGTAGGCTCTGCTAAGAAACGTCATTCCCGCGAAGGCGGGAATCCAGGTTATTTTCTTGATCTCCCCGGACTTCTGTGGTGATGATTGGCTGATGCATAACGGGGAGTTATAAAACACAGAACTCGCTGCGGATAAATCGGCCTAGAACTTTATTCCGAAATCAGGGAGTATTTTTCCGATGATGCGGATCTGGTCGGTGAGCAGCATGACCCCGAAGAGAATAAGGATTGAAGCGCTTATTGCCATGATGATCCGTATGTGTTTCACGACCCTGGGGCTATAGCTCAGGAAGGCATTGAACCCGACCGCAGAAAGAAAAAAGGGCAGTGCGAGGCCCAGGGAATAGACTGTGAGCAGTTTCAGCCCGTACAGGGAGGATCCTTGTGAACCTGCATAGACAAGGATCGTGCCGAGTATCGGCCCTATGCAGGGGCTCCAGCCGGCTGCAAAGGTCATGCCGACAAAAAAGGTCCCCAGGTAGCCTGCGGGCTTCCCCGTAAGGTGCAATTTCTTGTCCTTCATCAGAAAATCGAGCTTCAGGATACCGGAAATAAAGAGCCCGAAAATGATGACGAGTACCCCCCCTATGACGCGTATTTCATCGAGGTAATCCAGGAAAAAACTCCCGAGGAAAGAAGAAGACACCCCGAGGCCTATGAATACGCTTGAGAATCCCCCGATAAACGCGAGCGAATGTGTCATGGTGAGGTGCTGTACCTTTTTTCTGTCAAGGCCGACAGTCAGTTCCCTGAACGAGATTCCGGTGATAAAAGAGACATACGAGGGAACGAGGGGAAGTACACAGGGGGACAGGAACGAAAGGACACCCGCCAGAAACGCAAGGGGGAATGATACGTCGTTCATGTGCTGTTCAGGGGTGCGCAGTCCGAGGGATTGCCTTTGCTCTTTTCGATTGCGTGAGGGATGATATCCAGCACCGCCCCCAGGCTTTCCTTCACTGCGTTCGGACTTCCGGGCAGGTTGATGATCAGGCAGTGTCCCCTGAGGCCGGCGACTGCCCTCGAAAGCATTGCCCGCGGAGTGTGTTTGAGCCCCTCGATTCTCATTGCCTCGGCAATGCCGGGGACGGGCCTGTCGATTATTTCGAGCGTTGCGTCCGGGGTCTGGTCCCTCGGGGAAAGCCCTGTGCCGCCTGTGGTCAGGATCAGGTCAACTTTTCTGCTGTATTCCTCGAGCTTGTCCCTGATGATGGCTTTTTCATCCGGCAGGATTTCCGAGCACCTTACCTCTGCCCCGATTCTAAGCAGCATCTCGCGGATGAGTGGTCCGCTAAGGTCAGTACGCTCACCTTGTGCGCCTTTGTCGCTCAATGTGAGGACAGCCACAGTGATCATCGGTGCAATTTTGACCTTCTCACAAAAAGGCCCGGTTGTTTTAGGTGCCCATCTCCCAGCTTGAAAGATACTTCTTCTGCTCCGGCGTCAGGGTGTCTATCCTGATTCCCATTGCCTTTAGTTTCAGTGCGGCAATGTTCTTGTCGATATTTCCGGGCACGCTGTAGACCTTTTTTTCGAGTTTTTGATAGTTCTTTGCCAGAAATTCGGCACAAAGGGCCTGGTTTGCAAAGCTCATGTCCATCACCGCAGACGGATGACCCTCAGCCGCAGCCAGGTTGATGAGTCTTCCCTCACCCAGAAGATAAATCCGGCGGTTGTTCGTGAGGGTGAACTCTTCGATGAAGTCCCTGATGATTCTGCGCTTTTTCGACTGTTTCCTGAGCGAGTCAATGTCTATCTCGACATTGAAATGTCCTGAATTGCAGATTATTGCCCCGTCTTTCATCAGGCGGTAGCAGTTCTTCGAAATGACATGCATATCTCCTGTCGCGGTAACGAAAAAGTCACCAATCCTGGACGCGTCATGAATCGGCATTACTTCGAATCCGTCCATTGTTGCCTCGAGAGCCCTCAATGGGTCGCCCTCGGTGACTACCACTCTGGCCCCCATTCCTTTTGCCCTCATCGCGATGCCCTTGCCGCACCATCCGTAACCGGCAACTACGAAAATCGAACCCGCAACAAGACGGTTGGTAGCCCTCATGATCCCGTCAACCGTGCTCTGACCGGTCCCGTACCGGTTGTCAAACAGGTATTTGGTATATGCGTCATTAACCGCGATAATCGGGTACTTCAGAACGCCTTTCTCGGCCATTGCTCTCAGGCGGATTACCCCTGTGGTGGTCTCTTCCGTGCCCCCGAGGATGTTCTTTACAAGGTCTTTCCGTTTCTTGTGGAGTGTCGAGACGAGGTCGGCCCCGTCATCCATGGTGATCTGCGGACTGATCGAAAGGGAATCGTTGATATGCGAGTAATATACTTTGCTGTTCTCCCCCTTGATAGCGAAAACGGGGATTCCGGAGAATTTTACGAGTGACGCGGCAACATCGTCCTGTGTGCTGAGCGGGTTCGATGCACAGAGTGAGACCTCTGCCCCGCCGGCTTTCAGTGTTTCCGCAAGATTTCCGGTCTCTGTGGTCACATGAAGACATGCAGCTATCCGGACCCCTTTCAGCGGTTTTTCTTTCTTGAAACGCGTGTGGATAGTTTTGAGTACAGGCATTTCCTGGGCAGCCCATTCAATGCGGAGTTTCCCCTTTTTTGCGAGGGTGATATCCTTAATATCGTGTTTTGTCATTGATCCTCCATTTTTCGTCAATATTCACTATAAAAGTGTAAAAACAGGTGCGTGCTAAGACGAAAGAGGCGTGTCCCCCAGTGTCTTGATTACAGCCCTGCGTCTTTCTTCAGTGCCTCTGCCTTGTCTGTCTTCTCCCAGGTGAAATCCGGGTCGTTTCTCCCGAAATGCCCGTATGCTGCGGTCTTTTTATAGATAGGCCTTCTGAGGTCAAGTGTATCGATCATCCCCTGAGGGGTAAGATTGAAATGATCCCTGACGAGCTTTACGATCTTTTCCTGGGGGATTCTGCCTGTCCCGTATGTCTCTGCGAGCACGGATACCGGTTCCGGAACGCCTATTGCATAGGCCATCTGCACCTGGACCCTCTCCGCGATGCCCGCGGCGATAATGTTTTTGGCGATGT
>CAVQRT010000020.1:0-20691 GCA_963715195.1 Thermodesulfovibrionales bacterium | reverse complement strand
TTTGGTTTATTTCCTGTTGGTAATCTCTTTATTACTTGGTAGGTATGCAGGTCTATGATCGAAATTATAGAGTCTTTTTGAGCTGACAACAATCCCTATGCCGAGTTCGGTGTCCAGCGCGAGATCAATTGATCCCTTTCCAACAGGTATATGTCCGATTATTTTACAAGTGAGTAGATCTATTACGGAGAGAGAATTATCCTTTGGGTGTACAACAAAGGCCTCATGAGAGGTCGTATTTATCGATATATTTCCCGGTTCTCTATTGAGAGGAACTTTTGCGAGGATATCGAAAGTTGCAAGATCGATTATCGTTATGGTGCTATCGTGCGTATTTCCGACGACAGCGACCTTGAGATCTCCATCAATTGCAATGCCTTGAGGTGTCTTTCCAACGGGTACTGTTCCGAGGAGGTCTTCAGCCTCGATATCAAATACCGCGATAGTGCCTGCTTTCAAATATAAAGCTATAGCTATATTATTAGCAGGGTCTATTGTGAGCCCATGAGGAGGTCCATTAATAGCATACATAGAGTGCTTTGTTTCAAAGTATCCATCTGCATTCATTGTAAATGCCGATATTATTGTTAAAATAAATAAAATAATAAAGGAATATAATGTTGAGTATTTTTTTATTGTATTCATGGAGCGTTGCGTTTATTGGAATTTTTAATCTATTAAAATATAGCAAATGATTAATATTATGTCAAGTAAAATTACACTTTCGCGTCCTGAAATATTTTCATCCGGCCATTCACTCAGTGTTCCTTGTCTGACAGACTTTGGGAGGGCCCTCTTGGTTCAGTAAGCAGTAAGATGGATTCGGTATATAAGAAAAAAGGCATTCTTCATTGTGAATCTGGACGCAGGTGGGATAAAAAAATCAGATAGAGGTGGTCTTTGATGACTTTTCATTTAATAAAGAAGAAGAATATATAATACGAATATGGATGGAAGGAAAAGAGTGGATATAAGGCAGGGCCTTAAGGTCAGGATCGTATTAAAAAAAGACCAGAAAAGCGGCAAATTAACAGAAGGAGTTGTCAGGGATATTCTGACAAAATCCCCCTCGCATCCTCACGGGATAAAAGTAAGGTTGACCTCTGGAGATGTGGGACGAGTCAAGGAGGTATGCAGTTGACGCGTTTTGTTGTGTTGAACGATTTAATTGTGATCAGCGAACGCATTATCAAAAGAGGGACATTAGGGAATGGCTCCTAAAAAGGATTCAGTTATTTATATTATCCTCATACTTTTGATAATTGTGATTGTTGCATGGAGCATAATAATTCAATTAAAAGGGCACGACCCAAAAATTGCGGAGAAATATTCAATCGCATCCAATGACTTGTCAGAAATTAAAGCCGCGGTTATCCTTTACTACTGTAAGCACAGAAGATTTCCTCATGCCTTAGAAGATATGGTTCCCGAAACAATTTCACAACTTCCCCGCGATCCCTGGGGGAATAAATACATACTAACCTCTTTGGCTTGGCGTCAACAGGACACAGGCATGGATCTTTTATCAATGGGCGGCGATGGCAAGAGAGGAGGAAAGGGCTGGAAGCGTGATAGTATCAGCCGGATCGACCTGGCAGTGATTCGCTGTGCAGAAAAAACTTTATTTAAAAAGTCGCACGAGGCGGAGAAATAAAGTATTTAACTTTTATGTGTATATGCCTGAGGTGCCTTGTTCATAAAAGCACATAGCAGTACTCAATACCACAATTTCTAACCTCTGTTGATTCCTGTTAGTAGTACACACTAATTAAACCTGATATACTTGTGCTGAATACACATAAAAATAAGTGTTAGAAGGACGTCTTCGGTGCATGGGTATAGGAAACAGCAATATGAAGAGAGTTGAGATCTTGGTTGTTGGTCGGGGCAAGTTGGCAAACGAATTGATGGAAAGTCTGAATGGAGATGTGATATCTCGGACAATCCGTTGGGATGATCGATCAACATCAGGCTCGGATTCTAGGATCGTTGTCCATGCCGGGTCTGGGCGTGAGTTACCAGAGGTAATCGACTATTGTACCAATACAAATACCTTACTATTTGAGCTCTCGACTGCAGATTCTATGATTCCAGGTATTGTGGACTTTCCGGTGATCATATGTCCGAATGTTAACTTGCAGATGATACGTTTCATGGCGATGGTCCGGCAAGTTTCCCGATATTTTAAGGGCCAGACTATTGAGATCACGGAGTCACATCAAGCGACCAAAAAGACAAAGCCGGGGACAGCGATATACCTCGCAAATCAGCTAGGTGTTTCCGAATCTGAAATTCAATCAGAACGGAATCCAGAACGGCAGCAGAAGATATTCGCCATACCAGATGAATATTTAGCTCGGCACGCGTACCATAAAATTACGATTACAAATCCTGAAGCAGAGATTACACTTGAAACTAGAGTCTTGGGAAAGACGGCATACGCGACCAGTCTTTCTGAAATCATCAGCATTGTAACTCAAATGGACTTGGGATCTGGATATCATGATGTTGTGAACCTAGTCACTGATTAGTTCGTTATTTCTTCAATTTGTTCAATACACATAGGAGTTTGCACCGCTGAAAATATTTATTCCTGCGAATTACTGTCCGAACTAAACAGATTGCGAGTGTGATCAAAAAGTGCATGGTCCAACTGGAACTCAATAAACTAACTCGATATATTACCTAAATTGTATAATATAGATGTAAATTTAAAAAAAGAGGTGAAACATACAATGCTTGGAACACCGGAGCTAATCATTGTCGGGATAATAGTTGTTGTTCTATTTGGTGCATCAAAGCTTCCACAGCTTGGAAGTGGCATGGGTGACGCAATCAAAAATTTCAAAAAGGGTATATCTGAATCTGAAGAAATAGAAGCACCCAAGGATAGCCCTAAAAAAGAAGAGACATAAAATAAATTACCGCGCTTAGCAGAGAAATAATTGTGACGAAATTTTATGAAGTTGATTATGCACAATTGCAGGAATCGGATTTATCTTTGCAATTAATATCTTAGGCATATATCTATATAAAAAAGAATCCCCAAAGAACTTTAAGTAACAAGCAAGAACTCCCTGTGCTCTTGGCGCAGGGATGAATTGCTTACCGATGTATTTTAGCAAGTAGTATAATTGAGATGTGGTTGATATTGAAGGAGATATTTGGTATTGGTATCACAACATTTCTGCATGTTATTACCATATACAACTGACGGTAAAGTATCGAAAGGCATTAATGGAAGAAGAGGTGCAGAAGGTAATCGTGGAGACACTAAGAGGATTCAAAGAGAGATATGCGATAGAGCCCAGCACGATAGGATTTGACCAAAATCATATACATGTATTGTGTCGATTTTTACCGAAGTATTCTGGAGGGCAGGTTATCAGGACAATCAAGAGTGTGACAGGGCAGAAGATCTTTGAGCATATTCCAGAGATCAAGACAGAACTGTGGGGTGGGGAGTTTTGGACAGATGGATATTACATTGCGACGATCAGCGGGAAAGGGAATAAAGAAATTATCGAACAATACATCAGGGATCAGGGACGAGAGAAAGATATAAAGCAACTACGCTTATTTGACGTTTGACTTTTACGCCCTGCGCTCTTGGCGCAGGGTTCTTAACACAAAAGCAAGCATTCACATAGAAACACACACTTTTATATTTTCAATCTACTGTTTGTTCCTTCCTGAACTACGCAACACCTTGAATCCTTTATAAAGCTACAAAGTCCAACTGATAATCGTTAAAAAAATACAGAAAATATGTCTCATTCAAGGACAAATTTCCCAACAATACCTGCTATGCTCCTCCATGAATATAATTAAATCAATGTGTTATGTAATGGCATTTTTTTTGCTTTAAGTTATATGGAAATTCTCAGAAGTGCCTTTTCAACCCGCAAAAAAGGAGGTCCCTATCATGGTTGACAGGATTTTTTTAAGTAAACGTGTATTTCTTATGAGTTTGGTTGCTTTAATGCTTATATTTGCAGTGTGTACCACGGCAATGGCGCAGGGCAAAGCGTGCAAAAAGACGACGAAAGCCGCGCTGAAAGCGTGCAAATTCGAGGCAAAAGATGATATGTCGATTGAACAGGGAAAGTGCTATAACATTTCTGATCAGAACGAAAGTAAAGAGTGCCTAAACGAAGCGAAGGCAGCACAGGCAGAAGCCACAGAAGAATGCAACGAACAGAAAGAGGCGCGAACAGAAGTGTGCGAAGCACTTGGCGAAGCCCCCTATGATCCGGTGATTAACCCCGCGGATTTTGTTGACCCATCTCAAATAGGCGATACGGTTACGCCCAACACTTATTTCCCCCTTATTCCCGGAACAGGCTGGATTTATGAAGGAGGGGACGAAACTGTGACAGTGATCGTCACCGATGACACAAAGGAAATCTTAGGAGTGACATGTGTTGTCGTCAATGATGTGGTCGAAGAAGATGGTGAGGTCATTGAGGACACTGATGATTGGTTTGCTCAGGACACCGCCGGCAATGTATGGTACTTCGGTGAAATCGCAAAAAACTACGAAGACGGTGAGCTTGTTGATATCGAGGGATCGTGGAAAGCTGGTGAGGATGGTGCAAAGGCGGGTATCGTGATGAAAGCTGCGCCTCTGGTCGGCGAGGTGTATCGTCAGGAGTTTCTGCTTGGCGAGGCGGAAGACATGGGAGAAGTACTGAGCCTGACCGGAACGGAAACAGTGCCAGTGGCTGCATGTTCAGGAGACTGCCTGATTACAAAGGATTATACGCCAATAGAGCCTGATGGTGAGGAAAACAAATACTATGCGCCGAATATAGGGCTTATACTGGAAGTTGATGTCGAGACTGGAGACCGTGTCGAACTCGTAGGGTTTATCACTCCGACTGAACAGGAATGTGATGATGAAATTGATAATGACGGTGACGGATTCACAGACTGTGACGATTTTGATTGTGCAGAAGAGCCTGAATGCGAAGTTCTTACAGAAGAAATCTGTGATGATGCAGTAGACAATGACGGAGACGAATTAGTAGACTGCGATGATCCTGATTGTGATGAAGATCTCGCATGCCAAGCTCCCTAAAGAGGGATAAAAAGGTTATGTAGGAGTGATTGCTGATAGGGCTAACCCTCCTAACAGCTTAAAGGCAGTCAGAGTAAAACTGGCTGCCTTTTATTTTTTGCAGATTCTAAAAGGTAATTATTATTCCAATAGGCAGGTCAAGAGTGTTCATTTTTAGGTGAACTCCGCAACCTATGAGAATCCACTGAAGTGCGAACTTATTGAAGAAACATGCATGTCACGAAAATATTCCGAGGTGCGAACTAGGATGAAGCAAAACGCATTGCGCCCATAACACCTGTAGTGTTTGTCCCTGAAAATCATCCCTAATTACTGCTCTCTCCCCCGCTTGGTCTACATCAGGATATTTTTTGTTCCGTCACACAGACGAAGGATTGAAAATAACGATGAAAAATCCGGAAGGTCAGATGTGGAGACCTGACCCTTTTACAGCATGGTAGAATACAATACTGAACATCGGGTTTTCAGAAACCCTGACAAGGAAGAATGATGAAAATAAAGTCAGCGAAATGCATAGTCAGCGCGGTTGGACGAAATCAATACCCGGACACCGGGTATCCTGAGATTATGATGCTCGGACGCTCCAATGTCGGGAAATCATCCCTGATCAATTCATTATGCGCACGACGCGCGCTGGCCCGGACTAGTCGCCAGCCCGGTAAGACACAGACCATTAATTTTTTTGCCATCAACGAACAGATGTATCTGGTCGACCTTCCGGGATATGGGTATGCGGAAACCTCCAAGGGAAAGCTCAGGGAATGGGGAAAGTTCATCAACAACTATGTGCGGGATAGCGACAGGCTCGCTCTCATTGTGCATCTGCTCGACCTGCGTCATGAGCCCATGAAAAATGACAAGAATGCGTTTGAATGGCTGTCGGGATTCAATATCCCGTATGTCATTGTGGGAACAAAGGCGGACAAAATCAGCCGCGGCAAGCGTCCGGCCCATATTGCGGCGATTCGCAAAGGATTAATGCTCCCGCCTCAGATTCCATCCCTCATCTATTCCAGCAAGACCGGAGAAGGCAGGGATGAATTGTGGCATCATATCAGAACCGTTTTGTCCGGACAGGAAGAAGTGCAGGGGTCAGGTCTCAACATTTGACATTCGATTCTTTTTCTGGATTTCCTCTTTCAAATCTTTTTAATCTTTTCACACAATAATAGTGGGCTTTCATAATGCTGAATGAATGTCCGCTCTGCAAGCAGCGGGGTATCTTAACATTTGTCATTCCCCGACTTGCCTGCCCGCCGTCCTTCTGGAAGGATCGGGGAAACCAGAAATACTGAAAAATGGATTATCCGGTCATCCGCCTGAGGCGGACGGATAATGACAGACATGTAACTAAGATAAGGTTACCCTTTGGACAGCCCCAGGGAATGATCAATGTCATAGAAATAAAAGTCTGGACAATACTGATGCTGCATTGAAATATGACAAGGGAATAGGCTGAAATAGTCTGCTGCCCATTCAGGATTGAGATATGGTTATTGAATGTCAAATGTTGAGACCTGACCCCTTTTGATGTTTTGACAAAGATTGTCAGTCTCTGGGCAGTTTATCGTATGCTCTGCTGGCAGTGCCGTGGCAGGATGTGTCAATGAGTGGTCGTGAATATGCAGGAAAAACAAATAGTTGTGTAAATAAATCCGGGGCTGGCATGTCATGTGCATAGTCATAGGGCAACATGACATCCTCACCCTTTGCTGTGGCAGTGGGTGAAACATGTCGCTGCCACAGCCCCCCTCATATTTGAAAGACAGGGGTCTCGCACGTTGCCCTTGGGGATATCCCCAAGGGGGGGGTTGCAAGGGATGAACCGGATGTCTCCTCACTCATGCATATCAGCGTCTGTCCCGCTCTCCCGTGGTTTCCCCTGTATCTCTTCCCTGACGTGCTCTTGCCGGGGCGGATTGAAATATGCTTCCAGCGCCCTTTTTGCAATCGGAGCAGCGGCGGATCCGCCGTGGCCCCCGTGTTCAACGAATACGGAGAGCGCGATCTCGGGTTGTTCGAAAGGCGCAAAGGCGACAAACCAGGCGTGATCCCGATATCTTTCACTGCCGCTCAGCCCGCTTCGTAGTGCAACGACCTGGGCGGTCCCTGTTTTCCCCGCGACCTGCACGATTTCTGACCGCGAAGCACCTCCTGTGCCCCGGGGCTCATTCACTACTCCCCGCAATCCGCTCTTGATCAGCTGAACGGTATCGGGACTGATTTGCACCTGCCCGACAGGCACAGGATCAGTACCTTTTGTAAGAAGGGGCTTGTATAACACCCCGCCGTTGACGATCGACCCCATCATCACTGTGAGCTGGAGAGGAGTGAGAGAGACGTATCCCTGGCCTATCGCTGAATTAAATGTTTCGCCGAGAAACCACTGGCTTTTCTTTTTTTCCCGTTTCCACTCAGTGCTTGGAATCAGCCCCTCGCGTTCGATGCCGAGTTCAATCCCGGTCTTTTTGCCCAGACCGAGGCGTACTGCATAGTCGTGGATTTTGTCGATACCGAGTCGCTTACCGACCTCGTAAAAATAGACATCGCATGATTCGACAATCGCCCGGTGAAGTGAGACCGTGCCGTGGCCCTGGCTCCGCCAGCACCCAAACCTCCATTTTCCGTAGTAAATCGCCCCCCTGCAGTTGACCTCGGTCTCAGGGGTGATCACCCCCTCTTCCAGCCCTGCAATTGCGGTGACGATTTTGAATGTGGACCCCGGGGGATACTGGCTCTGCAGTGTCCTGTTCAGCAGGGGGTTTTTTGTGTCTTTTGTGAGGGCTTCCCAGCTTTCGAAGTCAATTCCCCGTGTAAAGAGGTTAGGATCAAAGGAAGGCTTGCTCACCATCCCGAGAATTTCGCCGGTAGCCGGCTGCAGCGCAACAAGGGCCCCGGCACGGTCACCGAACGAAATTTCCGCCTCTTTCTGGAGATTGATATCCATGCTGAGCATCACATCTTTTCCCTTTAAAGGAGGATTTTCCTGAAGCAGCCGGAGCTCCCTCCCGAGAGCGTTCACCTCAATGATCCGCTCGCCGGGGGTGCCTCTCAGGGAATCGTCCAGAAGCCTCTCAACCCCCCATTGCCCGATGAACGTATCCAGGGGGATTCCCTTCATCGCAGGGTCTTTTGATTGAGCGGGGCTCATCTTTCCCAGGTACCCGATCAGATGGGCTCCAATGTTTCCGTATATGTATTCCCTGCTCACCTCGGTTTCGATCAGAAGGCCAGGAAAATCAGAACGGCGTGCCTCGATGTACGCGACTTCCTCAAATGTCAGGTCCTGCTTGATTTTCACGGGGACAAACGGGCTGATATCGTGTCTGTTTATTTTCTCAACAATTTCATTTGCAGGAACATCGAGCATCCCGGAGAGGTCATCAGCCATGGCCCTGTCGAACTCCTCCGCGATTAAGGATGCGGTATAAAAGGGGGAATTTTTCACCAGGGGGGTTCCGTTCCTGTCGAAGATGATCCCGCGCGGAGCCGGGACATTGATTATCCTGAGCCGGTTTGCTTCCGAGAGCTTCAGGTATTCATCACCCTGGAGAATCTGCAGCTGCCACATACGCATAAGAATAAACAGGAAGACTGCGATGACAAGGTACATTATGATGGTGATCTTCTCTGACTTTCTGTCCAGGGTTGTCATGCGCTGTTCAGTGTCCCTCATTTTTCTGCAGGTCCCCGGGCTTAATGGCCATTCCGAACAGTGAATTCAGGAGGGACTGCATGACTATTATATACGCGGCGTTTCCGAGCGGGACGGGCATGCTGTCGAACATGGTTCGTGAAAGGAATACAATCCCGCTGTCAAGCATAGTGAAGGCACATACACTGATTACCCCAAGCAGGGGGGTCCAGATGAAAAACCTCTTATATATAAATGAAGAGAAATATCCCACAAGCCCCTTGCTCAGGAGATTTGGACCGAGAAACGCGCCCGAGAGACTGTCTTCTATTATTCCAATACAGGCCCCGAACAGCAGACCCTTTACTTCCTTTTTCTTAATCCCAATGTAGTAGACCAGCAGGACGGTGAGGTTCAGGTGTATGTGCAGAAAGGAGATGGTCCCCTGGAGAATAAGCATGACGAAGAATATGATGGCCCAGAGCAGATAGATCATTCTTTTGCAATGATGGTGACGACCTCTATTTTCCGGTCATCCACAAAAGGGACTACCTCGATATCCTGAAATATTCCGGATCCCTTCCTGTTTGTTGATGAGATATACCCGACCGGTATCCCGGGTGGGAAGAGCCGGTCAATCCCCGAGGTGATAATCACCTCGCCATCCTGCACGGTTGATTCATGGGGGATGAATTTCAGCCTGCACTTCCTGAAACCGGTCCCGGAGAGTATACCCTCGGTCCTGTTCTCCTGGAGCCTTACCGCGGCGGAGAAATTGATGTCAGTGACCAGGAGCAGGTACGAATAAGAATCTGTTGCCTCGGCAATCTTTCCCGCAAAGCCATTCTCGGTGATGGCTGTCATGTCTTTCTGAATCCCCTCAGCTCGCCCCTTGTCAAGCACAAGAGTGTTTGCCCACTGGTCCCTGCTCCTCGCGATGACACGTGCAGAGGTGACGTATCTCTTTTCATGCTCCCTCAGCCCGAGTGTTCCAAGGAGCCTTTTGTGTTCGAGAAGAATTTCACGGTAATGCTGCCGCTCCTTTCGGAGTTCTGCGATCTCCGCTTTCAGCTTCACGTTTTCCTGTTCCCTCAGGAGCATCCGCCGGAATGGAGAGGAGACGAAGTCCTTTACGGAGACTTTCATCGCATGAAACGAGTTCACCATGGAATTCAGAAATTTGAGAGGCTGGAGGCGCACCCGGTTGCTCTGATATGTCATTAGGCTCAGGGACAGGATGATGAATACAAAAAGCAGGAGCCTTTTTCTGGGCATTATAGATTGATGGCGACTCTTTTCAGCAGGTCAATTTCATCGAGCATCTTGCCGACACCGCGAACAACCGCAGTGAGAGCGTCTTCTGCCACGATCACCGGGAGTCCCGTCTCTTCCCTGATCAGCAGATCAAGCCCCCTGAGAAGTGCTCCTCCTCCTGCGAGGATTATCCCCTTGTCAACGATGTCAGAGGCGAGCTCCGGGGGTGTATTCTCGAGAATGACCTTGATGGTGTCAAGAATGAGGTTGACGGGTTCAGAGAGTGCCTCGCGAATTTCCTCTTCATTAATGGTGAGTGTTTTGGGAATGCCGGATATCAGATCTCTCCCCTTAACCTCCATGGTTCGCTCTTCACTCCCCTCCGTCCTGTAGGCAGAGCCGATGTTGATCTTTATCTGTTCAGATGTCATATCGCCGATCATGAGATTGTATCTCCTCTTTATGAAGGCCATGATCGCCTCATCCATCTTGTCTCCGCCAACCCTTACGGCCTTGCTGTATACTACGCCGTCAAGAGAGATGACAGCGACATCGGTCGTTCCGCCCCCGATATCCACGATCATATTTCCCGACGGTTCGCCGACCGGGAGGCCGACGCCGACTGCAGCAGCCATGGGCTCTCCGATCAGGTACACTTCTCTCGCCCCTGATACCTGGGCTGCATCTTTTACCGCGCGCTGTTCGACCTGTGTGATCCCGGACGGGACGCCGATGATAACCCTGGGGGAGACGAAGCTCCTCCGGTTGTGCACTTTTGTGATGAAATACTTGAGCATCTCCCCAGTCGCGTCAAAATCAGCGATCACCCCGTCTTTCATAGGCCGTATCGCGATTATGTTTGCAGGGGTTTTCCCGATCATTCTTTTTGCTTCCGCCCCGACCGCGACCGGCTTTTTGTCATCTTTCCTCAGCACAACAACAGAGGGTTCATGACAGACAATCCCCTTGCCCCGGACATAGACAAGTGTGTTCGCGGTGCCAAGGTCTATGGCGAGATCATTCGAAAACAACCCGAGAAGTTTGTTGAAGAACATTAAGCCTCCTGTTTTGCCTGAGGGATTTCGATCACTGTCGTTTTTGCGATCTCATCGCCAAGACGCATATGATTCTTGCTCCCGAGCAGGATAATAAATTCAAAAGCCGAAGCAATCACGATGAACAGCCATCCGATCCAGATTACCTTGTAAAAGAAATATCCGGCCCCCAGCGTGCTGTTTCTGAGGATGGATTCCCTTAACGTACAGGCGCGCTGCGTATCGGACGAAACCACTTTTATTCCCACCAGCTTTTTCCCGAGGCTCTGTCCGCCGAAGAGACTATCCCCGATGAGGAGATACGCCAGTCCGGCGAGGTATCCTGCCTTGGGTATAAGCTCGACTGCTGCTGCGATAATAATGAAGTCGAGGATTTTCGCGACAGTGCGTACGAGTATCCCTGCCTTGTGCAATTCCTCAGACATCCGAAAATCTTAACAGAAAATTTCTTTCTTTTTCAAGATACATTCTGTGACAGATCATCGTTTATACGTTAACGCAAATCTCTGGATTTTACAACAAAAACCACGCGTTCCGCTCATGGGAAGCAAAGCGGCAGTACATGAGTGAATGCGGGATCGCCTTGCCGGTACACGCGATGTTCTGGGTTGGTGAGTCAGGGAACACGCGGAACGGATGTTCTTGCTGGAATCTGCTGCGTACAGGCTGTTCTCAAGAGTTTCGTATGCTCAGTGGATGGTATACAGCGCTGATTGTTCGTTTCTTGTGTTTCCGTCGAACATTATGCTATATAAATATTTCTGCCAGGGGAAATCCGGATCCAGGGGAGGATAACAGGTAATATGATGGAGCTTGTGCTCGCGACAACAAACAAAAAAAAAATTGAGGAAATTCAGAGAATTGTGCATGGAATGGAGATTGCGTTCTCTACCCTCGATGATTATCCGGGGTGTCCGGCAGTGGAGGAAGACGGGGCAACTTTTGAAGCGAATGCGGTCAAAAAGGCGGTTGCCGTTGCCCGATATACGCAGAAACCTGCCCTTGCGGATGATTCAGGGCTTGAGGTGGACGCTCTGTCAGGGGCCCCGGGCACCAGATCGGCCCGTTATGCTGGGGAAAACGCCGGGGACAGGCAGAACCTTGAGAAGCTTTTGAATGCATTGGAGGCGATTGAAGAAAAAAAGAGGGGTGCACGGTTTGTCTGCTGTATTGCCCTTGCGTCGAATGACGGATCTATAAATACATTTTATGGCTATGCAGAAGGTCGAATAGGGATGTCCCCGAAAGGAGAAAACGGGTTCGGATATGACCCGGTATTCTATCCCAATGGCCACGAACGGACTTTTGCGGAAATGACCGCCCAGGAAAAAGACGCGCTCAGCCACAGGGGAAACGCGTTGAAAAAGCTCGCCTCTCATCTTAAAACGAGAATCAGGACAAAATAATTGTAATTTTAAAAAAATTAATAGTTTAAATTTTACTTTTGGGCGTGAACGATAAGGAAATCTTATTTTAATATCAAAAATATGAATTTGACTTAAAAATGCACGGATAATATAGTTATATGTCTTTCTTTTGTTTCTTGTTATATCTGCCACACGTGTTTTTTAAAAGAGCTTTGCCCTAAATGTGCGATTTTTATTCTTGAATAGTTTTTTATATTCGTAGTTTGCGTAAAGAAGGCCGTGAAAAAATTCAATGGGGGTAAAACTATGAGAATCGTGTTGCTTGGCGCACCTGGAGCGGGAAAAGGGACTCAGGCGAAAAAAATTATTGAGAAATATGGATTTCCTCAGATCTCGACCGGAGATCTCCTGAGGGCTGCCGTGTCTGCGGGAACCGCGCTCGGGAAAGAGGCAAAATCGTATATGGATAAAGGCGACCTCGTTCCTGACAGCGTTGTGCTTGGGATGGTTGAGGAGAGGCTGAAGCAGGATGATTGCAAGAACGGGTATATACTGGACGGGTTCCCCAGGAATACTGCCCAGGCAGAGGCCCTCGACAAGATGCTTGAATCGCTGAACATGTCTTTAAACGCAGCACTCAGTGTCGATGTCCCCTTTGAGGACCTCATGAAGAGGCTGACCGGAAGAAGAACCTGCAAGTCATGTGGTCAGATGTACAACATACACTTCAAGGCACCTCAGAAAGAGGGAACCTGCGACAAATGCAGCAGTGAGCTATACCAAAGAGATGACGATAAGGAAGAGACTATCAAGAAGCGCCTTGAGGTATACAATGCGCAGACCGCGCCCCTTATCGATTATTACGGGAAAAAGGGTATCCTGAAAACTGTCGCCGGAACCGGGAATATTGACGACATATTCAAGAAGGTCTGTGAGGCGTTGGGCCTTCAATAGATAATTCAAGCTTTCCGCTTGAAAAATAATAAGGCAAGGAGGAATCACAATGGCATTAGTTAATCCGCATGGAAAAGAGAAGAAACTGAAACCCCTTTTGCTCGAAGGGGCAGCCCTCGACGCAGAGAAGAAAAAAGCAGCGGGACTGAAGAAAATCAACATAAGTTCGCGCGAAACCGGTGACCTTATCATGATGGGCATCGGCGGCTTCACCCCTCTCACAGGGTTCATGACAAAAGCTGACTGGAAAGGTGTCTGCGCCGAATTCAAGATGGCTGACGGGACCTTCTGGCCTATCCCGATCACTGTCTCCTGCTCCAAGGCTGATGCCGACAGCATAAAAGAGGGTGAAGAGATCGCGCTCTTCTCGACCGAGTACAACGAGATCATGGCAACCATGAAAGTCGAAGAGAAATACACCATCGATAAGGAGTATGAGTGCAAGGAAGTTTACAGGACTACCGATAGCGAGCACCCTGGTGTCAAGATGGTCATGGACCAGCCTGAAGTGAACCTCGCCGGTCCTGTCAAGGTGCTGAGCGAAGGCCCGTTCCCGAAAGAGTACCCAGACCTTTACCAGCGCCCTGCCGAGACAAGAAAGTCGTTCGAGGAAAAAGGCTGGAACAGGGTTGCCGCATTCCAGACAAGGAACCCCATGCACCGTTCCCACGAGTACCTGGCAAAGGTCGCGCTTGAGGTTACCGACGGCGTGTATATCCACATGCTCCTCGGTAAACTGAAACCAGGCGATATCCCTTCAGACGTCCGTCAGAAATGTATTGACGTGCTCGTCGAAAAATATTTTGTAAAGAACACCGTCCAGGTCGGCGGCTATCCGCTCGACATGAGATATGCGGGCCCGAGAGAGGCGCTCCTTCACGCAACCTTCAGGCAGAATTACGGATGCAGCCACCTGATTGTGGGAAGGGACCATGCGGGTGTCGGCGAATACTACGGTCCTTTCGATGCGCAGAAGATCTTCGATGAGATCCCGGCAGGCTCGCTCGAGACCAGGCCGCTCAACATAGACTGGACCTTCTATTGCAACGCATGCGAAGGCATGGCCTCGATGAAGACATGTCCGCACGGCAAAGACGACCGGATCCTCCTGAGCGGAACAAAGCTGAGGAAGATGCTCTCCGAAGGAGAAGAAGTCACACCGAAATTCAGCCGCATCGAAGTCCTGACTCTCCTCAGGAGAGTATTATGCAGGTCTTACCGAGAAGGTCGAGATCAAGCTGCACAAGTATGCCGAAGGCGAAAAGAGTTAGAGTTCCATTAGTTCTCGCAAGGAACTGAGTTTATACAAAGAAGCAGTGCATGGTCAGCCCGGGGTCTCGGATCCTGACTGGCGATGCCCTGCACTATCTTTTAAAGAAAGGAGGTGTGTAAAAGACCTCAGAGCAGGACGGAAAGATCCTGCATTATTCTTTATTCAAGAGACAAAGTACTTAATTAAAGGAAGGAGGTTAGTATATTATGCCAAGTTATGTGATTACTGAAAAATGTGACGGCTGCAAGGCACAGGACAAGACTGCATGTCAGTATATCTGTCCTCACGACCTCATGGCGCTTGACAGGGATGCATGAAGGCCTACAATCAGGAGCCGGAGCAGTGCTGGGAGTGCTTCAACTGCGTAAAGATCTGCCCTCAGCAGGCGATTGAGGTGAGAGGTTATTCCGATTTTGTGCCCCTCGGTGGCAAGCACAATCCCCCTGAGAGGAACCGACTCCATCATGTGGACCATCAAGTTCAGAAACGGTCTGACCAAGAGGTTCAAGTTCCCCATCAGGACGACTGTTGAAGGCTCGATTGATCCGCTATGCCGGAAAGCCGGAACCAGACTACGTCGAAGATAAAAGATATAGGCTTTCTTCAATGACGACGCAAGGACTGAATAATATAAGGAGGTGAAAACAAAATGGAAAAAGAAACTTGTACATTTTCTATTTCTGCAGAAACCCGAAATAGTTGAACTTGAGACTGACCTGCTGATCATCGGCGGCGGTATGGCAGGATGTGGCGCAGCGTTCGAAGGGTGCCGCTGGGCAAACCCGAAAAAACTGAAGGTCACCATGGTTGACAAGGCTGCAACCGACAGGAGCGGCGCGGTCGCTATGGGTCTCTCAGCCATCAACACCTATGTCGGTGAGAACAAAGTGTGTCGATTATGTGAAATACGTCAGGAACTGACCTGATGGGCATCATCAAGGGAAGACCTCGTGTTCGACCTCGGAAGACACGTTGACGACACCGTCCACCTCTTTGAAGAGTGGGGCCTCCCGATCTGGAAGAAAGCCGAAGACGGGTTCTCCCGTGACGGAACCAGGCGAGGGATCTGGGCATCCCGTCGCTCGAGGATGGCGGTACCCCGCAGAGATCAGGTAAGTGGCAGATCATGATCAACGGTGAGTCCTACAAGGTCAGTGGTTGCTGAAGCAGCGAAGAAAGCCCTTGAGACCAACAAGCAGGCGACCGGTGTTGACCAGAACCTCTATGAGAGGGTCTTCATCGTAAAACTCGTACAAAGATGCTAACGACCCCAGCAGGGTTGCCGCAGCAGCAGGCTTCAGCGTAAGAGAGAACAAGATCTACATCTTCAAGGCAAAGGCCCAGATCAACACCGGCGGCGGCGCCGTCAACTGTTCAGGCCGAGGTCAAGCGGTGAAGGTCTTGGACGAGCCTGGTACCCGGTCTGGAACGGCAGGTTCAGGCTTCTCATTCGGCATGCTGGCGGCGCAGAGATGACGCTGATGGAAAACAGGTTCGTGCCGGCAAGGTTCAAGGACGGATACGGGCCTGTTGGCGCATGGTTCCTGTTCTTCAAGGCGAAAGCAACCGACAGCCTACGGCGAAGACTACTGTGCAAACAAAGAGTACCTTCGACGATGCAAGCAAGAGATACGGTGACTACGCAAAAGGTCTCGGTACCGCCATCAGAAATCACCTCATGATGAGGGCGATGAAAGACGGCAAAGGCCCGATCCTCATGAACACCCATACGCGATGGAAGAAATCACCAAGACCTTCATGGAGAAGCTCGGCGAAAAAGAGGGTGCAAAGAAAGTCAAGCACCTCGAAGCTGAGGCATGGGAAGACTTTCTTGACATGGCCATCGGACAGGCATCCCTCTGGGCTGCAAAGAACGTTGAGCCGGACAAGACCCGTCTGAGATCATGCCGACCGAGCCGTATCTTCTCGGTTCACATGCCGGTTGTGCAGGATTCTGGTGCAGCGGTCCTGGCGATATTGCCGGAGCACCCGAAGAGTGGCAGCTGGGGCTATAACAGGATGTCGACTGTCAAGGGCATGTTCATGGCCGGTGACGTTGTCGGTGCATCAGGCCACAAGTTCTCCTCAGGGTCACACGCAGAGGGCAGAATTGCCGCAAAGGCCGGAATCGCCTTTATCCTTGATGAGCCTGACTACAAGCCGGCCATCAAGCAGACTGCAGATGAGATCGCGGCAGAGCTCTATCTTCCGTACGAGATCTATGAGAAGTACAAAACCTACACAACCGACCCTGAAGTCAACCCGTACTACATCAGGCCGAAAGCGATTCAGATGAGGCTCATGAAGCTCGCTGATGAGTACTTCGGTGGAGTATCAACCTGGTACATGACTTCAAGGACGATGCTCGAAGAAGGTCTCAGGCAGCTTGACATGCTCAAAGAGGACCTTCAGAAGATGGCAGCGAAAGACCTCCACGAGCTGCTGAGATGCTGGGAGAACACCCACAGGGTCTACTCGCTTGAGGCACATGCACGTCACATTCTCTTCAGAGAAGAGTCCAGGTATCCTGGATACTACTACAGAGGAGACCTCAACAAGATCGACGATGAAAACTGGAAGTGCTTCGTCAACTCCACGTACGATGCAGAAACCAACAAATGGGAGCTCAAAAAGGTCCCATATGTCCAAATCTACCAGTAAATGGAGATGAATGGGGAGGGCTTTCGCCCTCCCCATTTTTTTATATCTTTGCATGCTTTCAGGGAAAGATTTCTCCTTGACAAGTATGCTATAATACGCCCGTTTACAATGTAGGTCAGAAAGGGACGCTTATATAATATAAGCAATAAGCACCTCTTTATGACTTACTGCCTTGAAGGAGGGTGAAGATGTCAGACAATAAAAAAGTTCTTGTAATCGGAGGCGGTATGAGCGGACTGACTACAGCCATCGAGGTGGCTGAGGCCGGGTATGAGGCTCATATTGTGGAGAAGAATCCCTATCTTGGTGGTAGGGTAACACAGATCAACAAATACTTCTGGAAACTCTGCCCCCCTAACTGTGGTCTCGAGTTTCAGTACAAGAGGATCAAGAACAATCCGAGGATTACGTTCCATACTCTTGCTGAAGTCGAGTCGATCAAAGGGGAAGAGGGGAACTTCGAAGTGAGCATCACGAAAAAGCCGAGGTATGTGAATGACAAGTGCGTCGCATGCGATGCATGCGCAGAGGCCTGTCCGTCATTCAGAGAAAATGAGTTCAACTTTGGCATGGACAAGACGAAGGCGGCTTACCTGCCTTCAAAACAGGCGTTCCCGTTCAAGTATGTCATCGATGACAGGGCGTGTCCGAATGACTGCAAGAAGCCGTGTCTTGAGGCATGCACCTACAATGCGATCGACCTTGAAATGAACCCCGAGACTGTCAGCCTTAATGTGGCGGCGATCGTCCTTGCAGGGGGATGGCAGCCCTATGACATGGGGAAGCTTGACCTCCTCGGGTCCGGGCAGATGCAGAATGTCATCTCGAATATGATGATGGAGAGGCTTGCTGCGCAGGATGGCCCTACGCAGGGAAAGATTGTGAGGCCTTCTGACGGCAAGGAGATTAAGAACATCGCCTTTGTGCAGTGTGCGGGCTCCCGGGACGAGAACCACCTCGAATTCTGCTCATACATCTGCTGCCTTGCCTCACTGAAACATGCGTCTACATACGGGAGCAGTACCCTGATGCAAAGATACGGATATTCTACATTGACATCAGGACCCCCGGTCTTTACGAAAACAGGTTCTATACGAAGGTGAAAGACGATCCGAACGTGGTCTTCACAAAAGGCAAAGTTGCGCAGATTACCGAGGTTGCGGGATCGAAGGATGTCACAGTCGTGGCGGAAGATATATACAAAGGCGGCAAAATACAGGAAACGTTTGACATGGTAGTTCTTGCCACCGGGATGGAGCCATCGACCAGGAGCTCCAAGTTCGGGATGGATCTGCCGTACACGCCCGACGGGCTCATCGATGATTCAAAGCTGAAGAGCGGGGTCTATGCCGTGGGAACGCTCAAGAGCCCGGCCGATGTTGCCCGGTCGGTTCAGGATGCAACTGGAGCAGCAATAAAATGCATCCAGAGTATAAAGAGGAGGTAGGGGATGGAGAAAACATTCGGTGTATATATCTGCAAAGGATGCGGGATTGCGGATTCTATTGACATAGAGAAACTCGCGAAAGCTGCAAAGAGGGCACCGGTAAAAGAGGAACAGATAAAGATACACGATGTGCTCTGCAGCCCCGAGGGTCTTCAGGTCATCAAGGACGCTGTCAAAAAGGACGGGGTGAACACCGCGATCATCGTTGCATGTTCTCCCCGGGTGAAATATGAAGAGTTTGATTTTTCAGGTGTATTGACCGAAAGGGTCAATGTGAGGGAATTTGTCGCGTGGACACAGGCCCCGAACACGGAAGAGACCCAGAGTATTGCCGAGGACTATGTAACATTCGGCATAGTGAGGGCGCAGAAGGGTGAAATCCCCGAGGCGTCCATACTCGAAAACCTCAATCACGATCTTCTGGTTGTCGGGGGAGGGATTACCGGGATGACCGCAGCACTCGAGGCTGCCAAAGCGGGATACAAGGTGTATCTTGTCGAGAAGGAGCCTCAGCTTGGAGGTTTTGCACACCGCCTGTACAAGAAGATCCCGACCAAGAATTTCTATGATCCGATCATTGTCGATACCGAGATTGAACAGGTGATACAGGAAGTTGAAAATAATCCCAATATAAAGGTGTATAAATCTTCGAAAATTGAAAAAACGGTTGGTCAGCCGGGTCTTTACGATGTCACGATCTCAACGAACGGCAGTTCCGAGACGGTGAAGGCGGGTGCGGTGGTCATGGCGACCGGATGGACCGCCTACGACGCGACAAAGCTCGGCCATCTCGGGTACGGCAAGTTCAAGGATGTGGTGCACCAATCTTGAACTGGAAGACATCGCCAAAAAGGGCAACGGCAGGATTGTGAGGCCGTCGGATGGCAAGGAGGCGACAAAGGTTGCGTTCATACAGTGTGCCGGACAGAGGGATCCCGACCACCTGCCGTACTGCTCCTCAATGTGCTGTGCCACCTCCCTGAAACAGGCCCGTTACGTAAGACAAAATACCAATGCAACCGCAATGGTGCTTTATAAGGACATAAGGACGCCCGGCAGGCTCGAGGCCTTTTACAAGGAGGCACAGAATGATCCGGGCATTATGCTCACAAAGGGAGATGTGCTTGGAGTTGCCGATGCAGGAAACGGAAATCTCCATGTGGTGATGGAAAATTCCCTTTTGGGTGAAAAGGTGAAGGTCGAGGCAGACCTTGTCGTGCTTGCGACGGGGATGGTGCCTACGTCAAGGGGGCCGCAGGAATACCTTGACGGGCTGACCGCTGTTTCCGCAAAAGGGGATGAGGCGAAGAAGCAGTACCTTGAAATAACCCCCAAGCCTGATTTCATCCTGAACCTTGACTATAGGCAGGGGCCTGAAATCCCGACCCTTGAGGGAGCTGCGGGGTTTGCGGATTCGAACTTCATCTGTTTCCAGTATGAGACAAGAAGGACCGGCATATACGCCGCCGGCTCTGTGAAGCAGCCCATGAACATGACCGAGGCACAGGAAGATGCCGCAGGTGCCGCGTTCAAGGCGATACAGTGTATGGACCATGTGGCAAAAGGAATGGCAGTGCATCCCCGGGCGTGGGACCTGTCCTACCCTGACCCGCAGATTATCAGGTGTACCGCGTGCAAGAGGTGTACGGAGGAGTGTCCTTTCGGTGCGATAGAAGAGGATGAGAAAGGAATACCGACCTACATGCTCAACAGGTGCAGGCGGTGCGGAACCTGCATGGGTGCATGCCCTGAGAGGATCGTATCATTCAAGGATTACAGTGTTGATATGGTCGGATCGATGATCAAGGCTTTGGACGTGCCGGGGAAGAAGAGTTCAGGATCATCTGCCTCGTATGTGAAAATGACGCATACCCGGCACTGGACACGCTGGCCCTGAACCGGAAGTCCCTCGATTCGAGTCTCCGCTTTATTCCGCTCAGGTGCCTTGGGGGCATGAGCCTGGTAT
>CAVQRT010000019.1:0-63594 GCA_963715195.1 Thermodesulfovibrionales bacterium | reverse complement strand
GGCGTTGGGCCTTCAATAGATAATTCAAGCTTTCCGCTTGAAAAATAATAAGGCAAGGAGGAACAAAATGGCATTAGTTAATCCGCATGGCAAAGAAAAAAAGCTCAAACCCCTTCTGCTCGAAGGCGCAGCGCTCGAGGCAGAGAAGAAAAAAGCGGCCGGCACTGAATCAGATCAACCTGCGTCCCCGCGAGAAACGGGCGACCTTATCATGATGGGCATCGGCGGTTTCACCCCGCTGACAGGCTTCATGAGATCGCTGACTGGAAAGGCGTCTGCGACAACTACCAATGGCCGACGGCACCTTCTGGCCGATCCCGATCACGCTCTCCACCACCAAGGGTCAGGCCGACAGCATAAAGGACGGCGAAGAAGTCGCGCTCTTTGACGAGAACAACGAGATCATGGCAACCATGACCGTCGCAGAGAAATACACCATTGACAAAGCATATGAGTGCAAGAAGGTCTTCAGGACGACCGATACCGAGCACCCCGGTGTTGCAAAGGTCATGGAGCAGGCTGAAGTGAACCTTGCCGGTCCTGTCAAGGTGCTGAGCCAGGGTTCGTTCCCGACAGAGTACAAAGGGATTTACATGCGCCCTGCCGAGACAAGAAAGTCGTTGAGGACAAAGGCTGGAACAGGGTTGCCGCGTTCCAGACACGGAACCCGATGCACCGCTCCCACGAGTTTCTGGCAAAGATCGCGATTGACGTATGTGACGGCGTCTATATCCATATGCTCCTCGGCAAACTGAAAGCAGGCGATATCCCTGCAGATGTACGGCAGAATGTATTGATGCGCTCATCGAAAACTATTTTGTAAAGAGACACCGTCAGCTGTCGGCGGGTATCCGCTTGACATGAGATATGCGGGTCCGAGAGAGGCGCTCCTTCACGCACTGTTCAGACAGAATTTCGGATGCAGCCACCTTATTGTAGGCCGTGACCACGCAGGTGTGGGCGACTACTATGGCCCGTTTGATGCTCATCATATCTTCGATGAGATTCCGGCAGGCTGCGCTCGAGACCAGGCCGCTGAAGATTGACTGGACGTTCTGGTGCGACAAATGCGACGGCATGGCCTCGATGAAGACCTGTCCGCACGGCAAGGAAGACAGGCTCATCCTCAGCGGAACAAAGCTGAGAAAGATGCTCTCAGAGGGAGAAGACGTCTCTACCAAAGTTCAGCCGGCCTGAAGTTCTGAAGATCCTTAGTGAGTACTATCAGGGACTCACTGAAAAGGTCGAGATAAAGATGCATAAGCATGCTGAAGGCTAAAAAAGATAGAGGTCCATTAGTTTCGCAAGGAGCTGAGTTTATACAAAGAAGCAGTGCATGGTCAGCCCGGGGTCTCGGATCCTGACTGGCGATGCCCTGCACTATCTTTTAAAGAAAGGAGTGCCCGTAAGACCTTAGGCGAATCACAAAAAGGCTTACTATTAAGCCTATCAAAAACCAAATATTACATTTGGAAAGGAGGAAGTAAAAATGCCAAGTTTTGTAATCGCGGAAAAATGTGACGGTTGTAAAGCACAGGACAAGACTGCATGTCAGTATATCTGTCCAAACGACCTCATGGCTCTCAACAGAGATCTCATGAAGGCTTACAACCAGGAGCCTGAGCAGTGCTGGGAGTGCTACAACTGTGTAAAGATCTGCCCGCAGCAGGCTATCGAGGTCAGAGGATATCAGGACTTCAACCCGCTTGGCGGCAATGTTATCCCGATGAGAGGAACTGACGCCATTATGTGGACAGTCAAGTTCAGAAACGGTGTTCTCAAAAGATTCAAGTTCCCGATCAGGACAACAGCTGAAGATTCTGTTAATCCGTATGCCGGAAAACCGGAAGCTGACATGTCAAAGTTAAAAGAACCTGGTTTCTTTAATTACGAAGCCAGGAAAGAATAAATAAAGGAGGGAAGACGATGGAGAAGGAAACTTGTACTTTTTCGTATTGCGCAAAGCCCGAAATTGTTGAAGTTGACACTGACCTGCTTCTGATCGGCGGCGGCATGGCATGCTGTGGCGCGGCGTATGAAGCAGTCAGATGGGCGGCTCAGAAGAATTTAAAAGTCACAATGGTTGATAAGGCTGCAACAGACAGAAGCGGCGCGGTCGCAATGGGTCTGTCAGCCATCAATACATACGTTGGCGAAAATAAAGTTGAAGACTATGTGAGGTATGTAAGAGCAGACCTTATGGGTATCACAAGGGACGACCTCGTATATGACCTCGGCAGACACGTTGATGACAGCGTGCATTTGTTCGAGGAGTGGGGACTTCCGATCTGGAAAAAAGGCGATGACGGCTTCTCACTTGACGGCTTCCAGGCAAAGGATGCCGGAAAGCAGGCATTGAAAGATGGTGGAACCCCTGTAAGGTCCGGTAAGTGGCAGATCATGATCAACGGTGAGTCCTACAAGGCAATCGTTGCAGAAGCCGCAAAGAAGGCGCTCGAGGAAAACAGGAAGGCAACCGGTGTTGACCAGAACCTGTATGAGAGAGTATTCATCGTAAGGCTCTTCAAAGATGCGAAAGATCCGAAGAGGGTTGCAGCGGCAGTCGGCTTCAGCGTCAGAGAGCACAAGATGTACATTTTCAGAGCGAAGTCAATCGTGCTTGCAGCTGGTGGAGCAGTTAACTGCTTCAGGCCAAGGTCTTCAAAGAAGGTCAGGGCCGTGCATGGTATCCTGTATGGAACTCAGGTTCCGGTTATGCATTGGAATGCAGGCTGGCGCTGAGCTCACATTAATGGAAAACAGGTTCGTCCCCGCCCGTTTTAAAGACGGTTACGGTCCTGTTGGCGCATGGTTCCTCTTCTTCAAGGCAAAAGCAACCAACAGCCTTGGCGAAGACTACTGTGCAAATGAAGAGTACCTTGCTGATGCAAGAAAGAAATACGGAAAATATGTTGACAAGATGGGTACTGCGATCAGGAACCATCTGATGATGCTGGACATGAAGGCAGGCAAAGGCCCGATCCTCATGAGGACCGACGAGGCCATGGAGGCCATCAACAAGAACTTCATCGAGACGCTCGGTGAAAAAGAAGGCAAGAAGAAGGTCAAACACCTCGAAGCAGAGGCATGGGAAGACTTTCTTGACATGTGTATCGGACAGGCCGGTCTCTGGGCAGCCAAGGACATCGAGCCTGACAAATCTCCTTCCGAGATTATGCCGACAGAGCCGTATCTCCTCGGTTCACATGCAGGCTGTGCGGGATTCTGGTGCAGCGGTCCTGGCGATATTGCCGGCACACCCGAAGAGTGGCACTGGGGTTATAACAGAATGTCCACAGTACCGGGCCTGTTCATGGCCGGAGACATCTGTCGGTGCATCAGGCCACAAGTTCTCCTCAGGTTCACACGCAGAGGGCAGAATGGCCGCAAAGGCCGGAATAGCCTTTCTCCTTGACGATCCTGATTTTAAGCCGGCGAGCAAGAGACGCTGATGAGATGGCGGCAGAGCTCTATCTCCCGTACGAGATCTATGAGAAGTACAAAACCTACACAACCGACCCCGAAGTCAACCCGAACTACATCAAGCCGAAAGCGATTCAGATGAGGCTCATGAAGCTCTGCTGATGAGTACTTCGGTGGAGTATCAACATGGTACATGACTTCAAGGACGATGCTCGAAGAAGGACTCAGGCAGCTCGACATGCTCAAGGAGGACCTTGAGAAGATGGCAGCGAAAGACCTTCACGAGCTTCTGAGATGCTGGGAGAACACCCACAGGGTCTACTCGGTTGAGGCACATGCACGTCACATCCTCTTCAGGGAAGAGTCCAGGTATCCTGGATACTACTACAGAGGAGACTTCAACAAGATCGACGATGAAAACTGGAAGTGCTTCGTCAACTCCACGTACGATGCAGAAACCAACAAATGGGAGCTCAAAAAGGTCCCATATGTCCAAATCTACCAGTAAATGGAGATGAATGGGGAGGGCTTTGCCCTCCCCATTTTTTTATATCTTTGCATGCTTTCAGGGAAAGATTTCTCCTTGACAAGTATGCTATAATACGCCCGTTTACAATGTAGGTCAGAAAGGGACGCTTATATAATGTAAGCAATAAGCACCTCTTTATGACTTACTGCCTTGAAGGAGGGTGAAGATGTCAGACAATAAAAAAGTTCTTGTAATCGGAGGCGGTATGAGCGGACTGACTGCAGCCATCGAGGTGGCTGAGGCCGGGTATGAGGCTCATATTGTGGAGAAGAATCCCTATCTCGGTGGTAGGGTAACACAGATCAACAAATACTTCTGGAAACTCTGCCCCCCTAACTGCGGTCTCGAGTTTCAGTACAAGAGGATCAAGAACAATCCGAGGATTACGTTCCATACTCTTGCTGAAGTCGAGTCGATCAAAGGGGAAGGAGGGGAACTTCGAAGTGAGCATCACGAAAAAGCCGAGGTATGTGAATGACAAGTGCGTCGCATGCGATGCATGCGCAGAGGCCTGTCCGTCATTCAGAGAAAATGAGTTCAACTTTGGCATGGACAAGACGAAGGCGGCTTACCTGCCTTCAAAACAGGCGTTCCCGTTCAAGTATGTCATCGATGACAGGGCGTGTCCGAATGACTGCAAGAAGCCGTGTCTTGAGGCATGCACCTACAATGCGATCGACCTTGAAATGAAACCCGAGACTGTCAGCCTTAATGTGGCGGCGATCGTCCTTGCAGGGGGATGGCAGCCCTATGACATGGGGAAGCTTGACCTCCTCGGGTCCGGGCAGATGCAGAATGTCATCTCGAATATGATGATGGAAAGGCTTGCTGCACAGGATGGCCCTACGCAGGGAAAGATTGTGAGGCCTTCTGACGGCAAGGAGATTAAGAACATCGCCTTTGTGCAGTGTGCGGGCTCCCGGGACGAAAACCACCTCGAATTCTGCTCATACATCTGCTGCCTTGCCTCACTGAAACATGCGCTCTACATACAGGGAGCAGTATCCGGATGCAAAGATACAGATATTCTACATTGATATCAGGACCCCCGGTCTTTACGAGAACAGGTTTTATACGAAGGTGAAAGACGATCCGAACGTGGTCTTCACAAAAGGCAAAGTTGCGCAGATCACTGAGGTTGCGGGATCGAAGGATGTCACGGTCGTGGCGGAAGATATATACAAGGTGGCAAAATACAGGAAACGTTTGACATGGTAGTTCTTGCCACCGGGATGGAGCCATCGACCAGGAACTCCAAGTTCGGGATGGATTTGCCGTACACGCCCGACGGGCTCATCGATGATTCAAAGCTGAAGAGCGGGGTCTATGCCGTGGGAACGCTCAAGAGCCCGGCCGATGTTGCCCGGTCGGTTCAGGATGCAACTGGAGCAGCAATAAAATGCATCCAGAGTATAAAGAGGAGGTAGGGGATGGAGAAAACATTCGGTGTATATATCTGCAAAGGATGCGGGATTGCGGATTCTATTGACATAGAGAAACTCGCGAAAGCTGCAAAGAGGGCACCGGTAAAAGAGGAACAGATAAAGACACATGATGTGCTCTGCAGCCCCGAGGGTCTTCAGGTCATCAAGGACGCTGTCAAAAAGGACGGGGTGAACACCGCGATCATCGTTGCATGTTCTCCCCGGGTGAAATATGAAGAGTTTGATTTTTCAGGTGTATTGACCGAAAGGGTCAATGTGAGGGAATTTGTCGCGTGGACACAGGCCCCGAACACGGAAGAGACCCAGAGTATTGCCGAGGACTATGTAACATTCGGCATAGTGAGGGCGCAGAAGGGTGAAATCCCCGAGGCGTCCATACTCGAAAACCTCAATCACGATCTTCTGGTTGTCGGGGGAGGGATTACCGGGATGACCGCAGCACTCGAGGCTGCCAAAGCGGGATACAAGGTGTATCTTGTCGAGAAGGAGCCTCAGCTTGGAGGTTTTGCACACCGCCTGTACAAGAAGATCCCGACCAAGAATTTCTATGATCCGATCATTGTCGATACCGAGATTGAACAGGTGATACAGGAAGTTGAAAATAATCCCAATATAAAGGTGTATAAATCTTCGAAAATTGAAAAAACGGTTGGTCAGCCGGGTCTTTACGATGTCACGATCTCAACGAACGGCAGTTCCGAGACGGTGAAGGCGGGTGCGGTCGTCATGGCGACCGGATGGACCGCCGTACGACGCGACAAAGCTCGGCCATCTCGGGTATGGCAAATTCAAGGATGTGGTGACCAATCTTGAACTGGAAGACATCGCGAAAAAGGGCAACGGCAGGATTGTGAGGCCGTCGGATGGCAAGGAGGCGACAAAGGTCGCGTTCATACAGTGTGCCGGACAGAGGGATCCCGACCACCTGCCGTACTGCTCCTCAATGTGCTGTGCCACCTCCCTGAAACAGGCCCGCTACGTAAGACAAAATACCAATGCAACCGCAATGGTGCTTTATAAGGACATAAGGACGCCCGGCAGGCTCGAGGCCTTTTACAAAGAGGCACAGAATGATCCGGGCATCATGCTCACCAAGGGAGATGTGCTCGGAGTTGCCGATGCAGGAAACGGAAATCTCCATGTGGTGATGGAAAATTCCCTTCTGGGTGAAAAGGTGAAGGTCGAGGCAGACCTTGTCGTGCTTGCGACGGGGATGGTGCCTACGTCAAGGGGGCCGCAGGAATACCTTGACGGGCTGACCGTTGTGTCCGCAAAAGGGGATGAGGCGAAGAAGAAGTACCTTGAAACAACGCCCAAGCCTGATTTCATCCTGAACCTTGACTATAGGCAGGGGCCTGAAATCCCGACCCTTGAGGGGGCTGCGGGGTTTGCGGATTCGAACTTCATCTGTTTCCAGTATGAGACAAGAAGGACCGGCATATACGCCGCCGGCTCTGTGAAGCAGCCCATGAACATGACCGAGGCACAGGAAGATGCCGCAGGTGCCGCGTTCAAGGCGATACAGTGTATGGACCATGTGGCAAAAGGAATGGCAGTGCATCCCCGGGCGTGGGACCTGTCCTACCCTGACCCGCAGATTATCAGGTGTACCGCGTGCAAGAGGTGTACGGAGGAGTGTCCTTTCGGTGCGATAGAAGAGGATGAGAAAGGAATACCGACCTACATGCTCAACAGGTGCAGGCGGTGCGGAACCTGCATGGGTGCATGCCCTGAGAGGATCGTATCATTCAAGGACTACAGTGTTGATATGGTCGGATCGATGATCAAGGCTTTGGACGTGCCGGAAGAAGAGTTCAGGATTATCTGCCTCGTATGTGAAAACGACGCATACCCGGCACTGGACACGCTGGCCCTGAACCGGAAGTCCCTCGATTCGAGTCTCCGCTTTATTCCGCTCAGGTGCCTTGGGGGCATGAGCCTGGTATGGATAGCTGACGCAATGTCAAAGGGCGTGGACGGTTTCCTCCTCCTGGGCTGCAAGTTCGGTGAGAATTACCAGTGCCACTTTGTGAGGGGGAGTGAACTCGCGAATGAGCGTTTCAGCAAGGTCGGCGAGACCCTGGACAGGTTACAGCTCGAAGGAGAGCGCATAAGCATGATGCAGGTTGCGATCGATGAATACGATAAGCTGCCTGACATGATCAATAAATATGTCGAAAAGGTTAAAGAAATAGGACATAATCCGTTCAAGGAATTTTAGGAGAGGATTGGAGGGTTAAATATGGCAGATGAAAAAATCCCAACACCTGAGACACCAGGTGAAGTGGCCGGTACACCAGAGGCAACAGCTGAGGTAGCCGAAACACCGGAGGCAACAGCGGAACCCGCCGCTCCTCCGATTACCGAAGGCGCCCTTGCTGTATCGCCGGATGTGTCGTTTGTGAACGAAGTTGTCAGGGGGGGCGGTGAATCATTAAAGAAGTGCTATCAATGTGCGACATGCTCTGTCGTCTGCAACCTCACCCCTGAAGATAATCCGTTTCCGAGAAAAGAGATGATTTACGCTCAGTGGGGATTGAAGGACAAACTGTTCCCGAATCCTGATATCTGGCTCTGCCATCAGTGCAGCGACTGCACTGCCTACTGCCCGAGAGGGGCGAAACCCGGGGAAGTCCTCAATGCCGTCAGAAAGCTGTCGATAGAAAACTATGCGGTCCCGAAGTTTTTGGGGAAAGCCGCGGGCAGCCCGGGGTATCTTGCGTTTCTGCTTGCGATTCCTGCCGCGATTTTTCTGATTATCCTCGGTTCTCTCGGTCACCTCAGCCTTTCGTCGATTCCCCTGACAGATGGCGGGGCGATCTCTTATGCAAAGTTCCTGCCTTCTCTCTATATAGACGGGGTATTTGTCCCGGTCGCGCTCTTTGCGGTTTTTGCCTTTGCAATAGGAATCTCGCGCTACTGGAAGGATATGGCGCAGGCAGCGGGTCAGCCCAAATCCAGGGCCGGAATCGGCAGTCTGGTGTCCGCGACGGTTACCGAAATCCTGTCCCATAAACGGTTTGATAAATGCAATGTCACCAAGGACCGTAAACTGGCACATCTCCTGGTCTTCTACAGTTTCATAGGCCTTGCGATCACGACGTCATGGGCAGTGCTTTATCTGTACGGGCCTCCAATAATGAAATTGATGGGAATGGAACCGTTTCGATGGATGCTGGGCGAATCGCCATACCCGTTAAGTGACCCTGTGAAATGGATCGGGAATATCAGTGCCTTGGGACTGCTGGCCGGGATAGTCCTTGTAATCAGGAACCGCTATAGCAACAAGGAGAAATCCGGATTCGGCGGCTATTACGACTGGCTCTTTATATGGATAGTATTTGCAATAATGGCAACGGGCATTCTTGCGGAAGTTATCAGGTTGGCCGATATTGCTGTGTTAGCCTATCCTGTCTACTTCGTCCACCTTGTGGTCGTGTTTTTCCTCTTTGCCTATGCACCGTTTTCAAAGATGGCCCACATGGTATACAGAGGTACAGCGATGGTCTTCGCGAAAAAATATGATAGAGATGTCAAAGACTAAGAATGATCTGGAAAGACATCAGGAGAGAGGGGGGAGGTGAAAGGAATTTATTTAATTTCTGTTTTTTTCGCTTTTCACTTTTTTGCTCGTAACACAAGTTTAAAAGGAGGGATAAATGAGTCCAATCATTTTATTTAGTTTAATCTGCGGATTAGTGGGCGTGGCATATGCCCTGGTGACTGCCGCTTGGGTCACGAAGCAGGATGCCGGAAGTGCGCGTATGCAGGAGATATCAGGCGCGGTGGCAGAAGGCGCGGCTGCGTTCCTCAAGCGCGAGTATACGACAGTGGCGATGGTCGGGGTGGTCATCACCGTCCTGTTGTTCTTTCTTGGCACATGGGTTGCCATCGGATTTGTGATCGGGGCAGTCGGTTCGGCACTTGCCGGGTATATCGGCATGATGGTGACGGTCCGGTCAAATGTCCGTACCGCGCAGGCCGCGTACAAAGGGCTTGCCTCAGCGCTGAGCGTTGCGTTTAAGGGCGGATCGGTGACCGGGATTATGGTCGTCGGACTGGGTATCATCGGCCTCGCTGGGTACTACTGGATCGCAAAGAGCGCAGCAGGCGAAGAGGTATTCCATGCCCTGGTCGGGCTCGGGTTTGGCTGCTCGCTCATGAGCGTCTTTGCCCGTATCGCAGGAGGAATTTATACAAAAGCCGCTGACGTCGGTGCGGACCTTGTGGGTAAGGTCGAGGCGGGAATCCCGGAAGACGATCCGAGGAACCCGGCAGTTATCGCCGACAACGTGGGTGACAATGTGGGTGACTGTGCAGGAATGGCAGCCGACCTCTATGAGACATATACGGTGACACTCGTTGCCGCAATGCTCCTGGCAAAGACCGCATTCGGGCCAGAGAGCCTGTGGGTTGAGTTCCCGATGCTTATCGGTGGCATTTCCATTATCGCCTCGGTTATCGGGACATATTTCGTAAAACTCGGCAAAAGCCAGTATATCATGGGAGCCCTCTACAAAGGGCTGGCAGTCTCGGGCATCCTGGCGGCGGTAGCCTTTTATTTTGCCTCGGGATGGTTCCTCGGGCTCGAGGGTGTCGCCCCGGCGTTTACACAGGGAGGGGTCTTTACTATTGCGTTAATCGGTCTCCTGCTCACCGGGCTTATCGTGATGATTACAGAGTATTTCACCGGCACGAATTTCAAACCGGTGAAACATATCGCGGCAGCGAGCCTTACCGGGCACGGAACCAATGTCATTGCCGGGCTTGCGGTCAGCATGAAATCAACAGCCATGCCGGTTATCGTCATCTGCGGAGCGATCATATGGGCATTCTGGATCGGTGCAGGAGGTTTTACCAATCTTACCCCGGACCAGTCAGTCGCCGGGCTTTTCGCGATTGCCCTCTCAGCGGTTTCGATGCTCTCGATGACCGGTATTGTCGTAGCGATCGACTCCTACGGTCCGATCACTGACAATGCGGGTGGAATTGCTGAAATGGCAGAGCTGCCTGAGGAAATCCGCGGCATCACCGACCCGCTGGATGCGGTCGGAAATACCACAAAAGCGGTTACAAAGGGGTATGCGATCGGATCAGCGGGCCTTGCAGCGCTGGTGCTCTTTGCTGAGTATTCGAGGTCTTTTGATGAGGTGATTGCGTTTGACCTTTCAAACCCGCTTGTCCTCGTCGGACTCTTCATCGGAGGACTTCTTCCCTACTATTTCGGTTCTCTCCTCATGGAAGCGGTCGGTAAGGCGGCAGGAAGTATTGTTGAAGAGGTCAGAAGGCAGTTCAGGGAAATCCCGGGAATCATGGAAGGGACTGGGAAGCCCGAATATGGCAAATGTGTCGATATCGTGACAAAGGGCGCGATCAAGCAGATGATGGTTCCCGCCCTTATCCCTGTGGTGGTGCCGATCATTGTCGGTGTGTTCTTAGGCAGGGAGGCACTGGGCGGAGTACTCATAGGCAGTATCGTCACAGGACTCTTCCAGGCAATCGCAATGACAAGCGGCGGCGGCGCATGGGACAACGCCAAGAAGTCCTTTGAGGACGGGGTTACCGATGATAAGGGTGTCATGCACAAGAAAGGCAGCGACGGACACAAGGCTGCTGTCACAGGTGACACTGTCGGTGACCCGTATAAGGACACGGCAGGCCCGGCGATCAACCCGATGATCAAGGTTATCAATATCGTTGCACTGCTCATCGTGCCGTTGATATAGCAGACTGAATACAAAGGGCCGGCAGAGACATCTGCCGGCCTTTTTTGTTAAGATAATGTGAATTGAGAATTGTCGTTGTGACATCCGGAAGCACGTTCTTTCGACTCATGCCATTTTACCGATACGCGGGATCCGTGTGAAGGTATAATCGGTCCCGGATGCAGGGTATCCACTGTGGAAAGAACCGGTGAAATGACGTTCCCCTTCCGGGATATGTGCATAACAGATACAATGGCCGCACCCCATGGCTGACTTTGTCATCATGGACATAACCTGCATTACACAAGAAAGGATTTCCAGACTATGCCGTTACCAAGCATGAAAGATGTTGAACCGACCAGATTGACACTCAAAACAAAGTTCAGGTTCAGATGTCATAAAGGGGTGAAGTGTTTTACAAAATGCTGCATGAACATCAACATCCTGCTGACCCCGTATGATATTCTGCGGCTCAAGAAAAGGCTCTCCATGTCATCAGAGGATTTTCTTGAGAAGTATACGTACCTGGAAGTAGACGAAAAGTCGTCACATCCCCTTGTCCGGATGAAGATGGGCACCGACGAGGAAAAGAAATGCCCTTTCCTGACTCCTGAGGGTTGCTCCATTTATACAGACCGTCCGGCAAATTGCCGCTACTATCCCGTCGGTCAGGGGATCCTCAGGAAAGGGACCGAGGAAGGGCCGGTCCATGAAGAGTTCTACTTTTTTGTCCGTGAATCTCATTGCCTGGGTTTTCAGGAAGAAGACCAGTGGACTGTTCAGTCATGGAAGGATGACCAGGAGGCCAGCCTCTATGATGAGATGAACAGGGAGTGGAAAGATATCCAGTTGCGCCGAAGTCCCGACGGAAAGACAATTGACTCGAACAAGCAGGCACAGATCTATACCGCAAGCTATGATATGGACAGGTTCAGGAGATTTGTATTTGAAAGCAAGTTTCTTGAGGTCTTCGATATTGATCAGGAAGAGATCGAGCGCATCAGGGCTGATGATATCGCACTGATGAAGCTCGGATTCAGGTATGTGAAGTATCTGCTGATGCTGGAAGAGACATTAAAGGTAAAGGAAGGCGTCAAAAAGAAGAATACGAAGTAACAAGAGGTATCCGCGCAGGGGGGGAAATGACCGACATCAAGAAGATGTACCGCACAATTATGGCAGATCACTTTCCGGAAGACATGATTATCCAGTTCGGAAAACAGAAGATGGTCTACCGGAAAAGGACCTGGAAGATTCCGGACGCAAAAACAGGAGAGGTGATAGAGAAGGGCCTCCGGTACGGGGAGAATCCCGAGCAGGAGGCGGCACTGTATGAACTGGTAAACGGAAATCTTGTGCTCGGTGACTGCCAGTGTATCAGTCCCGGAAGCGGGCTCGTGAGCATGATCAACGAGGGAGACATGATACAGGCGGGGAAACATCCGGGGAAAACGAATCTTACCGATCTGGACAACGGCCTGAATATCATCAAATTTCTTATGGACAGGCCTGCGGCCGCGATACTGAAGCATAATAATCCCTGCGGGGTTGCGTATGGAAATTCACTTGCCGAGGCATATGACAGGGCGAACATGGCGGACCGCATCGCTGCGTTCGGAGGGTGCCTGGTGGTGAACAGGGCTATGGATGCCGAAACCGCGAGTCTTGTCTCAAAAAACTACCTTGAGGTAGTGGCAGCCCCCGAGTTCGAGCAGGGTACGGTCGAAATACTTGCAAAACGGAAGAACCTGCGCATCATCAGGGTGAACAGGATACGAGAACTCCAGAAATACAGGGATTTCAGGTATGTCGATTTCAAGTCACTGATGGACGGCGGCATCATCGTACAACAGTCACCAGTCAACAAGATCAGAACCAGCAAAGATTTTCTCCCTGCCAGAACGAGTTATCAGGGCGGGGAATATTCGATAGAAAGATCTCCGACCGAGAGTGAATATGCTGACATGTTATTCGGATGGAATGTTGAGCAGGGCCTGACATCAAATTCCGTAATCTATGTAAAAGACGGGGTTACTGTAGGAATCGGTACAGGAGAACAGGACCGTGTAGGTGTGGCCGAGATCGCCATATTCAAGGCATATACCAAATTTGCCGATGCATTGTGTTTCAGGAAGTACGGGATTCCTTACAAGGCGTTTGAGCTTGATGTGAAAAACGGGAGCAGGAAAAAAGAGGCGCTCCTTGAAATTGATGAAGAGACAAAAAAGCACAGGGGAGGGCTGATCGGGGCGACCATGGTCTCGGATGCGTTTTTCCCGTTCCGCGACGGGGTCGATGTTGCGATTCAGGAGGGGATTGCCGCGATTGTTCAGCCAGGCGGTTCGGAAAGGGACTTTGAGTCCATCACGGCCTGTAATGAGGCAAACCCGCAGGTGACAATGGCATTCACAGGTCAGCGTGCATTCAAGCATTGATACGTCTGATATGCCTTTCACTCGGAAGGAGATTCGAAATGAAGACGAAATTACTGTGTCTCATAATTCTCTTGTGCAGTATCTGTAGTTGTGCGACTTACCGGTATGAGGCAGAGTCCTGTTCCCCGTATGCTGTATACAGGAATTATAAAGGGCCGTACTGTTCACCTTCACCGTAACCCTCTCACATAAATGCATAAAGGGCATGGACATCCCCGTTGAAAGGTGGTATGCGGCCATTGCAGGAGGCCGGTCAAGACGCGATTTCGCCCCCAGGCCCCTTCCTCCCTGAATTTTCGCACAGATAGAACATCTCTGCCAGGCATTCAGGCCGTTCCCCGGAGTCCGCTCAATGGCCTTCTCCCAGTCAGCCGACCGTGTCTTCAGGGGGGGTGCTCGGTCATTATGGAAAAATCAAGGGAGCCCCCGCCTTTGTTGCGTTTATCGGAGATGTGCGTGATCCTCATGTGTATCAAAAGACAGGGGATTTCGGTGAAAGTATTGTTCTTGAAGCGACTTCACTCGATCTCGGAACCTGCTGGACAGGGGGCTTCTTCCGTCCGGATGTAAGCAGCATTCAACAGGTCCACCTGCAGAGGAGTGCTTTTGCTCCTGCTTTGTCGAGGGGATGATTCCCTGAACCGCACTGGGGGTCCTGCACACAGGAGGGACAGCCATCCTCACAGGGGCACTCCGAGATCATCTCCAGCACAGTACCGAACCATTCCCCGATTACGTCCAGAGCCCTCTTCGTAAGTCCTATCCCCCCTTCAATCCCGTCATACATGAAGGTTGCAGGTATCCCGAGTTGTGGATAGAGAGAGTAGCTGAGCCCGCCGATATCTCCCCTGTCACAGAGGGCAAAGAGTGGAATGCATGAGATGGCGGTATGCTCGACTGCGTGGAGGCTACCGGCAAGATCATGCCCGCGTGCACTGAGAAAAGAGTGTGTCTGTGCATCAACAGGGATCCATAGCCCTTCTGTTTCGAAATGGTACTCGGGAATTTGCAGAGAATGGGTTGACAGGAGTGTGCGGTCCACTATCCTTTTCCTCTCATACCCTGTAATCTGCTGTGATAACCTGAGCCTGCCCCAGCTGACTGAAAAGGCCTTATGATGAGAGACTTCCTGCTCATTCAGTATCTCCGTTTCTTCCCTGCTGAGGGGCTGGGTATAATAGTCCGCCTCGACTTCTCTGCAGAGGACCTTTTTTCTGAAAAGATCAAGATTCACGATCTCGTACTGCCTGCCCCTGTGGAGATAGATTGCGCCCGGGAAAGCTTCGCGGAATACCCTTCCCCCACTGACTTCCCCGATCATCCTGCCGGATTCATTCAGCATTGAGAACGCGGTTCCGATTGATCGTATCGGAACGTCCCTGTGAGGTGCTCTTATTTTCGGAAACCATATGTCCCCCTTTTTCCATTTGCTCAGTATCTGTTCCTGTACCAGTTCATCGACGAGGGGCATCAGGTCCTGCATGTCATATACTGAATCGTCATGTTTCAAGGGAACCTCGGCAGCGGCACAGGGCAGATGCTGACGAGTGATGTTCCTGTTGCCTGGATCGATTACCGCTGCTTCATGGCTCTGTGCAAAGAAGACTTCAGGATGACGCATGAAATACTGATCCAGTGCGTCCTGGAGAGCAACCATGGCGATCATCGACTCTTGCCCATGCCTGCCGACGCGCCCTGCCCGCTGCCATGTGCTCGCAATAGATCCGGGATACCCGCAGAGGATGCAGCAGTCGAGCCCCCCTATGTCAACCCCCAGTTCGAGTGCACTTGTAGAGACAACACCGAGCAGTTCCCCCTGAAACAGCCTCTCCTCTATTTCACGCCGTTCCCTTGGAAGGAACCCTGCCCTGTAAGGACTGATTTTCCCCTCAAGTTCAGGTGCCTGCTGCAGTGTCCAGGTATAAATCAGTTCGGTAATCTTACGTGCCTTTGTGAATACAATTGTCCTGAACCCGGCCTTGAGACAGTGCACGAACAGTCTCATCGTCTCTGTGTAGGGGCGGTCTGCGGGGTTCAGGAAAAGAAAGTGCCTGCCTGCATGTGGGGCCCCGCTTTCACTGACAGCCGTAAAAGGTTTCCCCACTAGCTTTTCCGCAAGCTGTGCAGGGTTTGCGATCGTTGCAGATGCGGCAATGAACTGCGGGTCTGCTCCCCAGGATCTGCATATCCTCCTCAGCCTTCGGAGTACATGGGCAACGTGTGACCCGAACACCCCCCTGTAGGTGTGTATTTCGTCTATCACCACGAACCTGAGGTTCCTGAAGAAAGCCTCCCATTTCCTGTGGAACGGGTTGATCGCGAGATGCAGCATATCAGGATTTGTAAACAGCACACCTGGAAGCATCTCCCTGATCTTTTTCCTCTGGTAAGCGGAGGTGTCTCCGTCATATACCTCTCCGAGCCTGTTCGCCCGGGCATGGCTGCTTTTCACGAAGGGAGAGGCGGCGACACTACGGGCATGGGCGATATTGCCCTTCATGGGCAGATGCCCGGCAAGCCTGTTCAGGGTCTGCACCTGGTCCTGTTCGAGTCCTTTCAGGGGAAAAATATACAGCGCTTTTTGGTCAGGGTGTTCCAAGATTGATTCAAGCACAGGAATATTATAGATGAGGCTCTTTCCGCTGGCGGTCGGGGTCATGATCACGATGTTCTCTCCCTGACGGATACGTGAGACCGCCTCTGACTGGTGGCGGTAAAAGAGAGAAATTCCCTGTGCCTCCACTACCTCTCTCAGTCCGGGGGTAAGTACGAGACTGCCATACCTTGGCTCAACAGGCTGGATGTACCTGTGTTCTGCAACCTGGGCTGAGAACCTCCTGTCCTGTTTCAGGTCTTCAATAAATTTCAATACTGATATGCCGGTATGTGCCATCTACCATTTTAGCAGATGAGAAAGAGATATATGTTCTTTGAAAAGTTGTCCCGGATTATTCATCACACTATGTGCACAGGAGCAGACACACTGTTTGCAACCATTCTCGCACGTGCTTATGATTCCTCAAAATTGCCGGGGGTTATCGACTTTGCATGGTGAGATGCCGGGTATTTCATGCAGTGCGGCGACTTATTCCTATGCCTGCGCGCTCATATCGGAAGACATTGTTTTGTGGGAAAATTTTCTGTGCGAAAGGTGCGGGCTTACTTATGAAATGAAACTGTTCACCAGCTTCATAAGTTCCTGTGTCTGGATCGGCTTAGTAAGGTACGCATTCGCCCCTATTGACAGGGCTCTCTTCTTGTCCTCTTCGGCTCCTTCGGTGGTGATCATGATGATCGGGATTTCCTTGTGCGCAGGATTTCCCCTTACCAGGCTGACCAGCTTCAGGCCGTCCATAATTGGCATATTGATGTCCGCCAGGATAATATCCACTTTTTCGGAAGAAAGTTTTTTCAGTGCATCGACCCCGTCGGTTGCCTCGATGATCGTGGCATTGGGAATCCGTTTAATAGAGAAACTTATCAACTGCCTCATGGTGGGTGAATCCTCAACAACAAGGATAGTCGGCATAGTATTCTTTCTCTCCTTTATTTCCTCGGCTTTTCCTTCAGAAGGTCGAGGAAGCTCTGAATGGTAGTGAGTTTTCTTTCTGATTGCGTGTAAAGCCTGGAAGAAAATATCGCGGTTGCCGCGTGTCCGGCCAGAAGATTGAACAATTCATAGTCGATATTGGAGAACGAGTCTTTTTGTATCAGCAGCGAATAGATTGAGAGCACCCCGATCACATGTTCCTTGATCTTCAGGGGGATGCAGACCATGGGACTCCACTGTTCAAGAGTCTCCATAGCTTCCATGTGTTCGATGAAAAAACTCTCCCCGCTCTTGGCAACGCTCCCGATCGTTCCCTCTCCCATCTTTACTTTCGGTATTTCGTTCAGGGAAACTCCTTCGGCTCCGACAGGCACAAGCTCGTTGGTCTTCTCGTCCATGAGGAAGACGGCGAACTTCTCGGCTCCGATCAGATTGATCACAATTTCGAGCACGATTCTCAGTACCTCGTTGAAATCGAGTGTCGAATGGAGCTGATAGCTCGCGACATAGAGGTTTGCAAGGTTATTGTTTTCTGTTTCGATTTCTACATACCGGGAGGCGAAGTCCTTGTTTTCTTCTTCAACTTTCTTATATCGTTCAAGGATTGAGTTCAACTCATGTTCGAGGATTCTGATTCTGTCTTCATACACCCGTGTTCTTTCCTCGTCCCCTGATTTTTCGATGGATCCCTCCAGCTGTGCGATTTTGTAACGGAGCCGTTCGTTTTCCTTGATAATTTCCTTCGAAAATTCCTCGCCCCTCTTGAACATCAGGAGAAATTCATCTGCTTTTCTGCCTATGCCTGATTCCTGGTCCATGGATTCCCCGATCTATAAAATTTCAGTCTTTTTTACCAATTTAATAATCTCCGACGGTATCTCGCTGATGGGCAATACTCTTCCAGCAGCCCCTACCTTGATGACCTCTGCCGGCATGCCGAATACCACCGCAGTGTCCTCAGATTCTACTATAGTATACCCTCCCTTTCCCTTAATTTCCAGCATGCCGTCTTTTCCGTCACTCCCCATGCCGGTGAGCACAACACCCATGACAGCCGAGTCGTAAATGTCCGCAAGGGCAGACATCATGGTGCTGACTGACGGAATATATTTGTCAGAAGTTTTGGGTTCCTTGAGTGATGCATACACCCTTTTCCCCCTTTTTTTAAAGGACAAATGGTAGCCGCCGGGGCATATGAGTGCCTTTCCATTTTCAAGGAGATCCCCGTTCTGTGCTTCCTTTATCTCTATTTGTGAGATTCCGTTCATGCGCTGGGCAAAGGGAAGTGTAAACCCCTTGGGCATGTGCTGGCTGATCGCAAGAGCGGCAGGGAAATCAGCAGGTAGCTGCGTGAGTATTATCTGGAGGGCGGTAGGCCCGCCTGTTGATGAGCCGATGGCGACCACCTTTACCTCCTGCTCGCTAATTTCCGGGGGTGCCTGCTGGATTTGCTGTTCTTCAAAGAGTTCGAGGTTCTTGCTGAGCCTGTCCATGCGGAGGTCTTTGACCCCTTTTACCTTGCTGAGTAGGTCCTTTTCAAGGTTGCGTGACTCCTGCATGGTGATTCTTGTAGGTTTGGCAATAAAGTCTGCGGCCCCGAGTTCGAGTGCCTTGAAAACGGTCTTTGAATCGGAGAAGGAACTTACCACGATTACCGGGATCGGGTTCTTCTTCATCAACCACCTGAGGAAACTGAATCCTCCCATTTCCGGCATTTCAAGATCAAGGGTGATAATGTCGGGCTTAAGTCTCAAGGTTTTTGCCATGGCATCGACACCGTCGGAGGAGATATCGATTACTTCGATGCCAGAGTCTTTCTCAAGAATGCGCTTGATGGTCTGCCTGCTGTATGCCGAATCGTCTACAATGAGGACCCTGATCTTACCCATTTCCCTGTGCTCCTTTCTTCATGGGTTTCTGATAGACCATGTCATATTTGAAATGCCTCAGACTGAATGCAGTTGATATATTGATGAGCGATTCAGCATGTCCGAGGAGGAGATACCCTCCTTCGACCAGGCGTTGATAAAACAAATCGATCACTTTCCTTCTTGATGCCTGATCAAAATAGATCATTACATTCCTGCAGAAAATCACGTCCATCATCCCCACCAGCTTGGTTTTAAGGGGGTCAAGAAGGTTGAGGTGAGTGAAGTTGACGTATTGTTTAACTGAATCGGATATCCTGAACACCCCGGGGTCTTCCTCCTTGAAATATTTTTTGAGGTGATAAGGGTCGATCGTTCTGAATGAATTCTTGCGGTATGTGCCGCTCCTCGCGACATGGAGCACCCTCTGGTTGATATCGCTTCCAAAAATTTCGACGTTCCAGCCGTAAAAAGCTGCTTTCTCGAGAAGGATCATCGAGAGGGTATAAGGTTCTTCACCTGTAGAACAGCCTGCCGACCATATTCTGATCCTCTTTTTATCCCTGTTTTTTTCCCGTATTTCAGGCAGTATCTCTTCTCCAAAGGTCTTCAGCTGGTTCTCTTCACGGAAGAAATATGTCTCATTCACGGTCAGAACGTCTGTAATGGAAGAGAGTTCCTGTTCACGCTGCTTGTCATAGAGGAGAAAGCGGTAATAGTCGCGAAAATTCCCGAAATGATGATTTTTTACCCTGCGGGAAAGTCTCTTTTCGAGGAGATAGCGTGAATCATCATCGAAATAGATACCACAGAAGTCCCTGAGCAGGTCTCTGATAAGCCTGAAGACATCTTCCTCGAGAGGGATTATTTCTTCTTTCTCCAGCATGAGCGCTCAATCTTTCCTTCCTGTACATGTAGTACTGCAACGGCGAACGACTGTTCCTTAATGAACGCGTGCGAGGCTTTTCCTGACCGCCTTCTGTACGATCAGGTCCTGCTCTGTATCGAGCAGCTTTTCGAGTTCCTGCAGCACCTGACCGTATGCGTGCTGCCCGAGGACTTCAACCGCGGCCAGCCTCGTCGACCAGTCGGGATCCCGGAGAAAAGGGAGCAGAGCATCGTGAACATTGTCAAACCCTGAAAGTGCCTTGACCGTCGTCCTCCTGACTTCCTTATCCTCGTGGGAAAGCATTCTGAGCAGGGCAGCGCGTGCATCTTCCGAGTCGATCCTGCTGAGGGATTCGATTGTAGTGGTCACCACGAAACCGTTGGAGTCGGCAAGAAGCCTGATGAGGAGGCCTGCGGCCCTTGGGTCCTGCAACATGCCAAAGGCTTTTGATACTGCGACCCTCACGGTGTCGTCAGAGTCTGTGATGAGATTGGAAAGAGCCTCAAATACCCCTTCTCCGCGCACTGCACCGAGGCTGATTGCAGACGAGACCCTTATGGCAGGATCTTCATCAGCAAGCGCCACAATAAGAAAGTGAATCGAATCTTCGGTTTTTATACTGGCGAAGGCGTGTACAGACGCCTTTCTGACCTCAACATCGCTGTCTTTCAATGCAAAACCCAGCGCGGCTATCGCTTGCCGCGCCCCGATGTTCCCGAGAATGAGGGCTGCATTTTTTCTCAGCAACGGGTTTTCGTCACGAAGCATCTCAATGAACTCGTCAACAGCGAGAAATTCCCGAAATGAGGACAATGCCGCAACAGAGGCTTCCTGCACATCGACGAACTGGTCGCTGAGGATCTGTTTGAGGGCACCGACTGCCTTGGGATCCCCGATTCTCGAAAGGGCGATAGCCGCGATGGAACGGATATGGCCGTCCTCATGCGAGAGCAGGTTTTCAAAAATCGAGAAATAGAGGGGCGCCGCAATCCTCCCGGCGATGTCGCAGATAAACCGCTTCTGGAAGAGGCTGTCCGTCTCGAGGAGCGGAAGGAGGGATTCAGGTTTGTCACTGCCGATGAATACAAACGCCTTTTTCACGTCTTCAGAAAATTCTTCTTCCTGCGACATTTCAAGGAGAGGGATATATGCCCTTTCATCTTTCATAAGTCCCAGGATAAGAATCGCCGATACTTTTACTTTATGGTTTGTGGACCATGCAAGTCCGAGGAGGATCTCCAGTGCGTTGTTGCCCAAAATCCTTTTTATCTCGCTGATGATCAGGTCCTCCCCTGTTCCACTGTGATAGAACCTTGCAAGTGAGGTGATCGCCTCCTCCTGTACTGATTTCGATGGATCGTTCAGGTACTGGACAATATAGCGAATGGTGTCGGGGTCTGTAATCAAGCTGAGGGATTTGAGAGCGGGAACCTTTAATGTCTTTTGCTCCAGGGCCTTTATAAGGGCAGGGACTGCCTTACGGTCCCCGATTCTTCCCAGTGCATCAGTTGCCGGGTATGCAGTCCAGATGTCGTCGCTTTCGATGATTTCGATTAACGCATCGACAACTGAGGATTCTCCTGCCTTGCCGATATGCTCTATTGCGGTAGCCCTGACATTTTCATCATCATCTTTGAGCGCGCTCAGCATAAGGGGCAAAGATCTGCTGTCTTTGTATTCGCCGAGTACATCAATGATGAATTTTCTTACGTCCCTGTTTTCAGTATCAAAGGCTTCGATGAGATAAGGGGTTACTTTTGTATTCAGCCGCACAAGGGCTTCGATCGCTGAATTTCTTGCCCCGGCATTATCTTCATTGTAGAGGAGCTTGATCAGTCCCTGTATATATTCATTAACGGGATGTTCCTCCAGGAGTATGTCTGTTGCAGTATGTCGAACCCTCCAGCTCGTATCTTCCATTGCCTTCAGGAGAAGTTCTATGTATGGGCTACCGGATTTTCCCCTGATGCTTTGAAGGGCCTGCCGCCTTATCTCGATATCTTCATTCATGAGGAGTCGTTTAATCTCCTGCATCTTCCTCCAAGATCCCTTCGGTTTCTTTCAGTTGTATCTTCTCTTCAGAGGTGAGAAGGTCATCGATATGGAGAAGAATGACGATCGTGTCATCTTTTTTCCCGAGCCCGGTAAGATACTTTCTTTTTAATCCCTTGAATATCATGGGCGGAGTGATGATATCTCCTTTTTCAAGCGTAATAATCTCTTTAATCTCATCCACAAGGAGCCCGATTTTTTCTTTGTCATAGTGAACGATAATGATATGTCCCTGGTCGTCAGAGGGGGGAACATTGAAGCGTTTCCTGAGATCCAGAAGGGGGATAACCTCCCCTCTTACGGTGATGACGCCGGAGAGAAAGTCCGGCAGTTCCGGGATTGAATAGACCCGCTGCGTGTCGAGGATTTCGACAACTCTTTTGACTTCTATCCCGAAATCTTCCTCGCCTATCTTGAAGAGAGCAAATTTCGTGCCTTTGTTCATTTGCTCTTATCGGAGTGGACAGTGCCATGCTCTGATGGCCTGATTGTAGTGAAGTTCGCAGTAAGGGATTCGGCATTTTTCAGAAGAGTGTCAAGGGCCTCGTTGACATCCTTAATAATCTTTTTGTTCTTATCGGGGATTTCCTTTATTGTTTCTATTGCGTGAAAGATCTGCTGAGAGCCGGACCTCTGTTCTTGTACTGCCCTGGCAATCTGCCGGCTCTTTTCAGAAACGAGTTCGATCGATTCAGTCACCTGCTTCATGTTAGAGAGCTGCTCGCCTGTTGCAGCCTTCACATGGTTGGCTACATCCCGCATCCTCTCCGTGGCCCTGGTGATAAGGACTGCTCCTTTGCTCTGTTCCATCGTGGCTTTCGCGACCTGGGATACCATGTTTTTTACCCGTTCCATCGACCCTGATACAAGTCGTGTAGCCTTCGCCTGTTCAGCGGTCGAACGTTCTATGGAGAGAGACATCTCAGCTGACTGCTTCGAGCTTTCGACAATCTTCTTCAGGGCGTCTCCCGAGTCTTTCGCAACCTTCAGCCCGTTGTCGACAGAACGGAGGCCGTCATCCATTGCAAGCGTTGTGTCCTTGACCTCCTGGCGAACCGCCTGGATGAGTTCAGCAATTTCCCTTGTTGAGAATGATGTCCGCTCCGCGAGGTCTTTTATTTCATCCGCCACGACAGAAAATCCTTTCCCATGCTCGCCTGCCTGGGCTGCAAGGACCGCGGCATTCAGCGCGAGGAGGGTTGTCTGGTCGGTGATTTCATCAATCACATTGAGTATTTTCCCTATCTCATCAGATCGCACCCCGAGTTTTTTGATGAAGTTTGCGGTTTTGTCAAAAGTGCTTTTTATATCCTGGATGCCCTCAACCGTTTTTTCGACCGAACCGAGGCCGAATGTGGAGGCATCATCTTTTACCTTCTCAGAAAGTGTTGCAGACTCCTTTATGCTTTGCTCGACTTCCTTGATGGAAGAGAATATTTCCTCGGCTGCAGTCAAAGTCTCTTCTGATGCCGCGGTAAGTTCTTCAGCCTTGTTCGCGACTTCCTTGATCGTGGCTGACAATTCCTCGATCGAGGCAGAGGTTGAATCTATAGTATTGGAGAGTTCCTGTGCGCTGTTGGCGACCTGCCCGATGCTTGCCACCATCTGTTCGAGAGATGCCGCCTTCTCCTCTGTCGAGACCGCGAGCCCCTCGGTGCTCTTCGATATTTCGGACGAGGCAGAATTCATCTGTTCGAGTGATCCTGCAATATTGAATATTGCTTCAGATTCGATATCCGCCCCTTCTGAAAACTGCTTGAACCGCGTGTCTATTTTCTGCACAAGATCGATTGTCTGTCCTGTCCCGGTTCCTACCCCGGAAAGTATCCGCCCGAGAGCCGAGACTGACTGGTTGAGGGTTTCGCCGAGGACCCCGATTTCATCATCCGTGGTCCGCTTAAACATGGCAGAGAGATCTCCCCTGGCCATAGACTGCGCGGTTTTCTGGAGAGATTGCACAGGCTCTGCGAGGAGTCGTCTTATGGTGAGCCAGCATCCGAACCCGACCGCAAGAAAGAAAAACAACAGGATGAGCATTTTTGCGGGAAAATTAAGAGACTCGAGTGATATTACAATGCCCCCGATAATGATTCCCAAAGAAAAGAGAGTGAGAATAAGCACTGTATATTTTACTTCGAGTCTTTCTCTAATCGTCCTGGCAATCATTTTCATGGAGCCTTCCTTTTTTAAAATTATAAAGTTATAACAACGGAGAATGCAAAATTGCCGGTCCCATTATGGTTGAGCTGGTTCATTGAAAATCAATTGCTACGGTTTCTTTCATGTGTATAATCGGGATGAAACGTTTATCGACGACGGCAACTCCCTCGATGTATTTGAGTTCAATCTCCGTAAGATGAGAGGGCGGGGGGAGAATTTCCTGCACGGGAATACGGACAACTCCGATCACGCGGTCAACAAATGCTCCGACCGGGCCTCTTGGCCCTTTAATGATCAGTATTTTCCCCCGCTGATCCATATCAGCAGACTGCTGGGTAAGCCCCAGTTTCTGCTTCAGGCTCACGACCGGGATAATCTTCCCTCTGAGGGAGGTAATCCCGATTAGATAATCGGGCATCTTCGGCACCCTTGTAATCCTCTGAAATCTTAATATCTCGTAAAGGTCGAAAATCTTAAAAGCGAATTCTTCTTTCCCGAGGCCGAAGGTGAGAATCTCGATTTTTGCCTCTTCTTCAGTATATCCCCGGCCCCTGCACTGTCTTCATCAAATGTGACGTCCTCTGCTTTTGGTTCAGGGGCATCTTTATCCTGTGTGACGGGAGCCTCTTTGGCAGGTCTTGGCTTTCTCTCTTTTTACATCTGCAGGGGGAGGGGATGCAGCCCTCTTTTTGGCTGCGGACTCTTCGGTCTCCCTTTGGGATATTTCCTGGGCATCGCCGGGACTTTTTTCCTTCCCGGCTTTTTTCCCCTGTTGAGTATCTTCCTGATCCTTACGAATCTTTTTCCTAATTTTCGCGATATCCATTTAAACCCAGCTCCCTGGCGGCATCCCTGATGAGCGTCTTGTCGATTATCCGTCGTTCCTTTCCGAAGCCTTCAAGAAGGGCGGAGGTGGCCAGACTGTTTATCAGCCGAGGGATACCGCTCGAATAGCGGTATATCAAGTGAATGGCGTCCTCGGTAAAGAGTTCCCCTTCACACCCCGAGTTGTGCAGCCTGTAGTCCAGATAGCCCTTTATTTCATTTTTATCCAGCGGTTTGAGGTGGTAGAAGAGTCCTATCCTTTGTTTGAGCGGGCGGTATACTTTATGGTTCAATCGTCTTTTCAGATCCGTCTGTCCGACAAGTATCAGACTGAGGAGGTTTGTGGTGTCGAGCTGGAAGTTTGTGAGAAGACGGATTTCCTCGAAGGTGTCCTTGTTCGGGATCAACTGAGCCTCGTCAATGATAAGGACTGGTGTGATGCCTTTCTCGTAGTCTTTGTATACCCGGTCACAAATCGCGTCGAGGAGATCGTCTTTAAAGTTAAGGGGGATATCGATATCAAAGCGTTTTGCAATGGTCCGCAAAAACTGTGTCGGTGTAAGGCGGGGATTGATGATGACAATCACCCGGTAGGTATCTCCGAGTGAGTCCATCAGGGCCCTTGTGAGGGTTGTCTTCCCGCAGCCAACTTCTCCGGTGAGCAGGATGAGCTCCTTTTCCTCAACTGCATAGTGCAGGCGTGCAAGCGCCTCCTCGTGGTGCTTACTGAGAAACAGGAGCCGTGGATCAGGGGTCTTGCTGAAAGGCCTTTGGGTCAGTCCGTAGAAGTTTTCATACATGGAGTATCCCCTCCTGCTTGAGGATCGATTTCTCAATGATTGACTCTATATCCAGGACAAGTACTACCTCATGCCTGCCAATTTCAGCGGCACCGGCAAACCCGCTGAGACCCTTGAAATATTCACCGATTGATTTGATCACTATTTCCTGCTGGCCGATCACCTCGTCGATCAGCAATCCGATTTTTCTTTTCCCCGAACCTACAACAACTGCAAACTGTGTTTCACTCTCAGAAGTTTTGATGTCAAAAATTTTCCCCAGACTGATGATAGGGAGCATTTCTCCCCTGATATAATAGACATTCTTCCATTCTATGGTCTGGATATCCTTGCCCTCCAGCACCACAGTTTCAGACACGGCAGTGAGAGGAAGGGCAAACCTGTCTTCGCCGACCCTTACGATAAGGGCCTTAATGATTGCGAGCGTAATCGGGAGGGTAATAGTGAAGGTTGACCCTTTGTCCGTTTTCGTATCTACATCAGCAAACCCCCCAAAGGTCGAGAGCTTCTCTTTGACGATGTCGAGCCCGACGCCCCTTCCGGAGATCTCGCTGGCAATTTCTTTTGTGCTGAAACCTGCGGCGAATATAAAGTTAATCAGGTCATGTTCATGAATTTCAGCAGAACGATCAATCAGGCCTTTTGCAATTGCCTTTTCCCTGATTTTTGCGGTGTCAATACCCCTTCCGTCATCTGAAAGTTCAATGACGACGTAGCTCCCGGTCTGAAAAGCCTTAAGCGTGATAGTGCCGCTTTCGGGTTTTCCCTTTGCGAGCCTTTCTTCCGCAGTCTCTATGCCATGGTCAATCGAGTTCCTCACAAGGTGCATGAGCGGGTCGATGATTTCTTCTGCGAGAGACTTGTCAAGTTCAGTGTCCTCGCCGTAAAGAGTGAGGTTGATCTCTTTGCCCATTTCCCGGGAATATCTTCTGATGACCTGTGCAAGACGGGAGAATATCTGTCCTATGGGGACCATACGTATCGCGAGGACCTGATCCTGCAATTCGACCAGCCTTCGCTCGAAGACCTGGGATATCTTCAGGGTATCCCGCGTCAGCTCAGAATGGGCATGGACCACGGACATTTCGTCACCGATTCTTTTCACCGCATCTTTTGTGAGAGTCAGTTCGCCGATGGTGTTCAGTATTCTGTCGAGCTTGTCTATATGGACCCGGACGGTGGTGGAGGAACTTTTAATAGAGCTTTCTTTTTTTTTCTGTGGTGTGACTGTCTGCTGCCGCGGCTGGACGAGCACTTCAAGATCTTTGCCGAACGTTTTTGTTATATCGCTCTGGAGCCTGTTGCTCCCGAACAGCAGATTAAACCCTATTGATCCGTCCGGCACGTCAGCCGAAATGGGAAGCGTGGATATCAGTTCCCCGAGTGACTTGATATTTTTTGTCAGTTCTTCAAGCGCAGTATCAAAAGATGAGAGATCGAGCACTGTCTTCAGGAGGTAAACGCCGTTGCCATCCTTGATGTTTGTTTTCAGACGGTGTTCTTCATATTCGGAGAGCACCGAGGCAATCGAATTGTCAATTACTCCCTTGAGATCAACAGTGCCTGCTTCCCCCTGCTGTGAATCCCTGAAGGATTTTATGTTATTTATCTGTTCGGTCAGATCGGGTTCCTTGTCCTCCTTGATTCCCTCAACTGCAGAGGTAAGGATATCAAGGTTTGTGTAGAGAAAATCGATGACCGCATCATTCATGTTGACCTTTCCGAGCCTTACGTCATCCAAGAGTGACTCGAGGGCATGGCTCAGGTCTGTCATGCCTTTGCTCCCGAAGAGCCCGGAAAGTCCCTTCAAGGTATGGATTGCCCGGAAAAGCCCGTTAATTGTGTCAGGATTCAGCGAGGTCTGAAAGGTATCCTGAATCTCAAGGATCATCTGCTGGCATTCAAACAGCAGTTCTTCTGCTTCAGCGATAAAATCCTTTTTCGATGCTTTCATGGGATGAGGGCCTTTTGGATTATTTCCTGGAGTTCGTGCGCCTTGAAGGGCTTGGTGATGTACGCCATCGCCCCCAGTGCCAGCCCCCTCTCCTTGTCTTCTTCACTCCTCTCGGTGCTCACGATTATCAGGGGAATGGTGCTGTAACGCGGATTATTTTTTGCAAAACTGATCAGTTCAAGCCCGTTAATATCAGGCATATTTATATCAGTGATGACGAGATTGAACTCCCGGGTAGGCAAAAGCTTCAGCGCTTCGAATCCTGAAGATGCCTCAACGATGGTAAAGTCTCCCATTTCTTCGACGACAGCTTTAATGAGAGCTCTTGTGGTAGATGAATCTTCAACAATGAGGATAGATTTTGTCAATCCTTCATCCTGCATTTATATACCATTCTATCAAAATTAAGGGAAAAAAACATTAATGCTTTTCCTTTTTTTCCATCTCTTGAATGCGTCTCTGGAGCAGGGATTTTTCGAGTGCGAGACCTGCCTGATCAATAAAAATCTCGAGCCCTTCGGTCTCGCCGATCTTCTCCGGGCTCTGCAGGTTGTCACAGTAAAGGAGCGCGACTGTTCTTCCCTCGGCGATAATGGGGAAAAAAGCGATATCATGTGGCCAGTCCCCCCCGATTTCCTGTATCAGAAATTCTGTGATACTGTCCTTTTCAAGCGTTCCCGTATAGGATCGTTTCTCCTGTATGATCTGCCTGAAAAAAGCGCTCTCTTCGTAAGAAAGCGTTATCTCACGTATTTTTTCATCGGGTGCATCAATGTTAAGGCCGAACTGGCCGAGGCCGACAATGACGCTGTCTCCAACCATAAAGAGAATTCCTCTCGCAAAGATCTCACTTGCAAACCTTAGTATAAGAAGCGTGATCTCTGATGTTGAGTTGGGAAATCTCAGTTCCTGTGTGAGTGCCCTCAGCGAGGAGATGTCCCTGCGTTCAGGCCCGGTCTGCATCTCCCAGTCTTCTTCCCAACCAAGGTCTTCACCCTCCTGAGTAATTCCGGTCAGCTCGTCTGCAGAGAGCGTTGTCATCTGGGAGGATTCATCATGGACTCTCGCTCCCTCCATCAGCAGGTATTCAGGGCTCATTCCCCTCGAAATTTCCCATCCGACATCCGGGACCTCGATTTTGCCTTCCGGGTTAATATCATCAAGCTCGAACTGAAAATCCCCGTCCTCCCAGACAAGGAGCTGATACACAACCTTTTCGATCCGTTTGCGTGTTATTTTTTCAAGCGTGTCTTTATGCAGGGATCCGAGTTCAAGGAGTATTTCAGGAACTGATTTCGAGGGCAGCTTTTTTTTTACTTCGAGTGCAAGGTTCAACACGGTATCCTTGAGAAGCCCGGCCTGTGTCAGCTCTTCTCCGAGAGTTCTGTCGATATCGTTTGTCTCAGCCCTGACTACAAGACCGTTTTTGAAGACGATCATTGCACTCCCACGGCTTCCTTTCAACACGAGGGTGCCTGTTTTTTTCCCGATACTCAGTATCTGGAAAATATCGGACAGTCCCAGGTCTTCAATCCGTCCGACAAGGCTCATACTGATTGACTCCCCTTCGGGCGCACAGTATCATATCCGGCATCACAGTCTTCCATATGCACAATAAACCCTTCCAAAACGACAAAAACCTTCCTTTTGGTTCTTAAAACCATACTATACGGCTGTCTTTTAATACTAATGGAGTATATCAGGTAAAATTGAAAGGTGTCAACGAAGTCATGCCTTGTGGAAAAGTTGTGTCTGCAGCAGGAAAAAGGGAGAAATTGAAATCCTGTTGTTGCTCATGTATAGTGAGGAATAATGGATTTCAGAGTGACCCGGGTGCCTGGACAGGGATCGCGACAATGAAAGTAGTTGACATGAAAGACAATGCGGGAAGCAGCGGAGGAGGAGAATCAATTCTGGGGTTTCAGCATACCGGAAGCCATGCCTGCTATATGATATACGGGGTTCTCGGCCCCCATGAAAAGGGGAGGAGAATATCTCCCGGCGCCGGACACGAAGAAATTGTCCTTGCCCTCAGGGGTGCTCTCTTTGTAACAGGTGCGCATGAGGGAACATTGCAGGAAGGGTCCGCATTTCATATTTCAGGGGCACAGGAGTGCTATCTCGAAAATCCCGGTCCGCATGAGGCGGTCTATATTATTGCCGGGGGACATTCGGCAGATGGGCATCATTGAACGCTCACTGCCTTGCGAAATGCCTGCTAATGAACCCTTTGTGCAGGGATTTGCTATAATGGGTGAAATCACAATGTATGCCCGGAACAACACCACGTGGTAAGTTTAATCGAAGCGCTTGATATATCGTCATCGCCTTATGTAAATGCCGCGCTTTCAGTTGTGGTATTCGTCGTCTTGGCGAAGGCCATCGACTTGCTGGTTGATAAGGTCTTAAGGAAGTTCTCTCGCTTCACCAAGTCAGATCTTGATGACAGACTTATCGATGTCATTCACCGGCCGATCTATTTTACTGTCATACTGGTTGGCTGTGTCCTTGCGGTCATCTACCTGCAGTTTTCACCAAAAATTTCTTTTTATCTGAACAGCACGCTCTATACCATGGCAGGAATCATCTGGGCCATCTCGCTCATAAGAATAAGCAAAATCTTTGTCGAGGGAGCATCTGTCTTCAGCAGTGCCGATACCGCAGGTCATGGGAAGGATATAATCCCTCTGATTGAAAATGTCTTCAAGATCGTCATTATTGCTGCAGCGCTTATGGCGGTTCTCTCGATCTGGAAGATAGATATCACCCCGCTTGTCGCGTCTGCAGGTATCGCGGGCATCGCAGTTGCCATAGCTGCAAAGGATACCCTGTCAAATTTTTTCGGAGGGCTGAGTGTGTTCATCGACAGGCCTTACAAGATGGGAGATTACGTGGTACTTGGCGAGGGGGAGCGGGGAGAGGTAGTTGCTATAGGTATTCGGAGCACACGTATTAAAACGAGGGATGATGTCATGATCACCATCCCGAATGCCGTGATCGCAAATTCAAAAATTATAAATGAGAGCGCTCCTATTCCCAATTACAGGATAAGGATACCAGCGTCTGTTGCTTACGGGAGTGATATTGACCTGGTTCAGACGCTCCTTCTCGGAATTGCCGCCGAAAATGCGCACGTGCTGCCCGATCCGAGCCCACGGGTACGATTCAGGGAGTTCGGGGATTCAGCGCTGCTTTTCGAACTCCTCTGCTGGACAGAAGAGCCTGCGTTCAGAGGGGTGACCACGCATGAACTGAACTGCACAATATACAAGAAGTTTAATGAAGCCGGTATCGTCATCCCATTTCCACAGAGAGACGTGCATATCATGCAGCAGTGAGCCCGCCGGGTTGTTGGCCGGGTATAATAGTAATCGATTAAATCCCCTCTTCAATGTTGGCGTGTTTTTGACCTGTAACATCAAGTCATCGTCCCATTTACCTTCGGCTTTCGCCTGTGCAAGTGCATCGAAAAGAAAGTACTCTATTAAATACCGTGACGCTCTTCGTAGTTTTGTATCGCGCCGCGCAACCCTTCCACCGCGAGCACGGAACAATGAGCCTTGATTTTCGGCAAGCCCCCAAGCGCTTCTGAAGCCGTCTTCCAGTTAATTTTCTTAGCTTCCTCAAGCGTCTTGCCCTTTGCAAGCTCTGTGATAATAGACCCCGTCGCGATGTTTGAAGCACAGCCATAAGATTCAAATTTGATATCACTGATAGTTTCTGGTATCTGAGGATCAACCTTTGATATAGACGGAAACCATATCTCCACAAGAAGGACTACCTTCAGTGGCTTTCCCATCGGCATCCTCAATTTGTCCCACATTCCGTGGGTGGCGAAAGTGTTCTAACACTATGTCACTATAAGGAAATTTCATGTTGTGTCCTCCTATTTTACTCTTTCCCAAGTGGGCTGATTTATTCTGAGTTCCTTAACTATCTCAGACAGCTGTTCCAACAATATCCTCAACCTCACTCATGGTGTTATAGCGTCCAAAGGTAAAGCGTATTGAGCCATGTGCCCTTTCGTGGTCGCCGCCGATTCCCATAATCACATGACTACTTTCAAGCGAACGGCTGAAACAAGCAGAACCTGTGCTGACTGCGAATCCATGCATGTCCAGATGAAGGGTTATAGATTCTCCCTCCACGAAATGAAAGGTGACATTTGCGTTCTGTGGAAGCCGTTTCCAACGGTGACCATTGAGTGTGGTATCAGGTATTTCTTTGAGTATGCGATCAATGATGCGATCCCGCATGGCCTGTAATTTTTGGGTTTCTTCGGGTGTCACAAGGTCTACTGCTTTTGCGAATCCTACAGCGCCCGGGATATTTTCTAAACCAGGACGAATATCGAACTCTTGAAACCCGCCATCCATCCATTTTGTAATTAGGTGTTCCTTTCCTTATGTAAAGACCTCGAATCCCTTTTGGGCCATGGATGAGTATGGGCAGATACTGTTTTGAGATCGACAGGGATTTTTCTTGTATTGAGAGGAACCCTTGTAAATGTGTGAGTTGCGTCTGTGTGGAAAAGAACATTTTTTTCTCTGCAGATTCGCCCAACACTTTCGATATCCTGGATTGTTCCTATTTCTTGATTTGCATGCTGGATTGAAACCAGAATAGTGTTATCGGTGAGAGAGTCCCGCAACTGATCAAGGTCAACAAAACCTGCACTGTCTACATTTATATACGTTATCTGGAATCCTTGTTTTTCGAGTGCTCTTGCACTGTGCAGTACAGGGAAATCTTCGATCTTCGAGACAACAAGGTGTGTTCCTTTTTTGCGCCCAAGCGCAAGTGCGACACCTTTAAGTACAATATTTGAAGATTCAGTATTCCCTGAGGTGAAGATAAATTCCTCTGCATCAGCACCCAACGAAGCTGCGATCTCACCGCGAGCCTTATCTAAAGACTCCCTTGCATCGATCCCCTCTGAATAGGCAAATTCAGAAGTGGCAACAGCGTAATTTTTCAAGAAATATGGATTCATGGCACTTAACACTCTCTCGTCCAGACGGGTAGCTGCTGCGTTATCGAGATATATCCGTCTATCGAACATGTATTCCTCCCGTTTATATGAAAAGAGTTACCGATGAATCTTTTGCTTCATTGATATAGGTGCCAACTGCACAATAATCAGATATAAGGTCTTCACGCAGGTCTTCTTTCGCTATTCCCATGATCTCCATTGTCATGTCACAGGCAAGTGATTTTCCCTCCGAGTTCCTTAAAATCCTGCAGCAGCTTTTCAAGAGAAGCAACCCCGATTTTTTTCATTTTAAGTTTTACCATCAGTTTGCCGAGCCCAAACATATTCATCTTCGAGAGGGGGCCTTTGTCCAATCCGCCCTTTTTGAGCCTTTGAAGACCCCAGAAGGTAAAGAAAATTGATGCCTCCATCCCCATCGCAAGTGCACCATTCCCGATAATTAAAGCACTATAGATTTTGTCCATATCGCCACTATGCGCAATTAAGGTCGTTTTATTTGCCATGTTGCCTCCCCTGCGCTCACTCTTTTACAATCTTCCGGATCGCTCCATCGGGAGTCTCCGCTTCCAGGGTATCTATAACCTTGAATCCGCGTGCCTCCAGGTTGGCCATGCGCCATTCATTTCCGTAAACCCCGACCAAAACGTATATACTGAACTCCAGGAGAAGCACCATGACAGATGTTTGAATATTCTGAAAATACATCTCGATTGAAGCGAGCAGCAGGACAGCAGCCATCACAAGGAGGGCCTGTCCCCAGAGCTTCTTTATGAGAAGCCAGATTACAGAGAACAGGAATCCAGGCCACGAGAATCCTATCTTGACCGCCTGGTATCCGTGTGCAGGATGATGAAAGACCCTGAAAGTTTTCATTGCATGTAACATTCTGCTTCGGTGTAATCCCTTATTTCAGAGTAAAGAAAAATCTATCGGTTAAAAATACATTTTTTTTGAGTTTATTGCAATCGTCTGTTTAGTGTCCCATCCCTGCATGCAGCATTATGTTGAACAGATTTCCAGGGGGCGGACAGATCCGTTCGTAATCAGCTGAAAGCAGAGGCAGAGGTAAGGATACAGTGTGTATATATGGAAGGGTATTATTCAGTGCTCTTTTGTATAATAACCTTATGATTGCAATTGTGGATTATGGCATGGGGAACCTGAGGAGTGTCGAGAAAGGTTTCCAGAAGGTAGGCATCAATGCGCTGGTGGTAAGCAACGCACAGGAAATTGACGATGCGAAAGCAGTGGTGCTGCCGGGTGTCGGTGCGTTCAGGGACTGTATGAGGAACCTCGAGGAAAAATCGCTGATCGAACCTATACTCAGGTCGATCAAGAGGGGAAAGCCCTACCTCGGAATCTGCCTCGGGCTCCAGGTCCTTTTTGCCGAGTCCGAGGAGTTTGGTGCTCACCGGGGGCTGGGCATTTTTCGGGGGAAGGTGGTGCGTTTCCATACTGACCTGAAGGTTCCGCACATGGGATGGAACACGGTCCATCTTGTAAGGAGACCCCCGTTATTCGAGGGGATTAATGACGCGAGCTTTTTCTATTTTGTGCATTCCTATTATGTGGTGCCGGAGGATGATTCCATCATCGCAGCGAAGACTAAATACGGAACAGAGTTCGTTTCGATGGCATGGAGAGAGAATGTATTCGCAACACAGTTTCACCCTGAGAAAAGTCAGGATGACGGTCTCAGGATACTGAAGAATTTCGGAAATGTAGTAAGACAAAGCTGAGATCTCATCTGGGCCAGGAGACTATCCTGTCTTTCCCTTCCATTTTCCCTCTGTAGAGTGCCTTGTCAGCGCTGCGGATCAGTTCTTTCCTGTCTTTTCCGTCAATGGGAAACGTAGAGACCCCGATTGTGAGAGTAATGGAATCCTTTGGAAATGTCCTCCAGATGCGTGGGAGCAGTTCCCTGACGGAAATCCTGATCCTCTCAGCAACAAGAAGGGCTTCCTCTTTCTCGGTCTGAGGCATGATCACTGCAAACTCTTCACCTCCGAAGCGGGCGATTACGTCGCTGACGCGGAGGGATTCTTTTGCAAGGTGTGCGATGTTTTTTAATATTTCATCCCCTGCAAGATGGCCTTCCGTGTCGTTGAAGAGCTTAAAGTCATCAATGTCGATCATTGCAAGGGAAAAGAAGAGATTATGGCGGGCGGAGCGATGGAGTTCCTCATAGAAACGTTCCTCAAAATATCGCCTGTTGAAGAGGCCTGTAAGGGAATCTGTCATGGAGAGGGCCCTCATCTGGCTTGCCAGGCTGCAGTAGTTTGCACGGTCGAGGGCAATGGTTGCATATGACGCAAAGGAACGCAGAAGCACCGCATCATCCTGCGAAAAAATTTCTCCAGATATTTTGTCCGAAATATTGAGCACCCCGATAGTTTTTTCTCCTATCTTGAGCGGGATGCTCATAAAAGACCCGGTTCTGTATTTGGGTTTTCTCTTGAAAGTGACATGTTGATCCTTTTCAATATCATCAACGATCAGGGGAACCCCCTCGCTGAACACCCATCCGGCGATGCCTTCTCCGGGCATTATCCTGAGGTCTCCCATCAGTCTTTTATGTATTCCTTTTGCTGCCTTGACCGTAAGATAGGATGCCCCGTTTTCTCTCAGCATCAGGGAACCTTTGTCCGCACCTGCAAGACTGACCGATGTGTCGAGGATGGCATCATAGAGCATCTCGGGCTCTTTCACCGTGTTCAAACGCTCGGCTGCAAGATTGAGGGCGTCTATTTCCTGTGTGTATTTACGGTATTCCTCACGGAGGTCTGCCACATTGAGAATAAAACCTGCAATCCTGCAGATTTCAGTGATGACCTCTTCCTCCTCCTCAGAGATTTCGGTGTTGAGGAAGACAAGGAGGCCGGTTACTGTGTCCTCGCATATCATCGGGAATATCGAGAGGGAAAGCACTGTTTCAGGGAACCCCAGGCGCAGGATGTCGATCATCGAGTCCGTAAACGCCGGCTTCCTGCTTTTGTACACCTCTGAGAGAATGCCGTGCATTTTCAGAGGCAACGCCTTGAGAAGGTTTTTCATCCTTCCCTCTGCCTTCTGCGGGACAAAAGTGTTTTCTCTTCGTGTGTACAACGACAGAGAGTCCGCATGAAAAAGAAAAAGCATGATATCCGCGAGGAGTTCGTAAATCTCCCCGGAATTCTTCTCAGGGTTGATCTCTGAGAGGAGGCTGAGGATTGTCTTCAGCAGTCGGAACCTGTATGCGAGTGATTTTTCTTTTTTCATACTTCGCAGCGTGTCAAAAAATATTGTCTGCAAATGCCTGGCGGTTTTCAGGAGATTATCCCTGGTCAGGACACCCTTGTCGTGTGAGGAAGATGTTCCCGTAGTGAGCGGAAACCTGTAGTGCTGTCTCTGCTTTTCAATGAAGCGGTCGAAGTCTGGTGAGGAGAGGTAAATGCCACCACCGACAAGCATATGGAACACGTCATCAGTACGAAGAGGAGCAAAGAAGTGTGAGATATTCACGGGCCCTTTTACTACGGCGATATTGTTTCTCTGTGACATATCATGGATGTGTTCCCTCACAAAGGCATGGTAGGCATCCCTTTTCTGAGGGGAAGAGGTAAGTGCAGAGAAAATTTTATTTTCCCTTCCGGGAGGGAGAATGAGATTCCCTCTTTCGCCCCATAGTGAAAGATACAGACCGGTCAGGGATGACAATCGCTCCTGGAGAGTGGACAGATGTTCGATGTTCAATGTCTCCATACCTAAAATGTCTCAAGCTGCTGAAGCAGTTCGCTGATGCTCACGTTCAGTATAGGGTGCAGCATGTCCGGTGCCAGTTCAGCGAGCGGCTTCAGCACAAAATCTCTCTTATGCATAAGGGGGTGAGGTATGCACAGGCCATGTTCGTTCATGATGAGGTTATCGAAAAGAAGGATGTCGAGGTCAATAACACGCGGCCCCCATTTATACGTTTTTTCCCTGCCAAGCTCGGATTCGATCTCTTTCAGCCGCCTGAACAATTCCCCCGGTGCACAGTCAGTTTCAAGTTTGACTGCCATGTTCAAAAATGACGGCTGATTCCCTACCCCCCAGGGCTCAGTCTCATAAAGAGAGGATTGTCTTTTTACGCGAAGGCCCTTTTGTTTGAGAAGCCCGATCGCGCGCAGGCAGTTCCCCTCCCTGTTGCCAAGGTTCGAACCGATGCCGATGAAAGCGATCGACATCCGGATCAGAGAATTTTTTGTATTCTGTATACCGCTTCTTCTATTTTCGACGCAGGTGCGGTGAGCGCAAAACGCACATACCCTTCCCCGGCCTGTCCGAAGCCGTTCCCAGGGGTTGCAAGGACGCCCGCATCTGCGAGCATTCGTGACACGAAGCTCATGGAATCCAAGGGTGGGGGAACTTTCATCCAGATGTAGAAGGTTGCATCCGGCGTTGCCATTTCGAGCCCGAGGTTTCTCAGTCCCCGGATCATGATATCACGCCGGATGTGGTATGTCTGCCGAATAGGGGAAAGAACGGAGTCATCAGAGTCAAGCGCAGTAATCGCAGCCTCCTGAATGGCCTGAAAGACCCCTGAGTCCAGATTTGTCTTGATTTTGCCAAGCCCGGCAATGACCTTGCTGTTGCCGACCGCGAAGCCGATCCTCCAGCCGGTCATATTGTATGTTTTTGAGAGCGAATGAAATTCGATCCCTACTTCCCTTGCCCCTGGTATCTGCATGAAGCTGAGAGGTTTCTTGCCGAAATAGATTTCGGTATAGGAGGCATCATGACAGACGATAATATTATATTGCATTGCCAGACGTATCACAGACGAATAGAAGGAACGGGATGCACTTGCAGCAGTCGGATTGTTGGGGTAATTGATGAAAAGGAGTTTCGTCTTTGAGAGGATTTTCTTGGGAATGCGGGAAAGATCGGGAAGAAAGTTGTTTTTCTCCAGAAGGGGCATGAAATGGCTTTTGCCCCCGGCAAAGAGAGTTCCTGTTGCGTAGACTGGATACCCGGGAGAAGGCACGAGCACTACATCGCCCGGATTGACGAACGCGAGAGGGATATGCCCAATCCCTTCTTTTGAGCCGATCAGCGAAAGAACCTCTGATTCAGGGTCGAGCCTTACCCTGAATCTTCTCTTGTACCACCGGGAGACCGCCTCCCTGAACGCAAACATCCCTTCGTAAGAAGGGTATCGGTGATGAACGGGATTGCCTGCCGCTTTTTCAGTGTATTTACGATATGCCGGGGAGTGGGGATATCAGGGTCGCCTATGCTCAGGTCAATAAGGTCTGCCCCGCGCCCGATTGCCTGTCTCTTCATCTTGTCGATGGAAGCAAAGAGATAAGGTGGGAGATCCCTGACACGGGAAGCAAGATTCACAGAGATCGATTTCTTCACGCTTTTTTCCTCCTGAGGAGTAATCCTGATATATTAAACTATTGACTGAGTGTAAGGAAAGAGGAAAAGATCATGTATGCACCCGAAAAAACAGGGCACTTTCTAAAAAGTGCCCTTAACGCGGGATCTCTCATCCCCGCGTTGACTGGATGGAATTCCCGGTCATCAGCCCCCGCTCTTTATTATGATACTTCTTGCACGTATCTGTCCGTCGGCCTCTCTGATACTTCATGGTCACCTTATCTCCGACGTGTATATCCGCGATAGTCTTTTGTTCCTTCCCCAGAAGGATACTGGTCCTGTCGTCATAGGCAGCAACTGTGTCTGATGCCTTTTCCTTCACCTTTTTGCGTACCGTGATTGTCTTTGCTTTCAAATCCACATCCTTCACGATTCCGGTTACCTGTCTGTTTTTCGGTTTTTCACTGGGAGCAGTTGCCCCTGAGACTTCCGTGGCGACCGACAGAGAACAGAACAGAAAAAGCCAGAGGACTGCCGAAAGTGCGATTGACTTTTTTGTCATGGTGTTCACCTCCTTTCTTCCTGGTAGTTGGATACATGCGCAAAATATAGCATAAGCTAAATAGCAAAATCAATAGTTATTTGCAGATAAAAATAATGTAACTATTTAAATAAAATGATTATAACCTGTTTTAAGGAAATCAGCATATGCATTGATAATTAAAATAATGAGGATAAAAATATAGCTATAGATAAATATTGGCTAGCAGCACTGTACATCGTGAAATTGGAAGCAGTGAAAGTACGTACACAAGCAGAAACGGTATCCTCAGAATGCAATTACCGGCCGAGAGGGTATTTTTATATTTTTCTTTGAGGAGAGGGTCCAATGGAAGTGAATGATTGGAAAGAATATTTTGAAAGTGACCTGCTGAAAATGTGCTATAATGCAATGATATGGATAATGTGAGGGCACATCTGTTTATAGATGGAAGAGTGCAGGGGGTTTTTTACCGTGGCTTCACAAAAGAACTTGCACAAAAACTAGAATTGCAAGGTTGGGTGAGAAATCTCAGTGATGGCAGGGTTGAGGCAGTCTTTGAAGGGCCGAAAAACCTTATCGATAAAGCGATCAAACAATGTAATGTAGGCCCCCCCGGTTCGAGAATTACAGATATCGATGTGCAGTGGGAAGCATCGAGCGGTCACCGGAAAGGTTTCTTCGTCAGATACTGAAACGCCGCTTCTGTGGCACGGAAATGAATGCTAAGAGAACTCAGGATCAAAAATCTTGCCATTATTGATGATCTGAGGGTAACATTTGAATCCGGGTTCAATGTGCTGACAGGTGAGACAGGGGCGGGCAAGTCCATTATTGTCGACGCCCTCAGCGTGGTGCTCGGCAAGCAAAGTGCAGCCGGATTTTATTCGATCTGGAGAAAAAGAGGCGGTAGTGCAGGCGTATGTCGATGTGGAAACAATATCTGACATCCCTGATCTTGGGATAGATTTTTCAGAAGGACTTATTCTCAGGAGGTTGCTCTATGCAACGGGAAGGAGCAGGGCATATATCAATGATACGATGGTAAGTCAGCAGGTTCTTTCTGAAGTTGGCAGATCTCTTGTTGATATCCATGGGCAGCATGAGCATCAAAGCCTGTTCTCAAATGAAAAACAGAGGCTTTTCATTGATGCATTCGGGAAACTGCAAAAGGACAGGGAGCAGGTCGCGTCATCCTTCAGGGAATTGCAGGAGCGAAGACAAGAGGAGGCTGAGCTTTCCCGGCAAGTGCAGGAACGGGCGCAGAGAATCGACTTCCTGACATTCCAGATTCGGGAAATCGAAGCAGCGTCATTGACACCCGGCGAAAAAGAATCCCTCGAGCACGAGAGGACGATACTCTCAAATTTATACCGGCTTCGGGAACTTGCCGAATCTGCCTATACGATGATCTACGGATCAGACGATTCCTGTGAGGAGAAGCTTTCTTCAATATTGTCAAAGATCAGGGAAATGTCTTCCCTTGATCAGAGCGCATCTGAGGTTCTGACAATGCTCGAGTCTGTGTACCCGGTTGTTCAGGACGCTGCAATTTCCCTGCGTGCATACAGGGACAAATACGATACCGACCCGGTAAAGCTCAATGCGGTCGAGGAAAGGCTTGATGTAATCAGAAAACTCGAAAGAAAATACGGCGAGGGGATTGCCTCAATCATTGCATATGGGGATGAGGCCAGACAGGAACTCGAGGGCCTTGAGAAGGCTGATACCATGCTCGAGTCTGTCAGAGAACAGGCCAGGAATCTTGAAGAGACGCTTTCTCGCACTGCTGCCGCACTTTCAGAAAAGAGAAGGAAGACCGCATCTGTGATTGAAACACTGGTGATGAAAGAACTTACGCATCTTGGGCTGAGTAATGCAGGGTTTGCCATAGAGCTTACACAGTCGGAAATCTCCTCCCATGGGATTGACCGGGTAGACTTTCTTTTTTCTGCGAACCCCGGGGAACCACTCAAGCCACTCGCAAAAATCGCTTCCGGAGGAGAGTTGTCAAGGATTATGCTTGCGCTGAAAACTATCCTCGCGGACTTTGATAAGATCCCTGTACTCATTTTTGATGAAGTCGATGCAGGGATCGGTGGCAGGACGGCACATGAGGTTGGCAGGAAACTGAATGCAGTGTCAAAAAAACATCAGGTGCTCTGTGCCACACATCTTCCGCAGATCGCCTCACTGGCAGATTTCCACCTCAAGATAGAAAAGATTCAGGGCAAGGAACGGGTGCATGTCGAAGTACGGGAGCTCTCCGGCGAAGAGCGGTTGCACGAAATAGCCCGTATGCTGAGCGGCAAAGTGACAGAGGTTTCCCTTACGCATGCAAGAGAATTGCTCGGGGCAGTTGCATGAGAGGAAGAATTGAGATAGACAAGGAGCTTTGCAAGGGATGCTCTTACTGCATCAATGCATGCCCTCTCGGAGTGATTGTCATTGAAAGACAGTTCAATCAGAAAGGCTTTTTCCCGGCCTCGCCCGAGCATCTGGATAAATGTACCGGCTGCTCGATGTGTGCACACATGTGCCCGGAAATCGCGATAGAAGTTTACAGGGAGAAGAACTAGAAATGGAAGAGAAACTCGCGATAGGCATGGACCTCGGGGGAACGAACCTGAGGGTTGGTCTTGTGTCAGAGAACGGGGAGATCATCAAGAGATTCAGGGAATCGACCTCAGAAGACCTTCTGGACACCACGCTTGGTGCTGTTGAATCACTTTTCTCGGAAAGGATTGCCGGGATCGGCATCGGCGTTGCAGGACTTATCGGCCGGCGGAGAAATACTGTACTCGCATCCCCGAATATCCCGGCCGTTGAGAAGATTGACCTTGTGCGGACACTGCAGGAGAAGTTCAATGTGCCGGTATTCATTGAAAATGACGCGAACGCTGCGGCAATGGGGGAAATGTGGGTTGGTGCGGGAAAGGGGTTCCAGCATTTTGTTCTCTTCACTCTCGGGACAGGGATCGGTGGAGGCATAGTCTATAACAGGCAGCTTTTGAATGTATCTGCGGAAATCGGCCATATGAGTGTTGATGCAGAAGGGGAGAAATGTCCGTGCGGCAACAACGGGTGTCTTGAATCCTATGCGGCAGCCAGGGCAATTCTTGCAAATACCATCTCGGTGCTCGAAACAGGAAGGGAAAGCCTTCTGAGAGAATGCTGCGAAGGAAATTTCTACAAGCTTACCCCGGAAGATATCTATAATACCGCACTTGACGGAGACAACCTTGCACGTGAAATGCTGAAACACGCGGGGAAATATCTCGGGATAGGTATTTCCAATATGATAAATATCATGAGCCCTGATGCGGTCATTCTCGCAGGTGGGCTCATAGGGGCATGGGACATTTATATTCAGGAAGCGATCAGGGAGGCCTCCCGGAGGGCATTCAGGGAACTCTTCGATCAGGTGAAGATCATCCCGTCGGTGCTCAGGGATAACGCGGGCATAATCGGTTCCGCGTTGCTGGTGTTTCAGGGAAGATCTCAACCACGACAGTAAAATAAAGGAAGCGGACAGGCAAGAAGAGGCATGGAAGATCAACCAGTGAAAAACAGAAAAAAACTGTTGAGGGAATATGCGGAAGCTATCATTATTGCGCTTCTGCTCGCACTCTGTATAAGGACATTTGTTGTACAGGCATTTAAGATACCGTCGGGTTCCATGATCCCGACACTTGTGATCGGCGATCATATACTCGTAAATAAATTTATCTACGGGGTGAAGATACCCTTCACTGACACGCGCATTTTCGAATTCAAAGTACCCAGGAAAGGCGATATTATAGTCTTCAGGTATCCTGAGAATCCGGAGAAGGATTTCATCAAAAGAGTGATTGCTGCGGAAGGTGATACCATAGAGGAGAGGAACAAGGTGGTATATGTGAACGGGGCCCAGGTTTTTGAGCCTTATATTCAGCATTCTGATACGCATACAAGGATGGGCAGTTTTGATCCCAGAGACAATTTCGGGCCGATTACCGTTCCGGACGACAAGTTATTCGTGATGGGCGATAACAGGGACCAGAGTTATGACAGCAGGTACTGGGGTTTTGTAGACTTCAAGGAAGTAAGGGGAAAGGCATTTCTCGTGTATTGGTCCTGGGACCCTAGTAATTGGGTGCGATTTAACAGAATAGGGAGGTTAATAAGATGAGGATGCTGAAGAATGAGGGAGGATATGTCAAGGTAATCTTTACAATTGTGCTCCTCGCGTTTGCTGTCTACGCGGGAATCCAATTTGGAATGCCTTGGTACCGATATTCCGCTTTCAAGTCCGAGGCGAAGGAACTGGCGCGGATCAGTGTCGGCGATATTAAACGGACCAAAACAATGATTCTTGACAAGGCGTATGAACTCAAGCTTCCCATTGAAGAGGATGAACTGATTGTGACGAAAACAGAAAAGACGGTCATCGTGAAAACCTCATGGTCGGAAACGGTTGATATCCTCGGCATGTATCAGCGGGAACTGGACTTTTATATTGATATAGAGGAATGATTTGTTTACCGGTCTAGTAGTTGAAATGGGAGAAGTCCTGTCGGTCCGGAAGAGGAGCGGCGGTGCGTTGCTCCAGCTGAAAGCAGATGAAATCGCGGTCGGGTCTGATCTGGGAGACAGCATCTCAGTGAACGGGGTATGCCTTACGGTGGTGAGAAACCAACACGGTGCACTCTCATTCGATTTGTCCGACGAGACCCTCAGAAGCACTAACCTCGGGACCCTTGGCAGCGGGAACAAGGTCAATCTTGAACCTTCCCTCCGTCCGGACTCGAAGATCGGGGGGCATTTTGTCACTGGTCATGTCGATGCAATAGGCACAATTCATTCAAGGGTGAAGGCGGGTGATATGTGGAAGTTCACATTTAAAGTCCCACCCACCGTCACACAGTATCTTGTCGAGAAAGGCTCAGTGGCGGTTGATGGAATAAGCCTCACCGTTGTTGATATACTTGAGGATAGTTTTACGGTTGTGATAATACCCCATACCGCACAACTCACCACGCTGGGATTCAAGGGGAACGGGGAGAGTGTAAACATAGAGGCTGATCTTCTCGGGAAATACGTTATGAAGTTTCTGAAAAGAGACGCGGCGCGAGATGGGGGGGATACCACGTTTATGCAGACGCTCGTCGAAAAGGGTTATGCAGACCGTGAGAGGAGAATATGATAGCTGGCAAGAATGTTTTATGGAGATGCCCTAGAGGAATAATTTTGCAGAGAGGAAAGTGAAAATGGGGAAGTACAAATTCAATACAGTGGATGAAGCACTCAATGATATAGAAAACGGCAAGATGATCATTCTTGTTGATGACGAGGACAGGGAAAACGAGGGTGATTTATGCATAGGCGCTGAAAACGTGACACCTGAGGCGATTAACTTCATGGCAAGATTCGGAAGGGGGCTCATCTGCCTTTCGCTCACGGATACGCGTGTCGAGGAACTGGGGCTTCCCATGATGACAGATGAAAACACCTCAGTCTTTGGTACCGCGTTCACGGTTTCGATAGAGGCAAAAAAGGGAGTGACTACCGGAATTTCGGCAGCTGACAGGGCACGGACGATAACGACCGCAATTGATCCGAATACGAAGCCCGAGGACATTTCAAAGCCCGGACATGTATTTCCCCTGAGGGCAAGGCCGGGAGGGGTCCTCCAGAGGGCCGGGCAAACCGAGGGGTCGGTCGATCTTGCGCGCCTTGCCGGCCTTTATCCGGCAGGGGTTATATGTGAGATCATGAATGAGGACGGTACGATGGCACGAGTCCCTCAGCTCATGGAGTTCTCAAAAAAACATGGGCTCAAGATCGTCACGATAAAGGATATTATCAAATACAGAATGAGGACTGAACTTTTTGTGCAGAAGCTTGCAAGTGTGAAACTCCCGACACGATTCGGTGACGAATTTACCGCGGTCGCCTATGGGAATGCTATCGACAGCAATGTACATATTGCGCTTGTGAAAGGTGAAATCAATCCTGAAAAAGAAATTCTTGTGAGGGTTCATTCAGAGTGCCTTACGGGTGATGTCTTCGGGTCAGAGAGATGTGATTGCGGAGAGCAGCTGCAACGTGCAATGGAGATGATCAAAAGTGAAGGGGTCGGGGTAATACTCTACATGAAACAGGAGGGAAGAGGTATCGGGCTGATTAACAAGCTCAAAGCATACGAGCTTCAGGACAAGGGCCTTGATACTGTCGAGGCAAACATCAAGCTCGGGTTTAAACCCGATCTGAGGGATTACGGGATCGGGGCGCAGATTCTCGTTGATCTCGGCGTCAGAAAAATGAAGCTTCTGACGAATAATCCCAAGAAGATCGTCGGGCTTGAAGGATACGGGCTGAAAGTGGTTGAAAGGATTCCTATTGAAACGAGCCCGACCGAGAGGAACATCATCTATCTGAAAACGAAAAAGAAAAAACTCGGACATATCTTAGATAACGTATAATCAGGGGGGCATGATGAAAATAGTCGAAGGAGAACTGCAGGCGAAGGGACTGAAATTCGGGATAGTAATCAGCAGGTTTAATGAATTCATTACGGGCAAGCTGCTTGACGGGGCGCATGACGCGCTTGTAAGACATGGTGCGCGGGCAGAGGATATCAGTGTGGTGAAAGTCCCGGGCTCATTCGAAATCCCGATAGTTGCACGGAAAATGGCATTGAAAGGTGGGGTGAATGCGATTATATGTCTTGGAACGATTATAAGAGGTGCAACCCCTCACTTCGAATATATTGCGGCAGAGGTATCAAAGGGAGTTGCGTCCGCATCGATGGAGACTGGTATCCCCATGGCGTTCGGCATTGTCACCACGGATACCATTGAACAGGCCGTGGAACGTGCAGGCACAAAAAGCGGCAACAAGGGGTGGGATGCAGCGGTGACCGCCATTGAAATGGCGCAACTCATGAAGAAACTGTGAACAGGAATCGGTGATTTTTACGGAACGTCGGCTTAGCCCGCTCATCTCCTGCAATGTTTCTGCGCTTTCCGCCAGATGAAAAGACGCAAGGCCAGGGAATATGCGCTCCAGCTGCTTTTCCGCGTGGATTTTACAGAAAACAACATTGCCAAAAAGGACTTCGAAGAGTTCTGGGAAGACAGGGGGGAATCTCCTGAGGTAATGCGGTTCGCTGAAGATCTGGTGAGAGGCACTATTGAGCACATGGAAGAGATTGACAGTATGATCGTCAGGGTTGCCGAAAACTGGATGCTCGATCGTATTGCAGCGGTGGATAGGAATATACTCAGGTTTGCAGCCTTTGAGATTGCATATAAAAAAGACATTCCTTCCGCAGTCAGCATCAATGAAGCGCTTGAGATCGCAAAGAAATTTTCATCGGTTGAAGCTGCGTCATTTCTGAACGGCATTCTTGATAAGCTCGCGAAAGAGGCAGGGAAGGCCTAAGGCATTATGCTGTTATTCTGCTGCATGCGATCCTGGAAGTACTTGATTGGGAAAGTCTGCCTTCAAGAGAGTTCGTCATGCAGAATAAGTCTTCTCACTTGAAAAAGACCGGCCGTTATATAATACATGTGGCGGGAATCTCCCCCACAACTCCACGGTGGAGGTATTGAGAGGGTGACACTCACGCGCTGCATCGGGTGTGTACAATACATATGAACGAGGGACAACTTTCATCTTCATTCATGCCGTGCATCTCAGTGCACTCGTAACAGGAATCACAAGAAAAAAGGACACAGGAGGCGTTTTTTGGTATTCAGGAATACAGGAAAGCCCGCAGCAGTAAAGAGGGTGTTCCCCCTTTTGATCACCCTCTTCGTTTTAGTTGCCATGCTCATGACACAGTGTCTCCCGTGTTCCGCGCTCAGCGAGGATGACCCCCTGGACCATATGCGGGATCAGACACTCGCCTATTTTCAGCCAATGGTCGGGACAATTACAGGGTTGGAAAACGATGAGATCACTATTGACCTTGGAGAGGCTAAGGGCGTGAAGCGGGGGATGAGGTTCTCCATTTTTAAGGAGGAGGCTCCTTTCAGGCACCCGGTCACGAAGGAGGTTCTCGGAAACGTTGAAGCCTATGTAGGAAAACTTCAGGTTACAAAAGTGGGCACCGATTCGTCTGTCGGGCAAATCCTGGAAGGGAACCCGCAGACAGGAAACAGGGTGAGGATATCAGAGATTGCCGTAAACGCCCTTTTCTGCCAGTCGCAGGATATCAGCTGGTATCTGGCGGACAGATACTACAGGAAGCTGAAGCAGACGGGACGGTTCAATCTGGTGGATACCTCGGTTGAGACTGACGCCCCCTCTGTGGCGGTGGAAGAAGCGAAAAGGCTGAATGCAGAAGTTGCCCTCCTTCTGGTTGCTGAGATATCTGACAGCCGAATTCGTCTTGTGGAAAAGCTTATCTGGGTTTCTGACAGTCAGCAGATTGCCGAGCTGGATACCATGATCGACGTAGGATATATACAGGAATTTACGCAGGAGAAACAATATTTTTCACCTATACAGGAAGCCGCCATTCTTCAGATACCTTTGCAGGTGAACGCGAAACTGGTTGCGCCCGGAGATATTGACGGAGACGGGACAGAGGAACTCCTCATGAGTACCGGAAGGGAAGTCAGGTTCCAGGTCTCTGGTCCGGAGAGATTCCCCGTCATGGGAGATATTTCGATACAGGGGTCTTCACATGAAGAGCATCTCTGGCTGGACTCAATAGACCTGAACGGCAACGGCAGGGCCGAAGTGCTCATCACCTCTCAAAAGGGGAACACGTTCACTTCTTTCATTTATGAGCTTGATGAATCCGAATTCAGACTCCTCTATGAGCAGGAAGGCCTTTTCATGCGTGTGATCGACAATGCCCTCATTGCACAGAAGTATGCACCTGCAACCGGGTTCGATAGCAAGGTGTTCAGTATCATATATCAGGGAGGATACAAAAAAGGTGAGCCGCTCAACCTTCCTGCCGGGGTAAATATATATGATTTCATCTATTTCGGCGGTCCCGGTACTGAAAGGTTGCTGCTCGCATATGATGAAGCGGGGTATCTGAATGTGTTTGACAGCGCACACACAAGGATATGGAGACGCGAGACAAGTACGGGGGGCTTTCTGCGAAGCTTTAAAAAATCGTCTCCCACCGCAATGGTCGAAAGAGGAGAATGGTCTGTGAAGGACCGCTTGTTCAAGGGCAGCAAGGGAATTACATTTATTCAGAGGGTTCCCCTTGTGAAGATGGTGCCTGGTCTTGGCTTCAGAGAATCACAGATAAGGACACTCTGGTGGAATGGACTTTCGATGGAAGAAGGTGTTTTAATAGACAACATGAAGGGTACATTGCTTGATTATACAATTGCGGGAGGCAGGATTATCGCCCTCAGGAGCCCATTGTTCGGCTTCAAGGCAGGAAATATTCTTAAAGGGGAGAACCCGGTACAGACAGAACTTCTTTTGTACTCACTCAAAGGGAATTGAGCAGAGAGATGCTTGTAACAGGCCGTATTCCAAAACATGTCGGCATTATAATGGATGGCAACGGAAGATGGGCAGAGGTGCGTGGTCTCCCCAGGATAGAAGGCCACCGCAAGGGGGTGGAGCGGTCAAAGGAAGTGATCGAGATTGCCGTAGAACTCGGATTAAAAGCCCTGACGCTCTATGCGTTCTCTCTGGAAAACTGGAGAAGGCCTTCATCCGAAGTGTCAACCCTAATGAAGCTGCTTGAGCTGTACTTAAAAAAGGAAATTGAAAGCCTTATGAAAAAGGACGTCGTTTTTAAGACAATCGGGGAAACAGAGAGACTGCCTGAACATATACGCGAGATCGTCAGATTGGCTGAGGAAAAAACAGCTTCCAACCGGGGTATGACCCTCATTACCGCACTAAGCTACGGTGGCAGGAATGAAATACTGAGAGCAGCAAAAAAAATAATCTCCTCAGGAATGAAGCCGGATGCCCTTTCTGAGGAGGTCTTCAGTTCGTACCTTGATACGGCGGGGATGCCTAACCCTGACTTAATCATCAGAACGAGTGGCGAAATGCGTATCAGCAACTTTCTCCTCTGGCAGGGGGCCTATTCAGAGTTTTATTTCACTGAAACGCTCTGGCCTGACTTTACAAAAGATGAATTCCTGATCGCCATACAGGACTATCAGCGAAGGGACCGCCGTTTCGGTGCATTGCCAGTGAGGGCAAATGCACCTTAAAAGAGTTTTTGTTGCGGCATTCATCGTCCCTTTCCTTTTCCTGTATGTTATGTACCTTCCCCAGGAGTTCTTTTTCCTGCTCCTCACGGTCTTTGCGGCTGTCGCGGTATCGGAATTCTATTCCATGTACCGGGTACGGCCGGTGCTCCGCGCTGTGGGCCTGATATGCTGTCTCCTGATACTTGCTTCCGGATATATGATAAGTGCGTATCTGGCCGATGTGCTTTTCTTGTCGGTGATGCTTATTTTTGGAGTACGTCTGTTTAGCCTGAAAAATCCTCTCTCCTCAATGCATGATATTGCCGCCCCTGTTGTCGGTATGCTCTATATCCCCGGGCTATTGATATTCCAGTCAAAAGTGAGGGAGTTTGGCCCCGAATGGATTATCTTTTTATACGGGGTCGTGTGGGCTTCGGATTCCCTCGCATACTATGTCGGCAAAGGCATTGGAAAACGCAGGCTCTATAAGGAGGTCAGTCCGAACAAGACGGTGGCCGGAGCTGTCGGTTCTGTGCTTGGCGGTATTGCAGGGGCATGTATCATAAAAATAAGCGTCATCCCTTCGCTTGCGATGAACACGGCTGTGCTTATCGGGGCAATTACCGGGGGGGTGACCATCATCGGTGACCTTGTTGCGTCAATGTTCAAACGTGATGCAGGGGTGAAGGATTCGGGTGTGCTCATCCCGGGGCACGGAGGCATACTGGATAAAATTGACGGGGTACTGTTTTCAGGTCCGGTCCTGTACTGGATGTTAATTACTACAGGGGTTTCAGGGGTACATGTGTGAAAAGAATTGCGATTCTCGGGTCAACAGGGTCTATCGGGAAAAGCGCCCTTCGTGTTGTCGAATCGAACAAAAAGGATTTCAGGATTGTCGCGCTCACCGCGTGGAGTAATGTGCCTCTTCTTGAGAAACAGATAAGAGCATTCAGACCGCAAGTGGTCGTGGTTGCTGACGACAAAGCTGCGGCCAGACTCGAGCAGAGGATAGGAAAGAGGCTCGCATCCTCCCTGCGTATCATGGCAGGATCCTCAGGGGTTGTAAAGGCCGCGGCTTACCCCGCTGCTGATTTTGTCCTTTCTGCGATTGTAGGTGCTGCAGGCCTGACCCCCACGCTTGCAGCCATACGTGCCAGAAAGACGATCGGTCTTGCAAACAAGGAGACCCTTGTCATTGCAGGGGATATCATCGTGAAAGAATCGAGGAAATACGGCGTGAAGATACTGCCGGTTGACAGTGAACACAGTGCGATTTTTCAGTGTGTCGAGGGATACCGTCATTCCGATATACGCAGGATTATTCTTACGGCCTCAGGCGGTCCTTTCGTGAACAGGCGTTTTCACGAGATGAAAAGAGTCACCCCTGGTGATGCCCTCAAGCATCCTAAATGGAAGATGGGAAGAAAGATCTCGATCGACTCGGCCACACTTATGAATAAAGGACTGGAGGTGATCGAGGCACACTATCTTTTCGGTCTTCCCCCGGAAAGGATCGATGTCCTGGTGCATCCTGAAAGCATCGTGCATTCTCTTGTTGAATTCAATGACAGGAGCTGTCTCGCGCAACTTTCGGTCCCTGATATGAGGGGCCCGATAGCCTATGCCCTCACGTATCCGGAAAGAATCAGGAACGTGCTGCCCGGGCTGAGTCTCGAGAAGGTCGGGATGCTCTCTTTTCAAAAACCCGACACCAAATGCTTCCCGTGTCTTTCCTTTGCCTACAAGGCACTGAAGGTGGGGGGGACGATGCCTGCCGTCGTGAATGCTGCAAACGAGGTTGCGGTGAGCGCGTTTCTGGATCGGGCCATCGGCTTTACTGATATCCCCCTGGTGATCAGCAAGGCAATGAAGTCTCACACGACTCAGCCGCAGAAGAACCTTAAGGCAGTCATGGAGGCAGACATGTGGGCACGGAAGAAAGCCCAGGAGATTATTCACAGGTACTGTATGAAAAAGGCGAAACAAGTCATCAAGAAAACCCCTCTGCGATCCGGAGGTCTCACATGACCGTGATATCGGCAATTATTCTGCTCGGCATCATTATCTTTGTCCATGAGCTTGGGCATTTCCTCTTTGCAAAGCTCACAGGGGTCAAGGTCCAGAAGTTTTCCCTTGGGTTCGGCCCAAAACTGATCGGAAAAAAATCCGGTGATACGGAATATCTCCTTTCGGCGATTCCGCTCGGCGGATATGTAAAGATGCTCGGAGAAGTGCCCGGCGAAGAACTGAAGGAAGAAGAAAGGCCTTTTGCGTACAATTACCAGCCTGTCTGGAAAAGATTTGTAATCGTGTTCTCGGGCCCGCTCTTCAACATCCTTTTTGCGGTTGCCATTTTTTTCTTCATTTTTATTCATGGGATGCCGATACTGGTTCCGGAAGTGGGCAGTGTCCTCTCCTCCTCGCCTGCCGAAAAAGCAGGACTCGCCGAAGGAGACAGGATTGTAGGAATAGGAGGCGAAGACATTGCGGAGTGGGATGAAATGACAGGCATCATACATGAAAGCCCCGGCACACAGCTCGACTTCACGATAGAAAGGGACGGAGGGACATTCGAGGTATCTATCGTCCCGGAAAAGAAGAAGATGAAGGACATCTTCGGTGAAGAGCGGGAGATTGGTCTTATCGGGATACGGCCGTCGGGCAGTACGGTGCTGAAGAAGGATTCGGTGGCCGGGGCATTGCAAAACAGTATACTCAGAACATGGGAAATATCTTCGCTGACCCTTGTCTCTATCGTGAAGCTGATCCAAAGGGTGATCCCCATGGACACAATAGGCGGGCCGATACTCATTGTGCAGATGGCGGGCGAGCAGGCGTCAAGAGGATTCCTGAACTTTTTCGTTTTTATGGCAATCATAAATATTAACCTTGGAATTCTGAATCTTCTCCCCATTCCTATCCTTGACGGCGGGCACATCCTTTTCCTCGGGATCGAGGCGATCAGAAAAAAACCGATGAATGAAAAGGTCATCGCAATCAGCCAGAAAATCGGCCTTGCACTTATTCTCACCCTCATGTTTTTTGTCATCTACAACGACGTCATGAGGCTGATTACCGGGAAGCAGTTCCCCTGATGAAACCTGCAGCCTTAAAAACCCAGGTCTCATCCGGAGGGGTCATTTTCAGGAGAGACCAGGAACGGATCGAAACTGCGATGGTTTCTGTACGGGGAGGAATGGTCTGGTGCCTCCCCAAGGGGGTGATCGATAAGGGGGAGGTCCCTGAGAAGACCGCCCTCCGTGAAGTGAGGGAGGAGACCGGGCTGAAGGGAAAAATCGTCGAAAAGCTCGGAGAAATCACTTATTGGTACTACATCAAGGAAGAGAATGCAAAATGCAGGAAAACAGTGCATTTTTTCCTTATGGAATTCGAAGAAGGAAATATTTCCGATCATGACTGGGAGGTTGATGACGCTGCCTGGTTCCTCATTGACGAGGCTATCAAAAAGGCAACATATAAGGGCGAACGGAAGATGCTCGAAAAGGCGAAAGAAACACTGACTGGGATTTCAGTGCCTGGGGAAAAACATGGGCAAGACAGTTGACCGTAATGTGCTGAAGCAAGCTGCTGACAATGCCAGGATACGCGGGGAAAAGATTGTGTTCACAAACGGCTGTTTTGATATTCTCCATGTCGGCCATATCAGATATCTGAAGGCGGCGAAAAAGCTGGGGGATATACTTGTTGTCGGGCTCAACTCAGACAGGTCGGTCGCTGCGCTCAAGCCCGGGAGGCCTGTAAATCCTGAGACCTTCAGGGCGGAAATTCTCGCGTCTCTCGAGATGGTCGACTATGTCACGGTGTTCGACGAAGAAACCCCCTATGATCTTATCAGTCTCCTGCAGCCGGATGTGCTGGTCAAGGGCGGAGACTGGAAGAGAGAGGACATTGTCGGGTCGGACATTGTGAAGGATACCCGAAGCCTTCCCTACGTACGAGGGGTCTCCACTTCCGGCATTATCACAAAAATCCGGAAGATCCCGGAACATGACACATGAAAATCAGTCACCTAATGGAGCGGCCCTTTTATCAGACGGATGTCATCGACCCATACCGTGCCCGTTCCGTTTACTACGATATTAAGCCTGACGTTTTCGGGATTCTCCCCCTTCTGAAGAAAAAAAGGGGTTTCTAAAGATGCCCATTCTACTGTTCCAGTGAGAGGGGTCTCGATGCCGCGGGAGAAAAAATCACCTTTCCCAGGGAATTGGCACCACATTTCAAGATAGACCTGCCCCTCCACATCCTGAGTGCGGACCTTTGCCTGATATATGAGCTTGGCATCCTGGACATCAAGATTGCCGGTTTCGAAGAGCCTTACAACCATCGGTGCTCCCGCAGTGATTTTCAATGAGCCCTTTCTGTCATATGAGACTGTGGAATCGAGTTCAACTCCTGAACTGGTGAGTATTCCTTCGAGGCTGTTCAGAGGAAAATTTTTCAGTTCTGTGACGTTGTGGTGTGTTTGAGGGCACGCGGCCAGAAGAAACAGAAATGCCGTTGTGCACAAAAATACCGCTTTTCTTTTTTCCATCCTTTGAACCTCCCTGTTTTTTTGACTCGCCACATGTTCACACACTGGTCATTGCGAGGGTTACTTCAGCAGTTTCTGTCTCACGCTCGATCGCGTTGCCATGGGCTTCAAGTCCTTCAGCACCGGCAATAGTTTTCACCGTCTCCGCGATCTTCATAAACCCGTCTCTCGAAAAACGCATCAGGCTGGTACGTTTCATGAAGTCATACACGCCGAGGGGAGAGGAAAAGCGTGCTGTCCCCCCGGTCGGAAGGGTATGATTGGGGCCTGCTGCATAGTCACCGATCGCTTCGGGTGTCCATTCACCGAGAAATATTGCACCGGCATTCCTGATAATCGAAAGCAGGTGTTGGGGTTTCCGTGTCATAATTTCGAGATGTTCAGGGGCGATAGTGTTGGCAAGGTCAGCAGCTGCGGTAATATCTTTCACAACAATAAGGGCCCCGAAGGCATCAATTGATTTCTGGGCAATCTCTCGCCTCATAAGGGTGCCAAGTTGTTCTGCAAGCTCATGTCTTACCGCAAGGGCAAGCGCAGGGGAGTCAGTGATGAGGATTGATGAGGCAAGTTCATCATGTTCTGCCTGACTGAGGAGGTCTGCCGCGATAAATGCCGGATTTGCAGAATCATCCGCAATCACAAGGATTTCACTTGGCCCTGCGATCATGTCGATATCCACGGTCCCGAAAACCAGTTTTTTGGCAGTCGCGACATAGATGTTCCCCGGGCCGACTATCTTGTCGACCTTCCCGATCGATTTTGTCCCGTACGCGAGCGCTCCGATAGCCTGAGCTCCTCCTATCCTGTATGCCTCGGTGATTCCGAGCAGTGTCAGTGCAGCCATCACATGTGGGTTCACTTCTCCCCGGGGAGTGGGCACACAGACCGCAATTTCTTTCACACCGGCAACCTGTGCCGGGATTACATTCATAAGGACAGAGGAAGGATACGATGCTTTCCCCCCGGGCACATAGATGCCGACCCTTTCCAACGGTTGTAAAATCTGCCCGATGACAGTTTTTCCTTCAGTGTATGACCATGAGCGTTCTTTCTGACGCGAGTGAAATGTGCGTATCCTGGTTGCCGATTTCTTTAATGCTCTGAACACCTTTGGGTCAGACTTTTTTGCGTGCTGAATCATTTCATTTTTATGGATCCGCAGCTTTTTCAGGGAGAGCGAGTCAAAGAGTGCGGTGTAGTGGAAAACCGCCTCATCACCCCTCTGCCGGACATCCCTGAGAATCGTTCCCACCTTTTCTGCAATAGTGCTCTGAGTCCCGGAAGCCCTTTTCTGAAGGGATTGAAGAAATTCACGCAGTTCTTTTCTGCGGCGGAGTATTTTCATGTGAATTCATTCTAACCTTTCAAAATCCATTATGCAAGGACGGCCCGGGTACATCTGCATTTGACATTCACGGCAACTTCCAGTAAATTGATATGCATGGAAAATGAATCGGGCGCGGCACAAAGGCCCATCATTGCTGATATCAGGAAAAATATCAGGCAGTTACAGGCGATTGCCGCGTTTATTTTCATTACGCTTTTTGCCGTTATCCTGCGATATCTTTACAAGCCGGTCAGTGACAGAGTTGCGTTCATTCCCGAAGTCTCGATCACACTTATTCTCATCATTATCCTCGTCCTAACGAGTATCGGATTCTATCTTCTGAGGACCGTTTCTCGAAGGATACTCACCAATATCGGGAAATACAGCACGCAGCTCGACAATATACTCACCATGACGAGAGACGTACGGGAAGAAGTGCACATCGATATCCTCTATGAAAAAATAATTGACTATTCACTCTCTCTGACCGGTTCTGACGCGGGGTCTATCCTGCTACTCGATGGGGATAATCTTGTCTTTCAGGTAGTCAGGGGAGAAAAGGCAATCGACCTGCTCGGAACGATGAGGCCGAAAGACCGGGGAATTGCAGGTTGGGTGGCAGAACACAGCAGTCCCCTGCTGATCGACAACGCCGGGGCAGAGCCCCGTTTTGACCAGGAGGTCGATTCAATCACCGATACCCTTCCCGGGTCTCTGCTCTGTGTGCCGCTTTCAACCAAGACGGGGGTGATCGGGGTAATCGAATTGCTGAGCAGGAAAGAAGGGTTTTATACTGCGAAGGATGAGGAAATCATCTCCTATCTCGCTGACCAGGCTGCGGTATCGATTGCAGGGGCGAGGTTTGTCGAGGACCAGAAGAACTATGAAATACATCTTACGGACATACTCCTCGAGGCAATCGATTACCAGATTCCTGAGAAGGTCGGGCACTCGAAGCGGGTTGCCATGTACAGCAATATTATCGCGAACGCCATTCATCTTTCCGAAGAGAGGAAAAAAAGACTCTATTTTGCAGGGTTGCTTCATGACGTCGGTTTTCTTAAGATCAAGGGAGACGAAAGTTTTGTCCGCCAGGAATACCAGAAACATTCCGTGATCGGCTACGAAATGATAAAACCGATAAACTTCTATTCGGATATTTCCCCCTTTATCCTTTATCACCATGAAAAATACGATGGAACCGGCTATCCTTCAGGACTGAGCGGGGAGGATATCCCGCTTGAGGCGAGGATTATCGCAATTGCCGAGGCATTCGATGCGATGGTGAGCAGCACATCCTACAAAATCCCCCTTGATTTCGATTCCGCAATCCAGGAGTTGAAGCGGAATGCAGGTTCGCAGTTTGACTTCTGGCTCGTCGATGTCTTTGTAGCGAATATAAGTGCGGAGCAATTACCCTAGCAGGCTGAGCACCTCATTGTCTATGCATCCCGCCGTCTTTTCTGTATCCGACCCCTCCCTGCGATAGCAGGCAAGAATCTTATTCGCATAGTATGATGCCCTTTGATATCCCGTCCTTCGTGCATTTTCAACAAGACTCCAGTCGCGATTCCCGGTGAATATCTTGAAAGCATCGAGCATTTCCGGGAAGAGTGTCTTTCTGAATCCGCTGAGAAAAACCGTATAGAAACCGAGAGAGCCTGTCAGACGGTTGTCGATGATGTACCGGAGCATTCCCCGGTCGGATGTGTCGGCGAGGATGTCCTTGACTGAACGGGCAAACACCTCGGCCTTGCTGCGCGGGATAATGGTAAGCAGGGTTTTCCATTCATCGCCCATTTTTTCATCCTCGACAGATTCACCTATCTCGTGACGGATATAGGTTTGTGCCTCGGCACGGGCAATCAGGTCCAGCTTTCTGTCGGTATCCTCAGAGAATCCGCCATGCTCCCGGATGCCGTATTCTGAAAAGGCATAGGCCAGCCCGGCTTTCGTAGTCTTACACTGCAGCTCTTCCAGCTTTTGCCATATGAGCATCTTGATGGTCTCCAGGCGCGTGATGATTACCTCTCCCTGCAAGACCGCCGGATAATCAGACAGGTCCCGGGCGTATTCATTGCCGGCAATATATACTTCAAATCCGTCGATTCGTTCTCTTGAAACAAGGTCTGCAAGAAAAAATGAAGGCTTCATTGTGATGCCGTAACCGGCACCGTACAGGAGTTTCTGGCCGTGCAGCAAAGAGTTGAGTTTCATGATCTGGAACGGACCAAACTCTTTCCCGTCAATCTCTATGTTCTGGAGGTCTGTCCCCCTGAGCTGGTGCCAGAGGGCCTCTCTCTTGTCAATCCAGTCGCCGATAGATTCCTGCGGGATTCGCATCCACAGCTTTATCCCCGTCTCGGACCGGTATAGTTCCCTCAGCCTCAGCAGAAGCCCGCAGAGCGAATATGAGTCCCAGTAATGTGCGTCTGAAATATTGCAGTTTTGCTTTACCTGTGCGGTGAGACTCCCTATATCGTGTATGTGCTCCCTCATGGCGAATTCCTTTCCTTATTTTAACCCGAAAGATATATTTGTGAAGTGGACGTATGTGAAAAATATTTTCGGTATCTTCATCTTCACTCCCAATTCACTTCCAAATGCTGCACGGGGTGTTCTTTGCTCATGTATGGTGTGAAATATGTACAATGAACAGATTATTTTTGCGCGCTCTTTGTGCCTTTCGGATTGTGCGGAGATTGCCGAAAAGAGCCCGGGGTGATAATATTGTATGCCATGAGAAAAATCAGGCTGATACTCGAATATGACGGGACCGCTTACCACGGATGGCAGATTCAGCCGGAAGGCGATACAGTGCAGGGCATACTCGAAGACAGCGTCGAAAAGATATGCGGCGAACGCACAAAGGTGATGGGGGCTGGCAGGACTGATGCGGGCGTGCACGCACTCGGACAGGTTGCTGCATTCAGGACCGGGTCATCGCTCCCGCCGGGCACCATGCAGAAGGCGCTGAACGCAGTGTTGCCCCCGGATATCAGGGTACTCAAGGTGGCAGAGGTGGACGATGCCTTTCAGCCAAGGAATCATGCATTGAGAAAAAGCTATTTCTACCTGATTGCACACCGGTCGAATCCGTCTGCCTTCCTCCGGAGATATGTCTGGACATTCGCACATCCACTTGACCTTAGCCGCATGAATGCTCCAGCACGCGGATTGATCGGTCTGCATGATTTTTCTTCCTTCATGGGGTCGGGAAGCGGGGTCAGAAACATGGTTCGGGAGGTATTTTCTCTTCATATCACCCCTTTTGCAGGTATCGACTTCATGACTGCAAGACTCGCCGGCAATTTCATCAGAATCCGAATCGAGGCGAACGGGTTTCTGAGGCATATGGTAAGGAATATTGTCGGTACGCTTGTTGAGATCGGGAGGGGGAGGGTCAGGGCGGACAGCGTAGCGGAGATCCTTGCTGCCCGCGACAGGAGACTTGCCGGCCCCACCGCGCCCCCGAACGGGCTTTTTTTGGAAGGGGTATCCTACTAACCTGCGTTATCCGTACGTTTTCGCATATATTGACAGGACAGAGAATCTACACTAAACCCTGAAATTTGCTGCCATTGCATTGAATCGTTTCAGCGTGTCTTCTCCGAGAAGCTGCATACGGGCGCTCACCTCTTCAATTGTCTTTTCCTTTTCCCGCATTCCCGGATCCTTTGAGAAAAACTTGTCAGCAACGCAGATGATCTGTTCCTCAAGGGATAAAGGGAGCATGTCCCTCACCGGCAGGGGAAGGCTTTTCCCTGCGATCTCCCGGGCGGTGATCCCGGCACCTACATGTCGCTCGCAGACAAGCGCATGGCGAAAAAGCCCCTCATGTTCAAGTATCTCCCTCCCCAGGTACCCGTGACATACATATGGTGCGTGCCCGTGGCACCCAATCTCCGGTTCGTCGGTAAGGAACATCCCGATGTCATGAAGCATCGCGGATTCCCTGATGAACTCTGTATCAGGGGCCAGGTGGTTCACCTGGCGCGCGATTCTCAGGGATTTTTCTGCAACCAGCAGACCGTGTGCGGTCAGGATGCGGTATGCGAGGGAATCATGATCATAGTACCTTTTGATGATTCCTATTGGTTCCATAACAAGCTGTTTCCCCTATTATGCACAATTACAGAATGCACGGCTATGAGACATCCTGGATACCCTCACCTGGAATCCCGGACAAAGTGAGAAGGCTGCAGCCTCTCTATAAAGAATAAGACACGTATCCTCACTCGAATATCTTTCATGTCTTCAAAGGTGTATTGACTTTTCAATATCCGGAAATATACTAAGGGTAGAACCGCAAATACTTTGCGATGCCATACTCATGAAAACATCTGACCAGGCCCCCGCAATTACAGGTGTGCCATCTGTCGATGCGCCGGTGGTGCTGGAATGGCCTGCTGACAGCGGCCACATGGAACCGTCGCTGAGCGAACCGACTGCAAACCTTCTGAATGATCTGCATGCCGAGATCAGCGAGTGCGACATGGTCCTCACCACTGCAGGCAATTACCATATGGCCCTCAGAGATCTCTGGCAGAGATACCTTGCAATGTTTCCCGATGATGCTCCCCTGCGCAACTGGTACTATACCACCAGTCCCCCTGTTGCAAAACAGCAGATTGTAAATGGCCTCGTGCAGTTCGGTAATCTTCGGGCGCGCTGTCGCCCGCAGGTTGCAGTGGGTCCGAAGGGGCTCATTGATTCCCTGGTCCATGCAGGTTACACAAATGGTGACTCTGTCCCGGTCAGCAAGACACGCGGGAACGTCCTGCTGGTGAAGAAGGGAAACCCCAAGCATGTCTCGACAATCTGGGATCTTGGCAGAAGTGATCTGCGGATCATCACGCCCAACCCTGAAGCTGAGGGCGGGTCTTTTACGCTTTATGCACGTTCAGTGTACGACATCGCACGCGATGACCGGAATCCGCCTCCCGGCATGACAGCCAGGGGTCTTTTTGATTTAATCTTCAACAATGCAGGCAATAATCCGCAGAAATGGCTCACGGGGAGGCGTATCCATCACCGTGAAATCCCATGGTCTGTTGCCTGCGGGAGGGCCGATGCAGGGGTTTTTTTCTACCACCTGGCACGTCATGCGGTCAACACATTCCCGGATCTGTTTGATATTATTCCCCTCGGCGGCACACCGACAGATCCCCGGCCGGTTCGGGGGAACCACACAGAAGTTCTTTTTGCAATAAGGATTCGCGGGGACTGGACCGAGACGCAGCATCTCGCGACCGAAAAACTGATGGAGCTTTTCCAGTCAGAGGAGTTCACCCGCATTCTGGATCTGCACGGTCTTGACCGGCCCTAGGAACGCGGCCCTATCCTGCTCCGGTAGCCCTTATTCTCTTGCGTGCTATAATATGAACATTTCAGACCATCGTACTGTTCACTGCCACTGCACGCGGGGTTCGGACTTGAGAGCAGAGTCAATAGCGAATGAAATTGAAGGGATAATATGATGCAGGATATTCTTTATCAAACTATTTTCAATAATCGCATCCTGGATTATCTTATATGCGTGTCTGTTTTTCTCGGAGGCATCTTAGCGATTCATATCTTTGATCGTATACTCCTCGTCCGTATAAAGAAATGGTCAGACCAGACTGCGAGCACTGTCGATGACCTTTTCATCCGCATTGTAGAGAAAAAATTATTCCCCATGCTGTATTTTGGGGTCTTTTATCTCAGCATGCAATTTCTTGTCCTCGATCCGCTGATAAAAAAGGGAATCAATGTGGTAGGCGTAATTCTCATTACCATCTTCGCTGTCCGTTTGATATTGTCGGTGATTATTTACGGACTTGATATCTACTGGGAGAGAAAAGAAGCAGATGTATCAAAGAAGCTGGGGTTCAGAATGATACATACCGCGATAAAGGTCGTCCTGTGGAGCCTCGCGGTAATCATCATGCTCGACAATTTTGGAGTGGAGATTTCCACGCTGATTGCTGGTTTGGGCATCGGGGGCGTGGCGATTGCGCTTGCCGCCCAAACAGTGTTAAAGGATCTGTTCAGTTACTTCATCATATTCTTTGACCGACCCTTTGAGATTGGCGACTTTATCATCGTGGGAGAGTATATGGGAGTTGTTGATCATATCGGGATAAAAACAACAAGACTCTCAAGCTTAAGCGGCGAACAGCTTATCTTCTCAAATACAGACCTTACCGACTCCCGTGTGCGGAACTATAAGAGAATGGAAAGCCGTCGCGTTGCATTTCAGATCGGTGTTACCTACCAGACAACCTCTGCGCAGTTGAAAAAAATACCGGTCATCATTGCGGGCATTATAAAGGAGATTGACGGCGCAGCCTTTGACCGTGCACATTTCTTTTCATATGGGGATTTCAGCCTGATCTTCGAGGTTGTCTATTATGTGTTGGGGAGAGACTACAACACCTATATGGACATACAACAGGAAATCAATTTCAAGATAAAAGAGGAATTCGATGCACGTGGCATTGAGTTCGCATATCCGACGCAGACATTATTCCTGACCAAAACACACCCTGAATAACACATAGTATTCCAAAACGATATCCTGGTACTGTACATTGACAGGTACAGGAGAAATATACACAACATATGTGTTGCCGCAATGCTGGCGGAAAGGGGTCATACCATGAACATAAGGATACGCGAATTGTGTGCGATAACGGCGGCGTTCTCTCTGCTTATATTTTCTTTTACGGGCTATGGGTGTTCCAATGGCGATGTGCTATCCCTTGAGGATATCCCGCGTTATCCAGGCGCAACCGAAGTTGAGTCAATGGATCATTCGGGCCTGGGTGGCATTATGGGTGGTAGTGCTTGTGCAGTTTGCTACTGCCGATACATACGATGAGGTTGTGGCGTTTTATACGGATGCACTCACGAAAGACGACCCGAAGAGTTTATCCCATGAATCCATGCTGGGGCGCCAAACTGCTTTCGCTATCACACAGGAGAACGGGGGGATATCTGTAACCATTCAGGAGTTTACCAAAGAAGGGCAAGTTAGTATTACTTTTATGCAGGTAAAAGGCTGAAAGCGTCTACTGCTGAGCTATATCCGTGATTACTGAACCACTTGTATATGTCCATACGCTGAAACACAAAATTGAAAAAAGACAGCTGTCATTACAAGAAGCCCTGCATTTTTCTTTGAAGATAGAACCACATGGGGCTGAGTACTACCTTCAGGCAACCATGTTGCAGGAGGCAACAGACAAGGCTCTTTCATTTCTGCAGCAGTTCCACAAGGCCAACAACTATCATGCAGATGTAATCAGAGAGTTTATGACATCGCATCAGGAAAATCCCCCGAAACAATCTTAATATACACAGAATGAACAGAGAATGAAGGGGTCAGGTCTCAACATTTGACATTCAATAACTATGTCTCATTCTGAAGCAGAACTATAATCGAATGTCAAATGTTGAGACCTGACCCCATTATAGATGATTGAGATGAAACGACTAAATATAACTTCAGCTAGTCCGGTTCACAATAAAGAGAGAAATAAGTCACCATCCTGAAAATGTTATTTCCCGTCCTTGTCTTTCGCATACAGGGTCACGCGGAGAATTTCCCCGGGACGCCAGAGGCGCATGCGTGGGCCCCAGGTGCCCGTACCACGACAGACGATGACCGTCATGCCATCCACTTCATATCGTCCTCCAAGCAGGGGGTAGATGTGTTGCACCAGATAGCCAAAGGGCCAGATTTGCCCGCCGTGTGTGTGACCGGAAAGCATCAGGCCTGCACCAGCACGCGCTGCCTTGTCGGCTTGCCATGGTGTATGAGAGAGAAGGACTGTTGCACCAGGCGGCCGCCCCGTAAGTGCCTTGGAGATGGGATCGCCTCCCTGGCCAGAACGGTGGTTGGCGGTAAGGTCTTCCACGCCTGCAAGGATTAAGGGCAGGCGCGACCTCAGCCCATGAGTTGTTCAGCACCTTTATGCCATCATAAGAGGAGAGACGTGTCTTTATCAGAACGGCCGTGGAACTCGTGATTACCAAGGACGGCCCAGACGCCCAGAGGTGCAGAAAGGCTTCGTAACACGGGAATCAGTTCCTCGCGGGGTTGGCCGTGTCCTTCGAAGATATCCCCGAGAAGTACCACGAGGTCAGGCTGCTGCGCTTTCACCTGATCGACTCGTGCCTCCAGCCACTGCTTGCCGAGCAGTGTTCCTATATGCAGATCTGACATGGCAACGACCACTGTGCCGTTCATCTTGTCAGAAAGCCCGTGGAGGTATACGTCATAGTTTTGCACTACCGGTGGTCGCATGCCCTGCACGAGCGCGACGACAGAAAGCACCGCGCCCGTAACCAGGGCAAATCCTCGCAGCTGGGGAGTGACACGTGGCAGGAGAAACCCGCCTATGGTAACGAGGTCAACCGCGAGAAGACAGACCGTAAAGAGAAATACCACAGCCATCCAGTTCATCCCGAGGAATTCGAAAGTCATGGCCAGGGGACCTGTGCCCCCATGGCCAAGATAGCGGCCGAGAAAAAAGACTGACCAGAGTACTATGCCTGTGCCGATAAGAAGTTTTCTGGAGATCCTGCGTTTCAAAAACGGCAGTGAGTCTGCACGCCAGAAGACGTAAACATGCATTAATGTAACGACGGACAGTAGAATAATTCCAAACACGCGCCCTCCCAAAAATAACCCTGTGTTTTTATTCTAACACTTGCCATTCAGTTTTCACATTGGGGTCAGGTCTCAACATTTGATATTCGATCCTTATTTAGGAGAACAGTCAGGGTCATGAATGTCAAATGTTGAGACCTGACCCCTAATCCAATAGATGATACATATCATTTCAATTAAGTTGACATGAAACGACTAAATATATATAATAAGAATCATTGAGTTTAAAACGGGGATAAAAAGATGACGACAGGTGCAAAAGACTATTACGACGTACTCGGGGTAAACAAAAAGGCCTCGGATGATGAGATCAAGAAGGCATTCCGAAAACTTGCCCGGAAATACCACCCGGACCTCAATCCTGGTGAT
>CAVQRT010000018.1:0-3939 GCA_963715195.1 Thermodesulfovibrionales bacterium | reverse complement strand
ATTGAAAGTGAGAGAATGATAATTAAATATTTTCCTTTTTTGATGGTTTTCAGATAGTTTTGAAGTTCTGAATTTTGCAAATTCATCACGATTCCTCCGTAGTTAAAAAATGCTCTCTTTCACGATCACGAAATCACCGGGCACAAGCGGAATATTCTGGCTGATATCCCCGTCTTTCATGAGATCTTTAACTTTCACAGTTAACTCATCCATGGTTTTTGAATCCCGGGGCATTGCTTTTTTTCTGAGAATAAGTACATCATTTTCTTTCGCAAATTTGGAAAAACCGTTGGCCTCAAGGATCGCATCCATAATTCTCATTCCTTCGCGGAAGATAATGTATTTTGGCTGATTCACCGCCCCTATAATATAGATTTTATTCAACTCATTATCGGGCATATAGATTATATCTTCTGCCATCAAGAAAATATCTTTTGAAAGATCACCTTTAACAAACAGACTATGAAAATCCACTTCAAGCTTCTTCCCATTCCTTACTATATAGGTACGCTTCAGGTCGGCATTCCTGAGATTCCCCAGTCTACAGAGAAATTTCAGAAGAGTAGTTCTTCCAGGCAAGAAGTATACGCCAGAATATGTTGCTCCCTGCATATTTTGCTCTACGCCTCCTCCAAAGACGTATACCTTGTTATTCGTTATCCCCGTGACCGTCACTGTTACAATCGGTTTTTTCTCTACCTCCTCTAACTTCTCCGATAGATGTTTACTTAAAACCTCGGGGGCTAGACCGGAAGCCACAATATCTCCGACTCCAGGAAGAGTTATCTTACCGTCAGGTCTGACTGTAACGTTGGCGCTGAGTTCTGGTGAGCCCCAGACCGATATCTGCAGCGTATCTCCTTCTCCGATCACATAATCATCGTCAGCAGCACAGGCTATCGCAGGGAATATCAGAAATGCCAAAATCAAAACAAAATATTTTTTCACGTTCTCCTCCTATCTGCTTCCCCTGCTAAACAGTACTACTTTGATGGTTTCAAGTACTATCAGCATATCGAGGAAAAATGACATATTCTTTATGTAATAGAGATCATACCGCAATTTTTCTATCGCATCCTCAACGGACGCTCCGTAACGATAGTTGACCTGTGCCCATCCTGTTATACCTGGTTTCACAAAATGCCTCTCAGAGTAATAGGGGATGACTTCTTTCAGTTTTTCGATAAATTCAGGTCGCTCCGGCCTCGGGCCGATCAGGCTCATGTCACCATTCAACACATTGAAGAGCTGGGGAATCTCATCAAACCGTGTTTTTCTGAGTATATTTCCTACACCGGTGACCCGGGAATCATTTTTCTGTGCCCAGACAGCTCCTGTTTCTTGTTCAGCATTCTCGCGCATGGTCCTGAATTTATAGAGCACAAAATTCCTTTCCCGCTCCCCGACACGAACTTGTCTGAAAAATACCGTGCCGGGAGAATTAACCTTGATGAGAATCCCTACGATCAGCATGAGTGGTGAGGCAATAGCCACCCCGAGCAGTGAAACAATGATATCAAAAAACCGTTTATAAAGCCTCTTCAAGGCAGTTATTTTGAATCCGTCAGAAAAAATGAACCAGCTTGGCATGGTATCCTCAATGAACAGCTTGCCCATAACTTCTTCATAAAAAGAAGGCGCCTCAAGGATGTCTATACCGCCTAGCTTGCAGTTCATGATCTCCTTAAAAGGCAGCACACCCCGCTTCTCCGACAGGGATATCACAATCTTCTGTGCACGCTGCTTTTGAACAGTCTCGCAAATGCTCTCCCGATCGCCTACAATCTGGTATGCAGGGACAGCCAGTGCTTCGGTTGGGCAGTCAATGTACCCCGCAAGCACGTAATTATGATTGGTGGCTCCGATCATACTTCCTATACGCTCGGCATTCTGTCCTATGCCCAGAATCAGTACCCGTTTGGCAAAGGCCGGTAAGCGCAGGAAGGATACATAGGTAATGTGCCAGATAAATTGTAATGCGGTAAAAATGAGTATAGAAAGAGCGAGATTTCCTCTCCATAATTTTGTCTCAGGAATCGCGTAGTAAATGGATGAGAGTACAAACAGGGAGAATATCCCGGCAATCAAGCACCTAAGAAGAATCTCTTTCCTCCCGCGGTTTTTCTGCTGATCGTAGAGTTCTATAAAAAATGAGCATAGAATAGGGACAAGCACAAAGCTTATACTGCGTATCACAATATGCTGATATTTCATCAGACCCTCTTCAAGCCCTCCGAACCTCAGGTAAACACCAAGGTAAAACGCACCTGAGGCAATAAGCACATCCCCGGCGATGAGCGATATCATTCCCGTAATTGCGGAATTTTTCCAAATCATGTTATTTTTGTCTCAACTCCCGTAGAAGCTTGGTTGCCCTTTCGTACTCAGGGAAATCCTGTTTTTCAGTTGCTTTTGCGAGATGTCCCGTTGCCTTCTCCTTATCTCCTGTCTCTATATATGCAAGGGCGAGGTGGTAATGCACGGAGGGGTTCTCAGGGAGAAGGGCAACTGCCCTTTCGAGAAGTCTCTTTGCGTCATCCTTTTTCCCTTTTTTCAGAAGGACATATCCCAACGTGTCAATCACACCTCCGTTATTCGGTGCAATAGAATACGCTTTCATCGCGAGTTTCAACGCCTCTTCAGTGTTGCCGCTTCCTTCCACATATGCATAGGCAAGATTATTGAGCGCCGGTAAATAATTTTCAGATTTTTCAATGATCGCGCGATATTTTTTTATTGCCTCCTTCTTCATCCCTCTAAGATCGTAATTTGCAGCCAGTGAGAACATGCCTGGGATATACCCCGGCTTCATTTTCAGCGTGTTTTCATATGTCTTTTGTGCAGATGCATAATCCCTTTTCTTTGTATATAAATCTCCGAGCATTATATGCGCGGCGAGATTTTTTTGCTCAACAGATATGCCTTTCTTAACCCATTCTATAGCACTATTCAGATCGTTCTGACTGACGTACACCGAGGCAAGCACCATATACCCAAAGGCCGAATTCTGCTTCTTTTGAATGATCCGGTTGGCATTCTCCTGGGCTTTTCGGTACTCCTTCATCATCACATATATCTTGGATATTTCTGCCATGATGTCCATTCTCTCGGGCTGCTTATTCAGGCTGGCATCGAGTTTATGCAGGGCGCTTTTATAATCACGGCTCGTTGCATACACTGCAACTATTTTCTGGAGACCGACCTCTGCGTTTACGTTTTCGAGTTCCTCATAGATCCTGACTGCCTTTTTGTACTCTTTTTCACTTACATAAATCCTTCCTATGAGATCCAGAACTGCCAAATCTTTGGGATTTGCTCTCTTTGCTTCTTCCAGTACATTGAGCGCATTTCTATTCTGCTTTTCTCTCAGGAAATATTCTGCCAGAGCGACATACCCTGCAGAGTGCTTCGTATCTTTAGCCATTTTGTAATATGTCAGTGCATCGCTGTCCTTGCCTTCTAATTCGTAAATTGCCGCGATGCCGAGCATGGCAGTGATATTGTTCGTATCGATCTTTAGTATAGACTTATATTCATCTACTGATTTCTTGAAGTCCCTTTTAGTTGAATAGTATTTTGCAAGATTAAAATATGGAGTCAGATATTGAGGATTGGTAGTTTTTGCTTTCCTGAAATATTGCAAAGCGTCTTCCGTTCTGTTCTGTGCCATGAGTAATGCTGCGATATTGTTATAGAGCACAGCATCGTCTATGTTTCCCGCAATTCCCTCTTCAAGGGTTTTTCTGGCCTTTACAAAGTTTTTCTGTTTCACATAATAAGAAAACAGGATAAGCCGAGTATTGAGGAGTTCAGGTGCAATCTTCACTGCTGTTATTAAATCAGTCTCGGCCTCTTTTGTTTTGCCTTCCCCGAGATTGATAATGCCTTTCTTCAACTGGGCGTCAATGAGGTTGGGATTTGATTCCAGGGCTTCATTGA
>CAVQRT010000017.1:0-42842 GCA_963715195.1 Thermodesulfovibrionales bacterium | reverse complement strand
ATCTCATGCGGCAGGAGGTTGAGCAACACCGAGATCCTGGTGAAGGAAGCCTTGATGGGGGCGGAGGAAGCCGGAGCCGAGGTCGAGCTCATCCACCTGCACGACCTGAACATCAAGCCCTGCACGGGCTGCAACTCCTGCGTCATCGACCTCTTCGAGAAATGCGGTCCGGGCCGATGTGTCATCAAGAACGACGACTTCCCCTTCATCGACGAGAAGATCATGGAGGCCGACGGCCTGATCGTCGGCTCCCCGATCTACGAGAAGTCCCCCAGCGGTCAGCTCAAGAGCTTGAACGACCGCATGGGGCCCTCGCACGACCAGGCCTTCCGCCTGGCCGCCAAGAAGATGCGGGCCGAGCGGGGCATCACCCGGGCCAGGGCCCTGACGAGCGGGCCTTCAAGCCCCGGGCCGCCTCGCTCATCGCCGTCGGGGGCAGCGAGTGGGACACCCTCGCCCTCCCCATGCTGAGTCTCTTCGCGCTCCCTATGCAGATCGAGGTGGTGGACAGGATCCTGGTCAACTGGGTCGCTCTGCCCAAGGTCGTCACGCTGCGCGAGGACCTTCTGGAGCGGGCTCACCGCTCCGGCCGGCACGTAGCGGAGACCCTGAAGAAGCCCCTGGAAGAGGCCGAGTACATCGGCGAGCCGGGCCTCTGCCCCGTCTGCCACTCCAAGCTCGTCGAAGTGCGCAACGACGGCGATGCCTACCCCGCGATCTGCGGCGTCTGCGGGGTGCGGGGAACCTTGAGCGTGGCAGACGGCAAGGTCGGCTTCGAGGTCACAGACGAGGACCGGGTCCATTCCCACATGTTGCTCTCGGGCAAGTTCGAGCACCTTGACGAGCTGGTCAACGTCTCCCTCAAGGCCCCGGCCGGCATGGATGAGCTGGGGGCGAAGACCCTCAAATACCAGAAATACCTGACCCCCGCCAAGCCAGAGCGCGCCCCGGCGGGGAAGACGGGGCCGGCGGAGTCGCCCCAGGCGAAGGCGGGGAGTGAGGAGGGGCTGGCGAAGGCCTATTTCCCTGAATTCCGCCCCATGCGTAGCTTCATCCTCCAGAACTTCCGCTCCGACAACGACCGGCCCAAGATATGGCGCTGGCTGTACAAGCAACACGTTCCGGAGAGCATCTCTCAGTTCATGCCCTACTGCACCAAGTACTGCACGTACCATGCGCTGCCGCTCCCCGAAGGGGCCCTCGGCTTCGGCACCTATAACGGCATGATGACCGAGCACTACCGGCTCTTCAATATATTCCAGAGCAGGGGCACCGGCCACCCGACCGGCATCGCCTTCGGCGAGGAGTTTCCCGAGGACTTCATGGAGATGACCTGTCAGCCGCCCAGCAAGGAGCTGCGCCAGTCGGGACTGGCAGGGGAAGCCGCGAGGGTTATCATCCGGTGGTTTTCTCTTTCGCGCCTGTCTTCTGGGAGGACGACTTCAAGGGAGCCGGCCGGCTCACGGACGCGGGGCCAAACTACCGCTGGCTGTTCCTACTCAAGTACCCCGACGAGGTCTCCATCGACGAAGGTGACGCCTGGTTCAAGGGGGTCTTCGCTCCCGAAGTGTGTGCAAACCCTGAGGTGAACCGTTTTATCTCCAGCCGACAGTTGGACGACCCCCGGATCAACCCCTTCCAGCGCATCTCCGAGGTCTGGTTCGACGATTCGGAAGGCTGGCGGCGGGCCGTCCTGGAGAAGGCCGCTCAGTACACCAGGCCGTCCTGGGCAGCGTGGGAGAAGCTCCCCTTCTTTGAGCCTTTCAAGGACTTCGTGGGGGTCTTTATCCTCTATTGCCCCGACTCCGACCACCTCCAGCAGTGGCAAGGGTATATCACCACCAGGTGAGCGCTCGGATCCTGCGCGAACGCGGGCGGACCGCCCCCCGGAGCGACCGGCGGGCTCGACCGGGTATGGTCATAAGCACGCATCCCTAGAGGATCGACACAGGAGAGATAATGGCAGGCAAAGGAGCATTCTCGAAGAACGTAGAACTGCTCGGCTATCACGACCTGCAGGGCAAGCCCTGGTTCCAGATGGCCATGCAGGAAGTCGACGGCCGGTACTACCTCCTATGGCTCCCATTTCAAGCATCCCGGCTGGGCGGTCGTCGACGTGACCGATCCCGCGAAGCCGGAGTACCTCAAGTTCATCCCCGGTCCCGATCTTCCCGGGCAAGGTACTCCCAAGATCCAGGTGGCCGATGGGATCATGATCACCGCCTTGGGGGGAACGCTGCCCCGGCTGCACGGCAATGAGTGGGGGGATCCGTTCGAGCAAGGGGTCATCATCTGGGACGTGAAAGACCCGGTCAACCCCAAGAAGCTCTCACAGTGGGATTGTGGGGGCCACGGAGGGGTCCATCGCTTCTTCTATGGCGGTGGCCGCTACGTTCACCTCTCCTCCACCTGCAAAGGATTCCGGAATTTCATCTACCGCATCCTCGACATCCCCGACCCGACCAGCCCGGTCGAAGCGGGGCGTTGGTGGATGCCCGACCAGTGGCTGGCGGGCCAGATCGAGATCAAGCCCGGCCCCGATTTCGACCCCGAGATGGCCATGCGTCCCACAGCGCGGTCATGCATGGTCCGGCCTATCCCAAAGGCGATCTGGCCTATGTGAGCTGGGGCGGAGCCGGCATGGTCGTCCTCGACATATCCGACATCACCCTGCCCCAGCTAGTGGGGCAACTCAGGCACCACCCGCCCTTTGCCGGCAAAGTGGCCGGGGCCCGGTGCCACACGGTGCTCCCTCTCTCCCGGCGCGACTATGCCGTGATGACCAGCGAAGGGGAGCGCTACCCAGTGTTCAACGAGAAGATCACGAGCGCGTCGGGGGCTCAGCCCCTCAATTTCATCGGCATGGTGGACATCTCCGACCCCACCGACCCGACCCTCGTCTCGCTGTTCCCCTACCCGGAGATCCCCGAGGGCTGGCCTCACAAGAACTTCAACGAGATTCCCGGGGTAGGGGTGGGTCCCTTCGGGCCGCACAACATCCACGAGCCGCACTACCACCCGGCCCTGGAAGATCGTAACGACCGCGTCTACTGCTGCTATTTCCACGCGGGGCTCCGGATCTACGACATCAGCGACCCCTTCGTGCCCCGGGAGATCGCCTACTTCATCCCGGCCGACCCGCCCAAATGGCTCTTCAACAACAAGACCGGCGACCTGTACCCTGGGCCTCGCATCGCGACCACCGAAGACGTCCTGGTTGACAACCGAGGCAACATCTTCATCGATACCTTCCACGACGGGCTATACGTGCTGCGCTGCACCGTGTGAGATCGCAGGCGCGATGATGAGGGAGGTAGCGGGCGCCGAACGGCGCCGGGTCAGGCCCCAGCGGATGGGCCACTCGGGTTGAGCCCCAGTTCCTCCAGGCGATGGAAGAACATCCGCTCCGTGAACTCGAGGATGGACCTGCATCGCTTCCGCGGCACGCGGAGAGTCCTGTGCCGGCACCGGGGCCAGGATGTATTCGGTGCAGGGTCCGCGCCGTCCCAGACCGAAGTCCTCTTGACCAAAATGGTATAAACATCTATCATATAGACCGCAGAGGCGCGGACCGGGAACGACCCCGTGCCGCAAGGCCTCGGCGGCAACTCCTTCGTCTCAAAGGGAGACCGGCAAGACCATGTACCGGCCATCACTTCCCATGGAGCCCGACGTCGCCGCGGGGATCATCGCGGCTGCGCTGGCGGCAGGGAGGTCGGCGCTCGACGAACACCAGTCCAAAGCCTTGCTGGCGGCCTATGGTATCCCCGTCCCCGAGAGCACCCTGGTAGAGAGCAGAGCGGAGGCCGCGGACGCCGCCGCTCGTCTGGGGGCAAGCTGGCCATGAAGGCGGTGGGCGGAGAGATCCGGCACAAGACCGAACTGGGTCTGGCGTGTCGGGCATCGAGGGGGCGCAAGCATCCGCTGAGAGCTACCAGCTACTAGCAGAGCGGGCCGGAGATGCGCTTGAGGGCGTGCTCATAGAGCGGATGGTACCCGGCAACCGTGAGTTCATGGTGGGCATGAAGCGCGATGCCCTTTTCGGTCCGGTTGTGGCCTTCGGCCTTGGCGGAGTACTGACCGAGGCCCTTGGGGATATTGCTTTGGCCCTGGCGCCTGTGGACGATCACGACGCGGCCGAACTGCCCGGCTTGATCAAGGCCAAGCGTCTGCTGGGCACGTTCCGCGGCTACCCGCCGGTAGACATGGCGGCTTTGACGGAGATCATCCAGGCGATAGGGCAGATAGCCGTGGATCACCCTCAGGTGGCTGAGTTGGACATCAATCCCCTGCTCATCGAGGGCGATCGCCCGGTGGCCGCCGACGCTCTCGTCGTGCTTTCGGCGGGGGTGCCACCCGAACTGGGGCGAAGCCGCGGCACTTTTGTCCCCAATCTGCGGGCTCTTCTGGCTCCTCGTTCCATGGCGTTGGTTGGAGCGTCCGGCGATGTCACGAAATGGGGTGGGTCCGCCCTTCGTACCATCCTCGACGGTGGCTATGCGGGCAAGGTCTATCCGGTCAATCCCAAAGGTGGAGAGTTCTTCGGTCTCAAAGCCTACGCTAGCCTGGAGGAGTTGCCCGAAGCGCCCGACCTTGCCCTTCTCGCTGTCGGCGGGCATCAGGTGGCGGCTATGTTGGAGCAATGCGGCCGCAAGGGTATCCCGGCGGCTATCGCCATCGCCGCGGGCTTCTCCGAGACCGGTGAGCAGGGAGCCGAGGCCGAGCATGAGATCGCTCGGATCGCCAGCGGCGGCGGGGTTACCCTGATGGGACCGAATTGCATGGGGCTTATCTCCAACGAGGTCCGACTCCATGCCATCGGCTTCGTCGTGCTGCATCCACCGAAGGGCACGCTCAGTCTGGTCTCGCAATCGGGAAACATGGGTGTCCAGATCACCGACGCGTGTCAGTTGAGAGGCATCGGCATCGACAAGTTCGCCAGCGTCGGGAATGAAGCCCAGATCGGCGCCGTGGATGTACTCGACTACCTCAGGGGTGACAGCGGCACCACCGGAATCATGATGTACATCGAAGGTCTCGACGACGGACGGCGCTTCTTCGAAGTGGCGCGACGCACGGCGGCGGTGAAGCCCGTGGTGGTGGTACGCGCCGGCGTGACGGAATACGGCGTCAAGGCGGCCGCTTCTCACACCGGAGCGATGGCCGGCTCGGCGGATGTCTGGGAGGCGGCGGCTCGGCAGGCAGGGGTGGTCACCTGCACCACCACTCAGGAAGTCGCGGACCTGGGTGAGCTGCCTAACCTACAATCCGCTGCCCAAGGGCCGACGGATTGCGGTGGTGACCAATGGGGGCGGGGCAGGCGTCCTCGCGGCCGACGAAGTGGCCCGGCACGGTCTCGTGCTGGCGGACTTCCCGCCCGAGCTCTACGCTGCGCTGAACGAGATCCTTCCCCCGTTCTGGAGCAAGCACAACCCCCTCGACATGGTAGCCACCGCGGGTGGAGACGTAGGCCCGCGTGTGCTCAAGCTGGTTGCGGAATGCGATACGGTCGACGCCGTCATCGTGCTCTCCGTACTGGGGGTGCCCAGCAGCGGCAGTGAGGTCCGGGAGAGATCGGAGACCGGTGAATACGCAGGGCTCAGTCCCTGGGAGACCGCCTTTGTTGATCTGGTCGCGGAGCTCATGGAGAAGACCGGAAAGCCCATAATCAACGTGCCCGATACGCCCATCCGCGGGTCGCTTTTCGACCGGGGGAAGCGGTACAGCCCGATAGTGCTTGCGTCACCGCAGGCGGCGGCACGTGCTCTGGACAGGATGGAATGGTATGGTGCCTTTCGGCGCAGGACGGGAACGCAAACCTAGCTACCGGGTGGAGGAGAAATGACACCTGTGGTCGAGTCGGGGAAAGCAGTTGAATTGGAAGAAGCGGTGATTCTTTCCGGGAACGAGGCGATCGCCCGTGGGGCCTGGGAAGCTGGCGTCAAACTGGCTGCCGCGTATCCGGGCACCCCGAGTACCGAGATCCTCGAAGAGCTTGCCAAGTTCGACGAGGTCTACTGCGAGTGGTCGCCCAACGAGAAGGTGGCCATGGAGGTGGGCATAGGGGCGTCGATGGCCGGAGCCAGAGCTCTGGTCTGCATGAAACACGTGGGCCTGAATGTGGCCGCCGAAGTCTTGTTTTGTCAATTGAGCAGAAGGCAGGGAGAGGGTTGATCACCTTGCAAGAGTGACTTCCCCGTTTTCAGGATTGTACTCGAACTGTGACATATCCACGTCGAGCCTGATAGACTCCTCTATGTCCTCAAGTGTGTCGGGATAAACGCCGTGCTCTGCATGGTACATTGCGACTGCCTTCCTGACCGCATCGAGATTGCCCGTCTTTCCCGCATGCTGTCCCTTCACGTAACTCCCGATGAGTGCATCTCCGTAGTCGTCAAATGCGGTTCTGGGCTTGTTGTCGCACGAGACGAGCATGAGGAGTGTGACTACAATCAACAAAGAAAGAGAACGGAGTTTCCGTATCGAGCTCATGATGATATTCTATAAGGAGGAGACAATCGTGTCAAATAGCGACTACTTTTCGGAAACAATCCACAGAAGGGAATACCTGTAAACCATATGTGGATTTTTCTCTCTCTTATTTCGGCATTTACGCTTGCAACGAGCGACGCGTTCACGAAGAAGGCGCTCTCACAAAACGATGAATATCTCGTCGCACTTTCAAGACTTGTTTTTGCACTCCCTGTCCTTGTGGCTTTAATATATACAGTCCCGGTTCCTGTGCTGGATATGCAGTTTTATATGGCATTCGGATGCGCGGTCCCACTCGAAATTATCGCGCTCATCTTATACACAAAGGCGTTAAAGGTTTCCCCGATGGGACTCACCCTCCCTTTTCTTGCCTTTACTCCCATCTTTTTGATAGGTGTCTCATATATTATTGTTGGGGAAAAGGTTTCTCTCCAGGGAGCGATAGGGATCGTGGTTCTTGCAGCAGGCAGCTATACCCTGAACAGGCATGAGATGAAAAAAGGCATTTTCGAGCCCTTATGGCGATTGCAAGGGAACGGGGTTCAGTCATGATGATCGGGGCCGCGATTATTTACAGTTTCACTTCTTCTCTGGGCAAGCTTGCGATAGAACATTCATCCCCGCTTTTTTTCGGGGCCAGTTATTTTATCGTGCTTGCGCTTCTGTTCACCCCGATTGCCCTCTGGAAGGGGAGGGAATCTCTTAAGGGATTCGTCGGAAGGAAGAGCTACCTGCGACTTGTCGTCCCGGGAATGTTGTTTTCAGTCATGATTCTGACTCATATGATCGCCATCAGTCAGACAAAGGTTGCGTACATGATCTCGGTAAAAAGAACAAGCCTTCTGATGGGGGTTATTTACGGCTATCTGCTTTTCAGGGAAACGCACGTTGCACAAAGGCTGACCGGCACGGTACTCATGTGTGCCGGGTTTGTCCTGATTGTGACTGCACCCTGAAATCCATTATTATGAGGTAGACGGAGAAACAGAGTGAATCCAGTTGACACACTGATCAAGATGAGACACGCACAGGAAATCCTGCAGAAGGCCGGCATCGAACACGCGGGAAGGGAGGCCGAGGAGATCATCGCACACGTCCTGAATACGGACAGAACAGCCATTTACAGGGACAATCCTGTCATAAAGGGCGAAAAGGAAACAAAAATAGATAAATTGATACAGAGAAGATCATTAAGGGAGCCACTCCAGTACCTGCTTGGATATTCCGAGTTCTGCGGGCTCAGGATACAGGTAGGTCCGGGTGTGCTTATCCCCAGGCCAGAAACAGAGTTTCTGGTCGAGGAGGCCAGAAGAATTTTTAGTCAGAAAGCAGAAAACGATGAAAAGAGATGCAGGGGAGAAGATGCGCTGAATATCCTTGATCTTTGCACAGGCAGCGGCTGCATTGCGCTTGCGCTTGCCATGGAATTTCCAGGCTCAGTTGTGTACGGCACTGACCTTTCGGAAATTGCGATAGCGTACTCGGAGAAGAATGCGGAAATGTACGGGAAAGGCAATACCAGGTTCCTGCGCGGTTCCTTATATGATCCGGTAGACGAGCTGAGGTTCGGACTGATAGTTTCGAATCCACCGTATATAAAAGGGCCAGAGATAAAGGAGCTTCAGCCGGAGATAAAGGACTGGGAACCGCACGGAGCCCTTGATGGAGGACCCGATGGTCTTGAATACTACAGGAAGATCATTAACGGTGCGTGCAAACACATGTGCAGCAGCGGGCATCTCATTCTCGAAATCGGCATTGGTCAGGCAGGGGCAGTGAGAGAGATGGCTGAAGCGGCGGGGCTCGAGGTGCGTTCTATACGTGAGGATTTTTCCGGTATCAAGAGAGTACTTGTTGCAAAGGCAGCGTCTTGAGATGATACAGCGGTTTGCATGCGCGGCCAGCACCAGGATGGGTCTGCTGAAATTTAAAAATGACGCTGTGCCCACCATGAATGACGGTGTACGTAAAAGGAGGGCAGGACGGTGAGTAAAAAGGCGATTACAATCATGTTCGTTTCTGTGCTCGCACCCCTGATTATCTATCTAATCTGGCCGACAGATGAATCGAGAATAAAGAAGCTTTTCAGGGAAGGAGCAAGGTACGTTGAAGAGGAAGATATCAACGGCATCATGTCCAAGGTCTCCTTTCATTACAGGGATGAGAACGGACTTACCTATTTATATATCAAGGAATATATGAAAACACTTCTGCAGAGAATGCAGGACATCAATGTAGATTATGAGAATCTTCAGATCGAGATTGACGGAGATACCGCAATCGCACAGATAGAGGTGAGGGTGATCGCGACTACGGGCAGGGATACCGGATATGTGTTCGGAGACTTCCCGAATCCCGTGCAGTTGACGTTCACCCTTGAGAAGGAACGGACCAAATGGCTTGTGGTGAACACGGATGGCCTGCCCGTTGACTGGTAACCACCTATTTCCCCTTCAGGGTCACTTCTTTCCTCAATACCGGAGGAACCAGTGTGCGCCTTTGCGTAGTACGGTAAGTAATGATTTTTTTGGATAAGGTACGTATAATAAATCTCTATGCCGAAGTGGCGGAACTGGCAGACGCGCTAGGTTCAGGGTCTAGTGGTCGCAAGGCCGTGCGGGTTCGAGTCCCGCCTTCGGCACCAAAGTAGCTTTGCCAGAACCGCACCATATGCTGCCTGATGGACAATCTTTTAAATTACTGATAATATGTACACGAAAAAATATTTCGCGTGAACATATCGGCGATATTAATTCTCCGGAAATAAACCCGATCAGGAACGCGCAGAGCGTGTGATAAACGGTCAATGACGCAAAGGGTGACGTGTTGAGTTCAGAACAGAACAAAACTCAGAAAATACAATTAAGTTTCCAGCAAAAGATCGGGTTATTGGTCCCTTACGTAAAAAGCCGTGTGGTTGCCCAGATAAAAGCGGTGATCCTTATAGTGCTCTATTTGATATTGTTCCAGACAATAGTGCTGGATATCAGGATGCAGTCAGCCTGGGTGATCGCGCTGGGGATATCGACCGTGATCATCGGGCTTGCCTTTTTTATGGAAGGACTCCTGCTGGGGATCATGCCTCTCGGTGAAAGGATCGGGGTGCAACTTCCCCAAAAATCAAAATTGCCGGTAATACTGCTCTTCTCGTTTATCCTCGGTGTCGGGGCCACGTATGCAGAGCCCGCGATCAGCGTGTTAAAGGCGTCAGGATCATTCATTCGTGCATGGGATGCGCCGCTCATGTTTTTCCTTCTCAACAAGTACTCAGATTATCTCGTCTACGGAGTCGGTGCGGGCGTGGGAATCGCGGTAATATTCGGGATGCTTCGCTTTTTATATGAATGGTCATTAAAGCCATTTCTTTATCTGCTCATAGGAATTCTCCTGGGTTTTTCCGTCTGGGCGTTTTTTGATCCGAACATGAGGTCAATGACAGGACTCGCATGGGATTGCGGAGCCGTAACAACAGGGCCTGTCACGGTACCCCTGGTTCTCGCACTCGGCATCGGCGTCTGCAGGATAATCGGCGGAGCAAAAATGGAGAACGCGGGATTCGGCGTGGTGACCCTGGCGTCTCTTTTCCCTGTCATCGCAGTACTTATCCTGGGGGCATCTCAGCTTCACAAGGTGCCGTCCCCTATGAGCCAGGAGGAGTTCTTTCGCAAGGAGACAAGGGATAGGGTGCTCCCCCTGTTTCACGACAAGGATGCAATGATAGGGTATGCATTCCGAAAGGCTGATACGCACAACCAGATAGCCATGTTTGAAGGAGACAGGGAAAGGATGCTGAATTTTATCCGTCAGATGAAGAATGATGAAAATCTCAGGATTTCAGTGTTTGGAACCGGCGATCCGGATACACTCAGGAAATGGGTTCTCGAGAGGGGGTCAGAAGAGCAGAGAATGGCGGTCTTTGAAGATCCTGAAAAGTTAAAATCGGCCTTCCGGACATATTTCACCAGGAATGCGACTCTGAATTTTACTGATATTACCGTCAGAAACGGGATATCCGCCTTTCAGGCGATTATTCCGCTCACCCTGTTCCTTCTGCTTGTGCTGACCTTCATGCTGAGGGAAAAACTTCCGGAGGCCGACAAGGTATTTCTTGGCATCTGTGTCGCTCTTGTCGGCATGACACTCTTTAATATTGGAAACGAGCTCGGACTGACAAAATTGGGCAACCACGTTGGTTCCAAGCTGCCCTCATCGTTCACGAAAATCGATCTCCCCCAGGAAATGCATGTATTCACAAAATTTGACGAGAATGTTGTGCAGACGGCGATAAACGATACCGGGATCAAGGAACAGTATTTTATCGCAAATATTGACGGTGAATATGTCCAGGTACCTTTTAAGGGATCGCAGTATGACAGAGCAAACAACCAGTACCTTTATACCCCGACAAAAGGACCACTCTTCGGCGGCAGGCAGAACGTGAGAGGGTACCTGGTGGTGTTGCTTTTTGCGTTTATCATGGGATATGGAGCAACTCTGGCTGAACCGGCACTGAATGCGCTCGGCATCAAAGTTGAGGAAGTCACGATTGGAACCTTCAAGAAATCAGTCCTGATACAGGCTGTCGCAATCGGCGTCGGGATCGGTATGACCTGTGGCGTGGTGAAGATAATCTGGGATGTCCCGCTCATCTGGTTGCTGGGCCCTCCGTATATTTTGTTGCTCTACCTCACAAAAGTTTCGAGTGAGCAGTTCGTGAATATCGGATGGGATAGTGCCGGCGTAACCACGGGGCCGATCACTGTCCCGCTGGTGCTTGCGATGGGCCTCGGAATTAGCGGGCAGGTGAATGTGATTGAAGGATTTGGCATACTGGCGATGGCTTCAGTATATCCCATTCTCACTTTTCTGCTCGTAGGTCTCTATATGAAGAGAAGAATCAAGGAATTCCAGGGTGAAGCAGGATAGGAAGCAATGATGACGGGTAAAAGAGATTCAGGGAAAGAAGTTGCGCTCGTTACGGTCGTGGTGGGCAAGGAACTTTCTGCCCCGCTTATTGATGCGCTGAAGGAAATCGGACTGATGTATATAAATACTTCACCGGGGAGAAGGATTTTCCTGAGAGAAGAGGCGGGTATTATGAGGCTCTTTGCAAAGAAACAATCACTGTTCGAAGATCAGATCGTGATCATTTCCTTCCTGATATCCCAGGAAAATGAGCAGTCAGTGATCGATTTTCTTATACAGAAGGGTTCGCTGGACGTTCCCGGAAGGGGATGTATATTCAGCAGGGTGGTAGAACTCCTCGCACATCATGACACATGCCCTGAAAACACGGCAGCCTGTCCCGAAGTGTTGCACAGGGCGCTTCTGACAGACCTGTTGGGAATCACGTGTGTGGTGCACCTTGGGAAGGGAAACACCATAGGACGTGTCGCACTGGATACGGGGACTGGTATTCCCGCGATCACTTATGGAATCGGTACCGGGGTAAGGGACAAGATGGGTCTGTGGCGCATTACCGTTCCCGCAGAGAAGGAGATCGTAAATTTCGTGGTGAACAAGCACGATGCCGGGCATCTCATGGACATCATGATAGATGTGGGTTCATTGGATGAGCCGGGGAGGGGCTTTTTGTATCTTTCTCCCGTGAAGATGGGACTGCTCAATACAAAGTACCATATAGGCATGAAGAGCCACGTCGCAAGTATCGAACAGGTCGTGGCAGTGATTGACGAAATAAAGGGAGGGACGAACTGGAGACGCAGCGATTTTTCCCTCCTTTCCGGTACCGGGAGAAAAAAGATGTATATAGAGAACCTGATCAACCTGACCCTGATCTGTAATGAAGAAAGGACCAGAAAGCTTGTCTCTGTTGCAATGAGCGCGGGCGCGAAAGGTGCGACAAGCTCTAAATGCAGGCACGTCTATTTGAACGGGGAACAATCACAGAAAATATCGCCCAATCGTGAAACAAGCGAGTTTATCGTCTTTGAAAGCCAGATTCCCGATATACTTCGATGCACTCTCAAGGGAGGGGGCATTCGATGATACAACGCACGGGCAACTTTATCAGAGCCCCGTGCTGAAGAGCATGTCTTCCGAACTTTTAAAGAAGATCTTTTCACGCTGACCCTTTTCTTGATACCCGTCTTGAATTCCTCCACGTGATATTTGGAAGTATCAACGAACTCCGTAAAGAGTGGCAATTCATCATTGGAAAACAGGAATTCACGCCTTCGCGGGAATGACAAATATTAAGATACTCCCCAGTAAACTGTGGAGTGATGAAGTAAGGAAGGTCAACGTTGCCTGAGTTTCTTGTACATGTTCATCAGCCCGTTTGTCGAGGAATCGTGCGAAAATACAGGCTCTTGGCCCTGGAGCTCAGGGAGTATTCTCTGTGCAAGCTGCTTGCCAAGCTCAACCCCATACTGATCAAAGCTGAAAATATTCCAGATGACGCCCTGGACAAATATCTTGTGTTCATACATTGCGATGAGGCTCCCGAGGGCCCGCGGAGTTACCTTTCTGATGAGGATGGAGTTGGACGGCCTGTTCCCGGGGAAGGTTCTGAAAGGTGCGAGACTCCTGATATTTTCGTCGCTCATTCCGGATGCCCTGAGTTCGGCGGCAGCTTCCTCATACGTTTTGCCCTTCATGAGTGCTTCTGTCTGAGCAAAAAAGTTTGAGAGCAGTATGCGGTGATGGTCGCCTACCGGATTATGGCTGACCGCGGGTGCAATAAAATCACAGGGGATAAGCCTTGTTCCCTGATGAAGGAGCTGAAAGAAGGCATGCTGGCCGTTTGTCCCCGGCTCACCCCAGATGACAGGTCCTGTCTTGTAAGTTACACCTTCACCGTCCCTTCCCGCAGACTTCCCGTTACTTTCCATATTGCCCTGCTGGAAATATGCGGGGAACCGGTGCATATACTGATCATAGGGAAGGATCGCTTCAGATTCTGCCCCGAAGAAGTTGTTGTACCAGATGCCGATCACGGCAAGGATCACGGGAATATTTTTTTCCAGGGGTGTCTGCCTGAAATGCTGGTCCATTGCATGGGCCCCCTCCAGCAGTTCGATGAAATTCCCGAAACCGATAGTGCAGGCAATGGACAGGCCGATCGCTGACCAGAGGGAATACCTGCCGCCGACCCAGTCCCAGAATCTGAACATGTTTTCTGTGTCAATCCCGAAACTTTTTACTTCCCCGGTATTTGTGGAGATCGCGACAAAGTGTTTTTTTATGAATGACGCGTCGTGCGCGGAATCGAGGAACCACTGCCGTGCACTATGTGCGTTCGTCATAGTCTCCTGTGTAGTGAATGTCTTTGAGGCGATCATGAAGAGGGTTGTCTCAGGCGAAGCATTTTTTAATGTCTCCGTTATGTGGGTTCCGTCAATATTCGAGACAAAATGAGGACGAACACGAGGTTTTCTGTATGGCATGAGGGCCTCTGTAACCATGAGGGGACCGAGGTCAGAACCCCCGATTCCGATGTTGACGATGTCGGTAATTTCTTTCCCTGTGTATCCTTTCCATTCGCCGCTGATGATCCTGTCAGAGAAGCTTTTCATCTGTGCCAGGACAGCGTTCACCTCGGGCATTACGTCTTTGCCGCCGATATACATGGGAGAGCGGGAACTGTTCCGAAGGGCAACATGAAGGACTGCACGGTGCTCAGTCTCATTGATCTTTTCCCCCGCGAACATTTTTTCGATTGACTCCTGGACACCGCACTCACGGGCGAGTTCCATGAGCAGTTTCATCGTGGCGCCTGACAGGATATTTTTTGAATAATCGACTGTCATATCTTCGAAAGAAAGGAAAAATTTTGAAAATCTTTTGGTGTCTTTCCTGAACATGTCCCTCATCTGTCTGCGTTTCATTACTCTGTAATGGCGTGACAGTTTGTTCCATGCAACCGTATCGGTAGGCTTTATCTTGTCCAGCATCTGATGGTCCTCCTTTATGAAAGTCTTTCACAGAGTTCCCAGGATACCATTTCGTCCTATCCCCCTATGCGTACACGAGTAACTGGGGGTAACCGTTCCTACTCATTGTACCACAGCCGTCGTGGTGCCTTGCCGCTTCAACAAAGAAAGCGGAGCCATTTGATACGGGAAGCCCCTGCGGATTGAGACTGAGGATATGCACGTCTTATGCATGATCTTTCATAATGAACGGGTTTTTATTATAATCAACAGAGATGAATCCGGAGGTTCAAGGGGGCATGTGCGTCATGGTGCATAACCTCCTTTCGGCTGCATGGAGGGCGAATGAAAAGACTTTCACACCTCACTCATAAGGGTGAAGCGAAAATGGTCGATATCTCGGCAAAGAAATCGTCGAAGCGGGAGGCGGTGGCGACCGGCTCGGTATTTATGAAGACAGAGACACTGAAGCTCATCAGCGACAGGCAGATTCCGAAAGGAGATGTATTCTGCGTTGCGAGGACCGCGGGAATGATGGCTGCCAAAAAGACAGCAGAGATCATCCCGATGTGCCATCCCCTTTCCCTCACTTCACTTTCTGTGGACTTCAGTCTCAACATGAAGAAAAAGAGTATAGATATCGAGGCAAGGGCAAAAGTCTTCGCAAAGACAGGGGCAGAAATGGAGGCCCTTGTGGCCGTATCTGCTGCCGCACTCACCATTTATGACATGTGCAAGTCCGTCGACAGGGACATGCTCATATCTGAAATAACACTCAGAGAAAAAATGGGCGGAAAGAGCGGCATTTACAGGAGAAAAGGCTGATCAGCCTGACTTCTGAAGACCCTTTTTTGCCTTTATGTTTCCGGGGTCGAGGGCAAGGGCCTTTTCATAATAACTGTACGCCTCATTCTTCCTTCCAGACAGCAGTGACACTGTCCCAAGATTCACATAGTGGTCAGCATTGGCCGGTTCGATTTTTATTGCTTCCTGCAATGCTTCTTCGGCGTTTTTCAGACCGTCCGGTACTTTTGTGTAGGAGAGTGCAAGAGAACTCCAGTATTTTGCCTTTTTCGGGTCAGAACGTACCGCCTGCCTGAGAAGTTCGATTGCACGCTCAAAACGCTTACCCTTGAATTCGTCAACCGCATTTCTGAAGATCTGCTCAGCGTCCTGCGAAGGAGAGGCTGTCTTTGGTGCTTCCTGCACAGGAGCCTGCGGCCGCTCATCTTTTTCAGGTTGCAGCAACCTGTTGTATGCAGCGGTAATGGCATCGAAGATTGCGGTGAGCTTGTCTTTCATCATCGGGTCGTCTGATGAGAAGTACCTGTCCGGGTGAAATTCTCTCGAGAGCCGGTAGTAGTTTTTTGTGATGACGTCTGTGTCGTCATCCTTGCCGACTTCAAGCAGGTCGCGGTCGCCCAGGCTGCCAATGCTGTAATAAAGACGGTCGACTCGATCACCGGAAAGGCCGTCTTCTTCTGCAAGGGGCTGAAGCACTTCTTCGTGACTCATCGTGCCGCGTGTATCAGTTGTTTCCTGTGCTTTCACCTCAAGCACCCCGATCGACAGAAGGACATACAGAATCTTCATCGCCTCGAACGAACCCACAAGAGAGCTGTCAATAAGCTGCTTCGTCGTCATCTTCCCGTCCACAAAAGAAAGCATCTGCCTGTCCTGTGGTGAGAGTTCGATGTCCTGGAAGATGGCAACCGGGTCATGACTCAGTTTCAGTACCGCCTCTGAATCCGTCATCTCCTGCTTGATCCTGGTCCAGTTGTCTATTCTTTTCACCCCTTCGTAAATAAGGTTCCCCATGCTCATTTTCAGGGTGATGACCTCATGTTCGGGGATTTCGTCCTCAATGAATTCAAATTCCGCCTGCTCGAGCTGAAAAAGGCTGTAGATAATTTCCCTTACCTGGTATTTGACTCCCCAGAAAAGGTCTTTTGGGGTGAGATATCCGAGTTCGACCAGGATTGCACCCTGGCGCTTGCCGGTTTTCTTCAGCATTTCGACTGATTTATCATACTGTTCCATCGTTATTTTGCCGGCCTTGATGAGCATCTCCCCGAGCCTGTCATCTTCAAATGAAGATGAAGCGAAGATGGCGTCACCTTTTACCAGGAACACCTTTTTGGTAAAGACCGGGGTGGTGATCATAAGGGTCCCGGTTTTCCTCTGTCTGTTCAGAGAGGCCAGAAGGTGAGGAAGCTTCACCTCCTGAATATTTCCTTTCAGCGGAATCTCATTCATTGGTATCTCTTCACCTCGAATCGGTAAATTTCTGTTTCTTCCCCGGGAGGAATCCCGGCTTTCATCTTTGCGATATTGAGCTGTTCTTCTACGGTATTCACTCCCTCGAGATCAGGGAGGAGGAGCCCTCTCCGTTTTCCGGATGAAACAATAACCCCGTATCTTTTAGGGTCGAGCTGGGATTGATCTGGAACCCTTTCCGGAGAAGAAAGTACGTCGACTGTATACTCGAGTGCCTCAAGCTCGTTCTCCTGCACCGGTGGAAACCTTGGATCGTTTGTTGCGGCAGAGATTGCATTCATGATGGTCTCGCTCATAATGGAGTCCTTGGTTGGAACGAAAGTACCGATGCAGCCCCTGAGCTGACGGTCTTTCTTGATGCATATGAATACCCCGGCCTTTTGAGACATGTCCGGGGAAAGCGCTGATGGAAATTCGATGATCCTGCCGTCGCGGACATACGTCTCGACGCTCTTTTTCGCAAGCTCAGCGAGGGGGTGCATCTATTTTCCTCTGCGCAATGTATAGTCAGCAATAGTGAAGAGTGACTCCTTTGAAGGTGTATCAGAAAAGACCGAAAGCTCGTGTTTTGCGTCACGTATAAGGGTCTCTGCCTTTTTCAGCGACTGCTCAATAGAGCTGTATTTTTTGAAAAGTTTCAGCAGCCGGGTGAGTCCGGATTTTTTATGGCTGTTTTTTACGATTTTCCTGACCTCGGCCTTTTCGTCATTTCCCGCTGATTTGAGGAGCTGTATAAGGGGAAGGGTGATCTTTCCCTCTTTCAGATCTTTTCCCAGCCGCTTGCCGAGTTCACGTTCATCTGCCATATAATCAAGTATATCATCAGCCATCTGGAATGCAATGCCTGTCTTCATTCCGAAATCAGCAAGCGCGTGCTCCTTTTTTTTCGGCAATGAACCAAGGATGGCTCCAATCCTGCATGCAGCGGACATGAGCACAGCAGTTTTTGCGGAAATAATCTTTATGTACTCATCCTCGGTAATATCAGGATCGCCTGTTTTCGCCAGCTGAAGTATTTCTCCCTCGGTCATACGCGTGGTCGCTTCCGAAAGCGCCTCCATGATTTTCTGGCTCTTGTGTGACACGGCAAGGCGCAGGGCGTTCGAATAGAGGAAGTCACCGACAAGGATTACTGTCTGGTTGCCCCAGAGGGTATGAGCGGGAGACTTTCCCCTCCTGATATCAGCGCCGTCAATGACATCATCGTGAAGGAGAGATGCAGTATGAATCGATTCCACGATACCTGCAAGGCTGAAGTGTGCGTCTCCTTTATACCCCGCAAGCTCTGAACTCAGCAGTACGATAAGAGGCCTTAGGCGTTTGCCTCCCCCCCCAAGAATATATTTTCCTATGAGTGGGATCGTAATCACCGGACTTTGAAAAAGGTCGCGAAGTCTGTCTTCCACGACCATAAGGTCTTTTTCATATGTGGTGAAAATCTCGTCGAGGTGCATCATTAATGGTAGGATAGCCCCTGTTTTAAAGTCAAGTATTGGTGGGGGTGTTTTATGAGTGAGTAATTCACCATGTGCGATTACACTCAAAGATGGACCCCACTACACGAACCAGGATTTGTCGCGTGTCCGGTATGGTGTGGAAAATGATATGCAGGGAATCGGTCTGAACTGCAGGAGGATCAAATGGCCTCTGTTGCCGGGAGAAATGTGTTTTGTTCGGGAAGATTAGGGCTGTATAGTGAAGTAGCCATCGTTTGTGGATTTACACAGGGATTTTCCACCCGCATCTTTCAGCACAATCCTGATTTTGCATTTGTTCTTTTCAGTCTTTGTCTGCGGGACTGTCCATGAGTAACTCCCAGGGTTCCCGTTTAGCGTAGAGATGTGTTTCCATTTTCTTCCCCCGTTCGTGCTATATGACAAAATGACGTTGTCTACAGGCAAGGATGTATCATGAGTTTTCCATACCACGCTCTGTACGGAACCAGAGTCGAACGTGTCGGTCCTCTGGGGGGAAAGGAAACTTACTATTCCGATCGTGAAGGGGTGCGATGACATTGTCTCTCCTGTTTTTATGCCGGATGCATCGTATTCGATGACTTTCAGAACGCATTGACCCTTGCTTTTTTTCAGGAAAGGGGTCTTCCAGGCATAGCATGTTTTGTAAATATCTTTAGCGATCAATTTCCAGGAACGGCCGTTATTTACAGAATATTTGAGCGTGTATAGGGATGACTCTGCATTCATTTGTGTAGCGAAGGGGAAGTTTTTGGAGTGTGTTCCCGAAGTCGATGGCGGTTCCCAGCAGATGGTACAGGCAGATCCTGAAGGAAGAAATCCGGAAGGCACCGAGAGCGGGGCAGACGGCGTGAGCGAAAGGGAGTCCATCTGAATGACAAACCCTTCATTTGAACCAATGAATGTTTTATCAGCAGGGATCCCGGTAAGAGAAAAATCTGTCGAAAATGTCCATCCTGTTACGTAAATAGTTCCGTTCTGATCAACTAAGACCGACGAGACATTGTCGTAGTTTCCGCCCCCCACAAAAGTGGATGAAATAACAGTATCGATACTGTTATTCAGTTCGGTTACAAAGCCTTCGAAATAAGGGCCGAAGATGCTGTCCGCTGAATCGGACGTGATGCCCGGGAAGTCGTTTGACTGTGTGAGGCCAGACACGTATACATTCCCGGAAGGGCTGACCGTGATGCATGAGGGGACGTCGGTGCTGCTGCCGCCGAGGAGGATGGCATCGGAGAAAGAAGCCAGGTCCTGGGCCAGTTTCAGGACAAACGTGTCGTTGGGGCCGGACGGGGCCCCTGATATGCCCGGGAAGTCCTGCGTGGAATATGTAAATCCCGTTACATAGGGAATGCCCGCGGTATCAAGGGTCAGAGACACGGGTACATCCTCATCGTTTCCACCGAGAAACGTGGAAGCGAGAACGGCCCCGCTCAGGTCAGGGTTCATACGGGCGACGAAGCCCTCTGTCCCGTAGTCTTCAATCGTGCTGTCTAATGAAAGAACCGGGTCGATACCCGGAAAATCTGCGGATTTTGTCCATCCCGCGACATAGCTGTGCGCGTGTCCCGAATTGTCAGCAATCGAAACAGACCATGCAATGCCGTCGTAGGATATGTACTTGAGGTCGCCGTTGGTGGCGTCGTAGTAGCTGATGTGTATGGTGGCGGCATTGAGGGCGATCGAGGAGTAAAGGCCGACGTCGTCTGCGAAGTCGAGCGCAGCGGGTGCAGACCATGCAGCGCCGTCGTAGGATATGTACTTGAGGTCGCCGTTGGTGGCGTCGTAGTAGCTGATGTGTATGGTGGCGGCATTGAGGGCGATCGAGGAGTAAAGGCCGACGTCGTCTGCGAAGTCGAGCGCAGCGGGTGCAGACCATGCAGCGCCGTCGTAGGATATGTACTTGAGGTCGCCGTTGGTGGCGTCGTAGTAGCTGATGTGTATGGTGGCGGCATTGAGGGCGATCGAGGAGTAAAGGCCGACGTCGTCTGCGAAGTCGAGCGCAGCGGGTGCAGACCATGCAGCGCCGTCGTAGGATATGTACTTGAGGTCGCCGTTGGTGGCGTCGTAGTAGCTGATGTGTATGGTGGCGGCATTGAGGGCGATCGAGGAGTAAAGGCCGACGTCGTCTGCGAAGTCGAGCGCAGCGGGTGCAGACCATGCAGCGCCGTCGTAGGATATGTACTTGAGGTCGCCGTTGGTGGCGTCGTAGTAGCTGATGTGTATGGTGGCGGCATTGAGGGCGATCGAGGAGTAAAGGCCGACATCGTCTGCAGAGTCATCCAGTGTTTCGACTACCCAGTAGCCTGAAGTGTTTTGTGCGTATTTCAGATCGCCGTTGGTGGTGTCATAGTAGCTGATATGCACGTTGTTGGCTGCATCGAGGGCGATCGAAGACCAGAGTCCGACATCGCCCCTGCTGTCGACCGTCTGGGAAACCCATGAGCCGGAGGAATTTGTCGCATATTTGAGATACCCGTTGTCAGCATCATAGTAACTGATATGAAGGCTCCCGTCCGGGGCAAGGGCAAGAGAGGTGAATTGTCCGGTATCGCCGTCCACGGCATTCTTGTTGAGTCCAAGAGAAAGCGGGATGTCGTCGTCGTTTCCTCCAAGAAAAGTGGAAGAGCGGACAGACGTGAGATCTGGATTTAGTTTTGCAACGAACCCTTCGTAATGTCCCTTGAATTCACCTGCAGGGTTGTTGAACTGGCTGTCAGCGGACGCACCTGTGATCCCGGGGAAGTCGTATGAACCGGTATATCCGGTGACATACACATTCGCGGCGCTGTCCAGGGCGATGTCCCGGATGGATTCGTCATTGCTTCCGCCCAGGAACGTAGCGGCCAGGAGGGTACTGAGTGAGGGGTCGAGCTTCACCACGAAGGCTTCACCTTTCTCAAACGTCTGGTCCGCGGCATCAGAGGCGATTCCCGGAAAGTCGGGTGAGCCGGTAAACCCTCCGGCATAGACGTTTCCGGCGCTGTCCACCGCGATTTCGGTGAATGTTTCGTCATAGCTCCCGCCGATGAACGTTGCGGTGATGATCGTGGTGAGGTCTGAATTCAGTTTCGCGATGAACCCCTCTGTTCTGCCGGAGTCAAAACCCGTATAGGTGCTGTCAGCGGAGCCTGAATCGACCCCGGGGAAGTCGGGCGAGTAGACCCAGCCGGCAACAAACACATTGCCGGAAGCATCAAGGGCGATACTGGTAGGGTAGTCTTCATTCCGCCCCCCGAGAAAGGAAGATGCAAGAACAGGATCAATGATGAGCGTCTTTTTCGTGTCATATTCTCCGACGGCGAAGCCGTATGTGTTTCCCGTAAGACGGTATGAGACCTCGACGTTCTTCTTTTCTCCGTCGATTTCCTGATATGCGACAGGCCTGGAGAATTGTATGATCCCTTCATCAGAAAGGAATTCAAGTTCGCCCCCGGGACATAGCCTTGCGCTGTCCATGCCGTCGAAGGCAATCATGATGTCTGAGGGGTCTGCGCCGGGTGCAACATAGAAATATTTTTCAAGACTCTGCCCATGAGCCTTGAGCGATACACGTATCCCTTTGTACACCTCTCCTAGGCTGACTGCATGATAGGTTTTTATGTCACGTATCAGGGAAGGAGAAGAAGCACCCCTCAGGTAATTGATATGTGTCCCCCCGGGTTTTTCCCCGCACACATCATGGGGCGCTGACCCGAGAAAGCGTTCCCTCAGTGTCACAGTCACCTGATCAGGGGAGGGGTTCTTATCGCGGAACAGATAGATGATTTCCCCTGACCGCTTGACATGCACATTACCCGACAGAGTGGTCAGGGTGAAAAGGACATCCTTCTCTTCTACCTGTCCCCTGTTTTCGATGAAAGGCAGCACAAGCGACAGGCCTTTCATATGGGTGCCTATGCTATCTGCAGGAGGAGAAGCAGCAGAGATACTTTCAATGGGGACAACAGATGAGAGGATAAGGCAGAGAAAAAAAATCGCGGCCTTTAGGAAATTTCCGTATATGAGCTGTATGTTCATGGTCATCTTAATATATATATTTTCTTGTCTGCAGTTCGATTCCTTATATCCCGGTACGTACCTATTAATATTATATGGGAGCTTTCAGGAGAGAGTCAAAAAAGAGGAGTGTGCCCTGGTATTATTTTTTAGCCGTTAAGAGACGAAATTCCCGGAGGTCAATGTCTTTTTTCATGAGTTTTTTTAAATGTACCGGTCTGAACGCCCCTTTTTCGGTGATGATCGCAGTTACGTATCGGTGGGGAGTCACATCAAACGCAATATTCCTCACGTGTACTCCCTCGGGAGCTATACGGTATTGTCCGAAAATATGGGTTACTTCCTCGGGCCCCCGTTCCTCTATAGGGATCGAATCACCCGACGGTATGGAGAAGTCTATGCTGCTGAGAGGAGCAGCCACGTAGAACGGAATTTTATGGGTTTTGCAGAGCACTGCGACAGTATAGGTGCCTATTTTGTTTGCAACGTCCCCGTTGCGTGCTGTCCTGTCAGTGCCCACGATTGCGAGGTCGATTTCACCGTTTTTCATAAGCGCGCCGGCAGCGTTGTCAGTGATGAGGGTTACGGGAATTCCTGACTGCATAAGCTCCCATGAAGTGAGCCTTGCCCCCTGAAGTACCGGCCGTGTCTCGTCCGCAAACACGTGAATACGCTTTCCCTGTTCCAGCGCAACGAGCATTGGTGAAGTGGCGGTGCCAAAACCGCCAGTGGCAAGTGCGCCTGCGTTGCAATGAGTAAGTATGGTGTCCCCGTCACGGATAAAACCGGCACCCCATTCGCCAATTGCCCTGTTGACCGCCCTGTCTTCCTCAAGGATCAAACAGGCTTCCCGTATGAGTAATTCCTTTAACCCCTGGACCGTTTCATTGCGGTGGTCTTTCAGGACGTTTTTTATCCTTTCAACAACCCACCGGATATTCACGGCGGTAGGGCGTGTTGAGAGCATTTCATCGAAAAGAGGTTCCATTTTTTTCAGGAAGTCATGAAAATCTGCAGCCCTGATTTCCTGTGCGCCCAGTGCAATTCCCATTGCCGCGGCGATCCCGATTGCAGGTGCTCCACGGATCCAGAGCTTCCGGATTCCTTCCGCGACCTGTAGATAGTCTTTGCATTCGATGAACGTGACCTCGAGGGGAAGCCTGCTCTGGTCGAGCATGACCACCTTTCCGTCAATCCATTCGATTGCGTTAACCATTGCCGGTCCTCAAAGGGAAAAGTATTGTCACTACGAAAAAGATCGTCAACAGTATGAGGCCTCCCACTGTTCCCCATGAGATAATATTGTGAAACCGCGAGTTACAGTAGTCACCCATCAGTTTTTTATTGTTTACAAGCGAGATTGCATATATGAGTACGAAGGGAAGCAGGATGCCGTTTACCACTGAAGACAGGACCATAAGGAACACAAGCGGGGCATTGGGCGTGAGAATCAGGAGGGCCGCAAGCGCGATCATAAAAGTATAGATACCCATAAACTGAGGAGCTTCTTTAAAGGACTTGTTTACCCCGCGCTCCCAGCCCATCGCTTCACATATGTAGTAAGAGGTGGCAAGGGGAACGATAATTGCTCCGAGCAACGAGGCGTTCGCGAGGCTGACGGCAAAAATGAGAAAGGCGTAGTTTCCCGCAAGGGGTTTCAGTGCCATTGCAGCTTCGGAGGCCTCGTTGATACGGATGCTGTTGCTGAAAAGCGTCGCCGCACAGGTTACAATAATGAAAAAGGCGATAATTTCTGTAATACCGCACCCGATCAATACGTCAAGACGTGATGCCTTCAGGTCTTCCTGCCTTATGCCCTTCTCGGCAATAGAGGACTGGAGGAAAAACTGCATCCATGGGGTGATCGTGGTGCCGATGATCGCGATGCTCAGGATAACATACTCCGGATTCCATTGAATCTGGGGCATGAAGGTGTTCTTTATTACTTCCGGCCAGTGAGGCTTTGCCATCAGGCCTGAAATGACATAACCGAAATAGAGAAGACAGGCAACAAGAAGCACCTTCTCTACTGTCTTGTAGCTCCCGCGTGTGACAAGGATCCAGATGGAGACAGCGCCAACAGGTACCATGATGTATTTGCTGAGCCCCAGAATTTCCATGCTTGCAGCGAGACCTGCAAAATTCGCGACGGTAGTGCCAAAGTTTGCGAGGAGAAGGGCCCCCATCATGTAAAAGGCGGCTTTCACCCCGTAGTTTTCCCTGATAAGATCAGAAAGCCCCTTTCCTGTGACCGCACCCATTCTTGCAACCATCTCCTGTATGACGATGAGGGAAAAAGTGGTGGGGACAAGAATCCAGAGGATCGAGTAGCCGAACCGTGCACCGGCGACAGAATACGTGGTAATGCCGCTGGCATCGTGGTCAACGTTTGCCGAGATTATACCGGGTCCCATGATCGAGAGAAAGAGGACGATCCTTTTCCATCGGGTCATACCTTTCTCCTCTTGCGCTTGGCAGCGGGCGGCAGTATTCTGTCAACGATATCGTCGATTGTCACGATGCCGAGCAAAATCCCCTCGTTGTCGACCACAGGAAGGGCAACGAGGTTGTATTTAGAGATGATTTCGGCCACTTCAAGTTCATCGATTTCAGGGGTTACCATTTTCAGCTTTGTCCGCATAATATCAACGAGTTTGGCGTCAAGGTCAGCCAGGAGGAGGTCCCTGAGAGATACGACGCCAAGGAGTTTTTCTTGCTCATCTGTCACGTAGAGATAATAGACGGTCTCAACTTCCTCGGCATCTTTCTTGAAATTGTCGATTGCCTTTCTTACAGGAGTTTCCGGGTGATATGCGATAAACACATTTGTCATAAGCCCGCCTGCGGTATCTTCTTCGTGATTCAGAAGTTCCTGGATGTCCTCTGCCTCTTCCTTGTGGATATGGATGAGGATCTCCCGCGCCTTTTCCGCGGACAGTTCACTGATGATGTCGGCGGCCTCATCCGGTGGCATCTCTTCAATGATGTCCGCTGCCTTTTCCGCGTCCATGCCGCTGATGATAGATGTCTGGACATCGGACTGGAGTTCAGAGAGTGCTTCCGCGGCGATTTCAATATCGAGACCCTGGAAAAAGGCTTCCCCCTCTTTCTGTGAGATTTGGCTGATGATGTCAGCGATATCTGCAGGGTGAAGTTCCGAGACCATCTGTCTCGGAACGGTCAGGGACAGTGTCGACAACTTCGGCTCGAGGGGCTGTATGTAATTCCAGCTTATAAGGTTGTAGGCGAGATGCTTCTTGAAGATTTTCAGGAAATCTTCCCCCCCCCGCTCGATGTGCAGTCTCCTCATAATTCCCCGCATTCCTACATCGACTGCAATCAGAACGGCTTTCGATTTATATCCTTCCAGCTTCACATCGTTCACCCTCACTACTTTTGCCCCGTTCGCGTCAACTATCTGCTTGTCAAGTATATCTCTTACCAGCAGCAGGTCCTCCTCGCTCAGCACGTAGGGCTGAAGTGCATCGCTGTATACTTTTGATGAGATGATCCTTTTGTTGAAAATGCTCAGTTGATTCCAGTGAATCAGAAAATAGTCCTTTTTTCTCGCGATGATAACGGCGGATACTTTGGGAAGTGTCTCTCCCTTAACCACGATAAGGTCCTTTACTCTCCCGAGTTCCTCGCCTTTGGGGTCGAGCACATGCTTTTTGAGTATCTCACTCGCGAAAAGTTCACCGAAAAAGGGCATTATTTCTCCTGTGTAATAATAAAGTGATTAAAAAAGTATAGCTCACATAACCTTTTTGAGCAATACGTAATTTTCCGTGAAGAATCCTGTGCGGCGAATCCCCGCCTGTCCGGTGAACGGAGCGTGGTGAAATAATCAGTCCTGAAAAAGTATATCAACACAAGCATCAGAGAATCGGTTTTCTAAAGCATGGTGTCGCAGGTTCGAATCCTTCAGAGGGTACCATTTTCCTTATTTATCATGTACTTTTTGTCACTATTCTGGTGACTGATTGTGATTAATTGTACGAGTAGGTATTTCTAAAAACCTTGATTTTAAAGAATAATGAGAGAACCTACACCAGGTTAAATGGTTCTGGTGCTGATATGTCCTTCGGCGTAGTCATCAGCATCAATCCCATTGAAGTAATCTTTCAAGAAGCATAACAAGAATATTTTTCTAGTTTTTCATCCAGCGTACCTTGGAAAACCCTCATGGATTACGGACTTCATCAAAATATACAGTCAGAAGTATAATTGTGGTTACACCTTATATCTTAAACAAACGCGGTCAATGGTTTGAATAGAGCTGGTGAGTATCAGTTGAAAGTCCGTACTTCACAATCGAACTTTTCGAATGGTCAATCCCTGTTACTGTATGCGGAGCGTATTCTCACCTCCACCAAATGTTCCTGATGATCGTCAACAAGGCAAATGGCTTGGTCGGCGCACTCAACGCCGTCGACTTTCACACTCATCTCTTTATTCCCATCGTACTCTTGCATGATGATAATATGATAAACTGTTTCCCGGTATCGGTAGTGTACCTTATAAATCTCCCAATCGGCAGGGAGGCAAGGAGCGATTCGCAGTTTTTCTTTTTCAAGAATCAACCCTAGGAGTGACTCCACGATAAGCCGGTACATCCATGCAGCCGATCCCGTGTACCATGTCCAGCCGCCCCGACCGGTATGTGGCGAGAGCGCATAGACGTCAGCTGCAACGACGTAGGGTTCTACTTTGTAAGTCTCTATCTCCTCAGGAGATCGCGCATGGTTTAAGGGGTTGATCATCGAAAAAAGTTCCCATGCACGCCGGTTGTCGCCCAATGAAGCGAATGCCATCACAGCCCAGATTGCTCCATGAGTGTATTGTCCGCCATTCTCTCTAACACCTGGGACGTACCCTTTAATGTAGCCGGGGTTTAAATTCGACTTATCGAACGGTGGGGTCAGGAGGCGGATTAGCGCGTGATCCCGGTCAACAAGGCGCTTGTCAACCGCTTCCATTGCTATGCGAGAGCGCTCGACGTTTCCCGCCCCGGATAAAACGGACCAGCTTTGTACTATCGAGTCAATCTGGCACTCAGTATTGCTTGCCGAACCAAGCGGTGAGCCGTCGTCGAAGTAAGCGCGGCGATACCATTTACCATCCCAGCCATGTTGCTCGATGTTCTGGCGCAGTTGAGCTGCTTTTCTCTGGCAGCGTTCGACGAAGGAGATGTCACCATGCAAGCGTGCAATCTCAGTAAACTGCATGAGCACTTTATAAAGGAAGAATCCCAACCAAATACTTTCGCCTCTGCCTTTTTCCCCCACAGCGTTCATACCATCGTTCCAGTCACCGGAGCCGATGAGTGGTAGGCCATGCTCACCGGTAGTAAAAGCCCTCAGAACGGCTCGCACACAGTGCTCGTATAAACTGACCGTTTCTTCAGACTGACTGGGTAGATCGTAATACGAGTCCTCCCCCGCATTTACCGGGCGGCCTTTAATGAAGTGGATAGGCTCGTCCAATACCCCGGTGTCCCCTGTGTTCAGAACGTAGCGACATGTTGCCAACGGCAGCCACAGATAATCATCAGAACAGTGAGTACGTACGCCTCGACCTGAAGGGGGATGCCACCAATGCTGTACGTCTCCTTCTGGAAACTGGCGGGCTGCGCAGCGAAGCAAGTGCTCGCGCATGAGACGCGGCTCAGCGTGGACAAGTGCCATCACATCCTGCAATTGATCGCGGAAACCGAATGCACCTCCCGGCTGGTAGTAGCCATTTCGAGCCCAGAGACGGCTCGCTATAGTTTGGTATAAGAGCCAGCCGTTAGTCAAAACGTTGAGGGACTGATCGGGTGTTTCTACATTCACTGCGCCAAGAGTGTGATTCCAGTATTGCCATACCTCCTCAAGAGCACCGCGTGCTGCGGCAGATCCACGAAATCGAAGCACTAGATTTCTGGCGTCATTGGCATCTCGCCCTACACCGAGCCTAAAGACAATCTCTCGCTCTTGCCCATCCGCCAGATCAAATGGGATCTGGATAGCGGCGCAAGGATCCAAAGCAGCTCCTACCTTTCCGGAAAGCCTTGAGTGTTTCATTGCAGCCGGATTCTGAAGCGTGCCATTACGGCCAAGGAACTCAGTACGGTCACCGCTTACGGTACGTATTGTATCGTCCGTATCGAAGAAGGCTACCCGGTCGGCGAACTCGAGGTTATATGAGTTTCGCGCAAAAAGCGCACCGATATTGGGGTCAATTTTGGTCACTATATGCATTGCCGACTTAGCACGCAGGTTCCCAAGCACCCATTCAATGTATCCCGTGGCGGAGAGGCGGCGCAGGCGACCTGATTTGTTCCTGATCTTTAACATGATGAACTTGATCGGTGCATCCAGGGCTACATACACCCACAGCTCAGAGACAATGCCGTCCTCTGTATGCTCAAATACGCTATAACCAAACCCGTGCCTGCAGACATAGGGAAATGCTCCACGGCTGGGCAGTGGCGTAAGGGACCAGAAGTAACCGCTCTCTTCGTCACGAAGATAAAAAGCTTCTCCGCTTGAATCGCATACCGGGTCGTTGTACCAAGGGGTGAGGCGGAACTCATGGGCATTCTCGCTCCAGGTATAGGCAAGGCTATTCTCTGAGATGACGGTTCCGAAATACGGGTTTGCCAGCACATTCACCCACGGTGCCGGCGTAACTTGCCCGTGAGCAGTCGTAACCACGTACTCGCGCCCATCAGGAGTAAATCCTCCCAGACCATTAAAGAAGATCAGATCATGTCGAGGCAGCCCTGAGTTTTCCAAAGGTTCGGTACGGTGCATAGTGGACGGCGTGAGATACGGCACGCTCAGTTCTGGAAGGCGGCGACGGTGAATCTGTTCCCAAAGTGTCCCACGGTTATCGGTAAGGATGGCACGGGCGACCGCTTGGAGGAGAATGCGGTCCTCATTCGGTATCTGGTCAACAGCTCGCACAAAGATGCCACCCGGTCGATCAGTCATGTTCGCCTCGATGCCTGCAATCATCCCCATGATTTGTTCGTAGAGCAGTTGCCTGTAACCCGTGTGATCTTCGTTCCAGATCACCAAATCAACTGCCAACCCCTTCAAGCGCCAGTATGCGTGAGCCTGGACGAGTTGACGCACCAGATCAATATTTTCCGGGTCTCCAATCTGCAGCAGCACGATCGGCAAATCGCCTGAAATGGAATAGCCCCACAACCCAGATTGACCACGGCGGTTGCTTATAAGAACACTCGCGTCGGCACGTAGCGAGGAGTTGGCGTAAATTACCGGACCCGCAAGGTGTTCATAAAGTTGTGCATCGGCTGTTGTAGCGTTGAGTTGCTGCAAAACAACTTGGCTATGGGTCCATGCCAGATCGAAGACGCGATCCGCGAGACGCTGATCCTGATATTTCTCAACAAGGGTTAAGACAGCGTCGCGGGTCTCTCCGATTCCAGAGACAATATAGATCGTTGCCGTTTTTTCCGGTTCAATCATTATGTGATGACGGATCGCGACAATCGGATCAAGCACGGAGCCTTGACTCCCAGAGAGCGGAGCGGATTCCCTCATTGCCTGGGGATTGGTGACCCTGTTTCCGCGGCCGATGAATCTCGAGCGATCCGTCTCATAGGAAACTTCTCTGATTTCTGCCCCATGCACGGCCATCCGATGAAACATCCAAGGCACGGATTCGCCGAAAGAACGGGGACGGCGAGTGCACAGAATCGTTTTGCGTTGAGGGAGAATCTCAGTTTGAATAAAGAGGTTATTAAATGCCGGATGCAGAGCGTCCGCGGTTGGCGATGTGAGAACGACTTCCGCGTAACTTGTGACCTCTATAGCTTTGCGTGTCATTGCCCGATTGGTGATGGTGATTCGGCGGACTTCTATATCGTCCTCGGGCGAAACAGTAATCTCCGTATGCGTATCGAAGTCGTAGTCCCTACGTCGGAACTCAGCTCGCGCTTCTGAAAATATCGCTTCGTATTTGTCCGAGTGCTTAAGTGTCGGCTGATATGCGTTCGACCAGCACTCCCCGCTCGTTATATCGCGAAGGTAACAGAACATGCCCCAGTTGTCTGAGGTAGTATCTTCACGCCAGCGCGTGACAGCGATGTCCTGCCAACGGCTATAACCGCCCCCTGCATTCGTGACCATCACGTGGTATCTGCCGTTTGATAACAACTGCACTTCAGGAATTGGCGTGCTCGGGCTACTGAAAACTCGCACTCTTGTCTCCGCTCCACCGGAAATCATATGTAAATCAGAGAGCTCAGCGGGAGAATAATACGTCGTAGCCTTTGGAACCCGTTCCTGGAGTAACAGTGTGGTTGCCTGGACCAAGGGATCCGACTCGAATCGTCTTTGCATCGGACGGTCCAGGAGCAGATAAGCCAGAGAGAGGATAGTCATGCCCTGGTGATGAGCCATGAAAGAGCGAACAACGGTACTCGATTGCCCGTGGGGTAGACGTGAGGGAGTGTAGTCGATTGCTTCATAGAAGCCGTATTTTCCTTCCAGCCCCTCCTTGGCGAGTCGCTGCAGATTCAGACACGCCTCTTCGGGCTCCATCATTAGTGCCAGAGCCGAAGCATAAGGAGCAATAACCAAATCTTCGGAGAGTCCACGTTTCAGTCCAAGGTTAGGCACGCCAAAGGCACGGTACTGGTAGTTGAGACGAATGTCGACCATATTGTAGCCCGATTCCGACATCCCCCACGGTACTCCGCGCTGTCTTCCATACTCGATCTGCCTCTTCACCGCTGCTTTGCAGGTGCGGTCGAGAAGCGTATTTTCATAGGTTGGCATCATCAGGAGTGGCATGAGGTACTCGAACATCGAACCGCTCCATGAAAGGAGAATCGGTCCTCCACCGACAGTCGTAAGTAAGCGCCCTAGCGCAAACCAGCTCTCCTGCGGTAGTTGTTCCTGTGCGATCGCGACGAAAGTGCATATCCTCGCTTCAGAAGCCAGCAAATCGTAGTAACTTTCGTCCCGGCGACGCTCACCAAAATTGTATCCGATAGCTAGGAGATTCCGAGTCTCATCAAACAGAAAATCATACTCCATACGGGCTAATTCGCTGGATTGCTGGGCAAGAAGGTCGATTTTCGCAATCCTAGCTCTGGCTCGCTGGCTTGCCTCTGTAACGAGCGCTCGCAAATCATCAAACCATTTCCTTTCCTCAGGTGTGGTATCAAATTTGAGTTGATGCTTGGTTGCAGGCATCAACTCCATATCAAGTTTTGCCAGTTCACGTAGTGTGGGGATATCAAAGATGTCTGGAAGGTCGCTGAACCTCTTTGGAACACTCTTCAGCGATGTCCACGGAGCGAGAAACGTCAGCTCATCTAGGGCGTCTTGGCATTGCCTGATGAGGGCAGATGCCCACGACTTTGTGAGACTCTTAGAGTTATCATTAAAGTTGACTACCACCTCCTCAGCCGATGTCAACAGCCGGTCGAGGCAGAGTCTTGTGGCCGTGAGCGTGTTTGGCCGGGAATCGCACGCAAACGCCAGATCTTTCTGAAGTCGAGCGAGTTCAGCGGAAGATGCTCCTTCTTCAACGTCCAGAAGAATTCTTATCGTGTCGCTAAGCCCTTCATACAACCGTGCTCCTATAATTTTCTGATCGGCAAGTTCGAGTAACCCCGGGCGTAATGTAATCAGACTGGCCGCGAGGTTCCCGCTGTCCACCGTCGAAATGTACTTAGGCGGAAGCGGTTTCAGAGTGAGAGTATCGTACCAGTTGTAGAAATGACCTCGATGTCGCTCCAGTTTTCTCATTGTGTGAAATGCATGCTCAGTGCGCTCAATAAGCTGTCCGGCTGTTATATAGCCAAAATCGTATGCAGAAAGATTCGCGAGCAGCGCAAGCCCCATATTGGTCGGAGAAGTGCGATGTCCGACCATTGCAATACGATACTCTTGATAATTATCAGGAGGAAGCCAATGATCTTCCGGACCGACGAACGTCTCGAAGAACCCCCACGTCTTTCGGGAAAGCCTCCTAAGAAATATGGTCTGGTCAGTCGTCAGCCTTGCACGGCGGCGGGTAAGTGGCCGACTGATCCACCAGGCGATAGCAGGAGAGGTACCCCAGATAGCCAGTATTGGCCCGGCTACTGCCAGTGCGTCCGGTCTTAAAAGCGTTAAATAGAAAAGCGCAGCAAAAGCAATAAGAGGTGAGATCCACATCCTTCGGTAGAATGCAATGAGCTCTGTACGTCTCATGCGATTGGATTGGCTCGAAGGATTCCACTCCAGGAGTCTTCTGCGAATGATGAGCCGCCATGCCGTACGCAGAATCGCATCAAGACTGAAGAAGGCTTCGTAGGGTAGACATGCGAGCGTAAATGCCGCTTGAGCAGAGTAGCGGCCAGCTGAGCGCACCGCGGTGGCCAGATGCTGCCTGAGCAGCACATCGCTCGGCTTCTGAAGTAATTCAACTAAAGAGGCAATCCACGAAGGAATCAGGATTATTCCGATTACTGCTAAAGTCCATATCGAAAACGGTGTCAACAGTGTCCAGCCTAGCAGCAAAAGTAGTATAAGCGCCGTAGGCACGAGACTGCGACGAAGATTGTCAAAGATCTTCCATTGCGACAGGTTGGATAGCGGATTTTTCTGGCGGTGACAACTGAAACCCGGAACGGCTGACAGCAGCCAGCGAGCAATCTGCCAGTCCCCGCGAATCCAGCGATGCCGACGGCTCACATCTGTTCTGTAGTCAGATGGATATTCTTCGTATAACTGTACATCGCTAAGTAGCCCTGCTCTTGCATAGCATCCTTCCAAAAGATCATGACTGAGAATCCTATTCTTGGGAAAGCGCCCACTGAGTGCTCGCTCAAACGCATCGACATCATAAATCCCCTTACCAATAAACGACCCTTCGTGAAAGAGGTCCTGGTAAACGTCAGAGACGGCACGCGTGTACGGGTCAATGCCTGGCTCACTACCGAACAAGTGCGCATACCGCGACTGGTTCATGCCCACAAGGCTCACAGCAACACGTGGCTGAAGGATGCCATACCCCTCGGAGACACGCTGTTTGTCTTTATCGTACCGCGGACGATTGAGAGGGTGCGCCATTGCTCCCACAAACTGCCACGCAGAATCACGCGGCAGTTGTGTATCTGTGTCAAGGGTAATCACATACTTCACATTTGATAAGATGTCCGTATTACCAACGATGAGTGAGAAGTGATCATTAGAGGTACCATGTGGACCGCTTCGCAGAAGCTCGTTCAATGCAGCGAGCTTCCCTCGCTTACGCTCGTAACCCATCCAGACCCGCTCCTGAGGATTCCATCTGCGTGGACGGTGAAAAAGGAAGAAAATGTTACCTTCTACACTCCTGTACTTTTCATTCAGATCTGTGATTCCCTCCCGGGCTAGTTCTAACAGCATTTCATCATCCGGCATAGTTTCCGCGTGTGCATCCCGGAAATCAGTCAGTAGACCAAAGTACAGGTTTTTGTCTTGATTTGCCAGGTAACGGACTTCGAGCGCCTCGATCAATTTCTTGATGTTCTGAACCCCTGTGAGCATAGAGGGAATTACAGCCAGTGTGCTCGATTCAGAAGGAATTCCTTTGGAAAAGTCCATTCGAGGCAACACGTGCGGCTTGGACATTAACGTTGCCATCCAGTTTGCCATTGCTACTGCAATGTGACTTGAGCATAGCAGAGAGAGGATACCAATCAGCGCAAATAGCCAATCATGCAACCCGCTGTTGTACGCTACCGACAACAAAACCCCGGTGAAGGCCAGCGTAGTCAAAGTGATCGTGCCAAGATAGAAAAACAAAGCAAACTTGCGACCCATTCTCTGAAAAGCTCTCAGGGGGGAAAGACGCACCTTGGCTATTCGTTCGAGCTCTGTCAATTCCTTATCTATAATATAAAAGCCAACGTGTGCCGTTCGATTATTATTGCCTTTTCTGTCTGCAGCTTTATGCGCCAGATGGATCGCTTTACGTGCTACCTCGCTTTCGGATAGCTCGCTAGTCTTTGCCAATTTTTCTACAACGTGACGGTATCTGTCGCGGGTGAGAAAATCCATTTTGGGATAGACACCAGCTGGATCCTCACACAGTATCTGCTCAACAACGCTCAGTTGCTCAACGAACTCGCGCCAGTCTACCGCGCCAAGTAAACGGAGACTATTGAGGCTGTTCCTTATGGAAACCTGGTCGGTGGCCAGTTGCTGACTTTCCGATTGTACTAACTGTTCAATCGTCAGTCCGTGATCGGAGAGACGCTGCTTAATCCAGGTGAGAGGCATTGCTAACACGGGCCCTTGCCCCTGCAATCGGCGTGCAAATTCTGCAACAAATGAACTCACCATCGGCGGGTTCGAGCGTGTCATATCAGCAACTGCCAAAATCAGGTTCTTCGGATCCTTCTCGGCAATCTCCGTGATCTGGTCGGCCCAATAGTCGGCAAGGTTTCGGTCTATTATATCAGCAGCAATGCGTGTTCCAATGCGGCGGAGATTTTCGATCAATGCCAGGCGTAGCATAATAGGTATCGCCCACAACTCTCCCAACTTTAGTGAAGTGACGGACTGGTAGGCTGTAACAAAGCTGCTGAGACTTTCAGAATCTATCCTCCCATCGCCGTGCGAGATTGTCTCCAGAGCGATGTCATACACACGTGGAAGCCCTGCCGATTGGCCGTCCTGCAAGCGAGGCAGTTCACGGCTGTAACCTTTTGGCAAGTGTCGCCTGGCCGTATGAATCTGTTCTTCGACTAAATAGAAATTATCGAGCAGCCATTCTCCAGCCGGTGTAATCCGGCGATATGTCTTAACCGCATCCTGCAGTAGGTTGCGGACTTCAATTAGGATTCTTTCATTTTCAGCCAGCCTTTTCAGCAGCTTGCCCCGTGCACGCACCAGACCTAACTTATGCAAGCCTGCCAGTGTTTTGCCATGCTGTTCCATCTGATCGCTACTGAAGAGTTCCGATCGCAGCGGTCGTTCTTCTCGGGCATACTTTTGTGTCAAGTGGTCTCCGCGAGGACCTTTCCGTAAATGGAATAATTTCCAACGAATAGTCTTACTGCTCACCTTCACTTTTGAGGCCTCCTTTTTAGAAGCAAAGTCTTAACTCACCATATTGCTATTATGGTTGCTGCCTCCAGCTTCTCCTATTCTTTTGTCAATTTTTAGTGTTTCGTTCTAAGAACGACCAGACGATAAGATATTAATGAAAAATGACACCATCATTATATGTTCTAATTTTTAGCTATACTTGAGGCTCTATTGCTGTTAATATTTTTTAAGTGAGTATCAACTTTGCTCTTATAGCCTATTTAAAGTGCTTCAGTGAATGAAACTTAAACAATTGGATACATTTTGTTTCGATGTAGTAGCTAAGACTTAACCTGAGAGGCCCGCCCATTCATGATACTGTCGATTTTCAGTACTTTTTTCAAAAAGACTTGCTTTAGAAGTCGTACAATGATTTGGAGCAGGTCACTTGCACATTCCTCTGATGACGGTGTTTCCGGAAAGCTTATATTCATCATTAACCTTTCTCACATCTACAGTTGTCAGGATTACTGCGCCAGCCAGCTATTTCAAAAAGTACTTCCGAACTTTTGCAGCAATCTGACGATCAGTCATCTTGTCAACTGTCTCAATACCTGCGATTCGTCCAGCAAGGTTGTTTCTTTTAAGACGTTTTTTCAGTTCGTCTTTTGCGTCACCAGGACCAAGAATCAGAATAGCTTCTGCATCACGAATACTCGCAATTACCGCATCGTAGAAAATGTTGAGATGTCCCGTTAACTTTCTTTGGCGCCTGTCACTTGCCGGTATTTGTAATGATTCATAGGACCCTTTAAGAGGTGAATCACCGGAACGGCGAAGCTGTTTTTCAGCCTTCGATATTATCAGCCCTATATCTTCCCCTATGTCTGTAACAGCTACGATAACAGCCTTCCTATGATCAATCCACAATCCCACTTTTGTTTTCATGTTTCCTCCTTTAGAGATAAAATGATTTTCTTACATTTAAGAATAAAAGAAAAATATATAGATATGAAGAAGGAAATATTAGGAACATGTGAATATTGATGAACCTCATTTTTCTTAGATTATTGAATGAATCGATCACTTTTGAAAGAGGGATTCCTGAAAAAAACTTTTCCCTGTTTCCTCCTGATTTGATGCGTATTCGAATATCTTAATCAAATTTTGATTGTTTGCCATTAAATTCTCTCCTATTTATGAAAAAGCTTAAAGCCACTTCACCTCTGGGTCCTTCTTTTGCGGTGCTTCGGGATATGCTTTGGAATAGCCCATAATAATGGGACCAAATATTTTTTCATCGTCCTTTAAATCAAGAATATTTCTTGCTTCCGCATTATCAGCAATCATTGATCCAAGACCTACCCAACAACTTCCTAATCCTAATGAATAGGCTGCCAGCATTATATTCTCACAGGCAAGAGGACATGAATGGTCTGCATATATTCCCTGTCCAATTATAAATACTATTACAGGGGCAGCATAATAAACCGGGTCTTCTAACTCGTCAAAGCGTTTCATGATTGATTCATAACGTGTCGGGTCTTTTGCTTTAATGGTATCGAAAAGATTCTTTGCCTTCGGTAGTGCTATTTGTAGTAGTTTCTGATGAATCTCCTTATCTTCTACTACAACAAACCTCCAAGGCTGATAGTTCATCGAAGAAGGAGCTTCATTTCCTGCCTGGACGATAGTTTCTATAATGTCTTTAGAAACAGTCTTAGACTCATATGATCTTACCGAACGTCTCTTATGTATAGCCTCAAGTACCGGGTTCATTATACCTCCTTAGGATTTTGAAAGTTATTATTTAAAAAGCGCTTCTGTTTGTAAGACCATATTTTTATATTTATCATGAATGAGCTTCTGGTCAAACAGATATCCTTCTTCTAACATTGTTTCTTTCTCCTCTGCGCTAAAATACTCCATTACTGGGAGAAAAAAATGATTATCCTCTTTTTCAATATGTTTTGGATAAAAATCCACTAATGTTTTCATGCATTGGAGGATTGCTTCAAAGGAATTCTCATCTCCTTTGATATAATTTGTGTTTGCATCTGCCATTGATTTTGTTGTCTTCCTTTTTTGCAGTACATTATTCTTCTTAATTTCATAATGATTCTGGGATGACTGTGGCTTTCTGACCATTTTCTTTGGAGTTTCATTCTTATTATGTTGTAAGGATTGCAATTCATTAATGAGGTCTAATAATTCTTTATAAGTTCTGTCTGTCTTACTCATTTTCAAATCCTTTGTTTGTATTGTGTGATTTAAAAGTATTGAACTAATAATCATTTAGTTATCTAAAGATTCTGGTAAGAGTCCAATACTGACTTCCTTAGATGAATATGTTTTCTGAACATATTGTCGTTCAGATAAAAGGGACATATTCCAGCCCTCTTTCCGTTTAGATACTGCTTAGTTGAAACTCACATAAAGGTTATTATCCTGTTGATTCGAAATTCTTTATGAATTGCCCGATTTGTACGCCAAGATACACACATTTGACATTGTTCATACAATCATCTGCATCCTTTTTTTTAAGGTGCGTTGTCAGTTTATGTGTATCTTTTTTGAATTGCAGAATATACGCATGCTTGTTTTCATCGAAATCAAGACTTGACTTAATACTATGTTTTGAAATTTCTGGGTACATTTCATGGATTTTATTTTCCAATTGAATCTTTCTATACTCCATATTTACCTCCCTTTCGCTTCAAAATATATATTTATGAATCACCGTTACAGATAAAATGCAAAACAGATGCCAGTATATAACCTGTTGTTTTTATGGATATTTGCATACCTGGAGATTGAGGCTATAATGGCATTTCTCCCTATGCAATTGGCATTATGTCCTGAGGGTTGATAAACTTTTAAATTATTGATTTCTATTATTAACCTGCAGATTCTTTTATGGATTTTGCTTTGCGGACTGCAAGAAGGAATCAACAGACATCAGGATTTTTCAGCCTGCTGATTTCTTCTATGTGTAGGATGCATTCTCATCAAAGCCCCAAGCAGTGCGTATTTTGCCGTGCAATGCTTAGAATGCGACTGTAGCAGAATATATTGGAAAATACAGAATAAAAAAAGCCTTGTAAATCAAACAGATATTTAGAAATCCAGAGCAGAATCCAGTTTACGGTTAACCCCCTAAATGACTTCCTAATGGAATTTCGTGAGGATTCATCGTGAGTCAGGGTAATATTCAACGCATATGACTGATCATGTATGATGTTTTTTTTGCGTGGATACCGTTAGAATAATGGCGGGTGCCGTGAAGGGAAAGGGCAGGGAGATGACAAATTCATTTTTTTTGCGGAGTAAATAGTGCAAAAACTCATAATCAAGGGTGGAAAAAGGCTTAAGGGGACTATAGAGGTCGGTGGATCGAAGAACGCAGCGCTCCCGGTCATGGCGGCTTCCATCCTCTCAGAAGGGGAGAGCACGATATCAGGGGTTCCCGGACTGAAGGATGTGGTGACTCTGGGAAGGCTTCTCTCACATCTGGGGGCACATGTGTCACACAAGGGCAGAAATGTCGTGGTAGACACCGGGAGGATAGGGACACTTGAGGCCCCGTATGACCTGGTGAGGACAATGCGTGCGTCCATTCTGGTTCTGGGGCCATTGCTCACAAGATTCGGAAAGGCAAAAGTGTCTCTCCCCGGGGGCTGCGCCATAGGGGACAGGCCTATCAATCTTCACCTTTCAGGACTCGAAAAGATGGGGGCAACTATTGTCCTTGAATCAGGATACGTGGTAGCGAAGGCAAAGAGGTTGTCGGGGGCAACGATATACCTCGACATCCCTACCGTAACGGGGACCGAAAACCTGATGATGGCCGCGTCAATTGCAGAGGGAACCACAGTTCTGGAAAATGCTGCGCGTGAACCTGAGGTGATTGACCTTGCGAATGCCCTCATATCAATGGGAGCAAGGATAAAAGGGGCGGGTGAGAGCGTTATAGAAATAGAAGGGGTCGATACCCTTCAGCCTTTGGACTATACGATTATCCCTGACAGGATTGAGGCGGGAACATTCATGACTATTGCAGGGATTACGGGAGGGGACATCGTCCATGAGGGGCTGCAACATGGATAATCTTGATGCGCCGGTACTGAAGCTCAGGGAAGCGGGTCTGGAAATTTCCCCTGCCGGGGACGGTGTCCGGGTGAAAGGGCCATCCAGGCCGGCGGCTGTCGATATCATGACAATGCCGTATCCGCGGATTCCCCACTGACATGCAGGCGCAGTTCATGGCACTCATGACTATTGCTGAGGGGACGAGCATTATCAGGGAATCGCTTTTCAGAACCGGTTTATGCATGTCGCTGAGATTGCGAGGATGGGGGCAGACATCACCGTTGAGGGCGGGACCGCGACCGTCAAAGGAATACGTAAGCTCAAGAGCGCACCCCTGATGGCAACAGACCTCAGGGCAAGTGCATCTCTTGTCGCCGCAGCCCTTGCCGCAAAAGGAGAGAGCACTATCCACAGGATCTATCACCTTGACAGGGGTTATGAGAAGATGGAAGTGAAGTTGCGGCGGCTGGGTGCGGATGTCAGGAGAGGCAAGGAATAAGGAAAAAAAATATCACCGTATGTATGCTTCTGTGACGTAACGTCGCATCATGCGGTGGCTGTTGAAATAATAGGCGTTTTTTCCGATTGCATTCTTCATCATTCTTATCCATATGGTCCGGTTTTCGTAATAGAGGGGTATGATGGTCTGTTCCGAGCTTGTTGTAGAGGTCCTCTGCATCAACAGCGATGTCAGTGTTTTCGACCAGTATTGTTTCTGTCGGGGCTGGCCCGATTGACCAGCCGGTGAAGCCTTCGATATGACCTTCAATCCACCACCCGTCGAGCACACTAAAGTTCATGACCCCGTTGTGCGATGCCTTCATCCCGCTCGTTCCCGATGCCTCACGCGGACGCAGGGGGGTGTTCAGCCAGATATCAACCCCCGAAACGAGTCTGAGCGCAATATCCATGTCATAATTATTCAGGTATGCCAGAGAAATATTCTCCCTGAGCTGTTCGCTGATAGAGAATATCTTCTCGATCACCTGCTTCCCGGATCGTCCTTTGGATGCGCCTTCCCCCGCAAAATGATCTGCATCTTCCCTTCCCCTATCCGGAGCAGCCTCTGGATATCAGTAAAGATGAGGTCTGCTCTTTTGTATGCGGTTGCTCTCCTCGCAAATCCCAGTGTGAGGATGTCAGGGCTGATTTCAACCCCGGTTTGTGCCTTTACGTACTTAAGGAGGATTTTTTTCGCCTTCATGTGAGTAGTCCAGACGTCCTCATCAGGGATTCTGCCGACTCTCACAAAAAGCTCTGGTTCGTTTGCCCAGCCCGGGAGGTATTCATCGAAAAGTTTTTTGAAGCTGTCACAGGTCCATGTGAATGAATGGACCCCGTTCGTGATGGCGCTTATCTCGTACCCGGGGAACATGTTACGCGACACTTCCCCGTGCTTTTTCGCGACCCCGTTAATGAATTCGCTGAGGTTCAGCCCGAGCCGGGTCATGTTGAGGTTATCCTCACCCCCGAGCTTCTTGAGCACGTCCAACGGAAGTGGTTCACCCATGATTCTCCGAACGAGGTCATAGGGGAATTTGTCATGGCCGGCCTCGACAGGGGTATGGGTGGTAAAGACGCACAGGTCTTTGACACGCTGGACATCCCAGATCAGTTTTTCATCCCATACGTCTTCTATCTGTCTTTTGAACATTTTGAGGAGCTCGATGGTAAGAAGGCTTGAGTGTCCCTCGTTCATGTGGTATTTTTTGATCTCGAAGCCGAGATCATGGAGAATCCTCACCCCGCCGATGCCGAGCACAACCTCCTGCTTCAGTCGGTAGTCAAGGTCGCCTCCATACAGATATGCGGTGATTTTCCTGTCCTCAGCGGTATTCCCTTCGATATCCGTATCGAGAAGAGAGAATTGGGATATGCCCGCCGGTGAGACTCTTTTGATTGTACTGCCATGCCTGTACCAGCACATCCCGCTCTTCGATCTGAACGGTGACCCCGACAGGCAGAAGTGTCATATAATTGGAAGGGTTCCATTGTACAGGGTGCTCTGTCTGCTTTCCGTGGTTGTCAAGCTGCTGCCTGAAATACCCTTTCTTGCAAAGGAGGGTCACGGCGACCATGGGAAGCTTGAGATCTGCGGCTGTCCTGATCGTATCACCGGCAAGCACCCCGAGTCCCCGCTGTAAGTCGGGATGTCGTTTTGTATGCCTATTTCCATCAGAGATATTCCGATCTTGGCTTCTTTCGTCAGTTCGGGTACACAAGCGGATATCATGACTGGATATTGTAAGCTATTTGAATACACAGAGACAATGTTTAAGGAATAAAAACACTCAACGCATTGTTTTGTATCCGAAAAAAAAACTAGAATATACTTGAAATCATATCAAAACAACGGAGGAGTCTGAATGAACACACTCACAAAATACTTTTTGAAGGGTCTTTTGTTTCTTACTCCGATCATCGTGACGCTGTACGTCTTATATTTGATTGTCTCAGCGGTTGACAGGGTTTCCGGAGTTTCAATTCCGGGAATAGGATTCCTGATCACATTAACCCTTGTCACAGTCACAGGGTTTCTTGTCTCGACTTTTTTTGCGAGGGGTGCTGCGAGGCTGATCGACAATCTGTTCAGCCGCATGCCGATTGTGAAGATGGTCTATTCGGCGATCAAAGACCTCGTGAATGCGTTTGTAGGCGAAAAAAAGCGGTTTGATAAGCCGGTACTGCTTGACCTTGTGGCTGAAGGAAAGGTCCAGGTTGTCGGGTTTGTCACGAGGGAGAGCCTTGAGGACATCGGCATGGCAGGCAGTGTGTCGGTGTATGTTCCCCAATCCTACAACTTTGCAGGGAATCTTATCATTGTGTCCCAGAGAACGGGTAACCCCGCTCGCAATTGACAGCGGGAAGGTAATGACGTTCATTGTGTCAGGCGGGGTATCGGGCTTTTAGCCTGTTCTGCCTGTGAACCCCACAGTGAAACGGTGCATTGCAGGATCTTCTGAAAAGGTGTAGATTATTCCCATCTGCGGAAAACATGGAGAAAGGGGAGAAGCGATGCAAAAGACGGCAACAATTCTATTCTCAGTGCTGTTGATGATGGCTCTGTGTTGCTTAACGGGCTGCAGTCAACAGGAGAAATCGGCAGAAGTGCCGGAGACGATTCAGGAAGCAGCAACAAAGGATGATAAGGGCGAGGAACTGTTCAATGAGCATTGTATACCTTGTCACCGTGAAGGCAGCAGGCTTCAGAATGTGCATGAACCTGCGGATGTTTTGACCGCGATGAGAAATCCAAAAGGGTCGATGCCGAGATTTGAAGAAAAAGAAATTACGGAAGAGGAAGGGAAAATAATTTCACGCTTTATTTTTCTCAAGATCCTCGGGAAAAAATAAAGAAAACCTGCATCCCTATGTGGGACAGATAAGCCGCCCGAGCTTTTCGGTGAGCCTGAGATTCTCAGAATAGTCGACCGGGCAATCGATGATTGTAGGAACGGATTCGGAAAATGCGTGTCTGAGGGAGGGGAGGAGCTCATGCTCCGATGAGATGCGTATGCCTTTCGCCCCGAATGCGTCCGCGAGTTTCACAAAATCAGGATTTTTGAAATTTACAAAGAACTCATCGTGAT
>CAVQRT010000016.1:0-39743 GCA_963715195.1 Thermodesulfovibrionales bacterium | reverse complement strand
AAGTCATCTGCCCTGAATAGTCCGCTGGGAAGCTGGAGTCTGACAACTTCCCCCAAAAGCAGACTTTTCTCTAAAAATTATTTCACTCCCAAAAGAAACAAACACGTCTCCTCACGAGACCAGCTCTTTCTTTCCATTTGAAAGATTCTCCATATACAAATTTTGGCATATTTAATCTGGGATGTACTCTTTAACAAATTTGATTTTTGCTGAGTGTTGAAAGCAGGTGCTCAAAACGTTTTCCTGTTTGGCAGGCGTAATAAATACTTTTTCAGCTACTTCATCAATCAAACAGTAAGGATATTTTTCAAAGATATTGCTTTGAACAGGAAATTCTCATGATTACTGTCCTGAAATGGCAATATATCCGCTATCGCCCGGTTGGTAAGAAAAAAGGATCTGCCCTGTTCAATCAAGGCTTGTAATCCGGATACTTCGACGCCATAAGGGTATTAATCCGGTCATCGAGGTTCGGATGGGTTGCAAAGAGCGCTTTCAACCCCTGCTCTTCTAGTCCCGGAGTACCAAAAGCCGCCATTTGGTCAGGCAGATGAGGCTGCTGTAGTAGAGCATTTTCAAGGCTTCGAGTGCACCTATCATTGGCTTTTTTCCAACCAAATCCGCAGAACCGCTGTCGGCACGATATTCCCTTTTTCTTGAAAAACCAGAGGACGATAATCGAGGCAAGCATTGCAAGGCATATCTCTGCGATGATCGTCGTTACCCAGAAACCTATACCATGTCCCCTCTCATTTCTGAAAATCACTCTGTCAACGGTATACCCGATAACACGCGCAAAGAATATGACGAATGTGTTCACCACACCCTGTATGAGCGCAAGGGTTATCATGTCTCCATTTTTTACATGGGCCACTTCATGCGCCAGCACCGCGCGGATGTTCTCCTTGTCCATGCGCCGCAGCATCCCGCTTGAGACAGCTACAAGGGCGTTGTTTCGCTTCATGCCAGTTGCAAACGCATTCATGTCATCAGAGGGAAATATGGCAACCTCGGGCATTCTTATGCTTGCCCTGGAAGCAAGTTCTCCTATCGTTGTGACGAGCCAACGCTCTGTTTCATTTGCAGGGGATGTTACCACCTGAGCCCTTGTAAGTCTCTTTGCGCTCCACTTCGAGAGAGCAAGACTTATGAATGCCCCGCCCATACCGAAAACGGCGGAAAATATGAGGAGCGACTGATAATTTAGTCCGTAAGCGGTCAGATAAGGTTCAACGCCGAGAATCCTCAATACAATTCCCAGCACTATTACAATCGCTAGGTTCGTTATCAGGAAATACAGTACTCTGCGCATTGTTCCCTCCTTTTCCGGGAATAAATCTCTGAGACTTTCATGCAGCCCGGAATCCTTTTTGTTTCATCCTGGGTCATTCGTTTGATCTCATATCCAAGACTTGTTTCGGGATAGAATTTCCAGTTCCATGATTGCTCAAACTCAATGATTTCTGATTGATGTTTCTGTGGAACAGCGTAGTTATAGTGTATCAAAAAAAGACCAGAACTTCATTCCAATACAATGCCGAGTATCCAGTTGGTTTTTGAAAAATAATCGATGAGATTGTTCTGCAACGAATCAAAATATCTTTTTTTGGCCACAACTAAACATTGCTTCATCAAGTCAACGCACTCTAAATGGAGAAATAAATGCGAATGCCAGCCACAATTGCGTAAAAGTTGCGAAAGACGAAAAGGAATGGTTTTACAGAAGAATTGTTTAAAGCAAAGCTCACCTACCGCCCATAGGAGATCATGGCTAGTCAATTTCTCACCAGCTGTTAGCGGTCAGGTGGAGCGATTTGTTAGAGGTGATATTAATAATATAAAGTAAAATGAGTTTCGTTCAAAGAACGATATTTTCAAACTGCCGAATTAGAATCGAAGAACAATATTGCTTGTTGTTTATTTTCCTTTCTCAAGTTCGGAAAGTTTTTTTAAGATTCGTTTTAAAAGTTTTTGGGCTTCTTGATGATTAGGACTCAAATGAATAGCCATTTCAACATCATTCAGAGCAGATTGATAATTCTGCGTTTCACAATTGGTTTGTGCTCTAAGGTAATAAACTTCAGCTTGTTTTTCCTCAAGCTCTAGAGATTTATTGAAGTTGTACAGTGCCTCATTGGTTAGTCCCATTCGTCTAAGCACCAGTGCACGATTGTTCAGGACTTGATAATAACTTGGATCACATTTAAAACTGTCTTCAAAGTCTTTTAATGCTTGACGTTCTTTATATAGCATAATGAAAGCAAGTCCACGGTGATTGTAAATAATAGCACGTACTTTTAAGGGGGGATCAGTAGATAGGATTTCGCTGTAAAGATCAATGGCACGTCTATAATTTTCATCATTATGAGCTTCCAATGCTTTGAGAAGCGTTTTTTCAATACTTTCTTTTGATTCCTTTTTTTGTATTTTTCCCCAGTCATCCTTTTCAGTTACTACTTGATACTTGGGAAGTGAATCTATAGAGACTTCTTTTGCTCTTTTTTGTAGTTCTTTAAAACGTTCATGGCCCCAGATTTCTAATTCTTTTTGTTTGTCTCGTATTTCCTGAAAAATCATATCTGAAAGTGCAAGATTTGCATTGAGCGCCGCCATTTTTTTGCGAATAGCCTGATCTGGCAATTCAATGTCACTTTTGTAAACTACCTCATGTTCTATTTCAGCCCAAGCATCTTGTAATATTGTTCGGATTTGGATTTCACACGACTGACAGCAAAACTCTGGTAATTCAATAGTCAGATTTTCCAATGAGATTTCCATATGAACGCTATCATAAGCAAATTCTCGATAAGACAATGCTTCAGATTTTCGCTCGATGTCTACCACATCAAGAGATTCTTTAACAATATCAACTACTCGCTCTACATCTTCTAAAAATGGAACAATAAAACGTAAACCAAGCAAATCTTTAATCTTTTTATTTTGGTTGAGTCCTTTGTTAACGAGTCCCTGTTTTTTTGCATTAAGACTTTCAAGGGATTTGACTCTTTTTTTGAAGGAAAATTTTAATTCTTCTGCTTGAAGTTTATTAATGATGGTATTGGAAATATCGTTTAATAGTTCTTCCCATAAAGGTAGATTTTTTTGATAGATTATTTGTAGCGCTTCTTCTTTGTTGGGCATGACGAAATTTCAATTCAAATGTTATAGGAAGAAAAAGTTCATCTTAGCATTGGTTCAGTGAAAATAAATTAAATCTCCAACAAGTTATTAGATAGTTTCTCGATAATACCAGAAAGTACTTCTGTGTTCAAGACAACAAATATAAGATCCGGCAATTATTTCCTCACGAAACCATCACAACTTGCAAGAGATGCTCCGGTGTTGACTATCAGAGGGGAAACTGGGATAAGTCTGATATAACACAGAATCTCCCTTTCTTCTATGTGCAGTTTGCAATACTTTATATAAAGACACTTGTCAACTTGCAGGTGCAGATCTTCGTCTAATCAACAGTGTGGATACTCTTTTCAGGCTTAGACTTTCAAATGAAAATGAATAAGAAAGGATCATTTAAATGTGAAAAACATGGAATGCTGGTTTGATGTTTTTCAGGGTCTCAGAGACCACAAACATGTTTAGCTGATTGAAGGAATTAATGATTATAGGAAGAAAGTCTATGCGTTAAATCACAAACATGTTTAGCTGATTGAAGGAATTAATGATTATAGGAAGAAAGTCTATGCGTTAAAAGAACGAGGCGGATAATTTGTCCTAAAATAAAAGATTGCTTTGCTTTCTAAATCTTCTTTTGATGTGCTTTATTTTTAAAGACATGCTCTGACAAACAGACAATTTCAATTTGCTTTATCATAAGACCGACTTCTCTTCATTAAGAAATAGCCGCCTGTAAGTGCAATAATAATTGAAGCAATTCCAATTAAGATAAGACTATCCACCTCCTTTATGTCGAGAATAATGACCTTGCGGGCAATTGCGATTATTGCCACTGAAAGAACAACCTCATAATGCGGCTGATTATGAGTTATGTAAGTTTTCATGATAGTTTCAAGCAGTTCGATGCCTATGATAACAAGCATAAAAAGGCCAAATATATCAAGCAACTGCTCAACACTCAGAAGGAACAAGGGAGGTTCTATAATATCTTTGATAATGAGCCAACCGAGGTCAATAGTGGCAAGTCCCAAGACAATAGCCATCATGACCATAAGCGCTTGAATCATAAACTTTTCATACTTTTTTAATAAATTGAACATATCCTGTTTACTCCATTCATTATCGTAAATTATACTTCGACACCTTGCCTCCTAAACTATTAGTAGAATATATCATAGGCGAGTTGCAGGGCAAAAAAAATATTGCGATAATTAAAAATAATATTATATACATTGGGCCTCTGGAGAATAACAATACCCTTGTCATCCAATGTTATCCGGATGTTACGTTACCGCAACATCAAAAGGAATCCCTTAGAAGTAAATTGACTGCCTTGATTTCAGATCACTGCATAGTCTCTTATGCCAGTAATATTAATTGCATGAAGGCTTTATCGTTAATATTCCAATGCAGCGAGGACGAAGCAAAGGAGGTTGAGATATTGGAAGCTTTCGGAAGGATACAAGGATATAAGGTACAATATTCGTGAAGACTGCAGCGGTGAATTGGAGACTGTATGAGCGGATAAAATTCATTATACCTATCTTTGGTTCTCGACTCCGGGATTCAGCTATTGATTCTTGCTAAATAATGTTCTGCATTTTAGGGATAAGCATCTTGTTGCAGACTTCTTTCAGTGGGGAAATCAGGCATAGAGAAGATCTTGATTATGGAAGAACACAGAAGTAGAGAAAAAAAAGTTCTTGTAATCGTTCTTGTTGTTCTCATCAATCTATTTCACTACTTCCCCCAAATGCAGATCGCCTATTTTAATCTCTTTTATCGGGAACTATACTTCCTTCCCGTTATCCTTGCAGGAGTCTGGTTCGGTTTCAAGGGCGGTCTTGCAACTTCTGTCAGCATTACTGTTCTCTATCTGCCGATAATAGTTTCAAACTGGAACGGCTTCTCGCCGAATGATTCGGACAGGGTATTGGAAATTTTTCTGTTAAATATTGTTGCTATAGTATTAGGTCTTATATCTGAAAGACGAAAAGCAGAAGCGAGTGCCAGGATTGAAGCGGAGCGCAAGGCGCGCAAGCAGGCCGAAGACACTGCCCGTGTTAAGTCGGATTTTCTGTCTATGACATCGCATGAACTGCGGACGCCGCTCATTAGCATTATCGGCTATAATGACCTTCTTCTTGATGGCGTCGCCGGCAGTCTGAACGAAGAACAAGTAGATGCTCTGAGGAAGATTGACAGGAATTCAAAAAAATTACTTGAGATCATCAATTCCATCCTCAATGTAACCCGTTCTGATTTGCAATCTGTAGAATTTAGAAGTATAGATATCTCTCAATTCATCGAAGAGATCAAATCTGAAAACAGGAATTTGATTGAAAGTTCAGGACTTGATTTCGTCTGGGATATAGACCCTCAATTACATGTTATTCAAACAGATCCGGAAAAAGTAAAAATCATCCTGAATAACTTGATCAGCAACGCGGTAAAGTTTACCGATAGAGGGAGTGTTGTCGTTGCTATTCATAAAAAGGATAAAGGAGTCGAGGTCTGTGTTTCGGACACGGGCATTGGCATTGCAAAACAGGACATCACAATCATTTTTGATCCTTTCCGACAAGTTGAGAGTTCTCTTACACGTGAGCATGGCGGCGTCGGCCTAGGCCTGTTCGTTGTCAAACAACTTCTGGATCTCATGGGCGGTAAAATTAACGTTGAGAGCGAAGTTGGCAGCGGTTCAACTTTTTGCGTTCGTATTCCAATGGGAAGGGTTAGATTGCAGGAAAGGAATTAGGTCTTATGTATAGCTGTCTCAACCGTAATTCCTGATTTGTTCTTGTCTTGGATACGTGTTAGCTCTTTTACCCTATATTTTCATTACATAGTATCTCAGCCAAACGTAGACACTCGAAATCGCAACCGTGATTATCATGATCGGCATTCCGTAGGCCATAAATTTCAAGAAAGAAATTTTCTTGACCGCCTTTTCAGAGTTGTTTTGCCATATCAATTACCAGTGGATTCATAGTTGCGACATAAGGGATGTTATCCACGATTGCTGAAGCAAACGCGGAAAACCATATGATGACCATTGAAGTGGCAAACATATTGCCCTGGGTCAAATCCAGCATCTGCAGGGACATCAATTTTATTAGACCCACCTTTGCAATTCCCCCCACGATTATAAAAAGCCCTATAAAAAAGAAGATGGTCGGCCATTCTACTTCGGCCAAAATATGATGCGGGTCATGCGTCATTGAAAGCAGCAAAAGGAGCCCTGCTCCAAAGAGTGCTATGGTAGCGGGCTGCAAATGAAGAATGCCGTGCAACACAAAGCCTGTTAGAACAAGGGCAAGGACGGAAAGAGATTTTATCATCATAACAGGGTCTTTAATTGCCCCTCTTTCATCCATTTCCATAATTCTTTGTTTTTGTTTATCACTTGCCTTGAGCTTATTGCCCCAAATGAGTTTAATAATAAGAATATAGATAGGCATCAAAATGACAACAATTGGCGTCAAATTATAAATAAAGTCCATAAAGGTGAGGTACGCTTTCGACGCAATCATAATATTCGGAGGGTCACCGATGAGTGTTGCTGTACCACCGATATTCGATGCGAGGGCACACGAGAGAAGATAGGGTATCGGATCTACTTCCAGTGCGTCTGCGATAAATAATGTCACGGGGGTGATTAAAAGCACTGTCGTGACATTATCAAGCAGGGCGCTAAGTACAGCTACGACAATAGCAAAGATCGCCATGATTCTGAATGGCTCACCTTTGCCCCATTTAGCGCTCTTTATTGCTATATACTCAAAAATACCGCTTGGCTTCATGAGGTTTATAATTATCATCATGGATATGAGAAGAAATATGACATTCCAGTCCACACCAAGTTCCTCAACATGAAAGGCTTCATGTTGTTCAAGGATCTTTAACACGATCATCAGGCTGGCGGCAAAAATTGCAACGATCGTCTTATGGATCTTTTCAGATACGATTATTGCGTAAGCAATAATGAAGATAGCCGTTGCTATCCAAAATGCGGTATCCATAACAAAAGGCTGTGTTGAGGTAAATGTTTCATTCATTTTCACCTACCTCTGATTTACTGTTCGACATGAACTCTGTAATGTAGTAGAAAACATCTCTTTCATACAACATCCCAATAACTCTGTTTTCTCTATTCAAGACAGGGACTCTCTTAACATTATGTTTCAGCATATGATCGATACATTCCATGATTGGTGAATCTTCTTTGACGGTAATAACCGTTTTTGTCATTAAATCGCTGACTTTTCTGTCCGCCATTTTTTGAGCAAGTGCTTCTACCATCCCATCCCACGTAAAGCTTCCTAATTCCATGAGATACATATATTTCGGATAAACCGCCTTGAGGATATCTCCGATCGAAAGAATACCTATCAATTTGCCTTTTGAATCAAGAACTGGCAAAGCCTTAGCTCCAATCTTCTCTTCTCCTCTCCGGGCTATCCTGAGGATATAGCCTGCTTCTTTGAGCGTATGATCAGGACTTAAATATTCCAGCAAAGGAATCATCAAATCCTTAGCCTTCATTCACACCTCCCTGAGATAAATTATTCGCAATAAAAAAGCCGCTATCAGGTAGATATCCACCTAATAGCGGCCCCACTATCCTTTTGTGCTCCCTTCAGAAATAGAAACAATTTCTGAACCCTAGCTATTTTCCAATTAACAAAATGGATTGTCAAGCCAGAGAATTGCCTTGCTATTCTAGTACTGTTCTCTTCCAATCAGTCAAATGTTATATCTCCTGATTTTTTTGAAATATTATTAAGGATTATTAAAGCGGTACCATCTATTAACAACAGTATATTCAATATTGCACTTGTTGCATGCAGTTTCCTGAACTGATTCCGTGCCGGAGATTCGTCAGATTGTGTCTCGAAGGTTTTGATTTGTTGCTTGACGTTTATGATGTCGGGATAGAGCTTGAAGGTTATAAACAGGTTAATCACAACAGCAATGCTTAAAAGGATGATTGCGATCTTTCCACGGAAATATCCCCTTATCCCGATAAATACAATAAAAATAGCTAATGCCGCAATAGAGAGAACTAGGTTATAAGGAAAGTAATAGGGGAAAAGCTTTCCAACTATTTCTCCTGCGGTATCCCTGCTGAATGACTGAAAGATGATTGGAGTCACTAAAAACGTGAAGATGAAAATCCCGCCTACCCAAAGTGCGAGAACAAAATTATATAGAATCTGACCTGCTTTCATTTAGTGATTCCCGGTTGTATTCAGCACAGTTATATCACTATTAGGGATGAGGTAGAATTTTTTGATGTGAACAAAAAAGTGGTGCTTTCCTCCCCCATAACTCAGTTGATTGTACATCCTGAGACATACAGCTTAAGACTTTTTACGTCTGCTACTTTACGTCTACGACCTTACAACGTATGCTGAGTTTGAGAGGAGGAAGACCACCACTTATCGTAATCTCACTCTCCTTGATTTACTTATATCCCATCTCGTAGTGGTTGTCAAGTATTATTATGATACTTCTTTCAAATAAAGAAGGGCTCATCAAGAAAAAGGGAACTTCTCAATCTATTTATAGTTTAACGACATTGACCGCCTTGGGACCTTTCTCACCTTTTTCAATATCAAAGCTAACTTTGTTACCTTCAGCAAGGGTCTTAAACCCGCTGCCTTGAATAGACGTATGGTGGACAAAAACATCAGTACCGTCTTCAGCAGTAATGAATCCAAAACCCTTGCTCTCATTAAACCATTTCACAGTTCCTTGCGCCATTTCATTTGTCTCCTTTTTTAAACCAAAGATTACACCATATTGTGCAGATTTCTCCAGCAAATGTGAATTAGCATTTCAAATGAGGATAATTATATCAGGGTTTAGAGGTGTTTGTGCCAAGAAGCAGTTGAGTTGAGGTCCCTTTTTCAATAGTACATATTCCAACCTTTACATATCATATGCGCTTCTCGATAGAATAACACCAAAGTAAACAGCAGCACCTCCAGCAATGATAATGACTAGAGAAGTGAGTCTCTTTACCGATCTGTTTCTCTTTGTCAGAGATACGATGCCTGAGATGAGTGCTACCAAACCAACCACAATAAGGTTGATCCCAAAAACAAGGTTGAAAATATTAGTAAGAGAACCCATTCAGCATCATTGTAAATCAGGTCTGCCAATTACACAATTGATCCGTCCTATTATAATAGATGAAATTGTTGGAGATTTTAGGAACTTATTAGAAACAACTATGACTTCTTGCTTGTCTTAGCAGTAAATTCCGAAATCTTTTTTTGCACGTTATCACTCCCACAGTGAGGACATTTTATTTTCGGATTAGATTCAAATTCTCTAATTGAAAGGAAAACGATAAACTCATCCTTACAGTCTCTACAGGCATATTCATAGGCAGGCATCGTAATCTCCTTATAGTCGAGGAATTGCAGTTGTACTGTCTCCAATTATATCAATTATGATTGCTATTTAGTACAGGAAATATTAATGCAAAGAAAGAGACAGCTTACCACTTTATTAGAGTCTGTGCCGTCTTGTTAAAGCTTCAATTGTAATGGGCGATAACCTTGTTTACCTTGCCCTTCTCGTTGAAGAACATCGTCTCGATGGCCATCCTGCCCATAACTGACTTGTAGTAAAGAGCAATAGAGTTCACGCTCTGCGTTGCCTCCACAAGCTCAAAGTGCAGGTCCGGCATTTTTTGGAGTGCTGCGGCCCAGTACTGCCGAACAGTCTCCTTGCCTCGAACGGTTCCGTTATCTACTCCAAGGGCGAACTGGATCATGGGGGATGTAACCTCAATATCTTCTGCATAATGACTGAGTATCCGGTCAAGGTCGTGGGAGTTCCATGCTTCGATCCATTCTGCTGCGAATGTCTTCGGTTCTGGCATCATATTTTTTCTCCTACCTTCCCCACCATTTATAGATATTTTGTCGATGACTCAGGGCAAGTGTTTAGTAAACGAATTGCATTAAACTATACTTGCTGTAATACCGTAAAATGTGCCGGCGGGAATAAGTCTTTGTAATGATATTCTCGTGAATCCGACTGTCTCTAATTGCGCGGCAACTTCTTTCAGATCAGGCAAGGGCGTCAATCCTCTCAATGAAACATTTACCATGTTGAGATTCGCAGCTCCTGGATCTGTGCCCTCGCTTTTAAAATTCATTGCAATAGCCACCATTCCACCCGGATTTAAAACATCCCGAACTTTCTGAAGCACTCTTAAACGCTGCTCTAAAGAAAAGTAGTAAAGAAGGTTAAAAAGGGTAACAAAGTCAAAGTGACCTTCATCCGCCATGGCACAGATATCTCCTGCAATGATTGTGAATCGACCACTGAGGCCCCAGCGTTGCATGTTTTCTCTGGCTTGCCTTACTACCTGCTCGTCTATATCAATTCCGATACCGTGCGCGTTATGATTGAAATCATAAAGACTTTTCAGGAATAACCCTGAACCACATCCGATATCCAGGACCCGTAAATCTCTTCTTGCTTTGACAAGATCCTTTATGAATTTTCGTATAAATGGCTCTCCAATTTTTGAGAACCTGGCGACAAGATCACCAATATATGCAAGGTCATCGCCCAAAGGTGCACCGTGCATACGATCTGCAGCCTGCCGATACACTGAACTATAATAAGTAACATTTGCCTCAATCATGGATGCCACTATGTCACCTGTGGCTTCCACAACTGCCCTGGATCTTTTTCCTCGAATATGATAGACGCCTTGCTGATGAGAAAGTTCTTTCAACGCAAGACCAAGATCAAGAAGTGCATCGAGAATTTCAGAACGTTTGACATCAAGTTTTTGGATCAGTTCCTCCCTCGTTGAAGGACTGCGTAAAGCTGTGAGAAGGCCCGATTGAATAGCAGCATATATGAAGTGCAGCCTCAGAAAAGATTTCCAGTCTTTGATTACAGGAAAGAGACCCGGTATTTTAAGTGTTCGGAGTAATGCAATCAGGTATCCCAGTTTCATATTTCTTCCTTGCCTACTTAATATTCATGCGCCAGCATGATAGGAAAGTCGTCTTCGAAATTGTAATAATGCCCGCGAGCACATAAGATCTGGCCATTTTCCATTCTGAGGCTGCTCTTATCCAATGGGCAGCGCAATAATTCAAATAACTTTATACCCTGCTGTTTTCCTTCTTTTTGCTGATTTGCAGCATTAAATACATTCGAGGCTTTCTGCGCAATTATGTAGAAACCCAAATCGACTCTTCCCACGCTGACAGTTTCGAATAGTTTCTGTTTCTCGATCAATCGCTTTGCTGTATCTCCAATCCAACCTGCAGCAGTATCGACGTATATAACCACTCCTCCCGGACGGCATACTCTGGCATATTCCGAAAAACATGGCATAGTATTCTGTGCAAGGATGAGGTCTACAGTCTGATCTGCCAATGGCAGCGAAAAGACATCAGCCTGTATATGAAGAATATGCTCAATGTCTCTGCAATTATGCCTCGCCTGTTTCAACATTTCAGGAAGCAAATCGATTGCGATAAATGCGGAATGAGGGAAATAACCTGCAGCCTGCCGAGCGACAAAACCTGTCCCCGTACCTGAATCCAATATGACTGCAATTTCATGCCCCATGTCTTTGACTTTCACCAACGCGGCATCCATTGCCGTTCCATATTTGCCACCAAAGGAATCAATAATACTTTGATACTTCCCGCGATAGGACTTCCCGAAGAAAAAAACGACAAATTTACGGGTCAAGGGGAATTTAGCTATTTCGGGCATCAGCAGAAAAGGGGTAATGATGCTGAACAAAATCTGAGAAAGAAAAAGGCCGAAATGCTCAAATGCATTCCCCAAGGAAACCTCCTACACCACTTACAAGACCTGGTCTTCCGAGTGCCTTCTTAGGTTGTATGCTGAAACTTTTCATTCACGGCTCATAATTCCGGCGAGATACTGTTGTGTCATTACTGAAAGGTATTCCAGTACCTGTTTGACGGTCATTTCAGGCGTGCGGAAAAACATTATGAGCGCTCCCATGTATAGAGAAAACAGGCAAATTGCTGCTACAGTCGAATCAATGGTTGGTTTTACAGTTCCTCGTCTCTTCTCGGCCTCAATCATACCGGACAGGAGAGATACGTATTGCTCAGAGGTGCGGGTAATATGAGGGGTCTCGCTGACAGGTTCGAAAACGGTCCGGCAGATTAGGGCCCTGTAAAGGTGCTTGTTTGTTTCGTATAGTGCGAAAAACCCCTTCGACAGATACATAACCCGATCAAACATAGTCCCGTCTGGCATCGAAGCAATAAGGTCGTTGACTGTCTTTTCCAGGTCACTTCCCAAGGCCTCTTCGAGCAATCCAGTCTTGTTTTTAAAGTGGACTACGACAGAAGCCGGCGATACGCCCGCTTTTTTCGCGATCTCCCTAAGTGTGCAATCTTCCATCCCCTTTTGGGCAAATAGTATCCTCGCAGCTTTCACTATAAGCCGCTTGGTCTCTTTTTTCGATGCTTCACGCCGGTTCATTAAATTAAACCTGTTTAATTAATAGTAAAGTTTAATATAAATAGGCTGCGGGGTCAAGTTTATTATTGGATTCCTGAACGCCTTTGCTTGTTCTATATGGGAAAAAATATTTATGCGGACTATGTTTGCTCTTCTAAGGACCTTCACATAGAAATGTGTATCGCTGGATTTTTTCGACATCGTTTATTTCCTATTCAAACATGCACAGGCAACTTCATTTTTGACCAATCAAGACTATCTTTGGAAACAAACATGAAAGATGTCTTCATCAAAGAAACACAGCGGCTACTTTAACTGATGTGAGACGTTCAAATGAAAATCAATAAAAATAAGCCTCTCAAATGCGAAAAAGACGAACTGCTGGTTTGATAGTTTTTAGAGTCTTTCCTGCACTACTAATACTCACATTAAGAGGGTTTCAACAATTGAAGATTATCGGCTGAGCTTGCCCCGAAAAAGTGGACACGTAGTTAAGTTTCATTAAGGAGTTTTTCATACTGCTCTGGACTCCTGTACCCTAAGGCAGAATGCCTCCTCTGACGATTATAGAACACTTCTACATACTCAAAAATACTAAGCCTCGCTTCCAGCCTTGAACGGTAACGCTCACCATGGACCAATTCCGTCTTGAGAGTCCCAAAGAACGACTCCATATAAGCGTTATCGTAGCAATTGCCACTTCTGCTCATGCTCGGGGTAATGCCGTATTCTCCGAGAAGCTCCTGATAAGCATAGCTTGCATACTGCCTACCTCGATCAGAATGGTGAATTAATCCTTCAGAAGGGCTTTGTCTGCCAACTGCATCCTTGAGTGCTGCAGAAGCCAAATCCTGTGAGAGTTTATCGCTCATGGTCAATCCAATGATCTTTCTGCTTTGCACATTCATCACTGCTGCCACGTAAAGCCATCCTTCTGATGTCTGGACATATGTCATATCGGAGGCCCATACCCCCTCTGTCCGTCGATGGTCAATCAGCAAGTTTGCAGCCAAGGCATAGTTATGCCGTGAATCGGTGGTCCGCCTGAATCGCCTTTTCTTTACATCTGCCCTTATGGAATGGTCCTTCATGATCCTGGCCACACGGTTTTTCCCACATCTGACACCATCGTCATTCAGTTCCGCCGCGATCCGCGGACTTCCATAAAGCCTTCTATTTTGACAGTGAACTTTCCGTATGCGTTGCAACAACTCCTCATTGGCTTTCTGTCGTATGCTCGGCCGACGAGTACTCCACGCATAATAACCACTTCTGGATACCTTCAGTACTTCGCACATGCTTCTTACCTTATAGGTCTCTCTGTGTTCTTCCATAAACTCATACTTCATCTGTTTTGTTTGGAGAATACGGCCAAGGCTTTTTTTAAAATATCCCTCTCTTCCCTCGCCCGTTCTAATTCCTTCCGAAGCTTCCTGATTTCCGCGTTCTCCGGCTTAACACATCCCTTACCTGTAAAGGCCTTCTCACCATCTTTCAGAAATTCCCTCCTCCACAAATGAAGCAGATTCGGATGGATATCAAGATCTCGAGCTACCTTGCCTACTGGCATTCCCTTTTCCGTGACTAGCTGTACTGCGTCTCTCTTGAACTCACGAGCAAAATGACGGCGCTTATCCTCTTTCCCCATTCACACACCTCCTCTGTCATCTTACAAATCTTTAGGTGTGTCCATCAATTCGGGGTAAGGTCAGGCAGAAATATAAAATAAAAGGGCGAGATATTTATTCTCCCAAAATAGCTTGTGGCCATGGATTTTATCTCTTGACCTCAATTATAACCTTTGTTCCTTTTCCTGGTGAAGAGGATACACTTATGTTTCCACCTAAAGCCTCGGTGCGTTCTCTCATACCAATTAGTCCTAACCCTTTGTTATAACCTACTTTGTCGATATCAGCAGGGTTAAAACCGATACCATCATCAGTAATAGTAAGTGTTATCTTTCCTTCAACTTCTTTTAATGTTAATGTGACTTTACTTGCATGGGCATGCTTAGCTATGTTGGTCAATGACTCTTGGATAATACGGAACAGATTAGTCTCAATATTCGATGGGAAGCGTACTTTAATTTCTTTTCCTTCAAAGATGACAGGTATTCTCGTACGTTTAGAAAATTTCTCGATGTATCCATATATTGCTGCTATCAAGCCATTATCATCAAGGATTAATGGGCGAAGATTAGCCATTGTACTTCTAATGATCTTCATTGTCTCCTTAATTAAAATCTTAGAGTCATGCAACCTTGAAACCATTACTTTTTTTGATTCATCTGATAACTGCTCAACTAAGAAGTCTAAATTTATACTCAGAGCAGTTAATTTTGACCCTACTTCGTCATGCAGTTCTCTAGCCAACTTTTGTCTCTCAGCTTCTTCAATCTCAGCAATACGTAAAGAAAGCATATGTAAACGTTCATACGATTTTCTTAGTTCCTCCTCAGATCGTTCAATGATTGAATCAGTCTGAATAATCCAGTTAGAAAATTGTTTTAAAAAGAAGGTTGAAATATTTGGATTGTCCTTGAGCATTTGAATGAATCGTTCTCTTGAAATGACTAGAAGATGAGAGTTTTCAAGTGTCTCAACACTTGCGGATCGGGGGGCACCAGTTAGAAGAGCCACTTCACCAAAACTGTCACTTGGCCCTAGCTTTCTTAATTCAGTTTCCAGCCCGTCATCACATTTTCTCACTATTCTGACACTGCCGGAGTTGATAATATAAAAGCTATCTGCTGGGTCTCCCTGCTGAAAGATGCGAGTATGTGCTGGTATGGTTTTCTCCTCACCAATGAGAGCAAACTCTTGCATGACCTTCTCGAGTATATCTGAGAAGAAGGAACTCTGAGAAAACCAATATTCTGCTTCATTCTTACTGTTCATGTGCCCTTCTTACAGAATCTTAAAACCAATAATGCTCAGCTTTTTCATTCTTTCCTCATTCCTACAAAAAAAAGGCCGAACTTATCCGAAGGTTATCCTTGGTTAGTTCAGCTATCTTTCCTTAACCCCCCAAACTTTCCTCCCACTGTTGAGATTTTAGGTTAATGGTATAGGTAGTCCAATACGTTATAAGATGTTACACTCTAAGAAAAGGTTTTAATCGAATAGCTTGCCCCCCCGAATTATCCGTATGCTAAGAAGATGCGTTTCATTTGTCAACCTTTTTTCATTCAATGGCATTTGAAATGACATCTTTCTTAGAAGTCAAAGGTAGAAGTGTCCCAGGAAGAAAATTATCTTGGACTCTTCCTTTTCAGATACAGCCATGAACTAATTCCCACCAAGAAAATGCTCAAAACGAAAATTAAGGCGGGGGGGAGCTCAATATATGCGATCTTCTCTACATAGTGAGCAATGAATGAACCTGTATACGACAAGGTTGGGTCGTGTTTCGCTCTAAGCCAAGCCTCAAGATGAGTTAAAGGACAATACCAATTGAATGCCTGTATGAAGATAGCAAAGGCCAATGCGAAAATATGGATAACCTTTACCATTAGATTTCTTGTTCCCCAAAATACGCCGAATATTAAGAAAAGTATCCACAAAAAATGTACACAGACAACTATATCTGCAAGCACTTTATAAACCATTGTGAATAGAAGTATTGTAACAGGTCGCGATGTCCACAGCATGCAACATAATCAAACGTCTTCATTTGAAATGAAATTACCTTAGAAGAGGAAATTTTTGTAAATTAGGATATGAACAGAAAAAAGAACATCCTCATCACAGGTCAGCCTGGCATAGGAAAGACAACGTTTATAAAGAAGCTGGCCGAAGAGTTGAAGGATTTACATCCCTCCGGTTTTTATACGACGGAGATAAGAGTAACAGGTATTCGTAAAGGTTTTGAACTGATAAGCCTCGACGGAAGAAAAGGCATCCTTTCTCATGTAGATATTAAAAGTCCGTGCAGGGTTTCCAAGTATGGCGTTGATGTTGAGAGGTTCGAAACCTTTCTGGATTCCATTTCTCTCCTTGATCCGACTACGTCCATTGTCATCATTGACGAGATCGGAAAGATGGAGTGCTTTTCCGGAAAATTTAGGTCCCTCGTAGAGGACATCCTCGACTCTGATAAACTGCTCGTTGCGACGATAGCGCTGAAAGGAAGTGGCATGATCGCAGACATAAAGAAAAGGGATGACGTAAAGTTATTTCAAGTGAAACAAGAGAACAGGGATACCTTGGTATCGAAGATATTTAAGGAAATAAAGGACCTTGGGGAAAAATTACATAAGTTTTAGTGGATGGTTTTTCTTGCAAATATTCTATATTCTCTTGGAACTTTATCCACGAGACTCATTATATCATTCTCAAATTGCATAATGCGGGTAATAATCAGCACTCTCATTATATGCCTTATTCAAGCGTGGGAGGAAGGATGCTTGCCTTTGAAAGACCATATGGAGGGCTTGCGGCTTTCGCTCCGAAGTGAACATAGCATTTTCGAGGGCTTTACTACTAATGTTCAATAGGATATGATCCTGAATATTAGCAGTTGCGGATAGAAAGGAAGCATGAATAAGGACGTGGAATAGCAGTGGAGCGATAGGGCAAATAAAGCGGTCCAACTTTATGAGGGGAAAAGGGGAAGCCCTATGACCTCCCCTCTTTTTCGGCTAATTAGTCTTGGACACACCAGACTCGAACAGAAGTGGCATCGCAATAGGCAACGCCAGGTAACCACCAAGGAGGAGCGAACTCGGTGAAACGGTTTGTTGTATCTATAGGTACTTCACGCTTCCACACCTCGAGGAGTCGAACAACTGTGCCATATTCATCATGTTCTGTGCTAGTCCAATTGTTGCAGTTGGCTGTGCCGGCGGTGTCTCCAGCATTTGATGCATTTCCGGTGCGAACCCATCCAGCTATGTCCGACGGAGGACCACTGCCCTGGTCAGGTTGAGACAGATACGATCTGCTCGCTTCCTGGTCATAATACAATGTGGTTGTATCCAGGATTTCCCAATAACTGGCCATGTGGAAACCTGGATCACAAGCTGAGTCAACATCGTCTGCCTCTACAGGATTATTAGTAAGATAGTAGCTTTTGGGCGTGACCGTGACCGTGAGTCCCGCATCGAACTTGCCCGAAAGCTCATCGACCTTTGTTGTTAGGCTATCAACTTTCGTCGTCAATGTATCAACTTTTGTCGTTAACGCATCGACCTTTGCCGGAAGTCCCTCAAGTTGTTGCTGACCTGAGGTAATCTGTGCCTTGATCTCATTCAACAGTTGGAGTACGGATGCCGGGGCAGGATCACGGGCATAGCTTGGGCAGACTGCCGTGTACATCATTGCAGTGAAAATCAAAAGTAGAACAACTGTCTTTTTCATTTGCTTCCTCCTTTAAAGAATAACCACGTTGTTAATATAAATGATTGCGGTTGAACTGCTTCGCATGTCACCTCCTTTCCCCTTTAGACAAAAAATCGATATTCCTAATACACGACAATACAAAGTAAATTACTGGATCTGCTTCTGATATTGGCAAGTCATTATATTATTGTCGGAAATCAATAGAATGTCTATGCGATTATTGCTTTTTTTCTTGGTCATATTGCTCTTCGGAAAATATTTTTGCCAATTGTTGGTGTAAGGGTGTTGATTTTCAGAAGTAATCTGTTGCTGGAAAGCTTATTGTGGAAATCTCACTTTCAGGAAGAACATTTGCCATAATGGCCTTAATGCAGGATCGTGCGTCTTTTATCCCGAAGGCAACATACCATTTTTCTCGACGACACCTACAAGTCCTCAGTGTCAGATAAGTTGCAGTATCAAATATTACGGTTTATAACCGACATATCAAAAGGGAATGCACTCACTCTGACAATTCGCTATAGAATTTATGCTTTTCTAGATTTTCTCAGATGATATATGGCACCGAAACCTGCAAATACTATAAAGACTATCATTCCCCATTCTGTCAAGGTGGGAACAGAAACCGAAGGGAGGTCAGCAGCGAAGTTATCAATTCTTCCTCGGCTAATATTATAGGAGCCAATGCCGATACCGCTACCTCCTGTCAGTGGAGCATCAGGGCAAATATACTGTTGCGTATTAGAACCACCGTCGATATTAGAGAAAGTGATTGTTATATCGTGGATGTCAGGATTGTACTCAACCCTCATGTGTGCAGAGGTAAAAGATGGGCTAAGGGAAAAAGAATCATCACTCCATATGGGAAGGTGCCTATTATTTCCATAATAACAATAGAGTCTGTTGAAATCAGGAGTGCCGCCGTCATCGTCCTGTGCTTTGATAAAATAATTGGTATTTACATCATGATATCCGAGTACCAAGGCTACATATTGTACGCCGCTACCTGTAGCCTCGATGTCTGCCTCAAGTATATTGCTTGATATTCCATTAAAAGTGGCAATTGCGTAGTCACCGCCTTGTGCAGCATTATTGATAATATTGAAGGTACCTCCCTGGTTTGTCCAATTCCCATTGATAGGACCGTCAGACCGGTCAAAGCTATCTAAGATTGAAACAGCTGCTTGAGAAACAGTTGTAAAAGAAACGATGTATAGAGAAAACACAAGAAGTAATAACAGGCGATTTCTTATCACAAAATAACTCTCTCCCTGAGTTTCGGATAGATTACTAATTTCACAATCCAGTCATCCATATCTATCTCAGTTCCAACACAGAGAATAAAAAACGTTTGCTCTCAAATGGATGACTACAACAATAAAGGGCAGGAAAATGCTCCCCGTGAAAGAAAGACCCGCCCTTTTTAAATCCGGATCACCAATGAATATACGAAAAAGTATCTTTTTAGTTATCGTCGTCTTCGTCGTCGTCCTGTGATGCTTGACAAGCGCTAATACAGTTGCGAAATGCCGTACGACATTGCTGCATTTGATTGCTTACGCCTTCCCTACACTCATCTCGGCACAAGAAAGCATTAACCTGTGCCTGATCAATACAAACATCAAGTTCCTCGGTCCCTCTGTTATACTGAGAACGACAATTTTCTTTCGCGGCATCAAGCTGTGAGTTGCAAGCATTCTTGCAGAATTCCAATGTTGTCAGCGGAACTTCTTCACACTGGTCTAAACTTTCTGCACAAGCTAATGCACAAGAGTGAGAAACGTCGCGACAGACTTCCTTAGCTTCTTTGAAATCAGCTTGGCACTGTCTCCTGCATTCCTGATAATCTTTTGCCGCTCCTCGGATACATTGTTTTGCTGGATCAGGTTTTTTTGCTATTGCAGCATTAATTAGCCCTCCCGTAAGGAGCATAAATAGAAACAACAAGAAAGCAATAACCTTCATTTTGTACCTCCTCTCCACACTTTAATTAAATCGTCTTTCTTATCTAATCCACCGCAGAGTTCCACGGTGTTTACCCGTGGGTGAATGCGTCCCGGAGCGAAGCGGAGGCTTTCCGGCGGAGCCGGTCAAGCGAAGCTTGTACTCCGTTAAAGTACCACGGGCTTGCCCGTGGGTATCTATATATAATTATAGCGATTTACATATCAGAATAATATAAGATTCTTGCTTCTTTTATAGGTAATATTGCACTTTTGAAAATATTTTTGCCAACTATCGGTGTAAGGGTATTAATTTTCAAAAGTAATCTGCTACCGAAATGTTAAGTTTAAAAATCTCTGCTTGAGGAAGAACCAACCAAGGCAGATTACTTTACAAGACGCTTTTACATTCGGGATTGGTAAATAATTTGGTTGAAAACTAAACTGACAAGTTTAATTTAATGAAAATCTTTGTTTTCGTTCACTTATGACAAGTTTTTTAACGAGTTTCCGATTATTATCCATCTTCACCAATTTCATTAAATCATTGTGCATCCGTGTGATACCTGCGGTACATAATGCACAGATGCTTCCTTGAGCTGTTTCAATACCACATACAATGCATTGATTGGCTTTCATCAACTATCCTCCATTTCACAACTTATTGGTTAATCAAATCATGTGTATCAGTCACGGGAAATATTTCCAGAGTTCCAAGATCAGACCACATGCGGTAAGCAGCTAAGATTTCCCCGTGGTCTCCATCCTCAATAAGCCGAATTACTCGTCCGTTCGTCGTATCGCACCACTCACCAAGTATTTTTAACTTTCTGCACGCTGAAACGTGCTCCCGTTTTCGCCTTTCGATGACTTCGTCAAATTTATAAGGATCAAAAGTGAATATGGCTATGGAGGGCATGTATCAAATCCTTTGCAGTTGTGTTAGAGAGTTGTGGATGGGTAACTAAGTTTGCAATCCAGTCTCCCCAACTTGTTTCAGTCAGTACATATAGGACAGAAAAAAATATTACTGTCAAAAGAGCCAATGCGAAAATAATGATCATGATACCTTTCATTTTTCACACCTCCGGTCATAGATTCTTGTTGGATGAGGGGCAGGAAATGCACCCCTCATCAACAAGACCCCCACCATTTGTCTCACCCAGAGCATATGAGGGGTCTGACCCATAGTACTTTTTACCATAGGGAAGGTTACAGATGGGTTACATATTCAGAAAAGATAAATTTATTAGGGGACAAGATTATCATGTATTGATATTGGGTAATAATCTGCATCGTTTTCGTTAATCAATGAGGTGTGACGTTCAGGAAGAAATTGAACCGTGAACCGACAATTCTCAGAGCAGAAGTTGACAGTTTGTATCTTTTGTGATAGAAGATGACGAAACGGTACTAATGAGCAAAGATCTTTCCTGAGGAATGCATCAAATTTGCATGTTAATTTTGTGTTAAGATTTTAGGCAGAATCCATGACTCTAGCTTAAAGGCATTGCGGATCAATCAACTAATGAGGCCTCTTTTGCTCGCAGTTTTTTTGCTGGTTTCGATGTTATTCTTGCTAGGGTGCGGTGAAGATGATGACAAGAAGGTCTTCATCACCGGACCCGGCCTCGTCGGTATCGATGACAGCATAGAGAATACGGCTCCACTTCTGACCGTTACATACACTGTTCCGCCTTCGCCCGTTCTCATCACCGCGGACATTTTAAGTGACCCCTCATCGGATGGAGATATCGCTTATAATCCCGTGTTCGACACTTTCACGGTAACTACGGGACCCCTTGTAGTCTTTTTTGGAGAGGATAGCTCGCGTGCCAATCGCCCGGAATTTCGCGCTTTCCTGACATTCCCCTTAGACGGCATCACAGGGCAGCCAGTTGTGCCGAGCAATGCGTTAATCGTTTCAGCATTCCTGGAGATTTTCGTAAAGAAGGTCAAATTTGCATCAGTTATCCCCACGTTCCTGGACCTTGTTCAATATCCGTTCCGAGGTTTATCTGCGGTAGATTATGACTCACCCATTCTGACGCCGACGTCGTTTATGACATTAGACTTCTTCTCGGCCGATCGGCGAAACTTCGTTAGTATTGACGTCACCTCTTTTATGCAGGAAGTGCAACTCCCGCCAGCGCTTTCAGATTTACAGGTTCGGTTTTCTGTAGGAACAACGGTCTTATTATCTTCACGAGCCCTTTCAGTAGAGGCCAGTCGAAACGTCTATTCTCCTCCACGCTCACCTGATAAAAGTCTTCTCAGCAGAGAGGCATCTTCAGCAAAAACTCTCGGACAAGAGGCTTTGAAGTCAAGAAGCCGTTAATCGGCCTCCTGCTCAGAAAAAGGTGCTCATGCGATGACGTTTCTTTCCAGGAGAACTATTGCTCCTTTCTGGAAACCGAAGTAATGCGGTTTTCAGAAAGATATTATTGTCGTGCTTTCAGCCTTATGTTTCTTATAAGAAATATTATGGAGGCTTCTAAACCATACAAAATCAATGCATAAGATAACCCAATAGCTAAAAATCCACTCCAAGATTCATGTTTCTTCAATATTAGAAGTTGAAATAATCTTTTCATATTCCAGCCATAAATCAGAATATCGCTCAGAACGCCAACAAACAACATCAAACATCCTAAACATAAAATGAGCACATTTTTTTTAAAGTTATAGAATTATCAATTTTGATGGCAAAAAAAACGTGGAATAGGATGAAGATATAGCCTATGAAAAAAACTATTTGATAGATATCTAAACTCATTGTGCTACAGCTTACAGGTGTTGATTATGATCACCATTGATTAGAATTATATCAGGTTTAAAAGTAAAGTATTTCAGTCAACTATACGCACTGCTCCTCAAAAAAAGTTCTATGTGACAACATGGCAAAGATGACCCTCATGAGCTTATGAGCTGTGGCAAATACGGCTTTCTTAAACGGATATCCCTCATTTCGCCTCTTCATGAAATACTTTCGGAATATGGGATTATGCTGGATAACGCTAATCGCCATAAGCCATATCACTCTCCTGAGATGACGATTTCCCCTCTTGGATATTCTGCTTGCCCCTTCATACTTGCCTGACTGATACACCGTAGGATCAATACCTGCAAATGCGATTAAGTTCTTGTGCGAATGGTAATTACTGATCTGCCCAATTTCTGCCAGCAGTGTAGTTGCCATCTTGTTATTGATGCCGTCAATGGAGGTCACGATGCGAAGATCTTCTACCATTGTCGATTCGCAATACTTTGTGAGTGCCTTCGTAAGGCCTTCACATCTTTTTTCAAGGTGTAGAAGCGTCTCGATCTTCCCTGAAAGAATAAACTCCTTTGCCGGGCTCACTGTTGCAATCGATTTGCGGGCCAGTTCTATAAGGTCCTGCGGAGTGAACCGTAGTCGGCAGCTGCACGGCCTTTCCTTGAGTGTTTTTTCAATAACCCTCGGCTTTGCAACACTCACAAGACGGGCAGAAGGAAACCGCTGTATGAAATGCAGCATTACTTTCGTAAGAGGATTGGTCAAGGTCGCTAATTCAGGAAATGTCGTTTGTAAAATCCGCTGTATCTCCACCTTTGTTGCCGATATGTGATGGCAGAGAGATTCGCGCTCCCTGGCCATATCCCTGATATCCTGCAAATCTTGAGAGACAGCAAGCTGTTTCACGCTATCCCTGTGAGCAAGCAGAAACTGGGCTATGGTCTTTGCGTCTTTCTTATCCGTCTTTGTTTTTCTCAGCGAGAGTTTGGCATAGTTTGCAATCAGAAGCGGATTTATTATGATGGTCTCAATCCCTTTTGCCGAAAGAAAAGAATACAGATTAATGTGATAGCATGCTGTAGATTCCATTGCCGCTACAACATTTCTCGGAGAACCGGCACAGGCTTCTATTCTTTGCAGTAGTTCGGCAAACCCTGTACCATTCATGTCAAAGGTTAGTTCAAAAAGACTTCTGCCACCTTCTTCGATCCCATGGGCAGTAGATTTATCCTTTGCGATATCGATTCCCACATAAACCTTACCCATAACTTACCTCCTCCTATTGTTTCAGGATCAGGCAGGGTATGCCTCCAAACCAATCCTCCCGCGTAACAAGGACTCAAAGCCCAATCAACTTATCATGGTTTCAGGAGGCAGGGAACAAACTGTACTCAGGACTCAATGGCCCAGGAAGGACTAAGCTCTCCTGCCTTTACCCTTGTTCTTTTATAGCACATCTGTTGGTAGGAGGAAGGATGCTTGTTTTCGCTGTGTCTCTAAGACACTGAGCTTACCAGCTATCTTCGGCACATCTCGTAATAGACTCGTTAAATTTCACCTGTCAAAAAATGGTAGCTTTCCCTATGTACGATCTCTTGTTCTACCAGATGGACATGAAAGATGGCAATGCTATAAAACTTCTTGTTCTCTTATCTTCTATGTCCTCTACCCTCTGGCTCAGGTTTTCCTCGAGACTTTTGGTGTTGTGATTTCTCCATCTTTTGTTGCCCCCGGGGTTGTGGATACCGTTGTTGTGGTCGCTGAATTTGAGGTCTCTGTTGATATTGCTGTTGCCGTTGATGTCTCAGTTCCAGTCTCTGCTGTGGCGGTCGAGGTTTATAGCTCTGGACGCCCCAGGTTCCATGCCTTTCCCAGTATCGATTATTTTGCCATCTCCCCCAGTTCTGCTGAAGTCGTCGGGTAGGAATCCGTTCATAGTTCCATCGGTGTCCGTACCAATTATGGTTTCGATAGTGTTGTCTCCAACGTGGGTCAAGATCAAAATAGAAACTTGGAACACGGTCATAATAAGCCCAACCCCGATCATAATAACGTGAGCGATACCAACGACCATCCCATAAACGCCACCACAAACCGTACCAGAAAAACATGTCTGCATCTATGTCAGGAACAACGTACACATAGTTCGTATCAGGCAGCACTATCACGGCCGGAGGTGCTGGAAATACAACGGGTGGTGGCAGAGGGATTCCAATGCCAATACTTACATCTACCCTTGCCATTGCTGGAATAGGAACGACATTTACCAACGTCAAGAGAATTATCCCTAAAAGTATCTTTTTCATTTCGTTACCTCCTTATTCCCATCATATTGATTTCTATCTGTACTATAGCATCCCAGAGCAATTTCTAAAAATCATTCTTCCATAGAAGAGGAAGGAACCTTGCGTTGGTACAATATACGCGGCATCGTGTGCGTCTTTCTCTCTCTATCGACCTGCATCAACACCGAGTTTATCCCTGAGTGTTTTGAGTAACTCAAGGTTTTTTCCAATCTTATCAGTTTCATTAACTTCGAGAATAATTCCAATATCCTGTTTTATTCGCAAAAGTTCTCTGAGTGCATTCATTTCTTTACAGTCAGGAATAATATACCAGTGGTCTGTTAAGCCATTTCTCCAGCCATTGTTTCTGTGCAAAGGGACGTACTGAATTTTATCAATGATTTTTTTATCGAGAGATTGAAGAAATTCAATTGAATCTATTCTAGCTGATTCAACATGCCCTATATCGATGGTAATCGACTCGGCATAATTGTTCCAGAACCAGACAACGTCTCTCGTATCAGTAGCATTCTCAAAGGAAACAGGGGTCACGGACTGTAATTCAGAAACTAATATTCTAAAATTTGTTCCATGCTCTCCGGTAATCCCTTGCCAGTCGCGTTCTTTTTCATCATGAAGGATAAGGGCAAGGTCCGACCACTCCGCCATTTCTTGAAGGCCTCTAAACATTTCCCTATCCATCAGAGAATACTGTATAGGATGAATTACATACCGTATTCCCTTTTCTCTGCATCTGCGGACACAATTCTTCATAACCTCAACATTATCTTTCATGCCATAGTAAACACTGATTTGAAGCAGGTCAACGTCTCATAGCCCTAGTTCATCAGGATAGACTATTATTGTGCCAATATTCATTTTTTATTTTACAGACGTACCAAAGATTTAAAGTTTACTCTACTCTTTATTATGCACTGTTCATTGAACATTTCAGCGGGGCGTCTTTCACCCCGCAGGAAACATGGCGTTTTCGAGGACTGCACATAGTAGTCCTGATCATTAAAACTATTGCACACTGTCGATTTCCAATTCCAATATGCACCTCTGAGCTTCTTGCATCTTCAAGGCTTAAACTCGGAAACACTCGGTATAGAATGCTTTAAATACTGGCATTTGTGAAATTTGATATAATTGTGCAGTTTTTGATTGGCAATCAATAAGCATCCTGAATACAGGCTAGATTCTAAAAGAAACGAGTTGTCAGGGTAAGAGAATGAAACCAAAATTAATAGGAGCTAAGATCTTAAAAATGAATTTCTGTTTGGGAATCCTTTCCTTGGCTTTGAATATTGCAATAAGTCATGGGGCTATGGTATCTGGGTGGAATCCGGGCGGTGGCAATATTTTAAACCTCACTTTTACAGATGAAGCTGGAAATACAATAATGGGCCAAGTAAAAAATCCTTTATATTGGGAAATGGGAACAGAAAAGTATCCCAAAGTTATCCGATGGGATGACGAAGCCGAGTTTTTTATTAGGACAAAGGATGGGAAAGAATATGCCATCTCTAATACTGCTGTTAAGGAAAGGATAATCGAAATATATGGAAGCGTTAACAATGCTGGCAAATTACGCGGTAATACCATGGAACTCGTTGATGAATCAGACAAGCAATATAATTCCAAGACCTCTGAAGAAGAATGGGAACTCGTGGTACTCGGAGCATCTGACGAAGCCTCTGCATATATAGACAACAATAGCATTAAAAGAAGTCCTGAGAAGACTCTGAGAGCGAACTATAAAATGGCTTGGAGTAATCCCATAATCCGCATGTCCAAGTTCGAAAACAAATTAATGTCAAACTATATAGCTCATAAAGAATTTGATTGTAACAATGGACAGATGCGGTGTCATGCGATAACTATACACTTTACAGATGGCACTAAAGAAACAGAAGAATTTTCAGATCCATCCTGGGAGACCCCTTCACCCAATTCAGTTGCAGAAGCAATACTTGAATATATATGCAAAGAAGAAAAAGATATTCATTCAGAAGACCTGTTTGATGCAGTTTTTGCTGAGGATTTTTTAAAAGTTGATACATTACTCAAGCATAAGCCTGAATTGGCAAACATCAAGGATGAAGACGGACTTCCCCTCCTGCATCTGGCAGTTAAAAAACAGCTCCAAGATATAGTGCTTCTATTAATTTCAAATAATACTGATATTGATATGACACAAAAAGATGGATGGACCGCATTACATTTAGCAAGCTCAGAAGGGTTTACAGAAATTGCGAAACTCTTAATCAGTCACGGAGCTAATATCAATGCGAAAACAAACGCAGGAGCAACTCCTCTTCATATAGTTGCGGAGACAGGTCATATAGCTACAGCAAGATTACTAATAGAAAAAGGTGCGGACATAGACGTGAAACAAACCGAAGATTATACCCCGCTACTTATTGCTGCTCAGAAAGGATATATAGACCTGATTTGCTTTTTACTTAATAATGGAGCCAATGTTAATGCCAAAAGTGACATAGGTGTTACCGCACTGCATTGGGCAGCAATTAAAGGGTATAAAGACATCGCTGAGTTGCTCATAGCGAAAGGGGCAGATATAAACGCTACGGAAACAAGCGGGATTACCCCCCTAAAAGCAGCATCCTTAAAAGGACACAAAGAAATCGAAGATTTAATAAAGCATCATGGAGGTGCCTATTAATCCTCTCTCAAACCATCATCTCTTACAAATGTGGAATTGAACAGTTATCAAAAAATTGTCTTAATCCTTAGAAACGTTTTTTTTGACTACTGCATGTCATGAAGCCCTGAGAATCATCACCATTTGGCGTCCGTGCATCTTTGGCCGCGTTTCTATTTTTGCAATATCCTGTAATTCAGAGGCAAAGATGTTCAGAACCCTCATCCCCAGATCCTCACGGTTGAGTTCACGCCCCCTGAATCTGATGATCACCTTGACCTTGTCCCCATTATCGATGAACTTCCGCGCATTGCGTTTCTTGAACTCATAATCGTGGGCGCCGATCATCGGCCTCATCCTGATTTCCTTGAGGCTAAGAGTCGTTTGTTGTTTTTTGGTCTTCCGCTGTTTCTTGCCCCGCTCGAATTTGAATTTTTTGTAATCCATTATCTTGCATACCGGCGGCTCAGCATTCGGGCTGATTTCAACGATATCCAAATCCCTCTCTTCAGCGATCTTCAGTGCCGAATCGATATCCATTATGCCGATTTGCTCACCATCGGCGACAACACGTATCTCCTTTGCCCTGATCAGGCGGATCTCGCTGTTTACTCGGGTCTTGTCAACTACCCTTCCTATGGAAACTGTACCTGTGTTAGTTATGGTCTATCCTCCCTTCCCTTGGTGGCTTGCGCAGACTTTTTCTGCACAATACCGATCAAAAAAGATGAATCCTTCCAGTCTATCTCTCTTTGGAACATTGAATTAGAGAGAAATGTCAAACGATATCCAAAAGTTTTATACTGAAAATAAGGTTTCTTCCTGCAAGTGGGTGGTTTGCATCCAAAGTAACGAGATTTCCTGAGATGTCGGCAATTCTTACCTGCGCTGTCCTGCCATCTGCAGACTGTATTTGAAGTTGCTTGCCGACTTCGATGTTAATATCCTGCGGGAACTTTTCCTTCTCAACTACGACGATATTCTCCTCTGTTCGCGGCCCAAAGGCTTTTTCCATGGGAACAGTTGATTTCTTCTCTTCACCTTCATCCATTCCTAAAATAGCTTCCTCAAAACCAGGGATCATCTGGCCTTTTCCTATTGTAAATTGCAGCGGTTCCTCGTTTGTCGTTCGATTGATTACTTCCCCGTCTTCAGAGAAACAGGAAAAATCAACCTTTACCGTATCACCAATTTTGGCCTTTGACATATTCTCCTCCTTTCTTCCCAATGTCCATTAATGTCTGGCTCTCCTGTTTTCAAAAAATAATAAAGTCAAACTCCCAAAGAAAAAAAGACTTTGACAGTCTGACCTTTCTATACGAGAGAATCAATAAATTTACAGTTGTATCGTAGCAATCGGTCTTTTTAATGTCAAAAATGCAAAAAGGAGTAATGACAAGTATTTGGGAGGAAATTTGGAAGATCTTGTGCTGGTTTATATTAAGTCACAATAATCCTCATGAACTCCAATTTCTCAAAATGCCACAGAATGATGAACAAATATTCCAATGAGATCAAGACTTGCCTTATAGATAACCCAAATATACACGGTTATGCGAAATGAATATTCATACTATAAAAGGAAATCAACAATCTCAAAAATTATTGCTTATGCATATTTCTTCTATATTTTTGAGAATAAAGGCATGCTACCTTCGGTGTGAAAGAGACAAAAAGCTTTCCCGGGCTTATGAGAGGCAACCCTTCTTCCTATACTCAAGGCCATCGAGATGGTCATTGACAGCCATAGATACACATAGTACTCAATAAAATTCAAGATCTGGTAGACTGCTAATTTCTTGCGCAATCAGAAAATTTCCAAGGTCGTGAAGTGATATCGGTGTGCGGAGTGCAAAAGGATGGGCTCATTGTGAATTTGCTCCTCACGTGTTATTCTTTCCCATACGGGAAAAGCAAATTTCTATCAGTATCCAAACAGTTCGAAGAGGAATAAATAAGGGGCGCCTTTACGCTGAGGTGAAGCCAATGGCAATTGAGACAAAAATAGAAGGAAATAAGCTTATTATCATATGCGACTTGGAAAAGCCTACACCAAGTGCCTCGGGGAAAACCCTTGTAGTAGCCAGCACGAGAGGCAACATGAAAACATCGTTGACCGTAAACGGAAAACTATTAACTATTGGTTTGAACGCTTATATTCCCAAATAGATTAATCCCCTTTTTTTCAGCTACAGGCGATAGTTAAAAGAGAACCGGAAAAGATTGAGCTGCGCTGGGTTAAGTTCTTCCTCCTCGATAGAATATTTTCTTTGATGCTGCAGACTACAGATAATACTCATCGTTCTTCGTAATGTGAGATGTTTTGAAAAGAAGAAAGATACAGAATCTGCTAAACTTTATCAGTAAGGAAATGAAGACACTGGATGTCAATAATGGTGCATCGTATACTCAGGAGATAATATTAAAAAGTGAGTAAAACTGATTTTACGGGCATAAGACTAAAGCATGTATCTTGGAGAGTCAAACTCAATGACTTTCTTGAAGGGAAACCGGTCATGACCGAGGAACAAGCAACTTCTCATGAGGCTTGCGACGTGGGTAAATGGTTATACTCTAAAGGTTTGAAAAAATATGGCACAATGCCAGAAGTGCAAGAACTTGAGAAAATACATTTTGAACTTCATAGGACTGTCAAGAATATCATATCGTTGAAACAAGTTGGAAATATCTATGCTGAAAAGGAGGAGTTAGAGAAGTTAGATAAAATCTCAAGAAATGTCATGTTTTTACTGGTTGACATTGAGCAGAAGATTTTGATTATTTCTTAAGACAAATTAGTAATGATTAGCCAAATCTTTAACAGTCAGCAAAGGTCGTTTTATTTATGGAAAATACAGGTGGGTAAACAATTCCTCCTGATAATATTTTTATAGAAGGAGAAATAGAATGGGGAACATCGAGAATTTATCTGTTGAGATTGTAAGGGTTGCGTACGAACTTTATGAAAAAAGAGGAATGGCTCACGGACATGATTTAGAAGATTGGTTAGAGGCAGAGAAGATTGTATTGAAGAGACATGCTACGGAAATAGAGCAGGAAGCTAATATTATCGGGGCAACCAAAAGGGAAAAGGCATCAGGCAAAACCGACGCTAAACCATTGAAGACTTCCAAGAAAACTTCAAAAAGCAGTTTACAAACAAAAACCAAGAAAAGCCCGCCTAAAAAGAAGACACCATAAGAGGTGATGTCTTACAGGAAGCGTAATATTTCTGCCGAAAATCAATAGAAAAAAAGCTTCTTCTACCACTCATGTAGGCTTGATTTCTTAATCTAGCCCCCTAATATTAGAATCAAGAACAAAAATTGTATGAAAGAGTTTAGGTTTTCTCTTGACCGATTTTTTTCAGTTTATCATTGGCAATGATGGCCAGCTCAACCCTGCGGTTGAGCTGGCGTCCTTCAATGGTTGTGTTGTCAGCAATCGGCTGAGTTTCACCATACCCAACCACAGTGAAACGAGTTGGTAAAACTTTGTTGGTGGCAAGATATGAACTGACTGATTGAGCCCTTCTTATCGAAAGATCCATGTTATAGTCTTCAGATCCGGTCGAATCAGTATGACCTTCAATTAAAATATCAGTATCTTGATACTTGTTCAAAATAGCAGACAGTTTTATAAGGTTAGTTTTTGCATCCGGACGTAAAGTGGCTTTGTCGACATCAAAGAGAACACCGGAGTCAAAAGTAATTTTTATACCTTCGCCTATTCGCTCGATTTTAGCACCTTCTATATCGCGCCTCATTTCCTCAGCTTGCTTATCCATGTAGTTTCCAATATAGCCTCCAGCAACTCCACCAACAACTGCTCCAACAATAGCACCTGCAGCAGTACTGCCAGCTTTGTTGCCTATTATCCCACCGACAACTGCACCACTTGCAGCTCCAATAATGGCTCCGGTATCACGCTGTTTCATTGAGGCACACCCAGCAATAGAACCTAACATAGAAAGAATTAAGAGAAGGGCCACTGTTCTTTTCATTCTAAGCCTCCCTTAAAACAAGTAACATAAGGCTAACGAATTTCTTCATATCTATCTCCTCCGAAATCTAGAATTTATCCTTCGTATAATTTATAAAAAAAAAGCATGAAGAGCAAATGAAATTTCCTTCATCTTTTCTGTGATATTCCATCAGTTCTTTCTGGAGTCAACGCACCAATGAGTCATTATCGAGTAGCACATTTCAGTAGGGTCAAGGAATGGCGAGTTACTACAGTATAATCCATAGCACTTCTCCATCCCCTGCCACATCAAACCGTGCGTGCCGTTTTCGGGCACACGGCTTTCCAATCATCTTCTTCCAGAGGCTTTCACAATTTTCTTCTGCTTGGCTCTCTGGTATAGTCTCCTCCGAAGTTCCCGGAATAGTCAGGAGTTTATAGCGTTACCGCAATCTCCTTTCCTTCTCTCCTTCGGAAACATGATGAAGGTATTGCCCCTTCCCTCTCTCAAAGTTATGTTGTCTTTGAGATACAAGCGGTACTATGGGCAACTCCGACTCCCTTATAGACCCAGTGGAATTTCGTTTCCTTATATCCACCAGTTGTCCCGATAGTATCGGGACATCCATAAGGGTCTCCCGTGTTCATTGTCGTATGGCTTCCCCTGCGTGTCACCCCTGTTACCCCGGGAGTCCATCTATCGGTTACGGTAGTTTTTGTTAGGATAGATGCTTCGGTCTTCCCCTTTGTATGAGAGGGTCGACAACTCCATTGTGCATTTCGAGGCTACATCTAGGTTCGCTTTCGCTGCGACCCGCAGGTTTGCTCAACTCCCTTTCGGAGCCTTTGTCAGGAAACTTAATGCTTCAGGTTACCCTTTACACCTCCCTCAAGCTACGTGGGCGAACTACCAAATTCCCACGGTCGGACTTTAACCGACAAGTCATACGTTTTACACGGCATACCATAGAAATACGCAAAACTGAAAGCGTCATCTTCTGTTTAATCTATCTTGAAACGGACATCTGTAATAAATTATTTTATCCTTATGTATGGTCAGTTCTTCTTTCTGAAATGATAACCTTCTAATTCTCATATAGATAAGCAGTTCACATAAAACTTTAAAGTGCTGACAATTATGAAACATCAGGGAGGGTGTATATGGAAATAAGTGATATTCGACAGAACAAGATAACAAAGCAATGGGTAATCTATTCACCTGCGAGAAAAAAGAGACCCAAGGACTTTCACATGCGTGCAAGCAAATCAGACGTACCGGCACATGATAATAACTGCCCATTTTGCAAGGGAAATGAACATAAGTTGCCGTCGGTAATCATGGAAATAAGGGACACTAAGGGTGAATGGAAGACAAAGGTCGTTCCGAACAAGTACCCGGCTCTTACACCGCAGGGCAGTCTGGAGCGGGTCACCAGGGGTATTTACCTTGCAATACAGGGTTACGGACATCATGAGGTAGTTATTGAAACTCCTTTCCACAATCGGCAACTGGGCATCATGGCAGCCGATGAAATTGGGTTTGTGATTGAGACCTATCATAGGAGATACGTCGATCTCATGAAACAGGATGAGAACATGATGATTATCATATTTAGAAATCACGGTCTCCGTGCCGGTACTTCACTTGTTCATCCTCACTCACAAATCATTGCAACCGGAATGGTGCCCCATCACATACGATGGCGCGAAGAGGAAGCGCAGCACTATTTCGATGAATGGGGGAAGTGTATTTTCTGTGATGTGCTTGCATATGAGCTAAATCATGTTCAGCGCATTGTATCCGAAAATGACTCATTTGCAGCATTTGTGCCTTATGCAGCTGAGGTGCCCTTTGAAGTTTGGATCATGCCCAAGATACATAAAGCGGATTTCGGAAACATATCGGATGCTGAGAAAGGAGATCTGACCAGCATCCTAAGGGATACGCTCGCAAAATATTATCAAAAACTCGGAGACCCTGATTATAACTACGTGATCAATACGTCAGTGCGTTACAGGGCGAATGAACCTCAATTGGATAACGTACGATATTTTTCGCACAATTGAGTCATGGTGTCCTCTGAATCTGGTAATGTAGTTTCGCCAGAAACAAAAAAACCAGAGGAGGCACACCATGGCTCAGACGCATTGTACACCAAAAAAGGGAAGGATTATCAAAATTGACGAAGAGCAAGTAAGGTCACATGTGGGGGAAGTAGTGAGGAGTGCGGTGGAGGAGACCCTCAATACCCTTTTACGTGAAGAAGCTGACAGGCTTTGTAATGCAAAAAGATATGAACGAACGCCGCAACGGAAAGACACAAGGGCTGGGCATTACACAAGGGGATTGCAAACGAGTTCTGGAGAGGTGACGCTGAAGGTACCGAAACTGAGGAACTTGCCTTTTGAGACAGCGGTGATCGAGCGATATCGGCGCAGGGAGATATCGGTAGAAGAAGCGCTGGTGCAGATGTATCTGGCTGGAGTATCAGTCAGAAGGGTTGAAGATATCACAGAGGCATTATGGGGTACGAGAGTAAGTCCGGGTACCGTATCTGACCTGAATGCCAAGATCTATAAAACTATTGAGACGTGGAGGAAGAAGCCCATAGAGGGAAGTCATCCGTACGTCTATCTTGACGGTATAGCACTGAAGCGCAGTTGGGGAGGAGAGGTAAAGACTGTTGCGGTACTGGTGGCCGTGGGAGTTGATGAGGGCGGGTATCGTGATATTCTTGGGGTAGCAGAAGGGGCGAAGGAGGACAAGGCGAGTTGGGTAGCCTTTTTGAGATATCTCAAGGAGCGCGGGCTCAGTGGCGCCAGGCTTTTTATCACGGACAAGTGTCTTGGGCTTATAGAGGCATTGGGCGAGTTCTATCCTGAGGCCTCATGGCAGCGGTGCATGGTGCACTTTTACCGTAATGTTTTTACCGTGGTACCGAAGGGAAAAGTGAAAGCAGTTGTAGCGATGCTGAAGGCAATACATGCCCAGGAAGATCGGAAGGAGGCTTTGAAGAAGGCGACGATGGTTGTTAAGAAGCTTGAGGAGATGAAACTGGGTAAAGCAGCTGAGATCGTTCGTGATGGAATCGAGGAGACATTACGGTATTATGAGTTTCCCAGCGAACACTGGCTCCGTATCCGTACCAATAATCCTCTCGAACGGATTATGAGGGAGATCCGCCGGCGTACTCGGGTAGTTGGTTGTTTCCCGGACGGTAACTCGGCACTTATGCTTGTTGCAGCCAGACTCAGGCACATTGCAGGAACAAGGTGGGGTATCAAACAGTATTTGAAGATGGACCGGATAGACGAGCAACTCAGGGAACTAGCAGCAGCGTAATGGAAGCCAGATCGAGGACACCACACAAAATGTGCGAAAAAATCTTGACACTCCAATTGCACTGGTACTTGCAGATATTGCCGCGACTCATGACGCGCGCCGGCTTCGAGATCGGTTCAGGCATCAACATTAACCCTTCAATCCCGGAGGAAGATGCAGAATTCCTGAGACATTCATCCGCTTACTGATATTGCTAATACAAGTCCCAGAGAGTCTTTGAAGGGCGAGCATACTTCTGAACAATATATCACGGAGTCACCGCGGAGTACCGTAGTCCAGTAGGGTCAAGGAATGGCGAGTTACTACAGTATAATCCATAGCACTTCTCCATCCCCTGCCACATCAAACCGTGCGTGCCCTTTTCGGGCACACGGCTTTCCAATCATCTTCTTCCAGAGGCTTTCACAATTCTCCTCTGCTTGGCTCTCTGGTATAGTCTCCTCCGAAGTTCCCGGAATAGTCAGGAGTTTATAGCGTTACCGCAATCTCCATTTCCTTCTCTCCTTCGGAAACGCGATGAAGGTATTGCCCCTTCCCTCTCTCACAGTTATGTTGTCTTTGAGATCCAAACGGTAGTATGGGCAACTCCGACTCCCTTATAGACCCAGTGGAATTTCGTTCCCTTATATCCACCAGTTGTCCCAATAGTATCGGGACATCCATAAGGGTCTCCCGTGTTCATTGTCGTATGGCTTCCCCTGCGTGTCACCCCTGTTACCCCGGGAGCCCATCTATCGGTTACGGTAGTTTTTGTTAGGATAGATGCGTCGGTCTTCCCCTGTCTATGAGAGGGTCGACAACTCCATTGTGCATTTCGAGGCTACACCTGAGTTCGCTACTCGCTGCGACCCGCAGGTTTGCTCAACTCCCTTTCGGAGCCTTTGTCAGGAAACTTAGTGCTTCAGGTTACCCTTCACACCTCCCTCAAGCTATGCGGGCGAACTACCAAATTCCAGCCGTCGGACTTGAACCAACAAGTCATACGTTTTACACGGCATACCATAGTACTGCGCACTTCAAAAAATGCTGCTTCCTACGGATTGCCGTTTGAAATCCGATCTCCCAGTCGGTACTACTTTTGGACTTCACCAGAAGCTGGTTTTAGGGGATCATTTTCTTGTATTTCTGCTCGTAATTTTGGTAGAGCATTCGGATATTTCTGTTGAATGAACTCAACGAGTTTTTCTCTCACTTCACAACGTAAATTCCATGCACTCGAGGCATCTGGTGCACTCATAAGGGCACGAAGTTGCATTGTTTTGTCTGTTGTATCGGTTACCTGTAGCCCCCAGACAAGTCCATCCCATTGAGCGTTCTGTAAAATATGATGCAATTCTTTCCGTATCTCTTCAACTGGCACGGAATAATCAACATATAAGTAAACAGTCCCTAACAGGTCCGCTGAGACCCTTGTCCAGTTCTGAAATGGCTTTTCAATAAAATAACTAATTGGTAATATCAGCCGGCGTAAATCCCATATCTTAACGACTACATACGTTAATGTTATTTCTTCGATTTTCCCCCATTCATTTTCTACTATTACTACATCATCAATGCGTATGGGTTGTGTTATAGCTATCTGGATTCCAGCCAGAAGATTTGAAAGGGTGCGCTGGGCAGCAAACCCAATGATGATACCTGCAAGTCCTGCAGAAGCTAAAATACCTGTACCCAGTTGGCGAAACTGCTTAAAACTCATGAGAATAGCTGATAAGGCGACTATTATGATAATGACAACGAGTATTTTTCGTATGATTCTAACTTGGGTATATATCTTTCTTGCTTGCAGATTGTCTTTTTCATCAACTTCATATTTGCTGAGAATGAGGTTCTCGAGCACAGCCGTTAGCTTTATAATAAACCATGCTATCGAGCTGATCAAAAAAACGACAAAAACTTTATCAATGATATCGCTAACTTTCGGATAGATTTCAGTAAAAGTGAGAGAAAAATAAATGGCTATGAGTAAAAAAATAACACGTGAAGGTCTTTGACTCTGCTTATGTAATGCTTCGTACAGATTAACAGAAGTGTGCTTGATTAGACGTGTAACAATTTGAAAAAAGATGTAGTGTAGGGCTAATCCTATAATTACAGCTCCCGCTAATATGCCTATAGCCCAAATAGAGCTTGAATATCAGGGAAAAGCCCCTTCATTTTGTCTCCTTAGTAATTCTGACATCGAATGCTGGCGCATCAGTAAGCTGGAAAGTTGTTGAAGCTATGGCTACACGACCATCAGTCTTTTCAAATTCCTCAAGGATGCGGGTAAAGATTTTATCTTTTATGAAGCGGCGCTTTTTAAAATCAACAACGTATCTGAGGGTAAATTCTAACCAATTATCATTGATAATCATAATAACTGCAGGTTCTACACTTTCAGCTTCAATAAGGTATTTGCTTACCATTTCTTTCCAAGCATTTTGTGCATTATTCGTAAAATCTCCTGTAATTTCATTCAAAATGCGCTGAAAGATATCTTTTGCAAGTCGAAAATCGCTTCCATGTTTTACAGGCACAGTGATTTCATCCCAGAGGAAAGGGAAGTCCGTTGAATAATTAAAAACCGGTTCTTTAAATACAAAGCTGTTGGCAATACGCACAATACGTCCATTGTACTGATCACCCCCTATCCAGTCCCCGATTTCCATAAGAGTAGTTCGGAGCATTGCGATGTCAATAACATCTCCCTTGATTCCACCCAGTTGAACACGGTCTCCGGTTTTATAGAAATTACCAAATGAAATAGCTATCCATCCTGCGAGACTGACAATAACTTCCTGGAGTGAAAAAGCAATGCCGGCACCTGCTATGCCGACAGCTATATGGATATCTTTCAAATGTGCTCTAAAGGTAGTGAGGACAAATAAGATTACGATAAGATATCCAATGAATGAGATGAATTTTCGTATCCGGTAACGGTTATTTGTATCCTTTATTTGACGACCGAGATATCTCTTGAGTAAGCGGAATATAACATTTATAACTATTATGCCAATGAGAGCAATAAAAATTTTTTGCACTATAGGATCAGAAAATGATTTGGTTATGAAGTCTTCCATCTCTTTAGCTTTAGAAAAATCTATGTATTATGTAAATGTGAAATTTTATATTTTAGGCTTATGAGTAAAATGCTATTTCTACTGTATCCTTTGTCCCTTTACACAGTTGCAAGGATATATCCTATGTCCAACGTTCTCTAAGAGATGGCAGATTCTTGCTGTGCGTAAGGATAACAACTTCGTCTCCCTTTTTTAGCTTGTCGTCTTTGTCAGCAAGCATAAATTTCCCTTCACGGTAATAGCAGATCACGTGCGCTGTTTCAGGTAATTGTAGTGCACTAATCTCCTGTTCATCTTCATCACGGGCAATAAAGCTGAAGAATCGGGCTTCATCTTTTATCATTGTTGAAAGCTCCAGAATATCCTTCCCTGATAACATGTCAATAAGGAAGCGGCTGATTGTCCGTGTTGGTATAATCGTATGCTCTAATCCTAACTCGGTGCAGATATGCTCGAATTCCTGGTTTTCAATCTTCGTTATCACTGTTTTAAAATCCAGTGAACGCCCAACGAGACTTGCGATAATATTGGTTTGATCATTTTCAGTTAAACAAAAAAGAAAATCGGTTTGTTCAGGAGAAAGTTCACGAAGGAGTTCTGGTCTGCTTCCATCTCCGTGCAAAAATCCACAGTCAAGTTCACTTGAAAGTTCATCGATAACATTTTTATCGCTTTCGACAATAATCACTTCATGTTTATGCTCAAGAAGGTACCGGGCTGTCATTAGCGTTAATTTACTCGCACCAACAAAGGCAATTCTCATGTCGATTTAACCCTCCTCCCGAACCATGTTCTCGGGTATAGTATTATCAAAAGTGCAATTATTTCAAGTCTTCCCATTAACATATCTGCACACAGGATGCCCTTGAGCAATGCAGGAAGATCGGAGCTTGTAATGCCTGATGAGAGACCGACAGTACCGACTGCTGATACAACCTCAAATAATGAATCTATTGGTTCATAACCCATAATGATAAAAGGTATCCAAGACGCTATAACTATAAGAATAAATAACAATATTAATAACATGGCTCTTTGTATTTCCTCATTTCCGATCTTCTGTCCTGAAAGCTTCGGTTCCATTACCGCATGTTCTGGTTGGCTTGTTCGAACAAGAGCCAGCTTCATAACCTTTATGAGTATGAGCAAACGGAATATCTTAAAGCCACCGGCAGTGGAGCCTATACATCCGCCTACTATCATTGAAACTGCTAAGATCAGCTTTGCCGCAGGATCAAGCCCTGGCACATTTAAAGGACTGAGAACCCGTGGTTGTTTGGGCTGATAAAGCCAGGAGAGGAGCATTTCGAAGTGATTCCAGCAAGGGAATTCCCATCTTGAACCTCATGAGTAAGAAGAGGAATAACATTACTATGAGCACCGAGATGAACAGTGCTCTAACCTCAAGATCCTTCCAAAATGTTTTCCAGCCTTTCCTATAAGTTCGATAGAAAGAGAATGAATGATAGCGCACCAGTGAGCGATATGATGGAAACAGCGACTTGTGGTGCCCATGATCCTAAACCCAAAAGGCTGTTATCATAACTTGAGAATCCACCAGTGGACACTGCTGCAAGGGTATGCACGATAGCTTGAAATCCATCTACTCCCATAAGTAGTAACAAAATAATTCCAATACCTGTAAGTAAGGAATAAATTTTCAGTACTTTAAGTGCGTAACTTCGGGTTCCCCCTATAAAGTCCTCAGATTTTCTCAATATCTACCAGACGCTTAGCTTC
>CAVQRT010000015.1:0-17278 GCA_963715195.1 Thermodesulfovibrionales bacterium | reverse complement strand
CAAGTATAAATTTATTTTCGTAAAGACATTTAAAACGGCAGGTACAAGTATTGAAGTGTATCTTTCAGACTTATGTGCTGAGGATGATATTTTTACGCCAGTCGGACCTGCAGAAGTTGGACATATACCAAGAAATTATGCAGGATTCTACAATCATATGCCTGCCTTTATTGTAAAAAATAGGGTTAATAAAAAAATTTGGAATGATTATTTCAAGTTTTGTTTTGAAAGGAATCCCTGGGATAAAATGATATCACAGTATCACTCTGTAAATTATTTATTTTTTGGAAATAAACTTACCTTTGAGGATTGGATACGTAAGGGATATCTAATTCCTTTTAACTATCCTTTATATACTGACAATCTTAATCATAAACATATCATTGTTGATTATGTCGGTAAATACGAAAATCTTTCTGAGGAATTGAAAATAATTTTTAGCAATCTGGGGATACCCTTTTCAGGCACTCTAAACATTTATGCAAAAAGTCAATATCGCAAAGATAGAGGTGGACCCCTGAAATCGGACAGTCGTATAAGGTGTAAAATACGACAAGCGTAAGGAGGTCACACCGGGATGAGCAAGACGAAAAGGAACAGGTATTCGGCGGAATTCAAGGCAAAAGTAGCACGCGAGGCGTTGAAGGAAGAATCAACGATTGCAGAGATCGCAGCGCGGTTCAATATTCACCCCAATCAGGTAAGCGACTGGAAGAAACAGGCACTGAAAGGGCTTAGTGACGTATTTGCAGGGAAGCCAAGTCGGGATGACGTAGCTCACGAGGTACAGGTCAAGGAGTTGCACGCTAAGATCGGGCAATTGACGGTGGAACGGGATTTTTTAGCGAAAGCCTTCGGTCGATGAGCCGCGAGCGGAGGAAAGAGCTGGTGGAACCGGGGGATCCGGGGCTCAGTATTACAAAGCAGTGCGAATTACTTCAGATTAGCCGCTCCTCGTGGTATTACGAGGCGACCGGGGAGAGCGAGTTGAATCTGAAGCTCATGAGGCTAATAGACGAGCAGTTTCTGGAAGCGCCGTATTACGGAGCCCGACAGATGGCCCGATATCTGCGGCGTCAGGGGTACTGGGTTAACCGGAAGCGGGTGCGTCGGCTGATGCAGAAGATGGGACTCATGGCGATCTATCAGAAACCCAATACAAGCAAACCGCATCCTGAGCATAAGATCTATCCTTATTTGCTTCAGAGGGATAGACATACAGGAGCCCAACCAGGTCTGGTGCTCCGACGTGACGTACATACCGATGAGAAAGGGCTTTCTGTATCTGGTGGCGGTCATGGACTGGCACAGTCGGAAGGTTCTCAGTTGGAGGCTCAGCAATACCCTTGATGCTGATTTCTGTGTCGAAGCCCTCAAGGAGGCTTTGGCCAAATACGGTAAGCCTGTCATCTTCAACACGGATCAAGGAAGCCAATTCACGAGCTTTTCTTTTACACAGGTGCTCAAGGACGCCGAGGTGAAGATTTCTATGGACAGCAAAGGTCGGTGGATGGATAACATTATGATTGAGCGGCTATGGCGGTCACTGAAATATGAGTGTATTTATTTACATGCTTTTGAGACAGGCAGTGAGGCACGGAAAGGTATCGATAAATGGATCAGACGTTACAATGAGGAGCGTCCTCATTCTTCTCTGGACGACAGGACACCACATGAGGCATACTGGAATCTGCCAAGGGCAGGTTATCCGGTAAAACTGGCGGCATGATGGATGGTGGTTTCCACCTTAAATCAGCCCCAAAACTGTCCAACCAATGGGGTCCACTTCTGATAAACGACCTTATCAAACTGTATTACCTCCATATTATCGTGAGATGATTAGAAAAGCATTCCAAATAGAAATTGATCTCCACGGTTACAGTTTTGAATAAGATAAGAAATTGTTAAAAAATACTAAAATATCAGTATCTTTTGCATATTACAATCAGTAATTCTCACTGCTCATATTATGCCGTAGATGTTTGTTCGTAGGGCATGCCGTGTAAAACGTATGACTTGCCGGTTAAAGTCCGGTCGTGGGAATTGGGTAGTTCACCCACGTAGCTTGAAGGAGGTGTAAAGGGTAACCTGAAGCACTGAGTTTCTTGACAAAGGCTCCGAGAGGGAGCTGAGCGAACCTGCGGGTTGTAGCGAGAGCGAACTCTGGATGTAGCCTCGACAAAACAGAATGAAGTTGTCGACCCTGTTCCTACATTGGGGAAGACCGAAGCATCTATCCTAACGAAAACTACCGTAACCGATAGATGGACTTCCGGGGTAACAGGGGCGACACGCAGGGGAAGCCATACGAGAATGAACGCGGGAGACCCTTATCGATGTCTCGATGATAACGGGAGCAACTGGTGGATATAAGGAAAGCCGAAGTTTCACCGGGTCTATAAGGGAGTCGGAGTTGCTCATATTACCGCTGGTATCTCAAAGACAACATAACTTTGGGAGAGGGAAGGGGCAATACCTTCATCATGTCTCCGAAGGAGAGAAGGAAAGGAGATTGTCAGCCTTAGGCAGACTATTAACTCCTCTAAATCGGGAATCTTCGGAGAAGGCTATACCAGAGTGCCAAGCAGAAGGAAACTGTGAACGCCTCTGGAAGAAGATGATTGGAAAGCCGTATTCGGGAAAACCGAACGTACGGTTGTGTGTCCAGCAAAGGCTGGTGTGTTCAGCAGGAGACAGTCCTGCCATGGCAACAGTCAGAAGCCATGTAGTTAGGATGGCAGGGTAAAGGGAAACCGATATCCTGAAGCCCATCGACACTGTCATCTGAAGGATGATAACGAGTTGCCAGGCCGCAACGAAAGTGAACGTGGAGGTGGCCCCGAAAATACGGAGCCCTGAAGGCCGAGCTTTCAACCGTAGGGCGAAGGCAGCATGGATAACCGAAAACTGATTGAAACGGTTATTCCACTTCAGTGGGGTGATAACGGCGGCATGGCAGCAAGGACACACCGAGCAACTGGAGAAGCCCTAACTGCCCCGGCGAGAAATCGCCGGAGCAAGGTAAGTCCTATAACCGGAGACACTGGGAAGTGGACTGAAGGCGGAAGGGTGACGGATGGGCCAGTAGTAGCGATGAAGCAGGGTAATGCTTGTGGAGCGAAGAGGCCCTACTTTTGGCATTTCTCTAACAACAATGGAAGGCAGGGATGAGATGACAAAGACATCCGTTAGTCTGCAGGACCTGAGGAGGAGAATATACGTCAAGGCGAAAGCCGACAAGCAGCATCGGTTTTGGGGATTGTACGTTCATGTATGCAAGATGGAGGTGCTCCAAGCTGCCTACGTCATGGCCAAAGAGAATAATGGGGCACCTGGAACTGATGGTGTCACCTTTGAAGCCATTGAGGGAAGCGGTCGCGAAGAGTTTCTTCTGAGTATACAGAGAGAACTACTTTCAGGGAGATACCTGCCTATGCGAAATCGACGGAAAGAAATACCCAAAGGAAATGGGAAATTACGTATTCTTGGGATACCGACTATCCGTGATCGAATAGTGCAGGGAGCGCTTAAACTTGTTCTTGAACCGATCTTTGAAGCTGACTTTCAGGAGGGTTCATACGGGTATCGCCCGAAACGAACGGCGCATCAGGCGGTGCACCGAATCGCAGATGCGATCGTTCACAATAAGACACAAGTCATCGATGTTGACCTCAAGGCGTATTTTGATACGGTGCGTCATGACCTATTGTTGAAAAAGATAGCCAGAAGGGTCGACGATTACAAAGTGATGTGGCTGCTGCGACTCATACTAAAAGCTAGCGGTAAGCGTGGAGTTCCACAGGGTGGGGTAGTCTCACCCCTCTTGTCAAATATCTACCTAAATGAGGTGGATAGGATGCTTGAGAAGGCGAAGGCGGTGACGGGTAAATCTGGCTTTACCTATATCGAGTACGCTCGCTTTGCAGATGACCTTGTGATACTGGTAGACGGGTATCGACGTTGGAACTGGTTACTACAGAGGGCATATCGACGACTTCTTGAAGAGTTGGCGAGACTGGATGTAAAAGTTAACGAAGAAAAGACCCAAGTCGTAGACCTGACGAAAGGGGAGAGCTTTAGCTTTGTGGGGTTCGACATACGGAGGATTATAACACTCAGTGGGAAATGGGGGCTACGCATCACCCCGAGGATGAAGGCGCGGACAAATCTCTTGAGAAATCTTAAAGAGATTTTCCAGCGATTCATGTCTCAACCTGTTGAACGCGTGATTGAGTTGATCAACCCGAAACTCCGAGGCTGGGTTAATTACTTTCGGATAGGGCATTCCAGTCGATGTTTTAGTTATGTAAAGGATTGGGTCGAGAAGAAAATAAGACGTCATCTCATGAGATCTCGAAAACGTAAGGGCTTTGGCTGGGACAGGTGGAGTAGAGACTGGTTTTACTGTCACCTCAGGCTTTATGCTGATTATAAGGTGAGGTACTACGGACTCAAAAGCACTGCCGGCAAATAGGCACCATAACCCTTGTAGTGAAGCCGAAAGGAAAGCATAGTGCGGGAAATCTGCATGCTATGTTTGACGAGGCGGGGGCTGGAGACGTGCAGAATTCCTCTGATACGCGCCAGTCCTCGACCCTACTGATGAGGGGGAACTGGAGATAGAGCCTTTAGCTACTACGCCAGTTCTCTACTCTACTGTAATGCGCTATTACCTTATTTATTTTGCCTGCATCATCAAAAAACATTACTTCAATCGCCATTTTTCCAAAAACCGATTGATAATAAATAGCTACAGATTCCACTCCTTCTGTTATTTCTTTCAATTCAAAATGCAAATCTGGCACTTTCTTCAATGCCGTTTCCCAGTATTCTCTAATATTTCTTTTTCCTTTTAGTGTTCCGGTTTCTATTCCCGTGGCAACTTTAATCATTGGTGTAGTGATTTCGACATTATCACTATAGTGAGATAATATTCTATCCAGATCATGTGAGTTCCATGATTCAAACCATTCTTCTGCAAATCTCTTTGAATTTATCTTCATGATTTTCCTATCAAGTGTTAACAGCGATTAAACGCATTCCTTAATTTTTCCAAAGTATGGCTCATGGAATATTAAATGCTGCTTATCTCTGAGATAATATCTGCTCTAAAGTAGCAATTTCATGTTTTAGCATACCAAGACTCTCCTCATCTTTTTTTACTTGTTGCCCACTGATATGGGCAGATGTATGGGTGAGATTAAACTGCATTGTTTCCTCAAGATCCTCAAGGCAGTCTCGCAGACGTTTTAGTTCCAATTGAAGGTCATTTTTATTCATCACTGTATAATCCTTTTTCATTTCAAATTCTTACTACTGCAAAGAGTTATTTTTCGTCAGCATTACCGGGAATCCGTCATGGAATTGATATTGATGGCCCCGCTGGCATAATAAATGATCCCTTTCCGTTGACAGATTGCTTTTATCCAGTGGACAGCGGAGGAATCTGATAAGTTTTTGATGTCTGGGTTCCCCCTCAATGCAAGGTTTCTTTGATTCTTTTTCATTACCAGCTTTTAGAGCAATGATGTAGAAGCCCGTCTCAACTCGTTTACTAATGATTTTTTCAAATAGTCTGTTTTTCTCGACAAGCCACTGAGCCAAGTTCGTGATCCATCCTGCCGAAGTATCCACATAAATGACAATTCCGCCTGGACGACATACCCGTGCAAATTCCGCAAAACAAGGGATCGTATTTTGAACCAGGATAAGGTCTATAGATTGATCGGCAAGTGGTAAAGCAAAAGAGTCCGCCTGCACATAAAAAACATCTGTGGGAATATCCTTGCAGTTGTTGCGTGCCTGAGTAAGCATGCCAGGCAAGATGTCAAAGGCAAGAAAGGTCGCATTTGGAAATTGCTCTGCTGCCTGTCTGGTTACAAAGCCCGTGCCTGTCCCACAATCTGCGACGATGCCAATGTTATCTCCAGACATCTCTTTGGCTTTCGCAATTCCTTCCGCCATTGCTGAGCCATATTTTCCCTGAAAAGCATCAATGATGTCCTGATAACGATTGCCATATGCTCGACCAAAACAAAAAGAAACTAAGAAACGCGTAAGGGATAATCTCGCTATCCTCGGTATCAGCAATGGCGGCGTGATCACGCTGAACAGTACCTGAGGCAATATATGTGCGAACCTTCCCATGGACAAACTCTCATTTACAAGATATGAATGCCATATTTCCTTCGATCTGCTGTTTGACTGACATCCCAAGTGCATTCAGCACACTGGTTAGCTGGGCTATGTTTCGAGGAAACAGTTCACCAGCCTTACCCCAAATATGGAGATACCTGTCAGCAAGTCGATTATTTTCTATAAGAGTTGTCAATGAAATGAACCCATTGTTTGTTAATACATTCTTCAATCCAAATAATAACTTTTGTATATCCTCGACAACGTGCACCAAGTTCAAGGAGATTATTGTGCTGAAGCTTCTGGGCTTAAACGGCAGTTGAAGTGCATCCCCATGCACGAAAACCATATTCTGAGGGATACTTCCGTTCAGCTTGATTATCCTTGATTTTGCTAAGCGCAGCAATCCTATCGATTGGTCAAGGAAAATAACCGGGCGATCAGTATCTCTTGAATATGCTTTCGCAGAAAAGGCTAAGGATCCACACCCCGCATCGAGCACCCATCCATCGGTTGCTGACCCAAGAGCATCAAGGCAAAAGGAATGAAATGCACCGGTCCGATATCCCCAGACAAGTCGATTGTAGAAACGGTTACAGGCTATGATATCGTAAAGAGCTCCAAAGGACCTGTCATAAGAGTTATGATTACCATGAGAAGAATACGTCGAGTAAAGGTGAGGTTCAACAATTCTAAGTCTCACCTCATCCAGAAGCAGTTCAGACAGCTTGCCTTCATCCATCAAGGTATTCCTTTTTTGCTATTTCTGCTTGGCAATTTATCGCCTCTGGCAATAGTTTTTCTTACAGCCTTGAGTCCACCCAAAGAGAATTGAAATACATGATCGGCCAGGTGTGTGTAATAACGCTGCATATTGGGGAGATCAGAGTAAATTTGTGATAACAGAGGCCAGGTAAATCCATAATAGCCAATTGCACCAACGATACTGATCCCGCAGTCGCGGACAGTGTGCATTGATGTATTCGGGCCAAGGATATCCTGTAATATTGCCGTGAGTTCTTCAGCTTGAGGAACCATATACTTTTTCGCCATTTTACTCAGGTAAGAGGATGGACGCGACATTTCAGCTATGAAGATCGTTGATAGATCAGTGGCCAATTCGCCACCGGCATATAGCATTTCACAGTAAATATGAATGAAACTCCTCAGTCGTTCTTCGGTCGTGCTCTTTTTCCGTTTCAGTGTGGGCTGACTATCTTTCCGTTTCTGATAATCTGAAAAAATACTGTCAAGAATGCTTTTATAAAGATTTTCCTTCCCCCCAAAATAGTAGTTGATCGAGTTCAGATTCGCCGCTCCGGCTAACTTGCAGATTTCTCTGACAGTTGCTCCCTTATATCCTTTTCTCGCAAAAACCTTAATAGCGGCGACAAAGAGAATGTCTTTTGTATTGCCTTCATCTGAATCGTTCATGGTTTCTCCCAAATATTAATACATATGTATAATACAAGTGTATTAATAACGATACTCTTTTGTCAATACTGACGTTATAGCTTCTTATATGGGGTGCGCTGATTTCAGTGAATATTCAACGTAATATTGCATGCCCACTGATATCACTATCTATGTGGACAACGCAGCGGCATCGGTGCTCAAAGTTCTGTGGATATCGGGAAGACATACACGCTGTTAGCAATAACTCAGGACAAATCTTTGGAAAGCTCCTTGGCCCATATATGTTGGGCGGTGGCCATTAATACTGGATATTGATTGCACGCATCTTTGTATTTGTTGGCGAGTTTACCCGTAGTTACTCCTTTTTCTTCTTCGACATATTTATCCTTTACTAATCGTAGTGCATCTCCAATGTCCATAATATTCTCCTTTCTAAACTTTAGTGCTCAGTTCCTTTTTAATCTCTTTGTGAAGTCTCTTTGCTACCTTCTTTCGTCTTCACCAATAAAGTAGCTATAACTTGGGCAAGAATCCCTCCAGCAGCCGTCGCCAGGATTGTCGGTATAAGACTCAATTTGAGAATATAATGAGTAACTGCAAATGCGATTATAGCTCCTACTATAGAATACTTTGTCAAAGCGAATCCCCCTTAGCCCTCTGCCTGTCCTCTATTTCCTGCCCTTTTGACGACATAATTTATCAGAAGCTAATTCTACTATACTTTCTGGAACTATGCGGACCCAAGCTGAAGATTCATTCAATGACCCTATAATATTCCCTTCCAAGTCAAAAATTACATAACTTAAAGTTCTTATTTGTTCTTTGGAACAATTTATCTCCGCTAATACTTTATGACTACTGTATTTCATAAATTTGCCATCGAGATAACCGAGATATTTGAAGCCAAGTTCTATCATATTCTCTTTTCTCGCGCTTTCGCTTGGAATCTCTTTCCCCCAGAACCGCACAATATTCCCTGTGAGGTATTGAACTGAACTTCTATCATAATAATAAATACTTCCATCGACTGTCTTACCAAGAAATTCCCATGTCGCAGCATGAATTGAAATACTTAAAACAAAAACCAGCAGGACAGACAACACAATTAGTTTTGAAATTCTTCCCATATTTGCCGCGAAATCAGATCAATTCTGTAATATCCGTGAATATTTGACTCGATCAACAAATTCCTGTGCCATTTGCTTATCTTCCGGTGTGACAGACAGCTCGCTCATGCCGAGATCTATTTCTTCTTCGGTTGGTTCAATATCCAGTATCAGACACAGAATGAGAAATACATAAATTTGCGTATGATAATACTGAAGTGTCTCTTGGAATTTCCTGAACAGGTTTCTTCTATCCAAAACAGCTTTTTTTATTATTGTCCGATCTTGCTCACCCGATGATTTTTCCAGGAATACTATAAGCCAACAACCAAAAATAAATCGATCGTCGTCTGGACTTAATAAGTTTTCAAAAATCAAATCTTGAAGTTCACCGATACTCTTTTTATAATTCATTGCCGCTCATAATTTCTTGATATCTGTCTTTCAAGAAAGATATATCATCTTTCCACATTTTCTCTTCTCTTTTTTTTCCTTTCTGATCGTGATCAATAAAACCAACCAATAATATACGGATGGGTAGTCTTGTTATTCTACGAAAGCCTTGCCACCAATTCAAACTCAAATGTTGCGTTCACAACATCCTGATGATCGGTTCCCCCACAATTACGGAAGGTTTTTCGGAGTATTCTTAATATGTAACTGACTAATATTGCAGAAAACATTGGCGGGAGCGTGTGGGAATCGAACCCACCCTGCCCGTTTGTAACAGGCAACACCGGATTTGAAGTCCGGGAGGGACACCAGAGCCCTATACACTCCCGTATGATACTATATAGAATAACACAGAATAACACACAAGGTGGATCAACGTGAAATGAAGGTCGACCATTATTCCTGGGGAAAGATTGTCATTGACGGCAATACGTATACATCAGATGTCATCATTTATCCTGGCCGGGTTGATGCTTCCTGGTGGCGGAAAGAAGGTCATACGCTGCATGCTGAGGATTTGAAAGAAGCGATCGCTGCCAATCCGGAGGCTGTCATCATTGGAACCGGGGCCCTCGGGGTGATGAAAGTCCCGAAGGAAACCATAACGCATCTTGAGTCAAAAGGCATTCATGTTCATATCGAACGAACAGGGAAAGCAATCGATCTTTTTCATGCACTACAGAAGGAGAGGAAAGTTATCGCAGCTTTGCATTTGACCTGCTGATCGAGATTACATTATTCCCGCAGAATATCTATATCCTGAATAATCTAAAGATTCCCGCCAAGCGGGAATGATAACCATTCGAGCAGAGTTCACTATGAATATCTTCATTTTTCCCAAAAATCTCCCCTTACCCCCCTTTCCCAAAGTGGGGTTCTCTTATTTCTCTTTTAATTCTTTTTGATAAGAAATCTGCCCTCCGTAAGGGTTCGGGGATTCTGTATTTAGTGATACATTTCAGGACAATTTCGATTGAAGTCTGCAGGTCAATTCTGTGGCCGGGCGAAATGAAAAGAGGCCTGACGCTATCCTTTGTCCTCAGCACAGCGCCAACTACATTACCATTATAGAGAAGGGGGGACCACGAACCCTTCTCCATTTTTGGTTCTTTGTATTCCCCGACCAGCCGCGATTTTGCACATCCGATTGCAGGTATATTCAGAACTACCCCCATATGAGATGCAAGCCCCAATCCGAGGGGATGCGCTATGCCTTGCCCGTCGAAAAGAATGAGATCAGGTTTGATCGGTAATTGCCCGATAGACTTGATAATAACCGAACCTTCCCTGAAGCTGAGAAATCCCGGGACATACGGAAACAGATTCCTCAATTCCGCATATGTTTCATCAACAAGCATTATCTCCGGATAACGGTAGAGACATGCTGCACCGATGACCCTGTCACCGTTAAACGCTGCGTCAACACTGGCAAGGTATCGGGGTTTCTTCCTTAGGGGGATTATTCTGACTTTGTTCTTGAGAGTGCTCTGGACAGCTTTAGCCTCAAAGATTGTCTTCGGCCAGTAATGGGTGTTCAAAATTTCTGTTCTGTCAGATTCAAGTACATCTCAGGCCTCCGGTCGGTAAAGAGGTTGTTTGCGGGATTCAAAGCCTTGTTCCTTGCTTTTTCAAGGTCCAGTTCGATTACCATGAGAGCTTCTTCATGTGCATCGGCAGTGACCAGAACGTTGCCTTCCGGTGAAACGATGCGACTTTGACCGATGAAGCGCAAGGCCTGTTCTTCTTTTCTTTTCTCTTCCCCGATACGGTTTGCAGTGACGGCGTAAACTCGGTTCTCCAGGCACCGGACCGGCATTGCCAGAGGGCAATAGGGCAGCACGAGATTTGCAGGGTGTGCAACAATGTCCGCTCCCATGAGTGAAAGAACCCGCATTGATTCGGGGAAAAACCAGTCAAAGCAGATCATGATGCCGATGCGTCCTATCCCCGTATCCCAAATTCGAAACCCTGTGTCCCCTGCACTGAAATAGAGTTTCTCTTCGAAAAAGAGATGAGTCTTGCGGTATGTGCCTATGAATCCCGCGGGGCCGACAAGGATGGCGCTGTTGAAAAATCTCCTGCCGTCTCTTTCCGGCAGACCCGCAACAATATGCAGATTCTTCTTCCGGGAAAGATTTATAAGGCGCTGGGTTGTGTACCCTCCCGGTATTTCTTCTGAAAGCTTTGCCACTTCGTCCCGTGATATGAACTGATAGCCGGTTGCGAAAAATTCAGGGAGGACGAGGAGACCGGGATCGGCTTTTCTCAGAGCAGTGAAGACTTTGTTGATATTCTCCTCAACACGCCCAAACAGAGGATTGAATTGATAGAAAGCCGCCTTAATCATGATCGTATCAGCCGGTTACATCCTTGAGCCACTGAAGATAATCTGCCGAACCCCCAACAATCGGTACGGCAATTATCTCGGGGACCAAATAACGGTGGAGCTCTTTCACTTTTTTCTCGAGTGGTTTAAAAAGCTTCTTCTTCGTCTTTGCGATCATGAGGACTTCTTTTTCATCTTCTATTTTGCCTTCCCATCGGTAGATGGAGCGGATATTTTTCAGGATATTGACGCAGCCGGCAAGCCCTGCCTCAACAAGCGCATATGCAATTTTTACCGCCTCCTCTTCCTTCGGGGCAGTTATGAAGACGACAATTTCATTCATGTTATGTTTCCCCCCATTTTTTTCACGAATCGCTCTTCTTTGAAAGTTTTCCGTAATATTCCATATCCAGCAACCGCCTCTTGATATCGATTCCGCCGGAGTACCCACCGAGAGAACCGTCTGATTCGATGATACGGTGGCACGGGATGATTATCGGTATCGGGTTGCGGCTGAGTGCCTGGCCGACTGCCCTTGATGCTTTCGGCTTTCCGATTGTTTCAGCAAGCCATTTGTATGTCCGCGTCTCACCGTAGGCGATTTCCCTGAGCGCTTCCCAGACCGCCTTCTCGAAAGCTGTCCCCTTCCTGAATGCTATTTTCTGGGTAAATTCCTCTCTGCCGTTTTCAAAATATTCCTTCAGTTCCTTTTCGAGCAGAGGAGGGGCGGTTCCTTTGCGGAGAGCCCCGGTAGGTTTTTGAAAATCGATCTCGTAAAGGGTCTTCCCGGAACAGAGCAGATACAGGACCCCTATAGGGCTTGCAAAGGTATCGTAGAAGTATTCAGTACTGCTCGACCTCTTCTCGCTCATACTGTTCCCTGGAGTATACTTCTACCCTGTCCCCTCCCTTGTCCAAAGCCGTGGCAAGGGCCTTTCCGGCACAGAGGATGAATTCTTCTGTTGTCTGTCCGTCAAGGAACGTCAGCCCGATGCTCGCGGTAATATGCCCTTTGGGCTGGGAATCCTCATAGATGAACGGATAATTTTTGATGATTGCATTAAATCTGTTGCTCATCGAAAGGGCGGCAGTGACAACCGTATTGGGAAGAATGATGGCAAATGAATCTCCTCCGTACCGTACAACAATATCAGAACCCCGTATATTTTTTCTCAGGAGTTCGGCAACTTTCTTCAGCGTCATATTGCCGTAGTGATCACCATGGTTCTTTACGTACTGATCAAAAAAGTCCAGGTCGAGAAGCAGGAGGTTCAGGGGCAGTTTGTATCGTGTAGCGCGCTCCACCTCCTGTGCGAGCCGGATCTGAAAATACCGGTGGCTAAATACTCCTGTCAGCTCATCGACGAGGCCGGCCCTTCTCGGATAGAGGATTTCAAGCTCCTTGATATGACCTATCAGTTCTTTTGTGTCAAATGAATACTTCTGGACGATGCGCTCAATTTTTCCCACAAGAGATAACCTGTCGTCAACAGAAAGATCTCTTTCCGTCAGGATGAAGATAGGGATGTCCTTTGTTGCAGGATTCTCCTTTATCTCCCTGATTACATCAAATCCAAGCATATCGGGCAGGGTAAAATTCAAAAGAATAGCCCCGGGCCTCAATACTGCTGCGAGCTCCATGCCCCGTTTCCCGGTCGGCGCCGTATAGATGAGGAACCCGTGTGATTCAAAAATTTCCTTAAAGTTCTGTGTGACTTCATCTTTTGATTCTATGATCAGGACAGAGACCGGCAGGACTTTTTTACCTTTAGAAACAGAAATCTCCTCAAGCTTTCTGATAAGGACATCTTTATCGAGGGGCTTCATGAGATAGTCCGCTGCTCCGAGGGCAAAGGCAAGGTCTTTATTGTCAACGATGGAATGGATAATGACCGGTATGTCTGCTGTCTGACCGTCGGTCTTCAGTTCCTGCAGGACCTCCCACCCATCCTTCTTGGGCAGCAGAACATCAAGGGTGATAATGAACGGATGAAGAGTCTTTGCCTTCTCAAGCGCCTCCTGCCCGTTGAATGCGTGCGCAACTTTATAGCCAGCCTGGGTCAGGTGCAGGGTAAGCAGTTCAGCGGTTGCAAGGTCGTCCTCAACAACGAGGATCAGAGGGGCACCTTCCTTCATCCATGGGAACGTGAGGCTTGCCTCCGTCAGAGCTTCAGGGGCAGCCGCCTCTGCAACAGGGGAGGTAACGGGGATGAGAAAGATGAAGGTGCTCCCTTCTCCGGGGCTGCTTTCTACCGTTATCATCCCCCCGTGAAGTTCAACGAGCTTTCTGGTGAGGGCAAGGCCAAGTCCGACGCCGCCGTATTTTGTCGCAAAGGAGGAGCTTGCCTGTTCAAATTCATCGAAGATCTTTTCCCTGTCTTCAGGACTTATTCCGATACCGGTATCTTGTACAGTAAATCGAATGAACTCAATGCCTGGCACCTGAGACAAATAGTACTTTTCCGGTTGATCTTCCTGTGCCACAGAAACCCTCACCATACCCCCTTCAGGCGTAAATTTTATTGCATTGGAAAGGAGGTTATAGAGGATCTGCTTCAGTTTTACCCTGTCGGCCGTTATCGTGTCGATGTTTTCATTGATCGACGTCAGAATATCGATGAATTTATTCCCGGAAAGAGGCTTCATCGTATTCACAACCTCAGAAATTACATCGTCGATCGGAAATGTCTCATAGATCATTTCATATTTGCCGGATTCTATTTTTGCGAAGTCGAGGATATTGTTGATGAGTTCCAGCAGATGCTTTCCCGAGGTGTAGATATTTTTTATATACCGTTCCTGGTTTTCTGAGAGGTCTCCGAAGGTCCTGTCCAGGAGAACATCCGAGAATCCGATGATTGAATTCAGGGGAGTTCGGAGTTCATGGCTCATGTTTGCGATGAACCTTCCCTTGAGCTGATTTGCGTATTCGAGTTCCCTGTTGATTTTTTCGAGTTCCCCGGTCCTTACGGTCACCTTCTTCTCAAGGTCCCCCTTCAGCTCTTCAATCTCCCGCGTTTTGCTTTCGATCGCCTGCATGAGTTCCTGAGACCGAAGATTCAGAGTTTCGATTTTATCGAGCAGGGCCATTCTGTCAAGACAAATTCCTATCAGTCCTGCCAGAAGATTCAGGGAAGCCTTCTGTCTCTCAGTGAATATCCTCGGCTTAAAATCGGTAATGAAGAGAATTCCGGATGGTGCATCCTTCAGGAGAACAGGACATGCAAGGAGAGCCCGTATGTTCTCCCCGGCAAGGAACGGCGTTATCCCTGCGTAGTCTGACTTGAGGGCATCATTCACCGCCAGGATTTCTTTTTCCTTGAATACCACATCAATGATATCTCCCGGCGTCATGCTCCAAACTGCATCCATTTCAAATTGCCTGCTGAAACCCTTGGACACCATGATCCTCATCTCATCATGTTTAGAGAGGGCGATACATCCGGTAGGGGCTTCCACCAAAGCGAGTGCCTTTTCGAGCAGGAGTTCAAGGAAAGCCGGCAACTGATCTGCCCCGCAGATTTTTGAAAGCAGGCTGAAGATGACCCGTTGGTTTTCAAGTGTCCTGAATGCCTCTATTTTTGCCCTTTTCTGTTTCTCGATTACCTCCCAGAGGAACCGGGCCCCTATCCCTTCGATCACCTCTATCTTGCCGGCTGATACCGACCGTATTTCGTCGCTGAGATGTGCGTCACCGCTAACGTTAATGACCATTTCAGGGTTCGCAGAGCAGAATGAGCGTATCTCATCAAAAACCGGTAAGTTCCACTTTTTTGCGAGAATGACACCTGGTGTGTCAGGTTTCTTCTCGTAGACTCCTATCAGCTCTACATTTGCGTCTCCCCTGAGGAGGGAAATCAGGGCGCTTGCGGCGATGTTGCCGCCTGCAATGGCTACCCTAAGCATCTACCCGGTATCCTTTCTCTGCTACGGGAGACATCATGTTGAGAAAATATCCGAGCAACTCGACGTCCCACTGGCCGCTCTTCTGCTCCCTTTTCATCATATCAAGGGCGGATTTAACCGACCTTCGGTCACGATATGGCCGCACCGATACCATGGCATCGAAGGAATCCATAATCGAGAGGATGCGGGCCATGATCGGAATATCCTGTCCGGCAAGTCTGTCGGGAAATCCATTGCCGTCCCATCGCTCATGGTGGTGACGGATGGCCGGGAGGATCCTTCTCATGGAGACGAGCGGTCTGCATAAATCTTCACCAAGGAGCGCATGAGTTTTAATCATTTCCTGTTCGTCTGTTGTTAAGGGCCCGGGTTTGCGGAGGATGGACTGACTGAGGCATATCTTTCCGATATCATGCAGGATGCCCGCCTTTTTCATCTCTTCCCGCTCCCGCTCAGACAGGCCGAGAAAGGAGCAAAAATCCATGGAGAGTTTGCTCACCCGTGTGGAATGCCCCTTTGTATAAGGATCACGCGCCTCCATTGCCACGGCAAGGGTGAGGATAATGTTTTCAGAGTGGTCAAGCTCCTCCTGGAGAGTCTTCAGTTTGAGAAGAGAGCGTATTTTCAACAGAAGTTCCATGGTATCAAATGGCTTGCTGATAAAATCGTCAGCCCCTGATTCAAGACCTCGGATCCTGCTGGGCCTGTCTGAAAGGGCGGTAAGGAGTATGACGGGGAAAAAATTCTTTCCTGCTTTCTGTTTCAGCATGGAGCACAAGACAAACCCATCTATGCCGGGCATCATAACATCGACTACCGCGAGGTCGACATGATGTTTTTCAAAAAGCTGTATCGCGTCGGCTGCCCCCTGTGCGCTGTGCACCGTAAAGCCTTCTTTCAGAAAAATTGCCTCCAACAGGTCAATGTTGGCTTTCAGATCATCAACAACTAAGATAACCGGTGTGGCCTTTTCGATTAGACAGGTAAAAGGTGCCATTTAAAAAATTAAACCACTGTGGGAGAATTTTGTCAAGAAAATTCTTTTATAATGGTAGGTTACATGAGAAACTTCACTTGTTTCTTAAAATCTGTAGATTCTGATGCCTGCGTAAAAGCAGCAGAGTTCGCTATTGAGGTCGTTTATAAATGATCTTTCTATGCCATCTTCAAATAAAACCCTTGCCATGCAGAGGCCTCCCGGCAAGACAGAATGCTTCTCTTCTATCACCTGGCCGTCTCCCCATGCCTCCTGACGGAGATGTCTGACCGAATCACCAACTTTCAGATAAAGCCTTGGTTTCATGTATGCTTTCGCGCTCTCACCGTTTCCACCAATAAGTATACCCTACAGTACATAGTACCCGTAAAGCGTGTAGATAAAAAGACCTTCTATGGTATACGCCTCCATTGCCCACTCTTTCGGGAGCGGCCAGTAAGGAGCTCCATCTTGCAGGGCTTTTATGGCAGCATCATCGAGACTTTTGTGACCCGATGTCCTTACAAGTTCAACAGATCCCAGATCCCCGTTCTTGAGAATCGTAAATCTGATAACAAGGTCTCCGTAAATGCCCTGCGCTGCAGCGTCCCGGGGATAGACCCATATGCTCTCGATACGCTGTTTCAGCCGCCGGTTGTAGATTAAATATCTGTATTCCTTTGTATCGAATGTGAAGGTCTTGTCTTTTTTTTCTTTTTCCTCTCTTTCAAGATTCCGTTTTGCTATGTCACCAATAATACCCCGGTCGAATAATTTATCCCTTGCGGGGGGACCAGGTTTATCCTGTTTCCGGCCTGAATTCGCTGTAGCAGGTATCTCCTCTGTCTCTTGTCCGGGCTTTCCGGTCTGACCGGAAACACTCAGGTCAGGAAATGCCTTTTCCTTGAAACTATCGGCATGGGTCCGGTCGGGAATACGTTGAGGCGCTCTTTCCCGGAG
>CAVQRT010000014.1:0-94332 GCA_963715195.1 Thermodesulfovibrionales bacterium | reverse complement strand
ATTCCCATTTATATTGTTCTGCGTATTCCAAAAGGCGGCTGGAAAACTCCTTCATCAAACACGCTAACTTGAATATTCCTAAATAAGTGCATGTTAGCCTTGTAAATAAACACGGCGGGATCGTGTGAAGGCTGGGACATACTATTTATTTAGAATAATACGTTTAACCCTATCGCAAGAAATGGTTCCATCTCCAGCCGAACATGATTCGGAAGCTCCTGGTTGTCTTCATAATCAATCCGTTGGTAGCCGATTCTGGAAAATATTCGAGCATCAACAATAGAACTTGTCCTGAAAATATGAGCTCCAAGTTCGGCAGCCACATTGGAAATTATTGGCGTGTTTGAAAAGGGGATAGAGGTTGCAGCGTCTAATTTCAGATCAAGAATACCTGTTAATGGCATCTTTACTTCTACCCCAACCCGCGGGGCTAACTTAATATAATCCCTGTGTGCATTTCCATCAGGCGTATCAAGAGTATAATCAAAGTCTAAGAAAGCGAGTTCTATTTTAGGAGAAATTGTTGGCATTCTACCCTCGCCAAGGAATGAATATGATATTCCAACCCTATACCAATCAAAGGCAATATCTGCATCAAAGGGAGTTCCAGCAGCAAACTCCATCCCGTGACTCACCAGATCTCTTCTTAAAACCCCTGCATTAGAAAGCCGGATAAACTGAGAGCCTGCATAAACAGTGCTTTTTCTCCAATGATAGGAAACAAGAAGGTCATAATATAGACTTTCATCTATACCCAATTCATCCAGTGATGGACGCTTCTTAGATGATGTGCCAAGTCTGCCTCCAGCAGGTGTCTGCACAAAACCATCGATAGGGCCCCAATTGAGTGAAACACTGGCTTCTAACGATTTCTGTATATTCACGTCCCTCTCTTCTGCAAAGGACAATAAAGGGAATAGCAAACAGAAAAGCAACAGTAAAGAAACTGTTCTATTCATATATTTATCGGTTATGCTTTTAAACATTCTCTGTTTATATTGAGGATTCGGAATGCGGAACAGACCTTTTTGTTGAATGCTCAGGCAATTGTTTAGCCTTGAATATTTTAAACATTAGCTTCCCAACAATGATACCAAGAACTGCACCTGCCAGAACATCAGAAGGGAAATGAGAAGAATTTTCAAACCGTTCGAACGCGGCGAAAACAGCATAGAGATAGAACAGAATTCTGTATCTTGGGAAATATTGCGAAAGGATATATACGAAACAGAATACGACCGCAGTGTGACCTGAAGGGAATGAATCATATCCGCCTTTTAATGTAGGGCCGACAAAAAGGAACTCATCCATAAGCCGCGGTCTTGCCCTGCCAAAAAGATGCTTGATTATTTGAACAATAATGCCGGACAGGAGAAACCCTATGAACAGAATATTTTCCTGCTTCATATAGTTTTTTATTGTTAAATTTACCAACGAAATAAAGCATACCCGCAATAATTGCAAGTGTTGCACCGTGTGAAATAACATTTATAACGGGATCAACAGATTCTAAGAAATGATAAAGAAACGACATTTCGCCCCTTATCCTTTTCATCCATGGGATAGCCCTACTGTCAACATAAAAGAAAACCAAAGGGAGGATCAATACTATGAAAAATAGTTTTTATTTTCTTTCAAGAATTGCATATCTTTCATCTTTCTCTAATACATGAAACCCCAAATTTTCTATAATCTCAATGTTCTTCGTTTTCGTAATAAGAAGAGCATGGTCCACAGTATGAGATAGATCTTTAAGATCATTCTTCCCTCTAAGGGTTATTACTTTATGGCCTGAATAAAAGGCGATGCTCGGGTTGTTGATGCCATACACAAAAACACTTTCATCCGGGGAGAGTCTTCCCTTCGCATATAAACTATATTGATGGAGTGTGCCCTGGAGATAGTTGTTTATCACAGGTAATACCTTTATCGAGAGCATTGATAAAAAAAGAATCATTAAGCCGGATAAAACAATATAAAATCCTTTTTCCGTCAATGCAGAATACACGCCCAAAACGACTACCGCGATAGGTATTGCTGCTAACACGTAAAGCCATGCAAAATCATCAATCCCGAATTTTGCAAGATATCGGCTTGAAATCAGAAAAGCAGCACTTATGAGTAGTGCCAAAGCTGCCATGAAGTAATGGGAGAACTGCCGCCATCTTTTATGTTTAACTTTCATACCAGAGGCAATAAGCAGAGAAACAGCAGGAATCGCTGGGAGGATATAATTAGGGAGTTTTGTAGTGGAAAATGAGAAGAACACAAATATAAAAGCGACCCATAACAAAGCAAAAAGGTAAAGCCTCTCCTTTTCTTTCAATGTATTCCTGATTCCAGCCGGAAGGTATCCAATCCATGGGAATAAACCGATAAGCAATACCGGGATGTAATAATAGAAAGGGCCTTTATGTCCTGAAATAACTCCTAAATATCTTCTAAAGTGGTGTTTGAGAATAAACTGGTCAAAGAACTCCCGACCGTTTATCGAAAATTGTGCAATGAACCAGGGAGCAGAGATCAGGAGAAAAAGTATAAGTCCTTTGAGTCTGAATACCTTTTTGATACCGCTCCACTTCTCCGTACCGATCATATAGACCAGTGCAATACCGAAGGGGAACACTACTCCTATTAATCCCTTGGTAAGAAAGGCAAATGCAGAAAAAAGATAAAATCCATAGCAGTACATTGCATCTCGGCCTGAATGTCCCTTTTCGCCAGACACCGATAAATAAAAAGAGAATAACGAGAGAGTTATAAAAAGGGTCAATGTCATATCTGTCACCGCAGCATGGGAATACACAAAAAAAGACAGGGATAACACAAAAGGCAACGTAGCATACAGTGCAGTTTTTTCATCCTGAAGACGCTGTGCGAAGAAAAAAAGAGCGCCCATAAGCAAACATGAAGCAACAGCAGAGGGGAACCGTGCTCCAAATTCATTTATCCCGAATATCTTATACGAAACAGCCATGAACCAGTAGAATAGAATAGGTTTGTCATAACGATTTTCTCCGTTATAGGTTGGAGTTATCCAATTGCCACTTTCCACCATCTCCTTTGTTGCCTCAGAAAATACCGCCTCATCGACATCAAAGAGTGTCACGGATCCAAGTCTGAAAAAGGAAAAAAAAATGGCAAGAAGAAGTATCGGAAAGAGAAAGCGGCTCACGAGAAAAAGTTCATTATCTTTCTATCTTCATGAGAAGAAAATTTATAGATTACCAGATAAATAATGTAGTTTTAAGAATATCATAATTATCAGTTTATAAGAAGTAATCGATAAAATTCTGCTTCATAAGTGCTGTTGACTTCAATGTGAAGACATTCATCAAGTCCGCATTTTGAATGTGGGTCATTAGGTAAAGATTATTTCTTGCCATAAAAAAAGTTGAACATCTACAAATTACTCGCTCCCTGTCAGATCAGGAATTACAGGTGAAATCAAACCTAAAAAAAGGGCACTAAACAAAATGCTTAGCGCCCTTTTTCCATATATAGAAAGACTACTTTGACTCCATAGGAGCAGGTGCTGCTTTCTCTTTCTTTTCCTTCTCAGCCATCTTTGCAGTGGCCTTCTTTACTGATTTGGCTGTATTTTTGCCATCAGCTTCGGTGTATTTTGCTTCAACCTTATCACCAGCCTTGACCTTTGCGAGGACCTTGTCATCAACAGCGATGACAACATCACCCTTATTACCTTTTACGGTAATGGTCTTTGCTTTCATATCGGCTGCAACAACTTCACCGGCAACATGATGTACCTTTACAGGAGCCTCTTTCCCCATCTTGACAGGCTCAGCCTTTTTCTCCATAGGAGCCGGAGTTGCACTCTTCTCTGCTGCAAAGGTCAGCGCGGTAATGGAAAATACAAAAAGCACTGAAACGATAATTACTATTGCTTTCTTCATTCAGAATCACCTCCTTTCAATGCAATGCTTTCTTTACTTCTCAATAGGTTGTGCATGTCACAGACATACTGTGAATAATAACTACGGATTACATCTCAACAAACTGAACAGCAAAATCCTACTTTCCCTTCTTTCCCTTTGGTTTTTCCGGAGCTTTCTTCTTATCCATGCATGACCTCCCCTTTAGTAAGATAGTCCCTTTCTAGGAACGATATCTTAATTACAACAATCGTGCCAAAGGGGTATAAGGCAAAATAATCTTTATAATTCAAAAGGGTTGGGCACTCCATTCTTTTTTTTATTTAGAGATGGTAGTCCATTTCGGCATAAACATGTCATAATGGCGTATCAGAATTGATTAATAGTTTATTTTTGTGCCATTATGACATGCTTATGCTAAAGTACGACCTAGTAATGAGTTCAGGGACGTCAAAATAGCGTAAATGAGAGAAAAGACAAATTATATCCTCGTTATTCAGGGACCCCAACATAAAGACTGGGAGAGTCTGATCGCAGCACTGAAAAAACATAAGGATACTGTCCCTTATGTGACCACATCAATCAGTGAAGCAGTCTCCATCATAAAGAATGAGCCAATCCATATCGTGATCTGTGATTATGACATTCCGAGGGACAGTCTCAAGTTCCTCAGAAAAGTTAAATACCTGAAACCTTACATAGAAGTAATATTCCTCTCAGAGAACGTCAATCTCTCGAAAGCGATTGAGGCCATGAAAGAGGGGGCTTACGACTTCTATCAGTTCCCTGTGGATAAGAGGCTCCTCAAAACTGTTATCGATAAGGCGGTAGAGAAACAGACGCTTTTCTTGGAAAAATCGGCACTGGAACAGCAGGTGAAGGAACAGTTCGACTTCAGGAATATTATCGGAAGGAGCAAGGCGATCAAGCATGTTGTTGATATTGTCAGTTCTATAGCACAAAAGAATGTGAACATACTGATTACGGGAGAAACAGGGACGGGGAAGGAGCTCATTGCGAGTGCGATACATTACAATAGCCTGAGGTCCTCAAAGGCATTTATAAAAGTGAACTGCGCTGCCTTAAGTGAGGGTGTGCTAGACTCTGAGCTCTTCGGACACGAAAGGGGTGCGTTTACCGGTGCGATTGCAACGCGGGTTGGGCGATTTGAACTTGCCGACGGCGGGTCTATCTTTCTTGATGAAATAGGGGATATTCCACCCAATATCCAGATAAAACTACTCAGGGTTTTGCAGGAAAAAGAATTTGAGAGAGTAGGGGGAAACGAAACCAAAAAAGTAGATGTGCGTGTTATTGCAGCAACCAATAAGGATCTGAAGAAACTTATTGAAGAGGGGGTTTTCAGAAAAGATCTTTATTATCGTTTCAACGTGGTGAATATCGAAATGCCCTCTCTCAGGGATCGATCCGAGGATATACCGCTTCTCGTGAGCTATTTCATTAATAAATTAAATAACGAAAAGGGATATCAAATCAGAGGTATCGGGAAAGATGCAATGCAGATACTCTTGAACTATCACTGGCCTGGTAACGTCCGTGAACTGGAGAACGCCCTCGAATCTGCCATGGCATTAGCTGAGGGAGATATCATTGAGGCAAAGTATCTCCCCTCATTTCTCCTGATTAATCCGCTTGAGCATATCGATTTTTACCAGATACCAAAAGATCTTACCCTTGCCGATATAGAAAAAAGGGTTATTGAACAGACACTAAAAAGGACGAATGAAAATAAAACACAAGCAGCAAAATTGCTTCATATAGGTCTCAGAACTTTGCAAAGAAAAATTAAGCAAATGTGATCGTTAGTATCGCAGGATCTTCCTCTCCACACCAAGAACCGGTCGTATCCCTATCATTCTTAAAAAAAGGTCAATGCTTTTAATCTTCATAGTAAAAAACTAATTCTCTATCTTGTCTTGATGAGGAAGCGAAAAATAGAAAGTTGCCCCCTCATTCACTTTTCCCTCTGCCCATACTCTTCCGCCATGCCTGCTGATAATTCGTTGGACAATCGAAAGCCCAATGCCTGTTCCTTCAATGTTCTCGTGTTCATGCAATCGTTCAAAGATAGCAAACAATTTAGCACTCTCCTGCTGATGAAAGCCCAAACCATTATCCTGAACAAAATAGATATTTTCTTTATCCTTTTGTATACAGTCAACAGTAATTCTTGCAGGTGTTTGTTGTCTCGTAAATTTAAGGGCGTTGGTGAAAAGATTTGCCATCACCTGCTTCATGAAAGTCTTATCACCATATGCAGGAAGCAGTTCATGTATGTCGAAATACATCTCTCTCCCATCTGTTAACGGTTTGATTTCATCTAACACATTCCCTATGAGTTCGTTCATATCGATTTTGGTTTTTCTCATCTGCTGGCGTCCAGAACGGGAAAATGCAAGCAGGTCTCTAATAAACTTTTCCATTTTCTGTGCATGTATCTGAATGATATCAAGCATCTCTTTTGCATTCGGCTCCAACTGATGGCCGTAGACCTTCAGAAGTCTGTTTGTAAAGCCACCGATGATCATCAGCGGGGTTTGGAGATCATGGGACACGGTATTATTGAAGGTATCCAATTCCTGATTGGCTTCCGTGAGTTTAACAACATGCCCTTCTAATGTCTTGTTGAGCTTTCGGACCGCGTCCTCAGCTTCTTCACGCTGAATAACTTCGAGTTTCAGTTCACGCCACCTACGGAATGAAAAAACACTGACACCAAACAATAAGAGTATCAGCAGTGCCACATATTCATCGAGCGCCTTTGCATCATATCCTCTCGTCCACACTACAAGCCATTCGAAAATATCAAAAAAATACCCTAAGGAAAATACAAAGAGACCGATCGCAATAACAGCGCAAAGATCCTTGAATGATTGTGAAGAGTTCTTACTTCTGTTTATCACATTTTATTCGCTCTCCTTGACAGCAACTTTCTTTTTGGGTGCCTCCTCATCCGCATCGCCTTCTGAAACACTTTTCTTGAAATTTCTGATAGCCTGTCCTATCCCGCTGCCAATCTGTGGCAGTTTTGTAGCCCCAAAAAGAACAATGACAATTAACAAAATAAGCATGAGTTCTTGAGTTCCTAACCCAAACATACTTTCCTCCTATGGTTTTGTTGTGATTTACAGAAGACGGCTAATGGGACCAAAAGGGAAAATGAATTTATACAGGTGGAGATCTTGAAAGACGAGCATTTCTGAATACTAAAGAAAATGCAGTTGGTTCGTTCAGTACATTTATGAGAGATACTTGATCAATGTGCTTTGAAGATATGCTTGGATACTGGCATGTAAAATCGGGAAGATCATCATTATCAAAAGGATCATTATCATAGCAGAAGGATCCAAAGCTTATCAGTATTAATAATGACAGCACCAATAACAGAGAAATATGATTCCTCTCAAGAGTGCTATCAATAAATAGTTTATTGATATACATGGTTAATCTATGCTCTTCCGTTGTCTTTTATGCTATATCAATGTGTAAGGCATTATCAATGCACTGATAGAGCAAGTTCGTATTTTTATTATTTATCTATATCTTACGACAGGTTAGGACTTGTTGTCTGTTTGTATATTACCCTTATCATATTACTTCGAAAATAATCACCAGGGAGACCAAAGTTAATATGAATAGTCCAAATAAAAAAAGAAGGTCTGCAAATTTTTCGTAAGCTTCCGACTTTTTTTTCGACCTCATAGAAATATACGAAAAAACACTCGATATGAGAAACAGCATGATCACTCCACCCATGGTCTCATCGATGATAGTTTCGTGTGCTATCTTTGAGAGTTTGGTAAAAGTGAGTATTACAAAGCATAACCCTAACAGATTTGCGGATGTCGGTAAAATATGCCTTGAGATGTTCTTCCTGTTCTCATTTTCTATCATGTTAAATCTCCCTTTTTAAAAACATATAGAGAAAAGGATAAAGCCTAATTATGAATAAGCAGCGAAGAGATTATGAAGAACCAATGAACCCAATCTTATAAATTTTGTTCAGTTTTCTGTTTTATGGAGTTATTTAGGGACATAACCGGAATTGTTGCAATCTACTTCGCACCTTAGATTCTTTTCACCGGGTGAGATTGTTCAATGAAAATCAACAGAAATAATACTTTTAAACACGACTAACATGGACTGATGGATCTGATAATTTTCAGGTTATTAACTGCACATGGGATACTGTTGGTTTTCAAAAACAATATCGATATCGAGGTCAACATTCTGATTTACTCTTCCCTGGGAATAGTTTGTAAAATTCATATTGACATTTCCCTGCCGTGGAGTTAATTTACGTTCAAATAGCAGCCGAAATCCATCAATAGATGGATACGGGGGACCCAAAATATGGGGCGTATTTCCCGGGATTCCCGGGGAATAGGGCACTTCCAAGCCCGAGCCCGTCAGCTAACCTCGTAGGCATTTGGAAGGGCAATGGACAGATAATTAAACCGCTGCCTTGCCAGCGGTTTTTTATTTTTCCTCCTTTGCCCTTTGAGGAGGAGTTATGCATAACACCGAATCACCTGTAAAGGGGATTATAAAATCCCTGGGATTAGTCTTCGGAGACATCGGCACAAGTCCTATCTATACCCTAACCGTTATTTTCCTTCTTACAAAACCGACACTGGATCACGTGGTTGGTGTCCTTTCCCTTATTGTATGGACTCTCGTAATTCTTGTGACGATTGAATATGCCTGGCTTGCGATGAGCCTCGGTCAACGTGGAGAAGGCGGGACTATCGTATTAAAAGAATTGCTGGTTCCTCTCCTGAAATCCGGAAGACAAGTGACATTTGTGACATTTCTCACCTATATCGGGATATCCTTGTTAATCGGTGACGGTGTCATTACCCCTGCTATCAGCATACTGAGTGCTGTTGAAGGCATCCAATTAATACCTGGCTTTGAGCACACAAGTCAAACGATACTGATAGCTTTGGCTGGAATTATTGCTATCGTATTGTTTTCTTTTCAGAAAAAGGGGACTGACAAGGTAGCACGATCATTTGGACCGTTGATGTTGTTGTGGTTCATCGCTTTAGCTGTGTCAGGGATAGCGTCAATATCAGGCACCCCCAGTTGTGATAAAAGCTATCAACCCGTACTATGCAATAAAATTCCTCATGGGAGAATGGGATTATTGCCTTTTTTGTGCTCTCAGAAGTCATTCTCTGTGCAACAGGAGGGGAAGCGTTATATGCTGATATGGGACATTTAGGAAGGGCACCGATTCTAAGAGCATGGTATTTTGTCTTTATTGCGCTTTTATTGAACTATCTCGGACAGGGAGCATATATCGCGAATCATCCCGATGCAAAGTTTGTACTGTTTGAAATGATATTTCATCAGGCCCCTACACTGTACGTTCCCTTTTTGATTCTAAGCATTATCGCAACGATTATTGCATCACAAGCCATGATAAGTGGAATGTTCTCTGATTGTCTATCAGGGCATAACTACTCACATTATCCCCTTATTTAAGATCGATTACACATCAAAAGAATTGCAGTCTCAGATATATATCGGATTAGTCAACTGGTTTCTCCTTCTCTCCGTGTTATTCATTATGCTTGAATTCAGGGAATCACATCGGCTTGCTGCTGCCTACGGATTGGCAGTTACGGGGACCATGTCTTTAACAGGAATATTCATGACATGGATATTTTACAAAAAAAGAAGTATGGGGAAAGCCCTTATCGCTTTATTTGTCAGTATTGTTGATATGATTTTTCTCCTGTCAAACATCTATAAGATTCCGCATGGTGGTTACTGGTCAATTCTTATCGGCATCCTCCCTCTCTGTATCATTCTGATTTATACAAAAGGGCAGAGAAAGCTTTATAAAACCATGGATATTGTTCCTTTAAATGAATTTATCGAGAGATATAATCTGGCATATAAGAATATGGACAAATTAAAGGGAACAGCGCTTTTCTTTTTGAAAGATCCTCAAGAAATTCCTCCTTATATGGTTAGAAGCATTCTTATAAACAGGATCATTTATGAGAACAATATTATTGTTTCCATTATAAAAAGGAGTGATCCTTTTGGGATTATAGGCTTTTTTAAGGAGGAACTGGGTCCAGGATTAAGGGTTTTTGAAATACAGACAGGATATATGGAGATCCCTGACATTGAGGAAATACTGAAAGAAGCGGGAATTGAGGAGCAAACAATCTTTTATGGACTCGAAGATATCATGACTAAAAATATTGTTTGGAAAGTATTCAGCATTATCAAAAAATTGTCTCCGCATTTGTTCAATTCTATAACCTGCCTGTGCATAAACTGCATGGAGTCATGATGCGAGTTGAATTATAAATAATTATTCAGAAAGTAATATCTGTTCCAAATTCAAGGAGTATTTATTTTCTATGTGACTTAAAGAAAAATAGCGTGTTCCTTTCGGGGTAAATTATGCAAACAGCTTTCCCGGGCTTATGGGAGGCAAACATCCTTCATCCTATACGTAACAAAGCCTACTTTTTCTTTTAATATTAGTTAGTTACAACTATACTCATCACGTCTATTTTTGTAATCCTATTGGCCTTCCTTTATCAGTTTGTCCATCTATTATTGTCCGGAGCTGCGGAAGACACCTTCGTTGATGAATCGTTATTTCTTATTGGCTGTGTCCTCTGCAATACAACCTTTATGGCTTTATAGTAATCCCTCTGTACTTTCAGATTGGAAACCTTACAGTAGCACTGCGTTGTGGTAATCTTGCTGTGACCCAGCAGATCCTGAATGGTGACAAGAGCAGCATCTGCATTTAACAACTGTGTTGCCATGGTGTGTCTCAAGTGATGACAGGATACCTGTATCCCGGTCTTCTGTGAATAGTATTCAATTCTCTTTTGAATGCCGCGCACTGATATCGGCTTCCCTTTCAGCGGTCCCTTCTGCACTAAGAACACTCTTTTCTCTTTAGCCCATCTCGCGTTTCTGCATATACGACTGCAAGACACTCAGTGCATCCTCGCTGAGATAGACAACCCTGTCCTTGCTGCCTTTTCCATTGAAGACATAAAGCTGTCTGCTGCGATAATCTATCGCATCTACTGTCAGTCGTGCAACCTCTTCAACGCGCAGGCCGCATCTGAGCATCAGCATGAACATAGCCCTATCTCTGGTATCGTTAATTTCTTTGAAGAGTGTTGAGACCTGTTCGTCCCTGAGATGTTTGGGCAGTGGGTTGGGTAGTCGCAGCCTGTAATGTTTTCTTACCGGATTGATAAGAGGCATTCTCTCATCTTCTATCAGATATTCGTAAAAGGCATGGATGCAGCTGAAATGACAGTTGATGGTCTTTGGTTTCTTTCTATTCCTCAAGAGATGGTCCATATACGCATCGGTTTCCTTGATGGTCGCCTCCTCTATAGGAATCTGCAGCCAGCTGCTGAAGTGACCGAGGATGTTGATATAGTTTTTTACAGTGTGAACCGAACAGTTCCTTCGCTTCAGGAATCTGCGATACCTGCCAATTGCATCAGTAAGCTCCATGAATGCCTCCCTGCTCGATGATTTCCATAGCTCGGAAGTATTCCTCTTCGCGGCTCTTATCGGTAAGACGAGCCATACCGCCGGGTTATTTCTATGTCGTGATGACCCATCAGCACTTGCAGACATTCCAGGCGCATGCCGGCATTGAGCAGTTCGCTTGCAAAGGTATGCCGAAGACTGTGGATTGTATAGCCTTTGTGTTGAAGCCCTGCTTCCCTCAAATATCGTCTAAAGATATTCCGGGCCTGAAGTGTAACATAATGCCATTCCTTAGGCCGGGAAAGAGATATTCTTTTGTCGGATCTCTTTTAGGGAGCCAAAGTTTTATGGCCATCAGAGCATCATCGCTGAGATATACCACTCGTCCAAGGCAGTTCTTTTCGCCCTCATAAATGTGTATCTTCCTCTCCTGGACATCAAGATCTATCATCTTCAAGCCAAGCACTTCACCTATTCTCATGCCCGTTCGTAAGAGCACGAGGATCAGGGCACGGTCACGACTGTCCTTAATGACATCAAGAATCTTTCTTATATCGCCGGGTGCAATAGCCCTCGGCAGAAATTCGGGAACCTTCAGTTTGATTTTACGTTTAAGTATGCGTCCATCAATAATATCCTGATCAAACAGAAACCTCAGAAAAGCCCACAATTGCTTAACCCGTGTCACGATCGTTGTGATTTTGAGCCCTCTGTCCTGCTCATGTTCTACAAATGCTTCAATATCACCGCTGACAATCTCTTGTAGTTGGTTCTTACCAAGGCCTGCATAGAAAAGTGAGAAAAGAACTCACAGCAATGAAGCTGCCCTGAAGAGTGCTTGGCTTGTGATTCATTCTCCACTTGTAGCGCATGTAATTCTCAAAATGCTCGCTGCCGGGAAGATCCAATACTAAGATCCTTTTAAGAATGCGATCAATAGGAGAGTCTGCTACTTTAGGAGAGACTGCTACGCTGTTAAAATTTACTGCTGCGATTTCACAGATGATTGCCTCTAAGAATTGCACTTGACTGGGTCATTGCTCCTCCTCTTTCTCATTGAAAAAGCAGGATTAATCATGACCCCTAGACGGCTCTAAGAATCAATCTATTTTGTTACGTATAGCTTCATCAAAGACACATTCAGGTGAAACTTTTTCAAAGAAAAATAAATAATAATGTTTTTTTGAGAACGAGAATTATGTATTCATAGATTTATATTTTATTCTGGATAGGATTACTTGATATTACCAATGGGAAGACTCACACCTCGGCGTTCAAGCAAACTCCCCTCTGCTTGGTAAAGCCCAATGAGAGCGATGCGGTAATTAACGATCGCCTTGACTTCAACAATACTACTTAGCAAAAGATCGCGTTGAGCCTGCGCAACTAGAAGCGTGGTGCTTGATCCAACATCGAAACGTTCCTTTTCAGCTTTTAAAGTCTCTTCTTGCAGGATACGGGTTGTCTTTGATGCAAAAATTTGCTGACGGGCTCGTTCTAGCTCGTTTGCTGCCAGCATTACGTCTAGTCTGACTATTTGCTTCAGGTTCGCCAAGGCCTCTTCCGCCTGGCGCTGTGAGGCACGCGCTGCAGACAGAGCTGGCCGGGAAAAACTGGACAAGGACATAAGTGGTAACGCTGCTCTAAAATAGGAACAAGATGGGGTATCAGAGATCGAGAATGCTCTGATGGCCCCGTATAGGGGAAATGGCGAAGCCGGTTTTGCTGTTTGACCCTATAAAGACCAAAAAGGAGCGGCTAAGATGAAAAGACCGAGAAGGAACCACGGGGCAGCATTCAAGGCAAAGGTAGCATTAGAGGCAATCAAGGGGGAGCAGACCATAGTTGAGTTGTCAGAACGCTTCCAGGTACACCCGAACCAGATCACTGAATGGAAGAAACAACTTTTAGAGCGAGCAGAGGAAGTATTTGCAAAGGATAAGAAGACACACAGAAGGGCCAAGCATCAAGGAACTGCATGCCAAGATTGGGCAACTTGCCATAGAGAATGATTTTTTATCAGTCGCGCTCGGGCGAATAGCCGAGCCGAGCGCAAGGAAATGATCGACCGGGAACATCCGTTGTCCTTGACCAGACAGAGTGAGATACTTGCAACTATCGCGTTCGAGCCTGTATTACGAGGCTGTACCGATCAGTGCGCGTGATCTTGAACTGATGAGGCTGATCGATGAGATTCATCTGAAATATCCCTTTATGGGCAGCCGGAGTATCCGGAATCAACTTCGGGACCTCGGACATGACGTAGGCAGAGGACATGTGAGCACTCTGATGAAGAAGATGGGGATAGAGGCGTTATACCAGAAGCCCCGGCTCTCTATTCCTCATCCGGGTCACAAAGTCTATCCGTATCTTCTGCGAGGTTGGAGATCAGCAAGGCAATCACTGCTGGGCAGCAGACATAACCTATCTGCCGATGGCCAGAGGCTTCTGTTACCTTGTGGCAGTTATGGACTGGGCAAGCCGGAAGGTGTTGGCGTGGAGGCTATCAAATACCCTGGATGCCTCATTCTGCACTGAGGCGCTTGAAGAGGCAATCAGGAGATCATTGATGGGCGCATACTCAAACGGAAGATCAAGCTCAAGGCACCGGATTCCTGCCAAGGGCCATTGCACCGGCTGATGTCAGAAAAGTTACTCGGTTGTATTGATAAAGCACGTGATCGTGCGCTGATATTGGTTCTTTTGCGACGGGGATGAAATCGGCGAAGTCCTCCTTCGCCTGCAAGTAAGGGACCTGGATATCAGGGAGAGAAAGATACACATCTATGAGGGAGAAAAGAACTGTCTTGGGCGAGTCGTATATCTCAGCGATGATGCACTCATGGCCATCAGGCTATGGATTGGCAGAGCAGAGCTGAAAAGACAATATCTGTTCCAAGGTCGCGGGATAACCATTTAGGATACACGCAAGCCCGCAATATTTTTGTAAGGTGCATAAAGGCTGCGGGGCTGCAGCACAAAGGGTATACGATCCACAGTCTTCGCCATACGTTTGCGAGCGAACTGCTTAATGCTGGGATGCGCCTGGAATATCTTCAACTGCTTTTAGGCCACCGTACCATAGAGATAACTCGGCGATATGCTCGTCTTACCGATAAAAGCCGCGAAGAGGAATACTTCCGTGCGATGGCGATTATCGAACAGGGAGGTATTCATGGAGCATACTGATCTTATTGCCGGGTACAGGAGGTTCCTGAAGAGAAGGAACTATTCGACACACACCGTGAAAAACTATGTCAATATGCTTGATCATTTCATGAACTGGCTGAAGATTCCCATTGAGCAGGTGACCTCCAAGAAGCCGAGGTATATGGATCATCTCCTGAGAAGGAGAAAAAAACCAAAAACCATCAACTGTCATTTCAGCTGCATCCACGCTTTTTACGACCATCTGATAGAAGATGAGGGGATGCCCATGGTTAATCCGATCAAGAAGAATTACCGGCTTCGTCTGCCCGCCACTTCCCAAGCATCTCCGAGACGAAGAGATTACAACACTCTTCAGAAAGATCAACGATGTCAGAGATCGGGCCATCTTCATGGTTATGCTCAGATGTGGGTTACGGGTTGAAGAGGTTGCACGACTCACGGTCTCTGCGATAGAGTATCGCAACAGACAGCTGTATATCTTCAACGGAAAAGGTGGTAAAGGGAGGGTCGTCTATCTGAGTGAAGATGCGAAGAGTGCCTTGGAAGAATACATGCACAAGCGGAGATGGTCGAAGGAGAAAAGAGTGTTCTTGGTACAAAAGGGGACGCAGAGGGGAAAGCCGATATCAGTTCGCGGCATCCAAAAGAGGATTGAATACTACGCACGGAGCGCCGGAATACGTATCCTGCCATCAACTGAGGCACACGATGGCAACGCAATTGTTGAATGCAGATGCCGAGCTCGTTACCATTCAGGATCTGCTGGGTCATAGCAGGATTACAACAACGCAATGCTACTGCAGAGTCTCAAATCTTAAAGTTCAGAGGGATTACTATAAAGCCATTTTGTACTGGAGAGGACACAACCGATAAGAAATAACGATTCATCAACGAAGGTGTCTTCCGCAGCTCCGGACAATAATAGATGGACAAACTGATAAAGGAAGGCCATAGGATTACGAAAAATAGACGTGATGAGTATAGTTGTAACTAACTAATATTAAAAGAAAAAGTAGGCTTTGTTACGTATAGGATGAAGAAGGACTCCGAATTGTTCACTCGGGCGAAAATGCCTGTACCACATAGCAGTCCTCACCCCTGCATTTTTTGACATCGTTTATTTCCCATCCAAACATTCAGCCTTCTCTATTATTTGTTCGGTCAAGACTACCTTTGGAAATATTGCGGCAAGATGCCTTGCTGTGATTCGCACACATTGAAGCTCTCAATTAAGATGTACAGCCCAAATAGAAATTTTTACATCAAAAAACTTCAGCAGTGGTACAATTATTTGCAGTAAACGTCAAAGGAGGTAGTACAAGGTGGAAAAATCCTCTTTTTTATTATAAAAGAAAACCAGCCTTTATCTCGTTCCTACCCATCTATTTATTGTGCTTTATTCATTCTTTCTTCCTAATTAAATACTCACCAATAATTTCTCAGGAAGTCACCCGTCAGATTATGAAAATAGATATACTACGCTCAATTATTATTCAAACTCTTCCATTCGGAATTATTTTCTCTATCCCATTTATTATTTATGGAACTCGCACACCTGCTCTGGAATCTAATGACCACCTATGAAATCGATTTTATCTCAACTTCGCCTGCTATCAGGGAGTCTCAGTAAAACAAACCCGACCACCTCTAGCGAGCTACAACGAAATTTCTTACAAAGCAAATATAATCGAAGCACCATTTGCATTATCGGCTCTCTTATTCTTTATATGAGCCATGAGCCGATAATTATTAAAGGTGTTTATGATGTACAAGTTGTTATTGAAAGCCTTCGTAGGGAAATGGATAATACATAAAATGAAAAATGTGAAGTGAAGGTTTTTAAATTCTTCTATCAGTTCCTGAACTGAAAAAGTTGGTTTTGGAATCTCCCCACCCCAAATTTATTCAGCTGAAAAAATATTTTTAAAAATTAAACAGAGCTGAAAGGGATCATTGAACGATAAAACCTGAAAGTCCTTCGTTCGTTATCAAGTTTCTGCAAGATTCATATTTTTCTGAAGGCACCAGAAACATTACACCCTTTTTGGTACTCCCAAATACTGAGGACGCTTTTAGCCGTAATAGGAGTGATTTCAAAAGTATAATCAATACCTGCATTGTCAAAAACTGTTTCGATCTTCTTAGCATCAGAAAGTCTCAAACCGGGGATGAGTTCTTTGTCTTCTAATTCTTCAGGTAATCTACGAGTCATATTCTAGTATATTACTAAATTCAAATGACCCCTTCCATAAGATCACTCAAAGACTTAAGGGATTGGGCTTGAAGCTTTAAGTTTGGACTTCCCCTGAATTGATGGACACTCCTAATAGTTAGTATTATCTGATAGGAGGTGTTCATGACAAAAGAGAGCAACCGTCGTCATTTCACAATCGAGTATAAGAGAAATGCAGTGAAATTGGTAACCGACAAGGGATTACCGGTAGGCAAAGTAGCCCGAGATCTTGATATTCATCCACAACTCCTCCATCAATGGAGAAAGAAGTACTTTCAAAAGGGCGAAGCTGCTTTTGTCGGGAAAGGGAATCCACAGCCAGAGGACGCGGAGTTGAAGAAGTTGCGGAAGAAGCTAGTAGAGGTTGAAGAGGAGCGTGATATTTTAAAAAAAGCGTTGGCCGTCTTCTCCAAACAACAAGGATGAAGTATCTGTTCATGGATGAGCACCGAAGAGTATTTAAGTTGAAGAGAATGTCCAAGGTCTTGAAGGTATCTCGAAGTGGCTATTACGCATGGAGGACGCGAAGGCCGAGCAGGCGAGAAGAAGCCAATAAAGAGCTTTTAGAACGTATTCGGGAAGTTTACAGGGACAGCCGGAAGACCTACGGGAGTCCACGGATTACAGATACACTCCATGAACAGGGGATAGCATGTGGCAAGAACCGAGTAGCCAGGATCATGAGGGATAGCGGTATTCGGGTAAAGATAAAAAGGAAATTCAAGAAGACGACAGACTCACAGCATGGGTATCCTATAGCTCCGAATCTGCTCATTGCAAATAAGCAGACAGAGCGTTTATGGGTATCTGATATCACGTTTATTCGTACTCGTGAGGGATGGTTGTATCTTTCAGCAGTCATGAATGTAAGGACCAGGAAGATCATAGGATTTTCTCTGAGAGATGAACTGTCGCAGGAACTGGTTATGGCAGCACTGAGGCAGGCATTAGAGAGTGGCCCCCCTGCAGAAGGGCTGGTCCATCATTCTGATCGTGGCAGGCAGTACGCAACATATGCGTATCAGGGACTTCTTCAGAAATACCATATTCTCTCCAGTATGAGTAGAAAGGGGCATTGTTATGATAATGCATACATAGAATCCTTTTTTGCAACACTGAAGAAGGATTTAGTCCACGGTGAGAAGTATCAGACACGGGAAGATGCAAGCTTAAGCATCTTTGAGTATGTGGAAGTGTTTTATAATCGTACTAGAAAGCATTCGGCATTAGGGTATAAGAGTCCCGTGCAGTATGAAAAGGCTCTTAGTGTAACTTAATTCGGTGTCCACTTTTTCGAGGAAAGTCCATCCTGAAGTCCTCATCTATGAAACCTGATATAATTGTATTAAGTACAAAAGGTAATTGATAAAGGAGGATTACTATGTCTTCAGCTCTAAGAGCACAATTCATATCAGTTGCTTTAACAGTATTTATAGGGATATGGTTAACAGGTTTTGATAAGGTTCATTGGTTCCTTTATGTGCCCGTTATTTTATTTACTTTGGCAGGGATAACAGGGATTTGCCCTGGACTTATGTTTTGGAAAAAGATCGGGCTCAAATAATATACCTTTTCTCCTTCCTATACTTCTTTACTTTCTTAAAATATTCAAAAATGGTATAGATTATTAACCGGTAACTATTTGAATGTCTAAAGAACAGGCGCTTTTAAAAGAGTATATTATGGGTGACATCAAGCTACGAAACAGAGTAGTTATGGCACCAATGACCAGAAGCAGAGCCAATAATCCTGAGAATGCCCCAACAGATCTTATGGCTAAATATTATGAGCAAAGAGCTTCTGCCGGGTTCATTATCACTGAAGGTTCACAAATATCAAAAAGAGCAGTAGGTTATATCAACACTCCAGGAATTTACTCTACAGCCCAGGTAGAGGGCTGGAAGAAGGTAACCAAAGCGGTTCATGATAAGGAAGGAAAAATATTTTTACAGCTCTGGCATGTAGGCAGAATGTCCCATCCGGATTTTCATAATGGTGAACTTCCCCTTGCACCTTCAGCGTTAAATCCTAACGAAAAGTCTTATACTCCCAAAGGATTTAAAGATACAGTAACACCCAAAGCGATGACGATTAATGATATCAAGCAAACGGTTCAGGATTTCCGGCAAGGTGCCAAAAATGCCATGGATGCAGGTTTTGATGGTATTGAGATCCATGCCTCTAACGGATACCTTTTGCACCAGTTTTTCAACAGGACTTCTAATATTAGAACTGATGACTATGGTGGATCTATCGAGAACAGGGCTAAAATCCTTTTTGAAGTCATCGATGAAATAAAGAAGGTAATGCCAGAAAACCATATTGGGGTACGCCTAAATCCGTCGCTGCACGGAGCCTTTGGGATGACACTCGACGAGGAAACCATTCCGACCTTTGATTATATCGTAGAGCAGTTGAATGATTATAATCTGGCTTACGTAGATTTGTCAGAGCCATTTACAGATGTGACGAATGTCCCTTATGCAGAACCTAATATTGCCAAGCGGTACAGACCTAAATATAAGGGAACTTTGATCATCAACAATAATTTTGATCAGGAAAAAGGAAATAAAGTAATCGAAGAGGGTCTGGCTGACCTGGTAGCTTTTGGAAAACTATTTATTTCTAATCCTGACCTGCCCAAGCGATTTGAACTCAATGCTAAACTGGCAAAGTGGGATGAACAAACCTTCTACACGTCTGGTGAAAAAGGTTATACCGACTATCCGATGTTGACTCTGAAATAAATCAAAGGGGAAATGGTATGTTTCCTTTGGGGCGAAAGATGCAGAATTACTGATAGTCTTGAGAGACAAACATACTTCCTAAATACACATCTCTTGAAAATTAGAGAACATTTCAATTACAACTGAAACAAATAATTCTTCTGTCAACTTCATGGATAAATTACAAATTATATTTTTGCTATTTCTCGATAAATTACTTTCGGTTGACAATTAATAATTTTCGACTATGCTTTTGTATAGAAGTTCTTCTAAGGGGGAAGAGATTTAAGGTCAATCAATTTTTCAACAAACTCTAAGGGGGATGAACATGAAAAGAGGAATTAAAAAGATAGGGATATGTCTATTCCTATCGACCTTTTTATTATGCACTATGGTTGCTAATGTTTCTGGCGAAGAGTACAAAGCATTGCATGGTTTAGAATCTATTAAAGCAGTTTTCGATGTAAGGACAGGCAGTGCGAAAAGTGCTGCAGGACTTCTCAATTTAATCCACGATACCTCTAAAGACAAGAAAATTACAGCAATTTCCGAAAAACCTGCTTTTGTAGTTGTATTTATTGGTCCTGCAGTGAAACTTGTATCAAAAAACAAAGAAGGCTTTTCGGCTGAAGACAAAAAGATTCTTGATGAAATTGCTGATACAATCAAAATGATGTCAAAGGAGGGAATAGATTTTGAAATATGTATGGTTGCTGCAAATTTTTTTAATGTAAAGGCCTCATTTATTTTGCCAGAAATTAAGCAAGTACATAATGGTTGGATATCAGTAATCGGGTACCAATCCAAAGGATACTCCTTAGTCCCTGTTTATTAGAAGCTAACGGGCGGCCTGTATAAAGAACTGAAAACACAAATTATCTTTTATTCGTGATCCTCAGTTTGTAAATGTGTGTACGAAACATTACAAGTTTAAAGCGGAACAAGCCGCTTTAAAATACTTCATAGATGACGACAGTAAGGTATGTAGAAAACTATTTGTTCTCCAGAAGGTTAGATCTAAATAAATATAAACAGAATGAGTGAGTTTGCCTCGCCCTGTTTCTTGTAGATTTCTGGTGATGAACGAAAGCTGGATTCCGTCGCCCACCTTACTTATCGTAATAACAGGAAGTCTGAGTTAAAAACCACGAAAGGAGGAGTGTCCAATGGATAAACCCTATCAAGCGATGCCAGATATCGAGGTCCTTCCCGCGCATTTCCCGATCCCCGGTATGGGATTCCTTCCGGTCAATGCCTTCGTCATCAAGGCTAAAGAGCCGGTCCTCGTTGACACGGGAATGGGAATTGAGAGTGAGGAGTTCATGAAGGCTCTGGAGTCGATCATTGATCCTCAAGACTTGAAGTGGGTGTGGCTTACCCACGATGATGCAGATCATACCGGTAACATTCAGAAGGTTCTTGAAGCAGCACCCAGCGCGCGGCTTGCGGCGAACTCCTTAGCAGTGCTGAGGATGAGCACGGCTTGGCCGGTACCCATGCATCGGGTTTACTGGCTGAATTCGGGAGACAGTATCAGTGTGGGTGACCGTAAGCTGACCGCCGTCAGACCGCCCCTGTTCGATAACCCGACGACTATCGGTATCTACGATAACAAATCGGAAGCCTTTTTCTCTGCCGATTGCTTTGGTGCCATCATCCCGTCGCCGGCGCAGAATGTCGATGATGTTGCAGAGGGGGATCTGGCTCAAGGCATGATCAGCTGGGCCAGCGCGGACAGCCCATGGGTTCATATGGTTGAGCCGAGCGTATTCAGCCAAGCGCTGGACAGAATTCGTCAAATTGCCCCGAAAATGATCTCTCTCGGCACACTTGCCACCGGCGCAAGGAAAGACCGAACAGTTGTTGGAGTTGCTTGCGAGGGTCCCTACTTCGACCCCTTTTGTTACTCCCAACCAGACGGCACTGGAGCAGATATTGGCTCAGACGAGGGGCGGGAGCTAACCACGCGAGATCTATCGGCATTATAGGAATCTGGTCTGAGCCGATGAACGATGATTACGCCTAATAGTCGCCTGGAGAGGAACGTCGCTGAAGCGATGCCCTTCAAGCGGAGCGTTAAACAATTCTCTTGTAAGTCATCATTTTTTCGGCTTAAAGATTTTGTTTGTTCGCAGGTGGAGGCAATACCCGACTCGCTCTATTTCGCATTAATAGCAAATTTACTCATAGAACGTTTATTTCTTCTCGGATTGAATAACCCGTCAGTTTTTCGCTATGTGTCATTCAAATGGAAAGTGACGCCCCTGATTTTCTGAGTCCTGTTCAGTAGAATGGGAATTGAATAGATATCGAGAAATAATGTTTTTGCGGATAACTGTGAGTAGTGGTGATGGGTAAGATGACGGTCAGAAATGTAAGAACTTAATTGTCCCCAGTTTTTGCTAGACCCACCAAAATGTAAAGACTTAATTGTTTAAGTAAGAACTTAATTGTCTGCGGATAGATAATAATTATCTGCTATTTCGGTATCCACAATTTCCCCTTATCAATAATATGCTCCACCTGCCAGCCCCTCTTTTGCAATTCCCTCGAAATCCATTTTCTGTGACATTTCCAGGGAAATCGCTCTGCACAAATAATCACCGACGTTTTTTCCCCTGCAATGGATTCAAGAAAATCAATCCCCTTCATAAAATCATCCGTAATAAGATATGAAGTATATCCGCCCTTCCTGAAGCCTCCAAGTTCCTTCCCAAGAAAATGGTATTGAATTCCTTCATGGTCGAGAAGATTTTTAAGATTTTCTCTCGTGAAAATTGGGATTCTGCTTTTCGGAAAACTCCGCACATCAATCAGTGCCTTGATATCATACGCGAGAAGGATCTCGATAAAATCCTCCTCGCTCCTCCTGTCGGTACCAAGGGTATATATCCTTTTCATGAAAGTTAGATCTACACCCTCAGCTTTACCGCCAGGTTAATCGCCTCGATCATACTTGATGGATTCGCCACCCCCTTCCATGCAATATCATATGCGGTTCCATGGTCAGGGGATGTGCGGACAAACGGAAGGCCGACGGTCACATTCACACCTTTATCAAAGGCGATCATTTTCAAGGGTATCAATCCCTGATCATGATACATGCAGACAACGATATCAATTTCACCCTGGTATGCTTTATGAAAAAGCGTGTCCGGAGAATACGGCCCCGAAACAGGAATCTTCTCCCGCTGCGCCTGCCTGATGGCCGGGATAATCTGTGTTATCTCCTCGTCTCCGAATATCCCGGCCTCACCGGCATGAGGATTCAGTCCGGCGACCCCAATCTTTGAACTGCGTATCTTCAACATGTTACATGCCTGTTTGGCAAGACGAATAACTTTAAGAATCCGCTGTCTGGTGATCAGACCAGGAACATTCTTCAGTGCCGTATGAATCGTGACAAGAATAACACGCAGTGGACCGCCTACAAGCATCATCGCGAACTGCTTCGTGCGCGATAATTCAGCAAGCATCTCCGTATGTCCCGGCCACGAAAACCCGGCCATCTTCAGTGCCTCTTTGGAGATGGGAGCCGTAACTATGGCATTAGCCTGATTGCGCATCAAAAGTTCGGCAGCTTTCTCTATGTAACTCACGCAGGCTTCCCCACCTGCGGCTGTCGGTTTATTATGAAGGAGAGGGGAGAGATCTCTGTGTTTTATATTGATAATGTCAATGAGTCTCACGTTATTTTCAGCTTCTTTAGGAGATGGTATTTCCCGCAGCTTCCGTGAATCTCCGAGAAGACGTAACGCCTTCGACATAATGCGGGAATTCCCTATCACGATCGGGACGCATGATTTCGTGATACCGCGCGCACCGAGTGCCTTTACGATAATTTCAGGCCCCACACCTCCGGGGTCTCCCATGGTAATAAGAAGTTTTTTCATTGACGGAAAACCTTGAGAACTACCATTTTGATTTCCTGTGACGCAATACCTTATTCCTGAATCTTCTGAATAAGCTGTACCTTCACACAGGCATTGTTTCTGAGTTCATCAATATGCTCCTTCAGCCTTTTGTTCAGCGCTTGCTCGATAAGAAAGTTCTCGATATCCTCTCTTACCTCGTCAAGTTCTTTTCCGGAAAAATCAGCAATATGCGTATCGTAAAAGGATCTTATCTCCTCATCTTTTATCCGTATAAATGCCCGGATTTTCAGATCAATATAGTCTCTCAACAATACATCTTCACTTTCTGACTTCAAACGAAGCTTTCTCGCTTCTCTTATCATGAGTATTCGGTTAATCATCGTATTCAGGACTTCTTCTTTTGTAACGGCAGGGGTTGCCTGAACCGTTTCGGCATATTTCTTTTCCACCTCACTGAGTGTTATCGCCGTATTATCGACATACGCCACAACCCTGTCTCTCATCGCGGCAGAGGGAGACGAGTACAGTGATAGAATAAAAAAAGCACCACACAAGAAATAACAAAAAAAAGACAATGCCGATCCTTTAAAATACATGACCGATGCTGAAATGCAGCTCCCCGCTGCTCTCATCTTTCGCTCTCTGCAATTTATGCCCGTAATCAATCCGCAATGGCCCAACAGGGGTATCATAGCGCAATCCCAGTCCTGCAGTGAATTTGATATCTGAAGGGTCAATATCTTTCACCTCCACCCATACGTTGCCGCCGTCAAGGAAAGTTACGAGCCCTATGCCCCTCCCCAAAGAAATCCGCATTTCTAAATTTTCCATGAGAAAGACATTACCGCCGGTTGGATTGCCGTCTGACCCTTTCGGGCCAAGGGTATCCTGCTCATACCCTCTCACCGTCGTCCTCCCACCAAGAAAAAACCTCTCAACGATCGGCAGCTCGGTTGTAGCACCGTATCCCTTTGCGATCCCGCCCCTCAGAGACGCCGCAATAACAAACCGCGGGATAAGTTCATGGTAGATATTGCCGTACAAGCTCAGCTTGATAAAATCAGACTCTGAAAGAAAGAGCGGTGATGTGAGCTTCGTAGAGATACCGGACAGAATCCCCTTTGTCGGGTAGAAAGGATCATCCCTGGTATCAAAGATAATCCCGAGTCGTAATCCACTTATAATCAGGGTCCCGGTGTCTTCTTTGCTGAGTACAACGTCGGGCTTCACATCATAGGTATTCACAAACGAGAATTCATAATAGAGTTCGGATTTAACGATGCTACTAAATTTTCTTTCAATTCCAGCGCTTACTGCATTCCGTGAGAGCTTGTACCGGGTTTCTCGGGTATCAACATTCAGTTCTTCCCGGTATTCAGTCAGAAAAAAGGCCCGGAAAGCGTTAGACTTTATCAAGAACCACGGTTCATAGTATTGCAGGATAAGGCGGCGCTCTATTGAACTCAGCTCAGTCCTAGCAGAGGCCTGTCGGTGCATACCCCAGAGGTTCCTGTAGCTTACATCGAGGAATCCCCTGTACCGCTCATAATCTGAATATCCAAAGCCAAATTCAACAGCACCTGCATTCCCCTCATGCAAGCTTACCAGGACGTCCTTCTGCTGACCATAGCCTTGAAGCATCTCTACGCTGACGTCCGTGAACAACCCAAGTTTATACAGCCTCTGCCTTTCCCTTCTGAGAACCCTGTAATCAAATGGCGCATTTTTTTCTCTAAGGAGTTCCCTTTTAATCACTATGTACTTTGTTCTGTTATTTCCGGTAACAATCGTCTTACCGAAAACAGCAAAAGGACCTTCATTGATTGTGAACGTGATATCCGCTTTAAGGCCGTCGAATGACCTCCCGACAGTTACGTCAACTAAGGGAAATCCTTTTGTGTTGTATAATTCGATAATCCCATATCTGGCATCTGATATATCGACTTCATTAAAGGGATCTCCGCGTTTTAAATGTATGGCTTTTCTCACTTCATCCTCAGCAATAATCCGGCTTCCAACAATATCGATTTGTCCGATAACGGTCCTCGGTCCCTCTTGCACTGGAATAACGATATTCATCGTCTGAGCATCCTTATCATATGTTGTCTGAAATTCTCTAACGACAACCGAGAGGTATCCAAGAGCGTAGTAGAAATTCATCAGTGTTTCCCTGTCCGAATCGATGAGGTCAGGGTTAAACACAGTGCCTTCCTTGACGGAGAGGATGCCCTTGAGTCTGGCCTCATCAAGGGTTGCACCCGAAAATGAGATATTTCCTGTACTCACTTTGTTCCCTTCGAAGATGAAAAACGTCAGTTCGATGATGTCATCCTTATCCTTAACGACCGGAGCGATCTGGACAAAGGGAAACCCCTTCGCATGGTAAAGCGATAACATTCTCTGTATTGCTTCTTCCACGATATCATCGTTAAAGTCTTCAGCCTCAAAAAAGGGCATCTCTCTGAGAATCATCTTTTTCGAGACTGAATCATTACCGTCAAGGATAATATAGAGCCGTTTCCCCGGATGCACAGACAGGTAAAGCACTCCATCCGTATAGGTATAGGGTTTTACCACGGGCTTAAAATATTCATGATCCTTAAAGTATTTCTCAATCCTTTCAATGTCTCTTTGTAAGACAGCCTGGTCAAATACGTCGCCTTCGGACAGTTTCATAACCGATTTCACGTCATCGGTTGTGCCCGAGACAATGATTCTTTGAACTCTTTCCGGTTCCCCGGCGTTGATTTTGAGATGGATAACAACGTGCGGATGACTCTCCAATATTTCAACATCTGTTTCTATCTGAGCATTCGGGAAGCCCCGCCTCGCCATTTCAGGCTTCAGTTTTTCCACAGCGCGTTCAAGCATATTGCATGAGAGATACTGGTCTTCCTTGAGAAGGAATAACGATACAATGGTCTTTTTGGGCAGAGCATAATTTCCCTCGACGGAAATCTCCTTTATATACGGCCTTTCCCTAACATGAATTATAACCGTCGTTTTTTCTTCGTCAGTTGTCTCAACCGAAATATCATCGAATATACCTTTTAGAAAAGCCCTTTGAATCCCCTCACGCACGAGGGTTTCGTCTATGGCTTCTTCCGGGCTTATTCCAAGGATATACAGCAATTCATCTTTCCCTATTGAATGTAACCCGAAAATTTCTATTTTCCCGACAACTGAAGCCGATGCGCCAAAAACAGCAGAACATAAAAGGCACACTGCAAAAAGTACGAGGAAAACACGGGGAAAACCCTTCCCGATGAAAATACCAAATCTCTTCGCAGCGTCTTGCATGGTAGTCATTTGAATTCGAATCGGAACTTCACGTCACCGCCAATGCTGCCGATGTCATCCCGGGTTCCGATGAGAGAGATATTCCTATTCAGGAGATATTCCACTTTCAGTATCTGTTCTTCCGTTGAACCGATCGAAGTTGTGTAGGTCACAAAAACTTTGTCACTGATGAGTCTTTCCGATACCGTTACCCTGGGCTCCACCGTACCGGTAGATTTTGATACATAGGGCTCAACCTGAAATCTATCTATCCCTGTCAAAGCTCTGATCCTTTCCTCGATGATATCCTGCTGTTTGCCGGTAATGAATGACGTTGCAGCTCCTGCACCGATACCGCCTTCAAGCCCTTTCGTCTGTTTCCCAAGCTGCCCGACGGTCAGGAGAGAGAGAATATCGACCTCCTCAAGCGGGGGAGCAGAAGAAAGTGAGAGGTTGAACCGGTCCATCTCCCCCTCAAGGTTAAGCCTGATCGTATAACCCTGTATCGAGGTTTCGGCGGTAAGATTCAGAATCGGCTTGATCCTGTGCGGATCAGAAAAATCTGCACTTGCATGGATTATCCTGAATTCATTGTTTCTGAAGTAAATATACCCCTCATTCGTCTCAAGCCTTCCAAAAAGGATCGGATTGGATGCCGTGCCTTTTACAATCATATCTCCGCGTATTCGGATCGGCGCACGCGCGATATTATTGTCAACGCTGATATTCTCACCCCCTGAGACCTGTATATTCAGTTCAGTTCTTTCGAACACAGACATCTCGGATTTCGGTTTTTCTATGCCTTTGGCGGCTAAAAGCCAGCTTCGCCATTCCACCGGGTCCCTGTAACGTGCCTTATTAATCCGGACCTCACCTGTTACGGACATTGCATCCGTGGTGCCACTGTAAAGAAGTTCCCCGTTCAGATTGACAGAAAATTCTTGCGAAATTTTTGCCGTAATATCGTCCAGCCGAGTTTCAAGGTGAAACCGTTTTATCAGGAATCCTCTCAGATACGCAAACCCGGATAAATCGAGAGTACCGCCTCCGAATTTTCCGCTCAGCTTCTCAACGATGATCTTGTCTTCATCGATAGAGATATAGCCATTAATCGAGCTGATATAAGAGGCATATCCCCGCAGACCGAATGATGCGTCAGAAATAGTCATGCCACCCTTAATCTCAGGCTTATTCCACTCACCCCCCAGCATGAAGACAAAATCGGCATCCCCCTTCAGATACCCGATGTTCTTTGAAAAGCCCTTGAGCGGCGAAAGAGCAGAACTCCCTTCGATCCTAAGATCATATTTCTCCCCGATTTCCAGACCGCCGCGAATATCGAACGATGTCTCCCCACTCCTGATGGTAAATGGCCTGAGCGATATTCTTTTGTTCATCACTGAAAATTGGATATCGGAATCATTAGAAAAAGATTGCTCAAACAATGAAAGCGCCAGATGATTTACCTGTGCAGATGCTTCAATATTCTTCCTGTCGCCGTGCATCTCGACTTTTCCGTCGAGATTGAGTTGGAGGTCCTCAGGCACATCCTTGAGCAGAGAGCTGATAAGGAAATCATACCGTGCCGGCTGAATAATGAGCTCGGCATTCCAAGGCAAATGATCATCAAGATATCCACGACCGGTAAGCCTCATCTTTTCATTGAACAGTGCAGCCTGCACAGTAATATTCCGGTTCTGTATCACGGCATTGACTGTTCCGCTCCCCATATTTCTTCCTTTGAATGTTCCTCCTGAAACCTTAGCACTGAGGTTAATTGAAGGATTATCGAATGTCCCGCTTCCTTCAGAACGCATGGAAACCACAGCATCATCAGGCATCCTGCCAAGCCCAAAGTCTTTCAAAAGCAGTTTATCCGATGAGGCATGGTAAGAGAACCGACCGTCAGGACCGACCTTCCCATCGGCTGTCAGAATAGACTGTCCCCTTACGAACCGTGCTTGTTTTAAAGAAAGCTCTCCATGTGCATAGTTGATATGTGCCGTCGCTGCATCAAAAGAAACGTCATACAATGAAACATGCTCAACCGATGCCTTGCCGTTGATGGCAATATCCTCGTCCTTTCCCACTATTTTGAGATCTGCACTGAGCGCACCGGTGCCCGCGAAGTCCTTTGAGAAAACTCCGACTGCCTTTCCAAAATCGGCGTCTCTGAGCGTTGCGCTCAGGTCATATACCGGAATGGCAAGATCAAAGAGTTCTTTTGCCTGAGGGAATGATATTCTGCCGCTGACCCTGTGTTCCTCTCCCCGGTCCCTAAAAACAGCGTTCCGGAGTTCAAGCATATTTTTTTGATACGAAAAGTCAGCAATAAAACTGTCTGTCCTGTATTCCTCTACCATGGCATTTGCGATGGATATCTTTCCGGAGATTCTTGGATCATCAAAAGACCCGCTGATCTCACCAGAAAAATCACCACGGCCTTCGGCTCCCCTGTAATAAGGGGATGTGAGATCCGAAACGGTTTCCGTCATAAGTTTACACGTAAGACTAAGCAATTTTTTCTCCAGATCGACTGTACCGTTCGCCGAAACATTCGAGAGAGATGTATTGATTTGAAGATTTGTCAAAGCGAGGCGAGCACCTCTCAGAGAGTAATTCCCCCTGATATCTCCAATCCTGCTGAGCACATCATCACGTGGTGCCTGCATCTCACTCTTTCTGATACGGTGCCCTGCTCCAGGGTTTTTGTACAGAAACCATCCGTCCGGACTGAATTGACTGCCGGAGGTCAGGAGTTCCCCGTCAACCTTTCCGTTCGGTATCCCGGGGTCCCATTGTATCAGCTTAAACGCACCGAGGCTGTCTATTGCCTGGAATTTCACATTCACAGTAAACCCGTGAGCAGTGGGAAGGTGCAGTACCGCTTCAGCTTGTGCAGTACCGTTATATAGCTTCCCGGAGCCGTCCCTGAACTCGATAACGCCGTTTTTATATATGACAGTGCACTGCAAAGAATCTATATCAACAGCAAACAGGTCCCCCTTCTGCAGCCTTGCCCGTGCTCTGCCGGTAATATCCGTGAGAGGCCCGGTGATTTCCCCGTCGAAGTCAACCAGTCCCTCTATTCTTTCCTTTACGTGCAGGAGTTCCATGAGCGTCTGTACATAAAAACCACCTTCAAGCTTCAGATCGACAAAGATATCCTTCAGGCCGGGGAACCCAGCTTTTGCTTTCTGCAGCTGTAAAGAAGGGCTTATCCTTTCGGTCCGCAGGGACGGAACTGACCGTTCATGCGGTTCTATCCGGATCTCGCCTTTTGCAGTGATCTGTCCATCACCTTTTTCCTGCAGCCCAAAAAACCGCTTTACGGAATTTACCAGCAATGACAGGCTGGTCTTGAGTGTGCCTTTCCCCTGAGTATAAGTTCCCTCTCCTTTGAACGCGGAGCCAAAGGCACCGATCTGAAGACGCTTGATTTCAATCCTTTCACTCCCGAGATCAACAGCGGTATTGACGTCGCATACAATCTCAGGCCATCCTTCCCGTTGGACGATGAGTTCTTTTACATCTGCTTTGATACGCTGAGTTTTTCCGATAATCATCTCGCCTGAAAGTCTTTTCATCTCTACGATACCCTTCAGGGCATCATCGCCGATCTGAATTCCTCCCGAAACAATCTCAACAGCCTTAATCTTGACCTTCAATGCATCCTTTTGTTCCTTATTAAGATAGTCCTCGATATGTTTGACGATCTCTTCAATCTTCTGCCTTTCTGCCATGACCTTCAGCTCTTTCAGAACGAGCCGGCGGATAGAGATCGTTTTATTGAGAAGTCCCGATAGCCCGACATAGCCCTTAACTCTCTCGACGGTAACAACACTCTTTCCGCCTTCATCAGATACCCCAATTTCTTTCGCCTCTATCGAGAGCGGAAAAAGATTAAGACGAAGGTCATGAATCGAAATCTTCTCTCCGGAGAGTTCCTGCAGTTCGGAAATGAGCGCATTTTTCAGCGCTGTAGAAATGGCCGGAGCACCGGCAAAAAATAAGAGGAGAAGAATAAGGAGTGTCCCGATTAAAAAAACCAGAAATCTTTTTTTAACCTTCTGTTCTGAGGGCAATCCGTTCTGTTGATCCATGAAGGGATATTTTTCCTGTCGTACTCTTACAGCCTCATTATCCGGGAGTCGAAATCAGCCACCAAAAAGCCATCTCTTGAATTTCCAGAAATGGAGAATCTTCTGGACAAATGCTGTTTGATCCACTTTCGTGGCAAGGTCCCTCAGTTCATTGCGTGTCCGTTCGATTTCTCTGTCTTGAGATCTGTCAAGACCACCATCCGCGATAAAGTGACGTATTTTTTCGAGCTCTCCTGCATCAAGCCATACGCCATGTCTGCCGCATTCGTCGATGATGACACCAGAGATACGTCTGAAATTCTTTCGGTTCATGAGTTTCCCGCATCTGACACAGGGGATATATTCTATTGGTTCCCGTAAAGATCCACGGAGAAACTCGCCTTTGATTTCTTCCTTACGGTATACGTCAGAGGGCCTTGTTGCCTTTTTAAATTCGCCTTTATCAAGCCAGATCCCGCCGCATTGTCTGCAGAAATCGTATTCATCACCGTCATGTATCTGGATTTCAAGAGGAATTCTGCAATGAGGGCACACCGGCGGAATTGTCCCGACCTCGTCACGAATATGCCCGCCGCACAGAGGACAGACTGCATACCGGGCATTAATGGCTCTTCCGCAGTGCGCACATGTCTTTGTTTCGTACCTGCTCACCGAACACCTCGCCTTTCATTCTTTCTGAAAAGAAACAGTTTTTTTTCCTGTTTTATTGTACCAATTACCTCCCTTTCTTGACCATGAAAAGAACCCGGGAAAGGAGAAATTGATATAATAAGGAATATAATCAGGATTATTATAAAAAAATCCTATACGGTACAAATTTTACCGGTTTAATTCCGGCAGAGACCAGTTTCTCAAAACGATATGGGGAGAAAAAAGAGAGGTGCACACTATGGAAAGTGCAGATAAGAAATTTGTAAAGCCTTCAAAGGAGGAGCTCAAGAAGAAGCTTACGCCGCTGCAGTTCGAGGTTACCCAGGAGGAGGGCACGGAAAGAGCGTTCCATAACGAGTATTGGGATAACAAGAGAGAGGGTATTTATGTTGACATTGTCTCAGGGGAACCCCTTTTCAGCTCTCTCGATAAATACGACTCCGGCACCGGATGGCCAAGCTTCTCCAGGCCCCTTGAACCCGGTAATATCGTGGAAAAGCAAGACAGGCGCCTTTTCATGAAAAGGACAGAGGTGAGGAGCAAGCTTGGTGATTCACACCTCGGTCACGTATTTCCCGACGGTCCTGCGCCGACAGGTCTCCGTTACTGCATGAACTCAGCCGCCCTCCGGTTTATCCCTGCAGAGGACCTCGAAAAAGAAGGATACGGGCAATATAGAAACCTCTTTGAAAAGAAATAATATCCCTGGGTATCCTCAAAATGGGCGAGGGTAGCTGTTCGCCCTCCAAAATACATTAGATATTCACTCCGCCTCCATTCATACTCACTCATATCGGTAATATTTGGTAATCTGCACAACTATATCAGAATTAAATTCTGCGGCTTTTTGGAAGGCGCAGCGATGGAAGCAGGCTTGAACAAATTATCAGGGAAGACTGCTCACGTTTTGGCGACTTTTCCGATTGCTGCGCTGGGAGTCTCTGCCTGCACCGTATCGATAAGCTCAAAACCTCGCTTTTGCAGATTGGCAGCATGCCAGTCATTTCCCCTGACTCCGACGAAGATATACATGCCAATCTCCAACCAGAGTATCAGCACGATGCCAGTAATGTTCTGGTCCTTTTCAAACCCTGTTTCTATGAAAGACAGCACGATCGTGATTGACAAGAATACCAGGGCATATCCCCAAAGCCTTTTTAACAAGAGCCAGATCCCGGAAAAGAAAAGTCCGGGCCATGAAAATCCGACTTTCACAGCCTGATATCCGAAGGCAGGATGCTGAAAGACTCTGAATGTTTTTATTCTTCCCATCAATAGATCAACTTCGGCACAAGAATATTATAAACAGAGCAGCCTATTGTCTCCTGATATCGCAGGGCAACGTTCCTATCTCGCAAGCCTTGCAGCTATTACTGCCACATGTTTTCCCTGAAACCGTGCCGCAGATAATTCATTCTCGCTCGGCATTCGCTGTCCCTTTGGACCTGCAATCGTTGATGCGCCATACGGCGAACCTCCGGTAATCTCATCGATGCGCATCTGACCCTGGAAGGTATAAGGCAAGCCCACAATGATCATCCCATGATGGAGAAGTGTGAGGTGAAAGCTGAGAATCGTAGATTCCTGGCCGCCGTGCTGGGTATTCGAACTGGTGAAAACACTCCCCACCTTCCCGACAAGTGCTCCTGCAGCCCAGAGCTGACCTGTTGAATCGAGAAACTGCCGCATCTGTCCGCACATGTTCCCAAACCGCGTCGGAGTGCCAAAGATAACTGCATCAGCGGAAACCAGTTCATCAAGGGTGCATACCGGCACATGAGCAAGATTTTTCTGAACTTCGAGCGCACCCATTTTTATCAGGACCTCTTCAGGCAGTGTCTCCGGGACACGCCTTATTTCGCATATTGCACCTTCAACTTCCTGTACCCCCGTTGCAACAGCTTCTGCCATGCGGTGAATATGCCCATACATTGAATAGAACAGGACTAAAACTTTCACGCTGCTAACCTCCTTCTGGAAATTGTCTGATAAGTTTAAGATACTGATTGCTGCTGGGAATATGCAACAAAGATATCTGCTTCAGGGTTATGAGAAGAAATGCCCTTAGGGGATGGAAAGCAATATTTTTCATATTCATATCTTGATTTTCATCTTAAGCAGTACAAAATGAGATGCAATCGAACGTAAGAAGGGGCATCAACTTTCCCAGGAGAAAAGTCCCGGGGCACATGCTTTAAAAAACCGTTACTTGCTATAATGAGTTTATGAAAGAAGCGATGTTTTACGAAAAACTTGACGAGAAGAAGGTCAGGTGCTTTCTGTGCGTTCACCACTGCACCATTATAGAGGGCAAAAGAGGCATCTGTGCTGTGCGCGAAAACAGGGGTGGCACCCTGTACAGCCTTGTCTATGGAAAGGTGATCTCAATGAATGTTGACCCGATCGAAAAGAAGCCCCTCTTTCATTTCCTGCCTGCGTCAACCTCGTTTTCGATCGCAACCGTGGGCTGCAATTTCCGCTGTGAGCACTGTCAAAATAACACCATATCTCAATACCCAAGGGAGCACGAGGATATTGCCGGGTATGAAATGACCCCTGGGGGAATCGTTGAGGCAGCAGTAAAAAACGGCTGCGAGAGCATCTCATATACCTATACAGAACCGACAATTTTCTTCGAATTTGCATATGAATGTGCAAAGCTTGCACACGAGAAAGGTATCAGAAACGTGTTTGTCAGCAACGGGTATACATCTCCCGAAGCAACCCGGGTCATTGCTCCCTATCTCGACGGCAACAATATCGACCTGAAGGGCAACGATGATTTCTACAAAAAGCTGTGTGGAGCACGGGTGAATCCGGTGAAAGAAACGATCCGTCTCATGAAGGAACTCGGCGTCTGGGTTGAGGTCACTACACTCATAATCCCGGATTACAATGATTCAGAGCATGACCTGCGGGAAATCGCAGAATTTGTTACGTCAGTTGACCCAGCAATTCCGTGGCACGTTACACAGTTTTATCCCACGTACAAATTGACTGATAAGCCAAGAACTCCCGTGCAGACGCTCAGGAGAGCCCGGGAGATCGGATATGAGGCAGGCCTGCGGTATGTTTATGAAGGGAATATTCCCGGCGAGGGAGGGGAGAGCACGTATTGTCCGAACTGCAAGCAGCTTCTGATCATGCGATTCGGGTTCAAAATCATGAAGATGCACTGTGCGGACGGGAGATGCTTCAAATGCGGATATACCCTTGAGGGCGTCTGGGCATAATCAAATCCTTCCCATCATGAGGAGAGCGTCCTCGTCCGGATTCGCATAATATTTCTTCCTTCTGCTTGCAGCCGAAAATTCGAACTGTTCGTAAAAACCCTGTGCACCGGCATTGGATACCCTGACCTCAAGATACATAAAAACACATCCCTTCTTCTTCAGCTCTTTCAGGATTTCATTCAGCAAGATCGTTCCGACACCACGTCTCCTGAAGTCCTCATGCACTGCAAGATTTAATAGATGTGCCTCATGCAACACATAATTCACACAAATGTAGCCGATGAGTTTTTCCTCATAGAGGGCAATTCTCGAGATGCCGTTTTTCTTATATATTTCGCTGAGAAAAGAGATATCCGACCATGGTGTGGTGAAAGAAGAACGCTCTATTTCCATAATAGCAGGGATATCACCCTCCTGCATGTCACGAATGATGAGTTCAGGCATGCTTTTTTATTTCTGCTTCAGACTTTCGCAAGTAGAAAGGTACGAGACTGACAGGCTCCGCAAACTCTCCCCTCAATGCTTTCTGCAGGCCGACGCATGCCACATTGGCCGGCGAAGGGATCATCTTATCTACCGGAGGGAAGAGCGCTTTTTCACTCAGTCTGCTGATTATCGCTTCCCGATAGAGAAGAGCTCCCTCGCCGGTAAAAAGTATCTTTTCTCCAAGCAATGCTTCCTCCTGCTCCAGGTATTCCATCAATCTTTCCACTTTTGCCGCCGTTTCATTCACCACTCTTTTGAAACCCTCCCCTTCCCACAGAAATACCGCGGCATAGACCTCTTTTTTCCTCGCATCGAAAATCGTACAGACGGGATGCCGGCTGAAAGGAAAATTCCACGCCAGTGCTTCGAGCGACGGCACCGCAACCACCGGTTTGCCTGTTGCATATGAAAAACCCTTCACCGTACTCAAACCAATTCTCAGTCCGGTAAAGGACCCCGGGCCAATGGACACCGCAAAGGCATCAATATCTTTCAGCTGATATGAAGTCTTTTCCATGAAATGGGCTATCTCTGTCATGAGCCTCTCGGAGTGGGTTGCTTGTATATTGAGTTTTCCTTCAGCAATCACGCCCGATGTGTCATGAAGGATCGCGATCCCTCCAAGCAATGTGGAAGTCTCTACCGCAAGGATTATCATGCAGTCAATATATTACCGGCTTTTACAGATTTTTCTACAGAATACCATGGAGGTTATAAGGCACACAACTGCTATCACGCCGACCGTGAGAGCGGTGCCGGCAGCATTTGCTGCCGCACCGATGATTGAATTCCCTATGGGAGCTGTGCCAAGAAATACGAATGCATAAACACTCATCGCGCGTCCTCTCAGGTTATCCGGGACAGAGAGCTGGATATAGCTGTTTGCGACCGCAAAAAAACTCACCAGACTCCATCCTATGCATACCAATATGGCGATACCGATTGAAAAATGATGTATGAACGAAAAAACGAGGAGCAGAAGAGAAAAACAGAGAGCAGAGACAGCCATGAACCTCGTTTTTTCAACGATGTCATCTCTCCACGCAATGAATAATGCTGCCAGCAGGGCACCCGCCCCTGTTGCACCCACCATAATTCCAAACCCCTCCGGTCCCTTGTGAAATACCTCCGCTGCGAAAACAGGAAGCAGTGTCATGAACGGCATGCCGAGGAGACTGAATATCGCGATAAGGATGATGATCTGAAAGATTGCGGATTGCCCCCTGATATAGCGCAGGCCATCGAGGAGATCGTTTACCATGCCGTTCGATTTTTCATGGATTTCGCCCCGCGCGCGAACCTTTGAGAGGGCTATAATAACAGCAACGAAGCTAAGGGCATTCAAATAAAAACATGCGGAGAGCCCCACGGAAGCTATTGCAATCCCGGCGATAACCGGACCAACCATGCGCGCGCCATGAAAGGCAGCAGAATTCAGGGCAATAGCATTCGTGAGATGAGTTCTTCCCACCATCTCGACAATAAATGATTGCCGTGCAGGAACATCAAATGCGTTGACGGTGCCGAGAACTGCTGCAAACAAGGCAACCTGCCAGACCGCGATCACATGGATATTCGTCAGTATTCCGAGTGCAAGCGCGGGGACGATCGATAAAGCCTGTGTCAGGATGAGCAGATTTCTCTTCCGGAATCTGTCTGCCACAATGCCCCCCGCAAGGGTAAAGAGCAGGATCGGCAGGGTACCGCTTGCCGCAACCAGACCGAGATAGAACGGTGATTTTGTGAGACTGTACACCAGCCAGCCCTGGGCAACAGACTGCATCCAGGTTCCGGAGAGCGAGATAAGCTGACCGAACCAGAAGAGCCTGAAATCCCTGTTCTGTAATGCTGCAAACCGCAGAGCATTGGCCACTGTTTATTGTACCCGTTAATCTGAAGAATGTATTCGAAAGGTACTCATTTTGAGAGAAACAGTATTTTCCGACGCCACAGTGTACCTTGAACTGATAGTTTTAAGAATATTTTTGTCTAAACAGAGACAAGAGATATTTCAATCAAATCATCGACTTACACAATTTTTCGAAGAATGTCCGCACGTCTTGGGTTAACCTGTCAAGTTTATAGATTATGCGGACTAATTCGATGAAAGCTTTGAAAAATCAGCGAGAGCGGAAACCGTCTGCCAGATATCCTGCAGCAGTGAAAGCCTGTTCTGCTTTATTTCCTCCCGTTTGTCCATGACGAGGATATGATCAAAAAACCGGTTGACAGCTTCCGTCAGCGAAAAAAGCAGGATAACAGCATCATCATACCGTTTGTTGTCTACCAGACTCTCAATCTCACCGCGCATGGAATTAAGCTTCGCACTGAGACTGATTTCCTGTTCTTCGAGAAGTAGTTCCGGTCTAACCGAAGGCATGGGTGATTTCGGAATAATGTTGTTCACCCGCTTCATGGCAACCAGGAAATCACAATATGCAGGATGATCCCTGCACCTCTTCAGGGCATCGAGTCTTTCCCTGACAGCAAACAGTGGAATACGAAGGCATACCGGAAGTGCAGACTGTACGAAATCAGAACTGTAACCAAGATCTGACAAGACTGCCTCCACTCTGTTCCGAACAAACCGTAGCATTTGCTCTTTCATTACATCAATGCTCTCACCATGAGGCAAGGTACCGAATGCCTTGTCAACAAGGTCTTGCACTGGCACATCAATCGATTTGTCCATCATGATTGCAATAATGCCAAGGGCCTGCCGGCGCAATGCAAAAGGGTCTTCAGACCCGGTCGGCATAATTCCTATGGAGAAAAAACCGGCGACGGTATCAATCTTGTCAGCAATGCTGAGGAGCGCTCCGGCATCCGTTCTCGGAAGTGCTCCGCCGGAATATGCCGGTAGGTACTGCTCTTCGAGGGCATCCGCTACTTCCTTTGATTCCCCGTCATGCAGTGCATAATATTTACCCATAATTCCCTGGAGCTCAGGAAATTCCCTGACAACACCGGTAATAAGGTCGGTCTTCGCAAGCCGGGCAGCACGAACTACATGTTCCTTGAGAGCCGGAAAGACCCGGCCTGCAAGAAATGCGGCAATCGAGACAATCCGCTCAGTCTTGTCATAGAGGCTCCCAAGACGCTCGTGGAAGGTTACTTTTCTCAGATATTCCATCCTCGTGTGGAGAGGAACTTTCCGGTCCTCCTCAAAATAAAAGCGGGCGTCTTCAAACCGTGCTCTGATCACCCGTTCCGCACCGACCCGGACCGTACCGGCATTCTCTTCACTGGTATTGCTAATGACCACAAAATGATTGGTTATGGTGCTCTCCGCTTTCTCGACAGCAAAATATTTCTGATGGCCTTTCATAACGGTTATCAGCAGTTCCCTGGGGAGGCCGAGATACGCTGCAGGAAACGTTGCAAGCACAGGGACCGGATACTCCACCAGATTCACAACGGTTTCAAGGAGTTCCTCATCCTGCACGGGTTTTTCACCAAGGGAACCAAGGAGTACTTCCATGGCATCCACTATGATCTTCTTCCGTTCCTCCTGATCGACAACAACATGTTTATTGGCGAGCATGCTCTTGTATCCTGAAATTTTCTGGAGCTTGAAAGCCGCGGGAGACAGGAACCTGTGCCCCATTGTGGTGTTGCTGCTTCTGATTCCGTCAATGTCAAAACTGACCGTTTCGTCATCAAAGAGGGCCAACAACCAACGTATTGGACGGGCAAACCGGAGATCCCCGTCAGCCCATCTCATGGATTTCGGGAGATGGAGAGAAAGCACGATTCTCTTCAGGATCTCGGGGAGAACCGCAATAACAGGACCACCCTTCTCTTCCAGAACCGCTGCGACATATTCCCCTTTATCCTTGCTTTTTATAATAAGTTGTTCGACGCTTACCCCCTGAGACTGGGCAAACCCGACCGCTGCCTTTGTAGGGCGCCCGTTCGCATCATATGCCGCTTTCCGTGAAGGCCCGAAAATTTCCCGTGTCCTGTCTTCCTGCGACCGGGGAAGCCCCTCTGCAATCAGCGCCAGCCTTCGCGGGGTACCGTATGTTTTGATCCCGGAGAAAGGAATGCGCATTTCGCGCAAGATTCCAGAGGCTTGCTCTTCCATCTGCTGGATAGCCGGAAAAATAAATCGTGCAGGCAAGTCCTCGGTTCCGATTTCGAACAGCAACGACGCATTCAACAAATTATTCACTCCGTTATCCTCAATTCCTTTTTCAGCCACTCTTTCAGCTTCTCGTTGATTGGATACATTTTAAAATATTCCCTGTTCCGGTTTTCCTGAATGGCCTCAGCGAGCAGAGCATCCGGCACATCACTGATCTTTGCAAAAGTCTCGGCATAGCCGGAAGCGCTCTGGACCATCAGAAAAAGTCCGGGATGCTTTTCCATCGTTTCAATATACAAAATGTACCCCGCGGAAAGGGTTGCGGACTCTGAACCTTCCCCGGTTCTCCCGCACCGCGGCTGCATCAATTGTTTGGGTTCAAAGTCCCAGAGCAGATGATCGATGATATGTCTGTTCTTTTTCAAACTGCTCAGGGGAAGATTGCTTGCAGAAAACATGCCCGTCCGACGTCTTTCTCAATCTCTTCGCGGTCTTCGTTCCGGCACGATGACATGCTCGATTTTTTCTTCATTCCAGTCTTTGGAGACATATAAACGGCAGTAGCAGCTTCCATACTCTTTAATGTCAGGATCCCGGTAAAAACACGGGCAAATAATATCGGCGTCTTTCTCCTTGACTCCGGCCGCCAGACGGCAGGGACAGGAACGGTATCCGTATCTTGATTCATTCGCAAGGAGCCCTCTGAGGATTTCCATAACAAAGTCTTTGTCCTTGTTGAGTGCAATACCCTGTGACTCCGCGTATTTCCCCAGTATTTCGAAGAGCCGTTCAGCCGTCATGGTAGTTCCAGAGCTTTCTTCATGGCGTCTGCATCGAGTCCAAGGATAACCTCTTCGATGACGAGCGTCGGATATGTTGCCTGCGGATTATATCTCTTTACTTCCTTGGACGCGAGCCACTGTTCTCCACTGTCAAGCAGGTCCACTTCAGTCAGTTCATATTGTATGCCGTGATTTTCCAGGAACTTCCTCACCTCTTTGCAGGTCGCACAGGTGCTGAGCGAATACAGTCTGACTTTCTTGCGCTGTTCAGGCATTTCTCCTCCTATGCGTTTCCGACCGTGCTGTCCGGATTATTTGCCTTGTATATTTCCGAAACTGTCATCCCGATATCTTCGAGCATCTCGGCATTTGATTTCCGGAGTAAATCAATATGCACCTGAAGGTTTTCAGCCATCTTCTCAAGCGAAATACCTTTGGTATAGTGCATATCTGCGATCATGATCTTCAATGCATCATCTTCGATGAACCCCCTGAGTTTCTTGTCGGGTAACTCAACGGCGCTGCATGCTTCGTGGAATGGCAGTCCTTTAGTCAAACCTTCCAGGATTTTCTGCAACGTCTCATGATAAATATGAGATTCCTCTTCAGAGTATTCCTTGTACCTGATCTCTTCCATAAGTGCTTTCCCGTTTTCAGTATTCTTCTATTCTTGAACTCTACCACAGAACAAACCGAATTATCCATCTATGGTACTATGAAAACATATCCATGGACCCGCTCGGCAAACAGGAACTTCTCAATTTCTTTAACCGGCACCTGAGAGACTTTGGTGATACTCCACAGGCTGTCCGGTGGACGCCCGAAGGACAAATGAGAAGGTATAAAACCTTCCTCACGATAACAGGCGACCTCTCGGGCAAGACTATCCTTGATTTTGGATGCGGGAAAGGAGATTTTTACGGGTTTCTCAGGGATCATGGCATTTCTGTTTCATACTGGGGGATTGATGTCAATGAAAACCTCATAACGCTCGCCCGGCAGAAATACCCCCGGACACGGTTCATCGCCATGGATATCGATGAGGAGTCACTTGATCTCCGCTTTGATGTGATCATCGCAATCGGGGTATTCAATTTTAGAATAGCCGGAATCGAAGAATCCGCGAAGCGCTTACTGAAAAAACTGTTCCTCTTGTGCAGGGAATCCCTCCATGCGAACTTTCTCACTTACTATGTACCCCGGAGGAATGTGGAATTATTCTATGTGAAACCCGAAGCAATATTGACATTCGCCTTAACCGAAATCTCTCCCGCCCTGACCCTGAGGCACATACAGGAAGATATATACCTTTCGGTATATGCATCATAAATTTTCTCACGGGGCAGCCGCTTTCTTCTTGCATGTTGTCCTTTCTTTCAAGCAATATAAAAGAAAGAGAAAAGGAGATAACCATGCTGAAAATATTCCTGTCATTGCTCATGATCGCGCTCTTTACCGTTTCCTCGTATGCTGAGGATGCAATCGTCGCCAAAGTAAACGGCGTTGTTTTCACCCAGAAAGACCTTGAGGAAGAGGTTGACAGGCTCATCCCCCGGATGACGTTTCACCGGAATGTGCCTCCGGAAAAACGGAAGTTATACTACGGGAAAGCCCTTGATGAGATTATAAACAGAGAGCTCCAGTATCAGGATGCAAAGGCACAGAATATCAAAATAGAAAAAGAAAAAATCGATGCTCAGATTGAGAAATTTAAGAAACGGTTCAGATCCGAAGAGGAATATCAAAAAGCCCTTGAAAGAGAAAAGGCCACAGAAGCACAGGTACGAACACGCATTGAGAGGGAATTGCTCGCCCAGGCTGCCTACACCAGGAACGTAACCGAGAAGGCCGAGATAAGCGAATCTGCGTTGAGAGCATACTACGAGGAAAATACTGCTAAATTTAAAGAGCCGGAAAAGGTGAAACTCAGGATCATCTCCACCAAAGACGAGCAAAAAGCCAAGGATATCCTTGCAAAGCTGAAGGATGGAGATGACTTTGGTGAACTGGCATCCAATTTATCGGAAGACAGTTACCGGGTAAAAGGCGGCGACATCGGATATATCCATAAAGGGAGAATGCTCCCTGAAATTGATGAGGTAGCATTCAAGCTGAAGGCTGGAGAGGTGAGCGACATTATCAAAGCCGAGACGAACTACTTCATCATCAAGGTCGATGATAAAATACCCGAGCACCAGATGACCTTCGAGGAGACCCGGGAAAACCTCCGGCGGGAGCTTGAGGCAGAACGGGCAAAGGAATTGAGGGAAAAATGGACTGAGAGTCTCAGATCAAAGGCAAAAATAGAGGTACTGTTAAAAACTGATTAGAGATTATCATTCGCAATATGGAATTCCTCCAAGCCATCTCCTGAGAAGTATTTTTGCCCCTTCCTTATCGAGGGGAGGTTGCCTGAACCGCATTGCGGATCCTGCACGCATGACGACCATCCATCGGCACAGGGGCATTCTTCGATAACCCTGAGTGTTGTGCTGAACCAGTCAACGAGCACAGCCAATGCCCTTCTTGTGAGCCCTTATGCCGCCTTCGTGGCCATCGTACAGAAAGATCGCAGGTTTTTTAAACTGAGGGTACAGAGGATAACTTAATCCTCCGATATCCCCCCTGTCGCAGAGGGCAAAGAGCGGAATGCATGCTATCGCCGTGTGCTCAACCGCATGAAAGCTCCCGGCAAGGTCGCATCCATGTGATTGCAGGACTGATTGCGTGCTTTCATCAATCGGTATCCAGAGACCCTCAGTTCCGGTGCGCGGTCGATTGCCCATGAATAGATCAGTTCCGTAATCTTTCGCGACTTGGTAAAAATCGTTCTCAGGCCTGCTTCAAGACAGTGTAAAAAGAGTCTCGTTGTTTCTGTGTAAGGGCTTTCAACCGGGCTTACAGAGAGAAAATGTTTCCCGCCCTGCTGCCTGAACACATCCGCCAGGCTGCGTGTCAATAAAGGCAGGCAATGATTTGGAAGGGTTCGAGTGAAAAGATCAATGAAACTATATCATTCAGGCCTATTTCTCACAACCAGTTGTATCCCGGGTCCCTGCGTCCTCAAATCCCCGGATCGATGTATAATAATCCCATGATTGCGATTATCGATTATGGGATGGGCAACCTGCGGAGCGTTGAGAAAGGATTCCAGAAAGCGGGGATTGATGCGGGAGTGGTTACAGCCCCCAGGGCAATCGACGATGCACAGGCGCTTGTCCTTCCCGGCGTCGGTGCCTTTCGGGACTGCATGAAAAACCTCGAGCAGATGTCACTGACAGAACCTGTTGTAAGATCGATCCGGAAAGGGAAGCCGTTTCTCGGCATCTGCCTTGGACTGCAGGTGCTGTTCAGCGAATCAGAGGAGTTCGGGATTTGCAAGGGTCTTGACGTATTCCCGGGACGGGTCGTGAAATTTCAGACCGGCCTCAAGGTGCCTCACATGGGATGGAACAACGTGAAGATGGTCAGGAAGCCCCCAATCTTTGAAGAGATCCCCGATGAATCATTCTTTTACTTTGTTCATTCTTTTTATGTGGTACCGCTCGATAACGACGTAATAGCAGCGACAACCGATTATGGAGGAACATTTGTATCCATGGTCTGGAAAGAAAACATCATTGCAACCCAGTTCCATCCCGAAAAGAGCCAGGAAACGGGTCTGAGGGTTTTAAAGAATTTCGGAGAGTTTGTAAAAAAGCATTAGCTTTTGTACTGCCAGAGGACTGTCCTGTCTTTCCCCTCCATCTTGGCGACGTACAGAGCCTTGTCGGCGTTCCGTATGAGTTCCTTTCTCTCTTTTCCGTCGAAAGGGAAGGTTGCAATGCCGATGCTGACCGTTATCGATTTTCTCGGGAAGGTGCTCCAGGTACAGGGTATCTCTTCTTTTATGGATTTTCGGATTCTCTCCGAGACCAGAATCGCTTCTTCCCGCTCCGTCTGCGGCATGATGACGGCGAATTCCTCTCCGCCAAACCTCGCTATTACATCACTCACGCGCAGGCAGTCTTTCGCAATATCGGCGATAGACTTGAGAATTTCATCGCCTGCAAGGTGCCCTTCGGAATCGTTAAAGAGTTTGAAATCATCGATGTCGATCATCGAAAGAGAAAAAGACAGATTATGACGATCAGAACGGTTCAGCTCTTCAAAGAATCTCTCCTCAAAATAGCGTCTGTTGAAAAGCCCCGTGAGGGAATCGGTAATAGACAGCTCTTTCAAATGCCCTGCGAGCCTGTAATAGGTTGAGCGCTCGAGCGCGATTGAAGCATAGGCTGCAAAGGAACTGATGAGCGCCATATCTTCTGCTGAAAAAACTTCACCGGTAATCTTGTCAGACATGTTGAGCACACCGATGGTTTTCTCCCCGATTTTCAGGGGTAAGCTGATGAACGAGCCTGTCTTGTATTTATGCCTTTTCGGGAATCCCCATTCATTCTTTTCGATGTCTTCCATCACGAGCGGGACACCTTCTCTGAATACCCAGCCGGCAATTCCTTCGCCGGCCCGTATCCTGATATCCGTCAGAAGCCTCCGGTTGATCCCCTTGGCAGCCTTTACCGTAAGGCATGCGGCATCATCGCTGACAAGCATCAGCGAGCCCTTTTCGGCTTCGGTAAGATAAACGGACATGTCCAGTATCGTTTCATAGAGCATATCCGGCTCTTTGATGGGAATGAGACGCGAAGCGGCCGTATTCAGGACTTCCATCTCCTTCAGACATTTCTGGTATATCTCCCGAAGCTTCGAAATTCTGAGAGAGCCGCTTATCGTCCTGCACGTTTCAAAAATTATCTCGGAATCTTCCTGAGAGAGAACAGAGTTATAAATATTCAACAGACCGGTTACGGTATCATCAGATATGATCGGGAAAACATACATTGAAGTAATTTTGTCACTGAAACCAAACCGGAGGAGATCCATGACAGATTCTGAATAGAGGGGTTGTTGCCTCTCAACGACTTCAGCAAGCATACCGGTTGTCTCTAAAGATACCGTCTGCAGGTAATCCCTGAATTTCCCGGCCGATTTATGAGGGTTAAAGGTGCGGTTATCCCTGATCATGACAGCTATACTCTCGGCATTAAACAGGAAGAGGATCATATCGAGTATGATGTCATACATCTCATCAGCCTGTTGTTCACGGTGTATTTCTGAGAGAAGACTGAAAACCGTTTTTATGAGTCTGAACCTTTTCTCGAGAAACGTCTCTTTGCAGCTGCTCTGAAGTCCGAGGCTGAAAATTGAACAGACATTCCGTGCAGCATCCTGCAGTTCGGCAAGGTCTCTTATCGGTATCTCCTGAATCATGGCTTTTTGTTGATCCGGCGTAAAGCCGTAAGCAGCGCCTGTTGTTTTGAGAAAAGTATCACGATCAGCAGCAGAGACGAACACCCCACCGCCGGCTACAATAACCGTCGAGTCTTCGACACGGACCGGCATAAGGAAGTAATACATCTCGCCGGGACCTTTAAAGAAGGAAATGTCGGTTCTCTGGAGCGCCTTCTCAATGACATTCTTTATGAAATCATGATATTCATCTCTCCCTCCCGGCAGAGCCCTCAGGGATGACAAAAGTTTATTTTCATTGACCGGAGGCATAAGAACATTGCCTCTTTCACCATAAAGGGCAAGAGAAAGGCCTGTTAATTTGGCAAGATGGTCCTGGAGGGCAGAAAGCGTATCAATATTCAGATATTCCATGGTTCATCGTTGACTGCCAGCCCAATCGGACAAAGAGTTCATGGATGCGCACGTGCAGCACAGGATGCAGGACATCCGGTGCAATCTCATCTAATGGTTTCAAAACATACTCCCTCTCGTGCATAAAAGGATGGGGGATCTTCAAAGCATCTTCATTTAATATGATATGGTTATAGAGAAGAATGTCAAGATCTATGATGCGGGGACCCCATTTATAAGATTTCTTCCTTCCTGCTTCGGCCTCCACATTCTGCAGTGTGTTTAAAAGGGCCTGGGGCTCGAGTACTGTCTCTATTTCCAACGCCATATTGAGAAACAGTGGCTGATTACTCTTTCCCCATGGTTCCGTTTCGTAGAGAGAAGATCTTTTTTTTACAAAAATCCCCCGCTCCTTCAGGAGTTCTATAGCCTTGTCGAGATTTTTCTTCCGGTCCCCGAGATTCGACCCGAGACTGAGGTATACAATTGCCATTTTACATCAAAAAAAGTATCTCAGATGATCACAGGGGACTGGTCAGGATCAGAGGATCCTGCTGATCCTTTCAACCGCCTCCCTGATTCTGCGAGACGGAGCAGTCAATGCAAACCGAATGTACCCCTCTCCCGCATCCCCAAATCCGTTCCCCGGCGTTGCAAGAACCCCCGCCTTGTCGAGAAGGTGCGCTGCAAATCGCATGGACGTGAAGCGGGGAGGCACTTTTACCCAGAGATAGAATGTCGCTTTCGGTTTCGTGAGCTGCATACCAAGCCTGGTCAAGCCATTATAGAGAATATTGAGCCTCTCCTGATAGGTCTTTCTGATCGGAGCAAGGGCCTCCTGGCTCATCGCGAGCGCTCTGATACCAGCCTCCTGAATAGCCTGGAATACCCCGGAATCAAGGTTTGTCTTGATCTTCCCGAGACCGCCGAGTATTTCCCGATTGCCGACAGCAAAACCTATCCTCCACCCTGTCATGTTGTATGTCTTGGAAAGTGAGTGGAATTCGATACCCACGTCTTTCGCCCCCGGTATCTGCATGAAGCTGAGCGGTTTTTCATCGTAATAAATTTCTGTATATGAAGCATCGTGGCAGACGATGATGTTATATTGAAGCGCAATCCTGATCACCTCCTTGAAAAAATCAGGGGGCGCCGCAGCCGAAGTCGGATTGTTCGGATAATTCAGAAAGATAAGTTTTGCTTTCTTGAGAATATTTTTCGGTATCCGGTCAATATCCGGCAAGAATTTATTTTCCTCTCTGAGCGGCATAAAATAACTCGTCCCGCCGGCAAAGAGCGTCCCGACAGGATAGACAGGATATCCCGGGGACGGAACGAGCACCGTATCGCCGGGATTGACAAATGCCAGAGGGATATGGCCGATACCTTCCTTTGATCCGATGAGTGACAATACCTCTTTCCCGGGATCAATATTCACATGAAATCTTCTCGTATACCATTTGGCAACAGCCTGCCGGAAAGAGAGCATGCCTTCATAGGAAGGATAGCGGTGATGCAGGGGGTCTTCTACAGCCTTCTTCATCGCCTGCACGATTTGTGAAGGAGTCGGGATGTCCGGATCGCCGATGCTCAGGTCGATGAGATCCGTCCCCTTTCGTAAAGCCTGCTGCTTCATTTTATCAATAGAAGCGAAAAGATAAGGCGGCAGATGTTTTACTCTCGAAGCGAGCTCAACCGAAATTTTTTTCTTCAAGACACCCTCCCGTCATTATGAATGGACTATTATACAGGAAAAGGGGCAGGAAGGCGCCCTAATGGATCGGGCCTTTAATGAGGGAGAGCAACATTCCGATCAGTTTTTTATTTAAGGATAGGTTCAGAAAAAAGTTCCTGAGGGACATTGTGAGTACTTTACCTGGGATGGATAACGATAAGTCCAATCGAACAATATACGGCTTTTTCACGATGCTCTTGTTGATGAGCATACAGATTCAATGGGCACGCAGAGCCCTGAGTGCCCATTGATCCATGGATGATTTCCCAACCGCTACGTCGGAAGGTTCGGTTTTTTGGACGCTGACTTGATCTCGATGCTTTTTGCCGTCTGCCTGCCATCGGCATCCTTGTACTTTACTGTTACTCGATCCCCAATCTGAACATCCGAGAGGGTTTTGGGTTCTTTATTCATTGTAACCTTTGTCTTATCGGTTAGTCCGACAGAGACAGTGCCGTTCTTTCCCCGAACACTCACCGTTTGGGCTTTCACATCGATTTCGGTAACTTCTCCCGTGATCTGTTTCGCTTTTACCCGCGTTTTGTTACCGGAAGGCTTATCATCAATTGCAGGAGCGAGTCCCGAAAAAGAGAGTACAAGGACGAATGCCATAACAATCCCCATGATTTTTCGCATTGTTTCACCTCCTTTCCTGAAAAGGCATGTTTTATTTATGTTAGCAAATGCTTAATTTTATTTCAAGGGTAATTTTGCAGGGATAGTTCTCTTCCGAAACGGGCTTCTTTTTTGCTCTCCGGAATTTTTTCTGTTAAAATGCCTCATGTTTCTCCAGCAGTTAATAAATGGCCTTACTCTCGGCAGTGTCTATGCCCTTATTGCTCTCGGGTATACAATGGTATACGGAATCCTAGAACTCATTAATTTTGCCCACGGCGAGATTTACATGCTTGGCGCCTACCTCGGCATAATATTCCTGTCCTTTTTTACTGCCATCGGTCTTACAGCCTGGAATCTGCCGCTGTCGTTGCTGCTCACCATCATCCTCTCGGTTATCGTCTGTTCAAGCTATGGTTTTACCGTAGAAAAAATAGCGTATAAACCACTCAGAAACGCCTCCAGGCTCAGTCCGCTTATCAGTGCAATCGGTGTATCCATATTTCTCCAAAATTATGTCATGCTCACCCAGGGGGCAACGGATAAGGTTTTCCCCCATATATTCGGGGCCTCCGGTTTCCAGTTCCTGTCGGTGAGAATGACCTTTTTGCAGCTTTTCATAATCCTCACATCAGTCATTTTAATGATCATTCTCCGTTTCTTTGTGAGAAAAACAAGGATAGGAACGGCAATGAGGGCAGTAGCACAGGATAAGACAATGGCCGCTCTTTTGGGCATAAACATCGACACCGTCATTTCAGTCACCTTTATCATCGGCTCAGGGCTTGCGGCCGTTGCGGGGTTAATGGTCGCCATGTACTACGGACTGGTCAACTATTTCATCGGCTATATCGCAGGCATTAAAGCATTCACCGCTGCTGTCCTCGGCGGGATAGGCAGCATCAGGGGAGCCATGGTGGGCGGAATTCTGCTGGGCCTTGTCGAGAGCCTGGGCGGCAGCTATATTTCCGGTGAGTATAAAGACGCTTACGCGTTCATCATCCTGATCGTCATCCTTCTCATAAAACCGGGAGGCCTCTTCGGAAAAGCGGAACTGGAAAAAGTCTGAATGTATGATTAAAAGAGTATGCCTGTTTCAACCACACGGATATGCTTAAGAGATATACGGATGATAATCCCGCTTTACCACCGTTTCGCACCGGGGAAACCGGAAGGGTTTTCAAACCCCTTGTCATTGCCTTATGGCTGTCTTTCCTTTTTCTTCCCTTCAAAGGGATAAAGGCCGCAGTTCTTTTCTTCGTAATTGTTTCAGCCGTTCTCCTTTCATGGCGTTTTCTCGCCCGGTACAAAAATACCCTGGCATCCTCCGCAAGAATATTCGGCCGTCGATTAAGTGAAGGAGCCCTTTTCTCCCGCAAGAGTATTTTCGCGATTCGATACATGAGCCTGCTTTGCCTGTTCGCCATGCCGCTCATTCTGGAGGACTACTTTCTCGACATCACCGTGCTTGTCGGCATCTACATTATCCTCGCGCTTGGGTTGAACATTGTGGTAGGCTTTGCAGGTCTTCTGAACCTCGGTTTTGTAGCCTTCTATGCTATCGGTGCGTATTCCTATGCCCTCCTGAATACAAAATTCGGCCTCGGTTTCTGGACCGCTTTGCCCGTTTCTGTGGGGCTTTCAACCATCGCCGGCTTTCTCCTTGCTGTTCCGGCTTTGCGGTTACGGGGGGATTATCTCGCGATCGTAACGCTTGGGTTCGGAGAAATAACGAGGCTCATCCTCAACAACTGGGATAGCCTCACCAAAGGACCGAACGGCATTTCAGGAATTTCTGTACCGGAAATCCTCTCCCTGTCGTTGGAGACATTATCGTATTTTTATTATCTGGTCCTGTTCTTTGTCCTTCTGACTTTTTTCGTCACGAAGAGAGTTTACGCATCCAGAATCGGGAGGGCATGGGTAGCAATAAGGGAAGATGAAATAGCGTCCTCCATGATGGGCATCAATATCACCGTTTATAAACTCTATGCATTCGCATTTGGTGCCTTCTGGGCTGGTCTTGCCGGAACCGTGTTTGCGGCGAAGATGAGATTTGTATCACCGGAAAGCTTCACCTTTATGGAATCAGTCCTGATACTCTGCATGGTCATCCTCGGAGGGCTCGGCAGCATCCGGGGAGTTGTCCTTGGTGCGTTCATTCTTGTTTTATTGCCCGAAATGCTGAGGGAAATTCAGCTCTACCGGATGCTCGCGCTTGGTGCCGGTCTCGTCCTTCTCATGGTATTCAGACCCCAAGGTTTGTTTGGAGGCAGGGGTGTATCTGTTAGAAGTTAGAGGGCTGTCAATGTATTTCGGCGGCATCAAAGCCGTCGAAGAACTCGACCTCAGGGTGAAAGGCGGCATTATCATGAGCGTCATCGGTCCGAATGGGGCAGGCAAAACAACCATATTCAATTGCCTGACCGGGCTGTCCCGCCCCACCAAAGGACATGTCCGTTTTTCTGACCGTGAGATCACTTCTTATGCACCTCATGAAATTGTCAGACAGGGGATATCAAGGACTTTCCAGAACATCAGGCTCTTCAAAGAAATGTCAGTTCTGGAAAATGTCATGGTAGCCCAGCATGCCAGAACCCGGTCAGGATTATTGGGTGCGATCACCAGATGGAAGAAATTTCAAAGCGAAGAGCGTGAGGTGAGAGAAAAGGCGTTTGAATACCTTTCGTTTGTCGGGTTGGCAGATCATGTCCACGGCATTTCGGGGAGTCTCCCGTACGGTGCCCAGAGAAGGCTCGAGATAGCGAGAGCTCTGGCTACAGACCCGGTATTGCTCTTACTCGACGAACCTGCCGCCGGGATGAACCCACAGGAAACCGCTGAAGTCATGCATCTGATATCAGACATAAAAAGACTCGGCAAAACCGTCCTCCTTATCGAGCATGACATGAAAGTTGTCATGGGGATTTCCGACTGGATTGCCGTTCTGAATCATGGGGTTAAGATCGCAGAGGGTCTTCCTGGCGATATTCGGAGAGATCCGGTTGTTATCGAGGCATATCTCGGGAAGGAACATTGACTAAGGGGGCGCCAGACTTGCTGAAGCTTGAACATATCCACACATTCTACGGCCAGGTTGAAGCCTTAAAAGGGGTGAATATCGAGATCGGAGAGGGTGAAATTGTCTGCATCATCGGGAACAACGGGGCCGGGAAATCCACCGCTCTCATGACGATATCCGGCGTTCTGAAACCCCGTTCCGGGAACATTGTTTTCAAAGAGAGAAGCATTGCCGGAATTCCTCCGCACGACATCGTCAAAATGGGTATCAGTCAGGTTCCAGAAGGAAGGAGGATTTTCCCGAAGCTCACGGTAAAAGAGAATCTTGAGATGGGAGCGTATTCCCTGAGCAGAGGACGGTTATCAGGTTTCAGGGAACCAGGAACGAACCATCAGCTCCCGAAATCCCAATGTGAAAAAATCTATGAACTGTTCCCTGTACTCAAAGACAGACAGAAGCAGTTAGGGGGAACTCTGAGTGGTGGTGAACAGCAGATGCTCGCCATAGGCAGGGCTCTCATGTCCAGGCCAAAACTTCTGCTCCTTGATGAACCGTCTCTCGGACTCGCCCCGATCGTCGCAGGCAGGATTTTCAAGATCATCAGGGAAATTAACCGCGAGGGAGTCACGGTACTCCTCGTTGAGCAGAATGCACGTGCTGCTATGAAGCTTTCGGACAGGGGCTATGTCCTTGAAAGCGGCCGGGTCGCCCTTGAAGGAACCAGTAACGATCTCCTGAGCGATGAGCAGGTACGGAGGGCTTACCTTGGAGAGTAACACTTCAAAATTATGCTATAATTTCACGATATGGAAGAGGCAAAGGCTCATCTGTTTATTGATGGAAGGGTGCAGGGTGTTTTTTACAGGGGCTTTACCAGAGAGGTGGCGCATGCCCTGGGATTGAACGGCTGGGTAAAAAATCTCAGAGACGGAAGGGTCGAGGCTGTTTTCGAGGGCCAGAAAAAGCTGATTCAGCAGGCAATTCAGCAATGCCATGCAGGACCTCCGGGAGCACGGGTTTCCAACATCGATGTGAAATGGGAGTCCTATACGGGTGAGGAGACCGGCTTCAGTATCCGGTACTGATAATAGATGGCAACCTATTTCCCAATGATCTTCATTCCCTCTGAATAAGTCATTGTATTTTTTTGATTCATAGGCAGTTATCTGGAGAAAGAAATGAATGTTAAAGGAACTCAGGATAAAGAATCTCGCGATTATCGATGACCTGAAAGTCACGTTTGGCAGAGGATTCAATGTACTGACCGGTGAGACCGGCGCAGGGAAATCAATTATCGTCGATTCCCTTGGGCTTGCCCTCGGCAGCAGGATACAGTCCGATTTCATGCGATCAGGAGAAAAAGAAGCGCATGTCCAGGCATACTTTGAGCCTGAAGGGGTTCGGAATCTCCCGGACATCGGGGTCGACATGACCGAAGGCCTCATTCTCAGGAGAACAATTTTTGCTTCGGGCAAGAGCAGGGCGTACATAAACGATACCATGGTGAGCACCCAAAGCCTGGCAGAAATTGGGAAAACCCTTGTTGATATTCACGGGCAGCACGAGCATCAGAGTCTTTTGTCCGTTGATAAGCAGAGAGCGTTTCTTGACCTCTTCGGCAGGCTTCGGGAAGAACAGGCTGGTATTGAAAGGCTTTACCGGGAAGTTGAGGGGTTGAGAAAGGAAGTTGCCGGATTACAGGAGAGGATTCAGGAGCGTGCTGACAGAATTGACATGCTGAAATTTCAGATTCATGAGATCGATTCCGCTGCTCTCAAGGCTGGTGAATATGAGTATCTCAGCGAACAAAAGACGATCGTCTCCAATCTTGGCAGGCTGAAAGAGCTTTCCGACTCAGCCTATGAGCTCCTGTACGCTGCAGATGACTCCTGCGTTGCGAAGCTTTCAGCGCTGCTGAAGAAGCTCCGGGAGATGGCTGAAATAGATCATCACGCATCCGAAGTGCAGAGCGTCCTCGAATCGGCTTCGCCCCTGCTTGATGATGCCGCGGTTTCCCTCAGGGGATACAAAGGAAGATATGAATTTGAACCCGGAAGTCTCGACAGTATCGAGGAGCGGTTGGCGTTAATCCGAAAGCTCGGGAAAAAATATGGAGAGGGCACTGAAGCGATTCACCGGTACAGAGACAATGCCGATGCAGAAATGAATGCCCTCGAGAGTGTTGATGAGCAGAAAGCTGCCCTCGAGAGCGAGCTTATCATGAAAGAAGCATTGCTTGTGCAGGCAGCAGCTGCTCTCTCAGCGAAGAGGAAAGATGCCGCCCTGGGGATGGAAAGACTCGTCTCAAAGGAGCTGAAAGAACTCGCGTTCGGCAGTGCGGAATTCCTCATAGAAATGCGCCGGGAAGAGATTTCTCCCCACGGCATCGACAGGATTGAATTTCTGTTTTCAGCAAATGCCGGCGAACCGCCGAAACCGCTGGCAAAGATCGCTTCCGGCGGCGAACTCTCAAGGATCATGCTGGCCCTGAAGACCGTTTTTGCTGACTTCGACAGCATGCCGGTTCTCATCTTTGACGAAATTGATTCAGGCATCGGAGGCAAGACAGCAGAAATCGTCGGGAAGAAACTCAGGGACCTTGCAGGGAAGCACCAGGTGCTCTGTACTACGCATCTTCCTCAGATAGCTTCAAAAGGGGACGTCCATCTCAGGGTCGATAAACAGCAGAACCATGAGCGGATGTGCGTCAGGGTAGAAGAGCTTGCCGGCAGCAAGCGACTGAATGAGATAGCCCGCATGTTAAGCGGTAAAATAACGGATATCTCCCTGAAACATGCAAAAGAATTAATCGAAAGTGCTGCGTAAACGGGTTAGATAACCACTGACACAAAGAAGAATGAAAGGGATGATTCTCATCGATAAGGAACTGTGCAAGGGATGTGCATATTGTGTCGATGCGTGTCCTTTGGGTATCATTGTGATTGATGAGAGATTCAATAAGAGGGGTGTTTTCCCGGCTTCAGCTGAACATCCTGACCGGTGCACCGGGTGTGCCATGTGTGCCCGGATGTGTCCGGAGATTGCGATAGAGGTATTCAGGGAAGAAGAATGATAGAGAAAAAATATGCAATAGGGATTGACCTTGGAGGAACGAACCTGCGGATTGCCCTTGTTTCCCGTCACGGGGAAATTGTACAAAAAATAAAAGAACCAACCCAGGAAGGACTCCTTGAAACCATTCTCGATGGAACCGGGAAACTCTTTTCCGAAGAAGTTGCCGGAATCGGGCTTGGCGTAGCCGGCCTGATCAGCAGGGAGGAGAGGAGAGTAGTTATTTCTCCGAATCTGCATGCGGTGGAAAACATTGATATCGTTCGTGCAGCAGAGGAGAAATTCAGAATACCGGTATTGATTGAGAATGATGCAAATGTCGCTGCATTCGGTGAGCTCTGGGCCGGTGCCGGGAAAGGTCTCGGAAATTTCGTTCTTTTAACCCTCGGGACAGGAATAGGCGGTGGCATAGTATATGACAAAAAATTGCTTCGCATTGCAGCTGAGATCGGTCACATGAGCATTCACGCAGACGGGGAAAAGTGCAGCTGTGGCAATTATGGCTGTCTTGAATTGTATGCTTCGGCGAGGGCCATCCTCTCCCGGGCCAGCTCTGCTCTTGAATCAGGCAGAGAGAGCATCCTGGGGGAGTATTGCGGCGGGAATTTCTACAAACTCACAACGGAAGATATCTATCGGGCGGCGTTCGACGGTGACAACCTTGCGAGAGAACTCCTGAAAAACGCCGGCAGATACCTCGGAATCGGTATCGCGACCATGATTAACCTGATGAGCCCTGAGGCAGTCATCCTCGCCGGAGGTCTGGTAGGTGCATGGGACATCTATGTCCAGGAAGCAATAAAAGAGGCTTCAAAGAAGGCATTCAGGGAACTCTTTGACAGGGTAAGGATTATTCCGTCGCATCTCAAAGATGACGCCGGGATTATCGGGGCTGCAGGGCTGGTATTCGGCTCAACCAACGGTTCTCCGTAAGACTGCTCCAATGGAATACAAAATGTATACCCCGTAATCTTGCGGGACAGCAAACACATAAAGGAGGAAGACTGATTGAAAAGCAAAAAAGGACTCTTGTGGGAATACATAGAGGCTATCGTTACCGCCCTCATCCTCGCCCTGATCATACGGGCATATATTATACAGGCATTCAAGATACCTTCAGGTTCGATGATTCCAACCCTTCTTATCGGTGACCACATCCTGGTAAATAAGTTCATCTACGGCACAAAAATTCCCCTGACCGACAAGAAGATTCTGATATGGCGAAGCCCCGAACAGGGAGACATCATCGTTTTTAAATATCCGGAGAACCCGAAAAAGGACTTTATAAAACGCGTTATCGCTACCGGTGGAGACGTAGTCGAGGAGAAGAATAAAATAGTGTATGTGAACGGGAGAGCGCTTGTCGAACCCTTTGCTCATCATTTTGACCGGTCTGTTCGCCCCGGAGGGAATGATCCGCGGGACAACTTCGGACCTGTTGTCGTTCCAAAAGATAAGTTTTTCGTGATGGGTGACAATCGCGACCAGAGTTATGACAGCAGATATTGGGGTTTTGTTGACAGGAAAGACATCAGGGGGAAGGCGCTGATGATCTACTGGTCTTGGGATCCGGACAACTGGCTCCGGTTTAACAGGATAGGGAGGTTAATACGATGAAGAACATGCATGGGTACCGTAATCAAGAAGGGTATATCAAATTTACCCTTGTCACAATTATCCTTGTTTTTTGTATCTATCTTGGTATCAAATTCGGCATTCCGTATTACAAGCATTCAGCCTTCCAGTCAGATGTGAAGGAATTGGCGAGGATCAGTCTTGGTGATACCGACAAGACAAGGGCACAGATATTCGAAAGAGCCCAGGAACTGAAACTCCCTCTGGACGAAAAGGATATTCTGGTCACAAGGAAGACAAAAACTGTCCGCGTCAAGACGTCATGGGAAGAGACAGTTGACGTACTCGGGTTGTATCAGAAAACCCTGCACTTTACTGTTGATGTCGAGGAGTAAGATGTTTACCGGCCTGGTGCTCGAAATGGGAAACATCACGATGATACAAAAGCGGAGCAGCGGAGCCTTGCTGACCCTGCTCCCCGGGGATTTATCGGCAACAGCAGATATCGGTGACAGTATTGCCGTCAATGGCGTCTGTCTCACCGTCGTCAGGAAAGAGGACAGAACGTTATCGTTCGACCTCTCTGATGAGACGATGGGAAGCACCAATCTTGGAACTCTGAAAACAGGAGACCGGGTAAACCTTGAGCATGCACTGAGGCCTGATTCGAAAATTGGTGGACATTTTGTAACAGGACATGTGGATGCTGTAGGGAAGATTCGTTCCAGAGCCGCCATCGGGGATATGTGGAAATTTGAGATTGAAGCGCCTCCCCGGATCATGCAATACATTGTTGAGAAAGGTTCCGTAGCCGTGGATGGCATAAGTCTTACCATTGTTGATATACTGGAAAATAGGTTTTCCCTGGTCATTATTCCGCATACAGCAAAACTGACTACCCTGGGGTTCAAAGGTCCCGGCGATTCCGTCAATATAGAAGCAGATATCCTGGGGAAATACGTAGCAAAATTTCTGCAGAAAGAAGAAGCAAAGGATTCAGATTTCATGAAGACCCTGATGAAAGGAGGATTCTTGAACAGATAGGATCCGCGGATATACGGGGCAAAGGATTCAAGGCTCATCACCCGGTCATCCCCGGCCCTTTGGACCTGTCTGAAAAGATGAATGATGGAGAAGTACACATTTAATACCATTGAAGAAGCACTTGATGACATAGCTGCCGGCAAGATGGTCATCCTCGTTGACGATGAAGACAGAGAGAATGAAGGCGACCTCTGTATGGCAGCAGAAAAAGTAACACCTGAGGCAATCAATTTTATGGCAAAATACGGGCGGGGACTGATCTGTCTCTCCCTGACGCCCGAGCGGGTGGAAGAATTGAAACTGCCCATGATGACCGACGACAACACGTCACCGTTCGGGACTGCTTTCACCGTCTCAATCGAAGCGAAGCGGGGCGTTACAACAGGGATTTCCGCATCAGACCGGGCAAGAACAATACTCACAGCGATTGATCCCCGGACAACGCCGGATGACCTCGCAAAACCGGGACACATCTTCCCTCTGAGGGCAAAGGCCGGCGGGGTCCTGCAGAGAGCCGGACAGACAGAGGGTTCCGTTGACCTGGCACGGCTTGCACGGCTTACGGTTGCCGGGGTGATCTGCGAGATCATGAGTGAAGATGGAACCATGGCGAGGGTACCGGAATTAATGGAATTCTCGAAAAAACATCATCTCAAGATCGTCACCATAAAAGACATCATCAAATACAGGATGAGGACCGAGTTGTTTGTGGAACGACTCGCAACGGTAAAGCTTCCGACAACATACGGCGGTGATTTTACCGCAATCGCCTATGGCAATGTGATCGACAACAATGTGCATATCGCCCTGATAAAGGGAGAGATAAAACCTGATGACGAAGTCCTCGTGAGGGTGCATTCCGAATGCCTTACAGGAGACGTCTTCGCATCCCGGAGATGCGACTGCGGCGAGCAGCTTCACAAGGCTATGGAGATGATAAGGAAGGAAGGCAAGGGCGTTATCCTCTATATGAAACAGGAAGGCCGCGGGATAGGTTTGATTAATAAACTGAAGGCGTATGAACTCCAGGACAAGGGTCTCGACACGGTCGAAGCAAACATCAAGCTTGGATTTAAACCGGACCTGAGAGATTACGGGATAGGCGCACAGATCCTCGTTGACATCGGGGTGAGAAAGATGCGTCTCATGACGAACAATCCTAAAAAGATTGTTGGACTCGAAGGGTATAACCTGAAGGTCGTCTCGAGGGTCCCCATCGAAATGAACCCTAATGAGAGAAATATTGTCTATCTGAAGACGAAGAAGAAAAAAATGGGGCATATACTGGATAACGTGTAATAAAAAGGGGCTAAGGATTCGAGGGTTCAAGAAATTGAAAATTATCACTTGAACCCATGAACCCCTGGATCCTCGAACCCTGTCGGGAATGGAGGACTGTATGAAAATATTTGAAGGCGAGTTGCAGGCAAAGGGGCTGAAGTTCGGGATTGTCATGAGCAGATTTAACGAATTTATTACCGGCAAGCTGCTTGAGGGCGCAAAAGATGCACTGGTGAGGCATGGTGCGCGGGAAGATGACATCGACCTGGTAAAAGTTCCCGGTTCTTTTGAGATTCCCCTTATTGCCAGAAAGATGGCTCTGAAGGGAACGTATAATGCCGTAATTTGTCTCGGAACGATCATCAGGGGAGCGACGCCTCATTTCGAATATATCGCGGCGGAAGTCTCCAAAGGCATAGCATCAGTGTCCCTGGAGACAGGGGTACCGATAGTATTCGGCATCATCACCAGCGATACCATCGAACAGGCGGTGGAAAGGGCCGGCACAAAAAGCGGCAACAAGGGCTGGGATGCCGCTGTCACCGCCATCGAGATGGCTCAACTCCAGAAAAAACTATGAAATCTGCATTGTGTACCCGGCGGACAGATTACGGGGAGTAAAATATGGTGGCACGTGTCTGCTGCTTCCCGACTCCTGCCTGCTGAATCATGAAGCGGCGCAAGGCGAGGGAGTTTGCACTCCAACTGTTGTTTCAGCTGGATTTTACCGGAAGGCCATACGATGAAAAGAAAATCTTTGATGAATTCTGGTCGGACAAGAATAAACAGAGTGATGTGAAAGATTTTGCCGTGGAACTGGTACAGGGAACCCTACAAAACCTCGACAAGATAGATGCAATGATCGAAAAAGTTGCTGAAAACTGGATACTGAAAAGAATTGCAGCCGTTGACAGGAATATCCTCAGGTTCTCCGCATATGAAATCCTTTACAGAGAGGATATCCCGTCTGCTGTCACCATAAACGAGGCACTCGAAATTGCCAAAAAGTATTCCTCCATCGAGGCAGCCGCTTTTTTGAATGGCATTCTCGACCGTCTCGCAAAAGAGGCCGGGAAGGTATAATACCCGATGCTGTTTGTCCCGATCATACTTCAGACAGGACGGAGGCTGCTCAGGTGCATGTTTCTGTTGCTCGTCCTGCACTGCGCCTGCCCTGCCGTGCATGCAGAAGACCGTGCAATAGATACCATGCTTGATGCAACCACCTCCTATTTCAAGCCCCTGCAAGGGAGCATTCTTTCAGTTGAGGGAAAACAGGTTGCTGTAAATATAGGCGCAAAAGATTCTGTAAAGACGGGTATGAGGTTTCAGATCCTGAGAAAAGAAGCGCCCTTCAGACACCCCGTTACCAAAGAACTGCTCGGAAACCTTGAATCACTTGTCGGCAAGCTGCAGGTGAAGGAAGCCACTGAAGATGCATTCACCGGCATCATTATCGAAGGTGATGCAAAAGCAGGTGATACGGTTAGGATATCCGGACTCAAGATTAACCTCCTCTTCTGTCAATCCAGGGATACCGACTGGCAATTGGCTGAGTATTATTACCGGAGACTAAAAGATACCGGAAGGGTTCAGATCATCGACACTGCTCTTGAGACCGACAAACCGGAAGAAGTTCTCGAAGAGGCCAGGCGGCTGAACGCCGACGTGGCGCTTCTTGTAAGCACGAAAAAGACAGGGGATGAGATATTCCTTACGCAGAAGCTTTACTGGGTATCCGACGGGCTGCAGATCGGATCGATGGAGGCGAAAATCGATCAGGCTCTCGAAAAAGAACTTTCCATCGGCGAGAAATTTTTCACCGTTGAGAAGCACCAGCCCCTTACACAGTTCGATGTGCCGGCTGCAGCAAAGTTCCTCATCATGTGCGATGTCGACGGAGACGGAAAAAAAGAACTGATCTTCAGCACGGGCACAGATCTCATTGTCTATGCACTGGACAGAGACCTGCATCCGGCGCTCGGAGGGATTACCATTCAGGGGTCTACCCGTGATCATCATATTTGGATTGATTCCGCAGACATCAATAAAAACGGCAAGGATGAGATCATTGTCACATCAATGAAGGGGTCCACTGTCATGTCTAATAATGAACCAACAATGAAGAGTGATGATATTACATCTTCGATTTATGAATACGACGGAAAAGCATTTATTCTGCTCTACCAGGACAATGTGTTCATGAGGAAAATAGGCGATAAGCTTTTTGCCCAGCCGTATTCACGCCATCTCGGATTCGACGGTGATGTATTCAATCTCTCATGGGAAGGGACCTTGAAAAAAGGTGATGCCCTCACATTACCCGGAGGCGTCAATATTTATGATTTCATATTCTTCGAAGATCCGGAGGCGGGCAGGCTGTTGCTCGCATATGATGAAAAGGGTTACTTCACGGTATACGACAAAAATGGGCTGAAGCTCTGGAAAAGCAAAACTGCCGCGGGAAATTTTCTGACAACATTCCGGAAGGATGCCTCTTCGGCAATGGTTGACCGGGGTGAATGGTCGGTGAAAGACAGGCTGCTTTTCAGGCAACAGGATATCCTCTACGTGCAAAGGATACCTTTCCTGGATATGATAAAAGGGTTCGGCTATAAGAAATCCCGGATACGCAGCCTGCGGTGGAATGGTTTTTCCATGGAAGAAAGCATCGTTGTAGACGGAGTAGACGGCACCATCATGGATTATGCGGTTACGAGCGATAATATCTTTGTTCTTGCCAGTCCCTTATTCGGCATAAGGGCAGGGAATATTTTGAAGGGTGAAAACCTGGTAAAAAAGGAACTCTCTGTCTACCCCTTGAAAGGAATCTGAGGAGCTGAATGTTACTCACCGGCCGAATACCTCATCATGTCGGGATTATCATGGACGGGAACGGAAGATGGGCTGAACTGCGGGGTCTCCCGAGAATCGAAGGGCACCGGCGGGGCGCGGAGCGGTCGAAAGAAATTATTGAATGCGCTGCTGAACTGGGACTCAGGTCCTTGACACTGTATGCCTTTTCAACAGAGAACTGGCAGAGGCCGTCTGCGGAAGTGTCGACCCTTATGAAGCTCCTCGAAGTATATCTGAAAAAAGAACTCGACAGATTGATGCGGGACGGTATAGTGTTCAGGGCTATCGGAGAGATATGGAGGCTTCCTGAACACATTCAAAGCGTCATTAAACATGCCGAGGAGAAGACATCCTCGAATAACGGCATGATACTCGTCACAGCACTCAGTTATAGCGGAAGAAACGAAATCGTCAGGGCAGTCAGGAAAATTCTCCGTTCCGGTATTGTAGCGGATGCACTGACCGAAGAGGTATTCAGTTCTTTTCTCGACACCGCCGGCATCCCCCCGCCTGACCTGATTATCAGAACAAGCGGGGAAAAGCGCATCAGCAATTTCCTCCTCTGGCAGGCTGCCTATGCAGAACTCTATTTTACTGAGACCCTCTGGCCCGATTTTTCGAAGGATGAATTCCTCCTCGCAATACAGGACTACCAGCAGAGGGAGCGGAGGTTCGGTGCGATCCCGGCGAGGTTAGATGCACAGTAAGAGACTGGTTGTAGCCTTTATTTTTCTTCCCCTCTTCTATCTCTACATCATGTACCTGCCGCCGATATTCTTCTTCTTTCTTCTTCTCGCTGTCTCGTTTGTTGCGCTCTCTGAATTTTGCGCCATGTACCGTCTTGACGTGCCGATGAAATATGCCTGTCTCCTGTCGGGATCGGCAATCCTCAGTGTTTCCTTTTTTGCGGCCGAATACTTTTCCGATGCCGTCATGGTTGCTGCAATGGCAATCATGGTCTTGAGGCTCCTGCTGAAAAAAGACCCTTCCTCCTCTCTTTCTGAGCTGGCCCCTCCGGTTATCGGCCTTATCTATATACCCGGATTACTCACCTTTCAGGGGCAGCTTAGGCATATCGGACCTGAATGGATACTCTTCCTCTACGCAACAGTCTGGGCATCTGACTCACTGGCATACTATATTGGCAAGGGCATCGGAAAGCGCAGGCTCTACAGGGAAGTGAGTCCGAATAAGACTGTCGCCGGCGCAGGAGGTTCTGTTATCGGAGGCATTGCAGGAGCTCTTGTCCTGCGCATTCTGATAGTCCCTCAGCTGCACGTCGTACCGGCAATTTTCATTGGTATAATGGTGGGAATAATCTCTATACTAGGCGATCTCGTAGAATCCATGTTTAAAAGGGATGCAGGGGTTAAGGATTCGGGCACCATCATCCCCGGACACGGAGGCATCCTGGATAAAATCGACGGTTCCCTGTTTGCAGGACCATTCCTGTACTGGATCGTGAAAGGGTTCGCATAGAGCGTCATGGCAAGGCTACACAACGGAGATTACCGGCGCTTTTCATTCTCTGAATCCGGCCTATTTCCCCCATGAGACATATAGCAATTCTCGGGTCAACAGGATCAATCGGGAGGAACGCCCTCGATATCATATCCTCACACCGGGACCGGTTCAGGGTAACCGTACTGACCGCGGGAAGCAACGTCGCCCTTCTCGACAAACAAATGGAATCTTTTTCTCCCGATGTTGTGGCTGTTGCCGACAAAGAGGCTGAAAACCAGTTAAAAAAGAGAATCGGGAAAAAGCGTGCTTCTTTATCAAAAATCGTGTCTGGCCAGGACGGCATCGCTGATGCTGCTGCATATGAGGCCTCGGACTTTGTCCTTTCCGCGATTGTCGGAGCGGCAGGGCTCATTCCGACCCTGTCTGCAGTGCGTTCAGGAAAAACGATCGGCCTCGCAAATAAAGAGGCGCTGGTAATGGCAGGCAGAATTCTCATGAGCGAAGCAAAGCGGTGCCGTGCGAGGATCATTCCTGTTGACAGTGAACACAGCGCGGTATTCCAATGCATCGAAGGCCACCGGAAATCTGCGCTGAGAAGTATCATCCTGACCGCTTCAGGCGGCCCGTTTGCAGAAAGACGACCCGCCGACATGGGTGCCATAACCCCGGAGGAGGCGCTGAAACATCCGAGATGGAAAATGGGGAAAAAGATAACCATCGATTCTGCAACGCTCATGAATAAGGGATTTGAGGTGATCGAAGCCCATCATCTCTTCGGTCTTCCCCGTCAGAGCATTCATGTGGTTATTCATCCGCAGAGCATCGTGCATTCCGTCGTCGAATTCAACGACAGGAGCTGCATTGCACAGCTTTCGGTTCCCGACATGAAAGGTCCTATCGCATATGCTCTGACCTACCCACAGCGGATCGATAACGTTATCGACGGACTTTCGCTCCACGAAATCGGGACCCTGACCTTCAAACAACCGGGGGGAATTTCGTTCCCGTGCCTTTCATACGCGTACAGGGCTTTAGAGACAGGCGGCACAATGCCGTGTGTGCTCAATGCTGCCGATGAAATTGCAGTGAATGCGTTTCTGAAAGGGATCATCAGGTTCACAGAGATCCCGGTGGTTATCAAGGAAACGATGGATAAGCATGTGGCCGGACCGGACACAGAGCTTCATGTTATTACAGAGGCTGACCGGTGGGCAAGAAGAACAGCAGAAAGAGTAATCAAAACGTTATCATAGAAAATACAGGCAATATGCAGGCAACTATGAATACTATTTCAGGAGTCAACGTATGTCATTAATTTCAGCAATCATTCTGCTCGGCGTCATTATCTTTGTCCATGAGCTCGGGCATTTCCTTTTCGCAAAACTGATGGGAGTCAGGGTATTAAAATTCTCCCTCGGGTTCGGGCCAAAACTCATAGGCAAACAATTCGGTGATACCGAATACCGCATCTCTGCAATACCTCTTGGGGGATACGTAAAAATGCTCGGTGAGACACCGGGAGATGAGATGAGCGACGCGGATAAACCCTTTGCGTATAATTTCCAGGAAGTCTGGAAACGGTTTCTGATCGTTTTTTCCGGTCCGCTTTTCAATATTCTCTTTGCCGCAATAATCTTCTTCTTTGTTTTCGTGAAAGGTCTCCCTGTTCTGATCCCTCAAATCGGGGAAGTCATGCCGGACACCCCGGCGGAAAAGGCCAGGCTCACGAAAGGTGACAGGATTATCAGGATCGACGGGATTCCCGTAACCCAGTGGGAAGAAATGACAGAGATAATTCATGGAAATCCCGGCAAAACACTGAACCTCGAAATCGAAAGAGACTCGCGGCTCCTGCAGATACCAATTGTCCCTGACAGGAAAAATATACCGGATATTTTTGGTGAAAGCAGAGAGGTCGGATTGATAGGGATTAAACCTTCAGGAAGCACATTCATAAAAAGAACAACCGTTCTTCAGGCTTTGACTGACAGCATCGTCAGGACAGGAGAAATGTGTGTGTTAACTGTTGTATCCATCGTGAAACTTATCCAGCGGGTGATTCCCATGGACACGGTGGGAGGCCCGATTCTGATCGTCCAGATGGCAGGCCAGCAGGCCTCACAAGGCGTACTGAACTTCTTTGTATTCATGGCAATAATCAATATCAATCTCGGGGTGCTGAACCTGCTTCCCATTCCGATACTCGATGGCGGACACCTCGTATTCTTGGGCATCGAAGCGATACGGAAGAAACCCCTCAACGAGAAGGTTATTGCTGTCAGCCAACGGATCGGACTTGCCCTCCTCCTTACGCTCATGGCCGTTGTACTTTACAATGATGTCATGCGGTTGATAACCGGCAAAACCTTTCCATAATGGATCAATGACGTTGTAGGCAAGATGGGTAGGATACTAAACTCGGACGATCTGCAATCAACTCTTCACCGTCTGAAAACAGAGGGGCGAAAGATTGTTTTTACGAATGGATGTTTTGACCTCATCCATATCGGTCATATCCGGTGTCTCAGAGCGGCGAAAAAACTCGGCGATGTGCTGGTCGTCGGACTGAATTCAGACAAGTCTGTCTCTCTCATAAAACCGGGGAGACCGGTTACGCCTCAGGACCAGCGGGCAGAAGTCCTCTCATCACTCGAAATGGTCGACTACGTGACCCTGTTTAATGAGGCAACTCCCTATGAATTGATCACACTCATACAACCTGATGTCCTGGTAAAAGGCGGGGACTGGAAGAAAGAAGATATCATCGGTTCTGACATTGCAAAAGAAACACTCAGCATCCCCTATATTGAGGGCATATCGACAACTGACATCATCGAGAGAATCAGGAAGCTGTAGAACCCCCCGCCTGATTCACTAATAATGAGGCAAAATTCCTCGGAGGTCGAAGACCGAGAATGAGCGAAAACACTTTGTCCTGTCAAGGCATCACAGTTTATGAATAATCAGGGTTAAATGAAGAACCCCGCAGCAGAGCTGCGAGGTATCTTATCGCAAGGAGTTATTATTTCCATATTCGCTCGCTAACCCCGCAGCAAGCTGCGAGGAATGCGCTCACTATCCGATTCAAAAAAATGCAGGTCTTGTAAGAAAAACCATCTTTTGAAGAGTGTCTGCAGTTGCCGGTTAAAGCAACTCCCCCCTCCCGGATCGAGAGGGGGGAGTTCTATCAAGATGAACGATTACTTCGCGGGTGTATGAAATATCCTGCTACTTCGACTCCAGTACGAATCTCTTATTGACAGCCTGTACAGGCCTGTTGTTTGCCACACCCATCAGTGCCTGGAACATCTGAATCTGCTCTTCGGAGACCTCTATCGGTGTTTTCAAAACAGTCCAGTTGACGCCTTCACTGCAGGGCGGGGTGGTTAGAGAACCATAATAGTGAAAGGCACTGTGGTCTTTCGGCAGAAGACCGGTAGCATCAACCGATATCCCGCTCACGACATTTTCCATATTGACTTCCTTCGGAAGATTGTCCCAGAGCACCTGAATGATTTTATTCGTCTGTCCCTTCTTCAGCATCACGCCCACCACTGCCAGGTCTCCGTTTTCATGCTTATGCACCAGATGCATTTCCATATCATAGAAATTGCCTTTTACCGTATGCTCGCTCGGTGCGTGGAAGTGGAACTGGAGCAATTCATATTTTTCTCCGTCTATCATAGCGGAACTCCCTGGTTCAACGTTTACCTGTACAGCATGACCATTATTAATAATTTTCAATGGAGTCTGCGCATAGGCAAAACCGACGGGTTCCAATGCGGTCTTGTATGTTTTTCCAATATCAATGGGAGATTGCGATTGCCCGGTTCCGCACAGTGCAAATTCCGGTTTTAAGTTTCCCCAGTTCGCAGGTGCACCTTCTCCCTCGTATCCCCAGTGAACTTCGTGTTTCACCTCTCCAGCAGGTTTTTCAGCGGGCTTTTCTTCCTGCTTACATCCGACTATGCTGATTATCATGAAAAGTGCAAAAATAACACAACCGTATTTTCTTATCATCGTTCCCTCCTTCATTTTTGGTCAGTTCTGTCTTGCCGGTTATATTTGAATGGAAATAAAAATCCTGTTCTGTCATCACCCCCTTTTGTAAACCATATTGTACGACAAACTGACAGGAAAATAATGCCGCTATTGTATAATTTTCTCTCAGATATTGCCAGAGGTTATTGCCTGGGAAGACAGGGAACATGCATCCATCATATCATGCCCACCGGTCGTCAGAATTTGAGGAAGAGGGGTCTGTGTATTTTTGGCTTTTTGTCCTTCTCACTTTTCTTACGGTGCTGAGGCCGGCAGATATTGCAGCGGGAATTGCAGCATTGCTGACAAAAAGTACAGTCCGGGCAGGGATTCTTCTGTATCACCCTCTTGTCCACACATATATTATACGACCTTGACAGTGGATAAATCACAAGGGCAACATCAGCTTTTCCCTCTCAGATAATCTCCCAGTATCGCCCTGCTGTGTTCGTCCTCATGGCAATAAATACAGAGGTTCTCCCAGTTGGAACCATCAGCAGGATTATTGAGGCGGTTCCCGTCCTTATGATGCACCGTAAGAAGACGCCGGTCCTTGGGGCTAAACTCCCTCCCGCATTTGGCGCAGATAAACCCGTGTATTTTGAGTGATTGTTCCCGGTAGTCGGATGTGCTCACACTGCGCTCTTTTAATTCCCTGACGATTTCATCGACGGGTTTGTCTTCTGCGGGCTTTTTTGCCTGTTTTTTCCTGAATGTTATCCTTTTTCGGCTCCCCACAAAATTTAACCTCCACGTAGAATCAGAAAAGACATTTTATGTCGTGCATATATGTCTGTCATCTTTCTTGTCTATGCTTTTTTTATCTTACCCCAGTCTGGCCCTGCAGTGTTTACACATTCGCCTGTTGATGTCGCTCCCCAGATATTTGTTGCATGACGGACACCTCCAGTTCAACGCGCTGAAGCCGATGAATAAGGCGATTATGACGATTTGCATCAGAAAGATGGTGCTTTTCGAAAATACCCCGAAGATATCGGACCGGGTATAGAGCAAAGCCAGAAGCAACAGCAGAAAAAGTGTCAGCCCTATGGCAATGAACTGCCTGCTCTGTCGTAATCTGAACTCACGAATGATCCGTTCAGTATCTCTCTCCTGCCCCATAGGCGCTAAAAACTCCCCCGGGAAAGACCACGGATGATACGAATCGCATCCTCAACGGTGTTTGCCCCGTGCATCAAATCCATATCCTCACGGCTGATGGTTCCCTCAGCCAGCAGTGTATCATTCATAAAACGGCGAAGGTGATCCCAAAAATCCCTGACCATGCCCACAACCGGAAACCGCTCAAGCTTGCCGGTCTGGGCCAGCGTTATCACCTCAAAAGCCTCGTCGAGCGTACCAAACCCGCCCGGCATCACGACAAACGCAGAGGAGTATTTCACCAGCATAACTTTCCGCACAAAAAAATGCTCAAATTCGATAAACTTATCGAGGTAGGGGTTTGGTTTCTGCTCAAACGGGAGCTTGATATTGCATCCAAGACTTAATCCCCCGCCTTCCTTAGCCCCCCTGTTTGCAGCCTCCATAATCCCGGGGCCTCCGCCGGTCATGACAGCATACCCTGCCTGGGCGAGCGCCCGTCCCAGCTCGCGGGCGAGTTCGTAGTAGCGGTGCCGTTCCTGAAAACGTGCCGACCCGAATAGGGTCACACAGGGGCCGTCAAATTCAAAGCTCTCGAATCCATGCAGGAATTCGAGAAAAAACCTTACAGCACTCTCAAGGTCCTCGCCCCGTTTCCTCCGGCCTGACAGGAAAAGTTTTTCCGCACCAACAACTTGGCCGAGGAGCGAAGAGGACTGAACGATTTCTGATAAGCCCTTCGTATTCATTGCAGATTTTCCCTCCTTTATACAATAGTAAAAGGATTTCTGACGCAGACTGAACGCTTATAATCCTGAAGTATCCACGTGTATCCTTGAATACCTTGACCCCCGAAGCCTTCTCACATATTCTCGCTGTCTCTTTTCAGCGGCGCAACATGCCAGATTTTTTCACAGTATTCACGAACAGCACGGTCCGATGAAAACCGCCCCATGCGCGCAACGGTAAGGATCGACATCTGTGTCCACTTCTTTTGATCTCCGAATGCAGCACTCACCCGATTCTGGCAGTCGATATACGACTGGTAATCAGCAAGAACCATGTATTCGTCACGATTGAGGAGTGAGTCAAGCAAAGGCTTGAAGAGGGTTGCATCCTGCTTCAGAAAAATTCCTGAACTGATGAGATCGATAACCTCTTTCAATTCTGCATGTGCACGATAGGAATCCATGGGATTGTAGCCATGCGATTTCGCGGCTGCAACTTCTTCAGCGGTCAACCCGAAGAGGAAAAGATTTTCGTTCCCGACATCTGCTGCGATTTCAAGAGTCGTTCCATTCAACGACCCGACAGTCAATGCGCCGTTCATGGCCAGCTTCATGCTTCCGGTGCCGGAGGCTTCACGCCCCGCTGTGGCAATCTGTTCTGAGAGGTCGGCTGCCGGGCAGATATTCTGATAATTTTTCATATTCAGGTCGGGAATGAAAACAACCTTCAGGCGTCCCGCCACATCCGGGTCATTGTTGATTATCCCTGCAGCAGAATTGATCAGTTTGAGAATGAGCTGTGCAAGAAAATACCCGGGTGATGCCTTACCCCCGAATATGAATGTGCGGGGTGTTATGTCTGTCTGAGGACTCTTCTTGACCCTGTTAAAAAGCGTGAGGATATGGAGCAAATTGAGATGCTGGCGGTTCGATTCGTGGAGTCGCTTTATCTGAATATCAAACAAGGTGCCGGGGTCGACGGAAATTCCCGTTTTTTCGCGGATAATGGATCCGAGTCCGGCTTTGTTTTCACGCTTCATTTCCTGCCATTTCTGTATGAGGGCCGGATCGGATGCATAGGTTTCAAGCTGCTGTATCTCCTGCAGGTCGTCGATCCAGCGGTCTCCGATTGTACCGGTGATAAGTCCGGAGAGACAGGGATTGCAGGCGACAATCCAGCGCCTCGGGGACACCCCGTTCGTTACCTGAAAAAACCTCTCCGGGTAGAGCCCATAAAATTCCGGGAACAGAGTCTTCTTGAGCAGATCCGATTGCATATTCGAAACCCCGTTGATCGCGCGTCCACCGAGCGCCGCGAGATGAGACATGCGGACATACTTCTGGTCGTTCTCATCGATGAGCGAAAACCGGGAAAGTTCCTCATTATTGTTCGGATACATCAGGCAGATTTCGTCGAGAAACCTCCGGTTGATCTCATAGATGATCTCGAGATGTCTCGGAAGAATCCCGGCAAAAAGCTGGACAGGCCATTTTTCAAGGGCTTCAAAAAGCATGGTATGGTTTGTATGGGTAAAGGTATTCTGCGTGATGTACCATGCTTTGTCCCAGCTCACCAGGTGCTCATCCACCAGGAGTCTCATCAGTTCCGCCACAGCGACCGCAGGTGGGGTATCATTGAGATGAACCGCAAAGGAATCAGAGAAGCTGTGTATAGGCTTCCAGCGCAGGAGGTGCAGCCGGATCATGTCCTGGAGAGCGCAGGAGACGAAGAAATACTGCTGTGCAAGCCGCAACTGTTTGCCGGCATAAGGCTCGTCATCGGGATAGAGGATCTTGCTGACCGATTGTGAAGCAATCTTCTCGTTGAGTGCTCCGAAGTAATCTCCTGTTTTCAATGCTTCAAAATCAAAGGATTCTATGGCCTCTGCCTTCCAGAGGCGCAGCAGATTCGTCATACCACCTTTATATCCTGTTACCGGAGTATCGTAGGCTGTGCCTTTCACAGAAAATTTGGGAATCCATCGCACACGAAAGCAGTCCTGCTCATCATAATACGACTCGGTGGAGCCGCCCAGTTTTATCGCATATGCTATCTCCGGGCGCAGAATCTCCCAGGGGCTTCCTGAGGCGAGCCATGCATCAGTCATTTCGACCTGCCACCCGTCCCGTATCTCCTGTTTGAAGGAGCCGAATTCATAGCGTACACCGTAGGCAATTGCAGGCACCTCAAGGGTAGAAAGTGAATCCATCGTGCAGGCCGCGATGCCCCCTTTGCCACCATTGCCGAGTCCGGGTTCTTCTTCCTGCTGCAGCAGGTCGGCCAGACGAATGCCCAACTCCTTCGCGGCATCAAAAGCCTCGTCATACATACCGAGGTTAACGAGGATATTCCTGAGTTGCGGTCCCAGGAGAAATTCAGCAGACAAATATGCGACGACGGGAATATCTTCAGTATAATTCTGAAGGGAATCAATCCACTGCTGCATCATCCTGTCTCTGACTGCGAAAGAAAGGGCCAAGTACCAGTCGTTCGGTGTCGCGTTCTGAGGAAGCTTCGCAACGCGGGAACGAAGATTCTCAAGTATGGATTGCTTCATCGGTTTTCCACTCAGCCGGTTATGCGGGCTTTGAACAACCAATCCAGAACAGCACACAACACATGCAAACAATCAGCCTTTTCGCTATCAAGGTTCTAATCTCCCTTCCTTCTTTCTCTCACCCTTACGGTATTCCCATGCGCTTCAAGTCCTTCGGCATCAGCGATTCTCCTCACTGTTTCAGCGAGATTGCTGAACCCTTTCTTCGAAAATTTCAGGATACTGGAACGTTTGATGAAGTCATACACACCGAGGGGTGACGAAAACCGCGCGGTCCCGCCGGTTGGAAGCGTGTGGTTCGGGCCCGCTGCATAATCCCCGAGGGCTTCTGGTGTCCATTTCCCCAGAAAAATAGCCCCCGCGTTCCGTATGAGCGGCAACATCCGTTGTGGCCTCTCGGTCATGATCTCAAGGTGCTCGGGAGCAATCCGGTTAGCGATTTCCGCAGCCTTATGCAGGTCTTTTGTGATTATAATAGCCCCATACGCTTCGAGTGATTTTTGTGCGATCTTTCTCCTCTTCAATGCATCAAGCTGTGCCTGCAATTCCGCAAGAACACTACCTGCTACCTGTTGGGAATCCGTTATCAGGACGGATGAGGCAAGTTCGTCATGCTCTGCCTGGCTGAGCAGATCAGCTGCCACAAATACAGGGTCTGCTGCATTGTCTGCGATAATCAGTATTTCGCTCGGCCCTGCAATCATGTCGATATCAACCATACCGAAGACCATCTTCTTGGCAGTCGCCACGTAGATATTGCCCGGACCGACAATCTTGTCCACCTTTTTTACTGTTTTTGTCCCGTATGCCATCGCACCGATTGCCTGGGCTCCACCGATACGCCATACTTCCCGAACACCGAGCATTTGAATTGCTGCCATTACACAGGGATTCATCTCCCCTTGTGGTGCAGGCACACAGAGAGCTATTTCCTTTACTCCCGCAACCTGGGCGGGGATAACGTTCATCAAGACGGTAGAAGGATACGAAGCTTTTCCACCGGGTATATAGACCCCTACCCGTTCGATCGGCCTGATGACCTGACCGAGAAGAGCCCCATCTTCGGTAAATGACCAGGATTCCTCCCGCTGTCTTTCATGGAATGCTTTGATTCTCTTCGCTGAGGCTTTGAGAGCCCTGATTAATTTTTTATCCGCCCGGGCAGCATAGCACGAAACTTCCCTGGGAGAGACAGAAAGCCGGGTTGTCCCTGCAAAATCAAATCCCTTCGTGTACCGGAGGACAGCGCTGTCGCCATCCTTTCTCACATCATCCAGGATCCTTCTGACGCTCTGTTCAATTGCCCGGCCGCCGCCGGAAGCCCTGTCTTCGAGAATGGCGAGAAAGGCCTCTATCTCCCGTTCTGTTTTCAGAATTTTCATGCAAAAATAATTCTACCCGTTGGGGTATGATTATTCAAGGAATCTTTGTGAGCGGAGTTTCCGAATTTTTCATGTCCTCGTCTGATATTCCCGCCTGCGCGGGAATGACGTGAGTTCCTGGCCAACAAGGAGCATGAAAATAATCGTTTTCTCGCCATGTCCATCCTGTAGTCGGGCATCTTTGGTTTTAGTATGGATTCTCGCCTCGGTTCTCCTCGGCGAGAGCAATGCCTGCACTTCTGCTTTTAAGGTAGCAAGTCTTTCAGTAACTCGTTCTCTATAGATTCAACAAGAGCAGCGGCATCTCTTTTCTTCTGATAGAGTTCAATCAATCGGTTTACATACTGTTCAGCCCTTCTGTACCCTTCCTTCCTGGCCTGGTCGATTATGCCCCAGTCTTTCGTTTCAGAAAAGGTCTTGAAAGCACCGGACATTTCCGGGAAGATGATCTTTCTCATCCCGCCCAGGAAAACACGGTAAAACCCCAACGACCCTGCTTTCCTCTGATCGATGATGTACTGCAGCATGCCTTTTTCGGAGGTATCAGCAAGCACGTCTTTTACGCCGCGGGCGAAGAGCCCTGCCCTGCCGTCGGAGAGATCGGTGAGAAGGAGCTTCCAGTTATCCCCTATCTTCATACCTTCAACTGCCTCTCCCAATTCATGATATACATAGGTTTCTGCTTCAGAGTGTGCGACCCCCTGAATACGCCCGTACATATCCTCTGAAGGCATTTCCTCAGAATGTATTCCATATTGCGAGAATGCAAAGGTGAGGGCTTCTTTCGTCTTATTGCACTGCAACTCCTCAAACCGCTGCCAGAGAAGCTGCCGTATGGTGTCTGCACGAACAATGATAGTGCGATCCTGTAACATCGCCGGATTATCCGAAAGGTCTCGTGCATACTCTCTGCCGGTTATGGAAACATGAAAACCGTCGATTGCTTGTTTTGAATGAACATCGGCAAGGAAAAAAGAAGGCTTCATATGAAGGCCGTACCCTGCACCGTAGATCAACCCTTCATCTCTCAATACATCATTGATACCTTCAACGGCGAAGGGATTGAAGAGATTTCCGTTTATCGAAATATTTTCATAATCCTTATGTTCGAGTTCCCGCCAGAGACTTTCTCTGTCGGTCATCCATGCACCTACATCCTCCTGGTGAATCTTTTCATACGGTCTGAGTCCGGCTTCGATCCGGTATAGCTCCCTGAGCCTGAGCAGAATGCCGCAGAGGGAATAATATCCCCAGAACTTTGCATCAGAAATATTGCAGTTTTTCTTTACCTGGGCAGCAAGGTTTGCAATATCGATCATGATTATATTGTATCAGAGAGATGCGGAAACACCGACACTAGTTCCCGCTTCTGTCACGCTCAGAATAGTCGAGGTCGACTTGCTGACCAACTTTCAGCCCTTTTGAATGCCTAAATCAAAAAATATTTTCAAAATAGCAATATTACCAAGAAAAAAAGCAAGATTCTTGTACAAAAAAAATTCTCTATTCATAAACTAAAAATGAGAGGCAAAAAACTATACATATACGTCAGGTCCTAGGGGAGGGGAAATAAGACCGCACGAGTGATTTATTTTCCTCGAATATGAGCAGTTTCAGACTCGTTTGGGTATACCCCATGTTTTCGTCATGGGGACTATTGTGCTTTTTGATCTTAAGAACTCACAAGCAAAGGAGGTGATGTCACAAAAGAATTGCTTTGAGCACCAAGGGGAGTTTTGAGTAAGAAAAAAACAAAAAGAGAAAGGAGTGAAAAATGAGCAGAAAAAGTACAGTTCGATGTTGTATTTTGTCACTGTCGGTACTTCTCATATTCAGTGTTTTGCCGGCAGCGGCGGGCTATTACGATGGCTTCCCGGACGGCTGCCTGGCAGAAGTCACCGAGGCAACAGTAACTGCACAGCCAACGACGTCAGGCTGACCTCGATCGTGTCTGGCAGTCTTAGTATCTCAGAGGGGTGTACTGGCTTGGGTAACTGGTGTTTTGATAGTTCGGGGAAAAAAACCAACACAGCTTGCAACGCACCCCATAACACCCCGGGAGGAGTTTGCGGAACTGGGGTCTGTCTCGACACGGTGACTTTTTCGGCCGTCGGGCAGTTCCAGACCGGGCAAAATCAGCGCTATGACGCAGTGTATTATCTTCTACAGACACCGACCCGGACAGCAACTTTTCTCAAAGCGGGCAATGCGTGCGGTTTGCCTTCAGCGAATAGCCCCCTCTAGCAAACTTAGACGGCGATGATTGTGGTGATCCCCCAAAGGATGCCACTATCGAAATTGCTTTCGGAGACGTCACAATCCCGTGCATTGACGTCAAAACCGCGGTCCCTGGTGATCCAGAAAACCCTGAACCGGGGCCAGACGGATTGGTCGACATCAATCACTGCGAGACGTGGTCGAACTCAGTGAACGCTCTGATTTGCTCTGACAGCGAGGACGTGCAGAATGAAACCCCTTCGAAGTGTTTCTGCGGGCTTCTGGGGGGCGCATGCATCCCTACCGAAAACCCCGACCCGTGTTTTGAGAATATCTGCTTGGGTGAATGTCTAAATGAGGCTGGCGGTGGTTCGGGGACAGATTGCGCCGATAATACGGAGTGCACCGTTTTCGGCGAAACCTGCCGGAACATCACACTTCAGGAGATCCCGCAACCAGGAGAGCCTTGCGGTGATCCTTCCGACACTGTGTGCGACAACCCGGACACATGTGACGAATATGGTGTCTGCCAGGAGAACCACGAGTCGGCGACGACGGAGTGCCGTGCTTCAGCTGGCATCTGCGACGTAGCCGAGAGCTGCAATGCCGACGGGACATGTCCACCAGACGGTTTTGCAGCATCAACGACGGAGTGCCGTGCTTCAGCTGGCATCTGCGACGTAGCCGAGAGCTGCACAGGTGGTAGTGCTGACTGTCCATCAGACGGTTTTGCAGCATCAACGACGGAGTGCCGTGCTTCAGCTGGCATCTGCGACGTAGCCGAGAGCTGCACAGGTGGTAGTGCTGACTGTCCATCAGACGGTTTTGCAGCATCAACGACGGAGTGCCGTGCTTCAGCTGGCATCTGCGACGTAGCCGAGAGCTGCACAGGTGGTAGTGCTGACTGTCCATCAGACGGTTTTGCAGCATCAACGACGGAGTGCCGTGCTTCAGCTGGCATCTGCGACGTAGCCGAGAGCTGCACAGGTGGTAGTGCTGACTGTCCATCAGACGGTTTTGCAGCATCAACGACGGAGTGCCGTGCTTCAGCTGGCATCTGCGACGTAGCCGAGAGCTGCACAGGTGGTAGTGCTGACTGTCCATCAGACGGTTTTGCAGCATCAACGACGGAGTGCCGTGCTTCAGCTGGCATCTGCGACGTAGCCGAGAGCTGCACAGGTGGTAGTGCTGACTGTCCATCAGACGGTTTTGCAGCATCAACGACGGAGTGCCGTGCTTCAGCTGGCATCTGCGACGTAGCCGAGAGCTGCACAGGTGGTAGTGCTGACTGTCCATCAGACGGTTTTGCAGCATCAACGACGGAGTGCCGTGCTTCAGCTGGCATCTGCGACGTAGCCGAGAGCTGCACAGGTGGTAGTGCTGACTGTCCATCAGACGGTTTTGCAGCATCAACGACGGAGTGCCGTGCTTCAGCTGGCATCTGCGACGTAGCCGAGAGCTGCACAGGTGGTAGTGCTGACTGTCCATCAGACGGTTTTGCAGCATCAACGACGGAGTGCCGTGCTTCAGCTGGCATCTGCGACGTAGCCGAGAGCTGCACAGGTGGTAGTGCTGACTGTCCATCAGACGGTTTTGCAGCATCAACGACGGAGTGCCGTGCTTCAGCTGGCATCTGCGACGTAGCCGAGAGCTGCACAGGTGGTAGTGCTGACTGTCCATCAGACGGTTTTCAGCCTGCAACGACGCCGTGCAACACCGAGTTATGCCAGTCATGTACCGGCTCAAGTGCAGACTGCCCAACGGAAAACCTTTGCACTCTAGCAATCTGCCGCACGCCTGGCTACTGGATGACACACGCTGGAATTGAAAAAGGCGCGTGGAACGTTACCAAGGATGTAATCGATAAATGTGAAGATTGCATAGTGGTGTGTGGAACAGGCATAGAAGACACGGATTCCTGCAAAATTAATGCAACGTGTGATACCGCTTGCGATTCCGCCCTCGAGGCCATGTGCGACAATCCTGGCAAACCGTTCTTCCATTTGACTGCAATGGCATTGAACTGCTGCATCAGCGGCTTTGGAGCTGATTGTTCAGGAGACCCTTATTTATCCACTCTCTTTGCAACTGCTAACGCTTACTGCGACTCGCCGAATAATCCGATTTTCGATGAAGTCGATTGCTGGAACAATGGCGGCCAATATATTTTCGATGAGTGCTGGTATGGAAACTGTGAAGAAAATGATACCTTGTTGTGTAAAGAATCTACGATTGAATGCACTTGCATACCGTTCCCGGATAATTGCCACGACAGGGAACTTTGCAATGAGGTATGGGACGTCTGCTACGACGGAATTCCAGCCGGAAGCTCAAAGGCATGTACTGCGGCAAAGAAGAACAATTGCTCGGTATCACCCAATAGTGGAGCCTGCGATTAGTTTCAATTACATGCTCGTGTTGCTTTTATTGTAGAACAATAAAACAGCCCTTAATTTGAGAGGCCTTCGATCCGAAGGCCTCTTTTTTGTCGTGAACTCTATGTCTGGAACAAGTGCATGCACCGAGACAAAAAACATCGGCAACGTATTTGAATTTATCATCGACGGAACAGGCAGTCGTGATATCCAGATCTGTCTCCCAGGCATTTTTGCAAGATTCAGGCCGCACGATTTTCATTTTTTTTGAAATTGGTATCACATTATGGCATGATATAGAAAAATTAGAAATTTGCTCTCTCATGCACAAGCAGAGTATGACAATAATTCGACATTCGAATATTCCCTTATTACTATTACTTCTTACGGCAATCCTCTTCACCCGAGGGTATATTGCTTTTGGAGCCACAGAACGACTCGCCATAGGCATTGATGCCATATCGAACAACTATGACGGGTCGGTGTTGGACGAATGCAAGACCCAGCATGAGACTGAATCGGGTAAGAAGCACGAAATGTGGATTTCCTTCGGCAGGGTGAAGCCTCAGAAAGACCAAGGTTGGAAAACTGTTAGTTCAAATACTCATTGCGGGAACGGATCTTTCAACAAGTCAGGCGCTCATGTCGGATTCCCGTACCTTGTAGCCGATATTGAGACAATTCCATCCGTTGGTCAGTCGCAAAAAACAAACCTGCAGACAAAGCTGCTGATTCGGAAATTTTCCGGATTTAATGATAAGGGTCAGCCTGTTCTTACGCTCTGAGCGAAAAGAAAAGACAGTTCAACCTTGCCAAAGGAGATGACGCGATTATTCCCTTTCTTGTGGCGGACCCAGGGGAAAGAACCGGTTCGACATTCACAATGTTTCTTCGATTAAGAGCGCGAGTCTCGGTGGTACAGTCAACCTATGGCACCATTCAGTTATAGCGGATGTACCAGGAGTGGACATCCTCCTTGACGGCGGGTCGGTGGGTAGAACGCTGGGAAAAGACTCCCACCGTTTTGAAAAACGTTCTGGTTGGAAAACACGAGGTGCGCGTGAAGGATCTTTCCCGGCGCACAGCATGGCAACAGGTAACAGTCGAGAAGGATAGGATGGCCAATGTCACTCTCAGCCTCTTGAACTTACCGTTAGAATCTCTAATGCCGAATCTTGTCTTTATTGGGAAAAACCCACAGGGCTACGATGAGTACTATAGAACTAGATACACGCAGTGGTCTCAGGGTGCCGGAAGGCGAGTTCCTGATGGGAAGTGCAGAAGGCAAGGGTGAACCGACAGAACATTCTCAACGTCGTGTATTCGTTTCCGAGTTCCTCATGGATAAGACGGAGGTGACCTGGCGCCAGTTTCGCAAGTTTGTTGAGGCTACGGGAGCCAAATCGCCCCCGGAGCCGCTCTGGGGAACTCCCGATGACTATGCTGTCAGTAATGTTCTCTTCAATGAAGCGAAGGAATATTGCGAGTGGGTAGGAGGAAGGCTACCGACGGAGGCCGAGTGGGAGAAGGCTGCCAGAGGCACAGACGGGAGGAAATACCCGTGGGAAACGAATGGGACGCGGACCGGTGTAATTCTTTAGAGGGAGGACCTCACCGGCCCGAAAGCGTAGGTAGTTTTGCGGACTGTCTCAGTCCGTATGGGATGGTAGACATGGCGGGGGGCGTCTGGGAGTGGTGTGCTGACTGGTACGCTGACAGTTATTCCAATGAATCTATACGGAACCCTAAGGGGCCTGAGACTGGTACTCAACGCGTTTTGCGTGGGCTTCCTGGCACAGCATGTTGGCATGGCTGCAAATCTCTTACCGTTATAAGAGTGATCCGTTTTGGCGAAATGTCGTTTATGGTTTCCGTTGCGTCCAAGAGGTTCCGCAATGATTACCTGGATAGGAAGGATTGCGACATGAGTTGCTTATCATCTTGATGATAATTGCCGTTTGGATCTTGTTACTGTGTAGCGGTTCATCCGCAGCACCTGTTTACAACGTCAACGTGACGATGGAAGCGTTCGGGAATTCCCTAAATGGAATTAGTAGGCCGAGGTGTGATGCCTCGATGAAGTCCAGACTGGCAAGCAGACAGAGTGGTGGATAACAATCGGGGAGGCAAAGCTGAATCCTCAAAGTGGCTGGGAAGGTATTGATAATGCGATTCATTGCGGGAACGGTTCCTTCGAAAGGGATAAAGTACGTCCTGGAAGTTCGTTTGAGCCTCCTTACCTGATAGCGACGATATCCGCGATGGCATCAGTCTCGACGGCTCGGCCCTGAGAAGCTTTTCCAAGTGAGTATATTGCTCTCTATTCAGAAGCTGGAATTCAGTCAGATAGGGGAGCCTATGTACAAGCAATCTGCAGAGAAACGCACCTTCTTTTTTGTGGAGAGGAACCGTCTTCCTCCCCTGATTATGGAAGACAAAAAAGGGATGGAAGTTTTCAAGCTTCACGAAGCTATGATCAGAATCAGTGTTGAGCTATCCGAGAAAAGGGGACCGCAGCCTACGGTGCGATCTCGGTTTCTTCTGACCTTGACGGCGCTGAACTCTTTCTCGATGGAGGTGTGGTGGGCAGAGTGACAAATGGCAAGGAGAGGGTTCTCACAAATATTATCGTAGGAAACCACGAGGTATCGGCGCGCGATTCCTCCGGGCATGAGATTTACAGGATTGTGCGCGTCGAACGGAATCGTATAGCCATGGTCTCACTGAAGCTCCCGAAGTTAGTGCGTAGTGCAGACCCTTACCATCTCGTATTCCTCGGTAAGAACGACCAAGGCTACGAAGAATATCGGCGTGAAATGGATGAAGCTGTTGTAGTTAAAATTCCTGCTGGCGAGTTCCTGATGGGCAACCCGGAAACCGAAGGGAAACCTCTGGAACACAAGGTCCACGTGTCGGTTCCTGATGGACAAGACCGGTGTGACTTGGGGCCAGTTCAAGAAGTTTGCAAGAGCGACGGGAGCGTCCCTTCCTCCAAACCCGCCCTATTGGGGAACGTACCAGCCGGCTGTCTTTGTTACGTGGGAGGAAGTGAAGGCTTATTGTGAGTGGGTGTGGCCTGTCTTCCCACAGAGGCGGAGAGGGAGAAAGCGGCTCGCGGGACGGATGGCAGAAAGTACCCGTGGGGGAACGAGGAACCAAATCATAAACGAGCTGTGTTTGCACAACTGGCTATATCGCGACGGAATCCGTGGGAACACACCCTAGCGGAGAGCTGGTCTACTAGACATGGGGGGAAACGTCTGGGAGTGGGTTGAGAACTGGTACGATCCCAAATATTATGAGGTCAGTCCCAGGATTGATCCCAAAGGCCCCCGCACTGGGCGGGCTCATGTGGTACGGGGGGGATCATGGGACAGTCGCCCCACAGTCCTGAGTGCCTCCTGTCGTAACTTTGGGTACAGAGGGTACCGTGAGGGAGATTTCGGTTTCCGTTGCTCTATGGACGTGCCCGAATAAATTCCTTCAGACACTTAGCGGTTATCGTGATTTCTACGTCTATCCGCCTGTTTATAAGAGATGGGTAATTCTTTTCGCTGGATTCAGTTGAAGCTAAATATAGATCTTACAAGTATCGATATCTGAGAATGCTCTATACGGCAGAATTTCAAATTTAAAAAGATATTTCTATGTTAAGATCAGTCAGGCATTTTGGGAATTGAGACAGTAAATTCAGTCTCCTGACCGACTTTGCTCCTCACGGTGATGTCTCCGTTATGCGCCTTAACAATCCAGTGCGTTATGGCAAGGCCCAGCCCGGTCCCCCGCGTCTTCTCGCCTGCTCTTTGTTCCCCCGGTAAAAGCGCTCGAATATATGGGGGATCTGATCTTCCGGGATCCCAATACCCGTATCACTGACTGACATTCTGACGACATCGCCTTCCACACTCGATTTTATGCTAATACTACCTCTGCGGGGGGTGTATTTTATTGCATTCTCGATGAGATTCGAGAATGCCTGTTCGAGGAGCTCGATATCGCCGTTCAACTCAATTTCGTGCTGATAGTCCTCTACGATGGTAATCCCTTCATGCATGGCTTTCTCCCTCGCAGGCCATTAACGACATCGCCCAGCATGTGGTTGACATCAAACCACTGTCTTCTCAGCGCGAGTATTTTGTTATCGGCCCGTGAGAGAAACAAGAGATTATCAGTGAGTCGCGTCAGACGGATTACGTCGGTCAAATTATTCCGTAGTACCTCCTCATACTCTTCCGGGGCTCTCAATTTTCGCAGTGCAACTTCTATGCTGCCTCTCAACGAGGTAAGGGGAGACCTGATTTCGTGGGACACATCAGCAGTAAAACGCTTCTGAGCCTCCACGGACCGCTGGATATTTTCGACCGCATCGTTGAGAAGCATCGCGATTTCATTAATTTCTTCGCCCTGTGATTCAAGTGATAACCGCTTATCCCATCTCCCGAGCCTGATCTGTTCAGCAAGTGATTTCACCTTCCTCACAGGATCAAGCATCCTGCCCGCGAAAACCCAGTTGAGCAACAGGACGATCACTAACAAAGGCGGCAAGGAAAAGATGAAGAGTTTTTTTAATGCGGCAACAGTGCGGTCGAGACCTTCCTGGGACGTTCTTACCCTTACCACGGTATCCATGTCAACGGGATAATAGAGTATCCGGAAATTCTCAAAGTTATGCTGAAAAGTTTCAAACTCGGGCTTGCCTTGCAGCGCACGTTCGATTAATTGACTGTTCACCGGCCAGGGATAACTGTTGTCGAGACGCACAATCGTCACCTTCCCCTGACTACTCACAAGCTGGTAAAACTCACTGTTGACGATCTTGAGGAGTTCAACGCTTATATCCGGATCGGAAGTATGCTCACCGGCGGCACCCTGCCTGGCAGCTTCAAGAAGGGATTTATCAATTCCTTCCATGAGAGTCCTGCTGTGGGAAACATAGATGAAGACTGCGAAAACGATGATCAGAAGAAAGAGCGCCGCAGATGATACGAAAACAAACCACGACCGGAAGGTTTTAAAAATCACTGTCAGCCTTCATGATATATCCGGTACCCCTAACGGTATGGATGAGCTTCCTGTCAAAACCCGCATCAACCTTTTCACGCAATGACTTAATCTGTACGTCAACGATGTTTGTGCCCGGCGCAAAATCATATCCCCAGACATTTCCGATGATCTGCGTTCTCGACAGAACCCTGCCTTTGTTTCTCAGCAGGTATTCGAGAAGGGAGAATTCTTTTTGCGTGAGCGCCAGTTCCCTCTTGCCCCTGAATACACGCCGCGCGAGGAGATCCACCCTCAGGTCGTCAAGGGAAAGTTCACTGACTATATCCGGTGCTCTTCTGAGCAACGCCTTCATCCGTGCCAGCAGTTCGGAAAAAGCAAATGGTTTGACGAGGTAATCATCCGCACCGCTTTCCAGCCCCTCAACCTTTCTTTCAAGCGTATCGACTGCGGTAAGCATCAGAATCGGTTTCATGACACCTTGACCCCGGAGTTTTTTGCACAATGCTATCCCGTCCATCGCAGGAAGCATGATATCCAGAATAATGAGATCATAGGCGGTTTCCGTTGCCATCAGGAAACCTTCAGATCCATCACGCGCAACGTCAACAGTATAGGCTTCTTCCTCAAGCCCCTGCAGAATGAAGGCAGCCACGTTTCTTTCGTCTTCAACTAAAAGAATACGCATACATATAAAAGGGTTCGAGGGGTGAAGGATCCAAGGATCCAAGTGAAATTTTGAAACAGAGTCGTTATAAAGAACATATATAAAACTAAATAATTATCATTCAATGAGTCATAATTATTATCAATTCGCACTTAAACCCTCGGCCCACTGAATCCACGGATCCTCGAATTCTATGTATAATATTCCTCATGCACCAGGATGACCTGGATGAGGCGCTCGGTATCACGCGATGTGCACGATGCGGACAGAGGCTCAACGGAGAAATTGAATGCCCAGTATGCAGCGGGTATTACCATAAACCTTCACAAAAGACGCGCATCCCCATATGGGTTTTTTCACCGCCTGCTTTCTCACATCCCCAATCAGCATGTACTTCATTGTGAGGAGTCAGCGCCTAAACCCGGTCGAAAAGATCATTGCAGCGCTCGGGGTGCCTCCTGCCTGGACCTTTTTCCTGCTCCGCTAACCCCTTTTTTTCTCTTTTTCCATCCGTGCTTCTTCTTTATGAACTTCTGACTCAGGCATATCCGCCTGTTCTTCAGCACGGTTATTTCACCGTCTTTCTGCAATTTATCGAGCACACGGGTAACGGATTCCCGTGTCAAGCCAGTCATGTCGGCGATTTCCTGATGCGTAAGCTTGAGGTCAATCACGATGCCTTCTGGTGTCCGGGTGCCGTTTTCAAATGAAAGAGACAAGAAACAATGTTTTGACCCTGTCTGAGGCGTGTTTGAAATTCAGAAGGTATATCCGCTTCCATGAATCGCGGAGACGCGCGCACAAGATCTCCAGCAACTTTTCAAGCACCTTGCTCTGGGCGGAGAGCAGGGCATAAAAATCCTTTTTTGAAATAAATGCGATAAAAGAATCTTCCGACGCCTGTACGGTTGCCGGAGCCGTCATACCGTCAATCAGCGAAACTTCGCCAAAAAAATCGTGGGTCTTATGAATGGCAAGGAGTATCTCCTTGCCATCTTCTGTTGCCTGAATAACCTTCACCTGTCCGTCCAGAATGATGTACATGTATTCATTGGTATCTTCCTCGCGAAGAACAATCTGATTCTTTCTGAACTCTTCTATCCGTATTTTGTCGGCTATCTGTTGCAGTTCATGTTCTGCGAGAGAAGAAAAAAGTTGTATGTTTTGAAGAAAATCAATCTTAACATTCTCAATCATTCCAGGGATCTCCTGTCATACAGTATACCACTTTCGACCTTGAATAGAAGCATGTTCGTGAAAAACATACCCGGACACCAGCCTTTGTTGAAACTTTCATTTTCTCTTCCCTTCTGCTTCATTTTCTTATAAACTATTTCAAATAAAATTATCAGGAAGGAGCATGCATGAAAAATATTTTTGTTTTACCCGCGCTGGTTATTCTTTTTCTCCTCAGCGCACAAACCGCATTTTCTCAGAGTAGCAAAGAAATTGACACCATCAAGACCGACATCAAGGCATTGAAGAAAGGTCAGCAGGCAATCCAAAAAGAAATCGCGACAATCAAAAAACAGATCACGGCAAGACCGGCGCCTGCCGAATTCAAGGAGACCGTCGTCAATGTCGACGGGGATCCTTTCAAGGGTAGCAAAGATGCCAAACTCGCAGTCATCGAGTTTTCTGATTACCAGTGACCTTTCTGTTCTCGACACGTCCGTGAGACGGTCTCGCAGATTGTCAAAGAGTATGTCGATACAGGCAAAATCAGATACTACTTCCTCGACTTTCCGCTCGGGTTCCACAAGCAGGCTTTCAAGGCCGCTGAAGCAGGTGCCTGTGCCGGAGACCAGGGAAAATTCTGGGAGATGCACGACAAGCTCTTCGAAAACCAAAAAGCCCTGAATCCTGAGGACCTGGTAAAGTATGCTGAAGGGCTTGGTTTGGACATGCCAAAATTCAAGGAATGTCTCGACAGCGGAAAAACTGCTGATGAGATTAAGAAAGATATGTCAGAGGGGCAGAAGGCCGGCGTTAGAGGAACACCATCTTCGCTTTTGGGATGGGTCCAGGAGGACGCTAAAAGCGTGAAAGCTGTAGATATCGTGAAAGGTGCTCAGCCGTATGCTGCTTTCAAGGCCTCGATCGATAAGCTTCTCAATCCTGACAAGGAGTAGCACAATAGGGTATTTCGGCAAAGTGTAATTTTTTTTTGAAGACAGGGATAGGAAAGTTTCGGGTACCGAATGGAATGGCCGGACTGCTGACAGGTTAGATAATAGGCAGTCCGGTTTTTGTTTGGCAGCGTACTGCGCAGAAAGTATGTGTTGTCATTGTCCGGCCTGACCGGACAATCCAGAATTAATAAAAATGGATTCCCCGATCACGTCGGGGAATGACACAAGAATTTATACGACTCATGGACTCAGCCACTTTTGTAAGCAATATATGCTAAGAAAAATCAAAACCCCTGCTTTCATCGCGATCATCTTTTGCCTCCTCGCCTTTTTTGTCCATCATCACTCCCTCTTCTCCGGATGCTCAAAGGTAAATGCCCAGCGCTTCTTCACTCCATCCGCCATTGCGGCAGAATCCCCTCAGTTTACTAAAGAAGGTGAACTAATCTTCCTCGGGGAGAAAAACCGGAAGGAAATCACAAAAATTGATATCGAGATAGCTGATAACGACTTTGAGAGAACGCGAGGTTTGATGAACCGGCGATCCCTGCCTGATAACGCGGGGATGTTATTTATCTTTGAGCAATCTGGACCGCTCTCCTTCTGGATGAGAAATACCTATATCCCGCTCGATATCATCTTTGCTGACGAGAAAAAGCAGGTCATAAAAATATCCAAAAAGACAGAACCATTATCGTATAATGCTATCCGGTCTATAAAGAATGCGAAATATGTCGTTGAGGTCAATGCTGGATTTTGTGATAAACATGGGATTACAATTGGAGACTGGCTAACATTCCGAACGATCACCCAACAACATCAAGCTCTCTCACCCTGAGATCTACGCCTAATTCCTTCGCGATCTCCCTGCATCTTCCTACATCAACACCGGGAATCGCGACGACCGTAACCTGTACGTGAGGGATTACCTTCTGTGCTTCCCTAATGAAAGAGAGTACCCCGTCATATGCATCCGGGAAGGATGGTCGGCAGACAGCATCGTATAGTTCCTTGTTCTGGGCATTGAGGCTTATCGACATGCTGTCGACAATACCCTGCAATTCAGGCAGGATATTTCTTCCGTGTATCAGGTTCCCTTGCCCGTTTGTATCGATTCTGACACGCCCTTTGTTCTCCTTGACCCATTGGGCGATGTTTTTTACTACCTCAAGTCTGATTAACGGCTCCCCAAAACCGCAAAAGACAATCTCTTTATACCGGCCCGGAGCCCCGATGGCCTGTTTCAGCTCATCTTCAGAAGGTTCATCCGTAAGCCTCAGATTGTGACCTTTGACATAATCCGATTGGAACCTGATACAGAAGGAGCAGCGGTTGGTGCACCGGTTTGTGATGTTGAGATAGAGACTGTCCCGTATCTGGTAGGCAATTTTCCTCTGATCCGGCATCCCGCCGATTCTGAAAAGCAGCTTTGCATTCAGGGTGGTAATCCGCGACACATCCTCGAGGCTGACGCCCCTTAAGGCTGCAATTGCCTGTGCAGTATGGACAAGATAGGACGGTTCGTTTCGTTTGCCTCTGAAAGGCTCTGGAGTCAGATATGGTGCATCTGTTTCGATGAGCAGATAATTATCCGGTAATGCCTGAGCGATCTCCCTCAGCCTCTTTGCATTCTTAAAGGTCGCAGGGCCGGCAATCGAGATATGAAACCCCAATGCCATCGCCTTCTCTGCCATATCCATGTCGCCGGAAAAACAATGGAAAACACCACGGTTCACTCCAGAATGCATAATGATCTCAAGGGTATCCTTTTTCGCTTCCCGGCTGTGAATTATCACCGGGAGGTCCAGTTCTTTCGCTAATCGAAGCTGCTTTCCGAATACCATGCGCTGAACCTCGCGCGGGGAATTGTCGTAGTGATAATCGAGTCCTATTTCCCCAATCGCAACCACTTTGCTATGTTGGTTTTTGGTATTTGAAGTTTGATTTTTGGAATTTGGGATTTGGAATTTGTATTTAATTGCCCATTCTTTTATCTGGGTGAATATTTCCTCGGTAAAGTCCTTTGCATCATGGGGATGAAAGCCGACTGTTGAGTAAATAAAATCGTATTTTTGTGAGAGTTCAAGGCCTCCCCTGTTCCCGGCGAGGTCGGATCCGATCGTAATAATTGCCCCTATCCCTGCATCGCGTGCCCTTTGGATTACCTCTTCCCTGTCAGGGTTAAAGGCGTCCATCTCAAGATGGCAATGGGTATCGACAAGAAAGGATTCGAGGGTTCGAGGATTCAAGGGGTCACGTACCGTCTATCAAGCACCAAACTTCTTGAGTCTTCCGGCGTTGGCAAGGGCTAAAGTCATCAGGTTTACTGTGCGGAAGATACCCAGTTCACCCCTGATACACTCCCGCTCGGTAAACCGCTGGCAGGTCTGCCCGAGCACATACGGTGATTTGAGGAGAACCGGCACAGGGTGCCAGCTATGGCTTTTCAGAACAGCAGGCGTAGAATGGTCCCCGGTGATGATGATGACGTCCGGATTAAGACTCAGTATATCCGGAAGAAAGGTATCGAACTCTTCTATCTTTGATACTTTGCCTTGGAAATTTCCGTCCTCTCCGTACGAATCAATCTTTTTCACATGCAAGAAGAAAAAATCATAATCATGATAGTGCGTTTTCAGAAAATTGATTTCATCCTGTATGTCACCTTGTAAAGCCGGCGCATCCATCCCGATCAGACGGGCAAGACCGCGGTACATGGGATAGACTGCAATGCAGAGGGATTTCAGTCCGTACATCAATTTAAAGTGAGGGATATCAGGCACCTGCGCAATTCCACGAAGGAGAATAAAATTTGCCACCGGCTCATGCTTCAATACATCCGTGACATTCAGGATAAATTTTTCGATGACCTGTGCTACCCGTCCGGCTTCCGGGTTTTGAGGAGTGACCGGAACCGGTTCCAGGCCTTCTTTCTGCGGATCGGTATCCTTAATTGAGGCTGATCCTGGCGGCAGTGGTTCAGGGAATCTGAGCACTGCAGCAAAACGGTGCTCCATCCCGGGAGCGAGAATCACTTCGACATCATCGATTTTCTGTATGTTTTCCTGAAGTCTTTCGGTAATCTTTCTGCTCTCATCCGTCGGGATTCTTCCGGCCCGTCGGTCTTGAATAAGCCCGTTTTTAATCGTTGCATAATTGATCCTTATGGCAATGTCTGTCTTCCTCAGTTCTACATCAAGCCCGAGCGCCTCGAGCACACCCCTGCCGATCTGCCACTCAACCGGGTCATATCCGAAAAGTGCCAGATGCCCGGGCCCGCTTCCCGGGGTAATACCCAAAGCAACAGGCACATGTAGTCCGCATGCAGACACCCGGGCCAGTTCATCAAGATGCGGCTTATTTGCAGCATCCAGTTCCGTCTTGCCGTGAAGGGGAAGTCCTCCGAGTCCGTCAAGGACAATAAGGAGAATTTTTGTATTGTTTTTCTGGAGCAAATCTTTTATGTATGCCTGCATATGAAACCTTTTTACAGAATTGTTCTCACGGCAGTATCAATTAAAACTGGATTTGGCAGCGCTTTTTCCCGGCGCCTTCATCCTTTATCCACATCAGTGTTTTTTTTGTCCTTTCACACCAATGACGGATGTCCTTTTCAAAGGTAGGACAATCAGCTGATGCTTCGAGTGTATCACCCGGATTCAGTTCAGCCGACTTTGCTGCTATTTTTAAAATAGGCTGAGGACATCTGAGACCCAGACAGTCTACCGTTACTGTTGCCATCTGTTACCACCTCCTTTGGGTATATATTTACCAAAAAATGCATTGAGTAATCAACACCTTTCGCACTCCGCTATTCCCCTTTTACCCGATATTAATATACATTTCTATTTAAGCCCCCGGATAATTTCACCTTGGCTATCCCGGACATGTATGGACATACTTCTGACTCCCTGCAACATATGGGTTGCACAGGCAAAACAGGGGTCGTAGGCACGGAAAGCCATCTCAATCATGTTGAGGAGACCTTCTGAAACAATCCCTTTTCGTATATGACTCCGCGCAGCTTTCTCAATCGACATACAGATTGCCGCGGTATTGTGCACCGTTGCAACGATCAGATTTGCTTCGGTTATGATCCCATTCTTATCGGTTTTATAATGGTGAATCAGGGTACCGCGGGGTGCTTCAACAATACCTATGCCCTCCCGGGGAGTCGCAGACGGGATATTTCTGATGTGCGGATCAGTGATCTCTTCGTCCTGAGCCAGTTCCATCATATGCTCGGCGGCGTAAAGGGCCTCTATGAGCCGGGCCCAGTGGAAGGCAAGTGTATTATGAGCGGGTTTGCCTCCGAGTATCCTGAACATCTTTTCATACTCTGCCAGAGCAAGCGGTGTTGCCATGGCATCAGCAACATTCAGCCTTGCCAGAGGAGCTACACGGTAAATACCGCTGTCCTTGCCCTCAGTGAATCCCTGCCATCCGATTTTCCTGAGGTACGCATATTTGGAATAACTCCATGTTTCAACATGTTCCGCGATATGCCGGAGATAATCTTTCGGTCTGAATTGAACGAATTTTTTCCCCTCGGGAGTGACTATCCGAATGTCTCCATCGTAAAAATTCACGTTACCCTGCTGATCAACCATTCCCATGTAATATGTTTTCAGTTTATAGATATCTCCCATGATGAGATCCCGATAAGCCTTATCACGCAGAACCACGTCATGAAACATCGCACACGTCTCCTGCATAAATGCAATAGCCCCCCGTGCAACTTCCACGATTTTCCGTCTCTCGTCTTCGGTCATCGGCTTTGAAACTCCTCCGGGAAGGCCGCAGACAGGATGGATCACCCTACCACCCAAACAGGCAATGATATCCCTGCAGTCTTTTCTCAGTGTGATAACCTGTCTCGCAACATCTGCTCCTACTCTTGCTATGACTCCCAGAATGTTTCTTTCAGCAGGCGAAGCTGAGGGCCCGGCAAAGAAATCCACGCCCCCGAGAAAAAAGAAATGGAGCAGGTGGTCTTCGAGTATAAAGGCAGAATACATCAATTCCCGGAGTTTTTTTGCAGCAGGCGGTGGTTCCACCTTATAGAGATCATCGAGCGCCTTTGCGGCACAGATATGATGGGCAGTCGGACAGACGCCGCATATCTTTGAGGTTAACCGCGGCATCTCTTCCGCCGGCCTGCCGGCTGAAAATGCCTCAAAGCCCCTGAGTTCAGGCACCTGGAGGTATGCTCTTTCCACATCGCCCTCTTTGTCGAGGAAGATCTCTATCTTCCCATGCCCCTCAAGCCTCGTGATAGGATCAATAGTAATACGTTTACTCATTCTTTCCTTTTGAAAAGGGTTCAAGGGGTCCAGGATTCAAGGGTCCGAGTGGCACCCTACCCAAATGATTAACCCCTTTTATTCTAAAATTCCTCTTGTGCTTCACTTGAATCCTCGAACCCTTGGATCCTTGAATCCTTCTAAACATCGCGTCTCCTTTTCAGCATTGATGACGGTAATGAATAGAAATAAAATATTCCGGCCGGATCCGCGATCGCGTCTATTATCTTTTCTGCTTCCTGCTCATCCTTTGCATCAATGACAGAAGCCAGCGCCGAGAGAAACTTCGCACCCTGATCCTGAACCCTGCTCGTCGGTCCGAAACACCCTCGGCAAGGCATATTTGCTTGAATGCACCGTTGTCCGCAACCGTCGCGTGTCGCCGGTCCAAGACAGATAATGCCCTGATCAAGGAAGCAACGGTCCGGGTCAAGCAAGACTTCATGAACCCGCCTGATCTCCCGTATGACAGATTTCTCAGGCCTGGTAACCTTTCTTGCGCAGGAATCACACAAGGATTTATCAGGAGCAAGCACCGTTCCTTTGGGAGGAAGATTGCCGGAAAGGATACCCTCAACAGCTTTCATGATAAGATCAGGGGGAGGTGCACAGCCGGGGAGATAATAATCAACGTCAATAAGCTGATCAAGAGTGCTCAGGGTATCGTAAAATTCAGGCAGTGTTAATATTCCCTGTGCAACGTTTGTCTTCTCAAGGGGTTCACGGTTATCCGGATTCACAACTGATGGGGAATCATGGTATACATACCCGAAAATGTCGGAGCGCTTTACGAAATTCGCAAGTCCGGGTACCCCTCCTAAATGGGCACATGACCCGAAGGCAACAACGAGAGCTGATTTCTTCCTCAGGAGTTTTGCAACATGCTCCTGATCCGACGTCCGTATCCCTCCGTTAATGAAACTGACGGTTATCTCTCCGTCATGAAGCGCCTCAACATCTTTCAATTTGAAGTCCATGGCAACCGGCCAGAACACAAAATCGAATGCTTCGGCAACAGTCAGAAAGTCCCCGGCAAGATCAATGACAGCCTCTTCACATCCCCCACACGATGCACACCAGTAAAAAGCCGCCTTTGGCTTAGCCAATCCCGTCTCCGAATATCATAGACAATCCATTTTTCTCCGAAAAAAACTCATTATGAATGCAGATGTTGCGAGAAAAATTATTTTTCGATACCTCAGTGTACCTTTGCTGATGGTTCCTTTCAGATGAACTATTCAGAGAACGCTGAAAGATATTTCGATCAATCATCGAGTTACACAATTTTTCGACCAATGCCTGCACTTTTCGGGTTTAAAGGTCCCTTTGCCCTGATTTCTTTCACCATGTCATGCAGTGTTTCCACAAATTTATCAGATTCGCAGGCCGATATCCATTCCAGCCGCAACCGCTCCTCTCCGATACCGAACTGACCAAGTACACGCCTCAGAAGGGAGAACCTGCGGAGTGCGTTATAATTACCCTCTTTATAATGGCAGTCACCGGGATGGCATCCAAGTATCACAACTCCGTCCGCACCAGACTGGAATCCCTTTATCACAAACTCGGGATCGATCCTGCCGGTGCACATGAGCCTGATAAATCTCACGTTGGAGGGATATCTCTTCTCTATATTGCTCACGGCATCTGCCGCTGCATACGAGCACCAGTTGCACAGGAATCCGAGAATTCTCGGTTCAAAGTCCTTTATCGCAACACCTCCACGATCTCAGCACATACCTGTTCCGTCGTAAAGTGTTTGCTCTTTGCAGAACCGCTCGGGCAGGCCGCCACGCAGGTTCCGCATCCCTTGCAGAGAACGGTATTCACGACAGCAACCCGCTTGGTCCGGTCAAAATGAATGGCCTTGTACGGGCACAGGCCCGCACAGATCATGCAGCCGGAACAGGCATCTTCATCTATTTCGGCCGTCACTGCATGCAGTTCCAGTTTTCTGCCGGGAACGAGCATCGAGAGAACCTTCCCGGCTGAAGCGGTTCCCTGGGCAATCGACGCCTGGATATTTTTTGGACCCTGCGCACACCCCGCGATCAAAATCCCTTCAATCGTTGTTGATACAGAATCAAGGGTTGCATGCCCCTCAGCGAAAAATCCTTTATTATCCTGAGGAATCGAGAGGATTTCAGAAAGCCTGCTGGAACCCTCAGCCGGAATCATCGCAGGACAGAGGACTACCATATCAACAGCAAATCTCTTGTCTTTCCCTGTAACATCCATACAGGAAAGGTTTATTCTCTTTTTTCCCTGATTGATTTTTACATCCATCGGGAGCGATGTCCGGACAACCTTGAAATTCTTCCACTGCCTGACGGAATCAAGAAACGACTGCCCATCTTTTCCCGGCACACACCAGTCAGCACAGAGATCATATACCTTCACCGCGGGGAACCGTTTTCTCATCACGTGAGCGAACTTCACCGCATACAGACAGCAAACACCCGAACAATAATCTTTTACCTCCGTATTCCTGCTCCCGACACAATGGATTATTGCGAGAGATTCAGGGTTCTCTTTATTCTTCGTGAAAAGTTTACCCCCGGTAGGGCCGTTCTGGGAAAGAATTCTCTCGAATTCAAGGCTTGTATACACTTCGGGTATCATGCCATACCCGAAGGAAGGAAGAACTGAAGGATCCAGCAATTCAAATCCGGTTGCCACGATAATGCTGCCGGCGTGTCGCTCGAGGACTTGGTCCCCGTTATCGTAATCAATGGCATCAAAGTGGCAGGCCTGTTTGCAAATCGTACATTCCTGACCGCGAAAACGGAGACAATGTTCTCTGTCTATAGCAGGCACATTGGGAAGCGCACCTGCGAACGGCATATCAATGGCTTTCCTCTCGCTCAGATTATAATCGAAAGCATTCTTCATACTGACCGGGCACTGTTCATAGCATGCCCCGCACCCGACGCACCTATCCTTATCGACATAAGTGGCTTTTCGCTCTATGTTCACCGTAAAATTACCGACAAACCCGATGACCTCCCGAACTTCACTGGAGGTCAACAACTCGATATTCTCATGATGGAGCAATTCATCCATGGGTGGATCCAGCATGCAGGAAGAGCACTCCATTGTGGGGAAAACGTCTTCATACTGTATGGCCTTGCCTCCGATAAAAGATTTCTTTTCGACCAGGCAGACTCTTCTCCCGGACCGGGCTAAGATCAGGGCGGCTTCCATACCGGCAACACCCGCTCCGATGACAAGCGCATCGGTATTGCAATCGATTGCCGGCATATCCAATGGTTCATGCAGTGCCACTCGTTTGACTGCCGCACGGATGTACCAACGGGCTTTTTCTTTTGCGTGTGTTCTGTCACTCACCCACGCAACCTGCTCCCGGAGATTTACCATCTGAAATAAATACGGGTTCATTCCGGCTTTTTGAAGGACATCTCTGAAGGTTTTTTCGTGCTCTCTTGGAGTGCAGGCAGCAATGACAACCCGGTCGGGTTTTTGATGTTTGATATCGTCCGCCAGAAAATTCCTGCCTTCTTCAGAACAAAGGAGGTTATGTACTTTGACATATGCAACATTATCAAGACTGGACGAATACCTGGAGAGTTCACTGAGATCTAACGTATCGGAAATGTTCGTGCCGCAGCTGCAGATATACACACCGGTACGCATCTTCATAAAGTGTGCCCGTCTTCCGTTTTCAGGAGACTATGCATGTCCCGATCCCCAATCTTTCTACAGGATCACTGCAAACGTTGTTCTATTCTATAGCACGGCAAAGAACACGTGGATGTATATGTTGCAACTATATGATATCATATCAGAAAATCGAATGGGCGGTTAGCTCAGCTGGGAGAGCGCCACGTTCGCAACGTGGAAGTCGGGGGTTCGAATCCCCTACCGTCCACCATTGAAAATTAGGAAAATTGTGCTATGATGGATAAAGTGGAAAATTGGAAAGTAGAAGATTTAATATTGTACATACACCATAAACTGAAGACTGTTCTTGGCAGTGAGAATGGACAGGCACTCGTTGAACATTCTCTTCTTATCGGCAGTATTACCGGTTCCCTTGCGATTGTCCGGGATCACCCGTATCTTTTGATTGGTCTCGCAATAGTCCTGCTTATCCTTTTACTCTTCTGGAAACCGAAACTGTTCGCTACCATCATTTTCATCGCAGTTCTTCTTGCCATAGTTTTCTTCATTTACCGCTGGGTCGAATACGGACACATCTGATCCACCTGGTCCGGGAACGCCGAGTCTCTAAGACCCTAAAAGTGCCTTTTTCTCTGTCAAACCATGTCATACATTCGTGATATTTAAAAATGCGCTATTGAATTTTCACGATAATTCAATAGATTACAGACAGCAATGCTTTGGCACAAAAAATGCTTTCATACTAGACAAGACGTAAAATTTAACTCCTTTCTCACCTCCCCCTGGGCTCTCGACAAAGAGAGCCCCT
>CAVQRT010000013.1:0-11162 GCA_963715195.1 Thermodesulfovibrionales bacterium | reverse complement strand
CCAATGGGTCAAACCCAATCTTTTGCTCTCTATATAAATACATTTATAGAGACCGATGACAATCTCGTGGCGAGTCCTTCTTTCGTGAGCAACAGACTGCGGCTGAATGTATTCCTGAGTCCCTTCATAGATAAAGCGGTCTTCGAATCTCTTGCGGAATTCCTTGCTGACAGCCAAACGCGATATTTCTCCGAGTTTCTGCCTGTTCATATGTGAAAGATCAGCATCAATCGTACAATGGTTTTCTATAGGGAATCCTTTCTCAGAATTCAGGATGATGCGGATGGTACCGATTATCTGCCCTGTTTCATTCAATGAAATAAAGTGCATTGAACTGCTGCTGAATCTGGGCTCCAGGAGGCCGTCCGGATGATCCTCTGCTTTTTCAAAGCCCCACTCATTACAGTAGACTTTATATCTTAGCCGGAAGACTTCTTCGAGCTCAGCCTTATCAACAACTTTTCTGAAATGGAACTGCACCATGTGATAGTCCTTATTAAGATGCGCTATTATACACAATTATATTAGAAATTAAGTAATTTATTACGAAATTCGATTCCTCCCCGTACTTCCAGCAAAAATAGGAAATTTCTTCTTTTTTTTCCTTGAATAATTCCCACTTTTCTAAAGGAGGGTAGAGGGGGATTACCGATAAATAGTTTATATTTTAAGAATACTTTTCATCTCCTTTAAGATGCTTGCTCCTCTTTCTGCGCACTGCAAACTTTTCCTTTTTTATGATAAGATTGAGCATGTTTAGTGGCTATTCTTATCAGCCGGAATTGCCTAAGCTGTATTCTTTACAATCAGCATGCTCTCTGCAGATGAGGTAGAGCATGGAACCACCTGTCATTGCAGGAGATTTAACAAAGATATACTCAGAAGGAAAGGTTGAGGTCAGGGCAGTCTCATCCGTTGGTTTTAAGTTGCGTGAAGGCGAGATGGTAGGTCTTTTCGGGCCTTCAGGCAGCGGAAAGACGACCCTGCTCTCCCTGATCGGCTGCATATTGCGGCCGACAAGCGGTACATTAAAACTTTTTGGCATTGAAACAAATACCCTCGGGGAAGCCTCTCTGCCGGGCATCAGGAAAAAATTTATCTCTTTTATTTTTCAGGGGTTCAATCTCTTCCCTGCTCTGACCGCTCTTGAAAATGTCTTGATAGTTTTAAAATTAAAAGGGGTGACCGAAAATGCCGGGCAGAAAGCAAAGGAAATGCTTGCCGGTGTGGGCCTTTCAGACCGTTTGCATTTCCTCCCGAGAGATCTGAGCGGTGGAGAAAAACAACGGGTTGCCATAGCTCGTTCCCTCGCAGCGGACTCCCCCATTATTCTCGCGGACGAACCGACGGGGAACCTTGATCAGATGAACGGCAGGAAAGTCATGGAAATACTTAAAGAACTTGCCACCAGGAGGAAGAAAAGCATCCTCGTGGCAACACATGATAGCAGGGTCGAAGAGGTCTTTGACCGTATTCTCTACATGGAGGATGGCATGATTATTCGGGAAAAAGGAGGGCAAGCATGAAAAATAACCGATTTGCGATCTTTTTGTTGATAGGTCTTCTCGTCGTTGCTGTTCTTCTTGCCCTCTTCGGTCCGAGGCATTTTACGGAAAAAAAACGTGACGGCCCAGCGTGATGAAACAAAACAGATGTTTACAACAGCGAAAGGAATCGTGGAAAGCGAGGAGAAGATCGACGCAAGCAGCCAGGTCTCCTCAACGATATCCGCGTTCCTCGTAAAAGAAGGCGATGAGGTAAAGGCGGGGGCACCCCTGGTGAAATTCGATGACAGCAAGATCATAGCAAAGGTAAAAATGGCAGAATCAACCCTCTTCGAGGCGCGCTCACGTCTCAGAGAGCTTGAGTCAGGTTACCGGCGCGAGGATGTTGCAATGGCAAAGAGCAGGATGCAGTCGGCAGATGCGAAATACCTGGAATCCAAGGATGAGTTCGAGAGACAAAAGAGGCTCTATGAAAAAGACGCCACAACGCTCATAGAACTGAGGAAAGCAGAAGAGCAGTTCAAAAGAACATCTGCAGAATTCGATGAATCAAAAACAAACATGCAAAAACTGAAACAGGGCGTGAGAGATGAAGAGATCGAGCAGGCAAAATCGTCGGTTGAAAAGGCCGATTCAGAATTAAGGTACTATCAGGCATCTTTAAAAGACTATACGCTGACATCTCCGTTCAATGGCGTCGTGACTGAAAAATTCAAGCATGTTGGTGAATCAGTTGACGTCGGCACTCCCGTCCTGGAACTTGTTAATCCGGGCAAGTTGAGAATCCGGGCAGAGCTTGAAGAAACCGATGTCGGAAAGGTCAAAGAGGGGCAATCCGTTGAAGTGATAACAGACGCTTACAAAGACAAAACATATAACGGAACAGTGTATAAGGTTCTTCCGAACGTAAAGAGAAAATCCCAGCGGACCTTCGATCCCATGGCATCTTTTGACATTAATACACAGGTTATTTTCATCCGGCTGGAAGATTTCACAGGTCTCAAGAACAATATGACCGTTACGGTACGATTTTTGCAATAAAAACATACTTGGTTGTCAGGAAATTGAATCGCTTAATCGGAATCATTCACAACGACTTTAATCCGTCATTATCCAGGAAAAGCGGCTTGATTCCGGCAAGCCGGTAATGACGAACATTGAAACAGAGTTCGCTATAAACTTAGCAATATTATTATTCCTCCCTTTGGCAAAGGGAGGTTAGGAGGGATTATAAGAAAAATGTTTTCATTGTTTATTCAGAAAATCTCCCCTAATCCCTCTTTACCAAAGAGGGACATTTCTTGCACTCTATTCTTCATAGCTTTCATCTTCACATTCTCTTTACTCACTCACCCTGCATCCGCCCTTGAACTCACCCTTGATGACTGTATTTCCGGGGCATTAGAAAAAAACCGGTGGCTGAAGTCACACGAAATGGATCTTCGGGCAGCGGAAGAAGATGTCAAAATGGCATCCTCACGGTTTTTTCCCTCATTGAAATTAAAGGGGAACTATGACCTCAGGGAGAAAGATGACTTTTTCCTCGTTCCCCGCGACACCTTTCTTTCAGGAGTTCCACCCTCTGATGTTGAACTCTCTGCTGACAATCAAGAAACCTATGGTATCACTTTGAGCATTGAACAACCCGTCTTTACCGGCATGCGTTTAACGCATTCATACAAAAAGTCTCAAAAATTAAATGAAGAGGCGCGATATGATCTTGAGAGAAAGAAAAGACTGCTCGTCTTTGAGGTAAAAAAGGTGTTTCATCAAGTTTTGAAAGAACAGTTGTATACCGGCATACTCGAAAAGATCCTGGATGCAAAAAAAGAAGGCCTCAGGGTTATTCAGGAGCGCAATAGTGAAGGATATGTCAGAAAGGAAGACCTGTTCATCGCTGAAAACGATCTCGCTGCCTCCGAACTGGAAATCTTTAAAGCAAGGAACCGGGCTGAGACAGCGCTCAGCAACCTCAAAAGGCTTATTTACTGCCGGGACGATGAAAACCTTATGCTGAAAGGCGAACCGCTGAATAGTTTCTTCATCGCTCCGCTTCAGGAGGTCAAAGAATTCGCTCTTGCAAACAGGGAGGATTTAAAGATGTCTTCTGCACGGGCGCAGGCAGCTGGGTCCGATATCACAATTGCCCGGGGTGGGTTTCTCCCTCAGCTTTCCCTCGAGGGAAAATACACGATGCAGAAGGAAACCAACGTAACGAGTCCTGAGCAATGGATGCTCTCTCTCCAGCTTGACTGGTCGCTGTTTGAATGGAACAGGACAAAGGCAGAAGTGTCAAAAGCAAAAGCATTGATGCAGAAGCAGCAATACGAGCATGAAGATCTGACCAAGAGAGTCGTTTTCGAGGCTGAGGAATCATGGCGGGCTGTCCAGGAAAAGACACGGGAAGTCGATGTTAAAGAGAAGCAGCTCAAGACGGCTGAGTATAGTTTCAAACAGACGGCGGAAAAATATTCGGAAGGCACCATCAAGATGGTGGACTTCCTGGATGCAGAAGCCGAATTGATCAAGGCGTACAATGAATATCTGGTTACAATCAATGATCTGAACATTGCATTGGCTGAACTTGAGATATCTGTTTCAGGAATGCAGGAAACCTGGTTCAGGAGTGGAGAAATTTATAAACCGGATTTTATCGCCCTCTCGAATATCATGAAGGATGCGATATCGAGAAAGGACACAAGGCGGCCCGCGTATTTAAATGCTAAGGGTGCACCCATGGAAAAGAAGGCCTTATCAGAGAAAAGCTCTAATATCGAAAAAAGAACACAGGTTACCTCTTCATCATCCGCGATGAAACACGATGAAAAGGATACCTCGTATGCACTGCAGGTCGGGGCATTCAAGTCGCAGGAGTCCGCTGCGACATTCAAGAAACGCCTGCAGAAAAAAGTTTCAAATAAAAAAATTAAGATCTGCCATCAGGGGGACTTTTATAAGGTCCGTATTACCGGATTTTATGATATTGAAGAGGCTCATTCAATGGTAAATGAAGGTTTCGACGGCATAGTGATCAAAACCGGCGAAAAAGCCTGCGGAATATAAAAATTCCGTTGTAGTTCCCTCCAAACCCAATTTCATGACTGCTCTTTAAACCTTTCATAAATATCCGAGAGCAGGCTGCTGAAAAAGTCCCTTTCGGGACAGTTTGTCATGCTGAATTTATTTCAGCATCTCCTAAAATCAAAAAGTTATGAGACCCTGAAACAAGTTCAGGGTGACAGAAACAGACTTTTTTAGCATCCTGTTAAACCATTATATGTCATTGTCGGGCTTTACCCCCGTATCGAGTACGGGGCAGGCTCCCAATCCATGGTTCGAAAAGCCTTCGGCTAAGCTCAGTCTAACGCTCACCACGCGCAATTTGTCACCCTGATCTTGTCGAAGGGTGCATTCCCCGATCAAGTCGGGGAATGACGGCTTGTGTGAGACACGTTTTATGGACAGAATCTAATTACTAAACCGATAATTAATACAAATGCATTGAATACTGTAAAATTGTCATTGCGAGCGACTAACAGGAGCGCGGCAATCTCACTCAAGACTGCGAGATTGCTTCGTCGTTCCGTCCCGACTTATGTCAGGATTGGGAACCTTCGCAATGACACCCTCGTCAGATTAGATTAAGAAAATTTAATTTCCCCTTCACTGCTTTCTCACTTGGTAGCGTAGAATAGCCCAAAAGTGCTACACAGAATCTTATCATAATGGATACCTGCAACCCGGATATAGATCAGGTGTGATTCCCATCACGTCATTTCTCCTTTAAAAATCCGTATAAAAAAACTGTCAGTTAAAGAAATTGTGGAGAAAAACGAGTCTAAACGGCAATAAAAATTCAAAGGAGGGTTTTATGAAGAAAACGAAAACTTTAGGAGTATCAGCAGTACTTGTATTGCTTTCCCTGTGCCTCTTGGTGCTAATGTGCCAAGATAATGCGTGGGCACAGAACAAGAAATCATTCGTTGAAGATGAACTGCTGATTCAGTTCCGCATTGATACACCGAAGCACAAAGCCGATGAAGCATTGCATTCTCATGGCGCAGAAGTAGCGGATGAAATACAGCAACTCAGGATCAAGCGGATTAAGGTGCCGGCACATGTTACTTGATGTAGTGAGAGAGGCCCTTTCTCATAACCCTCATGTCGAATTTGTTGAGAATAATTTCCTTGCGGAGCCGTCGACAATACCGAATGACAGTTATTATCCATCCCAGTGGCACCTGCCAAAAATTGATGCGCCATCAGGATGGGATATCACATCTGGATCAGAAAGTTTGCCTATAGCGATCATTGATTCCGGCGTTGACCCGGATCATCCTGACCTTGTGGCAAAGCTGATTACGGGATATAACTTTCTTGGGAGCAATACTGACACCCACGATGTTCTGGGACACGGTACTGCAGTGGCCGGCACCGCTGCTGCCATGACCAACAATGTTACCGGGGTAGCTGGACTTGCATGTGACAATCCGGTCATGCCCTTGGTGGTTCTGAACTCCAGCAATTACGCTTCGTATTATGACATCTCACGGGCTATTACCTATGCGGTCGATCGACGTGTCAGGGTTCTCAATATCAGCATAGGCGGATCGAGCAGCTCATCAACGTTGCAGAATGCAGCCGATTATGCATGGAACAAGGGAGCGCTCATTTTTGCGTCGGCAATGAACAACAATAACAGCACCCCCTATTATCCGGCAGCGTGCAATCATGTTGTGGCTGTTGCAGCGACTACTTCTATCGACACAAAGGCGAGTTTTTCCAGTTATGGAACATGGGTAGATATCTCAGCCCCAGGTGCGTCAATTTACACGACAAGAGAACGGAGGCGGATACGGTTACTGGAATGGCACTTCATTCGCCTCACCATTAACTGCAGGGCTTGCGTGCTCTCATCTGGTCAGTGAATCCTTCCCTCACCAATGCCCAAGCGTACGATATTTTGACAGCAAAATGCCGATGACTTGGGGACCTTGGGTTTTGACCAGTATTTCGGCTACGGCCGCATCAATGCACTGAAGAGTTTGCTCGCAGCGATAGAAAATGAGCCGGAGATTGACACAACAGCCCCCGTGGTATCGATCACAACACCATCAAGCAATATCACCATAAGCGGTTTTGTATCGGTCAGTGTTTCCGCATCCGACAATGTGGGAGTCTCAAAAGTGGAACTCTACGTCAACGACGCACTCTTTACAACCGACAGCAGCAGCCCCTACTCGTTCGTATGGGATACCACGAAAGTCGCTAATGGGACCTATTCCCTCAAGGCGCTCGCCTATGATTCCGCGGGCAACGTTGGTCAATCGGCGTCAGTGGCCGTTAACGTTTCGAACGCTGACACTATAGCCCCCGTGGTATCAATCTCATCTCCTTCAAACAATGCAATCGTCAGCGGAACCATCTCGGTTAGTGCTTCCGCATCTGACAACATCGGCGTCTCCAAGGTCGAGTTCTACATCAACAACACCCTCTTTGCATCCGACATTAGCAGCCCCTATTCATTCAGTTGGGATACGACAAAATTTGCGGGTGGTTCATATTCCCTGAATGCACTCGCCTTTGACAGTGCGGGCAACGTGGGGCAATCAGCTTCCATAAGTGTCACTGTTTCAAACGATGACACAACGGCCCCCGAAGTATCAATAACATCACTTGCAAGCGGTGCTGCAGTCAGCGGCGTCATCACCGTCAGTGCTTCAGCATCAGACAACGTCGGCGTCTCAAAAGTTGAACTCTACATCAACGGGTCTCTTTTTGCATCCGATAGCAGCAATCCCTATGCCTTCACATGGGATACGACCCGATATGCGAATGACACATATACCCTGTTTGCACGTGCCTACGACAGCGCCGGGAATGTCGGACAGTCCGCATCGATGACCGTGACTGTAATGAACAGCCAGCAGGACACGGCCGCCCCGCAAGTCGCCATCACATATCCCGCGGATGGCTCCTCGATCCCAAGCCATCCAGTACTGAAGATAGCAGTCTCGGCCTCTGACAACGTGGGCGTTAGCGCTATTGAGCTTTACATTGACGGTAGTTTAATGGCAGCTACGAATGCAAGCAGCCTTTCCTACAACTGGAATACCAAAAAGGTTGCGGCAGGGGCGCACACAATTACAGCAAAGGCTTACGACGCGGCCGGCAATGTAGGAATCCACACAATAACAATATATAAATAGCCATACGACAAAAAAAGGGTGAGGCAATTGCCTCACCCTTTTTTATTTTCTGATTCTAATTTTCCTATTTCTCGAATTTATCTCTTCCGCAAAAGCCCAAGGCCTAAAAGACCTGTGCCAATCAAAAGGAGCGTGCTCGGCTCAGGGACTCCGTTACCCCCGCCGCCGCCGCCACCGTTACTATCGGGAACCAACATCCAAGCTGTGATACTCAGATTCCATGGCATCTGACGATTACCTGATAGCTGCAGAAGCTAAAATCCCAAAGCCTGTATTCCAAGCAGTCATGGTCTTCAATTTTTCCATCAAAGCATAAAAATCACCCCACATTGGTGCTCTGTCGGAAACTATCGTCCATAAATATGTCAACTGTGTTCCCGCTTGAATCTGTAAATCAGGTAGATCACTCCTTTGATGCCCATATTTCAAGAGGCATTACAGGGTTGCTATTACCTTGCAGTACTCGAATAATAATCGAGACCACCATGCTCACCAAAAGAGGAGTGCCAGTGTTAATGTTATCGGCAGTAAACTATTCATTGGCTTCAGTATCAAAGTAGTCATCAGAGACTTCAGTAATTGCATGACTTAATTGTTTCAATTGAGCAGCATTGAAATTTTTCAATTAAGTAGCACCTGTATCCATCATGTCCAGCAGCGTCTCAGTCGCCTATCAGACTTCATCGTGAAGACTATCCCATTGATAATTGTAAACATGCAACGTATCGCATTGCACATTGTCACGAATGATCTTCACTCAACTGCGGCGATCGACAAATCGCATGTTTCAGTGTCGTCTAAATATCCTAATCATATAGCCCGGAGTATCCATTGCATTGCCAATCCTAAAACCAAAATCAAACTTATCAGGACAATAACCTTTTTCATTTCTTTCTCTTCTCCCTTTATTTGAATTATTATTTTTTACATATTTCTAATATTATAATAAGCAAATCATGTGCCTATTCATAACTAATTGATTTTATTGCCTTTTATGACATCTACAGAAAAAGTGTAAAGTTTCTTTACACTCGTAAAATTTGTGAATCTATATATATCCAATGAGTTGCGAGATTTTAGGCCAAATTAAGAGTGTAAAGTTTTCCGACAACAGCACTTAACACACATTAATGGACCATACGTCATTCTGAACTTGTTTCAGAATCTCATATTTTCAATTGGTTACAAATCATTATAATGCCCGGCTAACTATGCTCATTGAGCAACTATCCGATCAGAAAGCAGACATAATTCTCATTTCCGGGTAAAGTGCTATGGGAATTCTTTACAGTTTTTTAGAGCTCTGGGGGATAGAATGTCAAGTTAAAAAGGGGCTTCAACAAAAATCTAGGTACTGAAGGCGATAGAGGTGTCATACGATAGCACTATCATACCGACACAGATTCTTGACCAGTGATATCATATATGATAGTATACATTCATGGGTAAGCTTGAAAAGCTTTTTGAACGCGTTAAGAATAACCCATATAATGTCAGATTCAATGAGATATGCAAATTAGCTAAGGCTTTTGGCTTCACATATCAGGGTGGCAAGGGAAGCCATAAAGTCTACAGCCAAAAAGGCATTCACGTGATACTGAATTTCCAGAATGTTAAGGGCATGGCAAAACCATATCAAGTGAGCCAATTTTTGCAGCTTATCGAGGAATACAACCTCATAACCAAGGAGAAATGATATGTTCTATCCAATAAAAGTATTTTACAGCGAAGATGATAAGGGATTTATCGCACTTATCCCTGATCTTCCCGGATGTTCTGCCTATGGGGAAACGGAGGAAGAAGCAGTAAAAGAAGTTAAAATAGCCCAAGAACTGTGGCTTAAAACCGCAAGGAAAGAAGGAAGAAAGATACCAGAGCCGTCATCCGAAGATGTCCATAGCGGAAAAATACTTGCGAGAACCCCAAAGTCATTACATGGAGCGTTAATGGAAAGGGCAAAAGAAGAAGGGGTTAGTCTGAATCAACTTATTGTCTATCTTTTGGCGAAGGGTGTCGATAAGAGGACATCAGGTGTTAAGGCAAAACTAAAAAAGGGTAAGGCAGCGTAGCACTATTATCCGATAATATGACACGCATGCGTATCTCCCCAAAAGACTGGCAGTAGACATCCTCACTATAACACTATTTAGTGTCTGTGTATAAACTCATAATTCGTCATTCTCCGGCTTGCGTGCCAGCCGATCCTTTTGGAGGGATCGGGGGATCCATCCCGCATTGCGGGATTTAAAAAAATGGATTCCCGCCGGAGTTTATGCCCGTGTAGACGGGGGCGGGCATGACGGCTTTTTCAGAAAACCGTACTTTATACACAGACACTAAATAGAACGCCAACTGCACAATTACTGCACAATTTGGCATTTGGAGGTTGACACCAATGAGGGGAAAAGTGTTATTTTATAGGCAATTGTGGGCGATTAGCTCAGCGGGAGAGCGCTTCCTTCACACGGAAGAGGTCGCTGGTTCGAGACCAGCATCGCCTACCATATAAATTGCCTATTGTTTCCCCTACTTCCTTTCCTGATTTCCTCCTTGACTTTCATGGTTTTTGAACCAAAAATATGAAACTAGGAACTCATATTTAACCCAGACATGGAAGTAAGAAATAATACGAAAATATTTATTGCCTAACCGTACAGAAAATACTTAAATAACCCCGTCGGTCATAGAAAATGGATCCCCCGATCAAGTCGGAGGATGACAGATTGGGGTACCCACAGGGAATAATGATAAGGCTGACTTTTTTTCATAAAAAGATCGCGTTCCGGTGGCTTCTGCTCATCATTCTTCTCCCGTTCCTGTTGCTGCTCAAAGCAGAAGCAAAAATTGCCGATCTGGTTTCTGAAGCCACCCTCTCCAACGGCATGAAAGTCATCCTCATTGAAAATCACAAGGCACCTCTTGTCACCTTTCAGGTATGGTATCGTGTCGGCTCCCGCAATGAGTCCTGTGGAAAAACAGGACTATCGCACATGATGGAACATATGATGTAAGAGGGAACATGAATAGTCGGACCTGAAGAATATTCCCGCATCTTACAGAAAAACGGCGGAGACGATAATGCCTTCACAACTCGGAACTATACTACTTTTTTTGTTAATATCAGCGCAGACCGTATCCATATTCCTATAGACCTCAAGGCTGAAAACTCTCTTCTGTCAAAGGATCCCAATCTTTTCTACATCTTTGCAACAGTTGCGCCAGGGAAAGATGTGCGGGAAGTTGAACATGCATTATATGATGAATTATTGATCCTCCAAAAGATTTCATTGGAGCCCGTGAGCTTGCAAAAGTGAAAACCCAGATTGAGGCTGATTTTCTTTTTGCTCAGGATTCACTATTCAGCCATGCTATGATGCTCAGACAATTTGAAATAGTTGCCGGATGGCGAAAAATTGATGATTATCTCCCCTCAATACAAAAACGCAAT
>CAVQRT010000012.1:0-11800 GCA_963715195.1 Thermodesulfovibrionales bacterium | reverse complement strand
CATATCAAAAAATATTTGATAGATATCTTTTGAGCATACATCAAATAGAAGGATTAACGATTTTGGAATATATAAAATAGCTTACCCCTTTATGTGATACTTGTCTATAAGATTATTGCTTTTTTTCTTGGCAATATTGCTTTTTGAAAATATTTTTGAGGTACAAGACTTAAATCTCATGATTTTCAGGAACAATCCGCTATCGCGAGGCTCATTAATAAAATCTTTGCTTCAGGAAGAACAATTGAACATCAATGAATAGTACTACCAGTCCAGCGATCGCGGTGAGCCCAATAAGGACATTTTGGACAGACATCACCTTCTGGATAATCAACGCCTTCTTCGTGAGGACAACCGATAATCCTATCTGTAATTACAACGCTTCGCACAGGATGTTTTTCGATAAATTGCAGAATTTCTTTGTTGATCGTAAGATCAGTTCGAACATCTGTGTGCTCCGAAACCCACCTCTCCATGTATGTGGGCTCAGCACCTTCCTCAAATATAATGCCGACCGCTACTTTTGAAGCTGTTTCGTTATTTGAACCATAATAGGCAATGGTCGCTACGGGGTAACCGCGAAATCCTTTCTTGGCCTTCTTTTGAAGTGGATTTTTTATGTGACGTTTGATAACCATGCACTTTGCCGGGGATGTTGATTAAAACTGAAATTTTGATAATTATAGCAAACATCTAATAGTAAAGAGTTCAGAAAGAAGAATGCCTTTCATTTGCATTACTTTTTCATGGCAAATACAACATAAAGTGAACTCTTTTTCCCCACGGAGGGAACAATATTCTCAAGCTTTTCAATACTAGTGATTTTAAATGAATGAAGCTCTGAGACAAGTTCATCTTTGGAGAAAAAATGGAAGAGCTTTCCTGTCCTATCGTTATAAGTGTTCGATGCTATTTCAATCCATTTATTGCGGGGGTAAGATTCATCTTCAAGTGTCAGGGCGCTCAATATCAATAAACCTTGCTGAGTCAATACTCGGCTAACAGAATTCATGACAATTTTGCGTAAGGAAGATGTCAGACAGTGATAAGTATTGAGCATTACCGCATTAATGGAATTGTCCAGAATTTGATTAGAGATACCGTCATTCACAGTGAACTGTATTCCCTCAATGCTTCGCTCGTTTTGTATTTTCTCAGCTAATTTTATAGCCTTGGATGAAAGGTCAATTCCGATCACATCGAATCCCATGTCGTTTAAAAGAAATGAGTATCTTCCGTCACCACATCCGAAATCAATGATTTGCCCAGTGGATACAGATAATAAACAATCCGAAACAGTTCTCCATAATGGTTCATAGATCAGTCCCAGTTCATTGCTAAGGTATTCATTATCCCAAGCAGATGCAAGTTTTGAAATTCTTGATTTCATTGCGCCCCTTTAAAAATGCTGCCGCGGTTATTAGACCAGCTTAGCATATCACAACAAATGTGAGCATATTGATTTTCAAAAGGACTGTTGTTGATTAACTAGGTTCTATTTATACAACATTACAGGAAGTTATTTTGCCTCTTAGGTTCTCAATCATTGTTTTGTTACATTCGTCCCATACTGTGCATACCTTTTTTCTCACCTGCACATAGGAATACGCAAATCTGACATTTTCGAGGTTTACCTATTTCCCAAGAAAACATAGACAGCCGCCATGAGCAGTCAACGCTATTATTAAGAACCACACAGGTAAAAAAACTTCCTGGAACTTATATTCAATCAGGTCCCGTTATTTATACAGGAATTAGCAAATAGTTATCACGACAATTCTTTTACTCGATGTGATTCAAAACACCGATTACTTGATAACGGTGTGGTATTAATATCATTAAGGACCAAAGAACTTATTTTATGCTGGAGCGGTTTTTAAGATGATTTAAGATACATGACATACTAGCTAATGCCACCGAAAAGGTAAAGCTTGAGCGATCAAGCGACACAAAGCCACCTTTCCTGGGGTTGAAAAAGGGAAAGAGGGGTTATCGAAGTGGCGGTAAAAAAGTCTACCTTTCGGGGTAGGCTTTTTTTATTTAAAGGGGGATCGGAACTGAGTATTAGTCCGGTCATTTTGTCACGAAGGTATGTCAACGAGACATATCTACCTAAAGGGAGGAAAAGATGTACCAGGCAAAGAGCATCGTATATAACGCAGTGTTTGTATGCATGGTTTTAACAGTCGGCAAGCGTAGCTTATGCCATTGAAGATCCGCCTGTTTTTGACAGGCAGTGGTCAACCCCCTTTCCTTGGGGAGTTGCACAGGATACACTCGGAAACATATACGTGGTTGACGGCTACTCTATGCAAATAAGAAAATTCAACAAAACTGGTTCGTTTCTCGACGAATGGACGAGCTGCGGGGCAGAGGACTCATCAGCGTGCCCCACTGCATGGGATATCGCGACTGACTCTTCAAATAATGTGTATGTGGCAGACGCGGCAGGGGTAACAAAGTTCGATCAGGATGGGAATCTCCTCTTGCAGTTTGGCAACAGCAGTTCTCCGTTCATCCCAATTGGAATCGCGACACACTCGGATATCGATTCCGACGGAAGCGTTATCACATATGTGTATGTCACCAATTCTGTGGATAACACCGTTCAAAAATTAACTTCAGAGGGGATCCCCGTCACGGAATGGGGCGGTACAGGTTCGGATCGGGGGCAGTTCAGATCACCCTTTGACGTGGCGGTTGATGGCAAAGGAAACGTCTATGTGGCCGACACATTGAATCTTCGCATCCAGAAATTCGACGGAGACGGAATTCCCCTCGCGGCATGGCCCACGGGGACGGTATACAGCCTCGCAACAGACTCTTCAGATAATGTCTACGCCATTTTTCCACAGACAAGCACCATCATGAAATTCACTCCTGAAGGTGACCTCCTCACAGAATGGGGAAAACCAGGCACCGAGGAAGGCGCATTCGACTATCCTGTCCGCGTTAACACGGGACCTTTGGGGGAAATACTCGTCTCGGACACGGGCAATAGTCGCATCCAGATATTTAAATCAGCTCTCGAAGACGCTGACGGTGACGACATCGCAGACTCAGAGGACAATTGCGTCGATGTTTTTAATCCGTCACAGGAGGACACCGATGAGGACAATATCGGTAACGTCTGCGATACCTGCCCAGATGATCCATCCAACGATCTTGATAAAGATGGAGTGTGTGGCAATGAAGATAACTGTCCAGAATACCCAAACAAGGATCAGGCAGATATGGATAATGATGGTATTGGAGACGTTTGCGATGAATGTAATAGTAAAGGCATAACCGGGAGCATATTGCCCTCGAAAGCAATACTGTGGCCGCCTGATAATCGCATGATTCCCGTTACAATCGATGTTTCGAATATCGTTTCATCAAGCCCGTTTGCGATAATGCAGATAGACTCTGTGAATGTAATCGAGATGGATAAGAAAGGCCGGGATATATATGAAGAAAATATTCTTGAGCCAGACTATCAGATCACGGATGCGCTAAGCGTGAATCTTCGGAGCAAAAGAGCAGGTAACTCTCAAGGGAGAAGTTACATCATCAATGTCACAGTTGAAGATTGTTCAGGACCACATAAACTCAGTGCTACGGTAGTTGTGCCACATGACAAGAGGAAATAGGTGCGGAGAACTATATTATATTGATCAGGCAGAATTGATGATGCGAATGATTTTTTGATGAACCTTGGTATATCTGAATTAGTCAATGCTTTCCAAAAAACGGAGTAATAAAGGGACGAGATCGAAATCTCGCCCCTATTTTTTTTGTTTATAAGTAGTCTCACATTTAGCTATGTTATAAGATAAGATATTATAATCTCCATTTCTTAGAACATCTATGCATGCTGAAAGACGACATAAGCGGTATAAAGTTGATGCTCTCAAAATTACTGGCAAAATGGTGCTGGCCAAACATGTGAGGATACTCAACATCAGCCTTGGTGGGTTAGCATTAAAAACTGACAAACAATTGTCTGTAGGTAGTCAATCTCTATTGACAATAAATGGTCAAAACACGTCTTTTACGGTAAAAGGCAAAATAATGTGGTCTTTTCTAACGAAAACTGAGAAAGACAATCTTGGAAATGTTATTCCGATATATACTGCAGGCATGCAATTTATGGATCTCACAGATGAAAAGATAAAAGAGATATCTGCTTTTATTGAAACTAATTGTGAAGAGGAAGAGGAAAAAGTTGAGGCCTACAAAAAGACCGGAACAAGATTATATGTCAGATTCAGCAGCATTCAGGAAAAGGAAGCTACAGTATTTTTCCATGAGAAATATAGGACAAAAAATTTAAGTTTAGGCGGTATGCTTATTGAAAGCCAACGTGCATTAGAAGTGGGAAAAAGTATTCAGATGGAACTGTTTCTTCTCGGAGATGAACATATCTATATTACAGGAAGGGTAGCATCCTGCAATGTTATAGCAGGAGAAAAACCAGAAACCTACGATATTGGGATAGCATTTGAAAGTATTTCAGAGGATAACATTAAAAGATTGGAAGAGACTATTCAGTTACTTCAGAACTTGGAATCTGATTCTTCAGTGGGAGGACTTTAGATAATTATGCTGTCTGTCGGAACTCCTTTTATTGTTCTTCTCAGGTTACAATTCTCCCTGTTACAAAAACCTCGCAAGATTCCGATAGAGGGCAAGAGTGCACATAGGAGTGATTACCCCTCCAGCTTTTGCAAATTATCATTTCCATTTCAAAGAAGCATACCTGATTGCTTTTTTGGCTGATCAAGAGTACCTTTGGAAAGACTCAGGGAAGATGCCTCCCTATACTCAACACCACCGGCGTGGTCATTGATAGTCAGGGATACACATAGCAGTCCTCAACCCTGCAATTTGTCGATATCGTTTATTTCCTATTCAAATATTCACACGCTATTGCTTTTCTGACCGATCAAGACTATCTTTGAAAATACCCAGGGAGGATGACTTCCTGATATCCGCATAACGTGAATCCTCAACAAATAAGCAAAGTACGCCTGAAAATAACCAAATCAGAAATTGTTGCTTTTTCACTCCGAGTGTAAAGTTTTCCATAAAAAAATGTCGGAAAACTTTACACAATCACGATGGAAACCATGTCTCTTAGAAATAAAATGTGTAATATCGATATGTTATATATGGGCATAATATATGCTTATAATTCGGGAAGTATAATTCGGGAAGTATTTGATTCTTTGGCTATTCCTATGATATAAATAGCTCTGATTATGCTGCAATGTTTTATCTGCAGCAATAGGGTTCCTGAAGGAATGAGGGGGTAGCACTGCGGGAACTTTTACTTTCGCACTAACCAAGAGATCTGCATTTCTTATGAAAGTTCGCATAGTAGCGCCATAAACTCTAAAGGTTCTGGCACAGGCAGCAATAACAATATCAGCAAGTCATACAAAAGAGGTATAGAGAGCACACTTAAGAACAAAATTAAAGAGGGGGGAATATGATTCACGAAAAACAACTTCGATTAACTCAAAGATACTATGCATTTATGTTGAGCCTATTAATGCTGTTTTGCATTCTCACGTTGCCATCAGTTTCTATCGCTGCGGATGCTAACATTACTGCAACAGGTCGCGTAGTGTACACACATGATGGCCAGGATGAGCCGGTCAAGGGTGCTAAGGTGACCGTGTATGACTATGACTTCGGAGAGAAAGCCACTTGTATGGTTCCTGGCACGCCGATAGAATTGTGCCGCACTGAAATGTGTTCAGACATTACTAAAGATGACGGGACATTTGAAATTGATGGATGTTCGGGCAGTGATTTGGATGTTCTTTGTGCCCCATGTTATGTCAATGATCAATGCAGCGCTATTACTGAGGCCTTCCCTGGTTTGGTTGATCAATGTTGTCATGTGATGGGGGATAAGTGTTGTTTAGGCTATCAGGAACATGCTTGTGATTTAGGGGATCAGTACGTTGAAGGAATGGGACAATGTTGTGACGGTCTTTATTCATTTGAGGACTGTGAGGGTCTTGAAAAGACCCCGTATGGAAATAACCAATGTTGCATAGGGGTTTATAACACCGGGCTCTGTAATGGCCTCGATCAAAATACTAGCGAGGGTTGTTGTCAACCTTTAGATATTCGTTGCGATTGGACTGGTTGTTGGTGCAATGGAGATACGTACCCTCCACATTCAGAATGTATTGGGATTACCCGCCCCATAGGTCATAATTGTGATCCGATTCCATTGGTTGCCTCAGGCGATTGGTATGAAGATCATATGGAATGCTGGGCCGGATTGTATGATCTTGACTATCCCGATCCCTATGTACAGGTGGAGGCTGTTTCTGACGCAGGTGCGATAAAGACACAATTCCTCGAATTCGGTGGTTTGACTTACTGTCTCAGAACTCCTCGACATGAACAATCCAGAGAGAATGGCACTAACTGCAGCGGATTATTGTGCCAACGGACAATCAATTTCGGAGATGTCAATGGAGATATTAAACCGGATAACTCATTGTCCTGTTGTGATCCGTGCGGTGTTGAACTCGATACTTGTCCGTTTGATGTTTGCGGCGACATAGACGTTTCCACTGAGGATGCTGCTTGGCACTTACAAACCAGACTGTACGAAGCTTTTACGTTTATTAAGGATTACGAAAGTAACCTTCATCCAGTTGACGTAATCTGGCCTTCTTCGAATGCTAAAGAAGATCAGCACAGTTATGCAGGCCCATTTGGTATCCATATCCATCCTAACAAAGGATGGAATCGTGAGACACTGTATCATGAATACGGACACAAAGTGCAACACATGCTTTTAGATTTAAATATGAAAGACTATTATTGGAACGGCATTTGTGATCATGACCCTATATATGGTCATAGTACTTGGAGACCTGAAGATGGGTGCCCAGATGGTCCTCGAGGAACATGCGAAAATACCACGCATTTCACAGAAGGTTGGGCGGATTTTTTCGCTGCTGTAGTATCTGCTTCTCTAGGATATACTGCTGAAAGCTATGAATATCCTTATACTTTTTATAGTTTTGATGACACAAATCCTTGTTGGTTGGGATCAGATGATGATGGAAATTGTGATGGATGTCCGCAGCCTGACGAAGACCCAAGATTTGTTGAGGGCATTTCTGCTGCTGTGTTATGGGATATTTATGATGATACAGGCTGGTCTACAATGGTAAGCGGAACATTAAATTCTTTGAATGGTGTGTGGGGAAGTTCTGGAAGAGACGTGTATGCTGTTGGGGATAATGGCACAATCCTTCATCACTACAGTCAGGGATGGACTCCAATGCAAAGTAACACCTCTAATGATCTGCAAAGTATTTGGGGGAGTTCAAGGGCAAATGTTTTCGCCGTTGGCAGTAATGGCACAATCCTTCGCTTCGACGGTCAGAGTTGGTCTCCCATGGACAGTGGTATTACAACCACACTACATGGTATTTGGGGAAGTTACAAGGCAGACGTTTTTGCCGTTGGTAGTAATGGCACAATCCTTCACTACGACGGTCAGGCCTGGTCATCGATGAACAGTGGCACTACAACCACGCTTAACGGTGTATGGGGAAGTTCCGGGACGGACGTATTTGCCGTGGGGAACGGCGGTACAGTCCTCCACTACGACGGCCAGACCTGGTCATCGATGAACAGTGGTTCTCCAAACCATCTAAATGGAATCTGGGGAGATAAATGGGGAAAAGTTTTTGTTGTCGGTTTGCAAAACACTATCCTCCGATATGACGGCCAAAGCTGGATACCTATGGATGGCGGTAATCCAAACAATCAGTATTTTGGTATTTGGGGCAGTTCAGGGACTGATTTATTTATTGTTTACGGTGAAGGGACTCTATCAGGTTCCTTACTTATTCTCAGGCCAGGTTGCTCAATACTCCGTTATGACGGTGAGAGCTGCTCCAGTGATGCAATGGCACCTGCTCCCTATGCTAATTGTGCAATGGATGGGATTTGGGGTACCTCAGAAACTGACATCTTTGCTGTTGGTCATTGGGCGCATGCCACTTTTGGAGGGGGTTTTATTGTTCATAATGGACACGATAATCATGACAGCGACTTGTCAGCAGATCATCTGCGTTTACCTTTCAGCGATATTTGGAATGTGATAAAAAACTATGACCCCCCGGGCAGTTACTTTAATGTACGCTGGGATACCCTAGGAGATTTCCCCTTCGAGATTCCTGTTGGTATTGAAATAGATCTCTTTGAACCCAGGCATCCAGTTACCATAGATCATATCTACGCTGGATTCCAATTACTTTATCCGGACAAAATAAATAGAATCTCCGAAATCTACCACGAAAACCATCTTGAGACGGGCAACGGAGCAGACCTTTCTATCGCTGACTTTACCACATCGCTGGGCACCTCGACTGTTTCTGCTGGGGAGAGCATTTCTGTATCGGATATAACCTCCAATGCCTCCTCCGGACTCGCTACCGAGGTTGCTTCCTCCACGGTGTTCTTTATCAATCATGCCAGCACTATAACCAGAGACGACATAGAATCGGGCAGAGCGATACCAATAGGCGAGAGGACAGTAGAATCTTTAGGTCCCGGCTCAATCTCTGAGGGTACCATCTCGGTTAGGGTCCCACACGGAATCTCATCAGGGACCTATTATCTGCATGCCTGTGCCGATGCCACAGGAAATGTTTTCGAGACGGATGAAGATAACAATTGCATGGTTGGTCCTCAGGTTGCAGTTCAATATCCGGATACAGATGGAGATGGTTTCACAGATGACGTTGATGACGATGACGACAATGACGGATCACCTGATTATGCAGATTGTGACCCTCTTAATCCAAATATTTACCCTGGAGCACCAAATCTCGAGATATGTGACGGACTAGATAATAGTTGTCCGCCCAACGGGTTGATAGACGAAGGGCTTGACGCTGACAACGACGGTGTTGCAGATTGCTTTGACAACTGTCCCTATACTTATAATCCGGATCAATTAGATGAAGATGGAAACGGCGTAGGCGATGTTTGTAATTCAGACGCAGATGCTGACGGTCTTCCCGATGTTGCAGAAATGGGACCAGGCGGTGACGACCCTTACTATAGCGGTGATGATGATACGGTCCCTGACAGATTGCAGCCCCATGTGAAGTCTCAATATACGTATGACAGCGCATACTATGTAACCTTTGCAGCGCCGCAAGGAACAGGCCTGACAGTTGAACCAATAGCGCCGCCCACCGAGAGCCAGCTCTGTCAAACCGCACAATACCCATTTGGATTCTTCAGGATTACCCTGACAGGACTGCCTGCCTTCCCAATTGATCCAGAACCGATCACAGTTGTCATGTATACACATGCTGATACCAGTTCTATCAATCAGTACTTGAAATACAATCCTGGTAATTCTGAGCAGCCATGTTTCGATTTCACATGCAGGGGTAGTCAATATTCTTCGTGTGCAATCATTGACTCAAATCTAAACAGAATATATCTGAATTTCATAGACAATCAGTTCGGGGATCTTGATATGAATGCCGGTTCCATTCAGGACCCCGGAGGCCCAGCTATAGATTTAACACCACCCGAAGTGACCATTGTCACTCCTTTACCCAATAATGCCCTTCAGGATGGGGTTATCTTCAAGGCGGATGCGACTGATCTAAGCGGCATAGACAAGATGTATTTCTTCGTGCGTGAACCTGGCGATGGCAATGATATCCCCATAGGATATGAGGACCTTGAAGCAACATTTAATGCCTCTACTGGATTATGGGAATATCCCTTTGAAACCACACTGCTTCAGGATGGCTACTATGTGATACTGGCTAAAGCGATAGACAATGCAGGCAATGAGGGATGGAGCCAAGTCAGGGCATTCAGCATTCGCAACTGGGCTGTCTTAGAACTGTTACCTTCAACTCCTGATAACAAAGCAGGACGCACCATGCCGGTTAAATTCTCCCTGAGAATATCTGAAAGCGTTGATCCGAGTATGCCATTTGTCTATAACGAGCATCTTGAGATCAGAATTTACGAATGCCAAAACGACAGCTGCAGTTCCAAGACTATCATGCAAACATCAAGTTTTGGCAATACAGCTACAGATTACCGGATTGATCTTAGCGGAGAGCTATACATTACCAACTTCAAGACTGATAAAAAACCTGAAAAATATCTTGTAGAGATATGGAGAGCAACGAATAATTTCTTGGTAGGAAGCTTTAATTTCGAGACAGTCAAGTAGGCGCATATTCACACACTAGATATATAAGGCAGAGTCGGCAATGGCTCTGCCTTTTTTCTGCGCAGTAAATCAATTATTTTATTTGTACCTTCGAAATCAAAAGCTTTAAATGCTTCTCAAGGTCCTAAAAACTAGGAGACAATCAGAACGAGGTGCTCATTCTTGGAGGGGTAATTCTTTGCTGATTATCTTTTGAACGTCTCACATCAATCGAAGAATGAACTCTGCGTATTTGATGAAGGAGTTTTTCAGCCGCCTTTTCGAATATGCAGAACAGTACAAGTTGACCTTACCCCGAATTGATGGACACACCTAAAGATTTGTAAGATGACAGAGGAGGTGTGTGAATGGGGAAAGAGGATAAGCGCCGCCATTTTGCTCGTGAGTTCAAGAGAGACGCGGTACAGCTAGTCACGGAAAGGGGAATGCCAGTAGGCAAGGTAGCTCGGGATCTTGATATCCATCCGAATCTGCTTCATTTGTGGAGGAGGGAATTTCTGAAAGATGGTGAGAAGGCCTTTACAGGTAAGGGATGTGTTAAGCCGGAGAACGCAGAAATCAGGAAGCTTCGGAAGGAATTAGAACGGGCGAGGGAAGAGAGGGATATTTTAAAAAAAGCTTTGGCCGTATTCTCCAAACAAAACAGATGAAGTATGAGTTTATGGAAGAACACAGAGAGACCTATAAGGTAAGAAGCATGTGCGAAGTACTGAAGGTATCCAGAAGTGGTTATTATGCGTGGAGTACTCGTCGGCCGAGCATACGACAGAAAGCCAATGAGGAGTTGTTGCAACGCATACGGAAAGTTCACTGTCAAAATAGAAGGCTTTATGGAAGTCCGCGGATCGCGGCGGAACTGAATGACGATGGTGTCAGATGTGGGAAAAACCGTGTGGCCCGGATCATGAAGGACCATTCCATAAGGGCAGATGTAAAGAAAGGGCGATTCAGGCGGACCACCGATTCACGGCATAACTATGCCTTGGCTGCAAACTTGCTGATTGACCATCGACGGACAGAGGGGGTATGGGCCTCCGATATGACATATGTCCAGACATCAGAAGAATGGCTTTACGTGGTAGCAGTGATGAATGTGCAAAGCAGAAAGATCATTGGATTGACCATGAGCGATAAACTCTCACAGGATTTGGCTTCTGCAGCACTCAAGGATGCAGTTGGCAGACAAAGCCCTTCTGAAGGATTAGTTCACCATTCTGATCGAGGTAGGCAGTATGCAAGCTATGCTTATCAGGAGCTTCTCGGAGAATACGGCATTACCCCGAGCATGAGCAGAAGTAGCAATTGCTACGATAACGCTTATATGGAGTCGTTCTTTGGGACTCTCAAGACGGAATTGGTCCATGGTGAGCGTTAACGTTCAAGGCTGGAAGCGAGGCTTAGTATTTTTGAGTATGTAGAAGTGTTCTATAATCGTCAGAGGAGGCATTCTGCCTTAGGGTACAGGAGTCCAGAGCAGTATGAAAAACTCCTTAATGAAACTTAACTACGTGTCCACTTTTTCGGGGCAAGCTCAAATGGAAATTATCATATTTGCTCATCTGACAG
>CAVQRT010000011.1:0-10631 GCA_963715195.1 Thermodesulfovibrionales bacterium | reverse complement strand
CAATTCCTGCTTCTGCACCATCACATCCAGCGACAAAGGAACCAGAGTTATCTATGCCGTCAAATGTGTCTTCTCCCATGTACCAGATATTCATTTCGCTGTCCTGGGCGTACCAGTCGTATGTTATTTCTTCAGGCTCGATATTGTTCCAGACATCGGAAAAAGCTGCTGGGTCTGTCCCGTATTCACAATCTTCATCCACCCATCCGCGGTCGAGGACGATCCTGGCATTGGTGCCAGCATAAATTCCCTCGAAGTTGCTTGTCGTCGAGTTCAGAACTTCGGTCAGGTTCCAGACACAATCATCACCATCTTCTGCAAAATAGAGAAAATTAGCCCCCGCAGGCAGGGTCCACCACGGATTATCAATATTCGCAGAGTCGGAAAAATCCGCTGCTTGGAAACGGCTGACACTGGTATCAACAAGGCCACCCGCCGTAACGTTTCCATTGGTACATATCAGCACTATCATTACAATGAATAACGTCAGACAACAGTTGAGTAATTTCTTGCTTTTATCTCCTCTCACCACCAATCTCCTTTCAGTTGTATGGTTAATACGAAATGCATTCCATCATATCAAAAAATATTTGATAGATATCTTTTGAGCATACATCAAATAGAAGGATTAACGATTTTGGAATATATAAAATAGCTTACCCCTTTATGTGATACTTGTCTATAAGATTATTGCTTTTTTTCTTGGCAATATTGCTTTTTGAAAATATTTTTGAGGTACAAGACTTAAATCTCATGATTTTCAGGAGCAATCCGCTATCGCGAGGCTCATTAATAAAATCTTTGCTTCAGGAAGAACAATTGAACATCAATGAATAGTACTACCAGTCCAGCGATCGCGGTGAGCCCAATAAGGACATTTTGGACAGACATCACCTTCTGGATAATCAACGCCTTCTTCGTGAGGACAACCGATAATCCTATCTGTAATTACAACGCTTCGCACAGGATGTTTTTCGATAAATTGCAGAATTTCTTTGTTGATCGTAAGATCAGTTCGAACATCTGTGTGCTCCGAAACCCACCTCTCCATGTATGTGGGCTCAGCACCTTCCTCAAATATAATGCCGACCGCTACTTTTGAAGCTGTTTCGTTATTTGAACCATAATAGGCAATGGTCGCTACGGGGTAACCGCGAAATCCTTTCTTGGCCTTCTTTTGAAGTGGATTTTTTATGTGACGTTTGATAACCATGCACTTTGCCGGGGATGTTGATTAAAACTGAAATTTTGATAATTATAGCAAACATCTAATAGTAAAGAGTTCAGAAAGAAGAATGCCTTTCATTTGCATTACTTTTTCATGGCAAATACAACATAAAGTGAACTCTTTTTCCCCACGGAGGGAACAATATTCTCAAGCTTTTCAATACTAGTGATTTTAAATGAATGAAGCTCTGAGACAAGTTCATCTTTGGAGAAAAAATGGAAGAGCTTTCCTGTCCTATCGTTATAAGTGTTCGATGCTATTTCAATCCATTTATTGCGGGGGTAAGATTCATCTTCAAGTGTCAGGGCGCTCAATATCAATAAACCTTGCTGAGTCAATACTCGGCTAACAGAATTCATGACAATTTTGCGTAAGGAAGATGTCAGACAGTGATAAGTATTGAGCATTACCGCATTAATGGAATTGTCCAGAATTTGATTAGAGATACCGTCATTCACAGTGAACTGTATTCCCTCAATGCTTCGCTCGTTTTGTATTTTCTCAGCTAATTTTATAGCCTTGGATGAAAGGTCAATTCCGATCACATCGAATCCCATGTCGTTTAAAAGAAATGAGTATCTTCCGTCACCACATCCGAAATCAATGATTTGCCCAGTGGATACAGATAATAAACAATCCGAAACAGTTCTCCATAATGGTTCATAGATCAGTCCCAGTTCATTGCTAAGGTATTCATTATCCCAAGCAGATGCAAGTTTTGAAATTCTTGATTTCATTGCGCCCCTTTAAAATGCTGCCGCGGTTATTAGACCAGCTTAGCATATCACAACAAATGTGAGCATATTGATTTTCAAAAGGACTGTTGTTGATTAACTAGGTTCTATTTATACAACATTACAGGAAGTTATTTTGCCTCTTAGGTTCTCAATCATTGTTTTGTTACATTCGTCCCATACTGTGCATACCTTTTTTCTCACCTGCACATAGGAATACGCAAATCTGACATTTTCGAGGTTTACCTATTTCCCAAGAAAACATAGACAGCCGCCATGAGCAGTCAACGCTATTATTAAGAACCACACAGGTAAAAAAACTTCCTGGAACTTATATTCAATCAGGTCCCGTTATTTATACAGGAATTAGCAAATAGTTATCACGACAATTCTTTTACTCGATGTGATTCAAAACACCGATTACTTGATAACGGTGTGGTATTAATATCATTAAGGACCAAAGAACTTATTTTATGCTGGAGCGGTTTTTAAGATGATTTAAGATACATGACATACTAGCTAATGCCACCGAAAAGGTAAAGCTTGAGCGATCAAGCGACACAAAGCCACCTTTCCTGGGGTTGAAAAAGGGAAAGAGGGGTTATCGAAGTGGCGGTAAAAAAGTCTACCTTTCGGGGTAGGCTTTTTTTATTTAAAGGGGGATCGGAACTGAGTATTAGTCCGGTCATTTTGTCACGAAGGTATGTCAACGAGACATATCTACCTAAAGGGAGGAAAAGATGTACCAGGCAAAGAGCATCGTATATAACGCAGTGTTTGTATGCATGGTTTTAACAGTGGCAAGCGTAGCTTATGCCATTGAAGATCCGCCTGTTTTTGACAGGCAGTGGTCAACCCCCTTTCCTTGGGGAGTTGCACAGGATACACTCGGAAACATATACGTGGTTGACGGCTACTCTATGCAAATAAGAAAATTCAACAAAAATGGTTCGTTTCTCGACGAATGGACGAGCTGCGGGGCAGAGGACTCATCAGCGTGCCCCACTGCATGGGATATCGCGACTGACTCTTCAAATAATGTGTATGTGGCAGACGCGGCAGGGGTAACAAAGTTCGATCAGGATGGGAATCTCCTCTTGCAGTTTGGCAACAGCAGTTCTCCGTTCATCCCAATTGGAATCGCGACACACTCGGATATCGATTCCGACGGAAGCGTTATCACATATGTGTATGTCACCAATTCTGTGGATAACACCGTTCAAAAATTAACTTCAGAGGGGGCCCCCGTCACGGAATGGGGCGGTACAGGTTCGGATCGGGGGCAGTTCAGATCACCCTTTGACGTGGCGGTTGATGGCAAAGGAAACGTCTATGTGGCCGACACATTGAATCTTCGCATCCAGAAATTCGACGGAGACGGAATTCCCCTCGCGGCATGGCCCACGGGGACGGTATACAGCCTCGCAACAGACTCTTCAGATAATGTCTACGCCATTTTTCCACAGACAAGCACCATCATGAAATTCACTCCTGAAGGTGACCTCCTCACAGAATGGGGAAAACCAGGCACCGAGGAAGGCGCATTCGACTATCCTGTCCGCGTTAACACGGGACCTTTGGGGGAAACACTCGTCTCGGACACGGGCAATAGTCGCATCCAGATATTTAAATCAGCTCTCGAAGACGCTGACGGTGACGACATCGCAGACTCAGAGGACAATTGCGTCGATGTTTTTAATCCGTCACAGGAGGACACCGATGAGGACAATATCGGTAACGTCTGCGATACCTGCCCAGATGATCCATCCAACGATCTTGATAAAGATGGAGTGTGTGGCAATGAAGATAACTGTCCAGAATACCCAAACAAGGATCAGGCAGATATGGATAATGATGGTATTGGAGACGTTTGCGATGAATGTAATAGTAAAGGCATAACCGGGAGCATATTGCCCTCGAAAGCAATACTGTGGCCGCCTGATAATCGCATGATTCCCGTTACAATCGATGTTTCGAATATCGTTTCATCAAGCCCGTTTGCGATAATGCAGATAGACTCTGTGAATGTAATCGAGATGGATAAGAAAGGCCGGGATATATATGAAGAAAATATTCTTGAGCCAGACTATCAGATCACGGATGCGCTAAGCGTGAATCTTCGGAGCAAAAGAGCAGGTAACTCTCAAGGGAGAAGTTACATCATCAATGTCACAGTTGAAGATTGTTCAGGACCACATAAACTCAGTGCTACGGTAGTTGTGCCACATGACAAGAGGAAATAGGTGCGGAGAACTATATTATATTGATCAGGCAGAATTGATGATGCGAATGATTTTTTGATGAACCTTGGTATATCTGAATTAGTCAATGCTTTCCAAAAAACGGAGTAATAAAGGGACGAGATCGAAATCTCGCCCCTATTTTTTTTGTTTATAAGTAGTCTCACATTTAGCTATGTTATAAGATAAGATATTATAATCTCCATTTCTTAGAACATCTATGCATGCTGAAAGACGACATAAGCGGTATAAAGTTGATGCTCTCAAAATTACTGGCAAAATGGTGCTGGCCAAACATGTGAGGATACTCAACATCAGCCTTGGTGGGTTAGCATTAAAAACTGATAAACAATTGTCTGTGGGTAGTCAATCTCTATTGACAATAAATGGTCAAAACAAGTCTTTTACGGTAAAAGGCAAAATAATGTGGTCTTTTCTAACGAGAACTGAGAAAGACAATCTTGGAAATGTTATTCCGATATATACTGCAGGCATGCAATTTATGGATCTCACAGATGGAAAGATAAAAGAGATATCTGCTTTTATTGAAACTAATTGTGAAGAGGAAGAGGAAAAAGTTGAGGCCTACAAAAAGACCGGAACAAGATTATATGTCAGATTCAGCAGCATTCAGGAAAAGGAAGCTACAGTATTTTTCCATGAGAAATATAGGACAAAAAATTTAAGTTTAGGCGGTATGCTTATTGAAAGCCAACGTGCATTAGAAGTGGGAAAAAGTATTCAGATGGAACTGTTTCTTCTCGGAGATGAACATATCTATATTACAGGAAGGGTAGCATCCTGCAATGTTATAGCAGGAGAAAAACCAGAAACCTACGATATTGGGATAGCATTTGAAAGTATTTCAGAGGATAACATTAAAAGATTGGAAGAGACTATTCAGTTACTTCAGAACTTGGAATCTGATTCTTCAGTGGGAGGACTTTAGATAATTATGCTGTCTGTCGGAACTCCTTTTATTGTTCTTCTCAGGTTACAATTCTCCCTGTTACAAAAACCTCGCAAGATTCCGATAGAGGGCAAGAGTGCACATAGGCGTGATTACCCCTCCAGCTTTTGCAAATTATCATTTCCATTTCAAAGAAGCATACCTGATTGCTTTTTTGGCTGATCAAGAGTACCTTTGGAAAGACTCAGGGAAGATGCCTCCCTATACTCAACACCACCGGCGTGGTCATTGATAGTCAGGGATACACATAGAAGTTGATACCCTTCTAACTTTTTGATATTATTCATTTCCCATCGACATAAACAGCGCTTGAGTAGGACATATTCTTACACATTAAGGCAACTTTTCTCACAAAAAATCAGATTTATTCTGATAGTATTTTCCTCTCGTGAAGTCTATTATGAATGCGATAGCAGTATCTTCAGAAAATCCAGGAAGGAGGTGGACTATGAAAAAGTTACTTATCTGCGTAATGATCTTATCGGTTTGTGCGATCTCAGTTGGTGTCTCTGCACAGGGCCCGGGAATGATGTGGGGCGGACAACAAGGCTGGAATTACTGTCCTTATTGCGGCCAGGATCTTGGACAAGGCGGTTATGGAATGGGACCAGGCATGATGGGACCTGGCTATTACGGGAAAAATGAAGAATGCCAAGAATTCTTTGACCAAAATGCGGGTTTGAGAAAGGAATTGAACAGCAAGAGATTTGATTATTTTGAAGCTGCACGGAACCCAAAGACTACCCGTGAATCCTTAGCAAAACTGGAAAATGAAATCCGCGACCTACAGGAAAAAATATATGCGAAGGCTCCCCAGGCTTGCTGGGGCCGATAAGAATCCTTATGAGCATGAGAGGGCAGCCAGTGATTTTGCTGGCTGCCACTTTTTTCTGACGTGTAGCATTTCATCTTATTTTATTCCTTCTTCGTTCATTTCTGTTATTCTTGATTCACATGGAATCATCCAATATTCAGAACCGACAGTACATTGCTGATGCATCTGCATCCTTTTTTTCACCACTATTTTGGAAACTGCATCTATTGCAAAAACCTCGTTGATGTACATCAGGAGAGTTGTCGATAAAGACATTATTTATGAAATCGCCTAATCAGAAAAGGTATTTCATAATCGTTATTTTTCTTAGCACTCTCCTCATAACCTACCTTCATTACTCCACTGGAGTCGAAGAACATGCGCTCCACGGCATATATGCTGAACTTTACTATATTCCAATACTCCTTGCGGCTTTCATGGGGCTCAAGGCTGCGGTTGTGACGTATCTCTTTGTTTCAGCCCTCTATATCCCATTTGTTTTTGTGAACTGGTTAACAACTTCTCTCTTCTTGATAGACAAATTGCTTCATCTCTTATTTACAGGGGTATTCGCCGTTGTTGCCGGATTTCTCATCGACCGGTTAAAGAAATATCAACAACAACTGGAACGAGATAAGATAGAATTACAGAAATTGGACAAACTGAAGTCTTCCTTTTTGGCCAATGTATCACATGAACTCCGCACGCCAATGACCGCCGTAACTGGTTACACGGATTTGTTATTAGATAGGGTCGAGGGCCCCTTAAACGAAGAGCAGGAAAAAAGTCTCAAGAAGATTTCTCTACAGTCAAAAAATCTCACGCATTTGATAAATGACATGCTTGATGTGGCGAAGATAGAATCAGGGGAAATGCCAAAGTTAGAATTGCAGGAGGTTAATCTTCAATCAATTATTCAGTCTGTCACTGCTATCTTTCAATCCCAGATAGAACGAAAAGCGCTGACATTGACCATTGACGTCAATGAAAATATCCCCCCAGTTTATGCCGATGAGGATAGGCTATATCAAATTCTTATACATCTGCTGGGAAATGCAATCAAATTTACCCGTAAGGGCACCATTACGGTAACGGCCAATCTTTCTCAGCGGAGACGTGAACAGGGCAGCTCGCCTAAATATGCGGAAATTTGCATCGAAGATACCGGCATTGGGATCAAAGAGGAAAATCTCAATAAGATATTTGATAAGTTCATGCAAGTGGATTCTTCGGTTAACCGTGAATATGAAGGCACCGGGCTTGGTCTTTATATTGCGAAGCTTTTGATTGAAGTGCACAAGGGCGAACTTTGGGTAACGAGCCAATATGGAGAGGGAAGTAGATTCTGTTTCACGATCCCTCTTGCTAGCAATCCCTGATGCGCTTCAGTTGGCAGGCAAATGATTTGAATTTATAAAACGTCCTCAGAGAAATCTCGTCGAAATGTTCATTACTATTCTTTGAGGACTTTCTTCTTCTCTTCAAATTCTTCCCTGTTTATTTCTCCTTTGGCATACCTTTCCCTTAGAATATCAAATGCGGTATTTTCCCCTTTTGTTTCCTTCCCACCTTGTTTTGAAGTTGAAGAAAGCCATTTTATGAGATAAATAACACCTATGATGACCACAACCCAGAATATGATATTGATGATCCCCATAACCCAACCAACTCCATAGCCCATCATACCCGGCCCCATTCCTCCACCACCATACCGATCGTATCCTCCCCACTGAAGCACGATCCCATTAATAAATGGAAATGAACTCATAATTGCTCCTTTCTCTTTCTTCAATCTCTTATTTTTCAGGAGAGTTTTTGATCAAGTTTGCCATCCCGGCTTCCATATGATAGAGATTGTGACAGTGATGGAACCACACTCCAGGATTATCAGCGATGAACTCTATTGCACCTCTTCCCATGTGTGAAGGAATTATGATCGTATCTTTCTTGATTCTGACTCCGGTCACTCTACCTGTACCGACAACCTCAAAAAAGTGGCCGTGGAGATGCATCGGGTGCGCCATCATACTCATATTGAAATATTCAAGTCTTACCCTATCACCCTGTTTGATAGACATGTCATCCGAATCGGGATATACCCTTCCGTTAATTGTCCAGTATGGTGACATCATCCCGCCTGAAAGATTCATCCTGAACACTTTGTCGACGGAGGAAACTGGTTTCACGTACCTCTCGTCTATCCCTTCCAAAGTGCTGTAATCACTTATGCGGTATCTCGCCAAATTATCATCGTTATAAGATTTCGATGTTACGCCGTCATAAAGGATTGTTCCGAGCCTCCAGCCACCGGCAGGACTTCCATCATTTACGTTATAGATAAGCCATCTCCCTGGATTGTTTGCATTCAATTCAACGTCATATCTTTCCCCCATCCCTATGCGCAAAACGTCGACAGCGATAGGAAGGACCGGTCTTCCATCAGTATGAGTTATTGTCATCGGATGCCCCGCTATCCTCAATGTGTAGATAGTTGAAGAAGAAGGATTGGCAATTCTCAGTTTTACTTTATCTCCTTTCTTAACCTTGAATGGTAAAGAAGCTCCAAAGACTTTACCATTGATGGTATATGCATCATAAAGTGGTTCTTGGAGTGGGCCACCGGCACCTCTTCTCATCATACCCATCATTCCCATGATGAGTTGTATCCTTCCTTTTTTAGAGGCTTCCGGACCACCACCGTCGATCGTGGCCCAATCTTCCAAGAGTAGAACATACTCACGGTCGTAACCCCTTTCTTCCCGCTTGGGTTCAACAATCAATGCGCCGTACAGACCTCGGTCAAGCTGGTAATGTGCATGCGAATGGTATATGTAAGTACCAGGGGGTGAGGCTTCAAAGTCATAAATGAAAGTTTCCCCGGGCTGAACCGGTTTTTGCGTAACGAAGGGAACTCCATCCATTCTATTCGGCACAGGCAACCCATGCCAGTGAATTGTTGTATCTTCCGGGAGTTTATTTTTGAGAAGAACCCGTAATCTCTCCCCCTCTTTAACACGAATCTCCGGGCCAGGGATTTTTCCATTATATGTCCAGGCCATAAATGGTTTTCCGCTTCCTAAATCCACTGCAGTTAAACTTCCAGTAAGCTCGACTTCCTTGGACTTCTGAGCATAGACAGAGTTAATAAGATTCAAAGGACTTAGCTCTGTGACTAAAAGTGCCCCGCCTACACCAGCAAATTTGAGAAAATCTCTTCTATTTAGGACTTTCATCTTGATGGTATGCCTTTCTTCAAAGTGTTTATTTTCAATTATACTCTTGATTTGATGATAATTCCCAAGTATGAAGAATTGATGAAGGAGTTTTTCAGCCGCCTTTTCGAATATGCAGAACAGTACAAGTTGACCTTACCCCGAATTGATGGACACACCTAAAGATTTGTAAGATGACAGAGGAGGTGTGTGAATGGGGAAAGAGGATAAGCGCCGCCATTTTGCTCGTGAGTTCAAGAGAGACGCGGTACAGCTAGTCACGGAAAAGGGAATGCCAGTAGGCAAGGTAGCTCGGGATCTTGATATCCATCCGAATCTGCTTCATTTGTGGAGGAGGGAATTTCTGAAAGATGGTGAGAAGGCCTTTACAGGTAAGGGATGTGTTAAGCCGGAGAACGCAGAAATCAGGAAGCTTCGGAAGGAATTAGAACGGGCGAGGGAAGAGAGGGATATTTTAAAAAAAGCCTTGGCCGTATTCTCCAAACAAAACAGATGAAGTATGAGTTTATGGAAGAACACAGAGAGACCTATAAGGTAAGAAGCATGTGCGAAGTACTGAAGGTATCCAGAAGTGGTTATTATGCGTGGAGTACTCGTCGGCCGAGCATACGACAGAAAGCCAATGAGGAGTTGTTGCAACGCATACGGAAAGTTCACTGTCAAAATAGAAGGCTTTATGGAAGTCCGCGGATCGCGGCGGAACTGAATGACGATGGTGTCAGATGTGGGAAAAACCGTGTGGCCAGGATCATGAAGGACCATTCCATAAGGGCAGATGTAAAGAAAAGGCGATTCAGGCGGACCACCGATTCACGGCATAACTATGCCTTGGCTGCAAACTTGCTGATTGACCATCGACGGACAGAGGGGGTATGGGCCTCCGATATGACATATGTCCAGACATCAGAAGGATGGCTTTACGTGGCAGCAGTGATGAATGTGCAAAGCAGAAAGATCATTGGATTGACCATGAGCGATAAACTCTCACAGGATTTGGCTTCTGCAGCACTCAAGGATGCAGTTGGCAGACAAAGCCCTTCTGAAGGATTAATTCACCATTCTGATCGAGGTAGGCAGTATGCAAGCTATGCTTATCAGGAGCTTCTCGGAGAATACGGCATTACCCCGAGCATGAGCAGAAGTGGCAATTGCTACGATAACGCTTATATGGAGTCGTTCTTTGGGACTCTCAAGACGGAATTGGTCCATGGTGAGCGTTACCGTTCAAGGCTGGAAGCGAGGCTTAGTATTTTTGAGTATGTAGAAGTGTTCTATAATCGTCAGAGGAGGCATTCTGCCTTAGGGTACAGGAGTCCAGAGCAGTATGAAAAACTCCTTAATGAAACTTAACTACGTGTCCACTTTTTCGGGGCAAGCTCAAATGGAAATTATCAGATTTGCTCATCTGACAG
>CAVQRT010000010.1:0-26652 GCA_963715195.1 Thermodesulfovibrionales bacterium | reverse complement strand
CAGAGAGAGCGCGTGACTCATTCTTATTCCTGACACGCTGAGTACAGTCGAAGGGTCCTCTTATAACCCCTCTCCCCTCGCGGGAGAGGGCAAGGGTGAGGGGGTATGGTTTATTTATGTTTTCTCTGTCTTGTCACCCTGAGCACGGTCGAAGGGTCCTGCTGTTCAGCTCGGGCAGGCTCCGCGGAGAATCTCACAAGATCAGTGTGTTATAAAAGCGAGATCCTTCGGCTTGTGCCTCGGAATGACATTGCGACACAGCCTCTTAACCGGGGAATCCTGATCTTGATGTCAACTATGTCTACATATTGGCAAGTGGGCGAAATGGTGCTTTGTATGTTGGAATGACTTCTGATTTGATCAAGCGTATGTGGGAGCATAAAGAGAAATTGTCAGAAGGATTCAGCGTGTTCCTGAATATGCTGCTTTCAGATAGAGGCTCTGCATCAAAATCTATGCGGCAGAAACCGAAGGGCGTCTATTCTTTGAATGTCCATTTCTCGGTGTCATTCCCATAAGCAAAGCGCGTCGGGAATCTTGTGGGTAAACTCCTTCCCTTTTTGTCATTCCGGCTTGTCCGGAATCTTTCCGAAAGGATTCCCGGAAGAATTTTATATATACAAATGGAGATAATCTTTACGATCTCAACGTGGACAGTATTGACTTTTTGCAGTAGTATAACTATTATATTAAGTAATACTATTAAGAGAGGTACAACTTATGGAATTTGTTCTCAGAGTATCACCGAAGGGCCAGGTAGTATTGCCAAAAAAATTAAGAGACTCCCTTAAAGTCAAGGAGCTGGTGTCGATCGAGATAAAGGATGATACCGGTATCGTCAGAAAAGCCGATCTATCTTCCGAACGGCTTGCCGGTTGCATGAAGGGATATGCAGCAAAGAAAAAAGTGCCAACAAAGAAAGCAATAGAAAAAACTACGGAGATTGTTGCCCATGAAACTGCCAGAAAAGGTCATTGACGCAAATGTCATCCTGAGATTCTTCCTTCAGGATGATGAGGATCAGTTCAGAAAAACAAAGCCTTTTATTCAAAGATTGGAGCTTGCGAAAGATGAGGCATTGATAACAGACATCGTCTTCGCAGAGGTTGTCTGGGTGTTAAACAAGGTTTATGATGTGCCCCGCTCTGAGATTGCAGAAAAATTTTCTAAGCTGATCAATTACAAGGGGATAAAAACGATTTTCAGAAAAGAGCTCTATACGGAGAGCCTGAGATTGTACGCAAAGCATTCCATGGACATACAAGACATCCTCCTCGCTGTTCTCGCTCGAGACAATGGTTGCACGGTCGTAACGTTTGACCAAAGTGACTTCAGAAAACTGCAATGCAAGCATACTGATCCATAAAATAGACATTTATGAGCCTACTGAACAGTCGAAGGGTCTCGTTGTTGCATATTCATTGTCGATTTCTGTTTTGTCAACTTTTTTCCTACAGAATACGCGACAAATTCTTACATAAATATGGGAAGATTTCCGATAGTATTCTTCAGACAATTTCTTTACATTTAGATTGAGTGTGAATTCAGATCGAAAATCCCAAAAATCATAATATTTATTTTTAAAAGAGCAAGATTACCATGAAAAAAAGCAAGAATCTTATAGACAAAAAATTTTTTTCTGTTAGACTAATTTTAATAGTAAAAGATTCAAAAAATCTTTCGGATCCCAGGGAGGGAGAGTAAGACCGGGGATATCTTCTCCGGGGAAAAAAGTTTTTGACAAGTGGTAGATTTCACCCTATGGCTTCGCCATGGGGATTGTCTTGAATTGTGCTCTCTTATATTCAAAAGCGAAGGAGGTGATGTCATAAAGATATCTTTTTGAGTACCAAGGGGAGTTGTGAGTAAAAAAAACAAAAAGAGAAAGGAGTGAAAAATGAATTGTAGAAGTGTAACGCGATGTATTACCGTATTTCTGGCATTGCTGATGGCTGCAGGGCTTTTTGGAGCAGGAAACGTATTTGCCCACACTACCCCAACAGGTTCTACAGCGACTGGCATTGCAATTTCCCTCACCGTCTTTTTAGCTGACGGAACGAGTCCGGCGGTTTCTGCTCAACCATTGGCGGAGTGCGAAACAATATACGTGCAATCCACCTTGAGTGTTGGGTCCGGTGGAATGCCTCCTTTGAAAGGGGCACATGGACAATAACCACGATGGACGATACACCCGTGGACGTAACCCCCATGGTTGGCGGACCTCCCTTGTACAGGTGGTAAACAGTACAAACGATCCAAACTCTGCTACAATGACGGAAGGGGACTATGTGCTAGCACTCCGGGATCTGTCAAATTGCGCTTGTTCCGTATAAAATAAAGCCCTCGGATATCTCTGGTGGAACCGAAACCTTCTCGACTCACTTGCAAGATGCATATGCCCACATTGGTTCGACGGATATTTTCGGGGTTGATGGTGGCACCCCTATTCATCTCGATGTAGCCGCAAGCTGCGACGGAGAATTCTGCACCGGATCGGAAGCGTGTGACCGAAACTCGGATATGGAGACTTCGAAGAGCGGCTTGGAGGCTGTGTCCCGGGACGAACCCGTGCCCGGATGACCTCTTCTGTACTGATGTAACCTGTAACGAGGAAACCGATCAGTGCGATCACACCGACGAGTCCGACACCGTCTGTCCGCCTGATGCCTTCTTCTGCGCTACCAACGCCTGTGACGAAGGTGCGAACCAGTGTGTACAGACCGACATCTCCGACGCCGTCTGTCCGCCTGATGCCTTCTTCTGCGCTACCAACGCGTGTGACGAAGCCGCGGATCAGTGTGTGCCCGTCCGACATCTCCGACACCGTCTGTCCGCCTGACGCCTTCTTCTGCGCTACCAACGCGTGTGACGAAGCCGCGGATCAGTGTGTCCAGTCCGACATCTCCGACACCGTCTGTCCGCCTGACGCCTTCTTCTGCGCTACCAACGCGTGTGACGAAGCTGCGGATCAGTGTGTCCCATCCAACTCCGACATCTCCGACACCGTCTGTCCGCCTGGCTACTTCTTCTGCGCTACCAACGCATGTGACGAAGGCACAGACCAGTGTGTACAGTCCGACATCTCCGACACCGTCTGTCCGCCGACTTCTTCTGCGCTACCAACGCATGTGACGAAGGCACAGACCAGTGCGTACAGACCGACATCTCGGATACCGTCTGTCCGCCTGGTGACTTCTTCTGCGCTACCAACGCATGTGACGAAGCCACAGACCAGTGCGTACAGACCGACATCTCCGACACCGTCTGTCCGCCTGGCGACTTCTTCTGCGCTACCAACGCATGTGACGAAGGCACAGACCAGTGTGTACAGACCGACATCTCGGACGCCGTCTGTCCGCCTGATGACTTCTTCTGCGCTACCAACGCATGTGACGAAGCCACAGACCAGTGTGTACAGACCGACATCTCGGACGCCGTCTGTCCTGACGATCCAAGATGCCTGTACCACGATAACCTGTAACGAAGAAACTAATCAATGTGACACCGATACTGTCTCGTCGCTCAGAGGATCTAAATGTGCCGGATGTATGTGAATACTGCGATCCGCTGATGGCTTATGCAAAGAGACCCGGAACTTGATCCTATCTTGCGCACCGCAGCAAGGATGTTTGACCCGCACACCTGGCTACTGGTGCACACATGCCGGAACTGAAAGAGGCGCTATGAACGTCACGTTGGATGTAATCAATAGTATGCGGTGGTTGCGCTCGAGGTATGCCGCACCGATATAAGTGACTACGAGCTCGGCAGTCGAGGATCTGAATTTTAGCCCGCGAAGGCTTTGGCAGGCAATCCTGGACAGCCTCAGCAGCTTCATTTGACCGCAATGGCATTGAACGGCGGTAGTAGCGGTTTCGTGGCCTGCATTGTGCAAGTCGAGGCGATTGCTACGTGTTGAAGTACCCTCTTCGCTGAGGCCAATGGATCGTGCGCAATGGGTGGTGAACGGTCGACTAAAACAGAGGTCGACTCGATGGAATAACTGCGATACAGATATTCACGATGCACTGCCGGTATGCAACTTGTGCGGACAAGATACCTTGGCAATTCAAATCTACCGGGAGGCTTGCAACTGCGAAACATTCGAGAATAATTGCCACGAATGGCATCTGCAATCGATGAATTGCGAAGTCGGATACTCAACACCAATCCGGTCTGCCCGAGTCACAGTGCGAATGGCTAATAATGCAACTACTGAAAATTGCACATCAACCGACGGTGGTCCGGTGTAGATTAAATTAGCCATAATTGCGGGTGCTCAAATGTAAAGGAGACTTAATCAGAATTCCCACCTTAAATAGGCTTATTCTAATGCCTCTCCAACTTAGTGCATTCACTGTGGGGTGCGCCCAAGCCCCCCTTCTTTGCATAACTTCTTAGAACCGAAAATTTATCTTATGGATACAAGCATAACACAGGAACACATCGAGATACCACCACTGGTCAATGTTCCGCCGCCAAAATCTACCGACCCCATAAAGTATCCTGTCGCAATCACATTCCCAGAACATCCGTCGCTAACGCCATATCCTGCATCGTTGCCTGGTGCTTCCAAATCTCTTCGACCACTTGTGTGCTCCGTTTGTCCCAGCATACTTGACTACAAATACGTCAAAGAGACCCTGCTCTTAAAGGACCCCTCCAAAATCCACCGGTATACTGGAAATACCCTGTCATGACCACATCACCATTTTCATCAACCGCAATTTTGTTAACGACATCATCGCTCGACCCACCCACTCTCTTCGACCATTGGTGGGAGCCGTTTGTTCCCGCTATACTTGGCCACAAATATGTCCTCAACGCAGCGCTGGTCAATCCCACCACCAAAATTCACCGAGCCCTTAAATACCCCTGTCACCACTGCGTTACCACTGCTGTCCACAGCAATATCGTAACCGAAATCGTCCAGCACGCTGCCGAATCGCTTCGACCAAATATGGGTACCTGCACCTGAGTACTTCGCTACAAATATGTCAAAGAGGCCTGCACTCGTAAGTACCCCTCCTCCAAAGTTAATTAGGCCCGAGAAGTACCCGGTCAGCAGAATATCTCCACTTCCGTCTATTGCAATATCATAGCCGTAATCCTCGCCATTGTTCGCCACTCTTTTCGACCACTGGTGAGAACCGTTTGTTCCCGCATACTTAGCCACAAAGAAGTCCGCGCTTGAAGCATAGGCGACCAGGGCCCCTCCTCCAAAATCCACCGATCCCCTAAACCCGCCCGTCACAATAACGTTGCCAAACTCATCCACGGCTACTCCATACCCCACATCGTCCTGCGTGTTACCAAATCTCTTCGACCATATGTGCGCTCCATTCACTCCCGAATATTTCGCAAGGAAAATATCATTCAACCCAGCACTGCCCAGAACGCCTCCACCAAAATTCACCGCACCAGTGAAATATCCGATCACAACAATATTGCCACTGCTGTCTAACGCTATATCTTGAACAATAATATCACTGCTCGTCCCACCATAAGCCTTTGCCCATAGGTACGCTCCTTCAGCAGTATATTTCGCCACGAACAGACTTGAACTCCCTATGTTCGTCAACGGGCCGCCTCCAAAGTTCACCGTCCCCATAAAACGTCCCGCTACTATCAGATTGCCTACACTATCCGCTCTCACTGCCCGTCCAAAGTCACTACTCGTTCCACCAAACCGTTCTGACCATATATGCGAACCAGGCTGGGTGCCTGACTGCGTCGTCGCACATGCCTGTGTGCACTGGGCTGATATATTCCCAGCATTATCGTATGACGCTACTCTATAACAGTACTGTGTATTCGCGGTAAGTCCATAATCCGAATAGTTCGTTGCCGTGGTTGTCCCAATCTGCGTGACGCTACGGTATACCTTGTACCCTGCAAGTCCGGAGCCTCCTGTATCGTTGCCGGATTCCAGCTCAGGTTGATCTGGCTGGATGAAACTGCTGTAGCAGCTAACCCTGATGGTACTGAAGGAGCTGCGGTATCAAGAACAATGGTATCTGAAGTTGTTGATGGCGTTGCAGTTTGATTCCCGGCATTGTCCCTAAACCACGCATAAACTGTCTTTGTGCCGTCTCCCGAAGGCAACGTCCAGTTCATTGATGTTCCATAAGTTACCCACGACGAACAGGAATTACTTGCATTGCTCACGCACATCTGCGCAAGACCGCTTCCCGGATTTGGATCTACAGCCGATAACGTCAATGTCACTGCAGCGGAGGTCGTATAAGTGGCGCCATTATTGATGATAATTGAACACTGAGGAGGTACGGTATCGAGGAAAATCGTATCGCTATAAGCAGTTGACGTGTTCCCTGCTCCATCCTTGTACCACACATACACCGTCTTCGTCCCGTCTCCCGTCGTCAATGTCCATGCCTTCAATGTCGCATAGCTCTCCCATGCTGAACAAGAACTCGTGTTACTGATACACATCTGCGAGACTCCGCTTGAATCGTCGGTTGCAGATAGGTTAAGGGGTTACGGATTTTGTATAGGTAAACGTTGCCCCACCGTTGATTCTCCGACCCGTCGGGAGTTGTGTCGGGAGAAGGAACGTCTACCGTCAGGCTCACTGCACCGGAAATATTGCTGTTCATTTGCTGCATCGAATGCCCTTGCGATCCAACTATGAGTCCCATTGTCGGCATTCGTGATTGTCCAGGAATACTTATAAGGGGCTGCCGTATCCGTCCCCTTTAACGTGGATGCATCATAAAACTCCACCCTTGTCACTCCTTCATTGTCCGATGCCGATGCATAAATCGTCACCGTCTGGGCACTTGTATAAGATGTACCAGATGAGGGGCTCGTGATCGAGACTGTCGGTGGGGTCTCATCAGGGCATGCCGGTGTCGTTACGCTTGCAGGGCTGCTCTGGGCGCTCTGGTTCGCCTGCATTGTCCACTGCCGACACTCTGTACGAATAACTCGTTGATGCATTCAACCCCGTATCTGAGGTCGAGGTCGTCGTCACCTGCTTCAGGTATGAACCATTTTTATAGACATTGTAGCCTTTCAATCCCGAACCACCTGTATCCGTCGATGCATTCCAGCTCAGGTTCACCTGGCTGCAGCTTGCCGCTGTTGCATTTAATCCAGTCGGCACTCGACGGTGGGGTCGTGTCTCCTGCCCCAAGGTCGTTGCAGAAGGGATATTTGACCAACTGGATACACCTGCTGAATTGTATGCACGAACTGCATAATATATGTTGTAGACGCGCTCAAACCAGTATCTGAATAAAATGTCGTATTGGCACCAACAATCTGCAATCTGTGCCCATCCTACTGATGAATGATACCGCCAGATGTGAAATCCATCTTCATTTGTCTGCATTGTCCGTCCAGGTTAAATTGATCTGGCTTGAGGAAACTGCAGTTGCTGTTAATTCGGTCGGCGCTGCCGGTGGAGTGGTTATTGAGCATGAAGGTGTACTTGCATTTGATACGATACTCTGCGCTGACTGGTTATCAGCATTATCTACTGCTGATACGGTATAACTATAAGCTGTTAATTCGGCAAGCCCTGTATCTGTTGTCGATGTTGTAGTAACCTGCTTGATGTACGAGCCATTTCTGAAAACATAGTATCCCTTCAGTCCTGATCCGCCCACATCGGTCGAGGCATCCCATGTAAGGCTAATCTCACTGCAACTCGTCGCCGTTGCTGTTAGTCCTGTCGGTACCGACGGAGGTGTTGTATCCCCTGCGAAAGTGGTAGCGCTGGTAACGTTTGAATATTGTGATACTACCCCTTTTTTCCCGATTGCCTGAACCCTATAATAATAGGTTGTGCCGCTCGCAAGCCCGAGATCACTATATGATGTCCCATTTCGCGCGACAGTGGCGATCTTTACAAAGCCACCTGTCCTCACTCAGACTCCGCTCGATCGAATATCCGGTCTCATTTGATTTGCCTGAATTGACATCATCCCAGGTGAGATTTATCTGGCTGCTTGAGACGGCGATAGCATCAATATTTATGGGTGCTGATAATGCCTGAACTCGACGAGCTCCGGATACTGTCTGACAAAAAATGAGCAGAATTGAGAGAACTGTCACCAAAATATGCCTCGTTTTCATGACTACCTCCTTAAAAAATTTATTTATACCAGTCTCACGCTTCCTCATTCACTGCTATATTTAAAACCGTTTAAGCATATGGACACAGTGAGCCAAATCACAGGGGATAATTCTGACTGATAGATACTTTCAAAATGTTTTGGGGAAAAGACTGCGAGGGGGATAAAACCTAAAAAATCATCAATGAGGACAAAAAGAGCAGCATTGAGCTCCTCAATAAATTTTATTCGAAAAGAAAATATTTAGAAGGTGTTAGTTGTAGAAATATGTGCCGGGCTAAAGACCCCGCACATATAGATGCATTCACTACTGAGCCAATTTAACGACAAACACATCGAGGGTACCGGCGCTGGTTAATGTTCCGCCGCCAAAATCTACCGATCCCATAAAATAGCCTGTTGCAATCACATTGCCAGAACTGTCCGTGCTAATTCCGTAGCCTGCATCGTTGCTGGTGCTTCCAAATCTCTTCGACCACTTGTGTGCTCCGTTTGTCCCGGCATACTTAGCTACAAAAACATCAAAGAGACCCATGCTACTTAAAGGACCACCTCCAAAATCCACGGTCTTTTGGAAATATCCTGTCATGACCACATCGCCGTTTACATCAACAGCAATTTTGTTAACGACATCGTCGCTCGACCCACCAAATCTCTTCGCCCATTGGTGGGCACCATTTGTCCCACTATACTTGGCCACAAATATATCCTGCAAAGCAGCGCTGGTCAGTGGCCCCACCACCAAAATTTACAGAACCTTTAAATACCCCTGTGACCACTACATTACCGCTACTGTCCACGGCAATATCGTACCCAAAATCGTCCTGCGTGCTTCCCAACTGCTTCGACCACACATATGTACCGGCACCTGAATACTTGGCAACAAATATGTCAAAAAGACCTGCGCTGGTGAGTACTCCTCCGCCAAAGTCAATCTTGCCCGAAAAATAACCAGTCAGAAGAATATCTCCACTGCTGTCTGTCACCACACTATAGCCGTAATCATCACCATTGTTCGTTACCCGTTTTGACCACTGGTGAGTGCCTGATCCCGTATATTTAGCTATAAAGAAGTCCGCGCTTGATGCATATGCAACCAACGCTACCCCACCAAAATCTACCGATCCTCTAAATCCACCTGTCACGATAACATAGCTCGAACTCATCTACAGTTACTCCATACCCTGCATCGTTTTGGGAACTGCCAAACCTCTTTGACCAAACATGCGCTCCATTTGCTCCGGAGTACTTCACAAGAAAGATATCATTCCCTCCAGCACTTGTAAGCACTCCTCCTCCAAAATTCACCGCGCCGGTAAAATATCCAACCACTACTACATTCCCACTGCTATCTATTGCTATACTCTGAACAATCACATCACTGCTCGCCCCACCATAAGCCTTTGACCATTGGTATGTTCCTTCAGTAGTATATTTCGCTACAAAAAGACTTGAACTTCCAATGCTCGTTAAAGGCCCACCTCCAAAATTTACTGTTCCCATAAACCGTCCCGCTACGATTAGATTGCCGGTGCTATCTACCTCCACTGCCCGTCCAAAATCATTACTCGCCCCGCCAAATCGCTCCGACCAGATATGTGACCCAGGCTGGGAGCCTGATGGCGTCGTTGCACACGCCTGCGTGCACTGACCAGATACATTCCCCGCATTATCATATGATGCCACCCGATAACAGTACTGCGTGTTCGCGGTCAGTCCGTAATCTGCATAGTTCGTGGCCGCTGTTGTTCCGATCTGTGTCACACTCCGATATACCTTATACCCCGCAAGCCCTGAGCCGCCTGTATGTATCAACTACCGCGTTCCAGGTGAGGTTGATCTGACTGGATGAAACTGCTGTCGCCGTCAACCCCGATGGCACCGGAGGTGCTGCCGTATCAAGAACAATGGTATCCGAAGTTGTTGATGGCGTTGCAGTTTGATTCCCGGCATTGTCCCTAAACCACGCATAAACTGTCTTTGTGCCGTCTCCCGAAGGCAACGTCCAGTTCATTGATGTTCCATAAGCTACCCACGACGAACAGGAACTACTTGCATTGCTTACGCACATCTGCGCAAGACCGCTTCCCGGATTTGGATCTACAGCCGATAACGTCAACGTCACTGCAGCAGAGGTCGTATACGTGGCCCCATTATTGATGATAATTGAACACTGAGGAGGCACGGTATCGAGGAAAATCGTATCGCTATAAACAGTTGACGTGTTCCCTGCCCCATCCTTGTACCACACATACACCGTCTTCGTCCCGTCTCCACTCGTCAACGTCCATGCCTTCGATGTCGCATAGCTTCCCATGCTGAACATGACGCCGTATTACTGATACACATCTGAGACACCCCCGAATCGTCGGTGGCAGATAACGTTAAGCTCACCGATCTTGTATTAGTAAAGGTTGCCCCACCATTGATTGCTATCGTACCAGTCGGTGGAGTCGTGTCGCCCGTTCCCGACAAGGTGGTCGCGGATACAACATTTGACCAACTCGAAGTACCCCTACCGAATTATATGCACGAACAGTGTACATATATGTCGTAGATGCACTTAAGCCGATATCTGCATAAGATGTCGTATTCGCTCCAACAACTGCAATCTGGACCCAGCCCACTGGTGAATGATCGCCAGATGTGAAACCCTTCTTCATTTGTTGAATTGTCCTGCCATGTCAAATTGATCTGACTGGACGAAACTGCACTTGCGGTCAGATTGGTTGGTGCATCTGGTACGGTTATCGTCGTACCCTGTGTCGTCGCACTCGCGGTATTGGAATAACCGGAATCCCCCGCTGAGTTGTATGCACGGACCCTGTAATAATAGGTCGTCGAGGCACTCAAACCCGAGTTCGAATAAGACGTGGCATTCGCTCCCACCGTCGCTATCTGGCTGAAACCACTGGTGGCAGAAGTCGATCTCTCTATCTTGAACCCACTTTCATTGGAAGAATTGTCTGTCCAACTTAAATTGATCTGGCTGGATGAAACTGCAGCTGCGCTGAAAGACTGCTCGGTGCAGTTGGGCTGAACGTAACCAATATTAACCGTCAAACTCACCACACTGGAGGTCGAGCTGTTGCCTGCTGCATCATAAGCCCTTGCCGTCCAGTTGTGTGTGCCATTGTCCGCACTCGTGAATGTCCAGGAATACGTGTATGATGAAGTCGTGTCTGTTCCTTTATAAGTACCCCCATCATAGAAATCCACCCTCGTCACGCCCACATTGTCCGAGGCCGATGCGTAAATCGTCACCGTCTGCGCACTTGTGTAGGTCGTCTCCAGAAGAAGGACTTGTAATCGATACCGTTGGGGGAGTTGTATCTGCTGTGCTGATATTGACCGTCAAACTCACAACACTGGAGGTCGAGCTGTTGCCCGCTGCATCATAGGCCCTCGCCGTCCAGTTGTGCGTGCCATTGTCCGCACTCGTGAATGTCCAGGAATACGTGTATGATGACAGTCGTGTCTGTTCCTTTATAAGTACCCCGATCATAGAAATCCACCCTCGTCACGCCCACATTGTCCGATGCCGATGCGTAAATCGTCACCGTCTGGGCACTCGTATAGGTTGTGCCGGATGAGGGGCTCGTGATCGATACCGCAGGCGGTGTTGTATCTGCCCGCGCCCTGCGTCGTTGCACTGGCGATGTTTGAGTAATCGGTAAACTTCTTATTCTTTACCTTATAGCTGCGTACGCGATAGTAATAAGTCGTAGATGCATTGAGGCCGGTATTCTGATATGAAGTCGTCCTGCGCCCCAACCGTTGCTATCTGTGCTGAACGAGCCTCCGAGAACGTATTCGACCTCTCTATTTCAAACCCGGTTCTCATCAGTTCGAGTTATCCGTCCAGCTTAAATCAATCTGACTCGTTGATACCGCTGATGGCAGAGAGACTGCTTGGAGCAGTTACTGCCATCAGCAGATGAGTAACAGAAGAATATGCTCATTAGAAAGAATCATAACAAATGCATACCTATGCTTTCATAAAAACCTCCTTGCGCAGAACCTCCCTAAGGAGATTATTTCTTGGGAACTCTATATAAGATCACCGATATTTTAGTCATTGTCAATGAAGATATTGCTTTTTTTCTTGGCATAATTGCTTTTTTCATAAAAAATTTTTCTATTTTACCTTTTCTTAATATAAATTTTAAAGGTTTAATTATAATAATTATCCTGTCGCCGAGCAACCGGAAAGATTCCGGCCAAGCCGGAATGACAAATTAAGTAAGTCATGATTTACGCACAACCTCCCTAATAACAATGAAGCCTCCGGTTAAGAGGCTGTGACGCAATGTCATTCTGAGGCTTCAACCGAAGAATCTCGGTCTTATAATGTGTTGATATAGTAAGAGATTCTTCACGGAGTTTATCCTGAACCAAACAGCGAGATTCTTCGCTTCGCTCAGAATGACAGGTGGCGAAGGGCTCAGAATGACAACCTCTGATTTTACCGGGATTCTCCATTTAGTGCTGAACTTTTTGTTCTTCTGACTTTTACACTTCAGTTCTTTTGCTCATTTGCACTTTTGCACTTTTGACTTCTGCACTTGAATCCTCGAATCCTTTATATGCTCTATTCTACAGTTTGAATATGAATAACGTATGAAGGCAAAATTAATTTTTCTTAATAATCGCGTGGGGTTCGGGGATTCCGGAGAATATAAGGAGTGTGAGTAGGCGAGGCTTGAAAATAATTTCTGATTTCTGATATTCTGAAATCATGAAAGGAGGTTAATAATGCGCAATCTAAAGCCGTTTTTAGCGGAAATAAAGTCTCGGGGTCAGCTCACTATTCCAAAAAAGATTAGGGATATGAGCAATCTTGAAGAGGGTCAAGTAGTTTCGATTATTCCTTGCGGTGAATCCATATTCATAACGCCGAGAAGGCTCATGCTTGACGAAGCAAGAAGGGAGATCGGAAGGATAATGAAGGAGTCTGGTCTTACACTCGAAGACCTGTTAGCCGGCCTAAAGGAGGAGAGAAAAACCCTTTTCAAAGAGCGATATGGCAAAAAAAGTCGTTAGAGTATTTCTGGATTCCAACGTCATTCTCTCGGGTCTTATTTCTGAAAAGGGAGCACCGCGCATTATCCTCGATATACTCTGCACGGGACTTCCTTTTCTCACAGGCATAACAGGCAGGTACAATATAACCGAAATTGAACGAAACCTGTCCAAAAAATTATCAAGCGCTCTACCTGTATACAATAAATATTTCCCCGAACTGAGTCTCGAGATTATTCCTCTACCACCGACAGATGAGATTGAAAAGTTTTCTAAACAGATCATGGATATCCTCCGGAAAGACCTCCCGGTTTTGCTTCCGCCATAAATGGTAAAGCAGACTTTCTCGTCACAGGCGATAAGAAAGACTTTGGAAAACTCAAGAAAGGGGGTACTTATTCCTTCAAGATAGTGGACCCTTCAGAATTCCTTGATTCGATACTTCCTGACATCCTCCAAGATAAGATAAAATCAAGGTAGCTGACTTTTAGTGTCCGAAATCATAAAAGAAAACAATGAAAATACAATATAGTAAGGAAGATGATGCGATTTACGTTTATTTTAGGAAGAATATGTCGCCAAAAGCAAAGAAATCGAAGATGGCGTTGTCATCGATTTCGATAAGAATGGACAAATTATTGGGATCGAGGTTCTGGATGTGAGTCAACGATTCAGTCTCGCCGATATAGCAAATGTGAGTATTGAAAACATCCCTGTGGAAGCAGCTAAGTAATCTGCACCTCAGCAAGTTGTTTTTACCTAAATGCACGTAAAACTTTCAATTCCTATGGGTTCAACTTTGCTTTCCTGACCCCTCCCGATAAGTCCAACACCTTCGCTCCCCCTGAGAGAGGTGCAGGGGTGTGTAACATTTGCGCAGAAATCTCTGCAATTAATTCAGTATCCTGATCCCGTCGTCAATTTGTGGATTTTGGTTTTTTGCTTTCTCGCTGTCTACTATCTACTGTTTAAGGTCTACTGATCTTGGTCTATGTGTACCGAATGCTGCATAAGGAATACAATTGTTGCTTCACTTTCTTTTTCATCGCACCAGCTGATAGTTAGTCCTCGTTTCCCGAGACAGAATATCAAGGTAGTTTTTTCCATGGAATTATCGTAACGCTTCCTTTTGCATGTTCCCGCGCTCCGCCGTATACAATCGTTATGGGACGGTTTGGGTTGCCCGATAAGGCTGCCCATTTCTGAACATTGGAGAAAAATTCCGGAACAATCGTCTGACCCGATTTAATCTCGACAGGTCTCAGATTTTCCCCTTCTGCCAAAATAAGGTCGATTTCTAACCCTTTGCTGTCACGCCAGAAGTAGAGGTCGGACTGCAATCCCTGATGAAACCGATCCTTGAGAAACTCTATAATCACAAAATTTTCAAACAGTGCGCCTCGCTGGGCGTGAAATGATATCTGTTCGAGTTCCCTGATTCCGAGCAGCCATGCAGCAAGCCCAACATCAACGAAATACAGCTTCGGCGATTTGACAAGACGCTTATTGAAGTTGCGGTGATGAGGTCTGAGTAACCACACAACGTAGCTCGCTTCCAGCGCAGAAATCCAGGCAGCTGCCGTGTTATGCGTAATGCCGCAGTCAACAGCGAGGGATGAAAGGTTCAGCAATTGGCCTGTGCGGGCAGCGCACATCTTTACGAAACGCTGAAATGTGGAAAGGTCGCGCACATTGATTAACTGCCTCACATCTCGCTCTATATACGTCATCATATACCCTGCAAACCAATCACCAGGCATAAGGTCACGGTCGTAAATCGGAGGATAAAGGCCTTGAAAAAGCAATTCATCTATAGTTACAGGGAGACGTTTTGCTGCTTTCAGTTCGCTGACCGAGAAAGGGAGCAATTGCACCAGCCCCACCCTACCTGCAAGTGATTGGCTGAGGCCTGACAGCAGGCCGAACTGTTGGGAACCCGTGAGCACAAACATCCCGGGGCGCATATGAGCATCTACATGCGTCTGCAAATACGAAAAGAGTTCTGGAGCCCTCTGCACTTCATCCAATACAGCTCCATCTGAAAATCTGGACAGAAGCCCCCTTGGGTCCTCCTCTGCGAGGCTTCGCACATCGGGGTCTTCCAGAGATAGATACGGCTTATGAGGGAAAGCCATTTTAGCAAGCGTTGTCTTGCCTGACTGGCGAGGGCCGGTGATCGCCATAACGGGGAAACCGCTCGCCAGACGCATTAGAGTATGGTATGCGTTTCTCTGAATCATATGATTATGCTATATGCCGATAGTACAAATTGTCAATACCATTCGCAATTTGTACCGGTCCGGACTCCGTCATCATCTCTGAACTTGTTTCAGGGTCTTTCCTCATATAAAGAAGACAGATTCCGAAACAAGTTCGGAATGACAAGTTTTTTATGGGACAGCAGACTAGAGGCAAGGAGTCATCATTGCAAACAAAACACTTGATCTCCTGCTCAGCAGAGAGTATACTAGACTAGTCTGACTAGTAAGGAGAATTTTATGGGAAGAACCTGGCAATTGCAAGAAGCAAAAGCGCGTTTGAGCGAGGTAATCAAGCAGGCCTCAAGAGAAGGGCCACAGACTATTACGATGCGCGGGGAGCCGACTGCTGTGATTATTTCGAGAGATGAGTATGAGCGGCTCAAGCATCCGTTGGAGAGTTTTGTCGATTTCATGCGGAAATCGCCTCTCTACGGCACGGATATTGATATGAAGCGGGTCCAGACCATAACCCGGGAGACTGATATCCGGTGAGCTATTTACTCGATACAAATGTTATCTCAGAGACGGTACGACGACAACAGGACCAACGAGTAATTACATGGATTGACCAGATTCCGACTGAGGCACTCTTCATTAGCGTCCTAACACTTGGCGAAATTCGGAAAGGCATTGAAAGGCATACGGATAAAAAACGGCGAGAGAAGCTTCGCCTCTGGCTTGATCATGAACTTACAGCATGGTTCGGGGGCCGTATACTTCCAATTGATATTCCTGTTGCCGACCGATGGGGCAGACTGCTCGCAGAGGTTGGCCGCCCGGTTCCTGCCATCGACAGTCTTCTTGCTGCGACAGCCTTACATTTCGAGTTACGGCTTGTTACACGCAATGCCAAAGATTTCGATTATCCGGGGCTTGAAGTAATTAATCCTTGGCAGAGATAAATTTGATATATGCTATCCATCAATAATGCCGAATACAGATAAAGTTGAAACATATATGCAAGGAAAGTTAAGAACCCTGCGCCAAGAGCACAGGGCTAAAAGCCAAACTCAAAACTGTCATTCTCTGGCTTGCTTGTCCGCCTTCATTTTGGAGGGCCCGAGAATCCAGTTCCTTTCATTGGATTGCCCAATCAAGCCTGCCCTCGACTCAGATCGGGTGTCGGGCAATATCTTTCAAGAAGCAAATCATCAAACAAAGTCAAAGAGATAATCAGAGGAATCTTCTTCCCATTTTGACACATATTTTGAAAGCGCATTTGCAATTCCCTTGAAGTCATTGAGTTTGTATGTCGCCGGCAGAATTATTACTCCTTTGTGGGACATACCATTTGAGAAAAATTGGCGTGTAAGAAGGATATAATCATTCCTGTTGCGTGTCACAAAACAACGACCCTCAGAGGCCGCATATTCCAACTGCTCATAATCAGTAAATCCTGTCCTACCAATTTCGTGAATGCTCAGCGCATCTATACCTTTGTCTCTCAGAATAATGGCTATTTTCGGGCTGAGGTCCTCATCCAGAAGAAGTTTCATCCTTTCTGTCGGGTAAAAGGCAATTCAGTGCGGGCATTTTCTCTACTCCACTCCCTATTTTTCCTGATAAGCATTTCTATTTCATCAGGATATATCCGTGCATAGCCAATTGCCGCCATAATCTGCCTGTCTGTCAGCCAATGAAATGCCTCCTTTAAAGAAGGAAGATCATCCCTAAGATCATGATAAGCAGAGATAAGTTCCCAGACATCTATTCCCGTACCCTCAATCCTCGCGCGTCTTCCTGTTGCCCCTTCAACAAAAATTATTCCCGGGCACTTCCTCATTTTAATAGCTTCTGTGATTAATTCGGTTGTCATACTGGAAAACGTCTCATTTTTGAATCGAAGAAGACTTTCAACTTCAGAGAGAGTTTTTTTGTCAAGCCGGACACTTTTTACGACACTTTTCATTGTACCTCCTTTTGTAAACATTATATTACACTGTAATATAATTGATGTCAACCGGTCTGAAGAAAGGTGCCAGGCTGAAAAAAGAGATCTTTCGTTTCTTCTCTCAGGATGACGATAGAAAGGGCCAAGGGGCTCGTATTAAATACTGATTTCAGTTAGTTTGGGCAGGGTGATGGTAAATTCACTCCCTTTATCAACAATGCTCTCGACAGAAATATTACCATTGTGGGCCTTAATTATCCAGTTCGTTATCGCAAGCCCCAGGCCTGTTCCGCCGAGCCTTCTCGACCGTTCCCTGTCGACCCGGTAAAACCGCTCGAAGACTTGAGGGATCTGATCCTCCGGGATGCCTATTCCCGTATCGCTGACCCATATTTTCACAACATCTCCTTCTGCACGCGATTTTATGGTCACACTGCCACCGCGGGGCGTGTATTTGATTGCATTATCGATGACATTCGAAAATGACTGCTCAAGAAGTTCGATATCGCCATTCAATTCAAGCTCGTGCTGGTAGTCCTCGTGAATGAGCACACCCTCCTGAAGCGCTCTGTCGCGGAACCCTTCAACAACGGCTTCGAGCAAGTGTTTGACATCAAACCACTGCCTTCTGAGAGAAAGTATTTGATGGTCGGCCCTTGAAAGGAACAAAAGATTGTCGGTCAACCTCGTCAACCGGATAACATCGGATAAATTACTCCTCAAAACGTCTTCATACTCTTCCGGAGCCCTTTTCTTTCTCAAGGCAACTTCTATGCTCCCCCTCAGAGATGTCAGCGGCGAGCGTATCTCGTGGGAGACATCAGCAGTGAAGCGCTTCTGGGACTCCATCGACCGCTTTATATTTCCGATCATTTCATTCAGGATCAATCCCAGTTCACTGATCTCCTTCCCGTAAGATTCAAGATCCAATTGATTATCCCACCTGCCTTGCCTGATCTGCTCGGTGAGCGACTTCATTCTCCTGACAGGATCAAGCATTCTCCCGGCAAATACCCATCCGAGTATCAGGGAAATCACCAAAAAAGGAGGGAAGGAAAAGAGCAAGAGCCTCTTCAGCTCCGCGACTGCCCTGTCAAAACTCTCCTGGGATTTTCTTGTACGGAGAACGGTATCGGAATCAACGGGATAATAGAGTATCCGGTGATTCTCAAACTTGTAATATACAGTCTCATACTGTGGCAAGCCCTTTAAAGCTTTATCGATCAATCGACGGTTGACAGGCCACGGATAATTGCTCTCAAGATAGGCGATTGTCACTTTTCCCTGATGGGTAATAACCTGATAAAACTCATTGTTCACAATCCTGAGGAGCTCCACGCTGATATTCGGATCAGAGATATCCTCGCCGTCGCCGGCAGAACCTCTTTTCGCAACTGCGAGAAGGGAGTTGTCGATTGACTCCATAAGGGTCTTGCTGTAAGAGAAATAGATCAATAACGCAAAAGCAACCCCCAAGAGCGAAACCACTCCTGCAGAGATGAAAACAAATCTTCCTCTGAATGTCTTAAAGATCATTGTCAACCTTCATGATATAACCCGTTCCCCTTACCGTGTGGATGAGCTTCCTCTCAAAGTCTGAGTCCACCTTCTCCCGCAGGGACTTAATGTGTACATCAACAATATTTGTACCCGGTGAAAAATCGTAACCCCACACATTCTCGATTATTTGTGTCCTTGACAGGACTCTTCCTTTGTTCCTGAGCAGATATTCAAGCAGCGAAAATTCCTTTTGTGTAAGAACAACCTCTCTCCCCCCTCTGAACACTCTCCGTGAAAAAAGATCGATTCGCAGATCGTTGAGAGATAGTTCGCTGACGATGCTCGGAGTTCTCCTGAGCAATGCCTTAATCCGCGCAATCAGTTCAGAAAATGCAAACGGTTTGACAAGATAATCATCGGCGCCGCTTTCGAGACCCTCGACCTTTCTTTCCACGGAATCAACAGCAGTCAGCATAAGGATCGGCTTTATGATACCCTTTGTACGGAGAGTCTTGCACAATTCTATTCCATTCATTCCGGGAAGCATGACGTCGAGGATGATGAGATCAAAATCGGTTTCCGTTGCCATCAACAGACCTTCAGGACCCTCTTCGGCAACATCAACGGCATAGGTCTCTTCCTCAAGCCCTTTCTTAATAAAGGCAGCTACATTTTTTTCGTCTTCAACTAAGAGAATACGCATACGTTAAATAATAGGGGTCCAAGGGATCAAGGATCCAACTAAAATTTTGAAACAGAGTCATTATAAAGAGCATAGATAAAGCTAAATAATTATCATTCATTGAGTCATAATCATTACTATCAATCTGCACTTGGATCCCCCTTGAATCCTCGGATCCTCGAATTCTATGTATAATATTCCTCATGCACCAGGACGAACTCGATGAGGCACTTGGGATCACACGATGTGCTCAATGCGGGCAGAGACTCAACGGAGAGATCGAATGCCCTGTTTGCAGCGGCTACTACCATATCCCCTCGGAAAAAAACGCACATTCCCAAATGGGTGTATTTGATGGCATGCTTTCTTACATCTCCACTCAGCATTTACTTCATTATCAGGAGCAAACGCCTGAGCCTGCCTGAAAAAATTCTCGCAACCTCAGGATGTCTTCTCTGGGCTTATCTTTTTTTGCTTTAGTTGCCGGTTTGACTACAGAAGAGCAAAAGAACAGAGGCTCAGAAGCCTTCTGCATTATTGCACTTCTGCACTTATATCCTTTTGCATTTCTGTACTATTGCTCCATTACATTTGTGCTCTTTACGAACTTCTGACTCAGGCATATCCGTTTGTTTTTGAGCACGGCTATGTCTCCGTCTTTCTGCAATTTGTCAAGTACGCGGGTAACCGATTCGCGTGTCAATCCGGTCATGTCAGCAATTTCCTGATGGGTAAGCTTCAGGTTGATCACGATGCCCTCAGGAGTTCGGATGCCATTTTCAAGAGAAAGAGAGAGAAACAAGGTCTTGACCCTGTTTGAGGCATGCTTGAAATTCAGGAGGTATATTCTTTTCCATGAATCACGGAGTCGCGAGCACAATATCTCCAACAATTTTTCGAGCACTTTGTGCTGCGCGGAGAGCAGGGCAAAAAAATCCTTTTTTGAAATAAATGCGATAAAAGAATCTTCCGACGCCTGCACGGTTGCCGGAGCCGTCATCCCGTCGATCAGCGAAACTTCCCCAAAAAAATCGTGGGTCTTATGAATAGCAAGGAGTATCTCCTTGCCATCTTCTGTTGCCTGAATAACTTTCACCTGTCCATCCAGAATGATGTACATGTATTCATTGGTATCTTCCTCGCGAAGAACAATCTGATTCTTTCTGAATTCTTCTATCCGTATTTTGTCGGCGATCTGCTGCAGTTCATGCTCCGCAAGCGATGAAAAGAGTTGTATGTTTTGAAGGAAATCTATCTTAACGTTTTCACTCATGCCAGGGATCTCCTGCAATACAGTATACCACTTTCGACCTTGAATAGAAGCGCGGCTCATGAAAAACATACCCGGACACCAGCCTTTGTTAAAACTTTTATTTTCTCTTCCCTTCTGCTCCATTTTCTTATAAACTATTTAAAATAAATTACAGGAAGGAGCATGTATGAAGAATTTTTTCGTCGTACCCGCGCTGGTTATTATTTTTCTCCTCAGCGCACAAACCGCTTTTTCTCAGAGTAGCAAAGAAATTGACACCATCAAAGAAGACATCAAGGGGTTGAAGGAAGGGCAGCAGGCAATCCAGAAAGAACTCCAGGGAATTAAGAGTCAGATCAAGGCAAGACCTGCTCCCGCCGAATTCAAGGAGACCGTCGTCAATGTCGACGGGGATCCTTTCAAGGGCAGCAAGGATGCCAAACTCGCAGTCATCGAGTTTTCTGATTATCAGTGACCTTTCTGCTCCAGACACGTCCGTGAGACGGTCTCGCAGATTGTCAAAGATTATGTCGATACAGGCAAAATCAGATACTACTTCCTCGACTTTCCGCTCGGGTTCCACAAACAGGCTTTTAAGGCTGCCGAGGCAGGCGCCTGTGCCGGAGACCAGGGAAAATTCTGGGAGATGCACGACAAGCTCTTCGAAAACCAAAAAGCCCTGAATCCTGAGGACCTGGTAAAGTATGCTGAAGGGCTTGGTTTGGACATGCCAAAATTCAAGGAATGTCTCGACAGCGGAAAAACTGCTGATGAGATTAAGAAAGATATGTCAGAGGGGCAGAAGGCCGGCGTTAGAGGAACACCATCATCACTCCTCGGATGGGTCCAGGAGAACGGCAAAAAGCGTCAAAGCTGTAAAAATCGTAAAAGGTGCTCAGCCGTATGCTGCTTTCAAGGCCGCGATAGACGAGCTTCTCAATCCTGACAAGGAGTAGCACAATAGGGTATTTCGGCAAAGTGTAATTTTTTTTGAAGACAGGGATAGGAAAGTTTCGGGTACCGAATGGAATGGCCGGACTGCTGACAGGTTAGATAATAGGCAGTCCGGTTTTTGTTTGGCAGCGTACTGCGCAGAAAGTATGTGTTGTCATTGTCCGGCCTGACCGGACAATCCAGAATTAATAAAAATGGATTCCCCGATCACGTCGGGGAATGACACAAGAATTTATACGACTCATGGACTGACACTTTTGTAAGCAATATATGCTAAGAAAAATCAAAACCCCTGCTTTCATCGCGATCATCTTTTGCCTCCTCGCCTTTTTTGTCCATCATCACTCCCTCTTCTCCGGATGCTCAAAGGTAAATGCCCAGCGCTTCTTCACTCCATCCGCCATTGCGGCAGAATCCCCTCAATTTACTAAAGAAGGTGAACTAATCTTCCTCGGGGAGAAAAACCGGAAGGAAATCACAAAAATTGATATCGAGATTGCTGATACCGATTTTGAGAGAACACGAGGATTGATGTACCGGAGCTCCCTGCCTGATAACGCTGGGAATGTTATTTATCTTTCAGGATTCTGGCCCGCTCTCATTCTGGATGAGAAATACCTATATCCCGCTCGATATCATCTTTGCTGACGAGAAAAAGCAGGTCATAAAAATATATAAAAAGACAGAACCATTGTCGTATAATGCTATCCGGTCTATAAAGAATGCGAAATATGTCGTTGAGGTCAATGCCGGATTCTGTGATAAACATGGGATTGCTGAAGGACACTGGATATCATTTCGAACGATCACCCAACAACATCCAGCTCTCTCACCCTGAGATCTACGCCTAATTCCTTCGCGATCTCCCTGCATCTTCCTACATCAACACCGGGAATCGCGACGACCGTAACCTGTACGTGAGGGATTACCTTCTGTGCTTCCCTAATGAAAGAGAGTACCCCGTCATATGCATCCGGGAAGGATGGTCGGCAGACAGCATCGTATAGTTCCTTGTTCTGGGCATTGAGGCTTATCGACATGCTGTCGACAATACCCTGCAATTCAGGCAGGATATTTCTTCCGTGTATCAGGTTCCCTTGCCCGTTTGTATCGATTCTGACACGCCCTTTGTTCTCCTTGACCCATTGGGCGATGTTTTTTACTACCTCAAGTCTGATTAACGGCTCCCCAAAACCGCAAAAGACAATCTCTTTATACCGGCCCGGAGCCCCGATGGCCTGTTTCAGCTCATCTTCAGAAGGTTCATCCGTAAGCCTCAGATTGTGACCTTTGACATAATCCGATTGGAACCTGATACAGAAGGAGCAGCGGTTGGTGCACCGGTTTGTGATGTTGAGATAGAGACTGTCCCGTATCTGGTAGGCAATTTTCCTCTGATCCGGCATCCCGCCGATTCTGAAAAGCAGCTTTGCATTCAGGGTGGTAATCCGCGACACATCCTCGAGGCTGACGCCCCTTAAGGCTGCAATTGCCTGTGCAGTATGGACAAGATAGGACGGTTCGTTTCGTTTGCCTCTGAAAGGCTCTGGAGTCAGATATGGTGCATCTGTTTCGATGAGCAGATAATTATCCGGTAATGCCTGAGCGATCTCCCTCAGCCTCTTTGCATTCTTAAAGGTCGCAGGGCCGGCAATCGAGATATGAAACCCCAATGCCATCGCCTTCTCTGCCATATCCATGTCGCCGGAAAAACAATGGAAAACACCACGGTTCACTCCAGAATGCATAATGATCTCAAGGGTATCCTTTTTCGCTTCCCGGCTGTGAATTATCACCGGGAGGTCCAGTTCTTTCGCTAATCGAAGCTGCTTTCCGAATACCATGCGCTGAACCTCGCGCGGGGAATTGTCGTAGTGATAATCGAGTCCTATTTCCCCAATCGCAACCACTTTGCTATGTTGGTTTTTGGTATTTGAAGTTTGATTTTTGGAATTTGGGATTTGGAATTTGTATTTAATTGCCCATTCTTTTATCTGGGTGAATATTTCCTCCGTAAAGTCCTTTGCATCATGGGGATGAAAGCCGACTGTTGAGTAAATAAAATCGTATTTTTGTGAGAGTTCAAGGCCTCCCCTGTTCCCGGCGAGGTCGGATCCGATCGTAATAATTGCCCCTATCCCTGCATCGCGTGCCCTTTGGATTACCTCTTCCCTGTCAGGGTTAAAGGCGTCCATCTCAAGATGGCAATGGGTATCCGACAAGAAGATTCGAGAGTTAGAGGATTCAGAGGGGTCACGTACCGTCTATCAGGCACCAAAGCTCTCTCTGAGCCCCTGCCGCGTTGGCAGAGCTAAAGTCATCAGGTTAACTATGCGGAAGATACCCAGTTCGCCCCTGATACACTCCCGCTCGGTAAACCGCTGGCAGGTCTGCCCGAGCACATACGGTGATTTGGAGGAGAAACCGGCAGGGTGAGCGATGGCTTCAAAACAGCAGGCGTGGAATGGTCCCCGGTGACAATGATGACGTCCGGATTAAGGCTCATATATCCGGAAAAAAGGAGATCGAACTCTTCTATCTTTGAACTTTGCCTTGAAAATTTCCGTCCTCTCTCCATACGAATCAATCTTTTCACATGCAGAGAAGAAAATTATAATCATGAAACAATAGCGCGTTTTCAGAAAATTGATTTCATCCTGTACGTCACCTTGTAAAGCGGCGCATCCATCCGATCAGACGGGCAAGACCGCGGTACATTGGGACAGACTGCAATGCAGAGGGATTCATGACATTAATTAAAGTGAGGATATCGAGCACCTGCGCAATTCCACGAGGAAGAAAAAACTTGCCACCGGCTCATGCCTCAATACACCGTGGCATTCAGGATAAATCTCTCCGATGACCTGTGTGATCTGTTCGGCTTCGGGGTTCGAAGGTGACTGGTCTCGGCTCCAGGCCTTCTTGTGGATCGGTCTAATCAAGGTCATCTGGTGGAAGTGGTTCAGGGAATCGAGACTAGCAAACGGCTTCATTGTAGTGAATCACTTCGACATCATCATCTTGGATGTTCTCCTGAAGTCTTTGTATGTTTTGCTCTGATCCGTCGGGATTCTTTGCTGTCAGCTTCTGGATGAGCTGATTTCAATTGTTGCATAATTGATCCTGATGGCAACGTCGTCTTTCTGAGCCTCGGATCAAGCTGAGCGCCTCGAGCATCTGCCGATCGTGCGACTGAACCGGTCATATCCGAACAGTGCCGAAGACTGCCCGGGATCGTCGGCCAGACCCAAAGCAACAGGCACATGCAGTCCGCATGCAGATACCCGGGCCAGTTCATCAAGACGCGGCTCATCAGTAGATCCATTTCTGTCTTGCCGTGAGGGAGTCTTGAAGTTCTTGTCAAGGAGATAGGAGAATTTTTAATTGTTTTGGAGCAAATCTTCATGTAATGCTGCATATGAACCTTTTACAGAATTGTTGATGATATCAATTAAAAACTGGATCTTGCAGCGCTCTTCTGGTGCCTTCATCCTTTATTGATTGAGTGTCTTTCTTTGTTCTTTCACATGATTATGAATGTCCTTTTCAAAAGGAGGACAATCAGCCGATGCTTCGAGTGTATCAACCGGACTTCAGCTCTAGCTGACTCTTGCGGCTATTTTTAAATAGGTTGAGGCATCTGAAGACTCTAGAGTCTACCGTTACTGTCGCCATTGTTACTATATTTCTCCTCTGGAATATATATTTTCACCAAATGATTGAGTAATCAACACCTTTCGCACTCTGTGATCCCCTTTTCAACTCGATATTAATAGAGCATTCCGATCAAGCCCGTGAATTGACCTTGGCTATCCGGACATGTATGGACATACTTCTTGATCTGTACGATATGGGGTTGCACAGGAAAACAGGGTCGAAGGACGGAAAGCTATTGAACCACGTCGAGGAGACTCTTCCGCAATCCCTTCTCATGACTCGCGAGCTTTCTCAATTGACATACAGATCGGCGCGGTATTGTGCACCGTTGCAATGATTCAGATCTGGCTCCGGTCTGATCATCGATTCTATCGGCTTCAGAACGGCGAATCAGGGTACCGTGGTAGGCTTCAAGAATACCTATGCTCTTCGGAGTCGAGACGGTATTCTCGATGTGCGGATCAGTGATCTTCGTTGTAGTCAGCTCCATCATATGCGGCTGCGTAAAGGGTCATTAGTCGGGCCCAGTGGAAGGCAAGTGTATCATGAGCTGGTTTGCCTCCGAGTATCCTGAACATCTCTCCATTCTGCCAGAGCAAGCGGCGTCGCCATGGCATCAGCAACATCAGCCTCGCCAGAGGAGCTACATGCAGATCTGCTGTCCTTGCCCTCAGTGAATCCCTGCCATCCGATTTTCTGGACACGCATTTGGAGACTCATGTTTCAACATGCTCCGCGATATGCCGGACACAATCTTTGAGTCTCGAATTGAACGAATTCTTCGTAGTGACCATCCGATGTTTCGATCAAAAATTACGTTACCTTGTCGATCAACGATTCCCACGAGACACGTCTCCAAATCATAAGAGACCCCCATGATGAGATCCTGATAAGCCTTATCGACGCAGAACTATGTCACGGAACATCGCAGACGTCTCCTGCATGGATGCAATAGCCGCGTAAACTTCACGATCTTCCGTTGGCTTCGGTCATCGGCTTCGGCTCCTCCTCCGGGAAGGCGCAGAGAGGACGGACGACCTGTACCAACCGAACAGGAACAATGAGACCCCTGGAGCCCCTTGGGAGTGTGAATAACCTGTCCCGCAAAGACTGCTGGGACTCTCGCCATGACTCCGAAAATGCTCCTTCAGCAGGCCAAGCTGAGGCCCTAAAAAGAAATCGGTTGCCCCGAAAAAAGAAGAATGAAGCAGGGTGGTCTTCGAGCAGAAAGGCAGAATACATCAATCCGCAAGTTTAAGCAGCAGGCGGTGGTGCCACCTTATAGAAGAATCATCGAGCGCCTTTGTGACAGACAAGACGACGGCAGTCGGACA